>NZ_JBCHVC010000001.1:0-1524856 GCF_039023495.1 Erwinia magellanica
GTCCGGCAGGCGCGGCGCGATCCCCGCCGGTGCAGAAGAATAAACAAAAAGGCCCCGCGCTGACGCACGGGGCCTTTTTTGTTTCTGTAAATTCTTCCTTTGTAATCCAATCTACTTCACAGTTTTGTAACAACAACACGAAAAACAAGTCGTTAACCGTCTGCCAGTAAGGTTTACTGCTGGTTGTTGTTTCACTTCTGTCGCTAATTATTAGCAAGGGATAAAAAAGAGGTTAATTATATGGCAGATGCCACATCACAACAGCAGCCTGACGCGGTGAAAGATGCTCTCAGCACGCGTCAAAGGATCGGGGCAATTGTTGGCGCTTCATCGGGGAACCTGGTGGAATGGTTTGATTTTTATGTCTATTCGTTCTGCTCCCTCTATTTTGCCCACGTCTTTTTCCCCAGCGGTAATCCCACAACGCAACTGCTGCAAACGGCTGGCGTCTTTGCTGCGGGCTTTCTGATGCGTCCGATTGGCGGCTGGCTGTTTGGCTACATCGGCGATAAACATGGCCGTAAGAAATCGATGCTGATATCGGTTTGCATGATGTGCTTTGGATCGCTGGTCATTGCCTGCCTGCCGGGCTACGCAACAATTGGGGTCTGGGCGCCCGCGCTTTTACTGCTGGCCCGCCTTTTCCAGGGACTTTCAGTCGGTGGGGAGTATGGCACCAGCGCAACCTATATGAGTGAAGTCGCGGTTGAGGGAAAAAAAGGATTTTACGCTTCTTTCCAGTACGTTACCTTGATCGGGGGGCAGCTGCTGGCTCTTCTTACTGTCGTCGTGTTGCAGCAAATTCTCAGTGATGAAGAGCTTCGTAGCTGGGGCTGGCGCATTCCGTTTGCGCTGGGTGCCGTGCTGGCAGTTGTGGCGCTTTTTCTGCGCCGCTCACTGAATGAAACTTCAGACAGCAAAACGCGTAAACATAAAGATGCCGGTTCTCTGAGAGGTCTGTGGAAAAATCGCCGTGCTTTTATCATGGTTCTTGGGTTCACCGCTGGCGGTTCGCTGAGTTTCTACACCTTTACTACCTATATGCAGAAATATCTGGTGAATACCTCGGGCATGGATACCAGGACAGCAAGCGCCATAATGACCGCTGCACTGTTTATCTTTATGTTGATACAGCCTTTTATTGGCGCCTTGTCCGATAAAATTGGCCGTCGAAGCTCAATGCTGATCTTTGGCGGACTGGCAGCAATCTGTACCGTCCCGGTGCTGACGATGCTGCAAAGCGTTAACAGTCCCTGGCTTGCCTTTATGCTGGTGATGATTTCCCTGCTGATCACCAGTTTCTATACCTCAATCAGTGGGATCCTGAAGGCTGAAATGTTCCCGCCTGAAGTGCGCGCGCTGGGCGTGGGATTATCTTATGCGGTGGCTAATGCGGTATTTGGCGGATCGGCGGAGTACGTGGCGCTGTCGCTGAAGGCGGCGGGCAGTGAAACTACCTTCTTCTGGTATGTCTCTGCTATGGGCGCGGTTGCTTTCCTGGTCTCACTGCTGCTGCACAGGAGAGGAAAGGGCATCAGGTTATAAGCGGCGACTGTTGCTCATCAGACAGCGTCTGTTACTGCAAAAGAAAGGAAGCGGCACCAGGTCGCGACTGATGGGCACAACATGAAGAAGAAAACGGCATCACTCTCAGCGGGTGATGTTCCATAGTGTATAGCCGGTGGCTGCACCGGCTATATCCCAGCTAAAATCCTTCCAGCTCCAACCTGTTCCGCCCTGACGACTGTCATAAAGTTCTTTCGCTGCGCCCAGGCTGATGGCAAACATCAGGCCAAAACTGGCGCTTTGGCCCTGGCTCCAGTGCTGCTTTTCACCGTAAGCGTTTCCGGCTGCGGTGAGAAAAGCGGAAGAGAAGAAGTGCTGCGCTTTATCTGTGCCACTCCAGCTGTCCTGAGCCATGTGCGTGCAGCCGGTACAGCAGAGAACTGACAACAGCAGTAGTTTGCGCATAAAGCTTCCTGTAAAAAGGCCCCGTCGCTGACAGGGCCTGAAAGAGGCGAACTTAAAGGATCCGGCTAATCAATCTGTCTATGCGGATCCTGCGCAGGCGGCGGATCAGCTTGCGCACTTTCAGCGGATAATCGGCAATGCTTTCCAGATCGCGGTAATGCTGCACGACCGTGGTATTCTGACGAATCAGCTCCAGCTCGCGGCTGCTTTGTGCAGTAAGCTGATGCAGAGGATCGTGGATTAAAATGGCATTTTCCAGATCCAGCCGCCATGCGCGTGGGTTGAGGTTATTGCCGGTAATCAGCATCCACTCATCATCAACCCACATCCCTTTGAGATGGTAACTATTTTCACCCTCTTTCCACAGGCGCACGGTCAGCTGACCGTTGGTCACGTAGTACTGCAAGCGGCTCAGGAAACGGCGAAGATTAATTTCATACAGATAGGGCAGCGCGCCGATAATTTTAAACGGCTGATCTTCCGGAATATAAAAATCATTAGCTGTTTTATCACCGACGATAATCTCAACTTCTCTTCCCTGCCGCAGCAGCCAGATGATGTTACGTACCAGAATGGCCGGCATATTGAAATAGGGTGTGCATAGCGTCAGCTTCTGCTCGGCACAGGGCATCAGATGAAAGATGGTCTTATTCAGCAGGCTACGTTTACCCAATCCCACCAGCGGCGTGACCGCTAACTGCTCGTTACTGGCGTTGCCCTTAAACTGATAATCAAACCCGCGCAGATCCTGACGGAACTGGCGCGTTTCATATTTGATTTCCGGGCTTTTGGGACGTTCATGCTGATCGAGCCGGTGAACGGCTTCAGCCTGGATCAGATTGGTCTCTATCCAGTTGAACATGGTATCTGCGAGCGCAGGATTGGTAATGAGATGATAGCGATCGTAACGGTATTTATCGTGCTGATGAAGATAGACATCGTTCAGGCTGGCACCGGTGTAGAAGAGCAGATCATCAATGATCGAACCTTTCAGGTGCAGAACACCCAGCGCTTCACGCGTGTTGACCGGCACGCCATAAACAGAAATTTTGATATCGGGGTGATTGTCGGCCAGCTCGCAGTACCAGTCTGCATTGGTAGCGGTGCGTGCGGCGCCAATGCGGCCACGCTGTGCACGATGCCAGTCAACCAGTACGCGGACATCCAGTTCAGGCCGAAGGCGCTTAGCTTCATACAGCGCTTCAAGAATGCTGCGCCCACCATCATCGTTCTCAAGGTATAGCGCCACAATACAGATGCGCCTGGTGGCACCAGCGATTTTTTCCAGCAGAGTCTGGCGAAAATCAGCCGCTGAATACAACGTGCTGAAATCAGCCTCCGACTGAGCCAGTTTTGGCAGGTCCGCAAGGTGCTGTTGGTGTTTATTACGTTTAAATTTAGACAACATCACAGTGCGTATCTTCTCTGTTCATAGAATGGCCTTTTGCCATAAAATCATCACTATAACCGCGAATATTACCATTAGTTGGCCGCGATGGTTTTAGTTTTACGTTTCCAGACATTATCAGGAGGCGCAAAATGTGAGCGAAAGTCCCACAATACCCTCTTCAATCTGCACATCTACGGCAAAGCCAAGCTTACGCGCTAAGGCTATCATCCCCTGATTTCCCGGCATGGTAATGCCATTTAACTGCTGCAAACCATGCTGCCGGGTATAAACAATCATTTTCTCTAATAACCGTCGGCCAAGGCCCAGACCCTTAAGATCCGAACGCACCAGCACGGAAAATTCGGCATCAATATTATCAGCATCTGAAATTGCGCGCGTCACGCCGATGATCTCATCTTTGCCGTGATATTTACGTACCGCAACAATTGCCATCTCCCGATCGTAGTCGATTTGCGTCATGTTAGCCAAATCGTCATGAGTGAACTCGTTGATCTCACTGAAGTAGCGATAATAGAGATCTTCTTTAGTGACCCGAGCGATAAACTCTCTGAGCAAAGGTTCATCTTCCGGCAGGATAGGGCGAAACAGGCAGGAGTCGCCATTCTTTAAGACTACCTGCTCTTCCAGCGCATGAGGGTAGGGACGAATGGCCAGCCGCGCTTCCGGGTCACCCTTAAAATCAGCCAGCTGCATTGTGACATCGAGCAGTGAAAATTCACTGCCTGCGGCAAGCAGCGGATGAATATCCAGCCGGACAATTTCCGGGCAATCAACAATAAGGTTAGAAACCTGCACCAGCACCTGACTGATGCCGGCAATATCAAGCGGCTGAAGCGCACTACGGCTGCGGATTTTGCCGCTTTTAATCGCCTGAATCACCAGATAGCGAGCCAGCGTCATATTAAGAGGAGGCAGAGCCACGACGGCCTGTTTGTCGGCCTGCCACTCGATTCCCCCTTCGCCTAACATGATCATCGGGCCGAAAACCGGGTCCTGCTCGACAACAATCCGTAACTCCTGAGCACCGGCGCGATTAGCCATGCTCTGTACCAGTAGCCCATGAATGCTGGCTTGCGGCCAGGCGAGTTTTACCCTGTCGATAATGGCTTCCGCTGCCTGCTGTACTTCGCTGGCGGTGCGCAGGTAGAGCATCACACCCTGAACTTCTGACTTATGGGGAATATCCGGGGAGCGGAGTTTCAGCGCCACAGGGTAGCCAATCTGACCGGCAATATGCACCGCTTCCACACTGTCGCTGGCTATCCAGGTTGGCAACGTGTTCAGACCATAGGCTTGCAAAATAGCCTGAACTTCATGCGTATCCAGCGTGGAAGCCCCTTCGTCCAGCGCGGCGCGGATCAACTGATGCGCCTCGGCGGTATTGGCCGTAAGATTGGCGGGCAAAGCGGGGGTTTCGCGAAGCTGCTTCTGGTTACGGCGATATTCCACCATATGCATAAAGGCGGTGACCGTGCCCTCAGGCGTTCGATAGGTTGGAATACCGGCATCACTGAACAACCTGCGTGCCTCGGGTGAGGAGAACTCGCCGCACCAGTTGGTCAGCAGCGTAAGCTGCTTTGCGCGGGGATGCTTCAGGATTGTCTCAATCAGCCGCTGCGCCGTTAACGTGGCGGGCGCCACAGCGCTTGGGGCGTGGATAATCATCAGCGCATCAATATCGGTACTCTCCAGCAGCCGCGAAACAACCTGAATATAACGTTCAGGCGTGGCATCATCTTTTAAATCCAGCGGATTCCCTGCATTTATCTCATCAGATAACAGATTTTGCAGATCGGTTAGCAATTCCTCACTCAGCTTCGCCAGCTTGCCGTTTCTTGCTTCTAAGGCGTCAAGGGCCAGTGCCGCAGGAGCCGCACCGTTACTGATAATCATCAGCCTTTCACCGCGTAAGGGGCGCATGTGGCTCAAGGTCTCTACGGCGGAAAAAAGCTCGTGGGTATCCTGCACGCGCAGCAAACCAGCGCGCTGGATTGCCGCATCCCAGGCGGCATCAAGCCCTGCGTGGGTTTTCAGTAGTTGCTGTGCCTGCTGGCTGCGGCCGCTTTTGATCACCAGAATAGGCTTATTGCGGGAAGCACTGCGGGCGGCCGAGACAAACCGGCGGGCATCGCTCAAATGCTCAAGGTAGAGCAAAATAGCGCTGGTTTTGCCGTCTCTTGCCAGAAAGTCCAGCAGATCGTCCGCATCAATATCCAGGCTGTCACCCAGCGCAATAAACCAGGAGAAGCCCAGCTGGCGCTGTTGCGCCCAGTCCAGAATGGTATTAGAGACGGCGGCAGACTGGGAGATAAACGCCAGCTTGCCTTTCTGGATCGGCACGGGTGAAAAACTGGCGTTAAGCCCCTGCCAGGGGGCCAACAGACCCAGACTGTTGGGGCCAAGCAGACGGATTTGCCATTCGCTGGCGCACCGTTTCAGCGCCTCCAGCTGGCTCGCCGGGGCGGAAAGAATAATGCAGGCCTTGCAGCCCCGTTCGCCCAGTTGGCGGAGCAGTTCAAGGTTGCGGCTGGCATGAGTACAGAGAACAGCAAGATCAGGGGAGAGCGGCAGGCTGGCGATATCGGGCCAGGTAAGCACGCCGCAAACGGCTTTATATCTGGGATTAACTGGCAGCACAGGGCCATTAAACCCTCCCGCCAGCAGATTACGCATCATCAGATAACCCGCACGCTCCGGGCGGGAGGAGGCACCAATCACCGCTATCGATTTAGGTCGTAACAGGGCTTCTAATCCGCGCTGGCTCATTCTTGACTCCCTTGAAAAGATTCCCTGATTCTAACCTGTTCTGCCGACTCTGCCCGTTGTCATCCGTCAGAATAAAACGATCACGGGCAGGATTCCGGGTGCTGAGCCGCATTTTGATGCAGCGGATGATGCGGTTTACCGGCCAGATAGCGCTGGCGGAACAGATCGAAATGGCTGAACAGCGCCTCGCCGGCGGCGGTATCACCAGCCTGCAACAGTAATTCAGCGGCAACTTCAGCAGTACAGTGCTGGCCTTCCGCGTGTACCTCGCGAAGCTGGTAATTTGAGGGGCGGTGAAGCGTCAGTGACATAACCGGTAATCTGTCCAGCCACGGACTTTTGCGGAACATCTTGCGCGCCTCAGTCCAGGTGCCATCCAGCATAATGAAAAGAGGCGGTTTGCCGCTCATCGGCGGGTGATTTATTACCGGTCGCCCGGCATCGGCGTAGGACTCAGGAAAAACCACCAGAGGCTGAACGTCTGGGTTCTCTACCGCTGCCAGCAGCGCTGGATCAGGCTCGGTACGTGACCAGCCAAACGCCTGCGTATCAGGAAGAATATCTGCAATCAGCCGTCCCGTATTACTGGGCTTCATCGGCTCGGTATCAAACATCACCAGGCAGAAACGGCTGCGGGCCTGTTGAGGTTGCAGCGTGGCGCACAGGCAATTTCGTTGCGGAAGCAGGCAGCGCTGGCAGCGAACGGTGCGGTTGCCGCGGGCAAGAAAAGGACGGGTGGCGCGGGCAAGACGTTCAGCGCGCAGGCGCAGGACAGCGTTATCAGTCATGGGAGCGAATTCAGGGAAAACGCTATTCTAGCGGAAACGGGGCGGGAGCAGTAGTGGTCAGGCAGGCCTGACCACTTAGCAACGAATCAGAGATTTTCGTCAAGCCACGACTCAAACGGGGCTTTCGGCATCGCGCCGTTAAGCATATCTACCATCTGGCCCTGTTTAAAGACCATAATTGTAGGAATGCTGCGGATGCGAAAACGGGCGCTAAGCTCCGGCTCCGCTTCGGTGTTCACTTTTAAAAAGCGGATCTTGCCGCTGCGCTCTTCCGCCACATTTTTATAAACCGGTGCGAAGTTAACGCAAGGCCCACACCAGGGCGCCCAGAAGTCGACAACCACGGGCAGGTCGTCCTGCAAATATTTATCCAGGGTTGCCGTGGTGGCATTGATCACTTCGCCGGCAAAAAGAGGAGTGCCGCAGCGTCCGCATTTTGCGCCTTCAGCCACGCGCTCTGGCGGAACGCGATTCGTCGCCTGGCATGAACTACAAACCGTATTCATTGATTCACCTCGGTGATGATTAAGGGTAAGCATTCACTTACCGCATTCCTGAGTCATAGCTGATAATTATGCGTGTCCGGCTTGCTGGCAACAAAGAGATTTGTTCGATGGGTATAATAGGCGGTGACTGACAGCCTTGCCAACCGGGACATCCTGCCCGGATGCTGCACAACAGACGCTTTTAGTGGAAGTTAATAGCTAAGCGGCGTCACATCAGGTACTCTGCGCGCTTCGCGCTCAGCCAGGTGGAGGGAAAATGAACGACGAATTTAAAGGTAAAAGCGGTAAAGTCAAAGTGATGTATGTCCGCAGTGAAGACGAGAGTAACAAAGGCGGGGCTAATCCCCGTACCGGTAAAGGTGGACCTCGTCAGGATGACAGTCGTCGTCCTTCACGCAATACAGAAAGCAAGCCGCGTGGCGGGCGCGATCGCGACGTAGCACCGGGTGAATCACCATGGCGCACGGTTTCACGCGCGCCGTCAGCGCCCGATGACAATAAACCGGATCACGGTGGCATCAGCGGGAAGAGCTATGTTGACCCGGAGCAGATCCGTCGTCAGCGTCAGGAAGAGACGCGCGTGTATGGCGAAAACGCCTGCCAGGCGCTGTTCCAGAGCCGCCCGGACTGCATCGTGCGTGCCTGGTTTGTCCAGGAAGTGACCCCACGTTTCCGCGAGGCGCTGAAATGGATGGCGGCTAACCGTAAAGCGTATCATGTGGTGGATGAAGCCGAACTGGCTAAAGCGTCCGGCACGGAGCACCACGGTGGCGTCTGCTTCCTGATCAAGAAACGCTCTGGTATGCCAGTGAGTGAGTGGCTGGCAAACGCGGGCGAGAAAGATTGCGTATTGGCGCTGGAGCAAATTGGCAATCCGCACAACCTGGGCGGCATGATGCGCAGCTGTGCGCACTTCGGCGCGAAAGGTGTGCTGGTGGATGATGCTTCCTTACTGGAGTCCGGTGCAGCAGTGCGCACGGCAGAAGGCGGGGCCGAGCATGTTCAGGCGATCAGTGGCGAAAGCTTTGTGGCGGGTCTGAACGCTTTCCGTAAAGCGGGCTACACCATTGTCACCACTTCCAGCCACAAAGGCACGCCGCTAGCGCAGGCAACATTGCCCGCTAAGATGGTGCTGGTGCTGGGCCAGGAAAGCGATGGTTTGTCAGACAGTACCTGGCAACAGGGCGATCTGAGCGTCTCCATCGGTGGAACAGGCAACGTGGAAAGTCTGAACGTTTCTGTGGCTACCGGCATTCTGCTTGCAGAATGGTGGCGTCAGAACGCTTAAGCTGTTGCTGATATGAAAAACGGGCCTCGCAAGGCCCGTTTTTTTTGGCTGACTATCAGTGCGCTCCGCCGCCGCCGCCGCCAGAACTGAACGGTGGACGGGCAAACCAGATCACCACCAGCAGCACCAGGAATATGCCCGCAGAGACCCAGAAAATCTCGTTTGCGGAGATAATCAGACCCTGGTTAGTAATCTGCTGCGCTATCCAGGCGGAAGCCTGGTCGTGCGTCATACCGAGCTGTTCCAGCTTGCTGTACATCTCCTGCGAGTTAACGTTGTAAGGGTTTACAGACTCGCTGAGATAGCTGTGGTGCATCGATTCTCTGTTCGTCCAGAGCGTGGTGGTTATCGATGTCCCGATAGAACCCGCCAGCGTTCGCGTAAAGTTGGAGAGACTGGAAGCCGCCGCCATCCGTTCAGGCGGCAGCCCGGACAGGGTGATAGTGGTCAGCGGCATAAAGAAGCAGGCCACGGCAAAACCCTGAATAAACTGCGGCCACGCAGAGGCACCAAAGTTCATCCCCGGCTCAAACGTATAGGCTCGCCAGTAGAAGCACACGGCATACATAATGAAGCTGAAGGTGACCAGCTTTCGCATATCCAGTTTATGCGCGAACCGGCCAATAATGGGCGACAGGATCACCGGTATTATTCCCACCGGGGCCGATGCCAGACCCGCCCAGGTTGCCGTGTAGCCATAGACCTCCTGCAACAGTTGCGGTAGCAGCACTATTGAGCCGAAGTAGAGCATATAGGCGAGGCTTATCGACACGCAGCCAATAGTGAAGTTACGCGATTTGAACAGCGAGAGATCCACTATTGGATGATCGTCCGTCAGCTCCCACACCAACAGCACAAGGAGCGCGATGACCGCCAGCACCGTCAATACCACTATTTCTGGCGAGCTGAACCAGTCCAGCTCTTTACCCCGGTCCAGCATGATCTGCAACGAACCAATACCTACCACCAGCAGAACCAGCCCCACAGTATCAATAGGCCGGACTACCGTTGCCGTCTCCCGGTTTCGCAGGGTTTGCAGCGTCAGCATCACCACCACAACGCCTATTGGCACGTTGATAAAGAAGATCCAACCCCAGTGATAGTTATCGCTGATCCAGCCGCCCAGAATCGGGCCGCAGATAGGCGCAACGATCACCGTCATCGCCCATAACGACAGGGCGATACTTCGCTTGGCTGGGGGGTAATTGTTGAGCAGTAAACTCTGTGAGAGCGGGATCAGCGGGCCTGCCACCACCCCCTGAACCACACGGAAGAAGATCAGCATCGTCAGGCTGTCGGACATGCCGCACAGCCAGGAGGCCACGGCAAAGGCTGCCGTTGACCACAGGAACAGCTTTACTTCACCTACACGTTTCGCCAGCCAGCCGGTAATTGGGATCGAAATGGCGTTAGCCACCCCAAACGAAGTAATGACCCAGGTCCCCTGCGAGTTTGATGCCCCCAGGTTCCCGGCGATAGTCGGAATAGCCACGTTAGCGATGGTGGAGTCCAGCACCTGCATAAACGTGGCCAGCGACAGCGCGATGGTCATCAGAACAAGCTGAGTTCCCTCAAGCGGTTTTTGTGCCACAACTGCCTCCCGCTTTTTCAGCCTGCATTGGCGCGGATGATATCGGCAATCATCTGATTAGCTGGTGCTAAATCCAGTGCCAGCGCGTTGGTTTCATAGGCCGGCGCGGAACGCACGCTGGTGGCCAGCACTCCACCTTCGGTACTGGCGGTATCGATGTTCACCAGCGTCGACAGCCCGATACGCAACGGATGTTTAGCCACTTCTTCAGCATCCAGCTCAATACGAACCGGCAGGCGCTGGACAACTTTAATCCAGTTGCCCGTGGCGTTCTGCGCTGGCAGCAGTGAGAAGGCGCTGCCTGTTCCCATATCCAGGCCAACCACTTTGCCGTGGTAGACCACATCGTCGCCATAAATATCGCTGACCACGGTGGCTGGCTGCCCGATGCGGACGCCTGCCAGCTGGGTCTCTTTGAAGTTGGCATCCACCCACAGATTGTGGGCCGGGACAACGGCCAGCAGTGGCGTGGTAGAGGTAATTTGCGAGCCAACCTGCACGCTGCGGCGGGAGACATAGCCATCAATCGGGCTGACTACGTCGGTGCGCTGTAACGCCAGCCAGGCATCACGTAACTCTGCCGCGCTCTGTTTAACCGCAGGCTGATTTTCCAGCGAAGTGTTGAGAACCATCGCCTGGTTAGCATTGAACTGCTGCATAGCAACATCAAGCTGCGCTTTAGCGGTGGCCACGGCATCACGCGCATGCTGCAAGTCTTCACGGCCTATCAGATTGGCGGCGCCTAACGGCTCACGGCGCTTAAGATCTGACTGCGCCTGCTCAAGAGCGGTTTTTTGCAGATCGATACTGGCCTGATACTGACGACCATTGATGATCAGCTGATGCGTCTGGCGCACGGTAGTGGCCAGCGCCGTCTGCGCTTTTTCAAAGGCCTGCTCCGCATCCGTTTTATCCAGGGAAACCAGCACATCCCCTTTTTTGACGTAATCGGTATTATCGAACCACACCTTATTTACGCTGCCAGCAACCTGCGCCATGACCTGCGCCTGGTTACCTGCCACATAAGCATCATCGGTTTCCTGGTAATGGCGCAGCACCATAAACCAGTAGACCAGATACGCCACCCCGATAAGAATGAACAGCGCAGCCAGAAAAATTAACGCTATTTTACGTTTTTTCTTTTTATTGGCTGGCGGTTGCGGGCTGACGTTCTCCGCGTTTGCACTCATTTTCTTCTCCACTTATCCATGCCATCGGGTAATAACTCTGGTCATTCCCGGATTCTAAAATGCCAGCGCGTTAGCGCTGGCATAAGTCAAAAATTCGCGGTTTAACATAGCGGTTACTGGCAGGCGGGTCGTCGCACAATATGCTATTGCCGAAAAGGTTACCGGGAAAGGGTCGTGACCACTTCCTCTTCATCCATTTGATCGAGGCGGTTCAGTAATTTGCGGGTAATGCCTTCCAGCTGTGATTTTTCGGAAGCATTCAGCGAAGACCACAACAACTGCAACGATTTGTGCTGAGGAGGCAGCAGCTGACGCAGGAACTCATGGCCTTTTTCAGTCAGGTGCAGGTGCAGACAACGACGGTCGTTGTCGCTCTCGCGGCGCTCAATCCAGCCGCGTTTTTCCAGCTCATCCGCAATACGGGTGGCGTTAGTCCGGGAAGAACCCAGCGCTGCGCTGAGTTCGGAGGGCTGAATGCTGTGATCTTCCTGGGCATCCAGGGTAATTAGAGCCATAAACAACGTCTCGTTAATCCCCTGAGCCTTGAGCATCTTGTTGCGGTTTTCCAGCAGTTTGCTCTGCATATGCATACAGAGACGGGTCAGCATAATTTCCTGTAAAGGGAAATCTTTCTGACGATTAGCACGGAAATTTAGCATCTGTTCAATGGGGGTAAACGAACTTTCCATCTGGGAACCTCATAAGTTGCAACTGGTATCGTAACGATGGTGAAGGATCAGTAACACATTCCCGGCGGCAGGGCCTACTCGCAAGCCGACGGGCACCATCAGTAATTTCCAGGTCACTCCATAACCCAGGGCGCTCAGCAGTGCCTGAAAGGAGACTGCTGGTGTGATAAAGGGTCATAACGGACAGGCCAAAATCCCTGCGGGAGGGCCAAAGGCGCGCTGAACCCTTCTGTCGCTGTTTCCTGCTGTTTTTGATCTTCAGTGAGAAGGCTGACTCGTCAGGCTTACTTCCCATGCACTGTCACTCTGCAAAAAGACGGCGTGTTTATAGTGGGATGTCCGTGGAAAAACCAGCCGTGAAAGAGAGCTTTCACGCCGCTTTCCGGCACATCCTGTAACAAGTTTGCATACGTCACCAGCCCATGCTGAAAAGCACACAGCGCGCTCCGCTGAAGAAGCGACAGAGTGGGAAAACAGAGCAGAGCCGGTGAGAGGCGTGACAAACGGCGGACAGTGGTACTAAGATAACTCAAGCCCGGCGAAGTTAAACCAGAGAGGGTCTTCATCAGGTGGGAAACAGGGCTGACAGGCAGAAAACCTGTCTGGCTTTTCACCACAAAGATCTGACCTTTATCACTGTTGCCCCGTTCATCAATGTACTCAGCCATTCTGAACGTCTTCCTGCCTGTGACTTAATAGTTTCATACGAAAAAATAACCGATCTGAATAAGTGCAAGCTAACCATACCAGAGTGTGTAACCGCTTAACAGGGCAGTAAGCGGGAAATTTACGCTATTTACTATTTGCAGGCTAAGGAGTAGCCAGCTCATTATGTGAGCCTCGCCACCAGCACAACAGATTAAGTATGGTTAACAGTGCCCCGGCTGCGCAAACGCCCAGCCAGCCTGCATGTTGATAGGCCGTGGCGGAAACCAGTGAGCCTATTGCGCCGCCGATAAAGTAGCTGGTCATATAACCTGCGGTAAGGCGATTACGCGCTTCCGGCATCTGGCGATAGATAACGCTCTGATTTGTAATATGAACGCCCTGGACAGCCAGATCCAGCAGGATGATACCAATGATTAATGCGACCAGTGAATGATCCCCCAAGGCGGTAATGGCCCATGAAAACAGCAGAATCAGTAAACCAGCGGTCGTGGTGAGGCGGGCCTTACCTTTATCGGCCAGCGATCCGGCCTGGCGCGCCGCAAGCGCCCCAGCGGCACCCACCAGGCCCAGTAAGCCAATCATCCCTTCTGAAAAGCCATAAGGTGGAGAGGCGAGCAAAAATGCCATAGAGGTCCAGAGTACGCTGAAGTTGGCAAAGGCAAGGCAGCCGACTATTGCGCGGGTGCGTAAAAGGGGCGTTGTGGCATAGAGACTGAATATCGACTTCAGCAGCTGACCATAACTGAGGGAGACGGATTGCTGGTAGCGCGGCAGAACGCGCCACAGCGCCAGCGCCATCAGGACCATCAGTGCGCTGGCCACCCAGTAGACGGTGCGCCATCCCCCTATTTGTGCAAGCCCGCCAGCAACGGTTCGCGCCAGCAGGATCCCCAACAGCAGGCCGCTCATCACCGTGCCCACAACCTTCCCTCTCTTCTCCGGCGCTGCCAGCGTGGCGGCTAAAGGCACCAGGATTTGCGCCACCACCGAAAAAAGCCCGGTCAGAACCGTGCCCAGCAGCATGATGGGTAGCGTGGGGGAGAGGGCGGTTATCACCATTCCCCCGGCAGCCAGCAGGCTCATGCCGACAATCAGTCCACGCCGTTCCAGCATATCGCCCAGCGGCACCAGCAGCAGCAGTCCGGCGGCATAGCCCAGCTGAGCGGTAGTGACAATAAAGCCAGCCTGGTTAACGGAGAGATGAAAAGTGTGGGCAACCGTTGCCAGCAAAGGCTGTACATAATAGTTGCAGGCCACAGATAAGCCCGTTGCCACGGACATCAGAAGAACAAGGGAAGGGGTAAGACTGGCTTGCGGGGATTTCATAGCGCTCAGTAAAGTAGTAATAATTTTAACGTAATAGTAACTGAAATGACTATTTTGCTCACAGGTTAATTGCAGACAATGTGCTGAATAAAAAAAGGGGACGCCAGCGTCCCCTCTTATGCAATTACTCTTACCGCTTAAACAGCGGTGAGCATCAACACCACTCAGGCTTACTTAGTTGCAGCTGTGGCAGCTTTGATCCAGCCGTCAAACTGCGCCTGGTGGGCTTTGATCCAGCCATCAACATGGGCGTTGATATCCGCTTCGGAAGACTGGCCCTGATGCATGCGTGAGTTTTGCGCATTGATATCAGCAATAGGCAGCTTCATTTCGGAGAAGAGTTTTGCCGCAGCAGGATTTTTCTCAGCCCAGGCCTTGTTCGCCACGATATGCATGGTGTTTACCGGGAAACCATAGTTCGCACCGTTTGGCAGTTTGGTATCAATATCTTTTTGTTCGCCAGGCATTGAGGAGAACGGCACCTGCAACCAGACGGTATCGCGACCGGGCACTAACACGTCGCTGACCCAGTAAGGTGTCCAGGTGTAATAGAGGATCGGCTTACCTTGTTTAAAGCGGGTAATGGTATCGGCGATCAGGGCGGCGTAGTTCCCCTGATTGTGCTCAACGGCATTGCTCAAATCAAAAGCTTTGATCTGGTGGTTGATGACCGCTTCGCAGCCCCAGCCCGGCGTACAGCCGGTCAGATCGGCCTTGCCGTCATTATTAGTGTCAAAGAGTTTGGCAATCTTGGGATCTTTCAACTGATCGATGCGGGTAATATGGTATTTTTCAGCGGTTTTTTTGTCGATCAGATAACCCTGGGCTGCGCCCTGAACGTAGGTGCCTTGACGGTAGAACTTCTTGTCACCACCAGCGGCTTCATACATATCATCGTGCAGCGGTTGCCAGTTGGTGGCAATAAAGGTGGCATCACCGGAAGCAACCGAGGTATAGGCAACGTTGTAATCCACTTCACCCGGCTCTTCAACGGTATAACCCAGCTTCTCCAGGCCACGGCTGACCAGCAGGGTCTGGAAGGTCTCTTCCGAAATGGTGCTTTGCAATGGCTTAACGGTAATGCCTTTACCGGGCAGGTCAGCGGCGGAAACCTGAGTGGCAACCAGAGTCGTCAATGCGGCGGCTAATAATGCTTTACGCATGGGGTATCCTTATTTTAAGTGATTCTTGGCGTAGGCAGCGAACAGCCTGCATGACAGGCCATTCGCTACAGAAAGGTCTTACTTAATAAACGGACGGGTAAACAGACCCAGCGGCCCCGTAGCGTACCAGCGGCGTGGCCCACGGCTTCGGCTGTCACGGCCAAGGGATTGTGTCAGGCGGTCAAGAATAATGGCCAGGATAACAATGCCGACGCCGCCTACGGTAGCCAGCCCCATATCCAGACGGCCAATCCCGCGCAGCACCATCTGACCGAGACCGCCTACGGCGATCATCGAAGCAATCACCACCATCGACAGCGCCAGCATCAGCGTCTGGTTGACGCCGGCCATAATGGTTGGCATCGCCAGCGGTAGCTGAACTTTAAAGAGCATCTGACGCGGACTGGCTCCGAAAGACTCGCTGGCCTCAATCAAATCGGCCGGAACCTGCTTGATGCCCAGAATGGTCAGACGAACAATGGGCGGCAGGGCAAAGATGATGGTGACCACCACCCCCGGCACGTTACCAATGCCGAACAGCATAACGATCGGCACCAGGTAGACGAAGGCTGGGGTAGTCTGCATCGCATCCAGTAGCGGGCGTATAATCTTTGCTGCCCGCTCAGATCTCGCCAGCCAGATCCCCAGCGGCAAGCCGATAATAATGCAGAACAGCAGCGCGGTCAGAACCAGCGCCAGCGTTACCATCGCCTGCGACCAGGCACCAATTGCGCCAATAGCAATCAGCGACACCAGCGTGGCGATGCCCATGCCGAGGCTGGACATCTGCCAGGCGATCAGCGCAAAAACGATAATCGCCACCGGTGCGGGCATACCTAACAGCAGCTGCTGGAAAGCGCTGAGAATGTAGTCGACCGGAACACGAATGCCCTGAAACAGCGGACGAAAATGGGTGACCACCCAGTCGATGCCCGTCGTCACCCAGCTGTCCAGCGGGATCAGGGTTTTGTGAAAAGGATCAAGAATAGTGAAGTGTTCAACCTGCGGTGTCGGTGCGCTGTTTAACCAGTCGCTGCCGCTGGCAGCGGCCGCATCATGACCCCCAGAAGCGCCACCCCAGGCATCGCCGCCGGATGGCGCAGCATCAGCCGGTAGGGAAGAGGCGCCGCCATCGGTGGGCGCGGCCGTAGACCAGGGATCGCTGCTGCCTGCCGCAGACGGAGTGCTGCCAGTTGCTGGCGCAGCAGCCTGAGCGGCATCGGTAGCCGGTGCGGCAGCAGGCTGGCTGGCGGACGCCCATGGATCGGTTGCGGTAGTTTGTTCACTCATTGCTGGCCTCCCTCGCGGTCTAATGCCTGTAGTAACGTGCCTTTAGAGATAATCCCGATGTACTGATTCTCTTCACCCACGATGGGAACGGCACAGGGCGCCTGCGCCACGTGAGAGAGCAGATCGTTCAGCGAGGTATCGCCGGGCATCGCTACGGGCGCGGGAAGGATAGCGCCATCAAGGCCTTCACCTGAAATCAGCGCGGCTTTCAGTGAATCTGTGGAAACAATGCCGACAAAACGCTGTTTTTCCAGGATATAGCCATACTCGCGGTCATCATCCTGCAATAATTTCAGGGCGGAACGGGGGCCAAAACCTGGCGTTTTGCGCATCAGCGAGCCAGCGCTACGACGGGCAATATCTTTTGCGCTGAAGACGTGGCTGATATCCACGCCGCGGAAGAAGGTGCGCACATAATCATTGGCCGGGTTATTCAGGATTTCATCAGGTGTACCCACCTGCACCACTTCACCGCCCTGCATAATGGCAATCCGATCGCCAATACGCATCGCCTCATCCAGATCGTGGGAAATAAAGACGATAGTGCGCTGGTGGCGAGATTGCAGCTTAACCAGTTCATCCTGCATTTCGGTGCGGATTAAAGGATCAAGTGCTGAGAAAGCTTCATCCATCAATAATATATCCGGATTTATCGCCAGCGCACGGGCTAAGCCAACGCGCTGACGCATGCCGCCAGATAATTCATCCGGATAAGCATGGGCATAATTATCCAGGCCAACCTGACGCAGGGCATCCAGCGCTTTTTCCTGACGCTCCTGTAGCGGAATACCCGCTAATTCCATCCCGAAAGCGGCATTATTTAATACGGTCATATGCGGCATTAAGGCAAAGGACTGGAATACCATGCTGATCTTATTTCTGCGCACTTCACGAAGCTCACTGTCAGATATTTTTGCAATATCGACACCGTCAATAATGACCTGACCTCTGGTAGGTTCTATCAGACGATTGAGAAGGCGAACCATAGTGGATTTCCCTGAACCGGATAGCCCCATGATCACAAATATCTCGCCTTCTTCAATGGCCAGACTGGCATCTTTCACACCAAGAGAAAGCCCTGTTTTCTCGAGTAATGCCTCTTTACTTATCCCTTTCTCGATCAGCTTAAAAGCGCGATCGGGATTTTCCCCAAATACTTTATATAAATTTTTAACTTCAAGTTTAATTGCCATGCAATATTTAAATTCCTTGTTTGCAGTTAATTTTCTTATATTTCTTATTTGCCCTGGTGGAATATTAGCGGCCTATACCCTCGCACATCTGGCACCCTGAGACAACCCTGAGCGGGCGCAACAGGAAATAACAAGTAGACCGTCATCTCTAAAATTTCCAGTAGGGGTAAGGGATTGCGGGGAATTGAGGCGGGTGAAAAAAAAGTAAATATTTCGCCCTCTGTGCGCCTGCCAGACGCCATATATTGCGCTGAAAGAGGGTGATTGAGCGTCAAATAGCGTGCCTTTACCCGTAATCAGATTGCCACTTTTTTTGTTGAACGACTGATTAATAATAAATTAATGGCAGCGGGCAGAAGAAAAAAGTGGCTGTGGTCAGCAGCCACTCAGCAGGGGCTAAAAGTTCCAGTCTTCATCCTGGGTTTCGACCGCTTTTCCCATGACATAGGACGATCCTGAACCTGAGAAGAAATCATGGTTTTCATCCGCATTAGGCGAAAGAGCGGCAAGTATAGCGGGGTTAACATCGATCATTTCAGCCGGGAACAGGGCTTCATAGCCGAGATTCATTAATGCCTTATTGGCATTGTAATGGAGGAATTTTTTCACCTCTTCACTCCAGCCTACGCCCTCATAGAGCGCCTCGGTGTAGTCCAGTTCGTTTTCATAGAGTTCCAGCAGTAAATCAACCGCAAACTGCTGGAGTTCTGCTTTACGCGCTGCACTCTGTTTTTCCAGCGATTTCTGGAACTTATAGCCAATATAGTAGCCGTGAACCGCTTCATCTTTGATAATCAGACGGATCAGATCAGCGGTATTGGTTAGCTTGCCGCGGCTGGACCAGTACATCGGCAGGTAAAAGCCGGAATAGAACAGGAAAGATTCCAGAAACACGCTGGCGATTTTTTTCTTCAGCGGATCGTCATGATGGTAGTGCTTAAGGACGATCTCCGCTTTGCGCTGAAGCGGCTGGTTCTCCTCACTCCAGAGATAGGCGGCATCCACATCGCTGGTGTGGCACAGCGTAGAAAAAATCGAGCTGTAGGAGCGCGCGTGAACGGCTTCCATAAAGCTGATATTGGACATCACGGCTTCTTCGTGCGGCGTTACTGCATCCGCCATCAGCGCGGGCGCACCCACGCTGTTCTGAATAGTGTCCAGCAGCGTCAGGCCGGTGAATACCCGGATCGTCAACTGCTGCTCTTCAGCACTCAGGCCGTTCCAGGCAGGAATGTCATTAGAGAGCGGGACTTTTTCCGGCAGCCAGAAATTAGCGGTAAGGCGGTTCCAGACTTCCAGATCTTTATCATCCTCAATCTGGTTCCAGTTAATGGCGTGCACACGTTTTAATTTCATATTTTCTCTTTCGGGGCGCAGCTCGCCCCTGGTAGTGTTACAGCGAGCAGGAAACGCAGCCTTCAACTTCAGTCCCCGTCAGCGCCATCTGGCGCAGGCGAATGTAGTAAAGCGTTTTGATGCCTTTCTTCCAGGCGTAGATTTGCGCCTTATTAATATCCCGCGTGGTGGCGGTATCACGGAAGAACAGCGTGAGCGATAATCCCTGATCGACATGGCGGGTGGCCTCAGCATAGGTGTCGATAATTGCCTCCGGCCCGATTTCATAGGCATCCCGGTAGAACGCCTTATTGTCGTTAGTCATAAACGGCGCAGGGTAATAGACGCGGCCCGTTTTGCCCTCTTTGCGGATCTCAACAGGTGAGACGATAGGGTGGATGCTGGAAGTCGCGTGATTGATATAGGAGATAGAGCCTGTTGGCGGGATGGCCTGTAGGTTCTGGTTATAAATCCCATACTTCATCACCGCGTCACGCAGTTGCAGCCAGGCCTGCTGGTCCGGCAGCCTAATTCCGGCTCGTGCAAACAGCGCTGCGGCTTCTGGCGTGCGGGGTTCCCAGCGCTGCTCAATATATTGTGCAAAATAGCTGCCGCTGGCATAGCGTGAGTTTTCAAATCCGGCAAAGCGCTCGCCACGCTCCCTGGCAATCAGGTTGGAAGTGCGCAGCGCATGATAAGTAACGGCGTAGAAATAGAGATTCGTGAAATCCAGTGCCGCCTCAGAGCCATACTGAATTCCCTCACGCGCCAGATAGCCATGCAGGTTCATCTGCCCCAGGCCTATCGCATGTGACTGCGCATTTCCCCACTCAATGGAGGGCACCGAATGGATATGGCTTTGATCGGAAACCGCTGTCAGACCACGTACTGCCACTTCTACCGTGCGGGAAAAATCAGGCGAGTCCATAGTGTGCGCAATATTCAGCGAGCCGAGATTGCAGGAGATATCCTTGCCGATGCGGCGGTAGCTCAGGTCGTCATTATATTCGGTAGGGGAATTTACCTGTAGGATCTCTGAGCAGAGGTTACTCATGTTGATCCGGCCCTGAATCGGGTTTGCACGATTCACCGTGTCTTCAAACATGATGTAGGGATAACCTGATTCAAACTGGATTTCCGCCAGCGTCTGGAAAAACTCGCGTGGATTGATAAAGGTGCGGGCGATGCGTTCATCTGCCAGCATCTCCTGATATTTTTCGCTGATGCTGATATCGGCAAAGGGCAGGCCATAGAGTCGTTCAACGTCATAGGGCGAAAACAGCGCCATAGGCTGATTGTGTTTGGCCAGCTCAAAGGTCACGTCCGGGATCACCACGCCTAATGAGAGCGTTTTGATGCGGATCTTTTCATCGGCGTTTTCACGCTTGGTGTCCAGAAAGCGGAGAATATCGGGGTGATGCGCATGCAGATAGACCGCTCCGGCACCCTGGCGCGCCCCCAGCTGATTGGCATAGGAGAACGCATCCTCCAGCATTTTCATTACCGGGATCACGCCCGATGACTGATTTTCAATACGCTTGATGGGCGCACCCGCTTCACGCAGGTTAGAGAGCAGAAAAGCCACGCCGCCGCCGCGTTTGGAAAGCTGAAGAGCCGAGTTCACCGAACGGCCAATTGACTCCATATTGTCTTCAATTCTCAGCAGGAAGCAGGAGACAAGCTCGCCGCGCTGCTGTTTTCCACAGTTCAGGAAAGTAGGTGTTGCGGGCTGGAAACGACCCGCCAGCATCTCTTCCATCAGGGCGACCGCCAGCGACTGATCCCCTTTTGCCAGCGTCAGCGCCACCATGCAGACCCGCTCGGTAAAGCCCTCCAGATAGCGTTTGCCATCAAAGGTCTTCAGGGTATAGCTGGTATAAAACTTCCACGCCCCCAGAAAGGTTTTAAAGCGAAAGCGGTGTTGGTAAGCCTGTTCAAAAAGCGTGTTCACAAATTCAAACGGCCAGGCGTTGAGCACCTCTGCTTCGTAATAGCCTTCCGATACCAGGTATTGCAGGCGCTCGCTTACGGAGTCGAACTGCACGGTATTGGGCAGCACATGCTGAAGAAAATAGTGGCGTATCGCCTCTTTATCTTTCTCAAACTGAATGTTGCCGTCGGCATCATACAAATTGAGCATCGCGTTCAGCGAGTGATAATCCAGCGCAGCTGGATTGGGGGTTATAAGCGTGCTGTCTGTTGCTGCCAAAATTGGGTTACTCCCTGGTAGACGTTACGGATGTCGTCGGCGGTGCCCAGCAGCTCAAAGCGGTAGAGGCAGGGCACCTGGCATTTTTGCGCGATGATGCTGCCAGCCAGACAGTAAGCTTCGCCAAAATTGCGGTTTCCGGCGGCAATCACGCCCCGGATAAGCTGGCGATTACTGACATCATTTAAAAACTGAATCACCTGCCCAGGCACCGCGCCCCGACTGCTACCGCCGCCGTAGCTTGGCACCACCAGGATATAAGGCTCAGCCAGTTGCAAACGCTGCCCCCTGTCAAGGGGGATGCGACGGGCGGGCAGGCCGGTACGGCTGACAAAGCGATGCGTGTTTTCAGACTGGCTGGAAAAATAGACCAGTGTGGACATCGGCTCAGCTCTCTGCTGCGGCAAGCTGGCGCAGCGCAGAAATTTTATCGGGGCGGAAGCCGCTCCAGTGATCTTCCGCTGCCATCACCACCGGCAGCTGGCGGTAGCCCAGAGATTTCAGCTTCTCTGTTTCACCCGGCTGCTGGTCCAGGTTAATCAGCTGATACGCCAGACCTTGCTTATCCATCGCATTCTTTGTCGCATTGCACTGGACACAGTTGTTTTTAGTGTAAATAATAATGCGCATGATTCGTATTCCTCTTTATGGCCGTTTTTAGCCTTATCTGGCACGCTTTTTGCTGAGGGATAGTGCCGACCGAAAACTATATGTAGTGGTTATGCTGTTGGGTTAAATACTAGATATTGTGGTTTGATAATGCAACCACACAAAAGAGAGGATTTTTCGTTTCCGGAGGTGAAGGCGCAGGGAAGACCTTGTCGGGCGGGGGATAGCCGAAATTTACGCAGGCAAAAAAAATCCCCACACCTTAAGGCATGGGGATTATACGGACGACTGGGGTAAATCAGCGACGGGAGGCGGTGGTCGTGGCGATTAACGCACCTATTACAATACCCACGGCGGCACCAATACCTACGCCATGCCATGGATTGTCCCGGACAAAGGTGTCTACCTGGTCGCCAGCATCTTTAGCAACCTGGGTAACACGACTCTGACCACCATTAAGTTTTGCGCGCGTTTCTTTAAGCATGGCCTCGGCACGGGAACGTGCACCGTCCACTTCATCTTTGGTTTTGCTACCGTAAGATTTCAGCAGATCGTCTAAGGTATCGGCCAACTGAGAGACATCCTGGTTAATGTCGATATCGTCATTTTTTTTGGTTCTGTTAAACATTTTTCTCTCCCTAAGAAATGAAACGTACTATTTACTATAGACTATCTGTGAACTTTTAAGTGACCCGGACCGGAAAGCGGGACGTTTATGGATTAATCCGAAAGCGCTCTGCATTCACGCTGTTGTAAGGTTGCAGGGTTGTCACGTTTTAGAGGAATTAGCATGTATTTACGCCCTGATGAGGTCGCTCGCGTACTGGAGAGAGCAGGATTTGAGATGGATGCGGTCACGCCTAAGGCCTATGGCTACCGCCGCGGCGAGAACTATGTTTACGTTAACCGCGAAGCGCGAATGGGACGCACGGCACTAATTATCCATCCCACGCTGAAAGAGAAAAGCCACAGTTACGCGCATCCGGCGTCTGATATGAAAACCTGCGAGCATTATGTAGAGTTCCCGATGTACCTGGCAGGGGAGAGTCAGGATCACTATGGCATTCCCCATGGCTTTAGTTCCCGCGTCGCGCTTGAGCGTTATATTGAGCATATGTTTGACTGATCCCGCCTCTTTTGTGAATTTTCAGCGCAGGCCGCGCTGAAAAAACGCATCTCCACGCCTTCTCCCCACACAGAGTACCGTTGCTTTCGTCCCGCAGAATCGGTATAACGCTGACCCCATGTGGAAGTTTAGACGTCTATACGGATAAATCAGCGATGCAGCAAGATACCTCCGATACAAAGCAGCAGTTTAAGCGCAGCATGAAGGCCCGCCATCTGGTGATGCTTTCATTAGGTGGGGTGATTGGCACCGGCCTGTTTTTCAATACCGGCTATATCATCTCTACCACCGGTGCAGCGGGGACGCTGCTGGCCTATCTGATTGGCGCGCTGGTGGTTTATCTGGTGATGCTAAGCCTGGGCGAACTCTCGGTCGCCATGCCTGAAACGGGTGCTTTCCACGTCTATGCTGCACGCTATCTCAGTCCGGCTACCGGTTATACCGTGGCCTGGCTTTACTGGCTGACCTGGACCGTGGCGCTTGGCTCCAGCCTGACGGCGGCAGGATTTTGTATGCAGTACTGGTTCCCGCACTCACCTGTCTGGCTCTGGTGCCTGCTGTTCTGCGCGCTGATCTTTATGCTGAACGTGGTGTCATCGCGCTTCTTTGCGGAGGGGGAGTTCTGGTTTTCGGTGATCAAAGTGGTCACCATCCTGGCCTTCATTATCCTGGGCGGCGGCGCGGTCTTCGGATTTATTCCTCTGAAAGATGGCAGCAGCGCGCCATTCTTCCATAATCTGACCGCCTCCGGCTGGTTACCGCATGGTGGTCTGCCGATCCTGATGACCATGGTTGCGGTCAACTTTGCCTTTTCCGGCACCGAGCTGATTGGCATCGCAGCGGGGGAAACAGAAAATCCCCATAAAGTTCTGCCGCTGGCAATCCGCACCACCGTTGCCCGGCTGATCATCTTCTTTATTGGCACCGTGCTGATCCTGGCCTGCCTGATCCCGATGGATCAGGCCGGGATCGTCAAAAGCCCGTTTGTGCTGGTTTTTGAGAAGCTCGGCATTCCTTACGCTGCGGATATTTTCAATTTCGTGATCCTTACGGCGATCCTTTCAGCGGCCAATTCCGGCCTCTATGCCTCCGGAAGAATGCTCTGGTCGTTGGCCAATGAGCAGACTCTGCCCCGTTGCTTTGCCAGATTAACGCCGCGCGGCATCCCGCTAATGGCTATTTCAGTGAGTATGCTGGGCGGCCTGCTGGCGCTGTTTTCCAGCGTGATCGCGCCTGATACCGTTTTTGTGGCGCTCTCGGCCATCTCCGGTTTTGCGGTAGTGGCGGTCTGGCTGAGCATCTGTGCTTCCCACTTCTTTTTCCGTCGTGCTCATCTCAAGGCGGGAAGAGCACTGTCCGACCTGAAATATCGCGCTCCCTGGTATCCGGTAACGCCGGTACTGGGCTTCCTGCTCTGCCTGTTGGCCTGCGTCGGCCTGGCTTTCGATGCAGAGCAGCGCATTGCTTTATACTGCGGCCTGCCTTTTGTAGCCTTATGCTACGCGGCCTATTATCTGACTCAGAGCGTGAAAAAACGTGAGCTGACAAAGGAGAGCGAACATGCCCCTGAATAATCACACCGTAAAGCAGCTGGTGGCTGCGGGTCTGGTCCTGGATGGCGCCATGGCAACCGAACTGGAAGCGCGCGGCTGCGATCTGACCGATTCGCTCTGGTCGGCAAAAGTGCTGATTGAGAACCCTGATCTTATTTATCAGGTGCACTATGACTACTACAACGCCGGGGCGCAGGTAGCTATCACCGCCAGCTATCAGGCTACGCCGCAGGGCTTTGCAAAACGTGGGCTGACAGAAGCAGAGTCGCTGGCGCTGATTGCCAAAAGCGTAGAGCTGGCAAGCCGTGCAAGGCGTGACTATCTCTCTGTTGCCCCGCAGGCAGGCAATCTGCTGGTTGCAGGCTCGGTGGGGCCTTATGGCGCCTTCCTTGCCGACGGGTCTGAATACCGCGGCGACTACTCGTTACCGCAGGCGGAGATGATCGATTTCCACCGCCCACGCGTTCGCACTCTTATTGACGCCGGAGCGGATATCCTTGCCTGCGAGACGCTGCCTTCTTTCCAGGAGATTCAGGCGCTGGTGACCCTGCTGGCTGAATTCCCTGAAACGCCAGCCTGGTTCTCTTTCACGCTGCGTGACAGTGAACACCTCAGCGACGGCACCCCTTTAAAAGAGGTCGTCGCCCTGCTGGAGAGTTGCCCACAGGCAGTGGCGCTGGGGTTGAACTGCATCGCGCTGGACCAGGTCACTGCTTCTCTGCAAACGCTTTCGCGGCTGACCGCTAAACCGCTGGTGGTTTATCCTAATTCCGGTGAGCAGTATGATGCGGCCAGCAAGAGCTGGCATAGCGACGCCTCCACCTGCAAGCTGAGCGATAATCTCGCTGACTGGCAGGCTGCCGGTGCAAAACTGATAGGCGGCTGCTGCCGGACAACGCCTGCGGATATAGCTGCCATCGCGCAACGCTGCCATTCACAATAACCTGCTGACAATTTGTCTTATTACGCCCGTATTTTTCGGGCGTAACAGATGAAAACCCGTCACACTCCGCTTAGACTATTCTGAATATTTGATGAAGCAGGAAGGCTAATGAAAAAGCTGTTACTGGCGCTGGCTTCAGCGTGGTTATTGAGTGGTTGCGCGACAATCGTGGGCGATCAGTCGCAGGATATCTCGATTCAGACCTGGCCTCAGGGCGTGCGGTTTGTGGTTCAGGATGAGACGGGACGAGCCGTGGCGGAAGGTTTTACGCCAAAAACGGTTTCGTTGCTGAAGTCTGACGGTACTTATTTGGGTAAAAAGAAGTACACATTGCAGCTGGAACGCGCAGGTTATGTGCCCCAGACCATTCCGCTGGAAGAGAGAGCCAACCTCTGGTATATCCTCGGCAATATTCCGCTTGGGGGAATTCCCGGCTGGCTGATTGTCGATCCGTTTAACGGCGGCATGTACAACATCCATCCGGAAAAAGTGCAGACTATTATGAACCCGGTCGGCGCGCGCGGTTAATCCTGCTGGCGGAAGAAGCAGGTTTCAATAAAGAAGGGCGACCACGACGCTGTTGCAGAGGCAGACTTCAGGCAGGGAAGCGAGGCGCTTCGCTCCAGAACAGACAGGCTAAAAGACTGTTCATGATGGCCTGGAGGGGCAAATGCATTCAGAAGATGCTGGAAGGTCAGCCTGAGGCAAAGCGGGGCATGGCATCCGCGTCACTTAAAGCGGAGAAAGAGGATGTTTCTCCGCTGTAGCTTTGAACCCTAATCGGCTGCTCTGTTTTCCCTTCACCAGACTACAGCTGCTTTCCCTCTACAGGACGGCTGTGGTTCTCTCATCACGAGTTCGCCTTCTGCATTCATTCTTTTGCTTCTGGCGGCCTGGCATGATTACCACAAACTATTGTGCGGTAGGTTTCACCATCGTATGGGCCGGCTTGTTCATAGCCAGATATTGATGCTGGAAAATACACATGCGGATGGTGTTGCGGTATTCGCCATTGATAAAGAACTCGTGGATCAGCTCCCCTTCAATGTCGAATCCCAGCTTGGTGTAAATGTGGATCGCCTTCGCATTTTCTTTATCGACAATCAGATAGAGCTTGTAGAGATTGAGCACCGAGAAGCCATATTCCATCGCCAGCTTCGCCGCCTTGCTTGCCAGCCCTTTACCCTGATGGCTGGGGGCGATGATAATCTGAAATTCCGCACGCCGGTGAATATGGTTGATCTCAACCAGTTCCACCAGACCCGCATTGGCTCCCTCATGTTCCACCACAAACCGGCGTTCGCTCTGATCGTGAATATGCTTGTCATACAGGTCTGAAAGCTCGACAAAGGCTTCATAGGGTTCTTCAAACCAGTAGCGCATCACGCTGGCATTATTATCAAGCTGGTGGACAAAACGTAAATCTTCGCGTTCAAGTGGACGAAGCTTCAGGCCGTCACCGGCTGGCATTGCAGACATAAAAATTCCTTTGGCAGGGCAGGATTGCCATGGGAATTATACTTTGCAGGAGAGGGAATGGCACGATGGAAAGGGAGAAAGCACAACGCCAGCGCGTAAAAGCCGCTGGCGTTGATAAAGCCTTTAACCTGTCAGAAGTTGTATCCCACCACCAGGTAGTAACCCCAGCCGGTAGATTTCACTTCAAACTGTCCCTTGCCGAAGTTCAGCTCCTGGCCATCCGCCCACTGTCCACCGTTGTGGAAGTAACGAGCCACCAGCGAGTAGTGCCAGTGATCGTAACCCAGCGAGAGAATATGGCTGGAAGCAATAGAGTTGCTGGTACGGGAAGATCCGCCTTCATCACGCAGGTCGGAACCCCAGTCGAAGTTGGTGAAGCCGACATAGCCCAGGTTACCGCCCCAGAGCTGGGTGATGGGAACGAAATATTTCACCTTAAAGCGGTAGCCGTCCCAGCTGTTCTCGTTCGCTGCACCGTAGTTTTCCCACTGGTACTTGGCATAAACGTTCAGCGAAAGGCCGATATCGGAATGAGTATCGATATCCGTGCCCAGGCCCATATACCAGGTGTTCTGGCGGTTATCGCTGTTACGGCCCATATCATAGATATAGTTGTTAGCGAAATACCACTCTTTGAACGGCCCGAAGCTCAGGTCGGTATTCGTCAACTTATCAATGGAGAAGCGCGGTTCAATCTCCATAAACAGCGGGGAGCCGTGGTCGAAAATACCGTTAGCATTAGAGTTGCCCACGCCGAAAAAGTTGGTGGCATCTATGTAGCCATAGAAGTCGAACCAGTCCTTTTTGGCAAAAGCTTCATATTCCAGGTAAACGTCGTTATTGAACTGCGGTCCGAAACGGGTGTGGTAGCTTCCCACCACGTTGACGCTCTGATGCCACCAGTCGGAAACGTATTCCGGCGATGCGGTCGCGGCAGTTGAAGAGGCACTATAAGAAAGCGCAGCCAGGGCGCCAGCCATCAGAATTTTATATTTCATTATATTACCACATGCTTAATGACCATTTTCTGCAACCACTGCGATGGTCTTGTTAAGTCGTCAACAGGAGAGAGAAGGGTGACTGTTTACACAGCATAAAACACCCACGCCGAATGCTGCGGCAGTGTGCCGCTATCCGCGCTTAAGGAAATAGAGTTAGCTCACACTTGTCAAACCTTGTTTCATTTCACTTTAATTAAAGTGTGATATGAATCACAAAATATTTAGCCGCACGGCAGGAGAGAGCCAAAGGAGAGCCGCAGGGCTTTTCACTGCCAGGAAAACGTTTGCTTGTGATAAATGGAGGCGGCAGGAGCCAGGAGAGTAAAATTCTGCGGGCAGAGAGGATAATTTAAGGTTGTTCAGAAATAAGTAAATCTTATGAATTAACGGCTGGAAACGACATTCAGAAGAGGGAATTACTACGCTCTGGGCAGGCAGAAGGGCATTAAAAGAAAGTGATTGCCTGCCCGGCAGAGAGGACTGCCGGGAGAGGTTACTTAACTGCTTTGCGGTACAACGCCCATTCTTCTATCCGCTCGCCATTCGGCAGCGTACAGTAACTGCTGGTGCCCACTTTAGTTTGAACGCTGTCCAGTTTGCCACCCTGTTTCTCACAGTAGACGGAAGCGGGATTGGCCATACCCGTTTCAGGCTTAGCGGGTTGCCTGGACGAGCAGGCTGTTACGGCCATTGTGACGATAAGTAGTGGAAAAATTTTCATACAGGCTCCTTCAGCTGAAAAAACAATTTTAGCAGCTCGTTGAAAGAACAGGTTCAGCCTGCGTCAAACCGGGCAATTACCTTCCCGCTTCATAACAGAGAAGAAGCTGAAAAAAGGCACGCCAGCCTTACTCCTCATCACGCTCTCTGTTTGCGCGCTGACGTTCATAATACTCATCTTCAGCCGTGATGATTTCATCCATCAGCGAGTCCATATCCACTTCATGCTCTTCTTCGACAAAGAGTCCTGTCAGCGGCGTTTCTGGCGTGAGTTTGCCGTCTTCGTACAGCAGCCAGATTTCCTTTGCATAACGCGTTTTCAATAGTTGCGGGGCGAACTGCCCGTAGTAAGCGGTGATATTATTTACATCACGCTCAAACATCGATTCGGCATGATTGTTTGCAGCGGCGTCTACTGCCTGGGGAAGGTCGATAATGACCGGCCCTTCCGCATCCAGCAACACGTTAAACTCCGACAAATCACCATGCACAATCCCGGCGCAGAGCATGCGCACGATGTTGCGGATCATGGTATTGAAATCGGTAAGCGCTTCTTTTTCCGAAAGGCTTACATCACTGAGGCGTGGGGCAACGGCACCCTCTGCATCGGTGACCAGCTCCATCAGCAACACACCATCTATGCAGATGTAAGGTTGTGGCACGCGCACCCCGGCATTAGCCAGACGGAACAGAGCGTCCACCTCAGCATTATGCCAGGACTCTTCCTGCTGCTTGCGACCGAATTTCGACCCTTTTTGCATGGCACGGGTATTACGGGAATTACGGACTTTGCGGCCTTCCTGGTACTGCACGGCCTGCTTGAAGCTGCGTTGAGCGGCATCTTTGTACACTTTGGCACACTGGATCTTGTCACCGCATAAAACGGTGTAAACATCTGCTTCTTTACCGCTTTTCAGCCGTTGAAGCACATCGTCGACTAAGCCATCATCGACCAGAGGTTGGATTCTGTTTGGGATTTTCATACGGCTTTATACCTTATTTCATCCTTTTTTCGTATCAATAACATAGCCGGAGGGAGTGAGATAGAGGATACCAGACACAGAAAAGCCCACAAGGCTTTCACCTTGTGGGCTGTCAGGATTTCGTTGAAGGGCCTGGTATCTCTAATGCCGCCTGGGGTGGGTTTGCTTCATATCAGTAACGGGCGCAGGAGGTGACAGATATCAGCATTATTAACACGGGCACCCTGATGAAACGGCTCTCAGGCAAAGTGCCGCTGATATGTGCCAGGGCAGCCGCCGGGCTTCAGCGTTATTAGTCTTCAGCGTTATTAGTCTTCGCTCGCTAACGCCACCGCATCTTCTCCCGCAGGGATGCGCATTGGCGCACTGGCATCGGTGGCGGCACGCCATATTGCTTCCGCCACATCAATGGCTTTGGTGGTGGGTTGCGGCTGCTGCATGTTGGTAAATACTTTATCCAACAGCGGCTGATAAGGCTCAAGCTGGGTGTTTTCCATGCGCGGCAGGGCGTTTTTGCCGAAATCCGTCGTCGGGGCCAGCCCTGGCAGAACCAGGCGCACGTTGATGTTAAACGGCTCTAACTCCAGCGCCAGCGATTCCGTAAAAGCATTAACCGCCGCCTTACTTGCCGTGTATACAGCCAGCAATGGCAGAGATTTTAGCGTCACCGTGGAAGTGATATTGATTATCGTGCCGCTTTGTTTCGCGCGGAACTGCGGCAGTACAGCCTGCGTCAGTGCGATAGTGCCCAGCGTGTTAGTTTCAAACACGTCCCGTACCGTCGACATAGACGTACCTTCCAGCGTCGCCAGCACACCAATTCCGGCGTTATTCACCAGCACATCAATCTCACCTGCTTCAGCGACAGCCTGCCTGATGCTGTCGGGATCAGTGACATCCAGCGGCAGCAGACGCAGATTGTCTGAATCTGGGAACAGTTCGGCAACTGGATGGCGCATGGTAGCAATGACTTTCCAGCCACGCTCAAGAAAGTACAGCGCGGTTTCATGACCAAAGCCTGTAGAACAACCGGTGATAAGAATCGTTTTCATATCTCGCTCCTGCCTTGTAGTGAAGTAAGTGAACACTATATAGTGATTCTTCCGGACTGACTGTCATGCTCAGTCCAGCATTCATTAGCAGGAGTCCAGATGATCGATCCCCTGGCTGAAATAATGTCCTTGCTGCAACCGCAAGCAGGCTTCACAAAGCGCGTATGTGCTAATGGCCGCTGGCGCGTGGATCGCGGTGAAACCGGCCAGCCGTTCTACTGCCTGGTTCTGGAAGGGGCGAGTCAACTGAAGATTAAAGGGCACCCGGCGATTACGCTGGAGCAGGGCGACTTTGTGCTTATCCCTGCGGCGTGGGAGTTTTACCTGGCCAGCGTTGCACCTCAGGCAACAGATATGCCGAAAACTACTCCGCAAATGCTCGCGCCTGGTGAATTCTGGATAGGCGATCCTGAACAACCCGCCGAGGTGCAAACTTTGATTGGCTATTGCCAGTTCGGCGCGCCCGATGCCGGATTAATAGTCTCGTTACTGCCGCAGTTTATTCATGTACGAGGTGAATTGCGTCTGTCGATGTTGGTGCAACTGGTGATGGATGAATGTCGTGCTCAGCGTCCGGCACGCCACTTAGTAATAGAGCGATTGCTGGAACTGTTATTCATCGAAGCGTTTCGCTCGGTCACGATCTGCAATACATGCCCTGGCGTGATGGGGGGATTGGCCGATGAACGGCTGGCGGCGGCGATCCGTGCCATTCACGCCAGACCAGCACATAACTGGACAGTGGTTGAACTGGCGAAAGCCGCTGCTCTTTCGCGTTCCGCATTCTTTGTGCGCTTTCGGGAAACTGTTGGCGTAGCGCCGATGGCTTATCTGCTAACCTGGCGGATGGCGTTGGCCAAAAATCTTTTACTCAGCAAAAGTATGGCGGTGGCCGAAGTGGCTGAGCGCGTTGGCTATGGCTCCGCCAGTGCCTTCAGCGTTGCGTTTAGCCGCTATACCGGTATTTCGCCCGTAAAATATGAGAGGGAGCAGTGACAGGAAAATCAGCCCTCTGATGTTCCGGGCCTCGTACAGACTGTGAAGAGTGATACCAGCTTTGGATAGGGGATCGCCAGAGGGCATCTTCTTCAATAAGCGAATCCCCGAGGATATCAACAGCGGGTAATCGCGCGGCAAAGACAAATTAAAATAGCCTCTGTGTTGGCAGGTTTCATTAAAGATTGTGGGCTAATCAGCCGATAAAGTCAGGCAAATACTGCTAATCTTGAATCCCAGTATTGCTCATATTTCGCTCGTTTTCGCGGGCAAAAATGGCACCGTAAAAACGGCGGCTGAACATGGCGCAATGTCAGTCACCGTTCATGACTGACACTCGCGTAACTGAGAACCTCTTACCGCTCCTCAGGTTTGTGGGCGGTAATGACGGCGGTCATGGGGTCTGTAACGCCTCGTATTGAGCTTGTTCAGTAGCGTCAGCAAACAACGGATCCGACCACCATGAACACTGTAACTGAATCAACACTTTCCGCCGTTTGGTTTACTGACGCCCAGGGCATCTGCATTGCCAGCCAGGAAAGCCCTGCTGGTCTGATACCTGCACTGAAAGGCGTCACGCTGAGTGAATGGCTAAGGCTTGCACAGGCGGATGACGATGCGAAGATTGCGCTGCAACTTACTGCGGCACTGGAATTTGTGACACCTTTTCACATTGAAGTGCCGATCCATTGTCTGGACGGAACGACGCGGCGTGTGCTTGTTTCAGGTCTGCCGGACTCTCCACCTGATCCTTCTCTTTTGCGGTACAGCGGCTTCATTCTTGATATCACCGGGCAGCGTAAAGCCCTTGAGGAGGCACTGCGCACGGCGGCGGAATATCGTCTGTTGATTGAAAACAGCACTGACCTGATCGCTCATTGTGATGCAGACGGCAGGTATGTTTCGATCTCGCCATCTTATAGCAAGATGATAGGCTGGGCAGCCGATGAGGTGATAGGCCAGCCTGTGGTAGATTTCCTGCATCATGACGACCGCGCATTGGCCACGGATGCACTTGTAAATCTTTTTAATGGTGGCGTACAGCCAGAGGTTGTTGAGGTGCGGAAGCAACATCGCGACGGCCATTACATTATGCTTGGTACCAGGGCCTGCGGCGTCCGCGATCCTTCCACGGGCAACAACATCGGAGCAGTGTTAATTTCGCGAGACATTACCCGTGACAAGGAAAAGATCCGGCAGCTTGAAAAACTGGCAACCCACGACACCTTGACCGGATTGCCTAATCGGGCATGGATCAACGAACAGATTGGCTGCATGCTCGCGCAGGATGAAGATCTTGCCTACACGACCGTCCTGTTTATCGATCTGAATGGGTTCAAGGCGATCAATGATTCAATGGGGCACGCGGCAGGGGATCTTTTGCTACAGCATGTAAGCAAACGCCTACAGCGCTGCATGCGACCTGGCGAATCGGTAGCACGCCTGGGTGGAGATGAATTTGTGGTTGCCGCAAAATGCAGCCATCGCGAGGCGGCGTCTGCCATCGCCCAGCGCCTTATTGATAGCCTGAAAAAGCCCTTTACTATTAATGACAGGGAATTAAGGATCAGGGCGTCCATTGGCATCAGTCTCGCGCGATTCGGAATGACATCGGCCAAAATGTTATTTGATAATGCTGATAAAGCGATGTACCAGTCGAAAGCACGAGGTGATGGGTCATATCAATTTTTCGAGCCTGGAGCGCGGTCGCTCCGTGATTAAGATAGTCTGATTTACTTTCTGCCCACGTGAACAATTTATCAAGGTACCGTTTATTCTCGACCATTTGTCGCCCGCGTAGAGATCCTTTCAGGGCAAACTCCCTCCATCGTCTGACATCAAATCATTATTAATGGATTTAAGTGTGGAGTGTCAGGATGGGCAAACGGCTTAGCGTAATAGCATGGCTTTACAGTTAGGGGGGGCGCTCAGGATGCGTTTTTTTGTGAGTGTGCAATCGCCAGATTTATATGGGATAAGCCAGATTGATACAGACATAAAAAGCCTGCAAGGCTTTTACCATTGGGCTTTCACGACTTCGTTGAAGGGGTATGGTGACCATCATCTGTTGGTGGAATTTGAATTATTACTATAATTCATTCTTTTTAAATAATTGAAGTGAATTCAACTTTTATTGGTATACCTTAACGTATACCAATCGCGTTCATTAAGGCGCTTTTCAGGTAGATGAGGAACTGGTTTTGCCTCTATCGTTTTATATGTTTTTAGCCCCAAACTTGCTTAACGCCAGATGGATCGGAAAAGGATACGGGGTTTAGGCGAACTAAATAAGGAAACTGCATTCAGTGATAAGATGTACAGTACCACTCTGCATAACTGAATTCCGGTAAGGTTGTCGAAAAGTACGGTCAAAAAATTGAAAATGTGATCTGATCATAGTCCGCTACGAGCTATAAGCAGAATTTCGTAATTGCTCAGCTCATAATGACATGACTAATTTTGTCATTTGGTCATCGGGTATGAGGTCATGACAGGCACACAGTATAAAGCGGTGTGCCTGTATGCGGATTAACGGATCACACTGACATTTTCCAGTTTCACCAGGCTTTCTGGTTTATCACCTACCTGCATAGCTACCGGCACGAAGACATTGAGATCTTGCAGCCAGGCTAGTTTGTTACTGCTACCCACTTGCCCTTCAGGAGTTTCCTTGCACTCAACTAATAGATATTTGCCACTAAACTCAGGAGCAATGCTATTTGCGTCTCCCTTTGCCGTTACGTTACAGCGTATTGTTGAGGCAGTAACTTTCTTATCGGAATCTATAGAATCCCATTGCGCCTCATAACGTTGACCTGTCACTAACGGAAAACGCAGATCCGTCTGCAACTTGTTGAGCAATGAAGAGCCACTGCTGATGGACATGGTGAACTTAAGCTGTAGCTGATTAGCCAGCGTCAAACGTTGTACCGTCCAGATACCATAATCTTCGAGCTTGCGTACATAACCATTTGGTTGTGCATCCAACTGCACGTTGACCTTACCAAGCGCGCTTACTTCGGTATAGCGAACCTGTTTAAAGCGCGGAAGCGCCCAGGGTTTAATCAATGACTGCGCCTGGCGCTCAATTGCAGCATTAAGAGGGAATTTATTCAGCCACTGCGGATTATTATTACTCAGATCGGGCATCGATGGCCCCATCAATGTTGATGCTGGTTTATTCACGGCGGGTACAAAGTGCCCTTGTGCTGTAAACGTTTTGCCTGCTGGTAACTGGCAGAACTGCTCGAAGCGTTGTGCCATTTGGGTGTTAATTTTGAAGCTACTCTTGCGACGAACAATATCAGCAGTAATAAGTGAGTCGGTAACGCGACCCTCGCTGTCAAAGTTCATTACAGCGGCAGCCTCACCCTGATGGGTTTTACAGTTGTATAAGTAGTGCTCAATTTTCAATTCAAGCGGCGCGTCGTAAGGCGGTTCCCAGATGATATCTGCAAAGTCATATCCCATACGTACCGATAAAATGTCGCCAATGCGCTGAATGCTATTAACATCGACCAGATCCGTAATGCCGAATTCAGATATGGCTGATAACCTTTCCCACCGTGCATCTTTTATTGGTAGCTGGCAAACCGTACGGATATCCTCTTTCGTCATCTGCTTATCATCTTGTGCAGGTGCATAACGGAGGTAGCTATTGCCATAAAAGCGAGCTGTGGTAAAGCCTTCCTCATTCAATAAATCCTTGTACAGAAGCTGTGCCTTGCCCTGTTTACAATCAACAGACCGCCATTGTTGAGCTGTTTTCCCGTTATTGAAGTTTAACGACACCATGAAATTCACACGATCGTGGATTCTGCTTACAGATAAGGGGTTAGTGGCACCACCTGTCAATGCAGGATGATCAGCAGCCTGAACGAAAGAAAACGGCAAGAGAGACAGGCAAAAAAGTGGGCGCATTAAAGAGCGTACGAAGTACATATATAATCCTTCATATATTGATTAAGAAATAAAGGTATCGGCAGCAAGGAGTAAATTATTAGTCTGGGTTGATATGCAGCTTACAGATAAACATATCGTGAGGTGTGCTACGGCCTCTTTTGGCATTTACGGAAAAAATACTCCCAATATTAATCAGCAATTTCGGAAGAATAAGGCGGGCGAGCACTTTGCAGCTTGCCCTTCAGCAGCATGGAGGCGTTAGATGACGCGGAAGATAGTACTTCAAAAAAGTTGAGTGAGCAAAAAGAGAGTTGCCCCTAAAAAGAAGATCTTATGAAAAATTCTTCAGACTCTACTTCTTTCATTTAATATCTTTAATTTCAAGTTATTAGGTGGTTAAGCATGAGTGTAGAATAGGTTGGACTCTTCACCATGGGTCTATAATGAGCGTAAAAATACCGGATTTCGTCGGTTCCGTATGGTTCAGATGGCTGCCGGATCATCTCACATTGACAGCCAGTCAGGGTTGTTTTCCTTCGTCAGATTTAGGCTGATCTGAATCCCAGCTTGGTTCGCCGCTTCAGGTCGTTCAGCCCGGACTCCCGAAAAGTCCCTTCAAGTGCCAGACCAAATATTTTCATGCTCAGCGGGTTCTTGTAGTTGTTGGCCTCCATGTAGCACAGGTACGTATGATAGAGATAACGGCGCGGTGCGGGCCGGATGCTGGCGTTCCCCATATAGAGCGCGTTTGGCTCCGGAGTGGTGAACAGGTAGCCACAGAAGTCCACCATCAGATCCGAGTCGCGCTTGATGCGCATCGCTTCACCGGAATTCTGCTGTGACTGAAACAAGGCACGGGCATCCTGTGGCTGACAGAACCGCTGCATCAGCTGGCGCACGATAACGGCCAGTTCTCCCTGAATTTTCTCTTTCAGCTGCGGGTCGCGTTCACTGGCCGCGACGATTTCCGGGAAGGGCAGGATTACCCGGCGACGGGAAACGCCGCCGCAGCGGTCGTTGAAGCGCATCGGGTTATTGTTTACCGCCAGTATTACCGCCGGGATATGGGTTGAGTAGGCGTCACGGTACTTCGGGTCAATCGCCACGGCGTCGCCGCCGGTTATAGCCTTAATGCCCGCGCCGTCGCCGCTCCATTTTTGCTGGTCGGGCAGAAAGCCAGTGACTGGTAGGGGAAGCAGCTAGCCATTCTTAGTGCGCTGCTTTGTCGCTGGCCGCTGATAGCGAAAGCGCCAGAGCTTCTTTCCGGTAGTTTTCACCACCATAAAAAGTCCGTCGCCATCATGCAGCGTCAAATCTTTATCAATGGTTTTTAGCGTAGGATTTCAGTGTTGATGAGGAGGGCAGGGCGGCTCGTCCATGCCATCAGCCTATCTTGTGTGAATTGGAATACATACTCAGAATACATTTTGCCGAATACCATAATCACCAGCTTTGGCTGCTTGGTTCCGGAAGATCACAGACACAAAAAAGCCCACAAGGCTTTCACCGTGTGGGCTTTCAGGACTTCATCGAATGGGTCTGGTAACCAATCGACCAAGAATTTGGTGGGCTGGCGGAATCTGAACAAGTTTCGCAAGCTTTTGAAATTAAGCATTTTTCTCAAATTCAACTTTAATGCGTGTACCTAAACGTGTAACAATTATTGGATCTCACATCCCGTAACGATATGGCAAGGATAACGAATGCCCAACGCTAAATCCAAAATAAAATGATTTATGGGAAAAGTGTTCACACTGTTCACCTTTGAATTTTTTTAGTAAATTCATTTAGTTAGGTGGTGAATGGTTTGAGGTGAGTTGTGCACTAGTATTCACTAAGGGTGATCACTAGTGCTGAGATGGCAAAAACGATCGAAGCCAGCAGGCATGAGGTGACTTTATGCTGGTAATAATCCGCTCTGCGCCAAACGAGGGAGCTCTAGGAATTACACGCTATCTATTCACAAGTGGTAAAGACCAGTAAATTCGCTTCGTTGACAGAGATGCAAAATGGTATGGGCATTGATGTGAAGTATCCAATAAAGTAAACTCTAAGGGTCCTTTAGCGTTCAGGCGTTTACGTCTAGTCGGGCGATTAGCCAGACTCTAACTTATTGTAAAGTATCGTGGTTGCGGTAGTTGTTCTCCGCAGCCGCTCCAAGTGTTCGCGGCTGCGGAGAACAACTACCGCATCCTTTAGTAAAGGGCAGTGGCAAACTGATCACTCAGTTTGCCACAATTTTATCTGTCTATAACTATCAAAGGATTTAGGGTGCGCCTTAACCTCTATGCGAAACTGACCGAAATTCAGCCACGTAATCGCAGGCAAATCGATAGCTTCCTATACAACGCGCCTAACCGTTATAAGGTTTACAGCATCCCTAAGCGTAATGGTGGAGAGAGAATTATTGCGCATCCATCAAGTGAGCTTAAGACTTTTCAACATGAGCTAATTAAGGTTTTAGAAGCCCATTTTCTAATTCATGAAAGTGCTTTAGCCTATAAAAAAGGTTATGGAATTAAACATAATGCGGAAATGCATTCTGATAACCCTTATATTCTCAAATTAGATTTCTCAGATTTCTTTAACAGCATTACCCCCGATTTGCTTTTTATGGCATGTAAATGGAGTGGGTACAATTTATCTGTCGCTGAGAAAAGATTACTCACAAAAGGTTTGTTTTGGAATAAAGCTAAAAGTCAGTCCGGTAGGCTTTCTTTGAGTGTTGGGGCTCCTAGCTCACCGCTCATATCAAACATAATTATGTATCTCTTTGATGAGACATTTAGCAGTCTTTGTGAGCAACGTGAGATAGTGTACTCACGTTATGCCGATGATCTCACATTTTCAACTCGCCATAAAAATGCTTTATTCACATTACCCGATGAAGTGAGAACATTTCTAAATAAACACTATGCTAATAGAATAACTTTAAACGAACGTAAAACTATCTACACTTCTCGAGCCCACAATCGGCATATAACTGGAATAACACTAACTACACAAGGCACATTGTCAGTAGGCCGCGAGCGCAAAAGATTTATTTCATCTCTAATTCATAAGTATACATTAGGCTTACTTGAACCTGAGATGACTTATTATCTTCAAGGTTTGTTATCATTTGCTATTTATATTGAACCTGAGTTCAGACTCCGAATGTCCAAGAAATATTCTCAAGAGACGGTCTTAGAACTACTCAAACTAAGGAAGAAAGATGGAACCTATAGAAAATAAAAAATTCAATAAGCTTGCTATAAAATCTCGAAAGGGAGATATTAATGCTTCTTATGAGTTGTATTTAAACTATAGTAGCGGGAAGTTTTTAAAGCAGGATTTGGATAAAGCAAATGAACATCTTGAATTGGCTTTAAAACAGTTTCGCCAACAGAGTTTAAAACTATCTCAATTATCCATCCTTAATTTCAGAATTGTAGATCGCCTTAACCTAAATCTTGAGAAAAATAAAATTCAAGTATTGGTGGGAAATAACGGGGCGGGTAAAACCACTGTATTAGATGCTATCTCACTCAGTCTTGGTTGGCTTATACAACGCATTGTTCATAAAGGCGGGAGGGGAAGAGATATTGATAAGGTGGATATTACCATTGGGAATGATGATGGCTATAGCTCAGTTATAGCAAATGTTAAACTTAAAAAAGATTATATCTCCAGTCTCGAATTGTGCGAAGTGGAAGATGGAAGTATTGTTAATAAAAAAAGTTTTTATGCTGATTTCACTCGATTGGGACACTTATACAAATTAGCTTGCGAAAAAGATGAGCGTTTCGAACTTCCAATTTTAGCATATTATGGTGTGATGCGAGCCACAGATATAAATTCAAGAGATGTGGTTGAATTTGATGAAATATCTTCTACAGATGTTTATAATCGTTTTGATGGATATACTGGTTCTCTTGCAGGTAAAGCTGATTTTAAAGGATTTTTTCGTTGGTATAAACGCCTTGATGATTTAGTTAAGCACGACAATGTAAATAATGCTCAAGTTTCCCCTTCGGTGCTTGCTACATTGGAAAAGTTAGCTTTATCAGACGAAGACTCTCGTAATTCCCTAAATGAATTAATTAATAACATCAAGTCTGGTCAGAGTAAAGAAGAAAGTAGTGGAGCAAGAAAAGCGCTAGAAATAATAAATAATACTGTGTCATTGTTTATGGAAGATTTCAAAAACCTGAAAGTTGAACTAAAGCCTTCGCTTCATATTTCAGTTGAAAAGAATAATAGAAAAATTAATGTTCTTCAACTTTCCCAGGGCGAAAAGTCATTGCTCGCACTTGTTCTTGATATTTGTAGGCGAATGATGGTTCTAAATCCATTATCCCAAAGCCCTCTACTTACAGCCGGGATTATTCTGATTGATGAAGTTGATTTACACCTTCATCCAGAATGGCAACGGAGTGTTTTGAAAAAACTCAATGCTGTTTTTCCTAACTGCCAGTTTATAGTCTCTACCCACTCACCTCAAATTATCAGTGAGGTGGCGCATGACCAAATATTTATGCTCGGTAAAGATGATAATAATAAATTTACCTGTTCTTCTCCAAAGCAGTCATATGGTTTGACATCAAATCAGGTTCTCAATGAGATCATGAAAACTGATAGTCCAAACTTAGATCGCTCACCCGAAGTTCAGGAAAAAATTGATCGAATTTTTATGCTCATATCTGACGGAAAAATTGAAGAGGCAAAATCGAGTATTTCTAAAATGGAAATAGAACTTAATGGGGAAATTCCTGAGCTTATTAGTGCTAAACTTGACATTGATATTCAAGGGTGGGATGAGAAATGAGAGGGATAGAAAAAGAGGCTGAACCTCGTTTACTAACCAATTATCGCGCTGCTGGTGGAAAATATGATGGGCAGAATTTTACGCCAGTAAAGAATTCGGTCAGATTATCTTTGTTGAAAGAACAAGGGCACCTTTGCGCTTACTGTATGACGAGAATAACCTTTGATGATATGAAAGTAGAACATTGGGCATGTCAGGCTGGCAACTCAGCGCTTCAGCTTGATTATTCTAATCTCTTAGGCTGTTGCAAGGGAGGAGAGGGAGAGAAGTTTGTTAATCAGACCTGTGACAGTCGAAAAGGAAGTCAAACTCTTAAATATAATCCTAGCCGACCACAAGACAGAATTAATGAAATTATCATATATGGTGGGCAGGGTAAAATACACTCAACAGATGATGAGTTTTCAAGACAGATCGATGCGATATTAAATCTTAATAATGCGCGGCTTGTACAAAATAGATCGCTAGTTTTTGATTTTTTGCGAACTAAGCTTTCGTGTAAAACAGGAAAGCGCCGTACTAAAGCTGAATTAAGGCGATTGTTAGGTGAATTAATGACTGTTAATTCGCAAGGACAACTGAAAGCATATTGTGGTCTAATTGAAAATTACCTTTTATCTAGGCTGGGGGTTAATTGACTATGTTAATTTTTAATTGTTGTTTTTTTGCATTTTAAATGCCTTCTTGGGGGGTGAAAGTGAGTGTGCTTGCGTTTTTTTTACCTTAAATATAATTATTAGCTATCTATTCATAACTGACTTTAACAGGTATTAATAATTGCATCGCATATTAAAAAAACCGGCCTAAGCCGGTTTCTGTGAAAAGATGTTATCAGACGCTACATGCCGGTAGCCAATCTGCCTCGCTGTCCTCATGTAACGTCAGGTTGGTTTGTATGCCGTTATTCGTTCGTCGCTTGAGCAACACGCGCTCATACTCTTTCAGCGTCTGTGGCACCGCTTGGCCGAAGGCTGTCAGGCTGAGCGGGTGCTGATGTCCACGCGATTCCATAAATGACAGATACGCATGATAGAGATAGCGCTTTGGGTTTATCGGGCGAATATTGGCGTTACCTATAAACAGCCCGTTCGGCGTGCTCAACGGCATTAGGTAGCCACAGAAATCGACCAGCGGATCGGCCTGTCGCTTTATCTCCAGCGCTTCGCCGGATGACTGCTGCGCCTGTAACAGCTCGCGGGCTTCATCAGGCGACACGAAGCGCTGCATCAGATGACGCACAATCACGACCAGCTCGGCGCTGATTTTATCCAACAGCTGCGGGTCGCGCTCTTTCGCCGGTATCACTTCCGGGAACGTCAGGATTACCCGGCGACGCGATACGCCGCCGCTGCGATCGCTGAAACGCATTGGGTTATTGTTCACCGCCAGAATCACTGCCGGAATATGGGTTGAATAGGCGTCGCGATATTTGGGATCGATGGCTACCGCATCGCCGCCGGTAATCGCCTTGATGCCCGCGCCGTCGCCGCTCCATTTCTCCTGATCGGGCAGAATAATCAGCGAAAATCCCACCACGCTTGCACGTTCACGCGATGATTCCAATGTATCAATGGTAGCGGACGTGGTGTTATCCCGGCCAGCAAGCAGCGTGGCTATCGAGGCTAATACGCTTTTCCCGCTTCCGCCTGGACCGGTCACTTCGAGGAACATCTGCCAGTCATAGCGGTTTGCCAGCACCATAAATAACGCCGCGAGGATGCGCTCCTGCTTATCGTGATTGTGTCCGGCTGCCCGCGTTAACCACTGCCAGAAGTGCGGGGCATCGTCGGCCAGATTCTCACCCGCTTTCGGCGTGGTGTAGTCGACGCTGTTGATGGTTCTGAGCCAGTGCTCTTTTTTATGCGGGCCAAAGGTGCCGGTCGCGGTGTCAAACATGCCGTTACGGAAACCAATCAGCCGCCGGGCCGGTGCGCCCATCTGCGGCACCATGAGCTTGAGCGTGTCCACGATGCCGCCGATACCGGTGGCGGAAAATGGCGCGCGCACCTTCTGAAACAGCGCGGCAATCTCGCGACTCAGTACCCGGTACGGCAGCACCTGCCACGCACCGCCCTCATAGCGGCACAGGTCTTCACCCACAACCGGCACGGCCAGCGTATTGAGATAGTGCGCGGCCAGCAGCTCCGCCTTCTGGCTGGCGCTCATGGCCTTCAGGTCGGCCTCGCTGACCGACTCAAACGGGCTGAGCGCTTTCGGCTGCGTGAGCGCGGTCAGCATCGCCTGAGTGGTCATTTCGCCCTCTGCCTGAAAGACGTCGTTCCAGTCGCCTGTGACGGGCGGCAGAGCCGGTTTACCGTTGCAGCGCTTCGCCGCCGCTTCGGCGCGCAGCTGGCCGGTGCCGTTCTCGTCATTGTCGGCAGCAATCATTACGAGCGCCTCCGGGTATTCCGCGTGCAGGCGCTCCGCCAGCGCGGGCAGGTTGTTGGCACTTAAGGCAACGTAAACTGCCTGTCCGGTAAGACGGTGTACGGTCAGGCCGGTGGCGTAACCTTCGGTCAGCCAGAGCGTGTCGCGGGGTTCGCCCAGGCGGTGGAAAGCCTCTTTCACCTGACCGCCCGCCAGCGTGCGTTTGGTGCCGTCAGCGTTAATCAGCTGGGCGTTAACCGTGTCGCCGGAAAAGTCCGTCAGCGGTACAAGCAGGTCGCCGGGCTGGTAGGTGGTGTCGCTGATACGTCTGGTCGTGGTCAGCGTCAGGGTGCTGACGTCAGCCAGCCCCTTGCCGGTCAGGTAGGCGTTACCGGTGGCCGTCTGCGCGGTGCTGACCAGTCGTCCGGCTTCCTTCGCGGCATTAATACGCACCCGCGCCTTTTCCTCGTCGGTTTTATCTGTGGACGTCTGAACCTGCTTAACCGGCAGCGTACCAATCAGCCCGGCCACCCGGCATGCGGCCTCCTTTGTATTCACGTCCAGCGCCTTTTCAACCAGCGCCAGCCCGTCGCCCGCGCCGCACTGGTTGCAGACCCACGTGCCGCGCCCGGCCTGATTGTCAAAGCGGAAGCGGTCTTTGCCGCCGCAGACGGGGCACGGCGAGTGCTGACCGGCGGCGTTAATGCTGATGCCCAGCTCGGGCAATAGCTGAGGCCAGTGACCGGCGGCGGCGCTCACGGTGTCGGTGACGATATGTTTCATGCGGCCTCCTTAATGCAGCGTGGCTTTTGAGGCGGCCAGGCGGCCACACAGCAGTTCATCCATCATGGTTTCACCCATGCGCGTCAGTCGCGACGCGGCGACCAGCACGTCGGGCTGCACCATTTCGCTGAGCATGGTACAGGCCATGTCCATGCCGTTTTCCGGGCCGTATTTCCGTACGTAATAGCCTTCCAGCTCCAGCGCAATGGTCATCTGCACCTCGTCCAGCGAGGCGGACACGTCAAGGCCGTAGTGCTCACAGGCGGAAAGATAGCCCTGAGCAACGGCGCGGCGGTAAACGGCGGTGCGCACCTCAACGGGCAGGCAGGACTGATTACAGGAATAGTTAGTTGTCACGGGAGACCTCCATATCGGTGAGCATGACGGATTCACAGGTGCTGACCACTTTGCCCAGCTGGTCGGTGAGCAGCGCCACCACGGACGCCAGCGCATCGCCATCCGGGCCGCTGTGGCGGTTACCGGAGCATTCAATAACGTTCAGCATATCGAGCACGGTCACGCCGACGTTGTGGGCATGCTGAAGGCGCAGGAAATCGGCGTGCGGAATGGGATAGCTTGCGTGGTTATTGAGTCGGGCGGACAGGGCATTCATGCGGCCACCTCACAGAGCGGCAGGCGACCGGCAAAGGACAGCACGTAATCGCGGGCCAGCAGTCGGCGGGCGGCGGATTCAGTTTCGGCGGTGGTGTGCAGCATGCAGGGACGGGCAGCGGTATCGGCGCGGCGCACGGCGGCAAAAAGAAAGGTGAACTGCATGCGTGCAGAAATGAGGGTTGCGGCCATAGTGGCAGACTCCTTTGTTAGCTGGTTACAGCTACCACCGAAGTTTCCACGCTTATGGGTGGTAGCCCAGACGGGGGTGGAAATACCGGCAACAAAGGAAACCGGCCAGCCCGGAGGCTGCCCCGCCTGAGCCACCATTATCTTAAAGGCACAACGGCACAAGAACCGCTGCGCTAAAAATTGGCGCACTGAGGCTACGACGTAAAAAAACACGCATGGCGCGTGTCGTGTCGCCTTTGTTTTGCTCGGGTTTCCACGCCCGGCTGCCGATTTTGCGGCAGCGGAGAAACTGTATACCGGTGGCTCGCCAGAAAAAAGCCTTTTTTCACACATCGGGCCTTTTTCCTCAGCAATCGGTCAGGACGTGATCGGATTGCGGCGGATTTGATCGGAAGTTCCCGCTTTGCCCGCCCTTGCTTCCCTTTGCGGGCTTCGGTTTTTCGGTGAGCACGGAAATATGGCCGTGGCGACTACTGCTGAACGCGGGCAGTGTGGCAGATTTGCCGCTGATGGCGGAGAGAAGGCTTTCAGCCACGTACACGGCCTCTTCCCGGCTCAGCGGATAGCTGCGGGTGCCAAAGTTAAGCTTAATCATGCCGCACCTCCGGCGCGCTGCGCGATGCGGGCCTGCATCCAGTCGTCAATCTCCGACGCCAGCCAGGCGACGTTCTTGCCGCCGAGCGAAATCTGTGACGGAAACTGCTCGCGGCAGATTAAGTCGTAAATGGTCGAGCGGGACAGGCCGCAGGTGTTGATAACCTCCGGCAGGCGCATAAAGCGGTCGCGAGGGTACTGAAGGTCGTTAACGGTCGGCGTGGCCGGGGCGGATGGTGAAGCGGTAGAGAGCATGGTGTTACCTCGTTTTATATCCGGGCGGCGCTGGCCGGTTCCGGTCGTGTTGTGCTGGTAACCCCCTATTTTGAGAATATTTTTGCCCGTGTAAACAAGCCCCTGTCCGCTGAGAGGTTGGTAAAAATAGTATGAAAAATGAGCTTGTGTTGAATATAGGGCAATATAGGTGAATATAGGTGAGCAGAGTAACAAAATGTTAATATCGAAAAGCTATAGCTATTAATACTGAATAATTAACCGGAAATAACATTCAGGAAGGCTTGCCAGAAAAAGGCTGTTCTAAAAGCGGGTGAACAGTGGTGAATACCCGGTGAACAGTTCTTTATCAAGTGTTCACCCCTTTACTTACTGTATTTATTATCTTTTTTTCAAGGGTGAAGAGTAGTGAACAGTTTTATATAAAACTAAAAGCTCAACAGGGGGGTGCGGTCAGAATACAGCCGTGTTTGCTGAGCGACAGGCAGGCAGCAATGAAATGATTTGTCCGGTGGTGAACGACAGAATAGCGACAACCTTTACAGAGAGAGAAAAGCTATGAGCACCCCGGAAAAGAGCGGCACCCTGGCAGCCGTTGAGCAGGCCCGAAGCGCACACCTTGAGAAGATGAAAGAGTACAATGCCATCTGCGCCGACATTACCCGCTGTACCAAAGAGCGTGAAGCGGCCATTGAGGCAGGAAAGGAAGCCGAAACGAACTGGCGCATGCGCTTTCGCACCCTGCGCGGCAACCTGACCGACGAGCTGAAGGCGGAACACAGCCAGCGCATTGCCAGCCGTGAACTGGCCGACGAGTTTACCGGGCTGATTGAAGAGCTGGAGATTGATAAGCAGTTTGCGATGATTGACGGTTGTCATACCGGCCTGTCGTACATCAATTCACACCGGGCAGCCTTTAATGAGTTTGCCGATGCAACATGGCAGTCGGCGCTGCGCAACGTCAGCCCGTCGCTGCTGTGGGCCATCCGCCTGCGCCTTCAGCGTGAGAAGGTCAATCCCCGTGACGACGACACGCGCAGCGATATGCAGGTTGTGTCGGAGCTGATTGGTAATGCGCTGACCCGTGCGGCGGCGGCACTGCCTGAGAAGGTGCTGACGGAAGCGCCGGTGCTGGAAAATATCGGCCTGTGGCGTCCGGCCCTGACCGGCGTCGATATGAAGCTGTATCAGAGTCCCATGGGCAGGCAAAAACTGATGGAAACGCTGAAGGAAAAACGCGAACGCCTGAAAGAGGGCAATGCCAAATGATGCACTGTCCGTACTGCAAAAGCCCGGCGCATGCCAAATCAAGCCGCTATATGTCCGAACAGGTTAAGGAACGCTATCACCAGTGCACTAATCTCGACTGCTCGTGCTCATTTAAAACCAGCGAAAGCATCACGAAGGTGATCACCTCGCCGCCGCAGCCCGAACCGGCCCCCGCAGTAACTCCGGAGCCGGTGAAAGAACGCCAGACTATCGGGCGCTACGGTTCATCCTTCCGCACCCTGCATTAACCACCACGGCCGCTGAAAACAGCGGCTTTTTTGTGTCCGCATTATGTCCTTTCAACGCCCTTTTCTGGCCAGCCGGTTTGTAAACAGCGATGCATGCATAAGGTGCATGGATTTGCATGCAGAATGCGGGGCTACAGACATCATCTCAGCCCACGCCCGGCCCGGCTTTACATGGTTCATGCAGCTGCATAAAAAACGATGCACAAAGCGGGCAGGCGAGGCGGGGGTAGCATTGCGCGCTAGCGGTAAAGTACTTATTTAATTCTGTTTAATTTCGCGGCCTGAACGCGTTGCTGCGCTGCACGTATTCTCGGGAGTATCGGTGGTCAGTGCGGCTATGTTCGGGAGCGTGGCGGGCTTCTGAAAGGGCCAGTAGAGGGGTTAGAAAACGCCACCCGCTGTGACGGAAACGAGTCATTCCAGCGTTAATTGCGTCACTTCTAAAGCTGCTATTCCCCTGACGTATTATTCGGGTCTGTGGCAGCAGTTACCTCGCAATGCAACTGCATTAAAACCGACATACAAATCGGGCAGGCGAGGCGGGGGAAACATTGCGCGCTAGCTTTAAAATATTAATTTATTTGGTTGAAGCTCCATGCGTAGAATAAAAAAAATGGCTGGAGATTTGCTAAAAGTTTTTCAGCGAATGATTAGCGTTGAAGTAACGCCCTGCTGCTCTAGACGGTACAGGGCGTTGTTAGAAAATAATGTCAGCTTTTAATTATATAGTCATTTTTATCGTAATAACGACCTACACCATATATTTCATTATTAAGAGACGGTTCTATCTTGGATGTTGTCATAATAAGTTGATAGCCACTCATCCCCTCAAGGCTTGAAGTTATTAGCTTCTGTAAGTTATGGCTACGCCCTTCATTTATATCCCCGCACTCAAAGTCCATAATGGAAAAACGTGGGTATCTGCAAAATTTGTCTTGGATGGAAAATAGCAAGAATGCTAGATGTAAGGCAGACTTTTTCACAACGTTTGAACTGTCAGAATAATTCACTCGTTCATTAAGTAACCAGCGATCTTTGGCAAAATCTATTTCAGATGAAAGGTGGGTGGCAGTTTTGAATTTTTCTTCATTACCAGAGTCCCCTTCTAGGATTTGAGTAGATAGTGCAGAAAGACCTGCATAAACATACTCTCTTCTTTTTGCATTTTTTGCTTCGAGCATTTCTATATTTGTTCGACAGTTTGCTATCTGAGATATAAGGTGTTCGCGCTTTTTCTTCAAATCGTCAACCTTAGATGCGGGATCTATCTTATCCTGCAATGAACTTATCTCGATAAGTTTTTTAGTTCTTTCTTCAATTATAGATGTTATAGCTAGCTCACGAGAATTTGATACTAAACTTATTTCAAATAAGCGATTTTCAAGTAATTGTAATTCTTTTTTCATCTCCAGAAGAAAATCTTCGAGATATTCGGATTTTTCTGCGAGTGAAATTATGATTTTGCTATTCTGACGTAATTGATATTGAAGTTCATTTAATGACTCAATATACTTATCTTCAAGGGAGGTTGTTTCTTCTGTTGATTTGCACAGAGCACACCCTGAGTTAATTTCAGGGTTCTCAGTTACTGGAGTCAAACAGCATGGACAAAATTCGAAAGAGACTTTACCAAGTTCTTTGTAGGTATCCTTCGATTCGTTTAACGATTTCATTCTATGAGTTAAGCTCTTCCCAAATAAAATGCAATCTTGTATTTCAATTTTTGTAGAACCTAACTCATTGTTAGTTATGGATATTTTATTTGTTAAGTACTGAATTCTTTCTATTGTGGTATTCCGCTCTATAGTGAGGTTGTATTTTTCACTATTATCCGGCAGGTCAGTTGATTCTAGTAGTTCAGATTTCTTACTTTCGATTTCCTTTAGTTCAATGTTTTTTTCTTGAAGCGCTTCATTTATTTTATCAACAGTGAGGTCCGCATCATTACCCAATAGGTCAAAGTAAGCTCTCAACTCAGCACCGCTATTTTCATAATCTCGTTCGAATTTCAATAAATTTTGCCGATAAGAATGTGTTTCTAAATCATCTAAGCCAAAGAGAAATTCTGCGATTGCGGTTCTAGTATTTTCGTTATCAGATCTGCTAGATTCCTTACGGAAAATTCTGTTAGAGTCAGACGATTGACTAAGGTAGATAAGCCTCATGATTTGATGCATTGTTAAATTTTGATAATCATCAGACTTATATTGCCCCCAGTTAAAAAGTTCGAACATCATTTCTGAAAAGCTCAACTTATCGCTAGTCCGCCGTGAGCCATAATCACACCAGCCGTCAGCATCCTTCATCGCATCCTGATATTTACCATCATATATTTTTATATGGGGAACACCGCCTGAAGCATCAATAGGCCTAGTTAGAGTGAAAATTCTTCCGTTAATGGTAATCTCAGCGTTTACATTCGAGCATTCATCAGCAGGATATTTCCAATCATCTTTTTTTAACTCTCCACCTAAGATGTAGAAAATCATATCAAGAATGGTTGATTTACCAACGGAATGCTCACCTCTAATGATGTTAACTCCATCATGAAAAAGTTCGTCGTAAAGCGGTTGTCCGCCTTTAGTAATTACCAATCTATTGATTCTTAGATATGAATAATTATTCATCATAGCGATATTCCATTAAATTAGTTTTTGCCTTAAGACCATTTTTTCCTTTAACTGGTAATTTCGATAACTCATCACTTATTACCGAGAATTCAAAACTGGTTCGAAAAGTGTCGTTTTTTAAAGTATTAATGAGCGATTGGGGTATTTTATTTTCATGCAGGATTAAAAAATCTTCTGAAAATGATATAATCCCCTTAGAGAATAAGTGTGCTAGGGTGTTTTTTCTAATTACATTTAATTCAAAGAAAACACGCCGAGGATTCTCAATAAATTCATAAGAGGTTTCAATGAGTTTTATTTTTTTTGCTGTTTTAGAGTTGGATCTCGGCCACCCTAGAATATTTTTAAGTTGTTGCGGGAATAAGTAGTAGAAATCCATGAATTTAATAACGTCATCGTTTATTTTATTTTTATTTTTATATAGCAAACTAATTATTCTATATGAACAATGATTTGCATCTTTGAATGGATGATAGATTATCATTAGCCAACCCACCGTAAGTGACATTTACCAGTTAAAAAGAAAATCATTCCTCTAATTAACTCAATTGAAATAGCTGTACTAACCTCACACACTTCCTCATAAAGCGGTTCAACTATTTTGTCATAAATGACTCTATCTATTATAGCAGCACTTACTGTGTTTTTAAACAGTGGTTTTACATTATGTGAAAAAGATGAGTTGATTTTACTCAGACAATGGTAATAGATTACTTCTTCCGAAATAGAAAACTGATGTCTTGTAACTCTTCGAGCAAATTTATTTTCAAGGTATGTTGCATCTTCAAGTAAATCAAGCCTATTACCTTCTTTCAATTTACCTTCTAGCCCTATGATTTTTCTACCAGGTCTAGGGTTAAGGTATCCTTCTAGTTCTTCAAGCATGTAACAATATTCTTGATCTGTTTCACATAACTGCCTTGATCTGATCAGGAGATTGTTAAGAGCATTGCTTTTAGTTTTAATTTCATTGAAACTTATGTTTGTTCCAATATTGAAATCTCTACCAGCACTATTGTCTTTTATTTCATTCCCACTGATTTGAGTTTGGTTATTTTTCTCCATTCTTAAAGCCTTGTCCAACGTTGAAATCACCGTCTGCTTCATTGTTATTAACTTTGTTACCTATTACATTACCATCTGATGTAATATTTATATTTTTAGCTTTGTTTCCAATGATCTCATTATCCTGAATAACCGCTGGTGCAGGAGTGGGTTGAGCATTTTTTTGTTTACTAGTGTAGAACAAAGCAAGAACTAATGCATTAATTGCTATTAGAAAAAAAACTAATGTGACAATTGGATTTTTAGAAATGAACTCAATATTTTCAAACAATGGTTTCAAAAGATATAAAATGACTACCGATAAAATCGTGAGTGAGGCATTATATTTAAGAGCAGGCTTAAAGAAAGTAAAATCCATATTCACTCCTAGTATACTAATCAATTGATGAAAATATTTTTTTAACTAAATAATAATTAATTACGTAAACTTAAACTTTAAACATTCTGAACCCCACCATTCCATTAGTTGAATCCTGTGCTCAAGATAGGTTGAGCGATTGTATGCTCTCCGCACTTCGTTGGCTTCTATGTGAGCCAGAGCTGCTTCAATTACGTCTGGATTAAACTCAGCTTCGTTCATGCAAGTGCTGGCTATAGAACGTAAACCATGGGCAACTAACTTACCACCGTACCCAATCCTTTTTAAAGCAGCATTTGCAGTTTGGCTGTTCATAGGTTGCTTTGGATCATTTCTGCTTGGGAAAACATACTCTCTGTGGGCACTTATAGGCTTCATTATCTCAAGAATACCTATTGCCTGAGTTGATAATGGAACAATATGCTCTCGTTTGGCCTTCATCCTTTCTGCAGGAATGGTCCAGAGCTTTGCATCGAGATCGATCTCGGCCCATCGTGCACCAGAAGCCTCTGAAGGGCGAATGAGCGTCAGGAGCTGCCATTCAATCAGGCAGCGAGTCGGTACAGAAAGATTTGACATCGCCAAAGAGCGCATCAACTTTGGCAACTCCTCAGGCCGCAGCGTGGGCATGTTTTGCTTTTTGGGTTTCTCAAAGGCCATTCCTACACCTGAAGCAGGGTTGGCATTAATTAGGCCTGTATTAACAGCATAAATCATTATTTCGTTAACACGCTGTACTAATCGGCGAACCGTCTCTAGCGCACCACGCGCTTTGATTGGTTCCAATGCTTCAACAATCGTCCTCGCTTTAATCTCCTGAACAGGCATGTTGCCAATTGCCGGAAACACGTCTTTATCCAAGGAACGCCAAATATCTTTCGCATAATCCTCCGTGACGCTTCTGTTTTTAATCTGAAACCAGTTGGCAGCTACTGTGGAGAAAATGCTATCTAGCTCAATTTGGCGCTGCTCTGATGCTTGTTCTTGCAGTTGCTGAGGATCGATATCCTGCGCGAGTAAGGTTAGATGCTGATCGCGGAGTTGGCGCGCTGCTGCTAGCGTAGGGCAGGGTATGAGCCGAGGCTGAGATTAGTTCGGCTGCTACTGACAGGACGTTGGTATCGGAAGCGCCAGAGCTTCTTACCTGAGGTTTTAACAAGCAAGAACAAGCCTTCACCATCATGCAATGTGAAGTCTTTATCACGTGGCTTAGCTTTAAAAATTTCATTATTGGTGAGTGGGCGTGTTATCCGCGCCATAACTGATTTCAATCCATAATTGGTACACGTTAGTGGCTCATATCTTACCGTGTACCTAAACATGTACCAATAGTCATCGGATTTGGCTGGATCTCTACGGACTACTACAGACGTAAAAAAGCCCGCGAGGCTGGTTCCAAGCGGGCTTTCAGGACTTACCCGGACGTATCCGGTACATAATGTGGTGGAGCTGGCGGGAGTTGAACCCGCGTCCAGAATTACTACACCGTCGGCACTACATGCTTAGTCCAGTCTTTACATTCGCCGGTCAGCTGCGAACGGACACGCTACTGACAAACTAGCCTGATTGGATTTAATGCTTCAGCCCCAGGCAGGACATCCACACGATCTCTTTTGTGTTTGACCTCTCTTGATCCCCGTCCTAAGAGCGGAGGCTAGGGAGAGAGGGCTCTGAGCAGGTTATTAAGCTGCTAGTGCGTAGTTTTCGTCGTTTGCAACTATTTTTTTGCGGCTTTTAACGAGGCAAACCGCCCCTCGGCATGCTCCTTGGGCTTCGCAAATCCTGTCGAATCCAGAATCAGCCCCAGGTACTGTGAAGCAGTATAACAGAAATTGTCGTCTACGCCAAAGGCTTAGCGATTGGCATGTTTCATAATACGTGCTTTGTCTGTCTGCCACTCGCGATCTTTGATGTTATCGCGCTTGTCGTGCTCTTTCTTACCTTTAGCCACGCCGATTTTCAGCTTAGCCCAGGCATTTTTCCAGTACATCGACAGGGGAACAATGGTGTAACCGTCGCGGTTAGCTTTGCCAAACAGCGAGGCCAGCTCACGCTCCTTCAGCAACAGCTTGCGGGTGCGGGTAGGGTCGCAGACCACATGGGAAGAGGCGCCAATCAGCGGCTGGAAGGTAGCTCCGAACAGGAAAGCTTCGCCATCACGCAGCATAATATAGCTTTCGCTGATGTTGGCCTTGCCGGCGCGGAGTGATTTGACTTCCCATCCCTGGAGCGACAGTCCCGCTTCGAACTCTTCTTCAACGAAGTATTCATGGCGAGCCCGTTTGTTCATGGCAATGGTAGCGGAACCGGGTTTATGTGCTTTTTTCTTAGTCATAGTGCCACTTAGTTTACATGAAGCAGTGATTGAAGGCATCCCCTGTAACAAACGAGACGGGGAAAAGCGCTATTTTAGCAGAACGCTGGCGGCTGAGGATTTTTGTTTACCTGGCGCCGATGGTATTATTGGTAAATTGAAGATTAACAGGAAACGTTATGTCTCAGATTAGTCGTTCTGCGCTGGTGCCCTATAGCGCTGAGCAAATGTTCCGGTTGGTAAACGATGTCGATGCCTATCCGGAGTTTCTCCCAGGGTGTACCGGTAGCCGTGTTCTGGATGCCACAGAGCAACAGATGACGGCATCGGTTGATGTTTCAAAAGCCGGGATCAGCAAAACTTTCGTTACGCGCAACACGCTGACCGATAACCAGAGCATTCATATGCAGCTGGTCGATGGGCCGTTTCGTAAGCTGACGGGTGGCTGGCAATTCACGCCATTGAGCGAAGATGCCTGCAAAGTAGAGCTGAACCTGGAGTTCGAGTTTACCAATATGCTGGTTGAGATGGCGTTCGGACGCATCTTTAAAGAGCTGGCAAGCAGCATGGTGCAGGCGTTTACCAAACGCGCGAAAGAGGTCTACAGTGCCTGATATCGCTGTTGAAGTGGTTTATGCACTGCCTGAAAAACAGTATCTCTACACGGTAAATGTAGAGGAAGGCTCTACCGTTGAAGAGGCGATTAAGGCTTCAGGATTACTTGAACTCCGTAGCGATATCGATCTCGCTAAAAACAAGGTTGGGATATTCAGTCGTCCGGTAAAGCTGGGGGATGAAGTGCAGAGTGGTGACCGGATTGAAATTTACCGGCCGCTGCTGGCTGACCCAAAAGAGCTTCGCCGCCTGCGTGCCGAACGCGCAGCAAAAAAATAAGGCGCCTCAGCGCCTTACCATTTCATCATCAAACCGGGTAAACCGCTATTTCTTGCCGGTCAGCGTTGGTTTGTTATCAATGTTAGTCAGCGTACCCTTGCCGTCAAAGGTCAGCGTCAGCGTCTGCTGGGTCACCGGCTCATGGCCTGGCTCCTGGCGGAAAACGTAATACCAGACGTTGCTACCAAACGGATCGCGCATCATCGGCGTGCCCAGGGTGTATGCCACCTGCTGTTGCGTCATGCCGGTATGAATTTTAGAAACATCATTCGCAACCAGGTAGTTGCCCTGGTTGATGTCTGGCCGGTAAACCACTCGCTCCAGAGTGGAACATCCAGCGGTCATCATCAGAAGAACCACCGCCGCAGCAGTCAGCGTTTTACAGCGCATAAGTATCTTTATTCCTTTTCGGGCCAACAATCTGGCTGCATCGAACACTCGCTACGATGACAGCGTAAGAAGACGATGATAATAAACCTTTCCGCAGTTTGAAACCTCTACGAAGCAAGGATATGACCACAGCAGGCCAAAAAAGTGCGGCAATCAGGCTGCTAAAAGCTCCTTTGCGTTTGCCAGCGTGTTGCGGGTAACCTCGCTACCGCCAAGCAGACGGGCGAGTTCCTGCAAACGGGCGCGTTTGTCCAGCGGCTGCATATGGGTTTCTGTCATCTCGCCATCGGTCTCTTTGCTGACATAAAAATGTTGGTGGCCACAGCCGGCTACCTGCGGCAGATGGGTGACACACATCACCTGCGTGGACTCCCCTAACTGACGCAACATCTTGCCTACCACTGCCGCTGTTGGTCCGCTGATCCCTACATCCACTTCATCAAAAATCAGCGCTGGTGTATCCATCTTACGGGCGGTAATCACCTGAATGGCCAGAGCAATACGCGAAAGCTCACCACCAGATGCCACTTTAGAGAGCGGTTGCAGCGGCTGGCCTGGGTTAGTGGTAACGCGGAAATCAATACGGTCTGCGCCTTCAGCGGTAAGATGATCGGCATTGAACTGCACTTCTATGCCCAGTCGCCCGTGCGGCATGGAGAGCGTATGCATACTCTCCCCAATTAACCGGCTCAGCTCTTCAGCAAAATGAACCCGGCGCTGATGCAGCTGCTCTGCACAGATCATAGCGGTACGATGGTGGTGCGCCACGGTCTGAGAAAGCTCTTCCTGATCGCTCTCCTGCTGATCCAGCAGGCTTTGCTCTTCCAGCAGCTGCTGGTGGAAGAGCGGCAGCTCCTCCGGTGAGATATGATGCTTGCGGGCGAGCGCAATCTGACGCGAAAGGCGCTGCTCCAGCTCGTACAACCGGTTAGGGTCAAGATCCAGACGTTCACAGTAGTGACGCAGCTCGTCACTCGCTTCACTGATCTGAATTGAGGCTTCATCCAGCATGGTGGATACGCCGCTCAGCTTGTCATCCATAGAGAGCAATTCGTTCAGCAACTGTTGCGCGGTATAGAGCTGATTCAGCAGGGTCTTCTCTTCACCGTCAGCCAGCAGCATCAGTGCCTGCTGGCTGGTGGAAAGCAGCTGGCCGCTGTTAGCCAGACGTTTGTACTCTTCGTCGATGGCTTCATATTCACCTGCTACCGGGGCAAATTCATTGAGTTCTTTCAGCTGATATTGCAGCAGCTCACGACGCGCCTCACGCTCCTGAGAAGCCTGCTGATGCTGAGCCAGTATGCGGCAGCTTTGATGCCATTGACGGTAGCTCTCTGCCATTTTCTGCATCAACTCGGTTTCACCGGCATAGCCGTCGAGCAGTGTTTTCTGATGCTCAGGCTTAAGCAGAAGCTGGTGCGCATGCTGACCATGGATCTGGATAAGACGCTGGCCGAGATCGCGCAGTTGCGAAAGGGGAACGGCAGTGCCGTTAATAAAACCACGGGAACGTCCGTCGCTGCTGATGACGCGGCGCAGCAGGCACTCACTCCCTTCGTCCAGCTGATTCTCTACCAGCCACTCAAAGGCAGAAGGGGTATCTTTAAGGGAAAAACGGGCGCAAATATCCGCGCGGGCTGCACCCTGACGCACCATATCTGCTTCCGCACGACCGCCAAGGCATAAGCCGAGCGCATCAATAGCAATGGATTTACCGGCACCGGTTTCGCCGGTGATTGCGGTCATGCCACGCTGAAAATCGATTTCAAGTTCACGAACAATCGCAAAGTTACTGATGGTCAGTTGTGCGAGCATAATTGGCGTTCCTGTATGAAAACACAGATATGGTTTTTCATACAGTATATACTGGAATTATAACCAGTAAAGTAGCTGGCACCGCTTTTTAAAACAATTTTTTCGACCAGGCTAACTTTGAGCTTAAAGTATTAAAATAATTGTAATTTTGGGGATGGATTAAATTGAGATGATCTTCATTACGCCGGATTAATACGTCTTCACCTTCCTGAATAGGCAGAGCGATCTGACTGTCACAGCTCACCTCCAGGTCGCTGCGCATATGGGAAAAGCGCAGGCGAATAGTGCTGCTGCTGTTAATCACTAACGGGCGGGCCGAGAGCGTATGTGGGAACATGGGAACAATAGCTATGGCATCCAGCGAGGGCGTTAAAATAGGGCCGCCAGCGGAGAGGGAATAGGCTGTTGAACCGGTTGGCGTAGAGATAATCAGGCCATCAGAGCGCTGCGAGAAAGCGAAAGTCTCATCAATATAGACCTCAAACTCAATCATATGGGCAACTTTGCCGGGATGCAGAACGACTTCGTTAATAGCTGTGCCAATCCGCGGTTCGCGCCCCTGGCGGCAGACCTGCGCTTCCAGCAAAAAGCGGCTCTCTGTAATATATTTTCCTTCCAGCACATCAGCTAACTGCTGCTGGGCATTATCGGGGTCCAGATCGGTCAGGAAGCCGAGATTACCGCGGTTTATCCCGATTACTTTGATGTCGTAACGGGCAAGCACGCGTGCCGCGCCCAGCATATTGCCGTCTCCGCCAACCACTACCGCCAGGTCAGCCCGCTGACCAATTTCCGCCAGGGTTCCGGTTTCCACATCGTTCAGATTCAGCTCGCGGGCGATCTGTTGCTCAATGATGACCTCATAGCCTTTTGTCGTCAGCCAGCGGTAAAGCATCTCGTGCGTCGTCAGCGCTGTCGGATGACGCGGATGCCCCACAATCCCGATGCAATTGAAATGTTTGTTCATGATGCTGGCGTTCCTCATGAGGTAAACTACCTCAGACAATGTGATCGGTTCCCTTGAAACCGCAGTTCTGATCCCCATAATAAGCGAACCAGCGAGATGAATGTGCAAAAACGCGGAGAAATTCATGAGTAGTAAAGAACAGAACACCCCAAACGAGCAAGTCTCAGACGAGATTGAGATGGAGCAGGCGCAAACCCAGGACGCAGAGGCAGCTGAAGCGGTAGATCCTCGCGATGACCGCATTGCCGAGCTGGAAGTGCAGCTGGCGCAGTCTCAGGGTGGCGTGCGTGAAGCGCAAATCCGTGCTCAGGCGGAGATTGAAAACATCCGTCGTCGCGCCGAACTGGACGTGGAAAAAGCGCATAAATTTGCACTGGAAAAATTCGCCAACGAGCTGCTTCCAGTGATCGACAGCCTGGAACGTGCGCTGGAAGTGGCTGATAAAGCCAACCCGGAGCTTACCTCAATGGTGGAAGGGATCGAGTTAACCCTGAAATCTTTGCTGGACGCAGTGCGTAAATTCGGTGTGGAAGTGATTGGCGATGTGAACGTGCCTTTCAACCCGGAACTGCATCAGGCAATGTCTATGATGGAATCTGAGGATGTGGCTCCAAACCACGTTCTGATGATCATGCAGCGTGGCTACACGCTCAATGGTCGTCTGCTTCGTCCGGCAATGGTTGCCGTGGCTAAAGCCAAAGCCTGATCGGCTGCAATAATGAAAAAAGCACCCTCGGGTGCTTTTTTTTATGGCGTTATTCCGGCAGAACCGGCTGCCAGTCAATCGGCTTCTCTCCCTGCTTCACAAGCCATTCATTGGCCTGCGAGAAGTGGGCGCTACCAAAAAATCCGCGGTGAGCGGAGAGAGGAGAGGGATGAGGCGCCTGCAAAACATGATGGCGCTGGCGGTCAATAATGCTGCCTTTCTTCTGTGCGTGAGAACCCCACAGCAAAAATACCACGCCCTCGCGATGTTCATTAATGGCCGAGATCACCGTGTCGGTAAAGGTTTCCCAACCAAATTGGGCATGAGAATGCGCTTTGCCCGCTTCAACGGTTAATACCGTATTCAGCAGCATTACTCCCTGACGGGCCCAGCTCTCCAGGAAACCATGCGTTGGGCGCTGAAAGCCGGGAATATCCGTTACCAGCTCTTTATACATATTGACCAGCGAAGGCGGTACCGCTACGCCGGGCAATACGGAAAAGGCCAGACCATGCGCCTGATGAGGACCGTGATAAGGGTCCTGCCCCAAAATCACCACCTTGACGTCGCCCAGTTCCGTCAGGCGAAATGCATTGAATACATCCTTTTGAGGGGGATAGACCGTTTTCCCTGATGCGCGTGCCTGAGCTACTTTAGCCAGCGTTTCAATGAAATAGGGTTTCTCTTTTTCCTCTGCCAGCACGTCGTGCCAGGTCAGTGTCTTGGCCATGGTCGCCTCCTTAATAGATTGCTGATTAGCTTAACGTGGATCCGCAGCGGGGAAAACTTAAAATATTGTTGAAAATTTACAAATAAATATGAAAGCGTAGATCGCCTAAAACTAAGCTAAATCAATTAGTTGATTTTAGTAGCCGTACAGGGGGCAGTGAAATATTGATTTTGGTCAAAGAAGCCGCATAACGGTGCTGCTATACAGATCGGATAGGTCAGGCGCACCCCCTTTCTTACCCGCTGGCTTTGGTCAGCCGTTACTGCCTGGAGGCAATAATTATGATTATCGGAATTCAGATTACCCAAGCATCCAATCACGCATTGCTGAACTCATTCTGGCTGTTAGATGATGAAAAAGCGGAAGCCCGCTGCTTATGCGCTAAAGCAGGCTACAGCGAAGATCAGATCGTGCCAGTCAGTGAGCTGGGTAAGATCGAATATCGTGAAATTCCCTTGGAAGTTAAACCAGAAGTGCGCGTGGAAGGCGGCCAGCATCTTAACGTTAACGTACTGCGTCGTGAAACGTTACAGGATGCTGTAGAGCACCCGGAAAAGTATCCGCAGCTGACTATCCGCGTTTCTGGTTACGCGGTGCGTTTCAATTCATTGACGCCAGAGCAGCAGCGCGACGTCATTGCCCGCACCTTTACTGAAAGCCTTTAATTAAAGCCGTTAAAAGGCGCGTCACAGAGGCGAAAGGGGAGCGGGTGGTGAAAACAACACCATCTGCCTGCCCCTGTCAGGTTGATGAAAATAAAGCTTAAATAGCTCGCTTCATCATTGTCCTGATGACCTGATCGGCTAAAAAAAGGGGTTCCGGCGGAAGTAGCAGAGCAACCGCGCGTTTCCCCCGATTCAGACCATAAAAAAACCGCCTCCTTGAGGCGGTTTTTTGTAGCGCGGTGTGTTTATTCAGCACTGTCCGTTTTCGCTGCCACCGGCTTGCGGCGCTTACCAATATTTTTGGTATCGCGATGACGCTCCTTCGCGCGCGGCTTGCTCTCTTTCTGCTCGCTCTCTTTCTTCTCCTGGCGCTTCGCCAACACCTTTTTAGAAGGCTTTCCGTTCAGCTTTTCGCTTGGCGGGCGCGTGGTAGGGCGCAGCTCATCAATGGTGCGTGATTTCAGCGGCTCTTTAATATAGCGGGTAACTTTACCCAGCAATACGTTGTCATGCGCTTCTACCAGAGAAATGGCGATACCTTTTTTACCAGCGCGGCCGGTACGGCCAATACGGTGCAGGTAGGTGTCTGAGGTACGCGGCATATCAAAGTTAAATACGTGGCTGACATCTTCGATGTCGATGCCACGGGCGGCCACATCGGTCGCAACCAGCACGTTCACACGGCCATCAACAACGCGTTTGATCGCTTCGTTACGCTTGAACTGCTCCAGTTCGCCTTCCAGATAGCTGGTGTTGATGCCCGCTTCACGCAGCCAGCCGCACAGCTCGTGCACTCGCTCACGTTTACGCACAAACACCACGGAACGGGTCACCTCTGGCTGCTTCAGCATATGAATAAGCAGCGCCGTTTTATGCTTGATATCATCAGCACGGTAGTACCACTGCTGAATCTTTTTGCGTTCACGACGGGCCGGGTCCGCTTCAATCTCTTCTGGCTCATTCAGCAGACGCTCGGAGAAATCTTTAATCGCATCGCCTTCCAGCGTGGCAGAGAACAGCAACGTCTGGTTACGCCAGCGCGTCTCGGCTGCGATGGTTTCGATATCCTGTGCGAAACCCATGTCCAGCATACGGTCCGCTTCATCGAGGATTAACGTCTCTACCGCGCGGCAGTCAAAGTTCTCTTCTTTGATGTATTGCAGCAGACGGCCCGTAGTCGCAACGACTATGTCCTGATTTTCGCTGAACACTTCCGCGTGGTTCATGTACGCCACACCACCGGTTATCGTCGCGATATCCAGATGGGTATATTTCGCCAGCTCACGCGCCTGGTCAGCAACCTGCATCGCCAGTTCACGGGTCGGGGTGACAATCAGAATGCGGGGCGGGCCTGATTTTTTACGCGGGAAATCGAGCAGATGCTGAAGCACGGGCAGCAGATAAGCCGCCGTTTTGCCTGTACCGGTTGGTGCCGAACCCAGAACGTCACGACCCTCCAGTGCAGGCGGGATCGCAGCGGCCTGGATAGCCGTAGGGCGCGTATAGCCCTTTTCCTGCAAAGCTTTCAGCAGGCTTTCATCAAGTTCGAGTTCGGAAAAAGTGGTTACAGTCATGGTCTACCTCAGTTTGGGGCGCTGATTATAGACAGATTGAACACGATCTTCATCTGTTTGTGTGGTCTTAATGACTTTTCCTTACCTGTTTATTGTCCTATGCTAGCGCCGTTTCCACTTCAGGTCAGTCAAATGTCTCAACAGAAAGCGGTTCTGCGTGCCAACGGGTTTACCTTCAAGCAATTTTTTGTTGCCCACGATCGTTGTGCGATGAAGGTGGGAACGGATGGCGTTCTGCTGGGTGCCTGGGCGCCGGTAGCAGGTGCACAGCGGGTGCTGGATATTGGCACCGGCAGCGGCTTAATAGCCCTGATGCTGGCGCAGCGCACCGGACAGGAGGTGCAGGTCGATGCCGTTGAGCTGGATGAGCAGGCTGCAAACCAGGCGCGCGAAAATGCGGCCGCTTCCCCCTGGGCTGAACGCATTCATATCTGGCAGGATGATATTCTGCACTGGTCGAAAACCACAGAGCAGCGTTATTCCCTGATTGTCAGTAATCCACCCTATTTTACCCCCGGCGTCGACTGTGCCAGCCCTGAACGTGCTTCCGCCCGTTATACCACGGATTTAACACATGAAGTATTGCTGACCTGTGCCGAAGCCTTGATTACCGAAGAAGGTTTTTTCTGCGTGGTGCTGCCAGCGGCAGCGGGGGATAAGCTGGTGGAACTGGCAGAGCAGCGGGGCTGGCATCTTCATTGCCGCACGGATATCTCCGATACTGAGATGCGCCCGCCCAACCGCGTGTTGCTGGCTCTTTCACCTGCGCCAGGGGAGCTGTTTACCGATCGCATGACGATACGTGGGCCTGACCACAACTACTCTGAAGCGCATTGCAGCCTGACCCGTGATTTTTATCTGTTCCGTTAGTCCGGGCAGAGCAGAGTCGGTTTTGCTTCCGGCAACATGTCGGGATAGTCGAGGGTGAAATGCAGCCCGCGACTCTCTTTTCTCGCCATCGCGCAGCGAACAATCAGCTCTGCAACCTGCACCAGATTGCGTAATTCCAGCAAATTATTGGAGATGCGGAAGTTAGCGTAATAATCGTCAATCTCCTGCTGAAGCATAGTGATACGCCGCAGCGCCCGCTCCAGACGCTTGTTAGTACGCACAATACCCACATAATCCCACATCAGCAGGCGCAGCTCGTGCCAGTTATGCTGGATCACCACTCGCTCATCGGAATCATCTACGCGACTCTCATCCCATTCTGGTAACTGCTCCGGCATGATCGCCTGTTGCAGATGGCGATGAATATCTTCTGCTGCTGACCAGCCATACACCAGGCACTCCAACAGAGAGTTAGAAGCCAGGCGATTTGCGCCATGCAGACCGGTATAGCTGACTTCTCCGATAGCATACAGCCCCGCGATGTCGGTGCGACCCTGCCGATCAACCACCACACCGCCGCAGGTATAGTGGGCGGCAGGCACAATCGGGATTGGCTCTTTGGTCAGATCGAAGTCCAGCGTGCGTAATTTTTCATCGATCATCGGGAAGTGAGCCTGAATAAATTCAGCCGGCTTATGGCTGATATCCAGATACATGCAGTCCGCGCCCAGCCGCTTCATCTCATGGTCGATGGCGCGGGCGACGATATCACGCGGAGCCAGTTCTGCCCGTGGATCGAAATCTGGCATAAAGCGACTGCCATCTGGCCGCCTGAGCAGGGCACCTTCGCCACGCAGCGCTTCCGTTAACAGGAAGTTCCTCGCTTCAGGATGGAACAGGCAGGTGGGATGGAACTGATTGAATTCCAGATTGGCTACCCGACACCCTGCGCGCCATGCCATCGCTATGCCATCGCCGGAAGCGACATCCGGATTGGTGGTGTATTGATAAACCTTAGCCGCACCGCCAGTCGCCAGCACCACAGAGCGGGCGCGGCAGGTTTCAACTTTCTCCCGTTTACGGTTCCAGATATAGGCACCGACCACGCGGCGTTCGCCGGGCAAGCCGATCTTATCGGAAACGATCAAATCGACCGCATTGCTGCGCTCAATGATCTGAATGTTGGGATGGCTTAATGCCTGGCTGACCAGCGTGGTTTCAACCGCCCGTCCTGTGGCGTCAGCGCTGTGCAGGATCCGCCGGTGGCTGTGGCCTCCTTCGCGGGTGAGATGATAGCGGCCGTCAATCGCTTCAGGGTTTTCCCTATCAAACAACATGCCGTTATCAATCAGCCATTGCACACAATGACGCGCATTGCTGGCGATAAAGGAAACCGCCTCCCGGTCACACAGGCCGCCGCCAGCAATCAGGGTATCTTCAACGTGCGACTCAATGCTGTCTGTTTCATCAAAAACGGCAGCAATCCCGCCCTGAGCATAGAGGGTAGACCCTTCGCTTACCGGGCCTTTGCTCAAAACCGTCACCTGGTGTTTCTCAGCCAGCCGCAGGGCAAGGGTTAACCCGGCGGCACCGCTGCCGATGATAAGAACGTCACAGCTGTAATCAGAAGAAAGGGGCATGATGTTTAATTTACTAAACAGGTTGTTTGCTGAGCATACACTCAGCTGCAAAAGAGATGAAGCCTTTTCCGTTGTCAACAAACAGAGGGTGACCTGAAACTGAATTTGCTGTTGCCTGCCTGAGGCAATTCCGATCTCTTCACACGACCCTGATTAAATAATGCGAACAGGATTGAATTACCGTGATTTAAAGGTGAAAAACCGGCCTTCTTGCGTTACTCTGCGGCGTAAACGGGGTTCTTAAGCCAACAGGCTGAAGAGCAAAGGAAGCAGTGGCTGCTTTAACCAGTCAGAAATCATAAAAATGATCGCTGGTTGTCCGTCCCGATAAAACATCACAAATATAACGGCGCAACGGAACTTTACTCATGATGACCACTCAAAGCGCATGCTTGCTCGAATTGAAGTTATTGCGGGTAGTTCATAAACGCGTGGAAAAAGCTTTGGGGAGACATTACCTCGGATGAGCGAGCAGCTAACGGACCAGGTTCTCGTTGAGCGAGTACAGAAAGGGGATCAGAAGTCATTTAACCTACTGGTGGTGCGCTACCAGCATAAGGTGGCGAGTCTGGTTTCCCGCTATGTGCCCTCAGGAGATGTACCTGATGTAGTGCAGGAATCATTTATAAAAGCGTATCGTGCGCTGGAATCTTTCCGCGGCGACAGCGCCTTTTATACCTGGCTCTACAGGATAGCCGTCAACACGGCTAAAAATTATTTGGTTGCTCAGGGACGCCGTCCACCGGCCAGCGATGTGGATGCGATCGATGCTGAAAACTTTGAAAGTGCGGGTGCACTGAAAGAAATATCGAACCCAGAGAACTTAATGTTGTCTGAAGAATTGAAACAAATAGTTTTTCGCACCATTGAGACGCTGCCTGAAGATCTCCGTATGGCGATCACGCTCAGGGAGTTGGATGGCCTGAGCTATGAAGAGATAGCGGTCATCATGGAGTGTCCGGTAGGTACAGTACGTTCCCGTATTTTCCGTGCACGAGAAGCTATTGACAATAAAATTCAACCGCTTATCCAACGCTAGTTATAGCGTAAACAGGAAGGGTACTGAGGCATGCAGAAAGAACAACTTTCCGCTTTAATGGATGGCGAGACTTTAGATAATGAAGTTTTATCCGCATTGTCTAAAGACGCGATGCTGCAGAAAAACTGGGAAAGCTATCACCTGATCCGCGATACCCTGCGTGGAGATGTTGGTCAGGTTATGCATTTCGATATTGCTGCACGCGTTGCCGCCGCCATCGAACTTGAGCCGGTCAACAAAACCACGACGCTGATCCCTGAAGCGCAACCGAAACCAGAGCGTTATGCGTCTATGCCGTTCTGGCATAAAGCCCGTCCGTGGGCTGCGCAACTCACTCAGATCGGTGTCGCCGCCTGTGTTTCTCTGGCGGTCATTGTTGGCGTCCAGCACTATAACCAACCACAACCAGGTCAGAGTGAGTCCGATTCGCCAGTGTTCAATACGCTGCCGATGATGGGTCAGGCTTCTCCTGTCAGCCTGGGGGTGCCTTCGGAGAGCGCCAACACCAATACCAACAGCAGCGCTTCGCAGCAGGTGCAGGATTCGCGCCGTCGGGTCAACGCTATGTTGCAGGATTATGAATTGCAGCGCCGCCTGCACTCTAACCAGCTCCAGTTTGAACAGGCGCCCGCTCAGCAGGCTGCCGTTCAGGTTCCGGGTAACCAGTCGTTAGGAATTCAGCAGCAGTAATGAAGCAACTTTGGTGTGCCGTCAGCCTAATGGCTGGCAGCCTGATGTACTCCAGTGTCGCCCCAGCGGAAGCAACTACCCCTGGGGCGCTCTTGCAACAGATGGAGCAGGCCAGCCAGTCTCTCAGTTATGAATTCGCCTATATCAATGTCTCAAGGCTGGGAATCGAATCCCTGCGCTATCGTCATGCCGTTCTGAACAACAAAGTGTTTGCTCAGCTGTTGCAGATGGATGGCCCGCGCCGTGAGATCATCCAGCGTGGCGGCGAAATCAGCTACTTCGAACCGGGTCTTGAGCCTTTTACTCTGGCTGGCGACCATATTGTCGACTCTCTTCCTTCGCTGGTGTATGCCGACTTCCGCAAACTGGCGGAAAACTACGATTTTGTGCCGGTAGGGCGCGCCCGCATTGCAGACCAGATGTGCGAAGTGATCCGTATCGTGGCGCGAGACGGAACGCGCTACAGCTATATTGTCTGGCTGGATAGCGAAACTAAATTGCCTCTGCGGGTAGACTTACTGGATCGCGACGGTGAAACGCTGGAGCAGTATCGGGTTATCAGCTTTGCCGTGGATGAAGGCGTGCGCAGTATGATGCAGGGTCTGGAAAAGGCGACGCTTCCTCCCTCTCTTTCCGTGCCTGCCAGTGGGAAAGCGACCCTTAACTGGAAAGCTGGCTGGGTGCCGATGGGGATGAAAGAGGTGACGCAGAGCCGCCGTCAGATCCCGTCGTTAAATAAACCCGTCGAGTCACGGCTCTATTCTGATGGCCTGTTCAGTTTCTCAATCAACGTCAGCGCGGCAGATAAAAACAGCGCCTCTCAGCTAATGCGCACCGGACGTCGTACGGTGCAGACTGAAATACGTAATAATGCGGAAATAACGGTGGTCGGCGAACTGCCACCCTCAACCGCTAAACGTATCGCAGATGCGGTCACTTTAGGATCGACACCATGATGAGAGAATGGGCTACGGTTGTCTCGTGGCAGAACGGCGTGGCTACGCTGCACTCGGAAATGAAAACCTCATGCAGCAGCTGTTCAGCCCGAAAAGGGTGTGGCAGCCATATGCTGAATAAGCTGGGACCCAAGAATGCGCACGTGATGAAAGTCGCCAGCGCGGAGCCGCTTGCCGCTGGTCAGCGTATTGAACTGGGGATAGCGGAAAAAAGCCTGCTCAGTTCAGCGTTGCTGGTTTATATGACGCCGCTGGTGGGGCTGTTCCTGCTTGCCGGCCTGTTTCAGGCACTGTTCCACAGCGACATGGCCTCTGTTGCTGGCGCCTTATTAGGGGGCGTTGGCGGTTTCATCGTGGCGAAAGGTTTGTCCTCTTATCTGGGGAAATCTGCCTCTTTCCAGCCTGTCATCCTGAGTGTTGCTTTGCCCCCGGACGCGCTGCGCGTTGAAACAGACCGCTGAATCCCTTTTACTGCCGCCTCAGCGGCAGTTATCTCTCTCTGAATCCCTTTTCAACACGCCAGGCGCGCTTTGCAGCGTTGCGCGCAGTAACTCTCTTGCGTGGTGGTTGCGGGCAGAGAACAGAGACAATCTCCAGGTAAATTAACAGGCATAGTTACGAATTTGATGCCCTGCTATGTATGTGAATTCTTTCGTGCAGGGGGCTAACAGTGTAAGATGCGTGCTCATTGATGGCGGGTACATTGCACTCTGTGTTGATAGCTGTGTCCACCGCGAGAATTAAACCGAACGTTTAAGCGAAAATATTCATATAAATGAAGCATATAAGAAACTTTTCTGTCATCGCGCATATCGACCACGGTAAATCTACGCTCTCAGACCGTTTGATTCAAATTTGCGGTGGCCTGACCGAACGTGAAATGGCTGCGCAGGTTCTGGACTCGATGGATCTGGAACGTGAGCGTGGCATTACCATTAAGGCGCAGAGCGTCACCCTCGCTTACCACGCGCCGGACGGTGAAACTTACCAGCTCAATTTTATCGATACCCCAGGCCATGTTGACTTCTCCTATGAAGTCTCCCGCTCGCTGGCGGCTTGTGAAGGTGCGTTGCTGGTTGTGGATGCCGGGCAGGGCGTTGAAGCCCAGACGCTGGCAAACTGCTATACCGCGATGGAAATGGATCTGGAAGTTGTACCGGTACTGAACAAGATCGATCTGCCAGCGGCCGATCCGGATCGTGTGGCGCAGGAAATTGAAGATATCGTCGGGATTGATGCCACGGATGCCGTGCGCTGCTCTGCCAAAACGGGCGTGGGCGTACCGGACGTGCTTGAACGCCTTGTCCGTGATATTCCGCCGCCGCAAGGCGACCCGGAAGGCCCTCTGCAAGCATTGATTATCGACTCCTGGTTTGATAACTACCTGGGCGTTGTCTCGCTGATCCGTGTTAAGAACGGTACGCTGCGTAAAGGCGACAAGGTCAAAGTCATGAGCACCGGCCAGGTGTATAACGCCGACCGTCTGGGCATCTTTACGCCGAAACGCGTCGATCGTGATGCGCTGAACTGCGGTGAAGTAGGCTGGCTGGTCTGCGCAATTAAAGACATTCTGGGCGCGCCGGTAGGGGATACTCTGACGCTGTCGCGTAATCCTGCCTCTAAAGCGCTGCCTGGCTTCAAGAAAGTGAAGCCACAGGTTTATGCCGGTTTGTTCCCTATCAGCTCTGACGACTATGAAGCCTTCCGCGATGCGCTGGGCAAGCTGAGCCTGAACGACGCCTCCCTGTTCTATGAGCCAGAAAGCTCCACGGCGCTGGGCTTCGGCTTCCGTTGTGGCTTCCTGGGCCTGCTGCACATGGAGATCATTCAGGAGCGTCTGGAGCGTGAATACGATCTGGACCTGATCACCACTGCACCGACGGTTGTCTATGAAGTGGCGACTACCGACGGTGAAACCGTCTATGTAGACAGCCCGGGCAAGCTTCCACCGCTGAATAATATTGAAGAGCTGCGTGAGCCAATTGCCGAATGTCACATGCTGATGCCGCAGGAGTTCCTGGGTAACGTCATCACCTTGTGTATCGAGAAGCGTGGCGTGCAGACCAACATGGTCTATCACGGCAACCAGGTTGCTCTGACCTACGAAATTCCCATGGCTGAAGTGGTACTGGACTTCTTTGACCGGTTGAAATCCACGTCGCGCGGTTACGCCTCGCTGGATTACAACTTCAAACGCTTCCAGGCTTCCAACATGGTGCGTGTGGACGTGTTAATCAACGGCGAGCGCGTTGATGCGCTGGCGCTGATTACCCACCATGACAATGCGCAGTATCGTGGCCGTGACCTGGTAGAGAAGATGAAAGATCTGATCCCGCGTCAGCAGTTCGACATTGCGATTCAGGCCGCCATTGGTAACCACATTATCGCCCGTTCTACCGTGAAACAGCTGCGTAAAAACGTGCTGGCGAAATGCTACGGCGGTGACGTCAGCCGTAAGAAAAAACTGTTGCAGAAGCAGAAAGACGGTAAGAAACGTATGAAGCAGGTGGGTAACGTTGAACTCCCGCAGGAAGCGTTCCTTGCCATTCTCCATGTCGGTAAAGACAGTAAATAAAGCCCCAGGGCTACGAGGGAACTGGAATGGCTAATATGTTCGCCCTGATTTTGGCGATAGCGACCCTGATCACCGGCATTATCTGGTGCTTTGATAAATTTAAGTGGGCTCCGGCCCGTAAAGCTAAACAGGCCGCCGCCGCAGCAGCCGCGGGCAGCGCCGGGGAACAGAATAAAGCCGCCAAACAGCCAGGCTGGGTGGAGACGGCAGCGTCAGTTTTCCCCGTTCTGCTGCTGGTCTTTGTGGTGCGTTCATTTATCTATGAGCCTTTCCAGATCCCTTCTGGATCGATGATGCCGACGCTGCTGATCGGGGATTTCATTCTGGTAGAGAAATTTGCCTATGGAATCAAAGACCCCATCACTCAGACGACGCTGATCCCAACCGGGCATCCTGCACGTGGCGATATTGCTGTTTTTAAATATCCTAAAGATCCGAGCCTGGACTACATCAAGCGGGTTGTAGGCCTGCCGGGTGACCATGTGAGTTACGATCCGCAAAGCAAAACCGTGACCATCAATCCGGCCTGTGCAGAGCAGAATTGTGATAAAGCGGTGCCGGTAACCTATTCCGACGTGCAGCCAAGCGACTTCATTCAGACCTTCAGCGGGTTTGATGGTAACGAAGTGGGCAACGGGTTCTATGAGATGCCGCAGGGCGATTCAATGCGCGGAGGGCTGCGTCTGGCTACCCGCAACGAAACGCTGGGTGAGGTGACTCACCGTATTCTGCTGGTGACGCAGGCGCAAAGTCAGGCAAGCTCTTATTACCAGCAGCCTGGTCAGCCTCAGTCAAGCTGGGTAGTACCAGAAGGCATGTACTTCATGATGGGCGACAACCGCGACAACAGCGCAGACAGTCGTTACTGGGGCTTTGTGCCAGAGAGAAACCTGGTAGGTAAAGCCACAGCCATCTGGATGAGCTTTGATAAGCAGGAAGGGCAGTGGCCAACCGGCGTTCGTCTTAGCCGCATTGGTGGTATTCACTAAGGGTACCTCTGGGTACCGGCAGTAAAATGGGTGGTTGTCCTGCGGGGCAGCCACTGCACACGAAACAGTTTCGTGTTGGCCTGGCCAGCCCTGTTCCGTGTGCAGAACACTTGACGCATTCAGATATTGGTAACACATGAACCCCATCGTAATAAACAGGCTTCAGCGAAAGTTGGGCTACACTTTTACCCATCAGGAACTGTTGCAGCAGGCGCTTACTCACCGTAGCGCCAGCAGTAAACATAACGAAAGACTGGAATTTCTGGGCGACTCGATCCTCAGCTACGTCATTGCTAACGCGCTCTATCACCGTTTTCCTCGTGTTGATGAAGGGGATATGAGCCGCATGCGTGCCACGCTGGTGCGAGGCAATACGCTGGCTGAAATGGCCCGTGAGTTCGACCTGGGCGAATGCCTGCGTCTTGGGCCTGGTGAGCTGAAAAGCGGCGGTTTCCGCCGTGAATCTATCCTCGCCGATACTGTAGAAGCGCTGATTGGCGGCGTCTTCCTGGATAGCGATATTCAGACGGTAGAAAAACTGATCCTCGACTGGTACGCCAGCCGACTGGAGCAGATTAGCCCCGGCGACAAACAGAAAGATCCAAAAACGCGTCTGCAGGAGTATTTGCAGGGTCGCCATCTGCCGCTGCCCTCCTATCTGGTGGTGCAGGTGCGTGGCGAAGCGCATGACCAGGAATTTACTATTCACTGCCAGGTAAGCGGCATGGCGGACCCGGTTGTAGGAACCGGCTCCAGCCGTCGTAAAGCTGAGCAGGCAGCCGCCGAACAGGCGCTGATTAAGCTAGGACTTGAATGAGCGAACAAACCCCCCATTGCGGCTTCATTGCTATTGTAGGCCGCCCAAACGTCGGGAAATCGACCTTACTGAACCAGCTCCTGGGCCAGAAGATCTCTATTACCTCACGTAAGCCACAAACCACACGTCACCGTATTATGGGCATCCATACTGAAGGGCCTTATCAGGCAATTTACGTGGATACCCCCGGTCTGCACATGGAAGAAAAAAGGGCGATTAACCGCCTGATGAACCGTGCAGCCAGCAGCTCTATCGGCGATGTTGAGCTGGTGATTTTTGTGGTTGAAGGTACCCGCTGGACCGCCGATGACGAAATGGTGGTCAACAAGCTGAAAGATAATAAAGTGCCGGTTCTGCTGGCGATCAACAAGGTCGACAACATCACCGACAAAAGCATTTTGCTGCCGCATATGCAGTTCCTCAGCCAGCAGATGGACTTTATGGATGTGGTGCCGATCTCCGCTGAAAGCGGCAAAAATGTGGATACCATCGCCAGCATCGTGCGTAAGCGTCTGCCGGAAGCAGTGCATCACTTCCCGGAAGATCACATTACCGATCGCTCACAGCGCTTTATGGCGTCGGAGATCATCCGCGAAAAGCTGATGCGTTTCCTGGGCGCGGAGCTGCCTTACTCCGTTACGGTGGAGATTGAACAGTTTGTGACTAACGCGCGCGGCGGTTATGACATTCATGGCCTGATTCTGGTTGAGCGTGAAGGCCAGAAAAAAATGGTTATTGGCAACAAAGGCGCCAAGATCAAAACTATCGGTATTGAAGCCCGTAAAGATATGGAAGAGATGTTCGAGATGAAAGTGCATCTTGAACTGTGGGTTAAAGTGAAGTCTGGCTGGGCAGATGATGAGCGTGCTCTGCGAAGCCTGGGCTATACCGACGACCTCTGATCCTGATGGAAGGCTGGCAGCGCGCATTCGTCCTGCATGGACGCCCTTACAGCGAGTCCAGCCTGCTGCTCGATATTTTTTCTGAGAATTATGGTCGTATCCGGGTGCTGGCAAAAGGCGCCCGGGGCAAGCGCTCCAGCCTGAAAGGTGCGCTACAGCCCTTTACGCCGCTGCTGGTACGCTGGGGCGGGCGGGGCGAAGTCAAAACGCTCCGTGGCGCTGAACCCATCTCGCTGGCACTTCCTCTCTCTGGTATTACCCTCTACTGCGGCCTCTACGTGAACGAACTGCTGTCACGTGTGCTGGAGCAGGAAACCGCCTTCACCGACCTCTTCTTCGATTATCTCTACTGCTTGCAGGAGCTGGCTGCCGTCACCGCCTCGCCGGAACCGGCGCTCAGGCGCTTTGAGCTGGCAATGCTGGGTCATCTGGGATACGGCGTGGATTTTCTGCACTGTGCGGGCAGCGGAGAAGAAGTCTCTGATGAGATGACCTATACCTATCGGGAAGAGAAAGGATTTATCGCCAGCCTGGTGAAGAGTAACAATACTTTTACCGGCCGCCATATGCGGGCATTAGAAGAGCGAAGCTTCCCCGACAGCGATACGTTGCGCGCAGCGAAGCGCTTTACCCGCATCGCCCTTAAGCCCTATCTTGGCGGAAAACCGCTCAAGAGCCAGGAGCTGTTCCGTCAGTTTGTGCCGAAAAAACGTGCAGGCGTGCAGTCCGGGGAAGAGTAGGGCATTCCGGTCAGCGTCCTGGACGTTGTACACTGTGTTCACTGTTTGCAAATTTCCGAGGATTGTCATGGCTGAACTGTTGTTAGGCGTCAATATCGATCACGTGGCGACCGTGCGTAACGCGCGGGGTACCAACTATCCCGACCCGGTACAGGCGGCCTTTGTTGCAGAGCAGGCGGGTGCCGATGGTATTACCGTGCATTTGCGCGAAGATCGTCGCCATATCACCGACCGCGATGTGCGCATTCTGCGTCAGACTATCCAGACCCGCATGAATCTTGAAATGGCCGTGACCGATGAAATGGTCGATATTGCCTGCGAGATCAAGCCGCACTTCTGCTGTCTGGTTCCCGAGAAACGTGAAGAGGTGACCACTGAAGGTGGGCTGGATGTTGCCGGCCAGCTGGAGAAAGTCACCTATGCGGTCACGCGTCTGGCTGAGGCTGGCATTCAGGTTTCCCTGTTTATTGATGCTGACCATCGTCAGATTGATGCGGCAATGGCTTCCGGCGCGCCTTATATTGAAATTCACACCGGTGCCTATGCTGAAGCGGAAGAAGGGCGGGAGCGTCAGGCAGAGTTTGCGCGCATCAGGGATGCGGCTGCCTATGCCGCTGGCAAAGGATTGAAGGTCAATGCCGGACATGGCCTGACCTACCATAACGTGCAGCCGATTGCGGCGCTGCCACAGATGCACGAGCTGAACATCGGCCATGCCATTATTGGCCGGGCGGTAATGAGTGGTCTGGCGGATGCCGTTAAAGAGATGAAGGCGCTGATGCGGGAAGCGCGCCGCTAATGGCTATTCTGGGGCTTGGCACCGATATTGTGGAAATTTCCCGCATCGAAGGGGTGATCTCCCGCTCCGGCGACAGGCTGGCAAAACGTGTGCTCAGCGAAAATGAGTGGGCGCAGTATCAGGCTCACCAGCAACCGGTGCGTTTTCTCGCCAAGCGTTTTGCCGTGAAGGAAGCGGCGGCAAAAGCCTTTGGCACCGGTATTCGCGGTGGTCTGGCGTTTAATCAGTTTGAAGTCTACAACGATGCGCTGGGCAAGCCCGGATTACGGTTTTTCATGCAGGCAGAGGAAGTGGCGAAAAAACTGGGCGTGGTTCACGTTCACGTCACGCTGGCGGATGAGCGTCATTACGCCTGCGCCACGGTGATTATTGAAAGCTGAGCAGAACCCGATTACCGTCCGGGGATCCATGACAGAAGACTCTTGTATTTTTCAGCATAAGTGGCCTGTTTGTCTGAAGCGGTAGCGAGCGCTGTTCGTCTCGCCGGGTGGCCCCGCGCCGCCCGGCTGTTCCCCATTATGCCCCGTGATGCAAAATCACGAACTTCTCCCACAGTGCATCGTTACTTTCACGGTGAGCCGGATCGGTCACAATCGTGTTCACAATAGGGCAAACCTGCTGGCAGGTGGGGGTATCGTAATGACCCACGCATTCAGTGCACCGGCTGGCATCAATCTCATAAATCGCCTCACCCATTGAGATAGCCTGATTGGGACACTCAGGCTCACACATATCGCAATTGATGCATTTCTTAGTGATAAGCAGCGCCATAACTCTCTCAATCAGTATCAGGATAAAGTGCGCGGGTATTATACGCGCCTCACTCCGTCAGACCAGCTTTTTAACCAGCGCTTCGCTGTGCCGGATATGGCTGGAAGCGCGTTCGGGATCGCGTTGGATAAGCGCCATAAACAGCAGGTCGGTCAGCGTCAGCTGCGCGGTGGTAGAGGAGATGGCGGCGCTGCGGGTCATCTGCTCTTCTGCCACCGTGTAGAGGCAATGGGTGGCGCACTGCTGTAGGGTATTGGGCGTAAAGCCGGTGAAAGCCAGTACGTTAGCTCCGGCGCGTTGCGCTTCCTGTGCAGCCAGGTTTATCTCCCGGCGTTCGCCGGTATAGGAGATAGCCAGTAGCAGGTCGCCCGGATTCAGCGCCTGCACGCTGGCCAGCAGGGCATGCATATCCTGCTCGGCCACCGCATTGATGCCTATTTTCATCAGCTTCCAGGAGAAATCTTTCGCCACCAGTCCCGAAGCGCCGATGCCCACCAGCACGATGCGGTTTGCTGAACGGAGCAGGCGCAGCGTCTCCACCAGCATCTCTTCACTGTTGATATCCAGCGTGGCGCGGATAGCGGACTGCTTCTCGGTCAGCAACTTTTCCCCCACCATCTTGAGCGGATCGTCGCTCAGGATCAGGTTATGAACGGTGATGGCATCTTTATCTGCCAGCGACTCACTCAGCGCCAGCTTTAAGGCGGGAAAGCCTTTGTAGCCGAGCTTTTGGGCAAATTTCACTACGCTTGACTGGCTGACACCAGACTCCTCAGCCAGCTTTTGTGAACTGAGGTGACGGGCGTGATCGGGCTGTGAAAGAAGATAATCGGCCAGTCGGCGTTCATTCATCGCCAGTCCCGGATAGAGCTGGCGAATGCGCAGCAGTGAACTCATCGTTATTCCTCTGATTTATCAGCCTGATTGATCGGGTCTGATCATAGCTTGCTGGAGACCTGACTGTCAGTTTATCGTCCGTTGTATCGCATGCCATGATTAAAATTAGCTTAACTCTCTGTTTAGTGCTGCGGATCCTTATCCCGCTTGTCTACACTTACCCGATAAGCAGGCGAACTGGGCAGGTAACCGCTGCTGCTCAATCATATCTCTGCTAAGGTAATCATCTTCCGGGCCGAGAGCATTTCGCCTGTAGTTTTTAAAAGCCGATTAAGGGGATCAACCACCCTGAGGAGTCATGTTTGATAACCGGTCAGGAACGACGCGTAGTATTTTTTGATTTAGATGGCACGCTGCATCAACAGGATATGTTCGGCACCTTTATGCGCTATCTGCTTTGGCGCCAGCCGCTCAACCTGCTGCTGGTGGTGCCGTTGCTGCCCGTTATTGGCGCCGGACTGCTGATTAAAGGGCGTGCGGCTCGCTGGCCGATGAGCCTGCTTTTGTGGTCAATCACTTTTGGGCACAGCGAAAAGAGCCTGACGGCGCGTGAGAATGCCTTTGCGCTGTGGTTCCGTCAACGGGTCACGGCATTTCCGGTGGTGCAACAGCGTCTGACGGAATATCTCAACAGTTCCGATGCCGACGTCTGGCTGATTACCGGCTCACCGCAGCCGCTGGTGCAGCAGGTCTATTTCGACTCCGCTTTTTTGCCCAAGGTAAAACTGATCGCCAGCCAGATGAGCCGTGGCTTTGGTGGGCGTGTTCTCTCCATGCGCTGCCTGGGGCATGAGAAAGTGGCAAGGCTGGAAGAGCAAATCGGTACGCCGTTACAGCTCTACAGCGGCTACAGCGACAGCAAGCAGGACAACCCGCTGCTGTTTTTCTGTCAGCATCGCTGGCGCGTCACGCCGCAGGGTGAACTGCAACAGCTTGAGTAACAGGGTATACTGTGCCGCGATTTTTGGCAGGAGACTCAGGTGAGCGAAAGAGTAAGTGATGAAGTCTGGATGCATCATGCGTTGCAGCTTGCGCGTCGTGCCTGGGAAGAGGGGGAAGTCCCCGTCGGGGCCGTGCTGGTTCAGGGCAACAGAGTGATAGGCGAGGGCTGGAACCGGCCTATTGGTCATCACGATCCTACCGCCCATGCAGAAATTATGGCGTTACGGCAGGGGGGGAAAGTGCTGCAAAACTATCGTCTGCTGGATACGACCTTATACGTGACGCTGGAGCCTTGCGTGATGTGTGCCGGGGCGATGATCCACAGCCGGATTGGCCGTCTGGTGTTTGGCGCGCGTGATGAAAAGACCGGGGCGGCTGGGTCGCTGATAGATGTGCTGGGCCATCCGGGCATGAATCATCAGATAAAAATCGAACAGGGTGTTCTGGCAGAAGAGTGTGCGGGTATGCTGAGCGATTTCTTCCGCCATCGTCGCGCAGAGAAGAAGGCGCTGCGAAAACAGCGGCAGGCGCCGGTGGATGGCGGGCTGTAGCGCCAGCGGTGAAAGCCGTCTTCCGGCCATTCCCCGCAGCAAAGGTTTGTAAACAGCTGTCCCAGGCTGGTTTGCCCTTACAGGTATTTATAAACAACTGCTGCTCTCAGAGAGAAAGTAGCGAGGCTTACAAACCGCTGCCGTCAATGAGCGGCCTGTAAGCAGCCCTTTAAGCTCAGGCAGATCGCCGCCCGGTTAATTGAGGGCTATCTTCGGCTCCACAACCGGATAGCCATCGCCCATTTCCGCTTCATACGCCGCCCGTTGTGCCAGCTTGCGCTCCTGATCCTGCAAATAGCCGACCAGGCTCATCTGATAGAGACGAATATTTTCCACATAATTGTAGGCTTCCTGGCCTCGCGCATAGCCGTAATTAGTCTGGCTGTAATAGCGCTTCTGGCTCAGCATCGGTAGCCGCAGCTTAACATCAGCCCAACTGTCCGGATTGCCTTTTTGTTTTTCCGTCAGCTTTCGCACATCAAGCATATGGGCGTAACCCATATTGTAAGCGGCAAGGGCAAACCAGATCCGCTCATCTTCCGGAATGGTTTGCGGCACTTTTTCCATCATGCGCATCAGGTATTCGCTGCCGCCCCGAATACTCTGTTCCGGGTCGGTTCTGTCGCTGACATCCAGGCTTTCAGCCGTGTTGCGGGTCAGCATCATCATGCCGCGTACGCCGGTAGGAGAGGTGGCCTGAGGATTCCAGTGAGACTCCTGATAGGAGATGGCGGCCAGCAGACGCCAGTCGATGTCGGTAGCGTATTTTTCAAACAGCGGACGAATATCGGGCAGCGTGCCATCAATGGCCCGCAGGAAAGTCCGCGTATCAACATAATCAAACGTACCCACATGGCCGAGATACTTCTCATCCAGCCTGGCCATCGCGCCTTCTTCGCCCATCTGGTTGAAGTAGTCCAGCAGGGCGGCATTCAGGCTGTCATCCCGGTCGCGCTGCATATACCAGGTAATCGGCTCTTCATCCGTGATATCAAAAGCCACTGCCAGCTGAGGATGAATGCGCTGCAACAGAGCAATCGACACAGAATCGCCAACGGTGTAATCGAGCTTGCCATCCGCCACAGCTTCCAGCAGGGCGCTGGGACTCTGATCGGTAGAGATAGCCCAGTCGAGATCCGGATACTGGTTCTGCTTGATGCCGCGAAGCGTGGAAAGATAGGCAGAGTCAGAGGCAACCGTCAGCCGGCCATGGATGTCACCGAGGTTCTTTGGCCGTGGCTTGCCCATCCGGTAAACCAGCTGCTGGGAAACGGAATAGTAAGTCGGGCCTGTGCGGAAGTGAGACAAGCGATCGTTGTTATAAATCAGTCCCGCCGCCAGAATGTCCGCTTTATCATCTTCAAGATCGTCAAACAGTTCGCTGAGGTTTTGCCGGACGGTGATTTGCAGCTTTACACCCAGATAATCGGCGAAGCGTTTCGCCAGCTCGTAATCCATTCCGGCCGGGGCTTTATTGACGGTGTAGTAAGTCAGCGGGTTATTTAAGGTGCTGACACGCAGCACTCCCCGTGATTTTATCTGTTCTGTCTGGTCCTGTTGCCCCCCATACCAGGGGATTGATGGCCATAATGCCAGCGCAAGCAACAGGGTGACCAGCCCGATAAACAGATAATTAAATTTTAGGCGTTTCAAATAGTTATCTCTCGGTCGCTCTCAGGTTCTGTCTGTAACGGCAGTATTTGATCTCTATAATGGATCCTGAGCGTGGGGCATTTTGCGCAACTCGGTGCACCTCTGCAACTGAATTCATCCGATATTGTGTGAAATTCAGCCAATTCCCTGGTGCGAGAAATTCCACGCAAACGGTTTCGTAACGGGTGCGGATTCTCTATAATAGCGCCCGCTTTCCCTGTTGCGCCAAAAGTAGCGTCGCCCGACGCTCTGACGAGAGATTTTGATGATGGAAATTCTGCGTGGTTCGCCCGCTCTGTCGGCATTTCGTATTACTAAACTGCTGGCCCGCTTTCAGGATGCTCACCTGCCGGTGAGTGACATTTACGCCGAGTACGTCCATTTTGCCGATGTCAGCGCGCCGCTGTCCGCTGATGAAAAAGCCCGTTTACAGCGCCTGCTGAAATATGGCCCCTCTCTCGCCGAACATACGCCGGAAGGCCGTCTGATTCTGGTTACACCGCGTCCTGGCACCATTTCTCCGTGGTCTTCTAAAGCGACGGATATTGCCCACAACTGCGATCTGCCTCAGGTACTTCGTCTGGAGCGCGGTCTGGCGTTCTATGTGCAGGCTCCTCAGTTGAGTGAAGCCCAGTGGGGCCAGCTGGCTTCTCTGCTGCATGACAGAATGATGGAAGTGGTGCTCAGTGAACTGAGTCAGGCAGAGCAGCTGTTTGCTCATCACCAGCCTTCGCCGCTGCAAAGCGTCGATGTACTGGGTGAAGGGCGCGAGGCGCTGGACAAGGCCAACCGTAAACTGGGCCTGGCGCTGGCCGACGATGAAATCGACTATCTGCTGGCCGCTTTTGAGAAACTTGGGCGCAACCCGAACGATATTGAGCTTTACATGTTTGCCCAGGCAAACTCCGAGCACTGCCGTCACAAAATTTTTAACGCCGACTGGATTATTGATGGCGAGCAACAGCCTAAATCGCTGTTCAAAATGATCAAAAACACCTTCGAGAAAACCCCCGATCACGTGCTCTCTGCTTATAAAGACAACGCAGCGGTGATGGAAGGCTCGCAGGTGGGGCGCTTCTATGCGGATGCAGAACGGGGCCAGTACGATTTCCACCAGGAAGAGACGCATATCCTGATGAAGGTGGAAACGCATAACCACCCGACGGCCATTTCACCCTGGCCGGGAGCCGCAACCGGTTCCGGCGGGGAGATCCGTGACGAAGGCGCAACGGGCCGTGGCGCTAAACCTAAAGCGGGCCTGGTGGGCTTCTCGGTCTCTAACCTGCGTATTCCGGGCTTTGAACAGCCGTGGGAAGAAGATTTCGGTAAACCAGAGCGCATTGTTACGGCGCTGGATATCATGACCGAAGGCCCGCTGGGCGGCGCGGCGTTCAACAACGAATTTGGCCGTCCGGCCCTGAACGGCTATTTCCGTACCTATGAAGAGCAGGTGAACAGCCACAACGGTGTTGAGCTGCGCGGCTACCACAAGCCCATTATGCTGGCGGGCGGCATTGGCAACATCCGTGCTGACCACGTGCAGAAAGGCGAAATCACCGTGGGGGCCAAACTTATTGTCCTGGGTGGCCCGGCGATGAATATCGGCCTGGGCGGCGGAGCGGCCTCCTCTATGGCTTCTGGCCAGTCTGATGCCGATCTCGATTTTGCCTCCGTACAGCGCGACAACCCGGAGATGGAACGCCGCTGCCAGGAAGTGATTGACCGCTGCTGGGAGCTGGGTCAGGACAACCCGATCCTCTTTATCCATGACGTTGGTGCAGGCGGGCTTTCCAACGCCATGCCGGAGCTGGTGAGTGATGGCGAACGCGGTGGCCGCTTCAATCTGCGCGATATTCTGAATGATGAGCCAGGCATGAGCCCGCTGGAAGTCTGGTGTAACGAGTCTCAGGAACGTTACGTGATGGCGGTGGCACCCGAGAAGCTTGCACTGTTTGATGCCCTCTGCAAACGTGAGCGCGCACCTTATGCGGTGATCGGAGAAGCCACGGAAGAGCTGCATCTGTCGCTCTCCGACAGCCATTTCGATAACAAACCTATTGATATGCCGCTGGATGTCCTGCTGGGGAAAACCCCGAAAATGACTCGCGACGTCAGCACGCTGAAGGTGCAGGGGCAGCCGCTGGCACGCGAAGGGATCACTGTCGCCGATGCGGTGAAGCGCGTGCTGCACTTGCCTGCGGTTGCTGAAAAAACATTCCTCATCACCATTGGCGACCGTTCCGTTACCGGCATGGTTGCCCGTGACCAGATGGTAGGGCCATGGCAGATCCCGGTGGCCAACTGCGCGGTGACCACCGCCAGCCTGGACAGCTACTACGGTGAAGCGATGGCGCTGGGCGAGCGCGCGCCTGTTGCGCTGCTGGACTTCGCTGCTTCAGGCCGTCTGGCCGTAGGCGAGGCGCTGACTAACATTGCCGCCACGCAGATTGGTTCGCTTAAGCGCATCAAGCTTTCGGCAAACTGGATGGCGGCAGCTGGCCACCCAGGTGAGGATGCCGGACTCTATGAAGCGGTGAAGGCCGTGGGTGAAGAACTTTGTCCGGCGCTGGGCATCACTATCCCGGTGGGCAAAGACTCCATGTCGATGAAAACCCGCTGGCAGCACGGCACTGAACAGCGTGAGATGACTTCTCCCCTGTCGCTGGTGATCACCGCCTTCGCCCGTGTGGAAGATGTTCGCCGTACCGTAACGCCTCAGCTTCAGCCGCAGCAGGAGAATGCCCTGTTGCTGATCGATCTTGGGCAGGGCAGGAATGCGCTGGGCGCAACCGCGCTCTCTCAGGTTTATCGTCAGCTGGGGGATAAGCCTGCCGACGTCCGCGATGCAGAGCAGCTGGCTGGCTTCTTTAACGCCATGCAGGCGCTGGTGGCTGCTGGCAAACTGCTGGCTTATCACGACCGTTCCGACGGCGGCCTGCTGGTTACGCTGGCCGAGATGGCCTTTACCGGGCACTGCGGCATTGAGGTGGATATCGCTTCTCTGGGCAGCGATGCGCTGGCTGCGCTGTTCAACGAAGAGTTGGGAGCCGTGATCCAGGTTGCTGCTGCCGAGCGTGCTCAGGTTGAGCAGGTATTTGCCGAACATGGCCTGGGCGACTGCGTGCACTTGCTGGGCAAAGCCCTGCCTGGCGACCGCTTCGTCATTACTTCTGGTGAGTCTGCTCTCTACAGTGAAAGCCGCACGACGCTGCGTACCTGGTGGGCTGAAACCACCTGGCAGATGCAGCGTCTGCGCGACAACCCGGCGTGTGCCGATCAGGAACATGACGCCAAAAAGAACGATCTCGATCCGGGCCTCAACGTTGCGCTGACCTTCAGACCGGAAGAGGACGTCGCCGCGCCTTATATCGCTACCGGCGTGCGTCCGAAAGTGGCTGTTCTGCGCGAGCAGGGCGTTAACTCCCACATTGAAATGGCCGCCGCTTTCCATCGCGCTGGCTACGATGCGGTGGACGTGCATATGAGCGACCTGCTGGCGGGACGCCGTGGACTGGAAGAGTTCCAGACGCTGGTAGCCTGTGGCGGCTTCTCCTACGGGGACGTACTGGGCGCAGGCGAAGGCTGGGCGAAGTCTATTCTCTTCAACTCCCGCGTGCGTGATGAGTTTGAAACCTTCTTCCATCGCCCGCAAACGCTGGCGCTGGGCGTCTGTAATGGCTGCCAGATGATGTCTAACCTGCGCGAACTTATTCCGGGCAGCGAAGCCTGGCCGCGCTTTGTGCGCAACCAGTCCGAGCGCTTTGAAGCACGTTTCAGCCTGGTCGAAGTGGCCGCCAGTCCCTCCCTGATGCTGGACGGCATGGCAGGCTCGCGTATGCCAATCGCCGTCTCTCATGGCGAAGGCTTTGTGGAAGTGCGTGATGGGGCGCACCTGGCTTCCCTGGAGCATAAAGGCCTGGTGGCGTTGCGCTTTGTGGATAACCTCGGCAAGGTGACTCAGCAGTACCCGGCGAACCCTAACGGATCACCTAACGGGATCACGGCGGTCACCAACGAAAGCGGCCGCGTCACTATCATGATGCCGCACCCGGAGCGCGTATTCCGTACTGTGAGCAACTCATGGCATCCGGAAGAGTGGGGCGAAGACAGCCCATGGATGCGCATTTTCCGCAATGCGCGTAAGCAACTCGGCTAAATCCTCTCAAGGGCAACCATCTGGTTGCCCTTATGCTTTGTGCCGCCGGTGTTGCTTTATTGCGACAGAGGGGGTAAGTGTCTGTCTCCAAAAGGAGACATATAACCTGTTGTTTTTATTGGGTGTCTGCGAATAGTCTTAAGCGTGTTTCTGATTGGCGACAGTTTCTTTTGACCAACAGGTCCGGCTTCTCAGACTATCCAAGTTATGGTAATAAATTCAGATTAATTATCAACAACTTAAAAATAAAATACTAAGTTGGCACGCTTGTTGCTATTATCTGTGCAGTGGCTCATTCACCTGGTTACGACAGCCCTGCGAAAGCGGTCAAGCGCTTCATAACATCCAGAATGACGCACAATACGGTGCCTGCCGTCCACCAGACCGATAATCGTTCACTTTGTGACGTTATCAAACTTCGGACGCAACGTTGAGTTAGGCACCACCTATTTTCTGTGATGATGACTATCCTCACAGCCCGAACGGCAGATTCTCTGAATCTGCCGTTTTTGTTTGCCTCTTCCACTCCCCACCTGATACGGCTTCAGGCAGCGCTTGCCCGTCCAGAGTGGAACAATTCCCCGCCACCTTCTCTTTTGGAGCACTAATTAATCGGTGCTACACTAAAAAACTTCGCCCTATATAAACGTATTTCTATGACAAATCCTGCATTTAAACGCGCAAAGCTTGAACTACCGCAGGGGGCCGATAAGCTTTTGCTCCATTCCTGCTGTGCTCCCTGTTCCGGTGAAGTCATGGAGGCTATCCAGGCTTCAGGTATCGATTACACCATTTTTTTCTACAATCCGAATATTCATCCTCACAAGGAGTATCTCATCCGCAAAGAGGAGAACATCCGCTTTGCTGACAAGCAGGGGATCCCTTTTATTGATGCGGATTATGATACGGACAACTGGTTCGCCAGGGCGAAAGGGATGGAGTGGGAGCCGGAGCGTGGGATACGTTGCACGATGTGTTTCGATATGCGCTTTGAACGCACCGCACTCTATGCGGCAGAGAATGGCTTCAGCGTGATCAGCAGCTCTCTGGGGATCTCCCGCTGGAAAGATATGCAGCAAATCAACGATTGTGGCGCGCGGGCTGCCAGCCACTATCCGGGTATGGTTTACTGGGATTACAACTGGCGCAAGCAGGGCGGCGCATCACGTATGATTGAGATCAGTAAGCGTGAACAGTTTTATCAGCAGGAGTATTGCGGATGCGTTTATTCACTGCGTGACAGCAACAAGCATCGTAAAACCATGGGCAGACCTCTGATAAAATTGGGCAAAGTATTCTACGGAAAAGAGAATACAGAGTAACTTCGCCTTAGTGCGTTAACTGAGAGACTCCTGTGAAAAAATGGCGTTTGTTCCCCCGTTCCCTGCGTCAGCTGGTACTGATGGCGTTTCTGCTGGTTTTGCTGCCCCTGCTGGTACTGGCCTGGCAGGCCTGGGAAAGCCTTTCGGCGCTGAGTGAAAGGGCGGCGGATACCAATCGCACCACCCTGACTGACGTCCGCCGCAGCGAGGCGATGGCGAGAACAGCGCTGGAGCTGGAGCGCAGCTACCGGCAATATTGCGTGCTGGACGATCCAATGCTCGCCAACCTCTATCAAACCCAACGCACAAAATATGCTCAGATGCTGGATGCGCAGGCATCGGTCCTGCCCGACAGCCGGATTTCCGATACCCTGCATCGCTCGCTGAACCTGTTGGGTAAAATTAGCTGCGATAACAGTAATCCGGTTAAAGCTTCTGCTACCGCTCTGGAAACCTTCTCTGAAGCGAATGCTCAACTGGTTCAGTCAACGCGCGAAGTGGTGTTCTCTCGTGGTTTGCAGCTGCAACGGGAAATTGCTGAACGCGGCCAGTATTTTGGCTGGCAGGCGCTGATCCTGTTTCTGCTCAGCCTGGGGCTGGTACTGCTGTTCACCCGCATGATCATTGGCCCGGTCAAAGCCGTAGAGAGGATGATCAACCGTCTGGGTGAGGGCAGGCCGCTCAGTCATAATCTTGCCTCTAAAGGCCCGCGCGAACTGCGTTCGCTGGGACAGCGCATCCTCTGGCTCAGTGAACGGCTGGCCTGGCTGGAGTCGCAGCGGCATGAATTTTTGCGGCACATCTCTCATGAACTGAAAACGCCGCTCGCCAGTATGCGTGAAGGCACAGCGCTGCTGGCGGATGAGGTGGTCGGCGCCCTGACGCCCGATCAGCTGGAGGTGGTCACCATTCTGGATCAGAGCAGCCGCCATCTGCAACGGCTGATTGAACAGCTGCTGGACTACAACCGCAAACTTTCTGAAGCGCCCGTGGCGATGGGCGAGGTACAGCTGGAGCCACTTATCAGCAGCATCGTCAGCTCACACAGCCTGACGGCCAGGGCCAAAATGATGCAAACCGAGGTTACCCTGCCGGTAACGGCCTGCCGGGCTGACGCCACGCTGCTGACCCGCGCCATCGATAATCTTTATTCGAATGCGATACACTACGGCGGGGATTCCGGTACTATCTGGATCCGCACTCAGCAGCAGGGCCGGAAGGTATTGATTGAAGTCGCAAATACCGGCAGCCCGATCCCGGAAAGTGAAAAGAAAATGATTTTTGAGCCTTTTTTCCAGGGGAATCAGCAGCGCAAAGGGGCGGTGAAGGGCAGTGGGCTGGGCCTCAGTATCGCCAGAGACTGTATTCATCGTTTGCAGGGCGATTTACAGCTGATAACGACTGACCAGGCTGATGTCTGTTTTCGTATTGAACTCAACGCCATTGTCGGGAATGCATAATAATGAGAAAGCGCGCTTTTTCCGCAGCCGTTACTTTGCTGGCGCTGTTGCTGGCAGCCTGTAGCAGCAAACCTCCCGAATCGGCCCTGACCGTTAACGGAAAACCGCTGGCGGAGCCAGAAATCAAAATTGTCGATTTCCAGCTGGTTGATTGTGAACGTATCTGGGAGATCGACACAAGCAGAGCGATCTCCAACTCGCTTTACTGGCTGCGGAGCATGGACTGCGCCGTGCGCCTTTCCCCAACAGAAGCGCGTGCAGAAGCCCGCCGCTGGCCCGCCAACAACTGGCAAAGTGCCTTTAAGCAGGGGGTGCTATTAGCCAATGGCAACGTTACGCCGGTGGAAAGAAGACAATTTATGCTGCGTCTGGATGAGTTTAGCGCCAGTTTTCCTTCCTCCGTCAGACCGCTGATCCAGCTCTGGCGTGAAGACCAGATGGGGCTGCTGCAACTTTCCGAAGAGCGAACCCGGTATCATCATCTGCAACAAACCAGTGATGCAGAGCTGGACGCTCTGCGGCGGCAGCAGGTCCAACTGAATGCTGAACTCAATGTGACCCGGCGTAAGCTGGAATCCTTAACCGATATCGAACGACAGCTCTCTTCCAGACGCTCACCCGATAGCTCTGATAACAGCCATACAGAGAAAAGCGACGGAACAGAAACCACGCCCCCGGTATCAACCTCAGAGGATGCGGCCCAGCCATGATCAAAAAATCAGCCAATTTACTGCTGGTAGACGACGATCCCAGCCTGTTGAAACTGCTGGGTATGCGCCTGACCAGTGAAGGCTTCACGGTACAGACGGCAGCCAGCGGGCCTGAAGCGCTGCGTCTGTTGCAGCGTGAAAAAATCGATCTGGTGATAAGCGATCTGCGCATGGATGAGATGAACGGCCTGGCTCTCTTCGGTGAAGTGCAGAAACAGCAGCCCGGTATGCCGGTGATTATTCTCACCGCACACGGCTCCATTCCGGAAGCGGTATCCGCTACCCAGCAGGGCGTTTTCAGCTTCCTGACCAAACCTGTTGACCGCGATGCGCTCTACAGCGCTATCGATCAGGCGCTGGCGCACCGCGCGCCGGCCAGCGATGATGCCTGGCGGGAGAATATTGTCACCCGCAGTCCGGTAATGCTGCGTTTACTGGAACAGGCAAGAATGGTGGCGCAGTCGGATGTCAGCGTCCTGATCAACGGGCAGAGCGGCACCGGCAAGGAAATTCTCGCGCAGGCTATTCACGCCGCCAGCCCGCGCGCTGGCCACGCCTTTATCGCCATTAACTGTGGGGCGTTGCCGGAGCAGCTGCTTGAGTCAGAACTTTTCGGCCATGCCAAAGGTGCCTTCACCGGCGCGGTGAGCAGCCGTGAAGGACTGTTCCAGGCGGCGGAAGGGGGCACTCTGTTTCTTGACGAAATCGGCGATATGCCACAGGCGTTGCAGGTAAAACTGTTGCGGGTGCTTCAGGAGCGCAAAGTGAGGCCGCTGGGCAGCAACCACGATCAGGATATCAACGTGCGTATACTGTCAGCCACGCATCGCGATCTGCCAAAAGCGATGGAGAAAAAAGAGTTCCGCGAAGATCTCTTTTACCGCCTCAACGTTGTGAATCTGAAAATTCCGGCATTGCATGAGCGGGCAGAGGATATTCCTCTGCTGGCAAATCATCTGCTGAAGCAGGCGGCAGAACGGCATAAACCTTTTGTGCGCAGTTTTTCCACCGACGCCATGAAGCGGCTGGTGGCTGCCAGCTGGCCGGGTAACGTTCGTCAGCTGGTTAACGTGATTGAACAGTGCGTTGCGCTGACCTCAGCCCCGGTAATTGGCGAAGCGCTGGTAGAGCAGGCGCTGGTGGGGGAAAGTACCGCGTTGCCGACCTTTGCCGAGGCCAGAAATCAGTTCGAACTCAATTATTTAAGAAAGCTGCTACAGATGACCAAAGGCAACGTAACGCATGCCGCACGCCTTGCCGGACGTAACCGCACGGAATTCTATAAGCTGCTGTCGCGACACGAGCTGGATGCCTCTGATTTCAAAGAGTAGTTTTTTCTGTGCCGCATCACGGCTGAGATATGTTAGCTTAACACGCTGAAAAAGAGACAGACCGCGCAGCGGTAGCTGTCCGCTGAACGTATACTGATTAGATTACTCTCCGGCCGCGGAGAGAATGAAAAGGGTCTGCCATGAAAAAAATTGATGCGATTATCAAACCATTCAAACTCGACGACGTGCGTGAAGCGCTGGCTGAAGTTGGGATCACCGGAATGACCGTGACCGAAGTGAAAGGTTTTGGCCGTCAGAAGGGCCATACCGAACTCTATCGCGGCGCTGAGTATATGGTCGATTTTCTGCCGAAGGTGAAGATTGAGCTGGTGATTGCTGACGATATCGTGGATACCTGCGTGGAAGCCATTATGAGAACCGCGCAGACCGGTAAAATCGGCGACGGTAAAATCTTCGTCTTTGATGTGGCGCGCGTGGTGCGTATTCGTACCGGTGAGGAAGACGAAGAGGCAATCTGATCTTCGCCTCTTCTGCTTAATGCCAGCCATCGCCGTCCTTTTCAGGGCGGCGATGTCGTTTTTGGGCTTTACAGAACTTTGTGGGGGCCAAAAACTTCATAGTGGATGCGGGAAGAGTCTGTGCCCAGCGTAGTCAGCTGCTGCGCAATATGCTGCATAAAGACCACTGGCCCGCAGAGATAGTAGTGACAGGCCGTATCGCTCAGCTGGCTCTCTATCGGCAGTAAATCCATAATGCCTTCACTGTCATACCTGCCGCTATCCTGCTCAAGGGGCGCGCGATACCAGATATGCTGCGAAAACTGCGGTAGCCGCTGCGCCGTGCTGGCTACTTCCTCCCGGAATGCGTGCCGCTTGCCGTTGTCGGCCGCATGGAACCACTGCACGCGGGAAGGGTGCTGGCGGGAGGCGAGCACATCCAGCATTGCCAGCATCGGCGTCTGGCCAACGCCAGCGGAAATCAGCGTAACCGGCGTCTCTGGAGCGATATCCATAAAGAAATCTCCTGCCGGCACCGCCAGCTGAAGCTCATCACCCAGCCGGGCATGCTGATGCAGCCAGCCAGAAACGGTACCACCCGGCTCATGACGTACGGCAATACGATAGTCACGACCATTCGGCGCGCGGGTCAGGGAGTACTGGCGGATCTCCTGATTAGCGAACGTTTTGTTACGCAGCCAGACGCCGAGATACTGCCCTGGCTGATAATCCGCTACCGGCTTGCCATCTGCCGGGCTGAGAATAAAGCTTTTGATGACTTCACTCTCCACAGTGATTTCGCTGATGCGAAACGTCCGTGGTGTCCGCCAACCCCCTGTTTGGTTCTCCGCTTGCTGATAAAGCTGCGCTTCGCGCTGGATAAACACATTTGCCAGCACGCCATACGCCTCGCCCCAGGCGTTCAGCACCTCTTCCCCTGGGCTTAACATCTCATCCAGCGTGGCCAGCAGATGCCTGCCCACTATCTGATACTGATCGGGCTGAATGGCAAAGCTGGTGTGCTTTTGCGCTATTTTCTCTACTGCCGGTAACAGAACCGCAAGATTTTCAATATTGCTGGCATAGGCGCAGATGGCATTAAACAGCGCTTCACGCTGGTTGCCGTTACGCTGGTTGCTCATATTAAAAATATCTTTCAGCTCCGGGTTATGGCTGAACATGCGATCGTAAAAATGGGCAGTCAGGCTGGGACCTGTGGCCAGCAGCGCCGGAATAGTGGATTTAACGATGGCGATAGTTTTAGCGTCTAACATAGGTGACTCCCTGCGGGGTTTATAAAGTTGCATTTTAAATACATCTTATAGCTCTTTAACATGCATTGTAAATGCACCTTTAGTTAGCAGGGAGATTTAACGCTGCGATCGGTGCCGCAAAGATGAAAAATCCACAGGTTGGAGATGATGAAAATTCCCGCTGTAAAGGGTTGCAAAAACCGTATAAAACCCTTGCCAGACGGCAGGCCAATCGTTTGCGTATAAAACACGCTTTGTGGCTACCCTTCAGCAGGTAAAACAGTTTACACTGATGGCCTTCGCCCACACGGGCCGTTCAATACCGAATATTTGGTTAGCCAGTCAGGAGATGCGGATGCTAAAGCGTGATATGAATATTGCCGACTATGATGCCGAGTTATGGCAGGCAATGGAGCAGGAAAAAGTGCGTCAGGAAGAGCACATTGAACTGATTGCTTCAGAAAACTACACCAGTCCACGTGTCATGCAGGCGCAGGGTTCTCAGCTGACCAACAAATATGCCGAAGGCTATCCGGGCAAGCGCTACTACGGCGGCTGTGAATATGTCGATATCGTTGAGCAACTGGCGATTGACCGTGCAAAAGAGCTGTTTGGCGCTGATTACGCTAACGTTCAGCCGCACTCCGGCTCTCAGGCTAACTTCGCTGTTTACACCGCGCTGCTACAGCCGGGCGACACCATTCTGGGGATGAACCTGGCACATGGCGGTCACCTGACCCACGGCTCTCCGGTAAACCTCTCCGGTAAGCTCTATAACGTGGTGCCTTACGGCATCGACGAAACCGGCAAAATCGATTACGAAGATCTCGCTGCACAGGCTCAGAAACACAAGCCTAAAATGATTATTGGTGGTTTCTCCGCCTACTCCGGCATCTGTGACTGGGCAAAAATGCGCGAAATTGCAGACAGCATCGGGGCCTGGCTGTTTGTGGATATGGCGCACGTGGCTGGCCTTATCGCCGCTGACGTCTATCCAAACCCGGTTCCTCATGCCCATATCGTGACCACCACTACCCATAAAACCCTGGCGGGTCCGCGTGGCGGCCTGATCCTGGCAAAAGGCGGTGATGAAGATCTCTATAAAAAGCTGAACTCTGCCGTGTTCCCCGGCGGCCAGGGCGGCCCGCTGATGCATGTGATTGCCGGTAAAGCGGTAGCGCTGAAAGAAGCGATGGAGCCTGAGTTCAAGGTTTATCAGCAGCAGGTGGCGAAAAACGCTAAAGCGATGGTGGAAGTGTTCCTGGAGCGCGGCTACAACGTGGTTTCTGGCGGCACCCATAACCACCTTTTCCTGCTGGATCTGGTTGATAAAAACCTGACCGGTAAAGAAGCGGATGCCGCTCTGGGTCGCGCTAACATTACCGTGAACAAAAACAGTGTGCCAAACGATCCCAAAAGCCCGTTTGTGACTTCAGGTATCCGTATTGGTTCGCCTGCCGTGACCCGTCGTGGCTTCAAGGAAGCAGAAGTCCGTGAATTAGCTGGCTGGATCAGCGACATTCTTGACAATATCGGCGATGAAGGCACCCAGGAACGGGTTAAGAAGCAGGTTCTGGAAATCTGTGCGCGCTTCCCGGTCTACGCATAACAACGCGTAATGTTCCGGCAGTTGTAAGCGACATTAACGGGGCCTCTGGCCCCGTTAATTGATCTTAAGCCTGACCTCTGAGAAAGTAGCGCTCAAAACCGGAGGGAACATGGCGATTCGTTCAGCATACTGGCTCGGTCTGGGCTACTTTACCTATTTTTTTGCTTACGGCGTCTGGCTCCCTTTCTGGGGCGTCTGGCTGAAAGGCAGCGGCCTTGAGCCGGAAAAGATTGGCCTGCTGCTGGGCTGTGGCATGATTGCCCGTTTCCTTGGCAGCCTGTTGATTGCCTCCCGCGTTACCCATCCTGCCCAACTGATCACCGCGCTGCGCCTGCTGGCGATGCTGACGCTGTTTTTTGCGCTCAGCTTCTGGATAAGCGCTTTCTGGATCTGGCTGCTGCTGGTGATGGTCGGCTTTAACCTCTTCTTCTCTCCTCTGGTTCCCCTGAGCGATGCGCTGGCCGCCACCTGGCAAAAACAGATAGGAATGCCCTACGGGCCGGTGCGGCTGTGGGGGTCGCTGGCCTTTGTTATCAGCTCGGCGTTAACGGGCGTCCTGGTCAGCGCTTTCTCCACGCAGGCTATTCTGGTGATGCTCTGTGCCGGCATCGTCGCCATGACGGGCGGCATGCTGTTACGGCCTTCGGTGATGCCGCTGGGGGGTGTCAAACAAGTTGAGCGGGCGGGCTGGAGAGAGTGGCGACGAATGCTGCAAGAGAACGCGGTCTGGCGGTTCCTGCTCTGCGTGACGCTGATGCAGGGCGCGCATGCGGCCTACTATGGCTTCAGTGCTATCTACTGGCAGGAGGCGGGCTATTCGGCCAGCGTGGTCGGTTATCTCTGGTCACTGGGCGTGGTGGCGGAAATCGTGGTATTCGCCTCCAGTAACCGCCTTTTCCGCCGCTGGGGCGCGCGGGATCTGCTGCTGCTTTCAGGCGTGTGCGCCCTGGTGCGCTGGAGCCTGATGGCTTCTACCACCGCCTTACCCTGGCTGATTGTGGCGCAAATCCTGCACTGCGGCAGCTTCACCGTTTGTCATCTGGCGGCCATGCGCTTTATCGCAGCCCGTGAAGGCGGCGAAGTGATCCGCTTGCAGGCAGTTTACTCCGCGCTGGCGATGGGGGGCGGAATAGCGGTGATGACCATGGTCGTTGGCGTGCTGTTCCAGCATCTGCAAGGGAACGTATTTTGGGTGATGGCACTGATAGTGGTGCCAGCCCTGTTTATGCGGCCCAAAGCGGCCTGATCCTGTCAGGACTCCAGCAGCAGCCGGATGCGCTGCTGCTGATGTGCCTGTAGCGGAAGTTCTGCATGGATCAACGGCGGGGAATACAGCGGCAGAGGCGTGGCATAAGGGGTGATCACCAGTGCCGTTCCTTTTGGCGCACTGTTGCGCTGAAATTCCGTCACGTCCAGATATTTGATGTTCAGCGGCAGCAACGTCAGCTCCCGGAGCTGCTGTTCCACTTCCCGCTCCAGCTCAGGGTCTTTGCCGGTTAACAGCAGCACCTGCTTCTCCTGCAAAGCGCTCTCCTGCATCAGCCAGGCGCCAAAAATAATGGCGATTAGCCCCATCTCCTCCTGAGAGAAAGTGAGCGCGTACTGTTGTTCAAACCCTGCTACCGCAGCCTGGGTTGTTCGCAACAGCCGGGGATAGAGGCGGGTAACTTCTTCAGTCAGGCTTTGATCGATCCCCACACCAAACAGCGCCCGTTCCAGCGCCTGAGAAAGATGGGTATAAAGCTGATCGCTCAGTCCCCGATCGTCGCTGAAGCGCATGCCGGAAAGAGCCTGAAAACGTTCAATCATCTGGCGGACAGCTTCTAACAGCTGCTGCTCATACTCATGATGGGCCTCGCTGGCGCTGGGTACATGCATCTGGCTGAACAGCAAGGCTAACAGGCCAGTCTCGCTGCTGTGCGGAGGCGTTTTACCGCGCTTTTGCCAGTGGTGCACAACTTCTTCGGCAACCTGATGCTCAAGGCGGGCGGAGAGCCACGCAAGCTGAGCTTCACTGAATGTGGTGCTGGTCTGACGGCAGAGCGAATGTTGCATAAAAAGTTGCAGGAAATAGCAATCCCGTTCGGTAAATTTGCGTGAAAGCCGCTGCGAGCAGTGTTGCACCAGCGCCAGCAGGTTATGCTCGTCGTAAAGCACTTTCTCTATCTGTTTCTTTCTGAGCTGAAGCTTTACCTGCGGGGCAAAATGTGACTGCACAAATTCAGGGGCAAGCCGCAGCGCCCGGCGCAGCCAGTGAAACAGACACAGCCGCTGATCCAGTTCCGCACCGCTTATCCGGTAGGCTCCTCCAGCTTCCTGTTGCAGGGCAAGCCGGTGATAGCGCTGGATTTCTGCTTCCACCTCCGCTATATCTTGCCGGGTGACTGACCGATCGACCCGATTAATCTCTGAGATTGACTCCAGGGTGACGGTGAGCTCAGGGAGATAAAGCAGTAAAAGCAAATGGCAATGACGTTGCGGACTGGAAAGGGCAGAAGGCTCGGGTGAGGGTAAGCTCATCATCTGCGATCCCAGTAAAAAGTGACATCGCTTAGCATAGCCTGCCTGACCGGCTGTCAGAGAAAAGCAGCCAGTTTTTTTTATAGCTTTCCAGCCAGATCACAGAATTTTTGCCTTATCAGGAGAAGGACGTTAAATTGTTACGTTATAACCTTTCAGTTAAGCTGGCGGCAGCGCTGTTGTCACTGGGGCTGATGCCCTTCGCCTGGGGCCATCCGCACAGCTTTATTGATATGCAAGTGACGCTGGTGCATAAGGAAGATCGCCTCACTGGCCTGAAAATGCACTGGGTGATGGATGAGATAACCTCTGCCGATCTGCTTTACGACGCTGGTCAGGCAAAGCCTGATTCCGTGATATGGAAAAAGCTGGCTGCGGAAGTGATGGCCAACGTGCTGGGGCAGCATTACTTCAGCGAGTTCTGGCACCAGGGGAAACCGGTAAAATTTGATAATTTGCCGCCGGAATATCACCTTTCCCGTCAGGGGCATCAGGCGGTGCTGGACTTTATCCTGCCGCTGGCCGAGCCGCAGCCTCTGATGGGAAAGCGCTATACGTTTTCGACTTTTGACCCAACCTACTTTGTTGATATGTATTACGACTCTGAAAAATCTTTGCATATGCCGCCTGAACTGGCTAACCGCTGCCAGTTCACTTTAAAAACGCCGAAGCCCGATTCCTCCATGCAGGCGTATGCGCTCTCGTTAGATAAAGCTGACGCGCCGCCAGAGGATATGGATCTGGGAAGGCAGTTCGCGCAGACGGTAACCCTGACATGTCGGTAAACTTTTCTCCCTCTCTCGCCAGACGAAGCTGGCTACAGGCCTGGCCGCTGTTTGTAATGGTGCTGGCGTTTAGTGCGGCGGGGTTTGCCGTCTGGCAGCACTGGCCGCAGATCCTGTTGCAAAGCGTGCTGTGGCAGAAAACGCTGCATCAGCAAATGACGGCCCTGCTTCAGCAGGTCGCCAGCCAGCCACAGCAGGCGGGGCTGACGCTGCTGGGCTTCAGCCTGCTCTACGGCATATTGCACGCGCTGGGGCCAGGGCATGGGAAAGTAGTGATAGCGACCTTTCTGGCCACGCATCCGACAAAAGTAAAAACCAGCCTGCAACTGACCCTTGCGGCCGCGCTGGTTCAGGGGCTGGTGGCTATTCTACTGGTCACCCTGATGCTGGTTGTGCTGGGGCTTTCATCACGTCAGCTGCATCTCAGCAGTTTCTGGCTGGAAAAGGCGAGCTATTTGCTGGTGGTGGGGCTGGGTTTGTGGCTCTGCTGGCGCGCCTTGCGCACTATCTGGCAGGCGCTGCGCCCCTCACCGCCAGTCAGGTTCCAGCGCATCATGCCGACCCATCAGCACAGCGAAAGCTGTGGCTGTGGGCATCAGCATGTGCCCGACAGTCAGACGCTGGATAAAGCGGTTACGGCAAAAACCAAAGCCATGGTGGTGCTGTCGATGGGGCTTCGCCCCTGTTCAGGCGCGATCATGATGCTGCTGTTTTCAAAGGTGATTGGCGTCTACGGCTGGGGCATTCTGTCGGCGCTGGCGATGGCTACAGGTACGGCGCTGACCGTATCGGCTATGGCGCTGTTGGTTCAGGTTTCCAGAGCGCTGGCGCTGAAGCTGAGCCGGGGGACGCCGCCTGCGGGCTGGCAAAAAGTGGGCTGGTCAGGATTATCTCTGGCTGGAGGCGTAATGCTGGTGGCGACTGGCATGATGCTATGGCTGAGTGCGCAACCGGCGATCTCCGGCGGTATCAGACCGATGTTCTTATAATAAATTTTATGGGAAACAGAGGTAGCAGAAAGGCAGGGCAGTAACAGGGAGGGAGTAACCGGAGCGAACAACACCGCTCCCGGTAAAATAGTGCGGCCATATGGAGAGCAACGGACGAATCGCTTCGCCCAGCAGACAACAGCCCCTCTCCTGTGCGCAGACTCTGCTGCGCACGCCGAATCGCTTCGGCCGCAGGGGAGGTTTAGCGCTTCAGCGCTTCGCTCAACTCTTCACGCATGGAAGCCAGCATCGCTTTCACCACGCGTGGGTTACCGGCAACGATGTTGCCAGAGGTCAGGTAACCGTGGGCACCAACAAAGTCCGTCACCAGACCGCCAGCTTCACGAACCAGCAGTTCGCCAGCAGCAAAATCCCACGGCTTCAGGCCAATTTCAAAATAGCCATCAACGCGGCCCGCAGCTACGTAAGCCAGATCCAGCGCAGCTGAACCGGTACGGCGGAAATCTGCACATTGCGTAAACAGCTTACCTACGATGTTGATGTAAGGTGTGGCGTGCTGCTTCAGTTTGAACGGGAAGCCGGTCGCCAGAATGGTGCCGTCCAGATCGCGTGCGGTGCTGCCGCGCAGGCGATAACCGTTAAGCTGCGTGCCCTGGCCACGAACCGCGCTGAACAGCTCATTGCGCATTGGATCGTAAACCACGGCGACTTCAGTGCGGCCTTTAATGCGCACGGCGATGGAGACGGAGAAGTGAGGAAGACGTTTGATGAAGTTGGTGGTGCCATCCAGTGGATCGATAACCCATTGTACATCCGGGTCTTCACCGGCTAACTCACCACTCTCTTCAGTAATAATGGTGTGTTTCGGATAGGACTTGCGAATCACCTCAATAATCTGGCGTTCGGCGTCGCGGTCAACATTGGTAACGAAGTCGTTGGTGCCTTTCTGGCTCGCTTCGACAGCGTCCGGGGTTTCATAATTCTTGGTAATTAAATTTCCGGCCTTGCGCGCAGCGCGCACGGCAATGTTGAGCATTGGATGCATCGTTATCTCTCACTGGATGTTAAAGAACGGGAAAACGGCGCGGATTATAGCAGGGAGATCGTAAAATGTCCTGAAAATATGATAGCATCCTCAAATTATCTCACAGACATGAATTCCTATGCTGCAGAACATTCGTATTGTGCTGGTGGAAACTTCTCACACCGGCAACATGGGCTCCGTCGCACGCGCGATGAAAACCATGGGCCTGACCAACCTTTATCTGGTTAACCCTCTTGTGAAGCCTGACTCTCAGGCAATAGCGCTGGCTGCTGGCGCCAGCGATGTGATTGGCGAAGCGCATATCGTGGACACGCTCGACGAAGCCCTGAGCGGCTGTAGTCTGGTGGTGGGAACCAGTGCCCGCTCCCGTTCGCTGCCCTGGCCCATGCTCGACCCGCGTGAATGCGGTATCAAGAGCGTAGAGGAAGGGCAGCAGGCGCCAGTTGCGCTGGTGTTTGGCCGCGAGCGTGTTGGCCTGACCAACGAAGAGCTGCAAAAGTGCCATTATCATGTAGCTATTGCTGCTAACCCGGAATACAGCTCGCTGAATCTGGCGATGGCTGTGCAGATCATCGCCTATGAGGTGCGGATGGCATTTCTGCAATCGCAGGAAACCGCGCAGCCCGAGTATGAAGAGTCACCCTATCCGCTGGTGGACGATCTGGAACGCTTCTATCAGCACATGGAAAAAATGATGGTGAACAGCGGCTTTATTCGTGAAGGCAGTCCGGGCCAGGTGATGAGCAAAATGCGCCGTCTTTATACCAGGGCGCGCCCGGAGCGGGATGAACTGAATATCCTGCGGGGCATGCTTTCTTCTCTGGAAAAGCCTGGCAGCAACAAGTAACGTCTTCAATAGTCAGTGAAAAGTGAGTGAATAGTTGAGTAAAACACTTGGTTAAATACTTGAGTGTTTTACTAGGTTAAATACTTGACCAATTTACTCGGGAATGTCAGACTTGCCTCCATATTTTGTTAACACCCCACCAGGGTACAACTGAGGTCGTTTACGCCATGAGACTGACATCCAAAGGCCGTTATGCCGTTACTGCTATGCTTGATGTTGCGCTGCACTCTCACCAGGGGCCAGTGCCATTAGCTGATATTTCAGAGCGTCAGGGTATCTCCCTCTCTTATCTGGAGCAGCTCTTCTCTCGTTTGCGTAAAAACGGTCTGGTGGCCAGCGTTCGTGGTCCGGGCGGTGGTTACCTGTTGGGTAAAGCATCGGATGCCATTGCTGTCGGCGCGGTGATCACTGCCGTTGATGAATCCGTTGATGCGACCAAATGTCAGGGTAAAGAGGGATGTCAGGGCGGCGAACGTTGCCTGACTCATGTGCTCTGGCGTGACCTGAGCGAGCGCATTAGCGATTTCCTTAACAACATCACCCTTGCCGAGCTGGTCAACAACCAGGATATTCTGGATGTGGCCGATCGTCAGAACAACACTGAAAAAGCGCGCGTCTCTACTGGCCGCGTGCATGAAACCATTAACGTCAATCTGCGTGCCTGATTGTCGCCTGAGGCGAACCTGTCACCTGTAGCCTGCTGGCTCAGGCGACAGTCACCGCCCGTGGCGGCGGAATAACTTTATCATCGGTACGCAGTGAATGACTTACATTTTGCCCTGATGTATGGAGTTCAAGCGCAATGAAAGTACCGATTTACTTCGATTATGCCGCCACAACCCCTGTCGATCCTCGTGTTGCCACCAAAATGATGGCGTGCCTGACCCTGGACGGCACCTTCGGAAATCCCGCTTCCCGTTCTCACCGTTTTGGCTGGCAGGCTGAAGAGGCGGTGGATGTGGCCCGTAATCAGGTCGCCGATCTGATTGGTGCCGATCCACGTGAAATTGTCTTTACCTCTGGCGCAACCGAATCGGATAACCTCGCTATCAAAGGGGTAGCGCACAGCCTGCGTGAGAAGGGCAACCACATCATCACCAGCCAGACCGAGCATAAAGCGGTGCTGGACACCTGCATTCAACTTGAACGCGAAGGGTTTGAAGTAACTTATCTTGCGCCGGAAAGCAACGGCGTGATCGATCTGCAAAAGCTCCAGGCCGCGATGCGCGAAGAAACCATTCTGGTCTCTGTTATGCAGGTGAATAATGAAACCGGTGTGGTGCAGAATCTGGCCAGAATCGCTGAGCTTTGCCAGTCGCGGGGGATCCTTTTTCACTCTGATGCTACCCAAAGCGTTGGTAAGTTGCCGCTGGATGTCAGCACGATCCCGGTCGATCTCCTCTCTTTCTCCGCGCACAAGCTCTATGGCCCAAAAGGGATCGGCGGATTATACGTGCGGCGTAAACCACGTATCCGGCTGGAAGCGCAGATCCACGGTGGCGGACATGAGCGCGGAATGCGATCCGGTACGCTGCCTGTGCATCAGATTGTGGGGATGGGCGAAGCGTTTCGTATTGCGAAAGAAGAGATGCAGAGTGAAATGGCCCGTCTGGGTGAACTTCGCCTCAAACTCTGGCAGGGTCTCTCAGCTATAGAAGAAGTCAGTCTCAATGGCGATCTGGCTGCTGGCGCGCCAAATATCCTCAACGTCAGCTTTAGTTTTGTGGACGGCGAATCGCTGATCATGGCCCTTAAGGATCTGGCGCTCTCTTCAGGATCTGCCTGTACTTCAGCCAGTCTGGAGCCTTCTTACGTGTTACGCGCTTTGGGTATCAACGACGAACTGGCACACAGCTCGCTGCGTTTCTCCCTGGGACGATTCACCACGGAGGAGGAGATCGACTACGCCATTCAGCTGGTGCAGAAGTCGACAGGCCGCCTGCGGGCGCTTTCCCCCGAGTGGCTGGCGTTCAAATCCTCCGGACGAGACAGCCATAATCTTGCTGTTCACGGCTGATTTTAATACTTTGTAAAAGAACCCCAACGGGCTGAATGTTGATTCAGCCCGTTTTTCCATGTTTTCTCAAAGTCTGAGTTAGACGAAAGCCAATAAAGGTTTATTGTAGTGTCCGACCGTTTTAAGGACGGAAAATCATTGAACCCTGTAAGGAGCCATGCGATGACAACCACACCAATGAAAATAACACTGTCAACGGCAGCGGCAGACGCACGCTGGGGCGAAAAAGCGACCCTGACCAGTAACGACAGCGGGATGACTATTCATCTCACCGGCAGCGATCCCCTCATTACCATTCAGCGTGCAGCACGCAAAATTGATGCCCAGGGCATTCGTCACGTTGCGCTCGAAGGCGAGTGGGATTTAGAGAAAAGCTGGGCCTTCTGGCAGGGCTATCGCAGCCCGAAAGGAGAGCGTACCGTTGAGTGGGCCGCACTGAATGAGAGCGATCGCGCGGAATTTGATCGCCGGATGAAAATCATCAACTGGGTGCGCGATACCATCAATCTGCCAGCGGAAGATCTCAGCCCTTCGCAGCTGGCGCAGCGAGCCGTAGATTTGCTGAGTGAAGCGGGTGGTGAGGCGGTGAGCTATCGCATCACCAAAGGGGATGACCTGCGTCAACAAGGCTATATGGGACTGCACACGGTAGGCCGGGGATCAACCCGTAGCCCGGCGCTGCTGGCGCTCGATTTCAACCCTACAGGGGATGAAAATGCGCCTGTTTTTGCCTGTTTGGTAGGTAAGGGCATTACTTTTGATACCGGCGGCTACAGCCTGAAGCCCAGCGGCTCCATGGATTCCATGAAGTCTGACATGGGTGGCGCAGCTACACTGGCAGGCTCGCTGGCGTTAGCTATCAACCGTGGTTTAACCAAACGGGTCAAGCTATACCTTTGCTGTGCCGACAACATGGTCAGCGGCAATGCGTTCCGCCTGGGAGATATCATCGACTATCGCAATGGCAAAACCGTTGAAGTGATGAACACCGATGCAGAAGGGCGACTGGTGCTGGCCGATGGCCTGATTGATGCCAGTGAACAAAATCCTGAACTGCTGATTGATGCTGCCACCCTGACCGGTGCGGCTAAAACCGCGCTGGGCAATGACTATCACGCCCTGTTCAGCTTTGATGATGAGCTTGCCCGGTCGTTGCTGAGCAGTGCCGAGAGTGAAAATGAGCCATTCTGGCGCCTGCCGCTGGCGGAGTTCCATCGCAGCTATCTGCCTTCTAACTTTGCCGATCTGAATAATATCGCTGCACCTGCCCACACGGCTGGTGCCAGCTCAGCGGCAGCGTTTTTGTCACATTTTGTGAAAAATTATCAGAAAGGCTGGCTGCATATCGACTGTTCCGCAACCTACCGTAAAGGCGCCGTTGACCAGTGGTCTGCTGGTGCAACGGGGCTGGGCGTGCGTACCGTGGCGGATCTGCTGCTGAAATAGAGGCCGCCCTGGCGGCTTTAAGCGGCAGAGAAGAGACGAGCAGCTTCTGGCTGCTCTCAGAATGGCAGCAAACAATTTGAGGCAGCGCTGAGCTGCCTTCAGAGGCGGGGCATTCCCGCCCGCGTGATAAGCGGAACGAATAAATGAACGGATCCAATCAGCGCCTTGAAGAGGTGCTTAAACTGGCGGCAACCGAACCCGCCCACCGGCCTGAGTTTTTCACTCTGCTTATGGATGCCAGCGTCTGGGTGCCGGGTGAAAGCCCGGACCAGGCGCAGGTGACAGCAGAGACTCCGGTTGACCTCCAGCACTGGGAAAAAGATGACGGCACCAGCATCATTCCCTTTTTCACCTCTGTAGAGGCGCTGGAACAGGCGGTGACAGAGGAACAGCCGTTTCTGGTGATGCCGGTGCGCACGCTGTTTGAAATGACGATGGGAGAGACGTTGTTTCTCAACCCGAAACTGCCCGCTGGCAAAGAGTTCTCTCCGCGGGAAATCACCAGTCTGTTAGGGGAGGGCGCTAATGCCCTGAGCCAGCAAACTGTGCTGGAGGGCGGAACCTCACTGCTGTTGTCAGAAATTGCTGAACCGCCAGCACAGATGATCGACTCCCTGACCCAGCTGTTTGCCAAATACAAGCAGGTACGCAGAGCCTATGTTGCCCATATTAAAGAGTCTTCTGAAGAGAAGCCGAACCTGCTGATAGGCATTGAAGCCGAGAGTAATATAGAGACGATTATTCAGGCGGCAGGCAGCGTGGCAACAGATACTTTGTTAGAAGATGAGCCGGTTGATATTTGCGAAGTGGTAGAGAATGAGAAAGGCATCAGCCACTTTTTTACCGCACACATTACGCCGTTTTATGAGCGTAAATGGGGAAGTTTTCTGCGGGAATTCAAGGTAAAAAATATCCCTTCATAGCCCATCAGTGCTGGCACACTCTCTGCCTGAGTAGCTGAGTAGCTGAGTAGCTGAGTAGCTGAGTAGCTGAATAGCTGAATAGCTGAGTAGCTGAGTAGCTGAGTAGCTGAATAGCTGAGTAGCTGAGTAGCTGAGTAGCTGAGTAGCTGAGTAACTGAGTAACTGAGTAACTGAGTAACTGAGTAACTGACTAACTGAGTAACTGAGTAACTGAGTAACTGACTAACTGAGTAATTCAGTGGCGGCCAGTAGAAAGTGAGCTGGCCGGGAGTAGCGTTAATCCGGGAAAGGCGAATCGCAGCCGTACTTAGCAAGGCGTATCCTGCAAGGAGACGCCTTTTTCTTTGCTGCCTGCTCAGCCAGTGGCGATGGGCAGGTCATCACGGCTTCCCCATTCACCCCAGGAGCCGTCATAGAGCTTGACGTTTTCAACGCCCAGGGAATTCAGCGCCAGGATCACCACCACAGCCGTGACGCCTGAACCGCAACTGGTGACAATCGGCTGCGTCAGGTCAACGCCTTGCTGGCTGAAAATCTCTCTGAGAGCGGAGGCCGGCTTAAGCTCTCCGTTTTCTACCAGCGAATTCCACGGGACGTTAAGACTCCCTGGAATGCGGCCACGATGCAGACCCGGACGAGGCTCATCCACTTCACCCCGGAAGCGGTTTGCCGCTCTGGCATCCACAATCTGCGCACCGCCCTCATGGCTGATCAACAGTACGTCCGTCAGCCGCTTCACCACCTTCTGGTCAAAGCGGGCTTCAAATTCCCCTTCCGGAAGCTCAACAGCACCGCTATCCAGCGTAAGTCCCGCTTCTTCCCAACCTTTAAGGCCGCCCGCCAGAATCGAAACCTTAGCCACGCCAAACTCGCGCAGCATCCACCAGGCTCGGGGGGCCGAGAAGAGATTTCCTTCATCGTAAACCACAAGGTGTTTGTCGCTGCTTACGCCAAGCTCCCGCATCGCTACGGCAAAGGATTCGGCCCTGGGTAACATATGAGGATAAAGGCTGGTGTGATCCGACAGCGCTTCAATATCAAAGAACGGCGCGCCCGGCAGATGCTTAGCCAGATACTCAGCCTGAATATTTCTCACGCTTTCCTGTCCCGGCGGCAGCATGCGCGCATCTAAAATTTGCAGATCCGGGTCAGTAAGGTGTTCAGCAAGCCACCCGACGGTGACAAAGAAGGAGGATGACATGACGGCCTCGCTTTAAGGAATGTAAGAGATGACCGTCAGTGTTAACCATCTTATGCGCCATCACAAGGGGTTCCGGAGTGGCCGGTTGTTATTCCTTAAGAAGTTGAAGGCACTACGCAAATATCAGCGCAAATCCACCGCAAAACAGCATAATATTACGGCACAGTTCTGAAAGATCACCAGGCGGGCTATCCGCAGGGCAGCAAGCCAGGTAATCTTTCAGCCTGAATCCAGTGGCGGGTTGCAGTAACAGGTAAGAATTTACTAAACCACTGCAAAGTTGTGGATTTTAAGATCGCGTTTTTTACTAAATTGTTGAATATCCGGTAGGCAAGGGCGGCGATGCCCCCTATAATCGGCGCCATTTTCCAGGCCGGAGAGCCTTTTCACCGGTCAAACTCGACATCAAACAGGGGTCCATATGACTATCGAACGTACTTTTTCTATCGTAAAACCGAACGCGGTGGCAAAAAACGTTATTGGTGCCATCTTCAACCGTTTTGAAAGCGCTGGCTTCAAAATTGTCGGCAGCAAAATGCTGCACCTGAGCAAAGAGCAGGCTGAAGGTTTCTACGCTGAACACCAGGGCAAGCCGTTCTTCGACGGTCTGGTAGAGTTCATGACTTCTGGCCCGGTTGTGGTCTCTGTGCTGGAAGGCGAAAACGCTGTTCAGCGTCACCGTGACCTGATGGGCGCCACTAACCCGGCTAACGCTCTGGCAGGCACTCTGCGTGCAGATTACGCAGACAGCTTCACTGAAAACGCAACCCACGGTTCTGACTCTGCTGAGTCTGCTGCGCGCGAAATCGCCTATTTCTTCGGCGAAGGCGAAGTGTGCCCACGCACTCGCTAAGAGAATAATTACCTGACGTGAAGCGCAGGGCGTTTACAATTTATTTCCGTGACGCACTTTAACCTGTAGCCACACGCTTGTATGATAATGCGCCCCTGACCTGAGCTTGCTCAGCAGGGGCGTTTTATCTACTTCCCATTCCCCAGAGCCATAACGTGTAATAACGAGGCCAGAGAAAATTATGTCTGAATCTATTGTTAGCCCGTCGTCCGCATCCGTTGTTGTTGCCACGCCAAAAAAAGAAAAAATCAACCTGCTCGATCTGAACCGCCAGCAAATGCGCGAGTTTTTCGCCAGTCTGGGCGAGAAGCCGTTCCGTGCCGATCAGGTGATGAAGTGGATCTATCATTACTGCTGTGATGATTTTGATGAAATGACGGACATCAACAAAGTTTTCCGTGGCAAGCTGAAAGAGCTGGCCGAAATCCGCGCTCCTGAAGTTGCAGAAGAGCAGCGTTCTGCCGATGGCACCATCAAATGGGCAATCACCGTAGGCGGGCAGCAGGTTGAAACGGTCTATATTCCCGAAAAAGATCGTGCCACCCTGTGCGTTTCCTCCCAGGTAGGCTGCGCACTGGAGTGCAAGTTCTGCTCCACCGCACAGCAGGGCTTTAACCGTAACCTGCGTGTTTCCGAAATTATCGGACAGGTCTGGCGGGCGGCTAAAATCATTGGTGCCTCTAAAATCACCGGCCAGCGTCCCATTACCAATGTGGTCATGATGGGTATGGGTGAACCGCTGCTTAACCTGAATAACGTAGTGCCCGCGATGGAAATCATGCTGGATGATTTCGGCTTTGGTTTATCAAAACGACGCGTGACGCTTTCCACTTCAGGCGTGGTGCCTGCGCTGGATAAACTCGGTGATATGATTGATGTCGCGCTGGCTATCTCCCTGCATGCGCCCAATGACGCCATTCGTGACGAAATTGTGCCGATCAATAAGAAATATAATATTGAGACCTTCTTAGGCGCAGTGAGTCGTTATATTGCCAAATCTAATGCTAATCAGGGCCGCGTAACGATTGAGTATGTCATGCTCGATCACGTTAACGACAGCACGGATAACGCCCATGAGTTGGCCGCGCTGCTGAAAAACACGCCATGTAAAATCAACCTGATCCCCTGGAACCCCTTCCCGGGCGCACCTTATGGCCGCAGTTCCAACAGCCGCATCGATCGCTTTTCTAAAGTGTTGATGGATTACGGTTTTACCACTATTGTGCGTAAGACGCGTGGTGACGACATTGATGCCGCCTGCGGACAGCTTGCCGGCGAGGTGATTGACCGTACCAAGCGTACGCTGCGCAAAAAAATGGCGGGTGAAGCCATTTCTGTGAAAGCGCTCTGAAACCTGAGCTTCTGCTATCACTGGCGCTGTCAGCCCTGATGTGAAAGGCGTACCATAACGCTGAGTACTTATCAGGAGGTAATATGGGTAAAGGATTCCCATGCTGGCTGGCCGTGCTGCTGCTGGCAGGCTGCGTGGCTGTGCCGCAACGTAATGCACGGGTTCAGACCCGGCTTCAGCTGGGGCTTGATTATCTGTTACTTGATAACCTGCCCGCCGCCCGGCGTAATTTGCAGCAGGCGGAGGAGCTGGCACCAAAAGATTATCGGGTACAGCTGGCGATGGCTCGTTATTACCAGCGTTCAGGAGACTGGACTGAAGCTGGCGGCCGTTATCAAAAAGCACTGCGGCTGGCGGGACAAAACCGTGATGTATTCAATAATTACGGTGCGTTTCTCTGTCTTTTAGGGCAGTATGATGCGGCTCAGCAGCAGTTCAGCAAAGCAGCTGAATTGCCTGAAATCGGCGCTCGCGCCGACGCAAGGGAAAATGCCGGATACTGTTATCTGCTGGCCGGAGAACAGGATAAGGCACGGGCCGCGCTGGTCGAAGCGACACAACACGCTGAGGCCAGGGGCAGAGCACTGCTGGCAGAAGCCGAAAGGCGATTTGGAAAGCATGAGCAGGAGGTAGCGCGTCTTCTGCTAGATACTTATCAACACAACTTTGCTGCTTCGGCAGAAAGTTTGTGGTTAGAGATTCGCTTCGCCGCGCTGGCGCAGCACCCTGAAGGCGTAAAGCTTGCGGGAGAGCAACTGGCGCGAAATTTTCCACAATCGATACAGCACCTGCACTATTTAGCTAATGAATACTGAAGCCACTCAAGATAAATCAGCAGTAAATTCAACAGGCGAGCGCCTGCGCGGTGCCCGTGAGCAAATGGGACTGACACAGCAGAACGTTGCTGAACGCCTCTGCCTGAAACTTTCCACCGTCCGCGATATTGAAGAGGACAAGTCACCAGCCGATCTGGCATCGACTTTCCTGCGGGGTTATATCCGTTCTTATGCCCGTCTGGTTCATGTTCCTGAAGAGGAACTGCTGCCGATGATGGAGAAGCAGGCCCCTGTTCGTGCCGCAAAAGTGGCGCCGATGCAGAGCTTTTCGCTGGGCAAACGCCGTAAAAAGCGCGATGGCTGGCTGATGATTTTCACCTGGCTGGTTCTGTTTGTGGTGGTTGGGTTGACCGGCGCCTGGTGGTGGCAGAATCACAAGGCCGCGCAGGACGATCTGGTCTCCATGGCCGATCAAAATTCAACAGGCAGCGGCGATAACAGCCAGTCGATCCCGCTGGGTGATAACAGCAGCAGCAACGACGCTATGTCGGCCAGCAACACGGCCGCACAAAGCGCGCCTGCTGATACCTCAGCCCAGACGCCTGTTGAAACTGCGGCTCCATCCGCATCTGCACCAGCTGCGTCTCAGGCTCCAGCCAGTAACGCTGCAACTAACAATCAGCCCGTTGCCGTTTCGCCTTCTCAGGCGCCGGTAGACAATATGGCTAACAGCCAGATGCCAACCGGGTCAGCAGGCGTAAGTGCGCCCGCAGCCGATGCTAACGCGCTGGTGATGAACTTTGATAAAGATTGCTGGCTGGAAGTCAGTGATGCCACCGGCAAAAAACTGTTCAGCGGAATGCAGCGTAGTGGTGGTAAACTCAGCCTGGCTGGTACCGCCCCTTATCGCCTGAAAATTGGTGCTCCGGGTGCTGTCCATATCGAGTATCAGGGACAGCCGGTTGATCTGAGTCGTTTCATCCGGACTAATCAGGTAGCTCGCCTGTCAGTCGGTGCGCAATAACGCCTCTTTCTGGTCGCGAAGAATTGTGGAGAGAGAATATGCATAACCAGGCCCCCATTACCCGTCGCAAATCTACCCGTATTTACGTCGGTAAGGTGCCGGTAGGCGACGGAGCCCCGATCGCCGTTCAGTCAATGACCAACACGCGCACTACTGATGTTGCGGCGACGGTTAATCAAATCAAAGCGCTTGAGCGTGTCGGTGTCGATATCGTTCGCGTGTCCGTTCCTACTATGGACGCCGCAGAGGCTTTTCGTCTCATTAAACAGCAGGTTAACGTCCCGCTGGTGGCCGATATCCATTTTGACTACCGCATTGCCCTGAAAGTGGCCGAATATGGCGTTGACTGCCTGCGCATCAACCCCGGCAACATCGGCAATGAAGAGCGTATCCGCCAGGTGGTGGATTGCGCAAGGCATTACAACATTCCTATCCGTATCGGCGTAAATGCCGGATCGCTGGAAAAAGATTTGCAGGAAAAATTTGGCGAACCTACGCCTCAGGCTCTGCTTGAATCCGCGATGCGTCATGTCGATCATCTCGATCGTCTTAACTTCGATCAGTTTAAGGTCAGCGTTAAAGCCTCCGACGTTTTCCTTGCCGTAGAGTCCTATCGTCTGCTGGCTAAAGAGATCGATCAGCCTCTGCACCTGGGCATCACCGAAGCCGGTGGCGCACGTGCGGGATCGGTAAAATCCGCGATCGGCCTGGGACTGCTGCTTTCTGAAGGGATCGGCGACACGCTGCGCATCTCGCTGGCGGCAGATCCGGTGGAAGAGGTTAAGGTTGGTTTCGATATTCTGAAATCGCTGCGTATCCGTTCACGCGGTATCAACTTTATTGCCTGCCCAACCTGTTCGCGCCAGGAGTTTGACGTCATTGGTACGGTGAATGCGCTTGAGCAGCGGCTCGAAGACATTGTTACGCCAATGGATATCTCCATCATTGGCTGCGTGGTGAACGGGCCGGGCGAAGCGCTGGTTTCCACGCTGGGTGTTACCGGCAGCAACAAGAAAAGTGGATTCTATGAAGATGGTGTTCGTCTGCGTGAACGTCTGGATAACGACGACATGATCGACCAGCTGGAGGCCCGAATCCGTGCGAAAGCGGCGATGATGGACGAAAGCCGCCGCATTGCTATCCAGCATTTAGAAAAATAAATCGCTATTTTGGGCGGATGTAGCAAGCAGGGCGACGGAATTATGTTGCCCGCTTCCTCACTTATTCCGCCCCTGAGTTAAGAAGAGAATAAAGTGGCTAAAAATATCCAGGCTATCCGCGGCATGAATGATTACCTTCCTGCGGAAACCGTTGTATGGCAACGCATTGAGCAGATCCTCAAGCAGGTGCTGGCTGGCTACGGTTACAGCGAAATCCGCCTGCCGATTGTAGAGCAGACCCCGTTATTCAAACGCGCTATCGGTGAAGTCACCGACGTGGTTGAGAAAGAGATGTATACCTTTGAGGACCGCAACGGTGAAAGCCTGACGCTGCGTCCGGAAGGCACCGCAGGCTGCGTGCGTGCGGGTATCGAACACGGTCTGCTGTACAATCAGGAACAGCGTCTCTGGTATGTTGGCCCCATGTTCCGCTATGAGCGTCCACAAAAAGGGCGCTATCGCCAGTTCCACCAGATGGGCGTGGAGGTCTTTGGCCTGGAGGGGCCGGACGTTGATGCAGAGCTGATCATGATGACGGCTCGCTGGTGGAAAGCGTTGGGCATCGCAGAGCACGTTAATCTGGAACTGAACTCTATTGGATCGCTGGAAGCACGTGCAGCATACCGTGAAGCGTTGATCGCCTTCCTGGAGCAGCATCAGGATGTGCTGGATGAAGACTGCAAACGGCGCATGTACACCAATCCACTGCGGGTACTCGACAGTAAAAATCCCGATATTCAGACGCTGCTTAACTCAGCGCCTGAATTGAGCGATTACCTGGATGAGGAGTCGCGTGAACACTTTGCTGGCCTTTGCCAGCTGCTGGATGCGGCAGGAATTGCCTACACCGTAAATCAGCGTCTGGTGCGCGGCCTGGACTACTACAACCGCACTGTCTTTGAATGGGTCACCTCCAGTCTGGGTTCCCAGGGAACCGTATGTGGCGGTGGGCGTTATGACGGTCTGGTAGAACAGCTTGGCGGGCGTGCCACGCCAGCGGTTGGTTTTGCGATGGGGCTTGAACGCCTGGTGCTGCTGGTTCAGGCCGTTAATCCGGAATTTGAACCGACGCGCATTGTCGATGTCTATGTTATCGCTTCAGGGCAGGGCGTGCAGTCTGCCGCCATGCTGCTGGCTGAGCAAATTCGTGATGCGGATCCGTCACTGAAGCTGATGAGCAACTTTGGCGGCGGCAACTTCAAGAAGCAGTTTGCCCGTGCAGATAAATGGGGCGCCCGTGTGGCCCTGATGCTGGGTGAAGATGAAGTGGCTAAAGGCGAAGTGACGATTAAAGATTTACGTAATGGCGAGCAACAAACGCTGGCACAGCGTGATGCTGCCGCAACGCTTGCAGCAATGCTGAAGTAGGCCAGTCGCGTTTTAAAGGAGAAGGTTTGCGTGGAAGTTTATAGCAATGAAAACGAACAGGTAGATGCGTTACGCGGCTTTTTTGCCCAAAACGGTAAAGCATTGGTTATAGGCGTGATTATCGGCATTGGTGCTCTGGCTGGCTGGCGCTATTGGAGCAGCCATGAAGATGGCAGCAGCCGTCAGGCCTCTGCGACCTATCAGCAGATCTCCAGCGCACTTGATACCAGCAAGCCTGAAACGCTGGATGCCGCCGCCAAATTTGCCAGCGAAAACAGCAATACTTACGGTGCGCTTGCCTCTCTGGATCTGGCTAAACGCTATGTTGATGGCAACCAGCTGGATAAAGCCGCCAGCCAGCTGCAAAGCGGTCTGAAAGCTACTCAGGACGCGAATCTCCAGGCGGTATTAAATCTGCGTCTGGCGCGTATTCAGCTTGAGCAGAAAAAACCGGATGACGCGGTAAAAACGCTCGACCAGATCAAAGGTGACGGCTGGACGGCGATCGTAGCCGACGTACGCGGTGAAGCCCTGCTCAGCAAGGGTGATGCCAAAGGCGCGCGTGATGCCTGGAGTAAAGGCATTGCCTCTGACGCGTCTCCGGCGCTGAAAGAGATGCTACAGATGAAAATGAATAATTTACCCGGTTAAGCACCCCCGCGGTATAAATTTGCCTCAACAGGCTCAAGAGGGATTTCATGGAATTGCGTAAGATACTTCTGCCGGGACTGATTTCAGTCACACTACTCAGCGGATGTTCATGGTTCAGCGGTGAAGAAGACGTGGTCAAAATGTCGCCGTTACCTAAAGTTGAAAATCAGTTTACCCCGGAAAAAGTCTGGAGCACTTCAGTAGGGGATGGCGTAGGTGATTACTACTCCAACCTGCATCCGGCCTGGGCAGAGAATACCGTCTATGCGGCCGATCGCCATGGTATCGTGAAAGCACTCGACGCGGGCGACGGTAAAGAGCAGTGGAAAGTCGATCTTTCCGAAAAAACCGGCTTCTTCTCCAGCAACCGTCCGGCGTTGATTTCTGGCGGCGTAACCGTTGATGGTGGGCATGTTTACCTGGGCAGCGAACGTGCGCAGGTTTATGCGCTGAACAGCAGCGACGGTTCCATTGCCTGGCAGACCAAAGCGGCCGGAGAAGTACTTTCCCGTCCGGTGGTCAGCGACGGCCTGGTGCTGGTTCATACCAGCAACGGCATGCTACAGGGGCTGGATCAAACCAGCGGTGCAGTGAAGTGGTCCGTTAACCTGGATGTGCCGGCGCTCTCTCTGCGTGGTGAATCTGCCCCTACCGCTGCTTTCGGCGCGGCTATTGTGGGTGGTGACAACGGACGCGTAAGCGCGGTAATGATGAATCAGGGTCAGATTATCTGGCAGCAGCGTATTTCTCAGCCAAGCGGCGCAACAGAAATCGATCGCCTGTCCGATGTGGATACCACGCCAGTTGTGGTCAACGGGGTGGTCTACGCTCTGGCCTATAACGGCAACCTGACGGCGATGGATCTGCGTTCAGGTCAGATCATGTGGAAGCGTGAAATCGGCTCCGTCCATGACATGATTGTTGACGGTGGTCGTATCTACCTGATCGATCAGGATGACCGTGTGATCGCGCTGAGCACCGAGGGCGGCGTAACAGTGTGGCGTCAGAGCGATCTGCTGCATCGCAATCTGACTTCACCAGTGCTCTATAATGGCTACCTGGTCGTGGGCGATGGCGAAGGTTATCTGCACTGGCTCAACACAGACGACGGACGCTTTGTTGCCCAGCAGGAAGTGGACAGCTCCGGCTTCCAGACTGAGCCTGTTGTGGCCAGCGATAAGTTGTTAATTCAGGCTAAAGGCGGCGAAGTTTACGCGTTCACACGCTAACTTTTTCCAGTCTGAACTTATCTGCAACGGCTCCTGATTCGTCAGGGGCCGTTTCGTTTTTCTCCGGGCGTGGTATTCTTACGCCTTCAGCCAGTGTGTGCATCGCGTTTTTGCCTGTGCACATCAGGCGCTTAATTTTGTAATGAGGCTTCAATATGGTACCTGTGGTCGCGCTGGTCGGGCGTCCCAATGTGGGAAAATCCACCCTGTTTAACCGTTTAACGCACACGCGAGATGCGCTGGTGGCGGATTTTCCCGGACTAACGCGCGACCGTAAGTATGGTCGTGCTGAAGTGGAAGGGCAGGAGTTTATCTGCATCGATACCGGTGGTATCGATGGTAACGAAGAGGGCGTGGAAACGCGCATGGCCGAGCAGTCTCTGTTAGCGATTGAAGAAGCTGACGTGGTGCTGTTTATGGTTGATGCCCGTGCGGGCCTGATGCCAGCCGATAAAGCAATTGCACAGCACCTGCGTTCGCGTCAGAAACCCACCTTCCTTGTCGCCAATAAAACCGATGGCATGGATCCTGACTCTGCCGTTGCCGATTTCTATTCATTAGGGTTAGGCGATATCCACGCCATCGCGGCCTCTCACGGCCGTGGCGTAACCAGCCTGCTGGAAACGGTGCTGCTTCCCTATATGGATAAGGTTGTTGAAGCCGCGCCGCTGACGGAAGAAGAAGAGAACGCCGCTTACTGGGCCGATCTGGAAGCCGCAGAGAAGGGTGAGCAGGAAGCCGCCGAAGCGGAAGATGATTTTAACCCGCTGGATCTGCCGATCAAGCTGGCGATTGTAGGCCGTCCAAATGTGGGTAAATCAACGCTGACCAACCGAATTCTTGGTGAAGAGCGGGTGGTGGTGTATGACATGCCCGGCACCACGCGTGACAGTATCTATATCCCGATGGAGCGCGATGGTCGCGAATACATCCTTATCGATACTGCTGGCGTGCGTAAGCGCGGCAAAATCACGGAAACGGTAGAAAAATTCTCCGTTATCAAGACATTGCAGGCGATTGAAGACGCAAATGTGGTGATGCTGGTTATCGATGCCCATGAAGGGATTTCCGATCAGGATCTCTCCCTGCTTGGTTTTATCCTTAACAGCGGACGTTCGCTGGTGATCGTGGTCAACAAATGGGATGGCCTGTCACAGGAAGTGCGTGACGAAGTGAAAGAGACGCTGGACTTCCGTCTGGGCTTTATCGACTTTGCCCGTATTCACTTTATCTCTGCCCTGCATGGCAGCGGCGTGGGCAACCTGTTTGAGTCAGTCACGGAAGCCTATGACTGTTCAACGCGCCGCGTCAGCACCTCTCTGCTGACCCGTATCATGAACATGGCAGCCGATGATCACCAGCCACCGCTGGTGCGTGGCCGCCGCGTGAAGCTGAAATATGCTCACGCGGGTGGCTATAACCCACCGATAGTGGTTATTCATGGTAACCAGGTGAAAGATCTGGCGGATTCCTACAAGCGCTACCTGATGAACTACTTCCGCCGCTCGCTGGAAGTAATGGGAACGCCAATCCGCATCCAGTTCAAAGAAGGGGATAACCCTTATGAAGGAAAGCGTAACCTGCTGACACCAAACCAGCAGCGCAAACGTAAGCGTTTGATGAGTCATTTAAAGAAAAACAAACGTTAATCCGTAAGGGGGCCTGAAGGCCCCCTTTGTTTCAGGATTTCAACCCTGGAGAATAAAATGAGCCAACCCTGTCCCTTGTGTCACCAGCCCCTGACGTCGATGGCCACGCATTTCCATTGTGCAGAGTGCAATCACGATTTTGCGAAGCAGGCCATATGTCCCGATTGCAGGCAGCCGGTTCAGATCCTCAAAGCCTGCGGAGCCGTGGACTATTTTTGTCCTGCGGGTCATGGCCTGATTTCAAAAAAACGAATAGAATTTGTGCCCTTATCTGAAACGTTATGAGTGCTGATATTTTCTCGCCTGCAATTAATCTTCCATCGTCTCTTTCTTTTTAGCTGCCCGGCACTATTCTTATTAAGTTACCTCCTGTTTAATTGTCTTATTTCTACTGGAAAGTCCGCTCTTTTACTGTAAATAAAACCCTGCACTCTTAGCCGTTATTGCTTTTCCTCTATTAATAAAAATAAATAATTTTCTTAAGTAATAATTTCTTATCGTTTTTATAGCGCTGAACGTTTTTTGCAAACAGGGCGAAAAAATAAGTGTTGTTAACTTTCTGTTTATTTAATTATGAACCACGTGGTACAATTTTTTGGTTAACCAGAGCTGTTAAACCGCCGTATGGCGCGGCAGCCGTGGCTTTGGCGGACAGTAGACGGGGCTAGCCCGTAGCGAATTGTTAATGAATTTAGTGTCTAAAGATAATTTTCCTCTCCCTCCGTTTCCGGCCAACCCTGGCAAAAGCGATAGAGAACCAGAGTGAAGATTGTGCTGAAGCCCTATTCAGTCAGGAGTATTTTTACCATGTCTCAAATGAATGCCCGACCCTCGAAAGGGTTGAGCCTCTGGTGCGTCGTGCTGGGGTTAATCTTACTGGCAACCGGCCTTTTCTTTGTGATTGCTGGTGGAAAACTGGTTTCACTGGGCGGTAGCTGGTATTTCGTTATTGCCGGTCTCTTTACCGTGCTTTCCGCTATTCAGTTCTTCCGCCGTAAATCCTCAGCCGTCCTGATTTTTGCCCTGGTGTTTATTGGCTCGGCGATCTGGGCGGTGCAGGAGGTTGGCGTGGATTTCTGGCCGCTGGTATCGCGTCTGATGACGCTTGCCGGCCTGCTGCTGCTGGCACTGATCACGCTGCCTGCGCTGCGTAAGCGCGAAGGCAAGCCCTCTGCGGCTAAACCTGCCTGGGCACTCTCTGCCGCATTAGCTGTGGGCATGGTCGCTACCCTGGTGGGCATGTTCCAGCCGCATCCGGTAGTGGCAAACGGCGAGGAGCTGCCGCTGAAGCCGGTTGATAAAGCCTCTGAGCAGAAAAACTGGGACAACTACGGTAATACTCCTGGCGGCAGCCGCTTTGTCGCCCTGGATCAAATTACCCGCGACAACGTGAAAGATCTGAAAGTAGCCTGGACTTTCCATACTGGCGATATCCCGGACAGCCCTACCGGCAATGGGGCTGAAGATCAGCAGACGCCGTTGCAAATCGGAGATGTGCTTTACCTCTGTACACCGCATAACAATGTCATAGCGGTCAATGCCGATACCGGTAAAGAAATCTGGAAGCGTGAAATAAATGCCCAGGCGGAAGTGTGGAACCGCTGCCGGGGACTGGCTTATTTCGACGCAACTAAACCGCTGACGCAGCCTACCGCACCTGATTCAACGCCAGTGACCGCAGTGTCACTGCCCGCCGGTGATACCTGTCAGCGTCGCCTGTTGATGAATACTATTGATGCGCGTCTGATAGCCGTTAACGCAGACAATGGCGAACTGTGCCAGAGCTTTGGCAACAAAGGCGTGGTCGATCTGAAAGCGGGTCTGGGCGATGCTCAGGATCCTAAATATCAGCTGACCTCTGCGCCAACCTTAGCGGGAACTACCGTTGTGGTAGGGGGCCGTGTTGCAGATAACGTTCAGACTGATATGCCGGGCGGCGTGCTGCGTGGTTTTGATGTCATCACCGGCGAAGTGCGCTGGGCATTCGATGCCGGTAATGAAGACCCCAACTACAAGTTGAAAGCAGGTGAGCATTACACCCGCAGTACGCCGAACTCCTGGGCGCCTATGTCCTATGACCCGGCGATGAACACGGTATTCATGCCAATGGGTAGCTCATCAGTAGACCTGTGGGGAGCTAACCGGACACCGCTTGATCACAAATATGGTGCTTCTATCCTGGCGCTTGATGCCACAACAGGTAAAGAGAAATGGGTTTATCAGACCGTTCATAACGATCTGTGGGACTTTGATATCCCCATGCAGCCAAGCCTGATCGATTTCCCACAAAAAGATGGCGGCACCAAACCTGCCGTGGTCTTTGGCACCAAAGCGGGTCAGATCTATGTACTGGATCGTATGACCGGCAAGCCGCTGACGGAAGTCAAAGAAGTTCCGGTTAAAAAAGGGACTATCCCCGGTGAAGAGTATCCTGCTACTCAGCCTAAATCCGTGGGCATGCCGCAGATTGGTGCGGAAACGCTGAAAGAGTCTGACATGTGGGGCGCCACGCCGTTTGATCAGCTGGTGTGTCGCATCGCGTTCAAATCAATGCGCTATGACGGACTCTACACCGTGCCGGGCACAGATAAGTCGCTGAGCTTCCCTGGTTCACTGGGTGGAATGAACTGGGGCAGCCTCTCTACTGACCCTAACAACGATCTGATCTTTGTGAACGACATGCGTCTGGGCCTCTGGGTACAGATGATCCCGGCTAACACGGATGCTATCGATCGTGGCAGCAATGGTGGTGAAGCAATCAACACCGGTATGGGCGCTGTGCCGTTGAAAGGCACGCCTTATGCTGTGAACAAGAACCGCTTTATGTCCCCGCTGGGCATTCCCTGCCAGAAACCGCCATTTGGCACGCTTTCAGCAATTAACCTGAAAACGCAGAAGCTGGTGTGGCAGGTTCCGCTGGGCACCGTGCAGGATACCGGTCCGTTTGGTATTAAGATGCACGCGCAGATGCCAGTTGGCATGCCATCACTGGGTGGTTCACTGGCAACGCAGGGTGGGCTGGTGTTTATCGCGGGTACGCAGGACTACTATCTGCGTGCTTTCGATACCGCAACCGGTAAAGAGGTATGGAAAGCCCGTCTGCCGGTCGGCAGCCAGGGCGGACCCGTCAGCTACAAGTCGCCGAAAACAGGTAAGCAGTACATCCTGATCTCTGCTGGCGGCGCGCGTCAGTCGCCAGATCGCGGTGATTATGTGATCGCCTACGCACTGGACAAGTAAGCGCGTAAAAGCAAACGCTGAAAAAAAAGCCTCTTCATAACGAAGAGGCTTTTTTATGACCACTTATTGTCCATCCTGCCATAGTTCAATCAGCGCCGGAGGCGCCTGATCTTCCGGGATCAGCAGCACAATATTTCCCACCTGATGCGGTGTTGCATAGCTGACCTCAATGCGAAAGTAGCGTTGATCGCCCCGTCCCGCCTGGCTCTGCTCTCCCGGCGGTTCGCCCAGCGGCATAACCTGACGCAACACGTTGCAGACGTGCTCACGCTGCGGCGGGCTGAGCTGTCCCAGCGCAATGCGTCTGGGGCCGGCAAGCCTGGGGATATAAGCGAATCCCCCTTCACGCGCCACGTCAATCACGGCATCATCACTCAGTTCCGGCAGGCTGTTCATGTCAGTACGCCAACCTGTTTCCAGGCATTTTCAATCGCCTGACCTACCGACTTGTTAAACCGTTTCTCGCCGTGGCGAACGGTAAAATCGGCAAAGGTTTTAAAATCGGCATTTTGCGGCAGCGTCTTGTCGCAAACAGTGTCATACCAGGCATAACCCGCCTGCTCCCAGGCATAGCCGCCCAGCGCTTTAGCTGCCAGACAGAAAGCGCGATTAGGAATGCCGGAATTCAGATGCACGCCGCCGTTGTCGTCGCGGGTCTGAATATAGCCCTGCATATCGGCAGGTTGAGGATCTTTGCCCAAAAGCGGATCGTCATAGGCCGTGCCGGGTGCAGACATTGAGCGCAGCCCTTTGCCGTTGATGCCTTCAGCCAGCAGCCCCTCGCCAATAAGCCAGTCCGCCTTGTCAGCCGTTTGGCTGAGATGAAACTGCTTAACCAGCGAGCCGAAAACGTCAGACAGTGACTCATTGAGTGCCCCCGCCTGTTCAAAATAGATCAGGCCCGCTTCTGTTTCGGTCACCCCATGCGCCAGTTCATGGCCCACTACATCCAGCGCTATAGTAAAACGGTTAAATATTTCGCCGTCACCGTCGCCAAATACCATCTGCTGTCCATTCCAGAAGGCGTTCTGATAATCCTTGCCGTAGTGAACGGTGCCTTTCAGCGTCAGCCCCTGGTTATCCAGCGAATTACGTTGGTAAGCCTGCCAGAAAAAATCGTAGGTGACGCCCAGATAGTCGTAAGCTTCATTGCTGGCGACATCGTTACCCCCCGGCTGGCCCTCTGTACGCACCAGTTTGCCGGGCAGGTTCTGGGTTTGTTCAGAATCATAAATTTCCCGCTGGACCTGGCCAGGCGTTGCTGTGCTGGCACCTTCAGGCTTGATCCAGGTTTCCGCCATCAGCGTCTGGACATGCGCCAGCGTGTTGCGCGCGCAGCTTTGCTGCAAGCCGGAACCGTTATCAATGATTTTACGCAGGATATAAGGGGGAATAACGCCATAGTGCATACCGTGCTCCCTGGTCGACGATGAGTGTCAGAAAAGTATAGACATCACTGGCGAATTTTGCGGCAAAGAGGGGGGAGGGGGCTACTGATTAGCCTGGCGCGGGTCATTACCAGGTGACATCTGCTTTGCCGGAAAACGGGTAAACCCTGTCGCCTGGTTTGCAGGCGACAGTCATTTCATTCAGACGCTTTTTTGCTTTTGCGTACAGGCTTAAGCGGGGTGATGGCGGTAACCTCGCTCTCTACCCAGCCATCGTCCAGCCGGGTTTTAAGCGTATCCCCTGGCGTTAGCTGCCGGCTTTTTTTCACCACCTGACCATCTGCGGCAGTGGTGACGCTGAAACCGCGCGCCAGCGTTGCCAGCGGACTGACGCCTTCAAGCTGGGCGGTGAGCGTTGAGAAGCGCTGTTTGCCGCCGTTCAGCTTAAGCTGCATCGCCTGTTGCAGGCGGTACTGCCAGTGCTGAAGCTGCTGCTGACCACGGTGAATACGCCCCTGCGGCTGAAACGCGCTCAGACGCTGCTCAGCGCGTTCCTGCAAACGGATAGCCTGCCGCACTCTTAACTGCATTGCGTCGTCCAGACGGCGTTGCAGACGCATCAGTGAGGTCTGCTGGCGTGCCAGGCGTAACTGAGGATGCTGCTGCTGAAGACGATGCTGCAAACGGGTATAGATACGGTTCTTCTGAGCGAGGTAGTAATCCATCGCCATTTCCAGCCGGGTTTGCTGGGACTGTAGCTGCCGCAGCAGCTCAATCTGATTGCGGCTGACCAGCTCTGCCGCCGCGGAAGGGGTGGGCGCGCGAAGGTCAGCAACGAAGTCAGCAATTGTCACGTCAGTTTCATGACCAACGGCGCTGACTATTGGAATGCGGCTGGCAAAGATAGCTCGCGCCACGCGCTCATCGTTAAAGCTCCAGAGATCTTCCAGCGAACCGCCGCCACGGCCCACAATCAGCACATCACACTCTGCACGCGTATTAGCCAGCTCAATGGCCCGCACAATGCTGGCTGGCGCGTCAACGCCCTGTACAGGGGTAGGGTAGATGACTATTGGCAGAGAAGGATCGCGGCGGTGCAGCACGCGCAGCACATCATGCAACGCCGCGCCGGTGGCGGAGGTGATGACCCCAACCTGACGCGCCGGGTCCGGCAACGGCTGTTTATGATGCTGTTCAAAAAGACCCTCGCTGAGCAGCTTTTGCTTCAGCTGCTCGAACTGCTGCTGTAACAGACCTTCACCGGCTGGCTGCATGCTTTCCGCAATCAGCTGATAATCACCACGCGGCTCGTACAGGGTGATGGTCGCTCTGACCAGAATCTGCTGGCCATTTTGCGGCCGAAAGGTAACCCGCCGGTTGCTGTTGCGAAACATTGCACAGCGAACCTGCGCCCCATCGTCTTTCAGGGTGAAGTACCAGTGGCCGGAAGAGGGCTGAGAGAAGTTGGAGATTTCAGCACTCAGCCAGACCTGGCCCATTTCCTTTTCCAGCAGCGTTCTCACCGTGGTATTGAGACGGCTGACGGTAAATATATTGGCAGATGGCGGTAGCGACATGTGATGAAGATCAAACTTTAAATCAGAGGGTTAATTAACCGATACTACAGGCCTTGTCAGCGGGATCAAGAACTTTTCGTAAATAATGCTGGAGGCAATCGATTACGCCCTGTATAATGCCGCGGCAATATTTTACAAGTTCTCATTCACCCTGAGGTTGAGATATTGCCATGCTAAGAATCGCTAAAGAAGCCCTGACTTTTGACGACGTTCTGCTCGTTCCCGCTCATTCGACTGTCTTACCCAACACGGCTGACCTCAGCACCCAGCTTACCAAAACCATCCGCCTGAACATCCCTATGCTTTCCGCTGCAATGGATACCGTGACCGAAGCTGGTCTGGCTATCGCACTGGCGCAGGAAGGTGGACTGGGCTTTATCCATAAAAACATGCCGATCGATCGCCAGGCGGAAGAAGTTCGCAAGGTGAAGAAACATGAAAGCGGCGTGGTTACCGATCCGCAAACCGTACTGCCAACAACTGCCCTGAGCGACGTTAAGCTGCTTACCGAACGTAACGGCTTTGCCGGTTACCCGGTGGTGAACGGCGATAATGAGCTGGTGGGGATCATTACTGGCCGTGACGTCCGCTTCGTGACCGATCTGAGCCTGCCGGTTTCTGCTGTGATGACGCCGAAAGAGCGTCTGGTGACCGTTCGCGAAGGCGAAGCCCGTGAAGTCGTGCTGCATAAAATGCACGAAAAGCGTGTGGAAAAAGCGCTGGTAGTGGATGACAGTTTCCATCTGCTTGGCATGATCACCGTGAAAGATTTCCAGAAAGCGGAGCGTAAACCCAACGCCTGTAAAGATGAGCATGGCCGTCTGCGCGTAGGTGCTGCGGTTGGCGCTGGCGCCGGTAACGAAGAGCGTATTGACGCGCTGGTCGCTGCCGGTGTTGACGTGCTGCTGATCGACTCTTCCCATGGCCACTCCGAAGGCGTTCTGCAACGCATCCGCGAAACCCGCGCTAAATATCCTGATCTGCAAATCGTAGGCGGCAACGTCGCGACCGGCGCGGGTGCTCTGGCACTGGTTGAAGCTGGCGTGAGCGCAGTGAAAGTGGGTATCGGCCCTGGCTCAATCTGTACTACCCGTATCGTAACTGGCGTTGGTGTTCCACAGATCACCGCAGTCTCTGACGCAGTAGAAGCGCTGGAAGGCACCGGTATCCCGGTTATCGCTGATGGCGGTATTCGTTTCTCTGGCGATATCGCGAAAGCTATTGCGGCTGGCGCTTCCGCAGTGATGGTGGGTTCTATGCTGGCTGGTACCGATGAATCTCCTGGTGAAATCGAACTCTACCAGGGTCGCTCTTTCAAATCCTACCGCGGCATGGGTTCTCTGGGCGCGATGTCCAAAGGCTCTTCAGACCGCTACTTCCAGACCGATAACGCAGCAGACAAACTGGTGCCGGAAGGGATTGAAGGCCGCGTGGCTTACAAAGGCCTGCTGAAAGAGATCGTTCACCAGCAGATGGGCGGCCTGCGCTCCTGTATGGGTCTGACCGGCTGTGCTACTATCGACGACCTGCGCACCAAAGCGGAATTTGTCCGCATCAGCGGCGCCGGTATTTCGGAAAGTCACGTTCACGATGTGACCATCACCAAAGAGTCTCCGAACTACCGTATGGGTTCATAAGACCCTGACTTCACGCCCGGCTTAAGCCGGGCGCTTTAATCCTAATCCCTGAATTTGTTATATCGCCCTGGAATAGCCCAATGACGACGGAAAATATTCATAAACATCGCATTCTGATCCTTGATTTCGGTTCGCAGTATACGCAGCTGGTAGCACGCCGGGTGCGTGAACTGGGCGTCTACTGTGAATTGTGGGCGTGGGATGTCACCGAAGAGCAGATCCGCGGGTTTAACCCGAACGGCATCATCCTGTCCGGTGGCCCGGAAAGCACCACTGAACACGCCAGTCCGCGCGCGCCAGAGTATGTCTTTAATGCTGGCGTACCGGTGCTGGGCGTCTGCTACGGCATGCAGACCATGGCGCTGCAATTGGGTGGTGAAGTGAAAGGCTCTCACGAGCGTGAGTTTGGCTATGCGCAGGTTGAAGTTGCCGTACAGAGCGCGCTGACCCGTGACATTGAAGACTCTCTGAGCGCTGAAGGCAAGCCGCTGCTGGACGTCTGGATGAGCCACGGCGACAAAGTTTCCGCTATCCCGGCTGATTTTGTGACCGTTGCCAGCACCGAGACCTGTCCGTTTGCGATTATCGCCAACGAAGAAAAACGTCTCTACGGCGTACAGTTCCACCCGGAAGTGACCCACACCCGTCAGGGCCTGCGTCTGCTGGAGCGTTTTGTACGCGACATCTGCGAGTGTGAAGCGCTCTGGACACCAGCGAAAATTATCGAAGACACCGTTGAGCGCCTGCGCGAACAGTGCGGTAACGACAAAGTCATTCTGGGGCTGTCAGGCGGCGTAGACTCCTCCGTAACGGCAATGCTGCTGCACCGCGCCATAGGCGACCGTCTGACCTGCGTCTTTGTGGACAATGGCCTGTTGCGTCTGCACGAAGCTGAGCAGGTAATGGATATGTTTGGCGACCATTTCGGTCTGAACATTATTCATGTGCCAGCCGAAGCGCGTTTCCTCGATGCGCTGGCCGGTATTGATGAGCCAGAAGCCAAGCGTAAAACCATTGGTCGCGTGTTTGTGGAAGTGTTCGACGAGCAGGCTACCACGCTACAGGATGTGAAGTGGCTGGCTCAGGGCACTATCTATCCGGATGTCATTGAGTCTGCGGCTTCGGCCACCGGTAAAGCTCACGTGATCAAGTCGCACCACAACGTGGGCGGCCTGCCAAAAGAGATGAAGCTGGGTCTGGTTGAGCCGCTGAAAGAGCTGTTTAAAGATGAAGTGCGTAAGATTGGCCTGGAGTTAGGTCTGCCTTACAACATGCTTTACCGCCATCCGTTCCCTGGGCCAGGTCTGGGCGTGCGCGTACTGGGCGAAGTCAAGAAAGAGTATTGCGACCTGCTGCGTCGTGCCGATGCAATCTTCATCGAAGAGCTGCATAAAGCTGACCTGTACAACAAGGTAAGCCAGGCATTCACCGTGTTCCTGCCGGTTCGCTCCGTGGGAGTGATGGGGGATGGCCGTAAATATGACTGGGTTGTCTCTCTGCGCGCAGTCGAGACCATCGACTTTATGACCGCTCACTGGGCGCATCTGCCTTATGAGTTCCTGGGCCGCGTCTCTAACCGCATTATCAACGAAATCGACGGCATCTCCCGCGTGGTTTACGATATTTCCGGTAAGCCGCCAGCGACGATTGAGTGGGAATAAGCTGCTTTACTAACCATTTGATTTCTTACTTAAAAAATAAGATGGTTATCTTTGCTGCGTAAGTAATGGCGCGCCTCTCACATCTGTGAGAGAGAGCTGTATCGATACCATGTCTGGATAAGGGATGCCGGCATGGTATCGGGAACTCTCGCAGCGTAGATATCAGCAGTGACTACCTGCCGGCCTCTGTAAGGGTGTTGGCAGGGATAACTCATCTCCGTCGGCCTCGCCACTATTACCAGCAAGCGCATAAGGTGTTTTTCGCCTGATTGTTAGCCCCCGCCTGTTTCGTACCAATGTGTGAAGTCCCCTGTCGGCAGCTGAAAAGGGGCACTGTCCCCAGCTGTCAGAAGGCTCAGGCCTGACCACTGATCACCCCTCGGCCCATTTCAAACTGCCCTGATTAATCAATCATTTATACGCCCCTGTGGTCTTCGCCACCGTGCGCGGCAATAAACATGGCAACGGCCGACCGGCAATAGGATTCGATTTCGTTGGCGTCCTCTGCTCTCGCCTCATCGAAGCGCGCGACAATCAGCAGGTCGGATCCCTTGATAAGTGCGGCAAATAAGCGGGCGGACTGGCGTGGGTCGGGCACGTTCAGTACCGCCTTTGCATGTAATTGACGCAACAGGGCCTCGATTTGAGCAATGACATGGGCAGGGCCAGCTTCATATTGGCGCTTGCTTAGAGATTTTTGATTCGTCTTGTCGGCCATGATCATGGCTTCGACACTACGGACCTCCGGGCTTAACAGCGTGCGAAGCAGGGATGATCCTACCGACATAAGCTGTTCTTCAGCCGAACCCTCGAAGCCTTCAAACAGGGCCTGTGGTGCAAACTGATGGCAGCGGGCCGCAATGGCCGCGCTGAACAGCGCCTCCTTATTCTCGAAGTGCCGATAGATGCTTAGCTTGGATATCTTCGCCCGCTGGGCGACCTTGTCCATCGTCGTCGCCTGAAAACCTAATTCCAAAAAAAGTTCGCACGCGGCGTCGACTATCGTTTGGCCAAGTGCTTCGTTGGTAGGGCGGCCACGCCGGCCCTGACTGTTGTCGGTCATATAAATTCCAGTACTTGACAGTATCATAATTATTGAATTATGGTACTTCAAAGTATCCTAAAGGTGCAAGCCAATCTCCTTTCATCCACAACGCGGAGCTCGTTACCATGAATGACGTCATCATCATCGGCGGCAGCTTTGCCGGTCTCGCCGCCGCCTTGCAGCTCGGCCGTGCTCGTCGCAATGTCACCGTTCTTGATACCGGGCTGCCGCGCAATCGCTTTGCCGGTCACTCGCATGGCCTGCTCGGCCATGATCACAAGCCACCGCTGGACATCCTGGTCGAGGCGCGGCAACAGCTGACGCGTTATCCCACGATTAGGCTTGTGAGTGCCAGGGCCGACAGCATCTCTGGCATCATTGGCCATTTCTCCGTCCTCACTGGCGATGGCGAAAGCCTTGAAGGGCGTCGCCTGATCCTGAGCTATGGAGTCGTCGACCAGATGCCAGATGTCCCGGGCTTTGCCGAAAGCTGGGGTACTTCCATCGTGCCGTGCCCTTATTGCGACGGTTTTGAAGTCGCTGACCAGCATTGGGGTCTCGTCTGGTCCGGCCCGCAGTCGATGAATCAGATCAGGCTGTTCCACGACTGGACCGACAGATTGACGCTCTTCGCCGATGGTCACGACATTGCACCTGATACCCGGGCCGATATGGTGCGCCGCAACATACCTGTCGTTGATGGCCGGATTACCGAAATCGTCCGTCATGGAAGTCGTAATGCCACAGTAAAACTTGATAGCGCCCGCGATGTCGCGGTCGACATTCTGTTCGCGCATCCGCGCACCAGACCGTCCGCAAGCCTGCATGAATCACTGGGTCTCGCCACGGTCAATACGCCAACTGGCATCGTCCTCAAAGTCGACGAGCGCCGCGAAACCAGTATTCCCGGTATCTACGCCGCCGGCGATCTCACCAACCCTGGAATGCCCTCGGTCACCATAGCATCATGGCAGGGTGCAACGGCTGGCATCTCCGCTCAGCAGTCGATGCTGGCTTAAGAGCGCAGATTGGAGGATGAACGTGGCCATTGAATCTGACAGCGCGGGTGTACGCTTTCCTCCGCCCTTCGTCTATCTGGGAACGCTGCTGTTGGGGCTGGCGGCGGAGCGTTTCCTTACCCTGCGCTCTTTCGGCATCGACTGGCGATTGCTGGCCGCAACGGGCGCGCTGCTGTCCGTTGCCGGCATGGCGATGATGCTTGCGGCGGCGGGGCTGTTCCGGCTGCTGGGCACCAGCATTCCGCCGTCGCGGTCAACGACCTTTATCGCAACGACCGGTCCCTATCGGTGGACGCGCAACCCCATGTATCTCGGCATGGCGCTTATCTATGCCGGCCTTGCGATCGGCTTTGACGGGCCGATCGCCTTTGCCTTGCTCCCGTTGGTGCTCATCGTGATTCAGACGCAGGTGATCGCCCGCGAGGAGCGCTATCTCGAAGCGAAGTTCGGCGATGACTACCGCCGTTACAAGGCCGGGGTTCGCCGCTGGCTCTGACGATTTCACCGCTGCCGCCAGCAGTGCTGCGCTGCCCGAGGGCGCGTGGCACGCATCCTGACAGTGGCCAGCTTCTCCCAAGTCTCTGTCGCATCCTTCGATACTGAACTGCCCCGACAAGCCTGTCGGGATACTGTTCAAGAGGCCTCAGGAGAGATGCCAGCTTCTCAGAATGCTATTTTGTGTGGCATTACCTGGCGATCGCCATTTAACTTTTTGAATTTTTCAGGCTATTGGTAATCGAATGGGATAATTTAGCGCACAGCTTATTTTATTTCTGTCAGCTTCAGATAGCCGAAAGCCCGCTTAATTGCGGGCTTTTTAATTTCAACATTCTGGGCCAGAAACGCTGATATACAACAGAGTAGTTTTCACATGTGAGCCGCTTTACTAAGCGTATCGCTAATCCACTGGTTAACGCTTTTTCCTGCGACTTCCGCTGCCGAATTAATGGCCGCGTGTGTTTCGGGTGGGATACGTAAACTGATTTTTCCACTGGCAGGGCGCTGAGCCTTAAGCCCGTTTTCCCTGCAGTAAGTCAGATAATCGTCTACTGCTGCTTCAAATGCTAAACGTAAATCAGTGACGTTATCAGCATGAAAGCCAATCACATCACGGATGCCAGCCACATGTCCGATCAGACAGCGATCTTCATCGCTGTACTCAATTTTGGCTGAATATCCTTCGTAATTCATAGTACCCATGGGGTTACTCCAATCATTTCAAGGAATTTCCTGCCATCGCGTACCTGATAGGCTTTTGCTTCTTTTTCAGGGTGGGGACGATGGAAAGAGGCAATGACTCCCTTTATTTCTACTCTGACCCGTGAGCCTTTTCCCTCAGTGATTTTTGCGCCGATAGCGACAAATAAAGCTTCTATTTTGCGCCATTCCAGACTGCTGGAAACAGGGTCAGTGAAAATGATTTCCAGGGTCTTCCGGTGCTGGTTGTTGAGCGCATACATGTTTATCTTCCCTGATTGCTCTTACCTCTTTTTTAATACATGATGATATCACTAATTGATATCACTTCAAGGTTTTGAATTTTCTTTGTGACATAAAAAAGGGCGAAACGATCGCCCTGTTGTTATCTTTTCAGCTCTAATGCAGCAAAAACAGGGTAGCCAGACCCAGGAAAATAAAGAAGCCGCCGGTATCGGTAAGGGCCGTGATCAGTACGCTGGAGCCTACCGCCGGATCGCGTTTAAGTTTAGTCATGCACAGAGGGATCAGCACGCCCATTAACGCCGCCAGCAGCAGGTTCAGCACCATCGCCAGCATCATTACGCCGCCGAGTGCGGGATTGCCATACATAGCCCAGGTGACGCCGCCCATGATGCCGCCCCAGCAGATGCCGTTAATCAACGCTACGCCAAGCTCGCGGCCAATCAGGAAAGAGAAGTTGCCAGGCTCCACCTGATGCAGGGCTAATGCACGCACAATCATGGTAATGGTCTGATTTCCCGTATTGCCGCCGATACCGGCAACAATGGGCATCAGCGCGGCCAGCGCGACAATCTGCGAGATGGTGCCTTCAAAGAGGCCAATAACCCTGGAGGCCACAAAGGCGGTACAGAGGTTGACCGCCAGCCACGTCCAGCGGGTACGCACGGCTTTTCTGACCGGTGCGAACACATCCTCATCAGGATTAACGCCGCCCATTTTACGGATATGGCTGTCATTGGATTCGTTAACCAGATCGATCACGTCTTCAACGGTGACGCGGCCCATTAATTTGCCTTTGGCATCAATAACGGCAGCGGAAATCAGGTTATAACGTTCAAACGCACCCGCCGCATCCTCTGCTTTATCGTCAATACGGAAGGTGGTGGGTTTGTCGTTCATCACCTCAAAAACCATTCGCTTGGGCTTGTTCAGTAAAATATCGGTCAGCGAAAGTTCACCAAGCAGAGTGTTGTTTTCATCCGTAATAAACAGTTTATCTGTGCCTTCAGGAATAGACTTTTTGCGCCGCAGATAGCGCTGAACCGTGGCGAGCGTCACGTCGGCTGGCATGGTGATCAGTTTAAAATCGGTGATCCTACCCACGCGGTCGCGGTCAAAATCCATTACCTCCAGCACGCGGGAGCGCTGTGCCGGATCCAGAGAGGTCAGCAACCGCCCGGTTAAATCGCGCGAGAGATATTTTGCCAGATAGACCTGCTCATCTATATCCAGCGGTTCGATAGCGCGCAGTAAATCGCGGTCGCTCATCTCTTCAATCAGGCTTTCCCACACGCTTTCGGAGGCTTCCACCAGCACCATCCCGCGGCGCTCGGTGTCAATCAGACGCCACAAGGCCTGACGTTCATCTTCCGGCAGCGCTTCCAACAGGTCAGCAAGGTCAGCGGCGTGCAGCAGAGGAATATAGCCTCTGATCTCTTCCGCTTCTTCCCGATGCACTTCAGCTTCAGCAGCTGTTTCCTTAAGGGGACGTTCGAGAAGCGTATCGACCAGATCGTTATCGTTAAGCAGCAGAGTTAAAATACGGCTGCGGATTTCAGCAAGCTGCTCACTGTGGGATAAAGCTACAGACATAAAAATTCCCTTGAGTCTGGCAAAAGAGGAGCGAAAAGCTAAGTATTGCCTAAATCAGGCAAAAGAGTGAGAGAAGTCGCTTTTTTTCAGGCAACTCCATCAGGAAGGGCGCAGGAAGAGCGACTTATTTCGTCACCGCAATGGGTTGTGCAACTTCCTGTTTTTTCTGCTGATGATGCTCAAAAGCGGCCGGGACGACGTAAATTAACCGGCCGGTTAAAATGATAAAACTCACCAGCAGGACAATACGGGTCATACGGCTGGTTTTCTGACGTTTTCTAAATGATATGGCGCTGTTCACGCGGCGTTTCCAGTTAGGCCCGAAGGCGATGGCATAATTTAGACACAGCTACCGTATCAGGTCAACGTAATGCGCCCTTGCCATGATGAAATTTCCAACAAAATTTTACCTGCGCGATTTTGAAGGAAAGGTAAACGGCGGCATAACAGGCGGAGTAAAAAAGGTCTGGTTTGACGCAGATCAAAATCCTTCCCTCCAGCGATCCTACTATGACCCACTGACCCCCTTTTGCATCAGGAACGCTCTGTTTAAATCATCAGCAACATAACAGAACTATTGAGCCTAATGAGAATCAGCAGTTGGATCGCCCGCTTTAACCAGAGTTCGTCAGGATTACCGTTAATTTTACCTCTGCTCCTGATGCCGCTCTCCACCCAACTTTCTGTCCGTCTGGGCATTGAAAGCGGCTATGTCTATCTGATCTACCTTCCGCTGGCAATGCATATTGCTTTTCTGCTGGTGTTCGACTGGCGAGCGATGCCGGGATTAATTCTGGGACTCTCTCTTTACTATTTTCAGCGTTACAGCCTGGTGCCTGCCGCGCTGATCGTTTTGGCAACAGCAGGCTCGCTGGCGCTGGGGTGGAAAGGTTATAAGCTGCATGCCGGACGGCGATGGAATGCGGATTATGGCGGGACCAGCCTGATGAAGGTGCGCCTGCTGTGGCTGGCTTTTCTGACGCCGTTATTGTTTATCCTCGGTATGCAGGCGGTGGCTTATTCAGGTTTTGTCTCCCGTAACGGAACCGTTTTCAGTCCTGAACTGTTTTCGCTGCATATTTTATTAAACTTTCAGTCTTTATTGCTTTCCTGCCTGACGATGATTCAGGTCTATTATTTTGCTATTCGCTGCCTGCGTAAGCCCAGGCTGGCTAAAGTGATTTTCCTGCGAATTCGTAAGCAGGCTGCTCCCACGGTGAGCAGAGAAGAGGTGCTCTGCTGGTCAGCGCTGGTTGCTTTCCTGCTGGTCATGCTTTTTGTGGCTCACAAAAATCAGCAAAATTTACTGGCCAGCGATTACGGTCTGCCGTTAATTTTGCCATTAATGCTCTGGTCAGCCATGCGTTTTGGCTATCTTTTTACCTCGCTAAGCTGGGCGGTATTACTGGTACTGCTTTATCAGCTCCGGGATCGCTTCCTTTCTTACGGCACCGAGCCGTACCACCTCGCCGTGATGTCCGCTAACCTGCTGGTTTTCAGCCTTACTATTCTGCTAATGGCATCCATCAGCACCCGTCAGCGGCAGATGCTGGCTCGGGCAAAACAGACGGCGCTGCGAGATCCGGTCTTTAACCTTCCCAATTTGCGTGCGTTAAGTGCAGACCTGGCAGAAAGCCCTCTGAATATCCTCTGTTTTCTCAGCGTGCCCGATCTGGATCGGCTGAGCCGGATCTATGGGCTTCGTCTGCGGATTAACTACAAACGTGGCCTGGCTGCGCACCTGGGGTCGGCGTTGCAGCCAGGGGAGGAGGTCTACCAGCTGCCGGGCTTCGACCTGGTTATCAGGCTGAATTACAGCGGCCACCAGGCTCGTATCGAAACGATCACCACCAGCATAAAGGCGTACCACCTGCAATGGGAGGGGCTGCCCATTCATCCTGAAATTGGATTCAGTTACTGTAGCGTGCGGCGTCCGGTCACGCACCTCTATGAACTGCTGGGTGAGATGAGCGCTATGGCGGAACAGTCGCTGAAAACCGGTATGGCTGAGAATTTGCTGCAAAATAACAGCCTGCCGGTACAGCGCCGCGTCGCGGAAAAAGTGGCTTTGCTGAATGAGATCAAAGCCACGTTAAGCCAGCAGGGCTATCCGCTGTGGGTACAGCGCGTCAAAGGGATCAGAGGCGATGATTTCTACGCTATCACCATGCGGATGCGCGATCGGGCGGGGCAGCCAATATTGCCAGCTCAGCTGGAAGAATTTGGGTTAACCTGGGATGTGGACCGCTGGATGATCGAGCAGTCGCTGGCTTTTATTGATCGGTATCGTCGGGCGCTGCCGGGCAGCCGGTTCGCTATTCCGCTTTTTATCTCCACTCTCTGTCGGCCCCGGCTGGTAAAAGAGATTGCGCACTATCTGGAGGCATACCGGCTGGAACCCTGGCAACTGATTGTTCAGGTGCCGGACTCTCCTTTGCTCAGCCACACCAGTTGGGGATGCAGCGCCATTGCGCAGCTTCGCCTGTTGGGCTGTGCGGTGGCGATTACAGAATTTGGCGGCAAATTTGCCAGTTATGCCAGCTTACCGGCGCTGGAGGGCGATTTGCTGAAGATTGATGCCCGTTTTGTAGGGAACATGCTGCAAAGCAGCCTGGATTATCAGGTGATCCAGGCCCTCTGCGGGTTAGCCAAATCCAGGAAAATGCAGGTAATAGCCGGGGGAGTCAGTTCACAGGAAGTGGAGGAAGAGCTGCGTCGGCTGGGTGTGGACTATTTGCAGGGAGAGAGTATCGGCGGGGAGCGGCCTTTAAGGGAATTGATTGGGGTAACACGGGCGATTTGATTTCGCCCGTGCCGCTTTACGCTTTGATCATCTCTTTTTGCGCCAGCAGCGTGGCAAACCGCAGGGGAATGCGGTTGCCATGCTCATCGGTGCGGTGAAGCTGGCCAACATGCTCGTTATATTTAACGATGTGCCACTTACGGTAATAATCGCTAAGCTCGCCTGACTTAAACGCAAACGGGAAGCCCTGGTCGCAGGGATAATCTTCAGTATCCATCGCGGCCACAATCAGGTTATAGCCACCCTTAACCGTGCTGGCCTGCATATCTGCAATCAGCTGAGGGATCGTCTCAGGCTGTAGAAACATCATTACCACGGTAGAGAAGACAAAATCCCAGGCACCGTTGAAGCGCCAGGTATTGAGATCTTTCTGCGCGGTGACAATTCCCCGAAGGTTCTCCTCGGCAATAATCTGGTTCAGACGTGCCAGGCTGGCCGGATTGTTATCCCAGCCGGTCACCTCAAAACCCTTCAGGTTAAGCCAGAGGGCATTCCTGCCGTTGCCACATCCCACATCTAAAGCGCGGCCAGGAGGGATACGATCCACCGCTTCCAGCACCTCGGAATGGGTAGGGGAGAGCTGATATTTCTCGGTGTAGTAGTTATCGGGACGAAGGATCATGATGCTGTCTCCTCCTGGATCATCAGCTGCCAGCCCGTGACATCTTTCCAGTAACTCTGTTCGCGCTCCAGATCGAGCTGCACCAGGTTGTTCTGGCTGAAGTAGTCTGCCGGGAATGTTAACGTCCAGTGGCCGTCATTGGTTTCCAGCTTCAGCAAGTCTGGAGTGGAGGTAGCCTGGCGCTGATTGTTAAGCAGAGCGCCCAGACGTAGTAAAAACACCAGCGGCAGAAACTGTTTTTTCTTGAACAGCGTCAGCCGCGGCATCTCATCCACTTTCACCGCTTTGCGGTGGAAGCGAACCAGCGTCGCCAGCAAGGTTTGCTGATCCTGATTGAAGCCCGGCATATTGGTGTTTTGCAGAATATAGGAGGAGTGACGCTGCATCCCGCTGTGATTGATGGTCAGACCCACCTCATGCAGCATCGCCGCCCATTTAAGCAGAGCAGAAAGCTGCGGATTGGCCAGCTTGGAATTCTGATCGCGCCACTGTAGATAGAGCTTCTCGGTGGTTTCCAGCACCCGCTTTGCCTGATCGCTGTCAATAGCGTAATGGTTTGCCAGACTCTGCGCCGTTCTGCTGCGGATATCCTGATGGCGAAAACGGCCTTCCATCTCATACAGCACGCCTTCACGCAGCGCACCGTCAGAAAGCCGCAGCTCGCGGATAGCCAGTGCATCAAAAACGCCACAAAGAATGGCAAGGCCGGGAACAAAGACCGCTTTACGCTCTTCAGAAAGGCCTGGCAGACTCAGCGCCTCAAACGATTTATGTTTGATCACCTCGTCATAGAGCATCTCCAGCCGCTCGGGGGTGATGACTTTCTCTTTTTCACCCATCGCCAGCAGCACTTCGCAAGCTGCTTTGATGCTGCCAGAAGCGCCAAGGGCGTACTGCCAGCCCGTCAGGCGGTACTGCCAGGCCATGGTTTCAAGCTTCTGTGCGGCGGCAAGGCGGGCGCGGCGGAAGTTCTCTTTGCTGATCACGCCGCCGGGGAAATAGAGGTTGGCAAAACTGACGCAGCCCATACGGCGGCTCTCAACCAGCTTTGGCTCGAAATCTTCGCCTATCACCATCTCAGTAGAGCCGCCACCGATATCGATAACCAGCTTGCGGCCTTTCTCCGGCTGCGTGTGCTCAACGCCCATAAAAATCAGACGGGCCTCTTCATTGCCGGAGATTACTTCAATCGGATAGGGAATGACATCCGCTGCCCGCCGCAAAAAGTCTTCAGCATTGACCGCTTCACGCAGGGTATGCGTACCCACAATCGTCACGTTAGCAGGGCTGAAGCCCTGGAGGCGTTCTGCAAACAGAGCAAGGCAGGTCAACCCGCGCTGGATAGCGGCTTCACTCAGCACATTGTTGTGATCCAGCCCATCGGCTAGTTGGACGCGCTGCTTCAACCTGCCGAGCACCTGCATGGCGCCATCTACCACGCGGGCAATCACCATGTGAAAACTGTTTGAGCCCAGGTCGATGGCGGCAAATTCCTGCGGTTTAGGCGTATTTTTCTGGGATATTGGCATAGTGAGTTAGTCAGGTTGTTCCAGAGTTTTAATGTAATCGTAGATAGCAAGCTGGGCGCGTACCTTACGGCGATTGCCGCGGGGAACATAGCGGTTACTCAGCTCTTTATCTACAAAGCGCGCCTTAAGCGTATCACTCAACAGTATGCCAATAATATCCAGCACACGCTGTTTCAGAATAGGGTCAAGAATGGCGACGGCGACCTCAATACGGTAATCGATATTGCGGGTCATCCAGTCAGCGGAGGAGAGATAGACTTTTTTATCCCCGCCGTTATCAAAAATGTAGACGCGATCATGCTCCAGATAGCGATCCACAATACTGATCACGCGTATGTTTTCGCTAATACCTTCCAGATTTGGGATCAGCGAGCACATGCCGCGGATCAGCAGGTTCACCTTCACGCCGACGCTGGAAGCGGTGTAAAGCCGGTCTACCAGACCTTTATCTACCAGGTTATTCACCTTGAGCGTGATGCCCGCTGGCGTCCCTTGCTGGGCATTGGCAATTTCGTTGTCAATCAGCTGATAGAGCATCTGCCTGGAGTTCTGCGGCGAAACCATCAGATGTTCAAACGTCACCGGACGATAGGGGTTTTCAATAAAGTTAAACACCCGGCGCACTTCGTTGGTGATCCGCGCATCAGCGGTTAACAGCGAATAATCGGTATAGATACGGGCCGTTTTTTCGTTGAAATTGCCGGTGCCGATATGCGCATAGCGGGCTATCTCCCCGTTTTCACGGCGGGAGATCAAAAACAGCTTGGCGTGAATTTTCAGACCAGGGGCAGAGAAAATCACATGCACACCTGCTTCCGTCAGCCGCTTCGCCCAGTGAATATTGGCTTCTTCATCAAAGCGAGCCTGAAGCTCCACCACCACGGTAACCTTCTTGCCGTTGTAAGCCGCGTGGATCATCGCATCAATAATGCGCGAGTTCTTGGCTACCCGGTAAATATTGATTTTGATAGCCAGCACGGCAGGGTCGAAGGAAGCCTGGCGCAGCAGCTCCAGCACATGCTCGAAAGTGTGGTAGGGATAGTAAAGCAGCACATCGCGGTTACGGATGGCGTCGAAGCCGTTCCGGAAACGGTCAAACCAGATGTGCCGCAGCTGAGGCAGCGGCTTGTTCACCAGGTTTGCTTTGCCAACATTTGGGAAAGTGATGAAATCTTTAAAGTTATGATAACGGCCACCCGGCACGATAGAGTCGTAGTTGGTGATGTTCAGCTTTTTGCTCAGCATCTCCACCATCGTGTCCGGCATATCGCGCTGATAAACGAAACGCACCGGCTCAGCGGTTAAACGCTGCTTAAGGCTGGAGGACATTAATTCCAGCAGGCTGGATTCCATCTCGGTGACCAGGTCATATTCCGCATCGCGCGTCATCTTCATCGAATAGGCATTGAGCGCATCGTAATCAAAGAAGCCACGGAAAATATCGCCGAGACAGTAGCGCAGAATGTTATCCAGCAGAATCATTGGCTTGCGGCGGCGAGGCGTCTCCGGCGGCAGATTCACAAAGCGGGGCACCTTGTCGGAGGGAATTTCCAGCAGGGCATAGCTGATCTCCTCGCCGCGGATAATTTCTACCGCCAGGTAGGTGTAATCATCCTTAAGGAATTCAATCAGATCCGTGTCGTGGTTCACCAGAATAGGCGTAATGTGCTGACGCAGATGATGCTTAAAGTAGTGGCGCAACCAGCTTTGCTGATTGGGCGAGAGCTGACGTTCATTGATCAGGAAGATCTGGTTGCGCGCCATCTCCAGCAACAGATCGTTATAAAGGCTGTCAAATTCCTGATCCGCTTTCAGAACGCGGGCCTGGATTTTTTTTAACAAATGGCGCGGGGTAGAGGGAGAACCTTGCTCTTCGCCAATCAAAATGCGGCGTTTCAGGTCGGCAAAGCGAACCTTATAGAACTCTTCAAGGTTATTGGAATAGATACCCAGAAAACGCATACGCTCAATGAGGGGATTGGTCTTATCCGCCGCTTCCTGAAGCACGCGTTCGTTAAACGACAACCAACTCAACTCTTTTTCTATATACAGCTTTTCCTGACCCATTTTTACTCCGTCTGCAGATCCTGTTTTGATCGGCCATTGTCTGCTTTCATTATGGCGAGAGTATGGCAGCAAAGTCCAACGGACATTGTTGATTGTCTTATTAATCTTATAAGGGCAACATAGCGACTTCTACGCGCACTGGAAAGCCCTTAACGCATGAGCTCGACCCCTATCCCTGCACAGTTCAACGGCCGCCGCCGTCGGTTTATCGACCGGCTGACTCGCCGCGTCGTAAGGATTTGTGGGCTGGCTATTCTGCTGGTGATGTTTTTACTCTTCGTCTGGCTGCTGTGGGTCGTTGTGCCGCTGTTTGCCGCGCCCTCACTGAGCAACGAACAGCAGATTGTGTTGCCGCCTTCTCCACCTTCAGTAGCGATGGGAATGGATGCGGGGCAGCGGTGGGGCTGGCGTATTGATAAGCAAGGGCAGGGCTTTTTTATTCCTCTGAGCAGTCAGGCCGCCTCTGCACCTTATCCTCTGAGCCGTGGCACCGTTTCTGCCGTCTCCACCCCTGATGATCGCAGCATTTTATTACAGAGTGAAAGCGGGCTGGTGCTGGTGCAGCCTCAGTTCAGCACGGTGACCAACGAACCGCTCTGGCGATTCCCCTTAGGTGACAAACCGCTGGCAGGCAGCGATCCTGATGCCTCCCTCCTCACCCTGGCCCAGCCGGATGAGCAGAGCTGGCTGGTGGCTCAGGCCAGCGCGCAGCAGATCACCCTGATCAAATACCAGCTTAATACCGCAGCTGAGATCTTTAAGGTGAACTTGCCTGGCGTGACGCAACTGCTGCTTTCGCCCGACGGGCAACGCCTGTTCACCGTTTCAGGCACCCTTTTACGCGTCTGGAACATAACGCCGCAGGGCCTGGAGCTGCGCGATACGCACACGCTGAATAGCGTGCCCGCGCGTATTGCCCTGATGAGCGGAGGAAGCTCACTGCTGATAGCAGACAGCCATGGCATTTCTCAGTGGTTTGATATCACCAGCGAATCCGGGCCGCAGTTGCGGTACATCCGCCAGTTTGCCGGGGCTGAAGAGCAGGGCGTGCTGATAACTGAAGCGCATCGCCGCGTTTTTGCCACGCTAAGCCCGGCTGGTGAACTCAGGCTCTATGCCAGCAAACAGCAGGGCGCCATCTTATCCAGTCAGCTTCACGGCGGGGCCGGACTCGCTACCTTTGCCCCACGCGGCGATGGTTTGCTGCTGGAGCATGAAGGCGTCTGGAGACACTACCGGCTTACCAATCCCTGGCCAGATATCAGCTGGCGGAACCTCTGGCAGAAAGTCTGGTATGAGCACTATCCAGCTGCGGATTACGTCTGGCAATCCACCTCTGCTAACGATGAATATCAGGGCAAGTACAGCCTGGTGCCCATGGTAGTGGGTACCCTGAAAGCCGCAGGGTTGGCGATGCTGTTTGCCACGCCGCTGGCGCTGGCGGCGGCGATGTACACCGCGTGGTTTATGGCGCCTGGCCTCCGGCGCTGGGTCAAACCGGCAATAGAGATGATGGGGGCGTTACCCAGCGTGGTGATCGGTCTGATTGCCGGGCTGTGGCTGGCTCCTCAGCTGGCTGACAGATTGCTGGGTGTGCTGCTGCTACCGCTGCTGCTGGCTGGCGTTCTGCTGCTGTGCAGCTGGGGTTCACAGCGGTTATCGCCCGCATGGCGTCGCCGTCTTTGCAGGGAAGGCCGGGAAATCTGGGTTCTGTTACCGCTGATGCTGCTGACGGGCGTACTCTCCCTGTGGCTGATCCCTCTGCTTGAGCAGCAGCTGTTTGAAAATGGCCTGGCGGAACGCTTCAGCCAGAATTACCAGCAGCGCAATTTACTGATCGCAGGCGTTGCTATGGGCTTTGCGCTGGTGCCGCTGATTTTCACGCTGGCGGAAGATGCTATCTTCAGCGTACCCGCCTCGCTGGGGCAGGGGTCGCTGGCGCTGGGGGCCACGCCGTGGCAAACCCTGATCCGCGTGGTGGTTCCGGGAGCTTCATCCGGCATTTTTGCCGCGTTGATGATCGGTTTTGGCCGGGCGCTGGGAGAAACAATGATAGTGCTGATGGCAACAGGAAACACGCCGGTGACGGAAGGCGGCGTGTTGCAGGGGGTACGCACACTGGCTGCCAATGTAGCTATTGAGATGCCGGAAGCGGCCGCAGGCAGCGCACATTACCGCATTCTGTTTTTAAGCGCCCTGGTGCTGCTGATCTTTACGCTGATTGTGAATACCCTGGCAGAGCTTATTCGTCAGCGGCTGCGTCAGCAATATGGACAACAGGAGGGGCAGCCATGAGCGCCGTGACAAATAACCACCGCTGGCGCTGGTTAACGGGCGGGGCGGTCGCGGTCAGCCTGCTGGCCTTTGTTTTGCTGATTGCGCTGCTGGCCTGGCAGGGCTTTCGCTATTTCTGGCCTCAGACAGTGACGCTCTTTACTGTGCAGCAAACCGTCGGCACCTCACAGGTACTGGGCGAAGTTGTTCAAAAAGAGAAGGTATCCCGCCAACAGCTTCAGGCCAGTGGCCGGGCGCTGCCGTCAGGTTTGCCGCAGGAACTGACGCGCTATCTGATCAAAACCGGGAATCGCGATTTTGCCGCCACCGATTTCCAGAGCCTGTTGAGTTATCAGATTGTGGCTCAGGAAGCGCCAACCGGGGTGATTGCGCTCCAGCGGCGATCGGGCGGCATGGCGTATGGCTGGTTTGACGGGCTGCTGGAGAACGGACAGCCGCTGGTCGCCCGCAATATGATGCGCGCCCTACAGCTGCGCATCAAACAGTCTCATCAGCAACTGTCACAGGCGGAGAAGATACGCCGTATCAGCATGGCCAGGCTTAACAGTGAGCTGAACCAGCTGGCGCAGCGTCAGCACCGGCTTCAGCAGGAAAATCAGTACACTGCCCAGGCGCAGTCAATCCATCAGGCGGACAGCACAGAGTTGCAGCGTCAGTTTGCGCTGAAAGCGCAGCAGCTTAAAGATCTCACCAGCGAAAGCAGCAGTACGGTGCTGATCCTGCGCGATGCGCAGGGTCAGCAGCACTTTATCCCGCTCAATCAGATTTTATCGGCCTGGTACCCTAACGCAATGAGCTATAGCGAGAAGGGGCTGCACTTTGCCTGGCAGGTATGGCATTTCATCAGCGGTACGTCGGGTGAAAGCGTGGGCGAAGGCGGCGTTTTTCCAGCTATATTTGGCACGGTGCTGATGGTGCTGCTGATGTCCGTGGTGGTCATGCCGCTCGGCGTCGTTGCGGCTATCTGGCTGCATGAGTATGCCGGAAACGGGCTGATGACCCGGCTGGTACGGATTGCGGTGGTGAACCTGGCTGGCGTGCCCTCTATCGTATATGGCGTCTTTGGCCTGGGCTTCTTTGTCTGGCTGGCAGGCGGAAGCCTGGACAGGCTCTTTTTCGCCGATGCTCTGCCCAACCCGACGTTCGGCACGCCCGGCCTGCTGTGGGCCTCACTGACGTTAGCACTACTGACGCTGCCGGTGGTGATTGTGGCGACTGAAGAGGGGCTGTCACGCATTCCCAACTCCTTACGCCAGGGTTCGCTGGCGCTGGGGGCCACGCAGGCGGAAACGCTGTGGCACGTCACGCTGCCGCTGGCGGTTCCGGCGATGCTGACCGGGCTTATCCTGGCGGTGGCGCGTGCAGCGGGGGAAACGGCACCGCTGATGCTGGTGGGCGTGGTGAAGATGGTGCCCGAGCTGCCGGTGGATGCGGTCTTTCCCTATCTGCACCTGGACCGCAAATTTATGCATCTGGGCTTTCAAATCTATGACCTGGCGTTTCAAAGCCCTAACGCGCAGGCAGACAGGCCGCTGGTATTCGCTACCGCGCTGCTGCTGGTGACAATTATTCTGGCGCTGAATGTGCTGGCGATGGCGTTGCGTCATCGTCTGCGTGAACGTTATCGCACATTAATGAACTGAGTGAGAAATATGGCGATCCCTGAAGAGCTGGCGTGCTCGCTGGAGCTGGAGAATTTTTCCCTGTGGTATGGCGAAAAGCAGGCGTTAAAAAGCATCTCGCAGCGCTTCCCTGAAAACCGGATTACCGCACTGATTGGCCCTTCAGGCTGCGGTAAGTCGACGTTGTTACGCAGTCTGAACCGGATGAACGAGCTGATTGATGGCTGCCGGACCGAAGGGGATATTCGCCTGCATCAGCAGTCGATTATGTCTGCAACTCAGGATCTGGCCGCGCTACGCAGAAGGGTAGGGATGGTGTTTCAGCGCCCGAATCCGTTTCCGAAAACCATTTACGAAAACGTGGTCTATGGCCTGCGCTTACAGGGCGTGCGCGACCGACGGGTTCTGGATGAGGCGGTAGAGCGGGCCTTACGCGCTGCGGCATTATGGGCCGAGGTGAAAGATAATCTCTGGCAGAATGCCCTGACCCTCTCCAGCGGGCAGCAGCAGCGGCTGGTGATTGCGCGAGCTATTGCGATCGAACCTGAAATTTTGCTGCTGGATGAACCAACGTCGGCGCTGGACCCCATCTCCACGCTGGTGATAGAAGAGCTGATGAGCACGCTTAAGCAGCACTTTACGCTGATCCTTGTCACCCATAATATGCAGCAGGCGGCGCGGGTATCCGATTTCACCGCTTTTATGCATCAGGGCAGCGTGGTGGAGTTTGGCGAGACGGACGAACTCTTTACTACGCCGCGCCAGCGCCGTACCGAAGATTATATTACCGGGCGCTACGGCTGACAAAACGCCAGCCGCATAAAAAAACACCCGATGAAGTTCACCGGGTGTTTTGTTTTGATCATAGTCGGCGCACCAGTATCAGCGGTCAGTCGAAGGCGTGCCCCTCTTCAGGCAGCTTTTCGCCATCCAGCCAGGCGGCGTTGTCCCGCATCTCCACTCTGCCATCCACAAACCAGCTGACTACCAGCGGGTAGATAGCGTGCTCCTGATGCTGCACACGCGCGGTCACATCCTCTTCGCTGTCTTCCGCAAAGACCGGCACTTTTGCCTGTAGGATCACCGGGCCGCCATCCAGCTGCTCGGTCACAAAATGCACCGAGGTGCCGTGCTCTTCATCACCATTTTCCATAGCCTGGCGATGGGTGTGCAGGCCGGGGTATTTCGGCAGCAGGGAAGGGTGGATGTTAAGCATGCGTCCGGCATAGTGCTGCACAAAAGCCGGGCTGAGAATACGCATATAGCCAGCCAGCACCACCAGATCGGGCGCATAAGCATCGATTTCCAGCATCAGCTGGTTGTCGAACGCCTCGCGGTCTGCAAACTGGGAAGCGGCCAGCGCATGGGCAGGCACGCCCGCTTCACGCGCTCGCGTCAGGCCAAACGCCTCTGATTTATTGCTGAACACGGCAGCAACGCTGGCGTTGATCTGGCCCTGCTCACACGCATTCAGGATTGCCTGAAGGTTGCTTCCCTGTCCCGAAATCAACACCACCACTCTTTTCATGCGTTAATGACCACACGCTCATCAGAATCAGACGCTTTGATCACGCCAATTTTCCAGGCTTTTTCGCCCGCGTCGGTCATCAGCTGAACCGCTTTATCCGCTTCTTCTGCACTGAGGGCGATCAGCATGCCCACGCCACAGTTAAAGGTGCGATACATCTCGTGACGGCTGACGTTGCCCGCTTCCTGCATCCAGCCAAATACCGCAGGCCACTGCCAGCTTGACTCTTCAATCACCGCCTGGGTGTTCTCTGGCAGGACGCGAGGAATATTTTCCCAGAAGCCGCCGCCGGTCAGGTGGCAGATGGCGTGCACCTCTACCTGTTCAATCAGGCTCAGCAGGTTTTTAACATAAATACGGGTAGGCTCCAGCAGGTGGTCAGCCAGCGTTTTGCCTTCCAGCTGAGTCGCTTCCGGGTCGGTTTTGCTGACTTCCAGGATTTTACGCACCAGCGAATAACCGTTAGAGTGCGGGCCGCTGGAACCCAGCGCAATCAGCACGTCGCCATCCTGCACCTTGCTGCCGTCGATGATCTCTGACTTTTCTACTACGCCAACGCAGAAGCCTGCGACGTCATAATCTTCGCCATGATACATGCCCGGCATTTCAGCCGTTTCGCCACCTACCAGCGCACAGCCAGACTGTGAACAGCCTTCAGCGATGCCGGTGATCACGCTGGCCGCGGTCTCCACATCCAGTTTGCCGGTGGCATAATAATCCAGGAAGAACAGCGGCTCGGCGCCCTGTACCACCAAATCGTTCACGCACATCGCGACCAGGTCGATACCGATGGTATCGTGGCGTTTAAGGTCCATCGCCAGACGCAGCTTGGTGCCAACGCCGTCAGTGCCGGAAACCAGAACCGGCTCGCGGTATTTTTGCGGCAGGGCACAAAGGGCACCGAAACCGCCCAGTCCACCCATCACTTCCGGGCGACGAGTCTTTTTCACTACGCCTTTAATACGATCGACTAAAGCATTACCCGCGTCGATGTCTACGCCGGCGTCTTTATAGCTGAGAGAGGTTTTGTCGGTCACTGCGGATCCCCACGCGGTTTGCGGTTGGTGGTATGGAAAATAAAGCGCGGCAATTCTAACAGCGCAGGCAAACGTTTGCGAGTGCCATCTTATGACGCGTTGCGGATAACTGAATTTTAGCCAATTCTTTAAGGGGGAGAGGAGGAATTAACAGAAGTTGTACTAAGTCATATGGCGTCTGGCGTAAATGGCGCTATAATCTCGCGATTTTTTTTTGCAGCTTAACACTCCGGGAGTACAACAATGAAGATCGTGGAAGTCAAACACCCTCTGGTCAAACATAAACTGGGCCTGATGCGTGAACATGACGTAAGCACCAAGCGTTTTCGTGAACTCGCCTCAGAAGTGGGAAGTCTGCTGACTTATGAAGCCACCTCCGACCTGGAAACCGAAACGGTGACCATTGAAGGCTGGAACGGCCCGGTCGAGATTGAGCAGATCAAAGGCAAGAAAATTACCGTGGTGCCGATCCTGCGTGCCGGTCTTGGCATGATGGAAGGCGTGCTGGAGCACGTTCCCAGCGCCCGTATCAGCGTAGTGGGCGTTTACCGTGATGAAGAGACGCTGGAGCCGGTGCCCTACTTCCAGAAGCTGGTGTCAAACATTGAAGAGCGTATGGCGCTGGTGGTTGATCCGATGCTGGCTACCGGCGGCTCAATGATCGCCACTATCGACCTGCTGAAGAAGGCGGGCTGCACCAGCATCAAAGTGCTGGTACTGGTCGCCGCACCGGAAGGAATTGCCGCGCTGGAAAAAGCGCACCCGGACGTTGAGCTTTACACCGCGTCAGTTGACCAGGGGCTGAATGAGAAGGGGTATATCATCCCCGGCCTGGGCGACGCGGGCGATAAGATCTTCGGAACCAAATGAGAATGATCCAGCCTGGCTTATTTGCCAATTTGAACCTCTGCAAGCGGGGCCACAGGGCGAGCAACGCGAATAATCTTCACGTACTTTTTGTACGCTGCGGTTCTCGTGCGCGGGCAGGGGCCAAACTCACTGCGGCGATAACAGCTGGGCTGAAACATCTGATCTGCCTTAACGGGTTATACAGATGAATGATTAAGTATCAAGCCGACCGCAGAGTCGGCTTTTTATTGGGGTAAACTAAGGGTAATACTATGACTCGTCGTGCAATTGGCGTCAGCGAGCGTCCGCCGCTGCTGCAAACTATTCCGCTAAGCTTCCAGCATCTGTTCGCCATGTTTGGCGCCACGGTACTGGTGCCGATTCTGTTTCACATCAACCCGGCCACGGTGTTGCTGTTTAACGGGCTGGGTACGCTGCTCTATCTCTTTATCTGTAAGGGAAAAATCCCTGCCTACCTCGGCTCCAGTTTTGCCTTTATTTCGCCAGTATTACTCCTGCTGCCGCTGGGCTATGAAGTGGCGCTGGGCGGGTTTATTCTTTGTGGCGTGTTGTTCTGCCTGGTGGCGCTGATCGTTAAAAAGGCGGGAACGGGCTGGCTGGACGTGATGTTCCCACCTGCCGCAATGGGCGCAATTGTGGCGGTGATTGGCCTGGAGCTGGCGGGCGTGGCGGCAAATATGGCGGGGCTGCTGCCTGCTAATGGCGCTGCTGTAGAGAGCAGAACCATCATTATTTCGATGGTCACCCTTGCTGTAACGGTATTTGGTTCCGTCCTGTTCCGCGGCTTTATGGCGATTATCCCGATTCTGATCGGCGTGCTGGTGGGCTATGCGCTCTCTTCGGCAATGGGCATTGTGAACTGGTCTGCGGTAGAGGCTGCCCCCTGGTTTGCGCTGCCCACCTTCTACAAGCCCCGTTTCGAATGGGTAGCCATGCTGACTATTCTGCCGGCAGCGCTGGTGGTGATTGCCGAGCACATAGGGCATCTGGTGGTCACCGCCAACATTGTGAAAAAAGATCTGCTGAAAGATCCGGGCCTGCACCGTTCGATGTTTGCTAACGGCATCTCAACCGTGTTCTCCGGCTTCTTTGGCTCTACGCCTAATACTACCTATGGCGAAAATATCGGAGTGATGGCAATTACCCGCGTCTACAGCACCTGGGTAATCGGCGGGGCGGCTATCCTCGCTATCCTGCTCTCCTGCGTGGGTAAGCTGGCGGCAGCCATTCAGGCGATTCCGGTGCCGGTAATGGGCGGCGTGTCGCTGCTGCTGTACGGCGTGATTGGCGCTTCCGGTATCCGCGTGTTAATCGAGTCAAAAGTGGATTATAACAAGGCGCAGAACCTGATCCTCACCTCGGTGATCCTGATTATTGGCGTCAGCGGCGCTACCGTACACATTGGTGCGGCCGAGCTGAAAGGGATGGCGCTGGCGACCATTGTCGGCGTTCTGCTGAGCCTGATCTTTAAGCTGATCAGCCTGGTGCGTCCGGAAGAAGTGGTGCTTGATCCTGAAGATCGGGATCGTCCATAAGGCGGCAGATCCGGCCTGCGTTTATTAACGGAAGAAACTTGTGATAAACTCCAGCCGGATTTTGCCCGATCACTACTGAGGTGCTTCTGAACACACCGGCACAGCTCTCTTTGCCACTCTATCTGCCCGATGATGAAACCTTCGCCAGTTTCTGGCCGGGGGAGAACCCCTCGCTGATCGCCGCACTGCAAAGCGCGTTGCAGCAGGAGCATGGCAGCTACTTCTATTTCTGGTCGCGTGAAGGGAGCGGTCGCAGCCATTTACTGCATGCAGCCTGTGCAGAGCTTTCCGCCCGTGGCGAAGCCGTGGGCTATGTTCCGTTGGATAAGCGTACCTGGTTCGTGCCGGAAGTGCTGGACGGAATGGAGCAGCTGCCGCTGATCTGCATCGACAATATTGAATGCATTGCCGGGGATGAACCCTGGGAAATGGCAATTTTCGACCTTTATAACCGTATTCTCGAAACGGGCAGAACCCGTTTACTGATCACGGCCGATCGTCCTCCCCGCCAGCTGAACCTTAAGTTAGCCGATCTCGCTTCCCGTCTCGACTGGGGGCAGATATACCGGCTTCAGCCGTTATCTGATGAAGACAAGTTGCAGGCGTTGCAACTGCGGGCCAGATTACGTGGGTTTGAGCTACCGGAAGATGTGGGGCGTTTCCTGCTGAAAAGGCTGGATCGTGAGATGCGTACGCTGTTCGTAACGCTGGATAAACTGGATCGCGCCTCTATCAGTGCCCAGCGTAAGCTGACCATTCCGTTTGTGAAGGAGGCGCTGGGTCTCTGACTTTTTACAGGATCGTCAGAACCTGCTCAGGCGGGCGGCCTAAGCGCGCTTTCCCCTTATTGATCACAATTGGCCGCTCAATCAGGATTGGATTTTCCGCCATCGCCCGCAGCAGCTGCGCCTCACTCAACGTTTGATCTTCAAGCGCCAGCGTCTTATAGATCTCCTCTTTCTTCCTCATCAGCTCCCGTGCCGAGCTGAAGCCGAGCATCTCTACCAGCCGCTTCAGCGTTGCCACATCCGGGGCAGAGTCCAGATAAAGAATAATCTGTGGCTCAACGCCCTTTTCCCGGATCAGCGACAGCGTTTCCCGACTTTTGGCACAGCGGGGATTATGATAAATCTGCACTTCAGACATTTTTTCTACCCAATTATGATTTCTGATATTTGCGGTAACGTTCCTGTAGCTGGCGGAACTGATCGATGCGTGCATCGTAACGGGCCTGCTTCAGGCTGCCTAACGGCACGGCGGAGCTGGCGCTGCTCAGGCTGCGGATCGCCTGATCGAGCTGACCGTGAAGAGCCAGACTTTCCGCACGGGCCGCCTGCTCTTCATCGCTCAGCCCCTGATCTGCACTGGCCTGGGCCAGCAGATCCCAGCCGTTAGGGTCCTCTTTATGCGCCCAGGTGTAACGATAGAGAATTTTGCTGGCGCTGGCGGGCTGCTTCGCTTCCACATAAGCGTTAGCAAGGTTCAGCTGCACCACCGGGCTGGCGCTCACCCCTTTTGCCGCCAGCAGCATGGCGACAGCCTGCTGCGGCTGCTTAAGCCCGATATCGATGTCGGTCATGATATCGAGATACCAGGCGTTTGAAGGCTCTTTAGCCAGCATCGGCGCCACAATCTTTTTCGCATTGGCAAAGCTTTTAGCCTGAAGAAACTGCACCGCTTTTCCATACTGCGCCGCCGCCTGTTCGCGGGTATTGCCTCTGCTCAGCGTAGCCAGAATGTCATCGGTCAGCTGATTCTGCCCCGTGGCATACATGCCCAGCGCCCGGACCTTCGCCATGTAATAGTCCTGAGAAGACTGTACCACCACAGGCTTCATCTGATTGGCGCGGTTGCGTGCATCCGACAGGCGGCTGTCTGGCAGCGGGTGCGTCAGCAGGATTTCGGGCGGTTTTGAAGAGAAGCGCGACTGATCGGCCAGTTTTTGCAGAAAGTTGGGCATCGCCTCAGGATCAAAGCCCGCACGCTGAAGCACCTGAATGCCGATGCGGTCTGCTTCCTGCTCATTCTGCTGGGTAAAGCTGATGATGCCCTGCTGGGTGCCTGCCAGCGTGCCGCTCAACGCTGCCATACCTGCCTGAGGATTAGCCATCGCCAGTAAAATAGAGCCGAGCGCGCCTACCCAGGTCAGGGGAGCGTTACGCTGCTGCTCTTCCATCGCGCGGGCGAGGTGACGTTGGGTTACGTGTGAAATCTCATGGGCCATGACCGAGGCGAGCTGGCTCTCATTATCGGTATAGCGAAACAGGGCAGAGTGCAGCACCACATTGCCACCAAAAAAGGCGAAGGCGTTGATCTCATCATTACTGATCAGATAAAAGTGGAAGGGGGTTTTCACCGACCAGGCATGTGTCACCAGCCGCTGCCCGAGCTGATTAATGTAATCATTCAGCAGAGGGTCATTGATCAGCGGAGCGCTGGCCCGCAGCTGGCGGACATAAAAGTCGCCCATTGCCAGTTCCTGATTGATAGAAAGCGTGTTTCCTGCGGTGGTGCCAATATCGGGCAGGTTATCGCTGAGGTCCGCCCTGAGCGGCAGGGAAGCGGTGGTCAGCGTAACAATGAGCGAGGCCAGCGCACATTTCTTCAATCGGTTAATCATGCTGAATCCCATTCTGATGACATCCTGTTTTGACCCACGGGCAAACAAAATGTTCTGTCTGCACCTGCTGAACAACTCTTTTCGCAGGGTATCTTAATCACAAGTTACAGGGAAGGAAACGCTCTTCAGCGGGAAACAGGGAGTCAGTTTCGGCAAAATTGGGGAAAATGCCGCAAAAAATTGAATGTCCTTTGGCGGGTGCCAAAAGTAGCAGTTTTAGCTTGAGGGCAGAAAGTACCTTAGTGAAACGCTTAAAAAGGGTGTTCCCTGCGCTATCCTCTGCTTTTTGCCCGTAGCGTTGTGACCAGCCGCGCTCTTTTTAATTAAAGTTAGGTAAATTTATTCAATTAAATTGATGGTGGCATGTATTTTGATTAGGTTTACTCCGAAAAAGAGGCTGAGCAAAGCCCTCTGTGCCTGCACTGCTTATTAGCATAATGAATGGAATTTCGTCATTATGCGTACCTTAACAGTCCCGCTATATAATATAGATCCTGACTACTATCGGCAGGCGTAAAAATAATTACTCTTTCTGTTTGGATAGCTTTCAAAGTTAATCCATTTCGGCTTTAAATAATTGTATCAATATTAACTGGATCTGAATTTTTATTCCCTCTTCATGCTGTTGGTAAATAATGCTGCATATTACAAAAGTGCAATAATTTCAGCGATAAAGCACTTTAGGGGGCTTCGCATTTTGCAGGAGAAACATCGACCCCTGGCTATGGTATAGATCCTCTGGTCGCCGAAGTCCGCGACAACTTGTAACTCATTTGAACCATCTGAATCGTTGCCCTGTTGCGGAGAGCACCCTATGCGTCCAGTAGTATCTTATTTATTCATTGCCGTGGTAGCCGGTTTTGTCGGAGCCAGTTTTTCTCAAGCCCCCGAAATTGTCGATAAACTGAGTGAGCGTTTTGGCAATAAAGTCAGCGACCCTGAAGGTTTCTGGACAACTCCCGCTATCGACGGATATGGTAAAATTCATTACGAATCTGATGTCGCATATAAACCTGCCGCGGGCGCAAGCAATAAAATCGTTTTTCAGATCACCAAAGCAGAAAATGGGCCGAACGATCCTAATCTCGGTCTTGAGCGGGTTGCGCGCGTGGTGAATCTCTATGTCGCTTCCGGCGTCCCTGCCGATCAGCTGAAATTTGTGGTTTCCGTGACGGGCGACGGCACGCCAGCAATGCTGAATAACGATCAGTATAAAAAATTGTTTGGGATGGACAATCCTAACCTCAAGCTGATTAGTCAGCTGCGGGCGAAAGGCGTGGATGTCTCGGTCTGCGATCAGTCGGTGGCCTTCCACCATTTCCAGCATGACTGGATTGATAAGTCTGTGACGCACGCGCTCTCCAGCCCGACCACGGTTTCAACCCTGGAAAATCAGGGCTACGCCTTCCTCGCGATGTAATTCTGTTGTCCCTGTTATTACGCGGGCCTCTGGCCCACCAGAACCGGAGAATGCGCTGATGCGTCAGACCCTCTATGTTACCGCCGTTGCGGTTATCGCCTCACTGGCTACCGTGGCGGCTATCAAAGCGCCCGTTATCATCGATAAAGTATCCAGCCTGACCGCAGGCAATACCACTCAGCCTGAAGGATTCTGGCAGACGCCAGCCATTAAAGGGTATGGCAAAATCCATAACCGGCCTGACAGCGCCTTTCGCCCGCAAAGCGGCGAGCAGTACAACGTGGTTTTCCAGGTTCAGGATGGGCACGAGCCGAAAACAACAGTGAATGCCGAACTGGAGAAAGTGGCCCGCACGGTTAATCTTTATGTGGCTTCCGGCGTTCCGCTGGAGAGCCTGAAATTTGTCGTTGCCATAGCTGGCTCCGCCACGCCGGTAGTGCTGAACAACCAACGTTATCGTGAGGCGTTTGGGGTGGATAATCCCAATCTGCCGCTGATTGCCAGACTTCGTCAGGCGGGCGTTGTGGTTTCCGTTTGCGATCAGGCCGTTGCCGGGCATCGCTATGCGTTTGACTCGGTTGATGAAAATGTTACCCACGCGCTCTCTAACCTGACCACTATTACTACTCTTGAGAAACAAGGCTATACGCTGATGCCGATGTAAGCGGCTATGAAGCCTGAGCATCCTCTGCCTTCGGCGCATTTTCGCCCGTAACCTGCCCGGTTTAAACTGCATCGCTGGCCGCCAGCTCGGGACGTTATCAACCGGCGGTGCGTCAGTGAGCAGGTTAACTCTCCCGCGCCTTGATGTGTTGAGTGCCGATCGTTCGATTAAATCAAATTTTTATTGGCACAAAAGCCGTCGAATTATTCCCAAAATGCAAGAGAGGTGTACAATCGGCGTGTGCTTCACCAGGGCATAACACGCAGTTATTAAACGAAACGCGCACATAAAATCATAAGGCGCTATAAATGAATCACTTCATCGAGTTGAGTCCATGCTGAGGCTTAGTCGCCCCAGGACGGACTTGCGCACGCTTATTACATTATTAGCCGTGGCCAGCATTGTGATTACACTGGCCAACTCCCTCTACGCCACCTGGCGCGTACAGCGCGAGGTGCTGATCACCAATACGCTGGAATCAAACCGCGTCTACGCCACCAAACTCGCATCCACTACCGAGATGTTCTTTCAGCTGGCTCAGTCCCAGTTGGCCTACAGCGCGAAAATGCTGGGCGAGGGCATGGATGACGAAACGGCGTTGCAGGGTGAGGTCGACCGCCTGCGCGAACAGACCAACAGCTTTAACTCTGTGGTAATTGTGGATGCTAATGGCTGGGTAAAAGCGATCTCCCCGGAGTCGCTGATGCTGAAAGGCATGCACCTCACCACCAGTTCCACCACTCAGGCCCTGACAGAGCGCAAGCCGCTGATTGGCAAACCAGGTATTTCAGCTGCCAATAATTTGATGGTGTTTGTCTCTCATCCCGTCTGGTCAAAAACCGGCAGCTATCTGGGCTTTGTCGGCGGCACGATATACCTGAAGAAAAAAAGCATTCTGAATGAGCTGCTGGGCGAGCAGTTCTACCGCGACGGCTCCTCGCTGTACGTGGTGGATGGCGATAACCGGGTGCTCTATCACCAGAATGGCAGGCTGATTGGGCAGAAAATAGCGCCGCTTATCAGCCGCGCTCTACAGCAGAAGAACGGAAACGGTTATCAACAGATCCCCAAAGAGAGCGGGGAGCCGATGCTGGCTGGTTATGCCAGCGTCCCGACGCCGGGCTGGATGATTGTGGCGCTGAAGCCGACTCAGACAACGCTCGAACCTCTTACCAGTCTGCTGTTAAAGGTGCTGCAACACTCCGTGCCCTTTGCCCTGCTGACGTTGATTTGCGCGTGGATCCTCGCCCGGCGGATTGCGCTACCGCTCTGGCAGCTGGCGCGTAAGGCCAGCCAGATGGATGCCCCCGGCGTCTCTAAAGAGATTAACGGTATCTATTCCTGGTATTATGAAGCCTCGCAAATCAAGCGTGCCTTGCTGGCGGGTATCGGTCTGTTGCAGGATAAAATTGGCCGCCTGAAGTTTGAGGTGCAGACTGACCCGATGACGGCGCTGCTTAATCGCCGCGGCCTCAATGCAGTGCTGGAGTATTTCCTGGCAACCCGTCAGCCTTTTGCCGTGCTGGCGCTGGATATCGACCACTTCAAACGGGTTAACGATACCTGGGGACACGATGTGGGTGACAGCGTGATCAAAAGCGTGGCGGAGCAGCTGGGCAAAAGCTCACGTCAGACCGATGTGGTATGCCGTAACGGCGGCGAAGAGTTCATGATGGTGATGCCGGGTGCCGATCCTGACATCGCCATTGCGATTGCCGAACGCGTGCGTAAGAAGATTGAAGAGCTGGAGCTGCCGGTAGTAGGCCACATCTCTATCTCTGTTGGCGTGGCGTTCTGGACAGCCGATGACCAGCCGATGGAGCAGGTGTTTAAACAGGCCGATGATGCGCTTTATCAGGCAAAAAATGCGGGTCGTAACCGGGTGGTTACCAGCCGGCCCGAACCGGTTGAAGCTGATGAACTTCAGCGACACAACGGATAATCCCTCTGGCCTGACTCAACGGGCCTCTGCCGGTTCTCTTTTGAACCGGCATTGCTGACAGATTCTGGTTAATCTCTTGAGCCGGAACTTCATTAAGGTTCCGGCTCTTCTCCTGCCCGCAGCCCAGGCTTTCCGCCAGCGTGTTACGCGACAGCGCCTGATCCTTTCAGGTAGACTGGTGCCCCCTAAGTACGCAAGGACGTTTTTCATGCTGGACCTCTTAATACAGTGGTATCGCCGCCGTTTCAGCGACCCGCAGGCGATTGCGCTGCTGGCTATTCTGATCGCCGCCTTCTGTATTCTCTTTTTCTTTAATGGCCTGCTGGCACCGCTGCTGGTTGCGTTAGTCGTAGCCTATCTGCTGGAGTGGCCTACCGTCCGGCTTGAACGTCTGGGCTGTTCGCGCACCTGGGCGACCACCATCGTATTGATTATTTTCGCCTCTCTGCTGCTGGTATTAGTGCTGGTGGTAGCGCCTGTCGCCTGGCAGCAGGGGATTAATCTGGCGCATGAAATGCCCACGATGCTCAACAAACTCTATCAGTTTGCTACCCGTCTGCCTGAACGATTCCCTACGCTGATGGATGTCGGCATTGTCGATATCGTGATGGAAAACCTGCGCAGCCGCCTCAGCGGTATGGGCGACCAGCTGGTAAAATATTCGCTCGCCTCGCTGGTAGGGATCATGACGCTGGCTATCTATCTGGTGCTGGTGCCGCTGATGGTGTTCTTCCTGCTGAAGGATAAAGAGCAGATGCTGGCCGCTATCGGCCGCGTGTTGCCGCGCAATCGGGGTCTGGCCGGGCAGGTCTGGCTGGAGATGAACCAGCAGGTTTCCAACTACATTCGTGGCAAAGTGCTGGAGATGGTGGTGGTGGGCATCGCTACCTGGATAGGATTTTTGGCGATCGGCATGAACTACGCGCTGCTGCTGGCGGTGCTGGTCGGCTTCTCGGTGCTTATTCCTTATGTCGGCGCGCTGGCGGTAACCGTCCCGGTAATAGGCGTTGGGCTGGCACAGTGGGGGCTGGGGGGCGATTTCTGGACGATGATTATTGTTTATCTGATCATTCAGGGGCTGGATGGCAATATTCTGGTGCCGGTTCTGTTTTCGGAAGCGGTCAACCTGCATCCGCTGGTGATTATTCTCTCAGTGGTGATATTTGGCGGGCTGTGGGGATTCTGGGGCGTGTTCTTTGCCATTCCGCTGGCAACGTTGATTAAGGCCGTGGTGCATGCCTGGCCGGAGGAACTTCACATGGATAATAAAAGGTTGAAGTAGCGCCAGGCCTGGGCGCAAAGCAAAAAGGGCGGAGAACCTCCGCCCTCCGGATCTTCAGACAGACTTCAGGTAGTCCATCACGATATCGTGGTGGTTTGCAGTTTTGAAGTCATCAAACACCTTCTCGACCTTGCCATCTGTACCAATCAGGAAGCTGATGCGATGGATGCCATCATAGGTTTTTCCCATAAATGTCTTCTCGCCCCAGATGCCAAACTGCTCGCAAACCTCATGGTTCTCATCGGAAAGCAGCGTGAAGTTCAGCATCTCTTTCTCGACAAAACGCGACAGTTTTTCGGGCTTATCAGTGCTGATGCCTAACACTTCAACCCCGGATTTTTTCAGCTCATCCATGCTGTCACGCAGTCCACACGCCTGTACGGTGCAGCCTGGCGTCATCGCCTTCGGGTAAAAATAGACCAGAACGCGCTGTCCCTGGAAGTCGGTTAAATTTACTTGTTCGCCATCCTGATCGGGCAAGCTAAATTTCGGTGCGGTATCACCGGCTTTCAGTGGATTCATCACTACTCTCCGTTTTCTCATCTTGCTGTGGATACTGAACGACGTTAATAGTGCCCTGTGCCTGCAACTCTGTACAGAGCCGGTTAAAGGCCTGCTCAATAAATGAAGCATCCTGGCTGGCCGGGCTGTGGGCGGTTATCTGAATATAGAGTAATGGTGGCTGATTTTCTTGCGCCGGCTGGGTACGGGAGACCAGTTCAGCGATATTCATCTGATGCGAATCAAACAGATCGGTGAAGCGCTCAATAATGTGCGGGGAGTCGGCAACCTCGACCTGTACCCAGACTGAGGCGGGCATCGCCGGGCGTTCGCGGAACGAGGTGCGTTTCATCACGATCAGTAGCTCCAGCTCCGCGCCCTTCAGCGGCAGCGTGGACTCGATCAGCGTGATCGCATTCCAACTGCCGGAAAGCAGCATAATAAAACTGAATTCCTCACCCAGCATGGCCAGACGGCTATCTTCAATGTTGCAACCGCAGCTGCTGACGTGGCGGGTGATGTTATTAACAATCCCCGGACGGTCAACTCCCAGTGCGGTAATAACCAGATGATGAAGCTGTGACTGCGGCAAAATGATGCTTCCTGTACGTCTCAGTGATTAGCAATTGTGATAACGCTAAGGTAAACATAAAAAATACCCTGTGCCAAGTGACCTGGCGGGTTGTCTGCTTGCTTTTAGAGTGCCGTAAACCGTACCATGAGGCACTTGTTTGTGGAGGGGATGGCAAATGTTCACGGGAAGTATTGTTGCGCTCGTTACGCCGATGGATGACAAAGGGTATGTCTGCCGTGCGAGTTTGAAAAAACTGATTGATTATCATGTTGCCAGCGGAACGGCGGCAATTGTCTCTGTTGGGACCACCGGTGAATCTGCCACACTAAGTCATGAAGAGCATGGTGAAGTGGTGATGCTGACGCTGGAGCTGGCCGACGGCCGCATTCCGGTGATCGCCGGAACCGGTGCTAACGCAACCGCAGAAGGCATTGCGCTGACTAAACGCTTTGAGAACAGTGGCGTGGTTGGCTGTCTGACCGTGACCCCGTACTACAATCGTCCTACTCAGGAAGGTCTTTTCCAGCACTTTAAAGCTATTGCGGAAAGCACCGATCTGCCTCAGATGCTGTATAACGTTCCTTCCCGTACCGGCTGCGATATGCTGCCCGAGACGGTGGGTCGCCTGGCGAAAATAAAAAATATTATCGGAATCAAAGAGGCAACCGGGAACTTATCGCGGGTTAGTCAGATCCAAGAGCTGGTTGATGAAGATTTCATTCTGGTCAGTGGTGATGACGCCACTTCCCTCGACTTTATGCAACTTGGCGGACAGGGTGTAATCTCTGTGACGGCAAATATTGCCGCGCGCGAAATGGCAGAATTGTGCAAACTGGCTAAACAGGGCAACTTTTCTGAAGCGCGACGCCTTAATCAGCGTCTGATGCACCTGCATCAGAAGCTATTTATTGAGCCTAATCCTGTTCCGGTAAAATGGGCTGCTAAGCAGTTAGGATTAATTGCAACCGACACGCTGCGTCTGCCGATGACGCCGATGACTGATGCCGGTCGTCCGGTTGTTGAGCAGGCACTGAAAAGCGCAGGTCTGCTGTAAATTTAGGGAGTATTAATGGCTTATTCAGGTCAAAAGTCCACGGTAGCAACGGTGGTGGGGCTTTCTTTAGTGATGCTGCTGGCAGCATGTTCCAGCGATCAGCGTTACAAGCGTCAGGTCAGCGGCGATGAATCTTATCTGAAAGCGGCTGATGTCAGCGATCTGCATGCCCCGGCAGGGATGGTGATGCCGCTACAGAACGGTGATTATGATATTCCTTCCGCCAGCACGTCGGGTGCCATCGGCAAGCAGCTGGACATCCGTCCACCGGCTCAGCCTCTGGCCCTGATGAACGGTACCCGTACGCAGTTTGCCGGTAATTCTGGCGTACTGTTGCTGGATAACGCCAAAACTGGCTCGTTGTGGCCACAGGTGGTTGATGTGGTGCAGGCCAAAAACTTCACCATCGCCAGCCGTACCGATGCCAGCCAGACGCTGGCAACCGACTGGGTGCAGTGGAACCGTGCGGATGAAGATCATCAGTACCGTGGCCGCTACCAGATCAGCGTGCAGCAGCAGGGTTATCAGCAGGCGCTCACGGTTAAACTGCTGGAACTCCAGCAGGAAAACAAAGATGTGAATTCGCCGGTTCAGCTACAGCGTTACACCGCACAGATGCTGAACGAGCTGAGCAGCGGGCTGGATAAAATTGAAACCACTCGTGAGAACGCCGCCGCCCAGCGCAGCGCGACCCAAATTGATGTGCAGAGCGGCGCTGATGATACCGGCCTGCCTGACCTGATCGTTCGTGCGCCGTTCAATACCGTCTGGGATCGTCTGCCAGCGGCTATGGAACGCATAGGAATGACCGTAACGGATAAAAACCGTTCTCAGGGAAGCATGAGCGTGACCTATAAGACGCCGGACAGCGATGTCTGGGACCAGATTGGCGCGAAAGATCCGGGTCTGGCCAACGGCGACTATAAGCTTCAGGTAGGCGATCTGGATAACCGCAGCAGCCTGCAATTCCTGGATCCGAAAGGCCATACGCTGACCCAGTCGCAAAACGACTCGCTGGTCGCCGTATTCCAGGCAGCTTTCAGCAAGTAAAACCTCAGGCCGGACCTCTCCGGCCTTTTTTATTCCCTGCCACGTAAACGATTGCTTCGATTTTTACGCCGCAGAGAATAGACTAGAGACAGCACAATTTTTCCGTTCTATTTTTGGAGTTTAACAAGATGCAAAAGCAAGCTGAGTTGTATCGCGGCAAAGCGAAAACCGTTTACAGCACCGAAAACCCGGATCTGTTGGTACTCGAATTCCGCAATGATACGTCAGCACTGGACGGTGAGCGTATCGAACAGTTTGATCGTAAAGGAATGATTAACAACAAGTTCAATCATTTTATTATGACCAAACTACAGGAAGCCGGTATCCCAACCCAGATGGAAGCGCTGCTCTCCGATAACGAATCGCTGGTGAAAAAGCTGGATATGGTGCCGGTGGAGTGCGTGATCCGCAACCGTGCTGCTGGCTCGTTGGTGAAGCGTCTGGGCGTGGAAGAGGGCATGATCCTTAATCCGCCGCTGTTTGACCTGTTCCTGAAAGACGACGCCAAACACGACCCGATGGTGAACGAATCTTATTGCGAAACCTTTGGCTGGGTGAGTAAAGAGAACCTGGCGCGCATGCGTGAGCTGAGTTACCAGGCCAATGATGTGCTGAGCAAACTCTTCTCCGACGCCGGACTGATTCTGGTGGACTTCAAACTGGAGTTTGGCCTGTTCAACGGCGAAGTGGTGCTGGGTGACGAATTCTCACCAGATGGCGCCCGTCTGTGGGACAAAGAGACTTTGGATAAGATGGACAAAGATCGCTACCGCCAGAGCCTGGGCGGCCTGATCGAAGCTTACGAAGAAGTCGCTAATCGTCTTGGCGTTAAGCTGTAACCTGTTTTCGGGCTGCGGCACCCTGCCGCAGCTCTCTGCCCCCTTCATTTCCTTTCTTCTGAACACCGACCACTTAACCGCCTTAAGGCTGGTGTTACGAGAGACACCCGACTAAAATCATTGCAACAGCCGTGAAGTGACAATAACGAGAGGTAGTTTATGCGTTGGCAAGGGCGCCGTGATAGCGACAATGTGGAAGATCGCCGTAGTGAGTCTGGCTCCATGGGCAGCGGACGAATGCGCATACCTCGTGGCAAAGGGGGGATCATCCTGCTGATTGTGGTGGTGGTCGCCAGTTATTATGGATATGACCTCAGCCCTCTGCTGACTGGTGAGTCCACCTCTGTGACCCAGCCAGCGTCTCAACGCCAGGGCAGCAATCCACAGCAGGATGAAGCAGCGAAATTCACCTCGGTGATGCTCGCCACCACGGAAGATACCTGGCAACAACTTTTCCAGAAGATGGATAAAACCTACACGCCGCCCAAACTGGTGATGTACCGCGGCGCGACGCGTACGGGATGCGGAACGGGGCAGTCGGTTATGGGGCCGTTCTATTGTCCCGCTGACAGCACGGTTTATATCGATCTCTCCTTTTATGATGAGATGAGAAACAAGCTGGGCGCCGAGGGTGACTTTGCTCAGGGCTATGTGATTGCACATGAAGTGGGGCACCACGTGCAAAAACTGCTGGGGATTGAACCTAAAATCCGCCAAATGCAGCAGGGCGCAAGCCAGACAGAGATCAACAAGCTGTCAGTAAAAATGGAGCTTCAGGCAGACTGTTTTGCTGGCGTCTGGGGTTACTACATGCAGAAAGAAAACGTGCTGGAGACCGGTGATCTCCAGGAAGCGCTTAATGCCGCAGAGGCTATAGGCGACGACAAGCTGCAACAGCGCGGACAGGGAAGGGTAGTGCCAGACAGCTTCACCCACGGCACCTCTGAACAGCGTTATACCTGGTTTAAAACCGGTTTTGACAGTGGCAACCCCGGCCAGTGCGACACCTTTAGTCACTGATTATGGTGGATATGCAGGCCACCCTTCGCCACACTGAACAACTTAAACAGCAGGGGTTCCGACAAATCCTGTTTATCAGCGGCGAGGCTGAGTGGGGTCTGAGGCAGGCAGAGGAGTGGATGGCCCGGCTGCCGGGGGACTGGCTGTGGCTGGGGGACGCACCGCTAAGTCCGCTGCATTGCGCACCCGCCGCGGCCAGAACGCTGCTGGGCCGTGAATTTCTCCATGCTGTATTTGATGCGCGCACCGGTTTTCATGCTGAAGCACTGGCCGCACTCTCCGGGACGTTAAAAGCGGGGAGCTGGCTGCTGATTCTGGTGCCCGACTGGCAACAGTGGGCTTCCCTGCCAGATAGAGATTCGCTGCGCTGGAGCGAACAATCTTCTGCTATCGCTTCCCCTCATTTCATCAGGCATCTGCAACGGCGGGTTATCCAGGATGACGCCATCGCTCTGCTCCTGCAACATCACCCTTTTACGCTGCCCTCGCTGCCCGCTTATTCCGCCTGGCAGCCTGGTGAGAACGCTGAGCAACAAGCCCTGCTGGAAACGCTGCTGCTAAGCGAACCGGGGATCTCGGTACTGATTGCGCCGCGTGGAAGAGGAAAGTCGGCGCTTGCCGGGTTACTGGCTGCGCGCTGGCCGGGACGCTGCCTGATCACCGCGCCAGCTAAGGTTGCCACCGATGTGCTGGCCGAATTCGCCGGACAAGCCTTTGAATTTATCGCGCCAGACAGACTTCTCGCTGCCGGCCCGGAATTGCGGCCAGAGAGTGTCGACTGGCTGCTGGTGGATGAAGCGGCAGCGATCCCCACTCCTCTCCTGCATCAGCTTGTTAAACGTTTTCCCCGCGTCTTGTTAACCTCTACGCTTCAGGGCTATGAGGGAACCGGGCGCGGTTTTATGCTGAAATTCTGCGCCACGCTACCCCAGGTGACGCTGTTAAAGCTGAACCGTCCCCTGCGCTGGGCGGAGCACGATCCGCTGGAGCGCTTTATCAACGATCTGCTGCTGTTTGCCGAAGCCGAGCCGCAACCCGAGACGCAGCCGGTTCGCTTCTCTTTTCCTGAACAGTCGGACTGGCTGACTCAACCAGAGCAACTTTCGGCAATGTATCAACTCCTGACCAGCGCCCACTATCGAACCTCACCGCTGGATCTTCGCCGGATGATGGATGCGCCGGGCATGCACTTTGTCGCTGCACTGCAAAAGGAGAGGGTTCAGGGCGCGCTGTGGCTGGTGGATGAAGGCGGCCTCTCAGCAGAGCTGGCGGAGGCGGTCTGGGCAGGGTTTCGGCGCCCGCGGGGGAACCTTGTGGCTCAGTCACTGGCGGCGCATGGTGGCTGGCCAGCTGCCGCACAGCTTCGCTCCCGACGCGTCAGCCGTATCGCTGTCGCGCCTTCCTGCCGCCGGCAGGGCATCGGCCTTCAGTTGATTCAGCAAAGCAGGGCGCTGGCGCAAGGGCTGGATTTCCTCTCAGTAAGTTTTGGCTATACCGATGAATTATGGCGGTTCTGGCAGGCCTGTGGCTTCCGGCTGGTACGTTTTGGCAGCAAGCCGGAAGCCAGCAGCGGCTGCTATACCGCCATGGCGCTGCTGCCGCTAAGCGAGGCGGCGGAACAGCTGGCTCAACAGGCAGCAACGCGCTTACAGCGTGACTGGCCATGGTTACAGCGACTGACAAAGGTCAGTGTTGCGATCGCTGCCAGCGACGATCGCCAACTGGATGAGGAGGACTGGCGCGAGCTGGCCGGTTTCGCCTGGGGATATCGTCCCTTTGAAGCCAGCATCGGCGCATTAGGGCGGCTTGTCGGCCTGCAAACTGTGCCGCTGCCTTTGCTACAGGGCGCACTGGTGGCGGAGCTATCTGCTGCGCAACTGAGTCACTCTTTTGGCCTGTCGGGCCGCAAGGCGCTGGTGGCAGGCTGGCGGCAGGAGGCCCGGCGAGCACTGGCCGCGCTGGACAGGGAAGAGAGCGAACGCTGGCAGGCCCGGATGCAGACTTTGCATAAGAACCACGAAAAGGAAAATGAAAGCCTACAGAAGTAGAAAGTGAGGAGAGCGTGAAAGCTCTCTTATAGAGCAATGAGTAAAAATTTGCAGATAAAAGAGGCCGGGAAAGTTCGTATGAAGCGGGCAGGCCGCGCTGGAAACAGAGCAGGGGCGGCAGCCCCTGCGGAAAGCTTATTTCTTTTTTGGAAAGTCGTCTTCGTCATCCCACTTGTCGTTAAAATCACGGTGTGGCGGTAACTCCGGTTTGTTATCCAGAAACTTCTTGTGATCGATGCGCTTCAAATCTTTGTAGACATTCATCAGCACGCCCACCATCAGCACAATCACCAACAGCCACCAATACTCTTTCAGGAATTCCATCTTCTTACCTTATTCGCTTATGCGATCAGCTGTTCCATAATCCGCTGGTACATGCGGCTCAGCAGTTGCAGATCCGCGGCTTTCACGCACTCATTGATTTTATGAATGGTGGCATTAACCGGGCCAAGTTCCACCACCTGCGCCCCCATTCTGGCGATAAAACGCCCGTCAGAGGTGCCGCCAGTGGTCAGCAACTGCGGTTTGATTTCATTATAGTGCTCAACGGCGTTCACTACCGCATCCACCAGTTTACCGCGGGAAGTCAGGAACGGCTGGCCGGACACTTTCCATTCCAGCGTGTAGCGCAGCTGATGACGATCCAGCAACGCTTTCACCTGTTGTTTAATCATCTCGTCAGTCAGCTCGGTGCTGAAGCGGAAGTTAAACTGCACAAAGAATTCACCAGGGATCACGTTATTGCTGCCGGTTCCGGCCTGCACGTTGGCAATCTGCATGCTGGTCGGCGGGAAGAACTCGTTACCCCGATCCCACTCGGTCGCCACCAGTTCATTGAGAGCGGGCAGAGCACGATGCACAGGATTATCAGCCAGATGCGGATAGGCAACATGCCCCTGAACGCCATGCACTGTCAGGTCAGCCGTCATGGAGCCACGGCGACCATTTTTTACCACGTCCCCGACGATCGCGGTACTGGAAGGTTCACCCACCAGGCAGTAATCAAGCCGTTCATTGCGCGCCATCAGCGCTTCCACAACTTTTACCGTGCCGTGCGTGGCGCTGGCTTCCTCATCGGAAGTGATCAGAAACGCCAGGCGTCCTTTATGACCAGGATGAGTGGTGACAAAACGCTCTGCGGCCACAATCATCGCCGCTAACGAGCCTTTCATATCTGCTGCGCCGCGGCCATACAGCATACCGTCGCGAATGGTGGGTTCGAAAGGCGGATTGATCCAGCGGCTGGCATCGCCGGTGGGGACTACGTCGGTATGTCCCGCAAAGGCCAGCGTTTCGCCCTGACCGCGCCAGGCCCAGAAATTCAGCGTATCGCCAATCTGCATCGGCTCAATGGTAAAGCCCAGCGCCTTCAGGCGTTCGATCATAATAGCCTGACAACCGGCATCATCCGGGCTGAGGGAAGGGCGACGAATAAGCTGCTGCGTCAGCTCAATGACCGGACAAAACATAATCAGGATTTCTCCGAAATAAAGGGCTGATAAGTGGTTTCACTGAAACCCAGCAGCATAGAGCCGTCTGCGCTACAGAGCAACGGACGTTTAATCATTGCTGGCTGTTCCAGCATCAGATCCAGCGCAGCTGCTGCGTTATTCACCTCATTACGCTTCTCTTCGCTGAGCTTGCGCCAGGTCGTTCCGCGCGTGTTCAGCAAGGCTTCCCAGCCCAGGGTGTCGATGAATTGTTGCAGCCTTGCACGATCCAACCCCTCTGCACGATAGTCATGAAACTGGTACGCCACGCCGTTCGCTTCCAGATACTTTCGCGCTTTCTTAATGGTGTCGCAATTTTTAATGCCGTACATCGTTAGCATGACCCGTTCCCTTCTTTTTTCTGGGGGTTTCAACTATATTCGATATGGTTCAGGCGGTTAGTCTACAACGGATACGCCTTCAAGACAGCAGGGAAGGCCGGAATTTCATTATCCAGACAGAGACTTAGCATAAGGAGGGACAATATGAACTATTTAAAAGCGTCTTCCGCCCATACGGTTGAAGAGACTCAATCGATGATCGTGATCGCCAGGAAGAAAACCAGCCGCTGTGATGAGTTTAATCACATTGTGGAAGCCGTGCTGGCGGAACACCCGGATGCCAAAACGCATATCGACAGTGACAGTGGCGGATACGATAAAGTGATTGTGCTGAAGTAGCCGTGGATGCCTCCGGGGGGCCGATGCCCCCCAAGGCTTAGCTGCTCACAAATCCTTTTTCCTGCAATCGCAACAGTGCCTGCCCTTCAGCATAAATCATCCCCGTGGTCAGCGAAGCGTAACCGAGGTGCTGATAAAAGCCGATCTTATCCGGCATAGCGTAGATAAACACCTTACCGCAGGGTGCCAGCGTTTTCATGATTGCCTCCATAAGCTGCCCGCCATAACCTTGCCCCTGCCAGGCGGCATCCACAATCACGTCAGAAAGATAAGAAGCATAGGTCAGGTCGCTAATGGCATGAGCGGTCGCCATCAGTTTGCCCCCGACATAACCAAACCAGACAAATTGCGAATGCTGGTAGGCTCGTTTAAGCACCTCAGGATCACGCTGGCTTAAGCCTGCACGTTCAATTAATGCGGCCAGTTCCTGCCAGTTAATTTCTGGTTCGCGGGCGCTGGTGCTTAGTACCATTTGAGGCATGTGGATCCCTTACGTTATCGAATGATAATCAGGCTAGTGATTACTCTGGGTATCATCACGCCTGAACTGTGGCCTGCCACGCAAATTACGATTTTGATCGAAACCCTCTCTGTTTTTGCGGATCGAAAACTCTTCACTTTTCCTTAGGATTAATCCTATAATGGAGCCACAACGAAAAGCGAGGTGATTTATGATTGATTTAGAACTGGGGAACTGGAAAGATTTTATCGAAGCAATGTTATCTCGTAAATAACACCTTCTTTAAGTCGCGCACCAGCAGGCGTAACTGACAGAATTCAGAACAGTAGAAGGCAGCCCAAAAGGCTGCCTTCTTTCTTTATTTCCCCGGCTTCTCCTGTAGCGGAAAGCGTTGCCTGACCAGCACAAAGAAGAGCGGGACAAAGAAAATAGCCAGAACGGTGGCGGAGATCATGCCCCCCATTACGCCCGTCCCCACCGCATGCTGACTGCCCGATCCTGCGCCGTTACTGATCACCATCGGCAGCACGCCAAAGATAAAGGCCAGTGAGGTCATCAGTATCGGACGAAGACGCTGCCGTGAGGCCTCCAGCGTGGCTTCCAGCAGATCCCGCCCTCGGGTGTTCATCTCGTTAGCGAACTCCACAATCAGAATGGCATTCTTGGCTGAAAGCCCAATCACCGTGAGCAGACCCACCTGGAAATAGACATCATTTTCCAGGCCACGCGCCCAGGTGGCGATCAGCGCACCCACAACGCCCAGCGGCACCACCAGCATGACAGAGAAGGGGATTGACCAGCTCTCATAGAGCGCTGCCAGACAGAGGAACACGACCAGCAGCGAAATGGCGTAAAGCGCGGGCGCTTGCGAGCCGCTCATTCGCTCCTGATAAGAAGCGCCAGTCCATTGCAGGCCAAAGCCGGTGGGTAATTTGCTGACCAGCTTCTCCATGACGTCCATCGCCGTGCCGGTACTGATCCCCTCAGCCGATTCTCCTACAATTTCTACGGCAGAATAACCGTTGTAGCGCTCCAGCCGCGGCGAGCCGGTTTCCCAACTGGTGGTGGCGAAAGCGGTAAACGGCACCATGCCGCCGCTGCTGTTGCGCACATACCATTTACTGATGTCATCCGGCAGCATGCGGTATTTTGCCGCAGCCTGAACGTAAACCTTCTTCACGCGCCCCCGATCAAGGAAATCATTGACGTAGGTTGAACCCCAGCCGGTCTGTAACGTGTTGTTGATATCCTCTATGGAAACGCCCAGCGCCTGCGCTTTATGCTGATCGACATTAATCCTTAACTGCGGCGTATCGTCCAGGCCGTTATGACGCACTCGCGTCAGGGAGCTATTTTCCCCGGCTGCTGTGATCAGCAGATCCCGCGCCTTCATTAACGCATCGTGGCCCAGGCCAGCGTGATCCTGTAGCTCCATATCAAAGCCGGCAGAGTTCCCCATACCGGTTATGGCAGGTGGACTGCTGGCAATCACCCGGCCTTCTCTGATCTTGCGGAAAGCTTTGGTCGCTCTTTCGATGATGGCGAATGAGGTGTTATCCGCGCCGGGGCGGTCCTGCCAATCTTTTAGTCTCACGAACATACGGGCCACGTTCTGGCCATTGCCACCCGGACCCGCGCCGATGGTGGAGAACACCGACAGCACGTTCTCCTTCTCCTGGGTCAGATAGTATTGCTCAACCTTATTGACCACTTTGTTTGTTTCCTGCAACGTCGAGCCGGGCGGAAGCTGGATTTGGGTAGTGAAGACGCCGCGGTCTTCCAGCGGCAGGAAAGAGGTTGGCAACCGCAGGAAAAGAAACGCCATACCCGCAATCAGCAGCAGATAGAGCAGCAGCCAGCGTCCTGCTTTGGCCAGAATCTTACCCACGCCGCGTTCATAACGCTCAGCGTTGCGGTTAAACATGCGGTTGAACCAGCCGAAAAAGCCCCGGCGGCCATGATGCTCTCCCTGGGGAACAGGTTTCAGTAGCGTGGCACACAGGGCAGGGGTGAGGATCATCGCGACCAGCACCGACAGCACCATTGCGGAAACAATGGTGATGGAAAACTGGCGATAGATAGCCCCCGTGGTGCCGCCAAAGAAGGCCATCGGGATAAACACGGCGGAGAGTACCAGCGCAATACCCACCAGAGCGCCCTGAATTTGCCCCATCGATTTGCGCGTTGCATCGCGGGGGGAAAGCCCTTCCTCGCTCATTATTCGCTCGACGTTTTCCACGACGACGATGGCATCATCCACCAGTAGCCCGATAGCCAGCACCATCGCGAACATGGTCAGCGTATTGATACTGAAACCGCAGGCGGAAAGGACGGTGAAGGTGCCGAGCAGCACCACCGGAACGGCGATAGTAGGAATGAGCGTGGCGCGGAAGTTTTGCATAAACAGATACATCACAACGAATACCAGCACTACAGCTTCTATCAGCGTCTTAACCACATCCTCAATAGATGCCCGGACAAAGGGCGTGGTCTCATAGGCGATTTCTGCTTTCAGGCCATGCGGAAAATAGTGGGAAAGCTCTTCAATGCGCGCGCGAACCAGCTTATCGGTTTGCAGCTCATTTGCGCCCGAAGCCAGCTTAACCCCTAAGCCTGAAGCGGGCTGACCGTTGTACTGACTCAGGAAGTCATACTTTTCGGCACCCAGCGCGACCTCTGCCACGTCGCCCAGCCGCACTTCAGAACCATTCTGGTTGACCCGCAGGGTGATATTGCGGAACTGTTCCGGCGTATTGAGCAGCGACTGCGAATTGATGGTCGCGTTTAGCGCCTGACGATCCACTGAAGGTAATCCCCCCAGCTGCCCAACCGCCACCTGACTGTTTTGCGACTCAATGGCGGTGACGATATCTGAGGTGGTCAGGGCATAGTTAATCATCTTGTTGGGATCGAGCCAGATGCGCATCGCATACTGCGAGCCGTAGGCATCGACCTGTCCCACCCCGTCAATACGGCTTAACGGATCCTGCACGTTACTGGCAACGTAGTCGGAGATATCCTGCTTATCCATGCTGCCGTCGGTGGAGACAAACGCCACCATCAGGATATTGGTGTCGCCGGTTTTCGTCACCGTCACGCCCTGAGACTGCACATCCTGCGGCAGCTTACGCAGCGCGCTTTGCAGCTGGTTCTGCACCTGCTGGCGCGCTTCGTCCGGATTCGTACCGGCAACGAAAGTCAGGGTAATGGTGGCCTGACCGGTGTTACTGCTTTGCGAAGACATATACATCAGGTTATCGATGCCGGTCATGTTCTGTTCAATAACCTGGGTGACGGTATTTTCCAGCGTCTCCGCAGAAGCGCCCGGATAGTTGGCAGTGATGCGGACGTTAGGGGGAGCAAGGTCGGGATATTGCTCAACAGGAAGCGAAAGAATAGCCAGCGTGCCGGTCAGGCAAAGCAAAATCGCTATCACCCAGGCAAAGATCGGGCGATCGATAAAAAAATTCGCCATTAAAGCGCGCTCCAGGCAAGTCATCAGGAAGGGTCATGCGCCTGCCTTATCCCTGGCGCGCGAAAATTGTCGTCCGGGCCGCTGCAAATTTTTATATGTTATTCAACATGCTTTGGCCTCTCTTCACTTTACCCTCCGCCCTGGGAAGAATCGTGGAGAAATTGAGGAGAAAGTGTAAATTATCGTGCTAATTCGTCCACGGCGCGGCGCCGGAAAGCCAGATGTTTTCACCTCCTTCTGCTGGGTCTTCTCCAGGCGGTTCAGACAGGAAACTGCAATGAGATAACCGTTCCTGTTGCGGCTCCCGCAGCAATAGTCAGCCTGCCCTGAAGCGAGCTGGCCCGCTCCTGCATAATAGAAAGGCCATAATGCCCCGGCGGCGAAGCTGCCTTATCCAGGCCGATACCATCATCCTCAATTTCAATCAGGATCTCCCCGCTGGGAAGAGAGCAACAGCGAAGCGTTATCCTTGACGCCTTTGCATGACGAACAGCATTCAGTAAGGCTTCGCGGACAATCTGTAGGACGTGTACCTGCTTTTGCGCTTCCAGACGAGGCATCTCTGCCGGACTTTGCAGCACGATGGCTGCTTCGGTTTGCCCCTGAAGCGTGGCGATAACCTGTTGCAGGGCGGTGCTCAGGTCTGCCGGCTCAATGGATAACCGGAAAGTGGTCAGCAGCTCGCGAAGCTGAACGTTAGCTTCGGTCAGTGCCCGATCGATCTCATTGACGATCCCATGAGCTGGCGTGGCAGAAGCCTCAACCACTCGCTTCAGGCGTGCCAGTTGAATGCGAAGATAGGCCAGGGATTGGGCCAGCGAGTCGTGCAGCTCACGCGCGATGGTGGCCCGCTCCTCCATCACCAACAGGTGACGAACTTTCTGCTGTGCGCGGTCCAGCTGTAATGAACGGGCAAGCATGGTCGCCACGCCCTGCATCAGCTGGGGTTCGCTGGCCGCCGCTTGCCAGCGCAGTTCAGCCACTGGCTGTTCCGTACCCGGTTCCAGCGGCAGTGCTAACCACGGCAGCGCAGCGTCAGCCTCGCCACAGCTAATCTTTCCGTGCGGCGGAGCGATCAGCTCAATGGCGGCAAAATTTTCATGTTGCGTCACCTTCGCCAGCACTTCAGGCCAGGCTTTCAGGGGTTCAAGGTGGTGATTAAGCGTTTCGGAACACTGGTAAAGCAGGGCAAGGCGACGATTCGCCTGGCGCAGATCGCTGGTCTTCTCTTTTACGGCCTGTTCAAGGCGGGCGTACTGCTTTTCAAGTTCCACAGACATGCGGGTAAAGGCTCTGCCGAGCACGCCAAGTTCATTTGGCAAACCGGTATCCAGCGGAGCGTGATGGAAATGGCCATGCTCAATGTCGTTACTCGCCCCCACCAGCTTATTCAACGGCATCACTATCTGCCGTTTTACCAGGCGCAGCGTCCAGAACACCAGAACGGCAATGGCGATAAATCCCAGCAGGCTGACGCCCGCCACCAGCTTCATTTTCAGTTCAGCCCAGTGCTGAAGCGCCAGCACGAAGAGATCTATCTGAGCAACATAAGAGGAGACGTTTTGCTGATAGTGATGCGTGTTGCCTGCCAGCAGATCGGGTTGTAAAGCGTGCCAGGCCAGCAACAACGCCTGATAGCGCGCCCTGACGCTCTCCGGGACATAGGCCCGGTCAAGTGCTCTTAAGGCGGGGGCCTCCACCGATTGCTGGTAGGCGAGAATATCTTTCGACAGCGCCGAAGGGCGGCTGGTAGCATCCAGAGCCAGACGGTAGCTCTGCATGCGCAGCGAACCGGCGATATTCACCGCTTCGGCATCGCGCAGGCTGGTGGAGAGGGTTAATAACGCCAGTCCGGATGAGAGCACAGAGAGCAACACAATAGCGAACAGGGTACGGGCAAGAGTGCCGGTAACAGAACGGGTAAACATCCAGCGCTTCCTTATAAAGTGTGGCGGAGAGTATAACCTCAACCTTCCGGCAAGAAACTGACCTGGACCATCAGAATAATAATGTTCAAAACGTGCGGTACATCGCTTGAAGCGCTGCGGCATCCTCGTTACAGTAACTTACCGCATAAAAAACCGCCTCAAAACGTGTCGAATGCTTTACTTTGACACATCCCCTTACAGCCTGCGTCAAATGTAACTTTCCCTGACAGATCTTTGGACAGTCCGGCATTCCTTCAACAATGCTTAACCACCTTTACTCTGGACTCACTCTGGTTTTCATTAGTCTGGTCATAATTAATACCGTAACGAAATCTTCTAACGAATGATAACTTTCGACGAGGAAATGACAATGAAAATGAAATTACCTGCTCTGCTTGCCGCCACCCTTTTCGCAGCGACCTCCTTCTCTGCGCTGGCCGCCACGCAAGTCGATGAAGCACAGAGTCAGAACATGCAGGCGATGGGTACTGTTTCCATCTCCGGCGTTAACGGTTCCTTAGATGATGCTACCCGCCAGCTTTCACAGAAAGCGCAGGAAATGGGCGCCTCACACTATCGCGTTATCCGCGCTGATACCCCCGGCGATTCAAGCCTGTGGAGCGGGAACGCTGAGATTTACCGCTAAGTTTTATCGCTTATTACCCACCCCTGTGTAGCCTTAGTGATCTCACTGAACCGACCGCCCTTTGCGGTCGGTTTTTTTATGCGCCATCCGGCAAAAATTACAAAAGCTCACGATTTGATGAGGGTAATTTTTGCGTCAGCTTTCGAGAACGGTTAGGATGCATCGCCGCAATTTTCCCGCTTCCGCTAAGAACAAAACCACAGGAAGCCGGGTTTTGCGCAGACGTTTGTGCTGTTGACGCAATCGTTTGGTTGGCGATGAGATCGGGACACCCGGGACAGGTATCCATAAAACTGTGGACAGGTTAATAGGAAAGAAAATGAAAGCTGATAAAACAGCGGTTGCAGACAAGCGCGCCGCAAGAAGACGTTGGTTAAATTCTCATGACTCCGGCTATCACAAGGCCATGGATAATCGTCACGTACAGATGATTGCAATTGGCGGAGCTATAGGGACGGGACTGTTTCTTGGTGCGGGCGCTCGTCTACAGATTGCAGGGCCGGCCCTGGCTATCGTGTATTTAGTGTGTGGCATCTTCTCCTTCTTTATCCTGCGTGCGCTGGGCGAACTGGTTCTTCACCGTCCCTCCAGCGGTAACTTTGTCTCTTACGCGCGTGAATTCCTCGGTGAGAAAGCCTCCTATGTGGCGGGCTGGATGTACTTTGTTAACTGGGCGATGACCGGTATTGTGGATATCACTGCCGTAGCGCTCTATATGCACTACTGGGGAGCCTTTGGTGACGTTCCTCAGTGGGTATTTGCGATGGGCGCGCTGGCGATTGTCGGCACCATGAACATGATCGGCGTAAAGTGGTTTGCCGAAATGGAGTTCTGGTTTGCGTTGATCAAAGTGGTGGCGATCGCCATTTTCCTGATTGTGGGAGTGGTATTCCTTGGCTCCGGCAAACCGCTGGATGGCAATGCAACCGGCTTCCACCTGATCAGCGATAACGGCGGCTTCTTCCCGCACGGCCTGTTACCGGCTCTGGTACTGGTACAGGGCGTTGTCTTCGCCTTTGCCTCTATTGAGCTGGTAGGGACGGCGGCCGGGGAGTGTAAAGACCCGAAAACCATGCTGCCAAAAGCGATCAACAGCGTGATCTGGCGTATTGGGCTGTTCTATGTCGGCTCCGTTGTACTGCTGGTGCTGCTGTTACCATGGAACGCTTACCAGGCAGGGCAGAGTCCGTTTGTGACCTTCTTCTCTAAACTGGGTGTGCCCTATGTGGGCAGCATCATGAATATCGTGGTACTGAGTGCGGCGCTCTCCAGCCTGAACTCGGGTCTCTATTCTACAGGCCGCATTCTGCGCTCAATGTCGATGGGCGGCTCGGCACCGAAGTTCATGTCTAAAATGAGCCGTCAGCAGGTGCCTTATATGGGCATTCTGGTCACCGTGGGCGTCTATATCGTTGGCGTTTACCTCAACTACATTGTGCCTTCGCGCGTGTTTGAGATCGTGCTGAACGTGGCGTCGCTGGGGATTATCTCCTCCTGGGGCTTTATTGTGGTCTGCCAGATGCGTCTGCGTAAGGCGATTAAACAAGGCAAAGCGGAAGATGTCAGCTTTAAAATGCCCTGGGCGCCGTTTACCTCATGGCTGACGCTGCTGTTTTTGGCCAGCGTGCTGGTGCTGATGGCTTTTGATTACCCTAACGGTACTTACACCATTGCGGCAGTGCCTCTTATCGCCGTAATTCTGGTACTGGGCTGGTTTGGCGTGCGTAAACGCGTGAAGAGTGTCGCGCAGACCGAGCATGCAGCGGTAAAAGAAGAAGCCTGAACGCAGGCTGAATAACAAGACGGCCCTGCGGGGCCGTTTTTTTTGCGGCGATCCTGCGAAAAAGCGGGGCATTACCCCGCCAGAATTAAGATAGTTTTCTCCTCTGTAGCGCCTTATGATGACAGGCTCCCGAAAAACGCACCGGAGCCTGTATGTCAGCAAAAATTGAAGTGATTAAGAACAAAGTCCTGTCAGAAAACTGGTTCGTTCTGCGTAACTTTACCTACGATTTAATTGCCAAAGATGGCACCACAATCCGCCACAAACGCGAGGTTTATGATCGCGGCAACGGCGCAACCATCCTGCTCTATAACCGTGAAAAAAATAGCGTGATCCTGACCCGTCAGTTCCGTATTGCCACCTGGGTAAACGGCAATGAAAGCGGGATGCTGATTGAAGCTTGTGCCGGACTGCTGGATGACGACTCTCCGGAAGATTGCATCCGTAAGGAAGCCGTTGAAGAGACAGGGTACGCGGTAGGGGAGGTAGAAAAAATCTACGAGATGTACATGTCTCCAGGCGGCGTCACCGAGCTTATCCACTTCTTTGCGGCAGAATATAACGACTCCCTGCGTGCCAATGCCGGTGGCGGAGTAGAAGATGAAGATATCGATGTCATGGAGATCCCCTTCCCCCAGGCGTGGGCAATGATCAAAGAGGGCCGCATCAAAGATGGCAAGACGGTGATGCTGCTTCAGCATGCGCTAATTGAAGGCTGGCTGAAGCTTTAATCTCTGCGAATAAGGCTACCAGCTCAGTGCCGGGAGGCGTGTTTCTCCCGGTCTTCGACACTACCAGTGATGAAAAGAGTGATTTAACCATCCTGCGGCCATTTGCTGTCTTTTTAAAACAACAGGGCACTCTTAATAAGACTCTTATTTAAGTCAAATAACCTGAATTTTCTCGCTCTGTTTAATTTAATTTTCCAGGTTATCCTGGTTCTTTTTTTAAAACTTTTCCCGGAAAGGAACCGCTGGCCGGAGCAGGGTATTTTTAATAAAAGCGGGTAATGAAGCTGCCCATACGCTTTTGCACACCTGGGGCTAAAGGAAATAAGCGATCTTTGTCAGGTATCCCATTTTCTTCAGCCTTGCTTTTCATTATTAAATTTGAAGTTCGTCACATTATTTCAGATTGGCCAGAGAGCGTGCCACTTTGGCAGACCCTTTTTAAAATCAATCAATTAAAATAGTCTCTCTCGCAAGGAGCCGTGCGATATCAGGGGCGAATCATCACTACAGTCTTGTCCGACTAATCCGATTGAGCTGATCAGGGGCAGGCGGCATGATGGTAATAACTTTTTATTCGCGCTTTGCGGCAGCCTTCTCGTCACCCTGGGATACCCATTATCAATGTTTTACTGGATGAAATTCCCTTTTGCCTTGCTGCTGTTGTTCGCTGCTTCGCTCCAGGCTGAACCACTGCAAAAAGTTTTTTATAACTGGCAGATAACCTGTAATAACCTTAATAGTTGTGTGGTGCGTAATTTCCCCGGCGATAATGGTCTGGTAATGACGCTTACCCGTAATGCGGGCATTAACGATCGGCCTTTACTGCGTATTGATTACGGTAATCGCTATACCGGAGAGCTTAAGGGCGCACCGCTGAAAGACAATCTGTTACTGGATGGTCAGCGGCTGAAACCCGATTTGAAACACTGGGAAGTAGAGCCTCATCATCTTGCCACAGCACATATTATCTCCATTGATGAGTTTCTGGCGCAGATCATGGATGCGGGTAATATTCAGCTGCTCTACCGGCCAGAGGCCACTATCTCGCTGCATGGTTTAAAAGCGGCGCTGTTGCTGATGGATGAGATTCAGGGCCGGGTAAATGGCATGAGCGCCTGGGTGAAGCGGGGGGATCGCGCGGCGATGGATGTCCCGCCGCAGCCCGCTACTCCGCAGATTGTGCCACCGCGCCGGCCGCCTTTACCCCTGACGCGGGGCGAAACTACTGGCCTGATTGATTTCGGTACCTGGCGGATAAATACCGATGAATGTTCACTGGACCCCCAGCGACGTGAGGTCAGCGTGGCACCGCTGTCAGATGAGAAAGCGCTGCTGCTGGTAACCTGTGAAATGGGAGCCTATAACGTCATCGATCTGGCTTTTGAAGTCAGCCGCACCGAGCCATTTGTAGCGAAAGGCATTTCCCTCAGCCTGCCGTTTGTTCCCCCTGGCCGTAGCGACAAGCAGCTGGAGCTGATCAATGCAGAGTATGATGCTAACACCGGCGAGTTGTTGACCTTTGGTAAAGGGCGTGGATTAGGAGATTGCGGTACAGCATCACGCTGGCAATATAATGGCCGGGAATTTGTACTGGCTGAATTTGCCCAGGAAGAAACCTGCGATGCCTGGCATGGTAGCGACGACTGGCCAACGCTGTGGGCCAGTCAGACAGTAGGGGCGCCCGCTGCCGATGTCGAAATGACGACACCATAAAGTCCGGTACAGCTTCCGATTAGCAGCCATAAAAAAGCCCGGCAAAGAGTGCCGGGCTTTTTTGATTAAAGCAGAAAGCAAGCCTCTGCTTAGCGGCCTCAGTGAGGCTTCAGCAGGGATTCAGCATGGCTGACGATGTTTTCAACCGTGAAACCAAACTCGTTAAACAGCTTATCGGCTGGTGCAGACTCACCAAAGGTAGTCATACCAACAATTGCGCCATTCAGACCAACGTATTTGAACCAGTAATCGGCAATGCCTGCTTCAACAGCGACGCGCGCTGTGACGCCAGACGGCAGTACGGATTCACGGTACGCCACGTCCTGCTTGTCGAACATATCAGTAGAAGGCATGGAAACTACCCGCACTTTGTGACCGCTGCGGGTCAGCTTCTCAGCCGCACCCAGCGTGATCTCCACCTCGGAACCGGTGGCAATCAGGATCACTTCAGGCGTGCCTTCGCAATCTGACAGCACATAAGCGCCGCGGGAGATATTCTCCAGCTGCTCTTTGGTACGCTCAGGCTGCAACAGGTTCTGACGGGAGAGGATCAGAGCGGTCGGGCCATGATGGCGCTCAATCGCATGCTTCCACGCTACGGCAGTTTCTACCTGGTCACAGGGACGCCAGACGCTCATATTTGGCGTGACGCGCAGGCTGGCAAGCTGTTCAACCGGCTGGTGCGTCGGGCCATCTTCACCCAGACCGATGGAGTCGTGGGTATAGACCATGATCTGACGGGCTTTCATCAGCGCCGCCATACGCACGGCGTTACGCGCATATTCCACAAACATCAGGAACGTCGCGGTATAGGGCACAAAGCCGCCGTGGTGGGCGATGCCGTTAGCAATGGCAGTCATACCAAATTCACGGACGCCATAGTGAATATAGTTACCCGCAAGATCCTCTTTGATCGACTTAGAGCCAGACCAGATGGTGAGGTTACTTGGTGCCAGGTCAGCCGATCCGCCTAAGAATTCAGGCAGCAGCTTACCCCAGGCTTCCAGCGTATTTTGTGAAGCTTTACGGCTGGCGATTTTCTGCGGATTGGCTTGCAGATGTTCAATAAACTTCTGCGTTTCCTGCTCCCAGTTCTCCGGCATACCACCGTCCATACGGCGGCTATACTCTTTAGCCAGTTCCGGGTAGGCGGCTTGATAAGCGGCAAACTTCTCGTTCCACTCTTGCTCATACTTGCTGCCCGCTTCTTTGGCATCCCACTGAGCATAGATATCCTCAGGGATTTCAAAGGCAGGGTAGTTCCAGCCCAGCTGCTTACGGGTCAGCTCAACTTCATCCACACCCAGCGCTGCGCCGTGAGATTCTTCTTTACCCGCTTTGTTCGGTGAGCCAAAGCCGATAATTGTTTTACAGATGATAAGCGATGGCTTGTCGGTAACGCTCTGCGCTTCTTTAATCGCGCCAGCAACAGCCCCGGAATCGTGACCATCAATATTGATCACATGCCAGTTATAGGCTTCAAAGCGCTTGGCGGTGTCATCGCTGAACCAGCCTTCCACTTCACCATCAATCGAGATGCCGTTGTGGTCATAGAAACCGATCAGTTTGCCCAGACCCAGCGTACCCGCCAGCGAGCAGACTTCATGAGAAATCCCTTCCATCAGGCAGCCATCACCCATAAATACATAGGTGTGGTGGTCGACAATATCGTGGCCCGGACGGTTAAACTGCGCGCCCAGGGTGCGTTCTGCAATTGCCAGACCCACCGCATTCGCCAGACCCTGACCCAGCGGGCCGGTGGTGGTTTCCACGCCTGGCGTATAGCCAATTTCCGGGTGACCCGGCGTTTTGGAGTGCAGCTGACGGAAGTTTTTCAGCTCTTCAATCGGTAAATCGTAGCCGGTGAGGTGCAGCAGGCTGTACAGCAGCATGGAACCATGGCCGTTAGACAGAATGAAACGGTCACGATCGGCCCAGGCTGGGTTCGTCGGGTTGTGGTGCATAAAATCACGCCACAACACTTCAGCGATATCTGCCATGCCCATTGGGGCACCCGGATGACCAGAATTGGCTTTCTGAACGGCATCCATACTGAGGGCACGGATGGCATTAGCCAGCTCTCTACGTGAAGACATGTTTTTCTCCCTGATTGTTTTATGGGACAAAATGGGCGGATAAAACGCTAAAGGGCGAAGGCCCCGCCTTGCCGAGAAGATCGGTTAGCGGGACGTTCCACCCATTTTGATATTGGTTACAGCTTAGCGGCAAGCACGTCTTCCAGATGCTGCTGGTCAACGGCAAACTGACGGATGCCTTCAGACAGTTTCTCAACCGCCATTGGATCCTGATTGTGCTCCCAGCGGAACTCCGCTTCAGAGAGCGACGCAGGCTGATGGAAGGCTTCAGTAGGAGGCGTAAGTTTGCGCTCAACCGGCGCATCGCTTGCCTGTAACTGTTTCAGCAGATCGGCAGAAATGGTCAGGCGGTCACAGCCAGCCAGCGCCAGGATCTGCTCGGTTTTACGGAAGCTGGCACCCATGATCACCGTGTTGTAACGATGCTGTTTGTAGTATTCGTAGATATTGCGTACGGAAACGACGCCCGGATCTTCATCTACTACGTACGGGTCCATTGGCTTACGGGTGTTGTACCAGTCATAAATACGGCCCACAAATGGGGAGATCAGGAAGACACCGGCTTCAGCACAGGCGCGTGCCTGGGCAAAGGAGAACAGCAGCGTCAGGTTACAGTTGATGCCGTTTTTCTCCAGCTCTTCTGCTGCGCGAATACCTTCCCAGGTTGAAGCGAGTTTGATCAGAATACGTGAACGGTCAATACCGTTATCTTCGTACATTCTTACCAGCTTCTCTGCTTTGGTCACACACATGCCGCGGTCAAAAGAGAGACGCGCGTCTACTTCAGTGGAAACCCGGCCGGGAACGCTTTTCAAAATTTCCATTCCCAGATTAACCGCCACTTTGTCACTGGCGTTGATGATCTGAGTTTCTTTGCTGCCGCCCTGTTTTTTGGCGTAGTCGATGGCATCGGTAATCAGGTGCTTGTAGGAATCGAGGGCGGAAGCTTTCAGGATCAAAGAGGGATTGGTTGTAGCATCTTGCGGATGGAAATCACGAATGGATTCAATATCGCCACTGTCCGCCACCACGGTGGTGAATTGTTTCAGTGCTTCTAGCTGGTTCATCTCTTGGCTCCTTGATGTGCAATCTGTATGACGATTTACCATGACGGGCAACGGGGCTTCAGGCCAACGAGGTAGCCTTGAATCTTCTCTGTGGGGAATTTTCAGGGGCTAACATCGGATCTACCCGACATGGAAGTCTTTTCTCAGGCCAAACATTGCATCAGACGTTCTGTAATAGAAATGCGTTTTCTCTGATTGTTGCAATGGGTTGACCCAATGAGTTCGTTGCGTACATTAAAAAAGTGCCGCACCTTTAAGTGTAGCACTTCTGTGAAATTTCGTGATGGCGCGCACGCTAAGGCGCCCCGACACCTTCTATTTACCGCAAACGCTCTGCTCGTAATGGCTGATTTTATCCACTTTAGCCAGAGAACCGCCGCCTTCAAATTCTGACTCCAGCCAGCTGTTAACGATTGAACGCGCCAGTTCAGGCCCCACAACGCGTGCTCCTAAGGTCATGATCTGCGCATTGTTACTTTTACGCGCGCGTTCAGCAGAGTAGGTATCGTGGCACTGAGCAGCGCGAATGCCTGGCACCTTGTTGGCCACAATGGCCATGCCAATGCCGGTACCACAAATCAAAATACCGCGCTCATGCTTTCCCTCTTTGATGGCGTTAGCCAACGTCCAGGCGATATCCGGATAGAGCGGCTTATCGTTTATAGCGTCATTACTGTAGTCGCTGACATCAATCTGCCTTTGCTGAAGGTGCTGTTTAATCAGATTTTTTAATTCCAGGGCCGCATCGTCGGCGCCAATCGCGATAGAAGACATAGGTTTCTCCACAGATAAAGGGAGCCGTCGGGCATTCCGGGATCGGAACATCCTGCGGCGAACGGATACTACCCTCGCACAAAAGTGGTCATATGTTCAATAGGTGTTCTTTTGATTTTTAGCTTCACCCATCAGAATCATTAGGTATGGTGATGTATATCGCTTAATTACGCCTTAAATAGCGGGTTTACCGAAAAATTAAAGGTTTTGAGGTGGGTCACAGTTTGACGATTGTCTTATGGGCATTGAACAAAGTTACCTATAGTGTTCATATGTTCACGCATTGATGCAATGCACAAGAAGACCCCATAAGGACTCAAACCATGCGTCAAATTCACTTGCAACCAGGTTCACCGCCCTACAAAACGATCGCGCCCGCTTCTGCTCAAGCCGTCAAAGCAGGAGAAGGAGCATGATAACTTCTGCACAATCCACCGTTGAAAAATCGGCGATCCGTAAAGTGTCGCTACGTCTGGTACCTTTTGTCGCGCTGATGTTCTTCATTAACTTCCTTGACCGTACGGCTATCTCTTTTGCCGGGCCGAATGGCCTGAGCGACGAGCTGGGGCTGCATGCTGCCCAGTTTGGCCTCGCCTCGGGGATCTTTTTTATCGGCTATATCCTGCTGGAAGTGCCCAGCAACCTGGCTTTGCATCGCTTCGGCGCACGCAAATGGCTGGCGAGGATCATGGTCAGCTGGGGCATCGTTTCACTGCTGTTCACCTGGGTAAGCAGCGTAGAAGGGCTTTATACCCTGCGTCTGCTGTTGGGTGTGGCGGAAGCCGGTTTCTTCCCTGGCGCGATACTGTTTCTGAGTATGTGGGTACCGGCACGCCATCGCAGCAAGGTCCTCTCTTTGTTCTATCTGGCTCAACCGCTGACCGTGGTGTTTGGCGCTCCGCTGGCCGCCGCGCTGATTGAGCAGCATGGACTGTTTGGCCTTTCGGGCTGGCGGGTAATGTTCCTGGGCGTCTCTCTTCCGGCGATCGTCGTGGGTATTATCACCTGGTTCTATCTGGCGGATTCACCGCGTCAGGCGAAATGGCTGAACCAGGAAGAGAAAGAGTGGCTGAGCAGCGAGCTGGAAAAAGAGCGTGATCAAAAGCAGGGGTCTGCCCATCCGGGGCTGCGCACCGTTCTGTTCAACGGCCGCGTCTGGATGCTCTGTTTAATCTATTTCGGCTTTATCTATGGCCTCTACGCGCTGGCATTCTTCCTGCCCACCATTATTGCCGGTTTCCAGCAGCAGTTTGGCACCTCTTTTAACGTGATTGAAAAAGGATTGATTACCGGCGTGCCTTACATCTTTGCGGCGGTGGTGATGTTCTTCTGGTCGCGAGATGCTTCGCGCCGGGGCTGCAAAACCTGGCACATAGCGCTGCCCGCGCTGACAGGTGCTGTCAGCGTACCGCTTGCGCTCTATATGGACTCCCCGATGGCGACCATCCTGGTGATCTCTGTGACCGCCAGCTCTATTTTCGCCGCTTTACCCAACTTCTGGACCTTGCCTACGCAGTTCCTGACCGGAGCTTCGGCTGCGGCAGCGATAGCGTTAATTAACACCCTGGGCAACGTTGCCGGATTTTCGGCGGGCTATCTGACCGGCATGCTGAAAGATGCCACCGGAAGCTACACCGTTTCGATGATGGTGGTGGGAGGCTTCATGCTGCTCTCCGCCGTACTGATGCTGTTACTCAACGCCAGGCGTTCAGGATTTCAGTCTGCCCATCTTGCACAGGAGCATTCGCAATGACCTATCTGTTTAACCAACCCTCAGCCTTCGCCAATGAACTGATCGAAGGATTTGTGGCGGCTAACGCGGACAAAGTTCGTCAGGTTCCCGGCGGCGTGGTACGGAGTACCCGCAGCAAGCCAGGCTGTGTGGCGGTTGTCATCGGCGGCGGCTCCGGCCACTACCCGGCGTTCTCCGGCCTGGTCGGTCAGGGGATGGCGCACGGCGCGGCGATGGGCAATCTGTTCGCTTCTCCCTCTGCACAGCAAATTTACAATGTGGCGCGGGCAGCGGAAAACGGCGGCGGCGTGCTGCTCGCCTTCGGCAACTATGCCGGTGATGTTCTGCACTTTGGCCAGGCCTGTGAGCGGTTGAAATCCGAAGGCATCCTCTGCGAGTTGCTGGCGGTAACGGATGATATCTCCAGTGCCTCGCTTTCTGAACAGGAGAAGCGGCGCGGTGTGGCGGGCGATCTGGCCGTGTTCAAAATCGCCGCTGCGGCTGCGGATGCGGGTTATGGCCTGGAAGAGGTGAGCAGACTGGCACGGCATGCCAACCATCGTACCCGCTCGCTGGGCGTGGCCTTTTCGGGCTGTACTCTGCCAGGCGCCACGCAGCCCCTGTTCGAAGTGGCGCACGGCACCATGGCATTAGGAATGGGCATCCACGGCGAGCCTGGCATCAGCGAATGCGCCATCCCACCGGCTGACGCGCTGGCCGAACTGTTTGTGGAGCACTTGCTGAAGGAGTGCCCACAGGAGATTGCGGAGCCTCGCGGTCAACGTGTGGCCGCCATCCTGAACGGTCTGGGTTCGGTGAAATATGAAGAGCTGTTTGTGGTCTACCGCCGTGTGGCGCAGCTGCTGAAGGAGGCGGGACTGGAAGTGGTGGAGCCGGAAGTTGGCGAATTCGTTACCAGCTTTAATATGGCTGGCGCTTCCCTGACGCTGGTCTGGCTGGATGAGGAGCTGGAAACTTTCTGGCGTGCGCCAGCTAATGCGCCTGCGTTTCGCAAAGGCAGCGTGATCCTTGCCGAGCCGTTGAACGAGGCGGAGTGGATCCTGCCTGAAGTTGATGAAGTCCCCGCTGCCTCTGCCGCCTCGCAAAAGTCAGCGGGCTGCGTGCTCGCCGTTGTTAATGCGATGGCGCAGGTCATTTATCAACATGAAGAGGAGTTAGGCCGTATTGATGCGGTAGCTGGCGATGGCGACCATGGCATAGGTATGGCTCGCGGTGTAAAAGGGGCGCTGGAGAAGGCGCATGAAATGCAGCAGCGCCAGGCAGGAGCAGGCACGCTGCTCTGCCGTGCTGCCGATGCCTGGGCAGATAAAGCAGGCGGAACCTCCGGGGCGCTCTGGGGCGTGGCTTTAACCGCTATTGGCACGGCGCTGGGCGACAATGCGGTGCCGAATGCGCAGCGAGTGGCACTGGGCGTGCAGCATGCCAAAGAGGGCATCATGCATTTCGGCAAGGCCAAACCGGGTGATAAAACGCTGGTGGATGTGCTGGTTCCGTTCAGCGAGACGCTGAGCGCCAGGGTGGAAGCGGGTGATTCACTGGCGGATGCCTGGTCTGCGGCGGCTAAGCAGGCGACATTAAGCGCAGAGGCCACCGCTCACCTGGTACCCAGGATGGGCCGCGCCCGTCCGCTGGCTGAAAAGAGCAGGGGCACCCCGGATGCCGGGGCTGTGTCACTGGCACTGATTGTTAATAAGATACTTGAGCCGCTTCGACAGCAAACAGCGTCTGAAAAAGGCCCTTTGCAGGAGGTGAGCGAATGACACAGCCGCGTATTACGCTGGGCGTCAGCCTGAAGATCTATTTCAGCTATCAGCAGACGCTGGCATGGAGTGAAGAGATTGCCTCCATTGCCCGTAACCATCCGGCAATTATCAGTGGCGACGTTGGGCTGTTTATTCTGCCTTCGTTTCCTGCTTTACCCCCGGTACTGGCAGCGTTTGCCGGCACGCGGGTGGGGATTGGTGCCCAGGATCTCTGTCAGGAGGACAACGGAGCCTGGACCGGTGAGGTAAGTGGCTCCATGCTGGCTGAAATGGGCTGTGGCTATGCTGAAATAGGCCACGCCGAGCGCCGCCGCCATTACGGTGAAGATGATGCGCTGATTGCCGCCAAGCTGGCTGCCGCTTTACGTAATGGACTGACGCCCGTGCTCTGTCTGGGAGAGAGCGTACAGGGTAAAAGCCAGGAGGCCATTGCCGTTTGTCGGCAACAACTACAGGCTTCCTTACAGGCCGCCCGCCAGCAGCAGCTGTCTGGCCATATTATCCTGGCCTATGAACCACAGTGGGCCATCGGCGCGGCGACCTCCGCACCGGATACCTTTATAGCCGAGGTTTGTCAGGGCTTGCGTGAGTTCAGCGAGCCGGGAGATTTCACCTTCAGCGTTATTTATGGCGGCAGTGCAGGCCCGGGGTTGCTGAGCCGCCTGGGGGACCGCGTAGGCGGACTCTTCCTGGGACGATTTGCCCATCAGCCAGCGGCACTGGCTTCCATGATTGATGAAGCCGCTGAACTTCTGAACACGCGGGAGAAGGTATGAGCATTGGCTTAAGCACTTACGCTTATTTCTGGCGGATGTCGGACAAGGTTCCGGCACCGATGAGCCTGCAACAGGTTCTGCAACAGACCGCTGAAATGAACGTTTCCGTTTTTCAGATCTGCGATTATCCGCAGATTGAAAGCTGGAGCCAGGCCCAGCTTCAGGCCCTTCGACAGCAGGCAGAGAGCCTGGGGATCTCGCTGGAGCTGGGCACGCGTGGGCTGGTTGCGGAACATTTAGAGCGCTATCTCGAACTGGCCGATGCGCTGGAAGTGACCGTGCTGCGCTCTATGTTCAACAGCGCCACTTCCCGGCCGACACTCTCTGAAGCCAGCGCCATGATTGAAACGGTGCTGCCCAGATTTGAACAGCAGCAGGTCAGCCTGTGCCTGGAAACCTACGAACAGGTGCGCAGCGCGGAGATGATGTCGGTGATCAATCACTTTGACTCCTCGTCGCTGGGTGTCTGCCTCGATCCCGCTAACTGCGTGGCCGCGCTGGAGCTTCCTGACCAGGTGATTGAGAACACCGCCGACCGCGTACTCAATCTGCATATCAAAGATTTCGCATTTTCGCGCCAGGAGGGGTGGGTGGGCTTCACGCTGACCGGCAGCCCGCTGGGCGAAGGCTTACTTAATTACGACCAGCTGATTGAGCGCGTGCGCCCGGACAGCAGAGGCATCAACCAAATCGTCGAGCACTGGCTTCCCTGGCAGCAGCAGGCTGAGCGTACCTGTCAGCTTGAACAGCAGTGGACCCGGCAAAGCGTGGACTATCTGAATAAACGTCAATTCCAGGAGTAACTTATGAGCACACAATTAAAAACAATTACCGTGATCGGCGCAGGCGGCAAAATGGGTATGCGTATCTCCGCCAATTTGCAGAAGAGTGACTATCAGGTCTTCTATTGTGAGAGCGCGCCTCAGGCTCAGGCGCAGGTTACTGCTCAGGGTCGCGAACTGTCGGCGGCTGAGTCGGTGGTCCCGCTCAGTGACGTAGTCATCCTCGCCGTGCCTGATATTGTGCTGGGCAAAGTCTCTGAAATTGTGGTGCCGCAGATGAAAACCGGTGCGGTTCTGTTAACGCTGGACCCGGCAGCGGCCTACGCTAATCTGATCGCAAACCGTGAAGGCATTGAGTATGCGGTAGCGCACCCTTGCCATCCGTCAGTTTTCCTTGAGCGCTACACAAAAGAAGAGCATGCGGATGCTTTTGGCGGCGTTGCCGCTCTCCAGCATGTTGCGGCTTCCTATGAGACCGGCAGCGATGAGCAGAAGGCAGAATTAAGCAAAGTCGTCAGCGTGATGTATGGCCCGGTAGACAATGTGCACTGGGTGACCGTGAAACAGCTGGCTTATCTGGAACCCACGCTGGTGGAAACCGTGGCCTGTATGGTCGGGGCGTTCATGAAAGAAGCGCTGGATGAAACGGTCAAACACTCCGGCGTACCGGAAGAAGCGGCGAAAGCGATGCTCTACGGTCACATTCAGATTGCGCTCGCCGTGGCCTTCCGCGCCACCAACCCCTTCTCCGATGCCTGTCAGATTGCCATGGAGTATGGCCGCGAAAAAATCGTTAAGCCGGACTGGAAACAAATTTTCGACGAAAAAGAGCTGGATATTGTGATTGCCCGTATGCTGAAAATTGACGCAATTCGTCGCTAATTGTGACTCATCCCCGGCTCCGGGTGGGCAATCATTGGCTCACCTGCCGGGGAAAATGGTATAAATCCGCTATTGCTATATCTCAGGCGGTCTGAAGGCCGCCGGGTGTCCTGCCAGGCAGGCGCCTTCTCATCTTCAGCTCAAGAGAACCCGGATGGAAAAAAATACGCCTTCTCAGGACAGTGAATTGCTGACGGAAATTGCCGTCGCCTATTATCAGGATGAGATCACCCAGGAAGAGATTGCGCGTAAGTTTGGCATTTCTCGCATCAAAGTAGGCAGGTTGCTGAAGCGGGCGAAAGAAGAGGGCATTGTTGAGATCAACGTGCGCTATCACCCGGTTTTCAGCACCCGCCTGGAACAGCAGCTGCTGGAGCGCTTTCCACTGCAAAGGGCGCTGATTGCGCTGGATTACCAGGATGAAGAGGAGCAGCGTCGTCAGGTTGCGGCGCTGGTCGCCACGCATCTGGCACAGACGCTGAAGGAGAATGCGGTGGTAGCGGTAGGGCAGGGACGTAACATCGCTGCCATCGCCGATCATCCTGGCAACGTGCCGTTACGCAACTGCCATTTTATCAGCGGCATTGGCGGCACCCATCGTCCCGGCGATGCGCTCAACGCTGACCATATCAGCCGTCGCCTGGCGAGAAAATTTGGCGGCATCAGCGAAACGCTTTACGCCCCGGCCTACGTGGAAAACCGGGCGCTGAAAGAGTCGTTTATGCAAAATGGCACCATTAAAGAGACGCTGGATCGTGCCCGTAAGGCTGATGTGGCGCTGGTGGGCATTGGCGATATGAACGAGAACAGTTATATGGTGAAGCTGGGCTGGTTTACGCCGCATGAGATAATTGATGCCAGCCTGAATCAGGGCGTGACCGGCGATATCGCGGGGTATGATTTTTTCAATGCTCAGGGGCAGCATGTGGACACGGTGATGAACGATCGGGTGATTGGGCTCAGCATTGAGGAACTACGGAAAATTCCCTGCGTGATCGCTATCGCGTCTGAGAATACTAAAGCGATGGCGATCCTCGGCGCGCTCCGCACGGGCGCTATCGATATCATCGCCAGCTCGGCACAAAATATCCGCACGCTGTTGAATATGACCAAATAAGTTGCCTGCTTATGGCGCAAAAGGCGTCATCAAAAACGGCTGATGAACGGCGGGCGTAACACGGCAAGCCCACTGGCCTGCCGCACTTTCCAGTGAATCCTCAGATCCACGCCTTCACGGGCAGAAAATCGCTGTACAGGGCCGCTTCCGGCGTGCCCGGTTCGGGAGCGTAATTATACTCCCAGCGCACCAGCGGCGGCATCGACATCAAAATAGATTCGGTGCGTCCGCCGGTTTGCAGACCAAACAGCGTCCCACGATCCCACACCAGGTTGAACTCCACATAGCGCCCACGGCGATAGAGTTGGAAGTCCCGCTCGCGCTGTCCCCAGGTGAGCGCTTTGCGCCGCTCAATAATCGGCAGATAGGCTTTCAGAAAACCTTCTCCAACCGCCCGAGTAAAGCGGAAGCAATAGTCAAAGTCTGGTGTGTTCAGATCGTCAAAGAAGAGGCCGCCAATGCCGCGCTGCTCGTTGCGGTGTTTGATAAAGAAGTAATCATCACACCACTTTTTATAGCGCGGATAAACGTCCTCGCCAAAGGGCTGACAGAGGTCGGAAGCCGTCTGGTGCCAGTGCACCGCATCCTCCGTGAAGCCGTAATAGGGCGTCATGTCGAACCCGCCGCCGAACCACCAGACCGGATCGGCCCCCGGTTTTTCAGCAATAAAGAAACGCACGTTGGCGTGACTGGTGGGCAGATAGGGGCTTTCCGGATGGATCACCAGCGACACGCCCATCGCTTCAAAACTGCGGCCCGCCAGCTCCGGGCGGTGCGCGGTGGCGGAGGCGGGCATCCGATCGCCATGAACGTGGGAAAAATTCACGCCAGCCTGTTCGAAAATTGCGCCGCCTCTCAGCACGCGGCTGCGACCGCCGCCGCCGCCTTCGCGCTGCCAGCTCTCTTCTTCAAAGTTCGCTTTGCCGTCAGCCTGGGCTAACTGCTGGCAAATAGTCTCCTGTAGGGTGAGCAAAAACTGCTTCACCAGGGCGAGATTGGGTGCGTTCATGGCTTACCTTTGTCGTCAAATCACGCGCGCAGTATACGACAAAAAGCCTCCGCCGGGGCAGAGGGATGCGGCAGCTTAGCTGGGGCGTCTGTTGTTGGCATCATACTCATCAAAATAGCTGACGATGCCGCCGACAATTGCCGTGGCAATCTTCCGGCGAAAGGCAGTGGTGCCCAACAGGCGCTCTTCGGAAGGATTGGTAATAAACGAGGTCTCAACCAGCACGGAAGGAATAGAGGGAGATTTCAGCACGGCAAAGGCGGCCTGCTCCGTGTGCTGGCTATGCAGATGATGCACCGGACGGATCTGGTTCAGCACATGCCTGCCCAACGTCAGGCTGTTTTTGATGGTATCGGTCTGCACCAGATCGAATAAAACCTGCTGAAGATAGTGATCTTTTTGCGCAGCCTTCACGCCGCCAACGTCATCCGCCGCATTTTCCCGTTTGGAGAGATAACGAGCCATGCTGCTGCTGGCACCGCGATTAGAGAGGGCGAATACCGAGGCACCATTAGCATCCGGGCTGGTGAAGCCATCCGCATGAATAGACATAAACAGGTTAGCGCCATGCTGATGAGCAATTTCTACGCGTTCACCCAGCGGGATAAAGTGGTCCGACTCACGCGTCAGCCGGGCTTCAATATGCGGATGCCCGCTCAGCATCTCGCGGATATGGTTGGCAATCTCCAGCACTACATGCTTCTCTTCTGAGCCTTCTTCGCCAACCGCGCCGGAATCGATCCCGCCGTGACCCGGATCGATCATCACTATCTTCCTGCCGCTGGCTGAAGGGCGCGGGGGGGTAGGCGAGGTGCTGCGGGTTGCCTTAAGCGGGGCCACTTCTTCTTTTGCCAGCACCGATTTATTGGCCAGTAAAGCCAGCGCCATGCCGGAGATCAGCAGCTGGCGGCGGGAAGTTAACGGGGTCATCTGGCCAAACTTTTTCATCATTCCATCCTGTAAGCATAACGTGCTTAGTGTTATATCGTAACAATAGTGCCAGCGCGAGAAGGGAACTATTTCAAGCTTTTACTTTCTATTTCAGCACACTCACGCCGCTTTTTTACGGTTTGCACAGCTTGAGACTTGCGCCCGGGAAAGAAAGCGTGATAATCAGCAAATTATGGTTAACATCTGGGGCAACGGTATGGAAATCCGCGTATTCAGCCAGGACGATTTTGAAGAAGTGATCACGCTCTGGGAGCGTTGCGATTTGTTACGTCCGTGGAACGATCCGGAAATGGATATCGAGCGTAAGCTAAATCATGACCCGGATCTGTTTCTGGTCGCCGTGGTCAGCGGCGTCATTGTCGGCACCCTGATGGGCGGCTATGACGGACATCGTGGCTCGGCCTACTATCTGGGCGTTCACCCCGATTATCAGGGGCGTGGGTTTGCCAATGCGTTAATTAATCGCCTTGAGAAAAAGCTTATTGCTCGCGGCTGTCCAAAAATTAACGTGATGGTGCGGGAAGAAAATGATGCGGTCCTGGGGTTTTATGAAAAGCTTGATTACGACACGCAGGACAGCCTGCTGCTCGGCAAGCGTTTAATTGAAGACCGCGAATATTAATCAGCTGGGTGGCGCGGTGCCACCCCCGCCAGTGATGTGATGAACCTGATATTTTCTCCCGACGATTATGATGCAAAAGGCCAGCTGAGGTTGCCGCTGGCCTTTTGGGCCATTTTACTTTTACAGGCGCGCACCTGGGTTCTGTTTGTGATGGCTGGCGCCTCCCGGCAGCAGGGTACCTCGCTTCTGGCGCTGTTTTATCCCGATACGCAGGCCTTCTGGCTGGGACTGGCGCTGGGCGTGCCGGCCGCGCTGGGGCTGTTGTTGACCGGCTATCGACAGCGTTTTCCCCGTCTCTGGCAGCGGTGGCGTTGGGTACTGATGCTGACGCTGATGGCGATGCTCATGCTGCAAGCTTTTACCCTGTATCAGGGCGAGGAGAGCGTTTCTCCGTTAGTCATTCTGTTTACCGGCTTCGATCTGCTGGCGCTGGCCTGGCTCAGCTTTAACCGCCACCTTCGCGCCTGTTTTGATCCCGCCCATAACGCCGGATAAAATGTCCGGCAAAGCGCATTGGATAAACGCTCGCCTTTCGCAGACGGGTTTTTATCCGGCAAAAAACATCGGATAAAACTTTTTCCGGGATTAACACTCCAATCAGTTCAGAAGTTTTTGCTTATCAAGACAGGAGTTGCAATGAAATCTGTTCGCCCGGCACTGATTGCCGTCGCTTTGCTGCTGGCTGGCTGTGCCAGTTCCGCTCCCCAGACCGGGTCCGATAGCGGAGCCACCTGGTGGAACCCGCTGACCTACTCCTGGTCCAGCCTGGCCCCGTGGAACTGGTTTGGTTCTTCTCTGGCAGTGAATGAGCAGGGAGTAGGTGAACTCACCGCCAGCACCGCAATGAACGAAACCGCCATCGGCGAGGCATTAGGCGGCAACTATCAGATCCGCAAAGGGATGCGTAGCGAAAACGGCGGCGTAGTAACCTTTTTCCAGGCGGTGAGTGACAAACAGGTAAAAGTGGAAGTGACCGGTCAGTCCACGGTGGAGCGCATTGATGTGACGGACCGCGCTATCATCTCCGCCGACGGCAACAAAATCGGTACGCCGTTCCGGGACATATTCAGAAAAGCCTTTGGTGCTTGTGACAAAGGCACCGGTGCAGACAGCCAGGGCGTTGAGTGTGCAGCACCAGGCAGCCAGCACATCAGCTATCTCTTCACCGGGGAATGGCACGGGCCTGAAGGGTTGATGCCCCCGGACGAAACGCTACAGAACTGGACTATCAGCAAGATTATCTGGCGTAAATAACCACTCCGGGCTGCCTTCAGGCGGCCCGTTTTCACTCTCTTCCGCTTCCTTGTTATCAGACAAGATGCTCCTGAAAACATCGGGTATGATAAGCCGGAAAATTCCACTACGGATATCCGCCTTTTCAGGAGAACGCCCGATGTCTCAGCCTCAGAGCGGCATTTTGTCAGAACACCGCCGTTTTGCTATTTACCTTGAAGCTATGGTGCAGGGCGACTTAACTGCCCTCAGCCAGGGCATTCCGCTCTTTCTTCAGCAGCTTGAGCAGTTGCAGCAGGCCTGGCCTGACGCAGGGCTGGGTGCGGTTATCGCATTCGGACCGGCAGTATGGCACGACCTCAATCCTGGCCATAGCACCGCAGAGCTGAAGGATTTCCAGCCGCTCGGCAAAGGGATGGCACCCGCCACGCAGCGTGATCTGCTGATCCATATTCACTCCTTTCGCCACGATGTGAATTTTACCCTTGCTCAGGCAGCCGTTGCCATTTTTGGCCAGGCAATCCAGGTGGTGGAAGAGACGCACGGCTTCCGCTGGGTGGAAGATCGGGATTTAAGCGGATTTGTTGACGGCACGGAAAACCCCCAGGGCGAGCAGCGGCCGCTGGTGGCACTGATAGGCGAGGGCGAAAACGCTGGCGGTAGTTACGTCTTCAGCCAGCGCTGGGAACATAATCTGAAGATGTTTAACCGCCTGGCGGTGAACAAGCAGGAGCAGATTATTGGCCGGACTAAAGTGAGCAATGAAGAGCTGGAAGGGGAAGAGCGTCCCGTCACCTCGCACGTCAGCCGCGTAGACCTGAAGGAGAAGGGCAAAGGTCTGAAAATTCTTCGTCAGAGTCTGCCGTATGGCACCGCAAGCGGCACCAACGGGCTGTTCTTCCTCGCCTACTGCGCCACGCTCTATAACATTGAACAACAGCTGCTGAGTATGTTTGGCGAGAAAGACAATAAGTTTGATGCCATGCTGCGCTTCACTAAGCCGGTCAGCGGCAGCTATTTTTATGCGCCTTCTCTGCAACAGCTTGCTGCGCTGTAAGCATTAACCGCAGCCGCAGAGTGGCAGGGGCCGGGTGAGGCTGGCCCCTGGCCTGACAGGTTAGCCTCTGGCTTTACCTCACTCTTGTGCCATAAAGGGCAGCAGAGCCTGATAAAGCTGACGGAATGTCTCTCTGCTTGCCAGATAGTCCTGATGCAGCGTTGGGTTGGGAATATGTCGCTGTTCAAGGGGCAGCTCGGGCAGCAGCTCATTAAGCGGCCTCTCTGGATTAAGTGCAATCTGCGCCAGCCTTGCCGCCCCCAGCGCCGGTCCAACCTCGCCGCCGGTACGGTATTCCAGCGCATGTCCGCAGATATCTGCCAGCATCTGTCGCCACCAGGCGCTTCTGGCGCCACCGCCGAGCAGAATGATACTCTGCGGCGCTGCTCCGCTGGCATGGATGGCATCCATGCCCTCAGCCAGCGCAAAACCCACCCCTTCCAGCACTGCCCTGGCAAGATGGCCGCTGCTGTGCTGATGCGTCAGCCCCCAGAAAGCGCCTTTCGCATGCGGATTATTATGCGGGGTGCGTTCGCCGGAGAGATAGGGCAGAAACCAGATTTTGCTCTCTGCGGGAGCGGTCTGTTCCGCAAGCTTCAGCAGCGCAGCAACATCCGGGAGATTCGTGAGTTTACATGCCCACTCCAGACAGGATGCGGCGCTCAGCATCACCGACATCAGATGCCAGCTGTTGGGTAAAGCGTGACAGAAACTGTGCACCGCGCTGTCGGGATTACTTCTGAAGCCGTCGCTGACCACGAAGTAGACGCCAGAAGTGCCAAGAGAAAGCATCGCCTGTCCCGGCTGATAAAGTCCCGCGCCAATGGCGCCTGCGGCGTTATCGCCACCCCCAGCCACCACCGGAACGACAGGCAGACCCCAGCGCTGCGCCAGGCTGGCTTTCAGCTCTCCTGTTATTTCGTTCCCTTCAAAAAGCGCCGGCATTTGCTGACGCGTAAGCGCGCAGGCAGCCAGCATCTCTTCACTCCAGTCGCGTTGGGCTACGTTCAGCCACATCGTGCCCGCAGCATCTGACATCTCGCTGGCAAAATTACCGGTCATGCGCCAGCGAAGGTAATCCTTTGGCAGTAAGACCATCTCTGTCTCACTGAAAATTTCAGGTTCATGCTCTTTAACCCACAGCAATTTTGGCGCAGTAAAGCCGGGCATCATGATATTGCCGGTAATGGCCCGTGAGTCTGGAACCGCCTTCTCCAGCGCCCGGCATTGCGCCGCGCTGCGCCCATCGTTCCACAGGATGGCTGGACGCAACACCTGATGCTGTGCATCCAGCAGCACCGCGCCGTGCATTTGTCCGCTCAGACCGATCGCCCTGACCTGGCGCAAATCCTCTTTTGCGGCCAGCGCCAGCATGGCATCATCGGTAGCCTGCCACCAGGCCTGCGGTGACTGTTCTGACCAAACCGGTTGAGGACGTGAAATCGTCAGCGGTTCGCTATGGGTAGCAAGCAGCTCTCCGCTTTCGCTGAGTAAGATGGCCTTGACGCCAGAGGTGCCGAGATCGATGCCGATATACATGTGAGCTTATCCTTTCTCGCAGGGTAAAAGCTGAAGGGGCAGAGGGCGCAGCGGTGGCCGCGCCGTGGTAATGAATTAACCGAACAGGTAGCGATTAACCAGATTCTCCAGCTTTTCCTGCTGCCCGCTTTGATGCTGAGGTGCCAGATTATGCTGCTCAGCATGGTGAGCGACTGCCTCCAGCGAGAGTTTTCCCTGTAGGATCTGCTGGCCCAAATCGCCATTCCAGTTAGCATAACGCTTAGCCACCAGCTGTTGCAGGCTGCCTTCCTCAATCATTCTGGCCGCGACCTTCAGCGCCAGCGCCATTGTGTCCATCCCCCCAATATGCCCATAAAAGAGATCATATTTATCCGTGCTCTGCCGCCGCACTTTGGCATCAAAATTCAGGCCGCCGGTGGTAAAGCCGCCCGCTTTCAGAATTTCAAACATCACTAAGGCGTTCTCTTCCACGCTGTTAGGGAACTGATCGGTATCCCAGCCGAGCTGCGGATCGCCACGGTTTGCATCCACCGAGCCAAAAATGCCCAGGGCGATCGCGCTGGCAATTTCGTGGTGGAAAGAGTGCCCGCCAAGCGTGGCGTGGTTGGCTTCAATATTTACTTTGATCTCTTTTTCCAGACCAAACTGTTTCAGGAAACCGTACACAGTTGCCACGTCGTAGTCATACTGATGCTTGGTAGGTTCCTGCGGTTTGGGTTCAATCAGCAGGGAACCCTGAAAACCAATTTTGTGCTTATGTTCCACCACCATCTGCATAAAGCGGCCAATTTGCTCGCGCTCCTGACGCAGGTCGGTATTGAGCAGCGTTTCATATCCTTCACGGCCACCCCAGAGAACGTAATTCTCGCCACCCAGCTTTTTGGTGGCATTCATGGCGGTGAAAACCTGCGTGGCTGCCCAGCTGAACACCTCCGGATCGGGGCTGGTGGCCGCGCCTGCGCCATAACGCGGGTGGGTAAAACAGTTTGCCGTGCCCCAGAGCAGCTTAACGCCTGTGGCCTGCTGTTTTTCCGCCAGCAGATCGCTCATGACGGCAAAATTATTCAGATACTCTTTCAGCGACTGACCTTCAGGGGAAACGTCCACATCATGGAAGCAGTAGTAGGGTACGTTGAGCTTCTGGAAAAATTCGAATGCCACTTCCGCTTTACGTTTTGCCAGCGCCAGCTCATCTCCCGCCTGCTGCCAGGGACGCTCAAAGGCACCCACGCCAAACATATCTGCCCCGGTCCAGCAGAAGGTGTGCCAGTAGCAGGCGGCAAAACGTAAATGATCCTCCATTCTTTTGCCAAGGATCATCTCATCCGGATTGTAATGACGAAAAGCCAGCGGATTAGTACTGCCGGTTCCTTCGTAGCGAACTTGTTCAAGCTGATCAAAATAGGATTGCATGGTTGACTCCCTGATAGTGAGGCCCGGCTGGCGGGATAGCGCCATCTTCGGAGTTGCAACCGGAAGACTCAATTACGATATTTCACACTCAAACTCAGAGAATTATTAAATGTGCGCTATCTCTCATAAATTAAGCTTATTGAGCGCAATGAAAGAGATAATGGCGCGTTTATGCCACAGTTTTTTTTAGCCGGGTAAAAACATGATCGTTGTCATAAAACAAAAACTAAACCAAAAAACATAATGCACGGGTAAGAATCAGTAATTGCTCAACGCAGGGCAATTGACAACAATCGGCTGGACGTTTGGTGAATTATATTATCCCTACACCGTGAAAATAGGTATATAAGATGAAATTCAAGCACCTCTTTCTCTCAGCCTGCGCAGTGTTAGTGCTGGCCACTCAGCCAGGATTCAGCAAAGAAATTAAAATCGGCATGGCAATTGATGATTTACGCCTGGAACGCTGGCAAAAAGATCGCGATATTTTTGTTAAAAAAGCCAAATCCCTTGGCGCGGATGTTTTTGTGCAATCTGCCAACGGCAATGAAGAAACGCAGATGGCACAGATAGAAAATATGATCAATCGTGGCGTGGATGTGCTGGTCATCATTCCTTATAACGGCCAGGTACTCAGTAATGTGATCAGTGAAGCAAAGCGTGAAGGGATCAAAGTGCTGGCCTACGACCGGATGATTAACAATGCGGACATCGATTTTTATATCTCTTTCGATAACGAAAAAGTCGGGGAGCTTCAGGCAAAAAGCCTTGTGGAACGCGTGCCGCAGGGCAACTACTTCCTGATGGGCGGCTCGCCGGTAGATAACAACGCCAAGCTTTTCCGTCAGGGGCAGATGACCGTGCTGAAGCCGCTTATTGAGAGTGGCAAAATCAAGGTGGTAGGGGATCAGTGGGCAGATGGCTGGCTGCCAGAGAATGCGCTGAAGATTATGGAGAATGCGCTCACGGCCAATAATAATCATATTGATGCGGTTGTCGCCTCCAATGATGCCACCGCCGGCGGCGCGATCCAGGCATTAGCCGCACAGGGCCTGGCAGGTAAAGTCGCTATTTCCGGACAGGATGCCGATCTTGCTGCGGTAAAACGCATCATTGCCGGTACGCAAACCATGACGGTCTATAAACCGATCAGCAAGCTGGCTGATGAAGCAGCGAAAATTGCGGTGGAATTAGGATCGGGCAAACAGCCTGAATCCAATGCCACATTAAATAATGGAACTAAAGAGGTGAAGTCCTGGCTGTTAACGCCGATTCAGGTAGATAAAGCCAATATTGACAGCACGATTGTGGCGGACGGCTTCCATAAAAAATCTGATATTAATTAAATTTTCTCATTTCAATGAATGGAGGAAGTTATGCCCTGTTTATTAGAGATGAAAAACATCACCAAACAATTTGGTGTTGTTAAAGCTGTGGATAATGTCAGCCTGAAAGTGGATGCGGGACAGGTGCTGTCACTCTGTGGAGAAAATGGTTCAGGGAAATCAACTTTAATGAAAGTGCTGTGTGGAATATATCCACACGGCACCTGGCAGGGCGATATTTATTTTAGCGGCGATCTGATTACGGCAAAAAGTATCCGTGAAACAGAACAAAAAGGCATCGCTATTATTCATCAGGAGCTGGCGCTGGTGAAACAGATGAGCGTGCTGGAAAACATGTTTCTCGGTAATGAATGGGGCCGCTATGGGCTGATGGATTATGAAGCGATGTATCTGCGCTGCCGGAAAATGCTGGCGCAGGTGAAGCTGAATGTTGACCCCAATACGCGGGTAGGCGAGCTGGGGTTGGGCCAGCAGCAGCTGGTTGAAATTGCCAAGGCGCTGAACAAACAGGTCCGGCTGCTGGTGCTGGATGAGCCGACCGCTTCTCTGACAGAGAGCGAGACCGAAACGCTGCTGGAGATAATCAGCGATCTGCGCGATCACGGCATCGCCTGCATCTATATCTCGCACAAGCTGAATGAGGTGAAAGCAATCTCCGATCTGATCTGCGTGATCCGTGACGGGCGGCATATCGCCACACGCTCCGCTGTGGGAATAACCGAGGAGGAGATTATCGCCATGATGGTCGGGCGTGAGTTAACGGAACTCTATCCGCAGGCACCCCATCAGATTGGCGAGATCATTTTGCAGGTGGACAACCTCACGGCCTGGCATCCTGTTAATCGCCATATCCGGCGGGTAAATGACGTTTCGTTTACCTTGCGGCGGGGTGAAATTTTGGGTGTGGCAGGGTTAGTAGGGTCGGGGCGAACCGAGACGATGCAGTGCATTTTTGGTGCCTATGCCGGGCGCTGGCAGGGGAGCATCTCCGTTAATAATCAACCGGTTCTTATTGAGCATTGTCGTCATGCGATGGCGCTGGGAATTGCCATGGTGCCTGAAGATCGTAAGCGTGACGGCATTGTGTCGGTAATGGGGGTGGGGGCCAATATTACCCTTGCGGCGCTGAAGAAATACAGCGGGCCTTTATCGATGCTGGATGAGGCGCAGGAGCAGGCGACCATTCGGGACTCGCTGGCAAGGTTAAAGGTAAAGACCTCATCATCCTTACTGGCTATTGGCCGGCTTAGCGGCGGTAACCAGCAAAAGGCTATTCTGGCGCGCTGCCTGCTGCTCAATCCGCAGATCCTTATCCTCGATGAACCGACCCGCGGCATTGATATTGGGGCGAAAGCAGAGATCTATAAATTGATCAATCAACTGGTGCAACAGGGCATTGCTGTGATTGTGGTCTCGTCTGAATTACCGGAAGTCCTGGGCCTGAGCGATCGGGTACTGGTTATGCATGAAGGGCGGATCAAAGCGGATTTGCTTAACCGCGATCTCACTCAGGAAAAGATAATGGAAGCCGCGTTGAGGAGTGACACCGATGTTGAAAAGCACGCAGTCTGAAATCAGTGCGCCCGTGAGGCAGAAAAAGCTGTGGCCAGGGGTAAAATCCCTGAATCTACAGGTCTTTGTCATGCTGGCCGCCATTCTTTTTATTATGCTCTTTTTCGCCTTCACCACCGAGGGGGCTTACCTTAGCGCGCGCAATATTTCGAACCTGCTGCGTCAGACGGCTATCACCGGCATTCTGGCGGTTGGAATGGTGTTTGTGATTGTTTCTGCGGAAATCGATCTCTCTGTCGGCTCGATGATGGGGCTGTTAGGCGGTGCGGCTGCCATCTTTGATGTCTGGCTGGGGTGGCCTTTGCCGCTCACTATTGTTGTTACGCTGCTGGCAGGTCTGCTGCTGGGCGCCTGGAACGGTTGGTGGGTCGCTTACCGTAAAGTGCCGTCGTTTATCGTTACCCTCGCCGGAATGCTCGCCTTTCGCGGCATTCTGATTGGCATCACCAACGGCACTACCGTTGCGCCAACCAGTAATGCAATGTCGCAGATTGGCCAAAGTTATCTGCCCGGTGGCGTGGGGTTTGGGATGGGTGCCGTGGGTCTGATGCTGTTTGTTGCCTGGCAGTGGCGCCGCCGTGCGCGTCGGGGTCAGTTGGGGCTGCCGGTGGCCGCTGCTGCTGGCGATATCACGCGGCAAAGCCTGATGGCGATCGTGGTGCTGGGCGCTATCTATCTGCTGAATGATTATCGGGGCGTTCCCACGCCTGTGCTGATCCTGACGGCACTGATGCTGGCGGGCATATTTATGGCTACGCGCACAGCTTTTGGCCGGCGTATTTATGCTATCGGCGGCAACATTGATGCAGCCCGTCTTTCCGGGGTGAACGTGGAGCGAACCAAGCTGGCGGTATTTGCTATCAACGGAGTAATGGTCGCTATCGCAGGCTTAATTCTCAGTTCACGCCTGGGGGCTGGCTCACCTTCCGCAGGCAATATTGCGGAACTGGATGCCATAGCCGCCTGCGTCATTGGCGGGACAAGTCTTGCCGGGGGCATTGGCAGCGTTGCCGGAGCGGTAATGGGCGCCTTTATTATGGCCTCGCTGGACAACGGCATGAGCATGCTGGATGTCCCGACCTTCTGGCAATATATCGTTAAAGGGGCAATCCTGCTGCTGGCGGTCTGGATGGACTCTGCCACCAAACGTCGTGTCTGAATACGCAGAATATCTGTCGTCATAACGGCAAGGAGAAAAGCAAAAGGTTCTGTTGCACCTCACAAAACTGACGGCCTTTTTCCTGCCCTTTTGATCTCTGTGCTATCCAGTAGCAGCGTGATTACAGGGGATTCGCAATGCTCAGAAAACGTTTCCGCATTACCTTGTTGTTTAATGCCAATAAAGTGTATGACCGCCAGGTGGTGGAAGGGGTAGGCGAATATCTTCAGGCCTCGCAGTGTGACTGGGACATATTTATTGAAGAAGACTTTCGCTGCCGCATCGATAATATCCGCGATTCGCTGGGCGACGGCGTCATCGCTGATTTTGATGACCGTGATATTGAAAAATCGCTCCACAACGTCAACGTGCCCATTGTCGGCGTAGGCGGCTCCTACCTACAGCCAGAGCACTATCCGCCCGTACATTATATCGCGACGGATAATCATGCGCTGGTAGAGGCCGCGTTTATGCACCTGAAAGAAAAAGGGCTGCATCGCTTCGCTTTTTACGGGCTGCCGCCGGAAGGGGGAAAGCGCTGGGCGCAGGAGCGTGAACAGGCGTTTCGTAATCTGGTGGCGGCGGAACAGTATCAGGGTGTGGTTTATCAGGGGATGGAAACCGCACCGGAAAACTGGCAATACGCCCAAAATCGCCTGGCTGACTGGGTACAGACGTTGCCGCAACAAACCGGCATTATTGCGGTGACGGATGCCCGCGCGCGCCACTTACTTCAGGTGTGCGAACATCTGGATATTGCCGTGCCGGAAAAGCTCTGCGTTATAGGGATTGATAATGAAGAGTTAACCCGCTATCTCTCACGCGTAGCGCTCTCTTCTGTGGTGCAGGGGACGCGCCAGATGGGCTACCGCGCGGCAAAATTACTGCATCAGTTGCTGAATGAGCGTGAACTGCCGCTGCAACGGATCCTGGTGCCGCCGGTAAAAGTGGTGGAGCGGCGTTCTACCGATTTCCGTTCCCTGCGCGATCCGGCGGTAATACAGGCGATGCACTATATCCGGCATCATGCCTGTAAAGGGATTAAGGTGGAGCAGGTTCTGGAGGCGATTGGCCTTTCTCGCTCTAATCTGGAGAAGCGTTTTAAAGATGAAACCGGCCAGACCATTCACGGCGTTATTCACAGTGAAAAGCTGGATCGGGCACGAAATTTATTGATCTTCAGCTCCCTTTCTATCAATGAGATTTCGCAGATGTGCGGCTATCCCTCTTTGCAGTACTTCTATTCTGTGTTTCGTAAAGATTACGATATGACGCCTAAAGAGCATCGGGCAAAATATGGCGAGAAACACTATTAAGAGAAAGTAGCCCCGCTATAAACAGCTCTCCCTTAAGCCAGCGCCTGCTATTCACACGCTCTTTTCCGTGGTTTGCATAACCAATTCCACTCGCTTATAGCGTTTTAAACTTCCAAATCACCAAACGGTATATAAAGCCGTTACTGGTTTTCATCGGGTTATAGATAAACTGAGTGCTCTTCAGGGCGCAAGCCGGAACGCTTTCAGGGTGCAACATGACGTTACCGACAGTGAAAAAAATCTTCAGCAGTGCCGCGTTTTCGCTGCTGCTGGCCGGGTCAGCTCAGGCTACAGAGCTGCTGAACAGCTCTTATGACGTCTCTCGCGAGCTGTTTGTCGCCCTGAATGCCCCTTTTGAGAAGCAGTGGGCGGAGCAGAATAATGGCGACAAGCTGACCATCAAACAGTCCCATGCTGGTTCCTCTAAACAGGCGCTGGCGATTTTACAGGGTCTGAAAGCTGACGTGGTGACCTATAACCAGGTGACTGACGTAGAGATCCTGCACGCTCGCGGCAACCTGATCCCGGCGGACTGGCAGAAACGTCTGCCGAATAACAGCTCCCCATTTTATTCGACCATGGCTTTTATGGTGCGTAAGGGCAACCCAAAGAACATCCACGACTGGAGCGATCTGGTGAAAAGTGATGTGAAGCTGGTGTTCCCGAACCCTAAAACCTCCGGCAATGGACGCTATACCTATCTTGCCGCCTGGGGAGCCGCCGATAAAGCGGATGGCAAAAACCAGGCGAAGACCAAAGAGTTTATGACCCGCTTTCTGAAAAACGTCGAAGTGTTTGATACCGGCGGTCGCGGGGCTACCACCACGTTCGTGGAGCGGGGGCAGGGCGACGTGCTGATCAGTTTTGAGTCAGAAGTGAATAACATCCGCAATCAGTACGCCAAAGAGGGCTATGAAGTGGTCGTCCCCAAAACCAATATTCTGGCGGAATTCCCGGTGGCCTGGGTGGATAAAAACATCAAGGCTAACGACACCGAAAAAGCGGCCAAAGCTTACCTGAATTATCTCTATACGCCTCAGGCGCAAAAAATTATTACGCAGTACTACTACCGCGTGAACAACCCTGAGCTGATGGCGCAGCAGAAAGAGCGCTTCCCGCCGGTGGAACTCTTCCGCGTTGAAGAGGCGTTTGGCGGCTGGGAGCAGGTGATGAAAACGCAGTTTGCCAGCGGTGGTGAGCTGGATAAATTGTTAGCCGCGGGACATCAGTAATGTTTGCCACCAGAAGTAAGCGTGTACTTCCAGGGTTTGGTATCAGCCTGGGCAGCAGCCTGTTTTTCACCTGCCTGATCCTGCTGCTGCCGATCAGCGCGCTGCTGATGCAGCTTTCGCAGATGACGCTCTCCCAGTACTGGGAAGTAATTACCAACCCGCAGGTAATGGCGGCCTATAAGGTGACGCTGCTCTCTGCCGGTGTCGCCTCCCTGTTTAACGCCTTTTTCGGCATGCTGATGGCGTGGATCCTGACCCGTTACCGTTTTCCGGGGCGCACGCTGCTGGATGGCCTGATGGATCTGCCTTTTGCCTTACCCACAGCCGTGGCGGGCCTGACGCTGGCCGGGCTGTTTTCTGTTAACGGCTGGTACGGTCAGTGGCTGGCGCAGTTTGATATCAAGGTCTCTTATACCTGGCTGGGCATTGCGGTAGCGATGGCGTTTACCAGCATTCCGTTTGTGGTGCGTACCGTACAGCCAGTGCTTGAAGAGCTGGGGCCAGAATATGAAGAAGCGGCAGAAACGCTGGGCGCCACGCCGTGGCAGAGCTTCCGCCGTGTTGTTCTGCCCGAGGTTGCACCAGCCTTGCTGGCGGGCACGGCGCTCTCTTTTACCCGTAGCCTGGGCGAGTTTGGCGCGGTGATCTTTATCGCTGGCAACATTGCATGGAAAACTGAAGTGACCTCGCTGATGATTTTTGTCCGACTACAGGAGTTCGATTATCCGGCAGCAAGCGCGATTGCTTCAGTGATCCTGGCCGCCTCGCTGCTGCTGCTGTTTGCGATTAACACCTTACAGAGCCGCTTTGGCCGTCGTATTGGAGGTCATTAATGGCTGACGTAACAGACTTAAAGGGCGTGAGCCGCAGCCGCCCCAACTGGGGCAAATGGGTTCTGATTGCGCTGGGCATGGTGATCTCGCTGGGACTGCTGGTGGTGCCGATGGCCGCCATCTTCGCCGGCGCCTTATCAGAAGGCATCGGCGCGGTGTTCAGCAACCTGCAAAATGGCGACATGCTGCACTCTATCTGGCTCACCATCCTGATGGCGCTGATAACCGTGCCGGTTAACCTGGTGTTCGGCACGCTGCTTGCCTGGCTGGTGACACGCTTTGATTTCCCAGGTCGTCAGCTGCTGCTGACGCTGTTCGATATTCCTTTTGCCGTGTCGCCGGTGGTGGCGGGGCTGATGTATCTGCTGTTCTGGGGCGTGAACGGTCCTGCTGGCGGCTGGCTGGATGCACATAACGTTGCACTGATGTTCTCCTGGCCGGGCATGGCGCTGGTCACCATCTTTGTGACCTGTCCCTTTGTGGTGCGTGAGCTGGTGCCGGTGATGCTCAGCCAGGGAAGCAACGAAGATGAAGCGGCAGTGCTGTTAGGGGCGTCGGGCTGGAAAATGTTCTGGCGAGTGACCCTGCCGAACATTCGCTGGGCGCTGCTTTATGGCCTGGTTTTAACCAATGCCCGTGCTATCGGCGAGTTTGGTGCGGTCTCGGTAGTCTCGGGATCGATTCGCGGCGAGACCTACACGCTGCCATTACAAGTTGAATTACTGCATCAGGATTACAACACCGTGGGCGCCTTTACGGCGGCGGGCCTGTTGACCCTGATAGCTATTATTACGCTGTTTCTGAAAAGCGGGCTGCAATGGCGGTTAGAGCAACAGCAGAAGCGCCTGCAACAGGAGGGAAACCATGAGCATTGATATCAGCAAAATTAACAAATCTTTCGGCCGTACCAAGGTCCTGAACGATATTTCACTGGATATCCCTTCTGGTCAGATGGTGGCGCTGCTTGGGCCTTCCGGCTCCGGGAAAACCACCTTACTGCGCATCATCGCCGGACTGGAAAGCCAGAGCAGCGGCCGCCTGAGTTTCCAGGGTAAAGACGTCACGCAGCTGCACGCCCGTGACCGTCATGTCGGGTTTGTGTTCCAGCATTATGCGCTGTTCCGCCACATGACGGTGTTTGACAACATTGCTTTTGGGCTGACCGTGCTGCCACGCCGTGAACGTCCTTCCGCAGCGGCTATCAAACAAAAAGTTACTAAGCTGCTGGAAATGGTACAGCTCAGCCACCTGGCGGCGCGTTTCCCCGCCCAGCTCTCCGGCGGCCAGAAACAGCGTGTAGCCCTGGCCCGTGCGCTGGCGGTTGAACCGGAAATCCTGCTGCTTGATGAACCCTTTGGCGCGCTGGATGCGCAGGTGCGTAAAGAGCTTCGTCGCTGGCTGCGTCAGCTGCATGAAGAGCTGAAATTCACCAGCGTCTTTGTGACGCACGACCAGGAAGAGGCGATGGAAGTGGCCGATCGTGTGGTGGTGATGAGCCAGGGCAACATCGAACAGGTTGGCGCGCCGGATGAAGTGTGGCGCGATCCCGCAACCCGCTTTGTGCTGGAGTTCCTGGGCGAAGTGAACCGTTTTGATGCTGAAGTGCATGGCTCGCAGTTCCACGTAGGGGCGCACCACTGGCCGCTGGGTTATGCACCTGCCCATCAGGGCGCGGTGGAGCTGTTCCTGCGCCCGTGGGAAGTTGACGTCAGCCGCCAGAGCAGCCTTGAAACGCCGCTGCCGGTGCAGGTACTGGAAGTCAGCCCTCGCGGCCACTACTGGCAGGTTACCGCGATACCGGCTGGCTGGGGCGAAGAGCCGATAACGCTGATAGTGGAAGGGATACAAACCGCGCCAGTGCGGGGCGAGCAGCTGTTTGTTGGCCTCCAGCAGGCGCGTCTCTATAAAGGCGAAACACCGCTGCGACAGGTTGCCTTTGCGCAAAGCGCCTGATATTTTCATTAACAACAGGGTCAGGCCAGCCTGGCCCTTTTTTATTGCCAGCTTTTCTGGCCTATCCCTGGGACCGCACAGTGACAACCTTAGAAAACACCATCGGCAACACGCCGCTGATTGGGCTTCAGCGCATGGGGCCTGACAACGGCAGTGAAATCTGGCTTAAGCTGGAAGGCAACAATCCAGCCGGTTCGGTAAAAGATCGCGCCGCTTATTCGATGATCCATCAGGCAGAGCTGCGGGGTGAAATTAAGCCCGGCGACCAGCTAATCGAAGCGACCAGCGGCAATACCGGCATTGCGCTGGCGATGATCGCCGCCATGAAAGGCTACGCCCTGAAGCTGCTGATGCCGGAAAACATGAGCGTTGAACGCCAGGCTGCGATGCGGGCCTATGGTGCGGAGCTGGTGTTAATCAGCCGTGAGCTGGGCATGGAAGGGGCACGCGACCAGGCGCTGGAGATGCAGGCCAGGGGTGAAGGTAAAGTGCTCGATCAATTTAATAATCCCGACAATCCGCTTGCCCACTACGCCACTACCGGGCCGGAAATCTGGCAGCAGTCCGCCGGGCGACTTACCCATTTCGTCTCCAGCATGGGGACAACCGGCACCATTACTGGCGTAGGGCGCTACCTGAAAGAGCAAAGTGACCGCGTACAGATTGTAGGATTGCAGCCGGAAGAGGGCAGCAGTATTCCGGGTATCCGGCGCTGGCCTTCCGCCTATCTGCCGGGTATCTATCAGCCCGATCTGGTAGACCGCGTGATAGATATGTCCCAGCAGGAAGCAGAACAGACCATGCGGCTACTGGCGCGCCAGGAAGGCGTTTTCTGCGGCGTAAGTTCCGGCGGTGCGGTTGCCGGAGCGCTGCGAATTGCACAAGAGCAGCCGGGGAGCATCGTGGTGGCAATTATCTGCGATCGCGGCGATCGCTATCTCTCCACTGGCGTCTATTAACCTTCCCAGCCTCTCTTTTCCCGCAGGTTGCCGTTTGCAGCCTGCGCTTTCAACAGCTTATCTTTCACCCCCTCGCTGCCGCCCCTTTTTCCTGCTGATACACTGTAAGGATTGGGTAAAACCTGCTGCTATTGTTTCAGCAACAGGTGAAAATAGCGGTTGGATCACTGAGAGAGACTGCATGAAAATTTTACTGGTCGACGACGATCTCGAACTGGGCACCATGCTCAGTCAGTACCTGATTGCTGAAGGATTTGATGCTTCGCTGGTATTAACCGGTAAAGCGGGTGTGCAAGGGGCGTTGTCAGGAGAGTATAACGCGATGATCCTGGATATTATGCTGCCCGATATGAGCGGTATCGACGTGCTGCGTCAGGTTCGCCAGAACTGCCGCCTGCCGGTGATTATGCTGACCGCTAAAGGGGACAACATCGACCGGGTCATCGGGCTGGAGATGGGCGCCGACGATTATGTGCCCAAACCCTGTTATCCGCGGGAGCTGGTGGCCAGGCTGCGTGCCGTACTGCGTCGTGTGGAAGAGCAGCCGATGATGGTAGAAAGTAAAGAGCTGGCCAGCTGGGGCGACCTGACGCTGAACCCGGCCACGCGCATCAGCGAGTGGAAAAAACAGCCCTTTGATCTGACGGCTTCAGAATTCAACCTGCTGGATCTGCTGCTGCGTTCTCCCGATCGGGTGGTGTCGAAAGATGAACTGTCTGAGAAAGGGTTGGGGCGTCCTCGTGAAGCTTATGACCGCAGCGTGGATGTGCATATCAGCAATATTCGCCAGAAACTGGCGGCTCTGACCCATGACACCATCAATATCGAAACGGTGCGCAGCATCGGCTATCGTATCCGATGAGAGCCGGTTTTAGCGGGCTGTTATTCTGGAAAATCCTGCTGGGGTTCTGGCTGACATTTCTGATCATGAGCCAGCTACTGTGGCTGGGCTTCACGCTTTACGGTAAGCACCACGAACCGCCGGAAAACCTGGCGGCGCGGCGCATCGTCAATCTGCAAATGACCTCTGCGGTTTCCGTATTGCAACGTGGCGGCATGGATGCGCTGAACGACATGATGGCCGACTGGTCAGATAACGACCGGCGTTTTTTCTCTGTTCAGCTGATGCCAAAGCCGCCGCAGGAGATGCCACGAGAAGATCTGAGCCGTAATTTACGGCCGGGAGATTTCCCCAAAGAGGTGATCGAGTGGGTGACGGGGGCTGACGGGCAGCAATACCAGCTCAGGTATGATGTGCAGGGACTGCGTGCAGACAGCATGATGGTCGGGCATCGCCATAATTTCCTTAACGTCCCGGAGCCGATGCTGTTTATTGCTGGCGGCGGCGGTCTGCTGTTCAGCCTGCTGCTGGCGTGGAACCTGACGCGGCCAATGCGCCAGCTTCGTGAAGGGTTTGCCCGCGTCTCTAAAGGCGACCTTTCCGTACGGCTGTTTCCCACCATGCGCAAACGCCATGATGAACTGTCGGTAGTGGCGCAGGATTTCGATGCGATGGTTGAGCGGCTCTCGGTGCTGGTCCAGGCCCGCGAGGCGCTGCTGCATGACGTCTCGCATGAGTTACGCTCTCCGCTGGCGCGTTTGCAGCTGGCTACGGGGCTGGCAAGACAGACGCCGGAATCGGTGGGCCAGTCGCTGGATCGGATTGATGAAGAGGCCAGACGGCTGGATAAAATGATTGGCGAACTGCTGACGCTCTCCCGCGCGGAGCATGAGTCGCTGCCCGATGAGCAATATTTCGACCTGCTTGGCCTGCTTGAGGCCGTCACCAATGATGCCCGTTATGAAGCGCAGGTGCCCGGCGTGGAGATCCAGCTCTACGCCGACGAGGCGGGAGAGTACACGGTAAAAGGCGATGCCAAGCTGATCAGGTCTGCGGTTGAGAACGTAGTGCGCAATGCGTTGCGCTTCTCGCTTCAGGGGCAGCAGGTCAGGATTTTTCTCAAGCAGGAGCAGGGCTGGCTGACTATCACCGTTATTGACCAGGGGCCTGGGGTGGATGCGGATAAGCTCTCCAGCATTTTCGACCCTTTCGTGCGGGTGAATTCCCCGCTTTCTGGTAAAGGCTATGGTCTGGGGCTTTCTATCGTGCGTAAAGTTCTGTTGGCGCATCAGGGCGACGTCAGTGCGGTTAACGGCAAGCATGGCGGGCTGGAACTGACGCTCCGGCTGCCGCACTGGGTAGTTTAATAAGTGATGCAGAGTGCTATTATTGATGGCTAAAATCGTCAGCAGTCACGTGCATGAGGTAAGGGTGAGTAAATCAGTAACCACTAAGCAACAGGAAGTGCAGCGCATTGTTGAAGCGTTGTCCCTCGCCATCGCCCAGCATCGTTTAAAACCGGGAACGCGGTTGGTTGAGGCGCAGATTGTTGAGGTACTGGAGGCGAACCGGAATCACGTTCAGTCGGCTTTGCAGCGGATGGCGTTACAGCATATCGTCACCATTGAACCAAACCGTGGTGCGATGGTAGCCAAGCCGGAAGCCCGTGAGGCGCGAGAGATTTTCACCGCCCGTCGGGCCATTGAGAGCGCGATTATTGCCTGTATCACTCCGGAGCTGATGGCGGTTCATCTCAGCGAGCTTGAAGCGCAGCAGAGAACGGAAAAAGAGGCCATTGCCCACCAGGATCGCCGCGATATCGTTCGTGAATTCAGCCGGTTCCACCTGTTGCTTGCTGATATCAGCGGGAATAAAGTGCTGAGTGAAATTCTGGCTAACCTGATGGTTCGCAGTTCGCTGATTGTTGCCCTTTATCAGCGTAATGATGTGCCTTCATGTCAGTGTGACGAGCATGGTGCCATCGTTGAGGCGCTGAAAGAGGGGGATTTAATCCGGGCGCAGAGCGTGATGAATGACCATCTGAACGAGCTGGAACAGCAGCTTGATCTGCATGACTTTTCACCGGATCCCTTAAGCCTGCGTCAGGCTCTTTCTCTCTCCTCCTGAGCTGGCTTTCGGGCTGGTTTGTGTCTGAGGTTAAGCCGAAAAAAAGCCCGCTGATTGCTCAGCGGGCTTTTTTATACGCAACAGGCCGTTACTTTTTGATGCGGATCACAGGCGTTTCGCCCACAACCACAGAACCTGTCAGTTTAACCAACTCTTTGATCTCATCCATGTTAGAGATGACAACCGGCGTCAGCGTAGATTTCGCTTTTTCTTCCAGAAGTGGCAGGTCGAATTCAATAACCACATCGCCTTTTTTCACTTTCTGGCCTTCTTCCGCGATGCGCTTAAAGCCTTCACCCTTCAGTTCAACCGTATCAATTCCGAAGTGGACAAACAGCTCGATGCCGTTGTCGGATTCAATGGAAAATGCATGATTGGTTTCGAAAATTTTCCCGATGGTGCCATCAACCGGCGCTACCATTTTATTGCCAGTAGGTTTGATAGCGATACCGTCGCCAACAATTTTCTCTGCAAACACCACGTCCGGTACGTCTTCGATATTGACGATTTCACCAGACAGCGGTGCTACGATCTCGATGGCTCCAGATGCGGTATCTGACTTATCGCCAAAAAGTTTTGAAAACAAACCCATGATCTTCTCCTAAGCAGTATTATTGGGCCAGCGTTCCAGGTTTCAGCAAAGTGTTTTTTCTTCAATGAATTTGTTAACCAGATTCATCAACTCATCCGCGGTGGGTTGAGCCATAGCCTGCTCTGCTAATGCCTTCGCATCTTCAAAATTCGTATTACGAATAATTTTCTTGATGCGCGGGATAGAAATGGCACTCATGCTGAATTCATCCAGCCCCATTCCCAATAACAACAGTGTAGCACGTTCATCGCCAGCCAGCTCACCACACATCCCTGTCCATTTGCCTTCAGCATGAGACGCATCAATAACTTGCTTGATAAGTGTCAGCACGGAAGGGGTCATCGGGTTGTAGAGATGAGAAATCAAATCGTTGCCGCGATCTACCGCCAGCGTGTACTGGGTCAGGTCGTTGGTACCGATACTAAAGAAATCGACCTCTTTAGCCAGATGATGGGCGATGGCCGCGGAAGCAGGCGTTTCCACCATAATCCCGGTCTCAATCGTTTCATCAAAGGCTTTGCCCTCTTCACGCAGCTGCGCTTTCAGCTTCTCCAGCTCAGCTTTTAAGGTACGCACTTCCTCAACGGAGATAATCATCGGGAACATGATGCGCAGCTTGCCGAAGGCAGAAGCACGCAGGATAGCGCGCAGCTGGGCATGCAGGATTTCCGGACGATCCATCGCGATGCGGATCGCGCGCCAGCCAAGGAACGGGTTATCTTCTTTTGGCAGGTTCATATAGGGCAGGTCTTTATCGCCGCCAATGTCCATGGTACGCACGATAACGGCCTGAGAGCCCATCGCTTCCGCCACCGCTTTATAAGCCTGGAACTGCTCTTCTTCCGTTGGCAGCGACTCGCGGTCCATAAACAGGAACTCGGTACGGTACAGGCCCACGCCTTCAGCACCGTTACGCTCTGCACCGGCAACATCACGCACGGTACCAATGTTGGCGCAAACCTCAACCTGATGGCCGTCCAGCGTGATGGCTGGCAGATCTTTCAGCTTCGCGAGATCGTTTTTCTCGGTCACATACTGATTATGAATAGCCTTAAGCTCTTCAATCTGCTCTGGAGTCGGGTTCACATAAACCTGATTGTTAACGCCGTCCAGAATCAGGTAATCGTCGTTTTTCACCTGGCTGGTCACGCTGCCGGTGCCAACGATGGCGGGCAGCTCCAGCGAGCGTGCCATGATTGAGGTGTGCGAGGTGCGGCCACCCAAATCAGTAATAAAGCCCAGCACCTTGTTGAGGTTCAGCTGCGCGGTCTCTGAAGGGGTTAAATCCTTCGCCACCAGCACCACTTCGTCAGCGATAGCGCTGAGATCAACAATATGCAGGCCAAGAATATTTTGCAGCAGACGCTTACCGATATCACGTACGTCGGCGGCGCGCTCTTTCAGGTATTCATCATCCAGCTCTTCAAGAGCTTTAGCCTGACCTTCAATCACCGAGAAGGCTGCCGCATCGGCAGAAGCCAGCTCGTCTTTAATCAGGGCTATGATTTCCTGTTCCAGCTCTTCATCTTCCAGCAACATAATGTGGCCTTCGAAGATCGCTTCTTTCTCTTCACCGAATGTTTCACCGGCTTTGATTTTGATCGCTTCAAGCTGCGATGCAGCTTTGGTGCGGCCATCAAGAAAACGCTGAACTTCCTGCTCAACCTGGTCGGCAGCAATTTTTTTCCGGTTGATGACTATTTCATCTTCTTTCAGCAAAAGCGCTTTGCCAAAAGCGATACCCGGTGATGCTAAAATACCTGAAATCATAACCCTACCTTTTTAATGACTAGTAATCACCTGAGGCGATCAACCCAGAAACTGTTGGCTAATCCACTCAGCGAGCCAGCGTTATCAGCTGCCAGCGTCTCGCGCTGGCTGCCCCCACTCTGTACTGGAAGGTACTCTACGAAAGCAACAACGCGGACGTGCTGTCCGCGATCAATATGTCTGCATTCAGTTGGCTGGCTCAGCCTGAGAAGAGGAGCTTATTCCAGCTCTGCCATCAGCTTAACCAGATGTTCTACCGCTTTCTGCTCATCTTCACCTTCAGCAGAGAGTGTCACAACGGTTCCCTGAGTCAGCCCCAGGGTTTGCAGTTTGAACAGGCTCTTGGCGCTGGCTGATTTGCCGTTAGAAGTCACGGTGATATCTGATGCAAAAGCTTTCGCTTCTTTCACGAACTGTGCAGCAGGGCGAGTATGGAGGCCATTAGGTGCGGTGATAGTAACTTCTTGCTGGAACATTCTTTTTCCCCAACTTAATTTGGTTAGATGTTATCGACCTAAAGTCTAGCCTGGTGACAGGACTTTAGCCTGGATGAGTCGCGCTGGCCTGCGTACGAAGACGCGCCAAAAAATGCGCTGTTTAAAGGCAGGAAGGAGGCCGCGCCACTTTCTCGCTTTCGTCTCGCTTTCCTTTTCCCATTATGCCGCGAATTAGGCTGCCGCGCCAAATGAGTAAATCGATTCAGCTTGATCCATCGCACAGTACGATTAATTTTGCGGATCGAAATAATGGTGGCTTTGATACCAGACACCCACGGGTAAAAGCAATCTGTAGCGTGGTAAAACTTTGACCTGCTCCACAAAAAAGCACCCGTTTGGGTGCTTTTTTAGACAAATCCGGGTCGGTAAGCTTACTGCTGTAACTCTTTTTCCGTAAAGAGATCGGCAAACAGAGCGGTACTCAGATAACGCTCGCCGGAAGAGGGCAAAATCACCACAATCGTTTTGTTGGCGAACTCTTCTTCTTCCTGGAGCTTCAGCGCGGCGGCAACGGCAGCACCGGAGGAGATCCCTGCAAGGATACCTTCCTCTTCCATCAGGCGACGGGCGGTAGAGATAGATTCTTCGTTGGTAATAGCCACTACGCGATCGATCAGGTTCAGTTCAAGGTTGCCCGGAATGAAACCTGCGCCAATACCCTGAATTTTATGCGGGCCGGGTTTGATCTCTTCACCAGCCAGCGCCTGGGCGATAACCGGCGAGTCGGTAGGTTCTACCGCAACGGAAATCAGATCCTTTTTTCCTTTAGTATTTTTCAGATAACGGCTAACCCCGGTCAGGGTTCCGCCTGTTCCAACGCCAGAGATAAAGACATCCAGGTTGCCATCGGTATCTTCCCAGATTTCCGGGCCGGTGGTTTTCTCATGGATTTCCGGGTTTGCCGGGTTGCTGAACTGCTGAAGCAGAACAAATTTGTCCGGATTTCCCGCCACAATCTCTTCCGCTTTGGCAATTGCGCCCTTCATCCCTTTAGCGCCTTCCGTCAGGATCAGGTTAGCACCCAGCGCTTTCAGCAGCTTGCGGCGCTCCACGCTCATGGTCTCTGGCATGGTCAGGGTCAGTTTGTAACCCCGTGCCGCAGCCACATAAGCCAGGGCAATGCCGGTATTACCGCTGGTAGGTTCCACCAGCTCAACGCCAGGCTTTAATATGCCGCGCTTCTCAGCATCCCAAATCATATTGGCACCGATACGGCATTTCACGCTGAAGCTCGGGTTACGGGATTCCACTTTGGCCAGAATGCGTCCGTTACCGATGCGGTTCAGTCGAACCAGCGGCGTATGGCCGATTGTTAACGAGTTGTCTTCATAGATCTTACTCATAGCCCGTCCTTAACTGTGTGAAATTTGGGAAACGCTATGAGCATACCCGCTTCAGTTTTTCAAGGAAGTGATGAAATCGTATATATATATGTTAAGCAGCAATAAGGGCAAATGAAAAGGCATAAGGCCTTAGTTCACCCGTCCCAGCGTTGCGCGATAACGGTCAACCCACATTGCTGTCGCGCCGCAAACGGCTACCGGCATAATCGCCAGATTCAGAACAGGTATCATGGTAAACAGGCTGACCAGCGCCCCAAACTGCATATTGTCAGTTTTGTTGCGACGCAGGGCGGCGCGCATCTGCTGGAAGCTGACTTTATGGTTATCGAACGGATAATCGCAGTATTGAATAGAGAGCATCCAGGCGCTGAACAGGAACCAGAGTACAGGGGCCACCGTCTGGCCAAACCCGGGCACAAAGTAGAGTATCAGTAAGATCAGGGCGCGGGGCAGGTAGTAAGCGAGCTTTTGCCACTCACGCTTCATGATGCGGGGCAGGTCTCTGACCAGAGCAGACCAGCCGCTGTCCGGCAGCGGTTTTCCCGTTAAACGGGCTTCAAGCTGCTCCGACAGCAGGCCACAAAACGGGGCGGCAATCCAGTTAGCCAGGGTAGAGAAGAAGTAGCTGAAGACCAGTACGATGGAAATCACCGTCAGTGGCCAGAGCAAATAGCTTAACCATTGCAGCCAGTCGGGGACTTTCGCCATCAGCGTCGGGAGCCACTGCCCCAGTTGCCAGAAAAGCCAGATAAAGGCTCCCCCCATCAGCAGAAAATTAACCAGCAGCGGCACGATAACAAAACGGCGGATACCTGGCAGCCGGATCAGTTTCCAGCCTTGAGCAAAATAGTGTATGCCGTTGCCGGATTTGGGGTTGAAATTAGAGGTCATGGCCTGATTTTCTCCTTACAGACGCTTCGGCAGCGCAGTGATTTACGCGTACCAGTGTGCTTTTGAACGAAAAAACAGCAAAAAACCGTGTTGATACACGCTTATTTGTCAGAAAATACTGCACGGACTTGCACTTGTTATCCAGGGCAAATACAGTTAGAGGATAAAGTTTGCCGCGGTGGCAAGGTATTGGAACAACAGAGAATACAATGATGCAGGATTTGCGTCTGATATTAATCGTTGTTGGCGCGATCGCCATAATAGCGCTTTTACTTCACGGCTTGTGGACCAGCCGTAAAGAGCGCTCATCCGTTTTTCGCGATCGCCCTCACAAGCGTTTAAAACAGGATAGAGAAGAGGCATTTGACGACGCCGATGATGGCGTAGGTGAAGTGCGTGTGAAACATTCGCGTGCAGAAGAGCCGGTTTCTCCGCCTGCTTTTGGGGCTGATGAAGCGCCGCCGCGCCCAACCAAACCTCGTGCTCAGCCTGAGCCGGTGCGTCATCAGCATCCCGTTGATGAACAGCCTGAGCTTGATCCGCTGTTTGGCGGGGAGCTGCCGCATGCGCCTGAACCGGAATATGATTTCCATGAGGAGCCGGAACCGGTTCGTCAGCCGCAGCCAGAAGCACCGCGTCAGCCTGTAGAGAATATGGCTGGCGTGAAGCCAGAGGTTGCTCCAGCACCTGAATTTAAGCCAGAGCCTGCGCCTGAAGCGGCGCAGCCTGTAGCGCCCAAGCCTGAACGGGCGAAAGAAACGGTGCTGGTTCTGCACGTGGGCGCACATGCAGGTGGCGTATTGAATGGTGAAGCACTGTTGCAGGGCGTGCTTCAGGCAGGTTTCCAGTTTGGTGAGATGAATATTTTCCACCGCCACCTCAGCCCTGCCGGCAGCGGCCCGGTGCTGTTCAGCCTGGCAAATATGGTCAAGCCTGGCTCATTCAACCCGGACGAGATGTCTGACTTCTCCACGCCTGGCGTCTCTATCTTTATGATGGTGCCTTCTTATGGTGATGCGAATCAGAACTTCAAGCTGATGCTGCAATCTGCCCAGCGTATTGCGGATGATGTCGGCGGCGTGGTACTGGATGATGAGCGTCGGATGATGACGCCGCAGAAGCTGGAAACCTATAAAAACCGTATTCGTGACGTCATTGAGGCCAACGCCTGACGCGTTGAGCCTTAAGGTAAGCTTCCCCCTTTCAATACCCCCGCCAGTCGGGGGTTTTTTATCTCTATGGTGCCGCTATGGAATCCTTACAAGACAAAATTACTGCGCTGCAAACCACGCTTCGTCATCATGAGTATCAGTACCATGTCATGGACAGTCCTGAGGTGCCGGACGCTGAATATGACCGGCTGATGCGTGAACTGCGCGACCTGGAAGCGGCCCACCCAGAGTTGATTACGCCGGACTCGCCTACCCAGCGGGTGGGGGCCGCGCCGCTCGGTGCGTTTGAGCAGGTACGGCATGAGATGCCAATGCTGTCGCTGGATAACGCTTTTGATGAAGAGAGTTACCTTGCCTTCTACAAGCGTGTGCAGGACCGCCTGAAAAACAGCGACGACATTACCTTCTGCTGTGAACTGAAGTTGGATGGTCTGGCCGTCAGCCTGCTGTATGAAAACGGCTTGCTGGTCAGGGCGGCGACGCGGGGTGATGGCACCACCGGAGAGAACATCACGGTTAACGTGCGCACCATCCGCGCCATTCCTCTTCGCCTGCATGGCGAGAATATTCCTGCTCGCGTGGAAGTGCGTGGTGAAGTCTTTATGCCGCAGGCTGGTTTTGAAGCATTAAATGAGGAAGCACGCCGCACTGGCAGCAAAGTTTTTGCTAATCCCCGCAATGCGGCCGCAGGTTCACTTCGCCAGCTCGATCCGCGCATCACCGCTAAACGTCCGCTGACCTTTTTCTGCTACGGTCTGGGTCTGCTTGAAGGCGGCGAAATGCCACGCAGCCACATGGCGCGTTTGCAGCAGTTCAAGGCGTGGGGACTGCCGGTAAGCGACCGTATTCGCCTCTGTCACAGCAGTGATGAGGTGCTGGCTTTCTACCGTCAGGTTGAGCAGGAACGTGCCACGCTGGGCTTTGATATTGATGGCGTGGTGATCAAAGTCGACTCGCAGGATCTCCAGGAGCAGCTCGGCTATGTGGCGCGAGCGCCACGCTGGGCGATTGCCTTCAAGTTCCCGGCGCAGGAACAGATGACCACAGTACGTGATGTCGAGTTTCAGGTGGGGCGCACCGGCGCTATCACGCCTGTAGCGAGGCTGGAGCCGGTTCAGGTGGCGGGTGTGATGGTGAGTAATGCCACATTGCACAACGCCGATGAGATCGATCGTCTTGGGCTGCGCATTGGCGACAGAGTCGTTATCCGTCGTGCTGGCGACGTTATCCCTCAGGTGGTGGGTGTGGTGGCTTCTGAACGCCCGCAGGATGCCAGGGAAGTGGTTTTCCCGACGCACTGCCCGGTCTGTGGTTCCGACGTTGAACGCGTGGAAGGGGAAGTGGTGGCTCGCTGTACGGGCGGCTTGATCTGCGGCGCGCAGCGAAAAGGGGCGCTTAAACATTTCGTCTCCCGAAGGGCGATGGATGTGGATGGTCTGGGCGATAAAATCATCGACCAGCTGGTGGAGAAAGAGTACGTCAAAACTCCGGCAGACCTGTTCACGTTGACGGCGGGCAAGCTTACCGGGCTGGATCGCATGGGGCCGAAATCGGCGCAGAATGTGGTCAACGCGCTGACCAAAGCCAAAGAGACCACGCTGGCTCGTTTCCTCTACTCACTGGGTATCACGGAAGTAGGTGAAGCGACCGCCGCGAACCTGGCCGCGCATTTTGGCTCGCTGGAAAAAATCATTGCCGCCGATCTCGATGCGCTCATTGCCGTTCAGGATGTGGGTAAGGTGGTAGCCAGCCATGTCCGAAACTTTATGGATGAAGAGAGCAACCGCGAGGTTATCCGTCAGCTGGTGGAAGAGGCGGGCATTAGCTGGCCTGCGGTGGAAGTGGTGAATGCGGAAGAGATCGACAGTCCGTTTGCCGGTAAAACGGTGGTACTTACCGGTTCGCTGAATATTCTCTCGCGCGATGAAGCCAAAGATCGCCTGACGGTGCTGGGCGCCAAAGTCAGCGGCAGCGTATCGAAGAAGACCGACCTGGTGATAGCGGGCGAGGCGGCGGGTTCCAAGCTGGCTAAGGCGCAGGAGCTGGGCATTGAAGTCATTGATGAGGCGGAGATGATCCGTTTGCTGGGCGAGTAAAGTGGAGAAAGAGAATCTGCTGGAAATTGCCAACACCCTGATGCCGTTTGGCAAATACAAGGGCAGGGCGCTTATCGATCTGCCGGAAGAGTATCTGCTCTGGTTCGCCCGCAAGGGTGAATTCCCGGCGGGTCATCTGGGGGAGCTGTTACAGCTTACTCTGGCGATAAAGGTCGAAGGGCTGGAAGGCCTTGTTAAGCCGTTAAAGCGTTAAGTAAACTCAACCGCCGCTTCAGAAAATGGAAAACCAGCTAAGGGATCTCCTTGCTGGTTTTCTGTTAGCAGGTACTAATCAGTGAAGTGATTTCTGCGACTCAACCACTGGGCCTTTGCCCTCCTGCAATTTTGCCGCCCGCTTCTCACCCGCTTTTTTATACCGCTGTGCCAGCATGGAACAGACCATCAGCTGTACCTGATGGAAAATCATCAATGGCAGCACAATAATCCCGACAGATGCGGCGGGGAACAGGATATTCGCCATAGGCACACCGTTCGCCAGGCTCTTTTTCGAACCGCAAAACAGAATGGTGATCTCATCCGCACGGTTAAATTTAAACAGACGCGCCACCAGCAGATTGATAGCCAGAACCACAAGCAGGATCCCCAGACTACCCACCAGGATATAGAGCAGAGTAGCAGCGCCCACGCGATGCCAGATGCCGTTCACCACGGCTTCGCTGAAAGCGGAATACACCACCAGCAGGATCGAAGCCTGGTCCGTTTTACCAATCAGTCCACGGTTTCTCTCTACCCAGCCAGCAATCCAGCGGCGTGAGATATGCCCCAGCACGAAAGGTACCAGCAGTTGCAGCATGATTTTACCAATCTGCTCCAGGTTGCCGCTGGCCGCATCGCTATGTACGTTCATTACCAGACCAACCAGCAGAGGGGAAATAAAGACGCCAAGCAGGCTGGAGGCGGATGCGCTGCATACGGCAGCGGCAACGTTTCCGCCCGCCAGGGAGGTCAGGGCGATGGCGGACTGAACAGTAGCTGGCAAAATACAAAGGTAGAGGAAGCCGGTATAAATTTCCGCGCTAACAGGCAGGGGATGCCACCATACAAACAGCAGGCCGAGTATTGGGAACAGCACAAACGTGCTGCACATCACCCAGAGATGCAGGCGCCAGTGGCCGCCACCAGCAATAATTTTTTCGCGTGAAAGCTTTGCGCCATGCATAAAAAACAGCAGCGCGATGGCCGCGGTTGTCAGCCATTCAAAGAAATCCACAAAGTGCCCACGCGCAGGCAGAAAGGTTGCCAGCAGCACGGTGATAATCAGTTTCAACATCAGTGGATCAATACGAAAAATGCCCATTGTTAATGCCTGGTTAAATAAATAATGATCGCTATTGTGCGGCAGGTGGGTTTAGAAATAAAATTGATTTATTGAATACATATATGAATAAATCAGATGAATTATACGCTTAAACAGCTTCGGGTTTTTGTCGCCGTCGCCCATCAGGGTAGCTTTAGTCAGGCCGGGCAGTTGATTGGGCTGAGCCAGTCGGCAGTCAGCCACAGTATTAAAGAGCTGGAAGGGGAGATGGGTATTCGTCTGCTGGACAGGACCACGCGCGAAGTGCTGCTGACTGAAGCGGGCGAGCAGCTTGCCAGCCGTCTTGAAAGGCTGCTGGAAGAGCTTAATACTACCTTACTGGACGTACGCAGCTATGGGCAGCAAAGAAGTGGCACTGTGCGTGTCGCGGCAAGCCAGACCATTTCAGCCCATCTTATGCCGCAGTGTCTCGCCGCGGGTCAGGTGCACTTTCCGGAAATCAGAGTGATGTTGCGGGACCGCCCGCAACAGTGGGTACTGCAAAGCATCCGTAATGCTGAAGTCGATTTCGGCATTGTTATCGGGCCGCTGCCGGTAGAAGATTTTGCCTGTGAAGCCATTCTTGATGAGCCATTTTTACTGCTGTGCCGACAGGATGACCCGCTGGCGGCGCAACAGACAATTCACTGGAATATGCTTAATAAGCGCCAGCTGGTTTTACAGGATTACGCTTCCGGCAGTCGTGTACTGATTGATGAAGCACTACGGGTGCAGCAGGTTCAGGCGGAGATTGTGCAGGAAATTGGTCATCCCGCCACGCTCTACCCAATGGTGGAAGCGGGGATTGGCATCAGTATTTTACCGGCGCTTGCACTTCCCTTGCCACAGGGCAGACCGTTGCTGGTCAGGCGGATGGTGCCGGAGATCAACAGAACTATCATGCTGGTAAGACGGAAAAATCGTTCGCTGACGCCCGCCGCAGAGGCTATCTGGCAGGAAGTGCGTCAGCAGGCTGCCCTGCTGACGCAGCAACGGGAGATCACCCCAGCGTTTTAAATATACACATCCAGCGCATTGCTTGCCGTTGGACGGTTAACGCCATCACCTGGTTTAGCAGTGACGGCCGTTTCAGCTTGATTGTTACTCTGCTGCTCTTGCGCTTTCTCAGCCTGCTGTTGCTCAATCTGCGCTATCTGCGCCTCAATCAGCTGCATCTGGCTTTCAATCAGCTGTTGCTGTTCAGATTTTTGCTCCGTTGTCAGCGTGTTATCCATCGCCAGCGACTTCAGCTTATTCTGTAGCTGAGTAATCTGCTTGTTAAGGCTGGCAATCTGAGAAGTTGACCCGCCCCCTGAGCCTCCGGAGCCAATTGAAGTGGTGGAGTTGGTATTGATTGTCGTCATCGCTATTTCCTTTGTAACAGACCAGTACGGTTATCGGTCGCTGTGGCAGAAGACTTGATAAGAGAAATCGTAAAAGTTGCGCAAGGAAAGTGAAAAGGGGGAAGAGGGTGCAATGAATGCGGAGACTGTTTCTGGAAAGCAAAACACTGGACGGCGGTAAGCGTCGTCCCAAAACCGTGATAAAAGGTTAAAGCGGGTGCGGTGGTAAGGCATCACAACGAAGCGCGTTATCCGGGACGCCGTAAACCCATACATGGAAGCCTGACTGCCGCATCCCTGCGGCAGCAACCCGGCTAACGTGCTCTGCGGCACCAACCTTCAGGTACATCGTTGTTGGTGAGCATTAAAGTCACACAGGTCAAAACCGGGTTCGGTAGAAAGGCGTCACCATGGAGCATGTTATCCGGGACGTCGTGAATCCATACATGGAAGCCTGACTGCCGCATCCCTGCGGCAGTCACCTGGCTAAGGCATTCCGGGATGCCGTTCATTAAATTCAGCGTTGTTGGCGGGTTTGGCATTTACACAGGTCAAAACCGAATCGGTGCAAAGGTGTCACCCCGGAGTGCCTTATCCGAGACGCCGTAGTGCGTAATGTTAACTTTGATATGTTGCGCAGCATTAGCGCAAGCCTGGATGCCGCATCCCTGCGGCATACACTCGGCTAACGTGTTCTGTGCTGCCACCCGTTAAATTCAGTGTTGCTGGTTGGCTTGGTGTTCACACAGGTCAAAACCGGGTTCGGTGCAAAGGCGTCACCACGGAGCACGTTATCCGGGACGTCGTGAATCCATCCCTGGAGACTTGGCTGCCGCATCCCTGCGGCAGACACCCGGATAATGCACTCCGGGGTACCACCCCTTGAATTCGGAGTTGTTGGTGTATTTGCCGGTCACACAGGTCAAAACCAGATTTGATGCGGGAACTGAATTCGTCTTGGTTGTGGGTTTGGAAGTTGGTTTTGGTTTTCTGTAACAGGCAACACCAATGCTGTGGGGAAGGGAGAGGGGGCTGATAAGCAAAAGCTAAGCGGCATGGACGCCGCTTCGCAGCCCCCAGGGAGGGGTTCACGGCGTTTTTGTGTTCAGCCCCCTCTCCCTGACCAGGCTACTGGCTCTTCAGACGACATGCTTTTTAATTCAGTACCCCATTCGCCCTGACCAGACTACTGACCCCTCAGACGGCACGCTTTTAATTCCGTACCCCATTCTCCCTGACCAGACTACTGCCCCCTCAGACGACATGCTTTTTAATTCAGTACCCCATTCTCCCTGACCAGACTAATGCCCCCTCAGACGACATGCTTTTTAATTCAGTACCCCATTCATCCTGACCAGACTACTGCCCCCTCAGAGGGCACGCTTTTAATTCAGTATCCCATTCACCCTGACCAGACTACTGACCCCTCAGATGGCACGCTTTTAATTCAGTATCCCATTCTCCCTGACCAGACTACTGACCCCTCAGACGGCACGCTTTTAATTCAGTACCCCATTCTCCCTGACCAGGCTACTGGGCCCTTCAGACGACATGCTTTTCGATTCAGTATCCCGGCCCGGCTGGCAGCAGCACAGGCGACAAGCCTTTAATCCATGCCGCAGCTGTACGTCAAAGAAAAAACCTAAATCGCAGACAGCAAAAAGGCGCCTTCAGGGCGCCTTTCTACATTGATAAGTCGTGCAGGATGACCTGGCTCTGCCTTGTCCTGACTGGACGTGGCTGATGGCAACGCTGTCTCTCTTCGTTCCACCCGACCTGCTACAGGTTCAACTCCTTCACGAATGACGCACAGCAAAAAGGCGCCTTTAGGGCGCCTTTTTACATTGGTGGGTCGTGCAGGATTCGAACCTGCGACCAATTGATTAAAAGTCAACTGCTCTACCAACTGAGCTAACGACCCGAAGTGGTGGGTGATGACGGGCTCGAACCGCCGACCCCCTCCGTGTAAAGGAGATGCTCTACCAACTGAGCTAATCACCCACTTCGGTACTTCTTCACAAAACTCACTGAGAGATGGTGGGTGATGACGGGCTCGAACCGCCGACCCCCTCCGTGTAAAGGAGATGCTCTACCAACTGAGCTAATCACCCATCTCTGGAATTCTGGTCTTACTCTACACTGCGAGCCACCCTTTAGAGTGGTGGGTGATGACGGGCTCGAACCGCCGACCCCCTCCGTGTAAAGGAGATGCTCTACCAACTGAGCTAATCACCCCCGCTGTGTGGAGTCGCATTATAGGGATCGCGGCAAATGAGTCAACGGTTTTTAAAAGGAAAATATTCGTTCGTCTTAAAATTAATCAAGATGTTGGGGTTTTATGCAAAAACCAGGGGGTGAAGCGGGCTTTCCAGGCAAAGGCTGCCAACAACCGGGGGAATGCCGTTGAGGAATCATCTTCAGGTGGTAGAATGTTGCCCACTTTAGTTGATATTAATCAGACCTCACCGGCATGAGCCGAAACTGATAGCGTAATAAGGCAGCTGTTAATGAAAATCAAAACCCGCTTCGCCCCCAGCCCAACCGGCTATCTGCACGTTGGCGGCGCACGTACCGCGCTCTACTCCTGGCTGTTTGCCCGTCATCAGGGCGGTGAGTTTGTCCTGCGTATCGAAGATACCGACCTGGAGCGCTCCACGCAGCAGGCTATCGACGCGATTATGGATGGCATGAACTGGCTCAATCTCAACTGGGATGAAGGCCCGTACTTCCAGACCAAACGTTTTGATCGCTATAACGCGGTAATCGACCAGATGCTGGAAGCGGGAACAGCCTACAAATGCTATTGCTCCAGAGAGCGTCTGGACGAACTGCGCGAAACGCAGATGGCGAATCATGAAAAGCCACGTTATGACGGTCACTGCCGCGACAGCCATGAACATCATGCTGATGATGAGCCTTGTGTGGTGCGATTCCGCAACCCGCTGGAGGGATCGGTGATCTTTGATGATCAGATCCGTGGCCCGATCGAATTCAGCAATCAGGAGCTGGACGATCTGATCATCCGTCGTACTGACGGTGCGCCAACCTATAACTTCTGCGTGGTTATCGATGACTGGGATATGGAAATCACCCACGTTATCCGTGGCGAAGACCATATCAATAACACCCCGCGCCAGATCAATATTCTGAAAGCGATTGGTGCACAGGTGCCGGTTTACGCGCACGTCTCTATGATCCTGGGCGATGATGGCAAGAAACTCTCTAAACGCCACGGCGCGGTAGGGGTGATGCAGTACCGTGACGATGGCTATCTGCCGGAAGCGCTGTTGAACTACCTGGTTCGCCTGGGCTGGTCACACGGCGATCAGGAAATTTTCTCTGTAGAAGAGATGAAAAACCTGTTCGATCTGGAAGCCGTCAGCAAATCTGCCAGCGCGTTTAACACTGAAAAGCTGCAATGGTTGAACCATCACTATATCAATACGCTGGCGCCTGAATATGTGGCAACACACCTGCAATGGCATATTGAGCAGGAAAATATTGATACCCGTACCGGGCCGGAACTGGCTCAGCTGGTGAAGCTGTTAGGTGAGCGCTGTAAGACCCTGAAAGAGATGGCGGCTTCCTGTCGTTACTTCTACGAGGATTTTGCCGAATTTGATGCCGATGCGGCGAAAAAACACCTGCGTCCGGTTGCCCGTCAGCCGCTTGAAGTGGTGCGCGACAAACTTGCGGCAGTCACAGACTGGAGCGCAGAGAACGTGCACCAGGCAATTCAGGCTGCGGCAGATCAGCTGGAAGTGGGCATGGGTAAAGTCGGTATGCCGCTGCGCGTAGCTGTCACCGGTGCGGGACAGTCTCCCGCACTTGATGTCACCGTGCATGCAATTGGCAGAACCCGTTCTGTAGCACGTATCGACCAGGCGCTGGCCTTTATTGCAGAGCGTGAAGCTCAGCAGTAACGCTGCGCTACTCTTCCAGAATACCGGCCTGCGGGCCGGTTTTTTTATTCCTGAGCATCACTGATATCGAGACGACGAAGCAGGCCCTGAATTCCTTCACGTAACAGTAAGGCGTAAAGTTTTTCCTGCTCGGCGGGACTCATCTGCTGGAGAGAAGTCAGCAATAACGAAGAGAGGGAGTTGGGAGGAACGCGATAAGTGGCCGTGGGTTCGGCAGCGTGACGGGTAGACTTAAGAAAACTTCGGACACGCTCGTCAATGTAAATCATCCTCGCTTTTCCTCCCTGTACGCCGGGTTTAGGCTTGGTGATCCACTGCTCTTTCTTTACCCATTTATTGATTGTCTGACGACTGAAACCTGTCTCTCTGGCCAGCTCTTCTGGCGTTAACCATTCCTTTTTCATAGTGCAATTCCTGTTTGCGACGTGAGGTAACCTCAACATATTACAGGATTTCGTAATACGAACAACTAACAGGAATGATGACTAAAGCGGTGATTAATACAGCAAGAGGAGAGGAGAGGGTTCCCCCTGCCCGGCACAGGCAGAGGGAAGGCAGGCATTAATTTGACACTTTTACCGCATCTTCCTTTGGACGGTAGGCCATGTAATAGGCCAGGCCGACGAATACCGCGCCACCAACGGTGTTACCGAGGAATACCGCGACAAAGTTAGGCAGATACTCTACCCAGCTCAGCTGACCTGCGAAAATGGCCGCAGGGACGATAAACATGTTAGCGACCACGTGCTGGAAACCGATGGCCACAAAAGCCATTACCGGGAACCACATACCGAAAATTTTGCCCACCACATCTTTACTGGCAAAAGCCAGCCAGGTAGCCAGGCACACCAGCCAGTTACAGCCAATGCCGGAAATAAAGGAGTGGGTGAAGTCAGCATTCACTTTAGCGCTGGCGATAGCGACGGTTTTTTTCAGGTAATCGCCTTCGGTCATGCCGAGCATATGGCCAAAGAACCACGCTACCGCAATGCTGCCGATAAAGTTAGCCAGGGTTACCCAGAACCAGTTACGCAGCACGCTGTAACCGCTGACCTGACGGGCGAACCAGGCAATCGGCATGGTCATCATATTACCGGTCAGCAGTTCACCGCCGGCCAGAACGGTCAGGATAATCCCCACCGGGAATACGGCCGCGCCCAGCAGCCCGCCAAATGAACCCCAGTCGGCAGGCAGAGAGTTAATAACATGAATATCCAGCAGGAAGCCGAGCGCAATAAAGGCACCGGCTAAAAACCCGAGAATAAGTAAAGTGGAAACAGAAGAGTGGCTTTTAGCCACGCCGGACTGAATAGCAACCGCTGCGATTTCTTTAGGTGAATGCAAGGACATATATAGCTCTGATTCTGGTGTAGTGAAGGAAAAAATGGCCGGATCCATCGCGTTGTAAAACGCGCGCATCCAGCGCTGAGAGGGTTCCGGCCTTCGAAAGCGCGGGCAGTTTTGCACGGGAAATTAACAAAAACAAGAACAATTAGGAGGCTAATTAACCCTCTGTTTACATGATTGCGGCTCTGAAAAGCCATCCTCAGAAAATTCTTAGTAAAATTGCGCTGCTGACCCTATTTTATGGTTGTGAAGATCGCTATAAAGGGGATTTCTGCTGCCTGAATATTATGTAAACAAGTTCTCACTGACCCTTATTGGCGGCTTTTTCAGCGATTAACTTCAGTTTGCTAATTTGCCGTTGACACCATCAGCGCTGTTTCATATTATCCCCGCCGTTGGGACAACTCAGGTTCCGACAAGGTTATTCGGTTCGGGGGTATAGCTCAGCTGGGAGAGCGCTTGCATGGCATGCAAGAGGTCAGCGGTTCGATCCCGCTTATCTCCACCAAATCTTCACCAGCAGATTTGGCACCGGAAAACAGATTGAATGTAGTGGGGGTATAGCTCAGCTGGGAGAGCGCTTGCATGGCATGCAAGAGGTCAGCGGTTCGATCCCGCTTATCTCCACCAATCACTCTTTACTCTTCCTCTTTTCGCACCTTCTCACACCCATTATTCATCTTCGTTTCTGAAATTTATCACTCTGTATCCAGGCGTTCCCGTTCCGTCGCGTTCCAGTTGCGCAATCAAGCCATACTCCCATTCTGAAATACCTTTATGCAAGGATCTGAAATCCTTATCCGCAAGGTTTTTACCCCTGGTCTCATGGGTTTAGCCGTGCAGCGTGGTACCCACACAGTCGAAACCAAGCGGAGCTGTATGTTTTGCTGCTCTTACGATCGCAATATTTGCCATCAGTAACAGATCCGGATAGCGTTCTCGGCTTACCGTGACGGCGTACGCAACGCGGGCGAGCTGAAGGCCGGGGTTGAGGGGCAGCTGACGAAAAACCTGAGCATGGACGTGTCAGCGGGCCAGCAGATGGCCGGTAAGGGCTACAGCGACACCGAGGGCGTGCTGGGCGTGAAGTAGAGCTTCTGACGGCGGAACTCGTTCACGACGTAAAACCCATCAGGGGCGCTGCCGCGCCCCTGATGCTTTCCCGGAGAATCAGATGAAATGTGAAAAAGGGAAAAACCCTAAACAGTACCGGATTCTGCCAGTTCGGGTTAGGGATAGACAAACAGAAAGGGCAAATCACCGGTAAAGCGGATATCGAGCGCGCACGCATTGAGCGCTTCCTGAACCGGCGCGCCGGAGTCTAACGAGGTCAGCTTAAGATCGTAGGGCAAAGATTTTCGCGCCTGGCGTCTGCCAGCCGAACAGCCTTCCCTGATCGGGAAAGAGGATCTCAGAACCTTCTGTCAGCAAAACCGCTTTAACAATCCGGCACTCCGGGCGGAATTAATCACCCGGTCTGTATTGGCAAAAAAGCCTTCGATCACGAACTGATCTACGGCATTGCTGAGCAGCCGATCGAAAGTATGGCGGTGTTTGAAGTGAATGATGAGTTTATCAGCCAGGCCTGGTTCTGTTTCCCTTAACCCCCATAAAAAAAGGCGGACCTTCTCAGGCCCACCTTTTTTATTCTGCTGACTGATTACCAGCCCAAAACCAGGCCAGCAATAGAGGCGGAAAGAATGCTCACCAGCGTGGAGCCGTAGAGCAGCTTCAGACCGAAGCGGGAAACCACATTACCCTGTTCTTCATGCAGCCCTTTGATCGCTCCTGCCACAATCCCGATAGAGGAGAAGTTAGCAAAAGAGACCAGGAACACGGAGAGGATACCCACGCCGCGCGGAGAGAGTTCACCCGCCACTTTTTGCAGATCCATCATCGCTACAAACTCGTTCGAAACCAGTTTGGTTGCCATGATGCTGCCGACCTGCAACGCTTCGCCAGCCGGTACGCCCATCACCCAGGCAAACGGGTAGAAGACGTAGCCCAGCACGCCCTGGAAGCTGATGCCGAAGATAAAATCAAACAGCGCATTGATAGCGGAAATCAGCGCGATAAAACCGATCAGCATTGCAGCCACGATCACCGCCACTTTGAAACCGGCCAGGATATATTCACCCAGCATCTCAAAGAAGCTCTGCCCTTTATGCAGATCGTTCAGCGTTAACTCTTCTTCGCTGTCGACGCTGTAGGGGTTGATAATCGACAGCACGATAAAGGTACTGAACATGTTCAGCACCAGCGCTGCTACCACAAATTTCGGGTCAATCATGGTCATATATGCGCCCACAATCGACATCGATACGGTAGACATCGCCGTCGCCGCCATGGTGTACATGCGACGCTGGGACATTTTGCCGAGGATATCTTTGTAGGCGATAAAGTTTTCTGACTGGCCTAAAATCAGCGAGCTGACGGCGTTAAAGGATTCCAGTTTACCCATGCCGTTGATTTTGGACAGCACGGTTCCGATTGCGCGAATAATAATCGGCAGAATACGGAAATGCTGTAAAATACCAATCAGCGCGGAGATAAACACGATAGGGCACAGAACGTTCAGCCAGAAGAACGCCAGACCTTTATCGCTCATATTACCAAAGACAAAGTTAGTTCCCTGTGCGGCATAGCTCAACAGCTTGTCAAACAGTCCCGCAAATCCTTTCACGAAGCCAAGGCCGACTTCTGAGTTCAGGAAGAACCACGCAAGCAGCACTTCAATAACCAGAAGCTGTATAATATAACGTACGCGGATGTTTTTCCGATTCGTGCTGGCCAGCAGGGCCAACACGGCTACCATCACCAGCGCCAAAGCAAAGTGAAAAATGCCTGACATGTGTGCTCCATTTTTGAAGGATGTTGTATTTCGCTGCACATTCTATGTAACAAGAAACCTAAAAACGAGATCTGGGACACAATATAACAATTACCTATCACTCATCCGACAGATACACCCGCCAGATCACATCCTGACACTGTTTATAAAAACACCCCATTCACATCAAGGTTATCCTTTTAACAAGTCGCACAAAAAGAATTGCTCATTTTTTAGCTGTGGAGTAGTTTGGATTGGAGTATAGCCTTTGCTATATTTCTTAGTAGGGGCTATCGCAGCGATAACGAATACCTATTCAAATGCGCTTGATAATCATTATCACCTAAAAGAGAATGATCGCATCTGGGTTGAAGGGGATACCAATGTTTGAAGGCCGTACAGCAGAGCAAACCGTCCGGGGAGCACGCAAAATAAAATTTGCTTTGATGGGCCCTGCCTTTATCGCGGCTATCGGCTATATCGATCCCGGCAATTTTGCGACCAACATTCAGGCCGGTGCCTCTTACGGCTACACGCTGCTGTGGGTGGTGGTCTGGGCTAACATCATGGCCATGGTTATCCAGCTGATGTCCGCCAAGCTTGGCATCGCCACCGGCAAAAATCTTGCAGAACATATCCGCGATCGATTCCCCCGTCCTGCCGTCTGGTTCTACTGGGTGCAGGCTGAGATCATCGCCATGGCCACCGACCTGGCTGAATTTATCGGGGCGGCGATTGGCTTTAAGCTGATTTTTGGCGTCAGTCTGCTGCAAGGCGCGGTGCTTACCGGTGTCGTTACTTTCCTGATTTTGATGTTGCAGAGCCGCGGTCAAAAACCGCTGGAGCTGGTGATTGGCGGGTTGCTGCTGTTTGTGGCGGCGGCCTATGTCATTGAACTGTTTTTCTCACAGCCTAAAATTGCCGATCTGGTGCATGGGTTGGCGGTGCCTGCCCTGCCAACGGCGGATGCGGTGCTGCTGGCCGCTGGCGTACTGGGGGCCACAATCATGCCCCACGTTATTTACCTCCACTCTTCCTTAACGCAAAGTCCTGATGGCGGCTCGCGTGAGCAGCGCTACTCCTCCACTAAGCTGGATGTGGCCATTGCCATGACCATTGCCGGTTTTGTTAATCTGGCGATGATGGCTACGGCAGCGGCGGCTTTCCACTTCAGCGGCCATACGGGCATTGCCGATCTGGATCAGGCTTACCTGACCCTTGACCCGCTGCTGGGCCGCGCCGCCTCGCTGGTGTTCGGGCTTAGTCTGCTGGCCGCCGGACTTTCTTCAACCGTGGTCGGCACCATGGCCGGGCAGGTGGTGATGCAGGGCTTTATTCATATCCGCATCCCGCTGCTGGTGCGCCGGTTGGTCACTATGCTGCCGTCATTTATCGTGATCATGGCGGGGTGGGAACCGACGCGCATTCTGGTGATGAGCCAGGTACTGCTGAGCTTTGGTATCGCGCTGGCGCTTATTCCGCTGCTGACCTTTACCGGCAATCGTGAGCTGATGGGCGACATGGTTAACTCTCGTCCCATGCAGTGGATAGGAAAACTGATTGTGCTGGTGGTCGTGGCGCTGAATCTTTATCTGTTGGTGGCGATGGCGCTGGGGATGTAACTCTTTGCTCAGCCGCCGTGCTCCATAAAAAAGCCGACCCGCAGGTCGGCTTTTTTGATCAATGGCGATGGCCATGATCCCTGTCGTGATGGCGATCGCGCTCATGATGACGCCATTCACGCTGACGTTCACGGTCGTGCCATCTGCGCTCTCGCTCCCACTCATGACGGCGGCGCATCTCCTCATGGCGACGCCATTGCTCATGACGCCACCAGCGGCCTTCATCATAGCGATAGTTGCTGCGCCAGTAGTGGCGGTCGCGCCAGCGTCCGCCATCCCAGTAATTACCGCGCGGGTCGCGGTCACCAATTTGCAATGAAACGCCAGGGGCTAACGTAATTCTGGCGCTGTCGGCTTGCGCTGTGTGCATCGCCAACGGGGATAAACTTGCCAGCAAAGCGGCAACAAACAGAAAACGTTTCATTATATCTCCTTATCAACGGCTCAACTGCTCCGTTGTGTCGCCAAGATTATAAAGAGTTAACGGGCGTTACGCCTGGGAGATTCTGAAAAAGTGCGTAAAGAGGGGATTTGAGAATTATCCGGAGAAACCCGCCGCAGGCCGCGGCGGGAGGGGGTTAGCCAAGGATGGCGTTGATTTGATCCAGTTCAGCCGACGTGAAGTCACGCTGTTTCAGCATGCCTACTGCATCGTCAATCTGGCTGGTTTTACTGGCACCAATCAGCACCGAAGTGACGCGACCCTCGCGCAGTACCCAGGCCAGCGCCATCTGGGAAAGCTTCTGCCCACGCTGCTGCGCCAGCGCATTGAGCTGACGCACTTTGTCCATTTTTTCCGGGGTCAGCTGATCGCTGCTCAGGAACTGGCTACCGCTGGCGGCACGGGAATCTTCCGGAATGCCGTTCAGGTAGCGGTCAGTGAGCACGCCCCCAGCCAGCGGGGAAAAGGCGATGCTGCCTACGCCTTCTTTAATCAGCACATCCAGCAGCCCATTATCCGGCGTCCGCTCAAACAGGGAATATTTCGGCTGATGGATCAGGCAGGGTGTACCCAACTGCTTCAGGATGGCAATGGCTTCTGCTGCCAGCGCTGCCGGGTAGTTAGAGAGCGCGATATATAACGCTTTGCCCTGGCGCACAATATGGTCCAGCGCCGTCATGGTCTCTTCCAGCGGCGTCTCTGGATCCGGACGGTGGTGATAGAAAATATCCACATAATCCAGGCCCATACGTTTCAGGCTCTGGTTCAGGCTGGCAATCAGGTACTTACGTGAACCCCAGTCGCCATAGGGGCCATCCCACATGGTGTAACCCGCTTTTGAGGAGATGATCAGCTCATCGCGGTAAGGCGCAAAGTCTTCACGCAGAATGCGGCCAAAATTCTCTTCAGCCGAACCCGGAGGTGGGCCATAGTTGTTCGCCAGATCGAAATGAGTGATACCGTTATCAAAAGCATGCCTGAGGAGTTCACGGCTGTTATCCACACGTGTGCTGTCGCCAAAGTTATGCCAGAGGCCCAGCGAAATAGCCGGTAACTTCAGGCCGCTTTTGCCGCAGCGGTGATAGGTCATTTTTTGATAACGTTCTGCATCTGCCTGATAAACCATGAATAGTTCCTGTTCAAAGTGGATGGAGTTCCCTGAAAGCCTGTCAGTGTATACGGTTACATTGAAGCGGTAAGCGCGGCAGATCGCAACTTGAAAAATTAGCTGAGGCGTAACGCAGAGTTGCCACGCGCCCTGGGGCAGGTTGCGAATAGCTGCAAATTTATCAGCAATACTCAGTTAACAGCCACTGAGGAGAAACCCTATGCCACGTCTTACCGTTGGGGAATATTTGCTGTCTCGTTTACAGGAAGCCGGTATCGGTCATCTGTTTGGCGTACCGGGCGACTACAATCTGCAATTTCTGGATAAGGTCATCAACAGCTCTGAAATTGGTTGGGTAGGCTGCGCTAATGAGCTGAATGCCGCTTACGCTGCCGACGGTTACGCACGCTGTCGTGGCGCGGCAGCGCTGTTGACCACTTTCGGCGTAGGTGAACTCAGCGCCCTCAATGGCGTGGCAGGCAGCTTTGCAGAATATGTGCCGGTGATCCATATTGTGGGTGCTCCCGCCAGCGCAGCGGCGAAAGAAGGTTTGCTGCTGCATCACACCCTGGGCGATGGCGATTATCGTCACTTCCTGCGTATGTCCCGTGAAATCACCGAAGCGCAGGCTGTTCTGACGCCGGAAAATGCGGCTGAGGAGACAGACCGCTTGCTGCTGACCGCGCTGAAAACGCACCGTCCCGTTTATCTCTATTTATCAACCGATGTGGCCATGGCAGAGATCGCCGCGCCAAAGGAAAAGCTGATTGTTGAACGCTCATGCGATCCTGCGCAGCTGGCAGCATTTACTGCGGCGGCAGAGCAAATGCTGGCTCATGCAGCAAGCGTAGCCCTGCTGGCCGATTTCCTGGCTGACCGCGCGGGCCAGAAGCAGGCTCTGGCACAGTTTCTTGATGAGGTGCCGATGCCCTTTGCCACATTACTGATGGGAAAAGGGGTGCTGCCAGAACAGCGTAACGGCTTTGTGGGAACCTATGCCGGTGCAGCGAGCGCGGGCGACACGCAGCGCATTATTGAACAGAGCGAGGTTATTATTACGGTGGGAGTGCTCTTCACCGATACGATCACCGCTGGCTTTACGCAAAATATCGACCCCGGCAAAACCATTGCCATCGGTCTGAATTCGAGCCGGGCAGGGGATAAGACCTTTACTCATCTGCCGATGGCGGAGGCGATTAAAGCTTTACGGACCGTTGCCAGCCGTTATGCAGCCTCGTGGCCTGCGCCCTCCGGCTCTCCGCCGCCGTTACAAAACAAGCCCTCTGACACGCTTACGCAAAATACTTTCTGGCAGGCGATGCAGGATTTCATCAGGCCGGGAGACATCATCCTTGCTGACCAGGGGACGGCAGCTTTTGGCGCGGCAGCATTACGTCTGCCTCAGGATGCTACATTTATCAGCCAGCCGTTGTGGGGTTCGATTGGCTATACGCTGCCAGCCGCTTACGGGGCGCAAACAGCCTGCCCGGATCGGCGCGTGGTGCTGCTCAGCGGCGATGGCTCTGCCCAGTTAACCATTCAGGAGTTGGGTTCCCTGCTGCGGGATGGGCTGAAGCCTGTCATCTTCATTCTTAATAATGCGGGTTATACTGTTGAGCGTGCCATTCATGGAGAGCACCAGCGCTACAATGATATTGCTCCCTGGAACTGGACGCAGCTGCCACAGGCGATGAGTCGTGAATGCGCTGCACAAAGCTGGCGGGTTAATGAAACGGTGCAGCTGACGGAAGTGATGAAAATCATTCAGCGAACGCAACGCCTGTCGCTGGTAGAGGTTCAGCTGCCGCCGCTGGACGTCCCGCCGCTGTTAAAAGCGGTCACGGCGGCGCTAAATCAGCGAAATTCGGCATAATGGGCATTAATTCAGATTGATGCCCGTGGGCAAGGGCGCCGCAGGCAGGTAAGGTAGGCGATTAGCCTGATTCGTGCGCCCTGACACGGGCGGGCGTTGTTGTTTTAGTGGGGGAAATTTATAGTGTGTATAAATGACGTAAGCGGAGCAAAACAATAATGACTAAGTATGCTTTGGTAGGTGATGTCGGCGGAACTAATGCCCGCCTGGCACTGTGTGAAACCGAAACCGGTGCCATTTCCCAAGCCAAAACTTTCTCCACAGCAGACTACGATAGCCTTGAAGCCGTGATCCGTTTTTACCTGGAGGAGCAGAAGCAGGAGATCGTCGACGGTTGTATCGCTATAGCCTGTCCGATCACCGACGACTGGGTAGAGATGACCAACCACGACTGGGCATTTTCCACCAGCAAAATGAAGGCCAATCTTGGTTTTGAGCACCTTGAGATCATCAACGACTTCACTGCTGTTTCCATGGCCATCCCGATGCTCTCTGAGCAGGATGTGATGCAGTTTGGCGGCACCGCGGCGGTAAAAGATAAACCTGTAGCTGTTTACGGTGCAGGAACCGGGCTGGGCGTGGCGCATCTCGTGCATGTCGATAAGCGTTGGGTCAGCCTGCCGGGCGAAGGGGGGCATGTTGATTTCGCCGCTAACAGCGAAGAAGAAGATATGATCCTGGAAGTGTTGCGAGAAGAGCTGGGCCATGTCTCTGCCGAGCGTATCCTCTCTGGCGCGGGTCTGGTTAACCTCTACCGGGCGATGGTGAAATCGGATGGACGGGTTCCGGAAAATCTCAAACCAAAAGACGTTTCTCAACGCGCGCTGGATGACAGCTGTACTGACTGCCGCCGCGCGCTGGCGATGTTCTGTGTGGTGATGGGCCGCTTTGGCGGTAACCTGGCACTGAACCTGGGGACGTTTGGCGGCGTCTATATTGCGGGCGGCATTGTGCCTCGCTTCCTTGAGTTCTTTAAGGCGTCCGGCTTTCGTGCCGCGTTTGAAGACAAAGGCCGTTTCAAAGATTATGTGCAGAACATTCCCGTCTTTCTGATCACCCACGATCAGCCCGGCCTGCTGGGTGCTGGTGCGCACCTGCGCCAGACGCTGGGTAGTGTACTGTAACAGCCTCTTCACAGGGTCGGGATACCGGCCCTTTCTCTTAGAGCCGCATCAGCTGGCGAAACTCTTTCACTTTGCTGCGGCTTACCGGCACCTGAAACTCCAGATCCCGCAGCTTCAGCATATAGGTGTTATTGAACCAGGGTTCGATTTCGCGGATCTTATTGAGGTTAACGCAGTAAGAGCGATGGCAGCGGAAAAACTGCTCTTCCGGCAGGCGGCCACAGAATTCGGTGATGTTAACGGACATCACGTACTCTTCGCGCCGCGTGTAGACAAATGTCATCTTCTCGTGTGCTTCGACGTAGTAGATATCATCTATATCGGTGACGATGATCCGTTCATCCTTCACCAGATTTACGCTGTGTACGCCGTGGCGGACGTTTTCCTGATTTCCCGGCTGATAAGCCTGATGTAAGGTGTTTTCCACCTTGCGCAGCATGGTGATGATGCGCATCTCATGGTAGGGCTTCAAAATATAGTCAAATGCTTCCAGCTCAAAGGCATCCACCGCATGCTCTTTGTAGGCAGTAATAAACACGATAAGCGGTTTTTGCGCAAATTTACTGATATTTTGCGCCAGCAGCATGCCATCCAGCGAAGGAATATTGATATCAAGAAATATCACATCCACCTGATGAGTTTGCAGATATTTCAGCACATCCAGGCCATCATCAAAGGTGGCCTCAATGGTCAGCTGGCTGTGCTGCCGAATCAGCCAGCTAAGCTCCTGTTGCGCCAGAAATTCATCTTCAACAATTATCGCTTTCACATCATTTTCCCGAAGTTAACAGACGACCAGGCTTATAAAGAGACGCTTTCGCTGGCGGGCAGCACCGTGCCATTTTTGCTGATATAAAAAGCGATTTCCGTACCGGGGTTGCGGCGGTGAATATGCAGCCCTTCGCCATAGAGCAGTTTCACGCGGTGATGCACGTTAAGCAGGCCAATTTTGTTGCCCGGCATCTCATTACGCTCAACCCGCGCAACCACCTCTTCACTGATTCCATTGCCGGTATCCCGCACCGAAATTCGGATCCTGTCGCCCTGATCTTTCAGGCTAAGGGTAACCACGCCTTTTCCCCGGCAGGGATGAATGCCGTGCACAATGGCATTCTCTACCAGCGGCTGGATCAGCAGGCTGGGCAGCGAGCAGTTCACCTCTTCATCAATGTCATAAATCACCGTCAGCTTGTCACCGAAGCGGGCCTGCTCAATGGCGATATAATCCTTGATTTGATAGAGCTCTTTTTTGATATCGATAATCTCATCATCATTAAGCTCCAGGTTGTAACGCAGATAACGCGACAAGTTGGTGATGAGCTGCCGGGCGGTGTCCGGATTGATGCGGATGGAGGAGGAGATGGCGTTCAGCGCATTAAACAGGAAATGCGGGTTGATCTTACTCTGCAAGGCGCGCAGTTCCGCTTTGTTCGCCATTTCCCGCAGCTGTTCCGCCCGCGAGACTTCAAGCTGGGTGGAGATGATCTGCGACAGACCCACCGCCATCTCTTTCAGCGACCAGGTGATGCGGTGCGCATGGCGGTAATAAATTTTAAGGGTGCCGGTAACGTCCCCCTTTTCCCAGAGCGGGATCACAATCATCGAGTGAATTTCTGGCGTCCGGTGCGCCTCATCGTTGTTTTTGATAATGATTTCACCATTGGCAATGGCGCTGGCGGTGGTCGGGCTTATCTCATCATCGCCATTATGGTAATTCGCTTCGCCCACGCCCACATAAGCCAGGATTTGGTGCTTGTTGGTAATGGCAACGGCATCCGCATTAATGTCGCTGCGAATAATGTCACATACCTGGCGCAAGGACTGGCTGTTTACCTGCCTGAACAGCGGCAACGTTTTGTTGGCGATTTCCAGCGCCAGTTTGGCCTGTCGGGCGGCAATGGCCTCTTTTTCCCCCTCAACGCTCTGAATAAGCAGCACAATCAAGCCGATGCTCGCCGCGCCGAGGATCATCGGTACGGCTATTTCAGAGACAATCTCTATCCCAAGCATGGTCGGGCTGGCCCAGACCACAATCAGGATCATGGTCAGCGATTCACACAGCATGCCGCCAATAATACCCATGCTCCAGCGGTTCTCTTTTCTCACCTTGAGGTTGATATACCCAGAGACGACTCCAGCAATAATGCTGGTGATCAGGCAGGGGATGGAGGTAACCCCGTGTATATCGATCAGAAAGCGATGCAGGCCCGCGATAACGCCAGTGATAATGCCGACCCAGGGGCCAAACAGGATGCCGCCGGACATAATGGCAATGGTACGGACATTAACCAGCGATCCGTCAACGTTGATGCCGCTCCAGGTACCGAACAGCGCGAACAGGGAAAAGATCGCCGTGACCGCAATCAGCTCCTGGCGGGAGTGTTCATCCTTTTGCAGCAGTTGACGAAAATGGCGCGTGCGCGTCATAAAGAACAGGCAGATAAGCATCAGCGCAGCGCGGTCCAGCACGGCAAGCAGCATGTCAAACATTGAGTGCACGAGCGCCTCAGCAAAAGAATAGAGAGAAGGTTATGATAGGGAAAGCGGGCAGGATGTGCCAGGCATCAACATAATGATTTGCCATGGCTTTAGCTCAGATCAACTCTTTTGTGGAGAACGTTATGCAACTCATCACTGAGCGGCTGCAATTAAAGAACCTTCAGGCGGAAGACTGGCAACTTTTTTACCGGGTTCATACCGATACGAGCAGCATGGAGTATATCAGCGCCGTGCCGCAGATGGCCGATATCCGTCAGCGCTTTAATGACCGCCTGGCGCCCTGGCAAGTCACCAGTTTCCATATGCTCTGCCTGGTGGTGAGGCTGAAAAGCAGTGGCGAGGCGGTGGGGCTGATTGGCACCAATGCCGAGTGGGCGCCCTACCGGCAGGCGGAAGTGGGCTACTCCTTTCTCAGCGAGCATTGCGGCAAAGGATACGGCAGTGAGGCACTGGGCGCGCTGACAGATTACCTGTTTGAGCACTGTGAGTTTCACAAAATCAAAGCGCAGGTGGTGGAAGGCAACTGGCCGTCGCGGCGGGTACTGGAAAAGAACGGTTTTCAGCTTGAGGGGACGCTGCGGGATAATTATCTGCTGAGAGGTGAATGGGTGAACGATTGGGTCTTTGGTCGGCTGAAAAAAGACGTTTAAAACTATTTTATGTCGCCCTATCGACAGGGCGGCAGCCTCTACGTTATGTTCAGTGTTCGACCAGTTTCTGGTCAGCGTCGCTCGGACGGTCCGGGCGCTAACGTAAATCAGAGGATCCTATGGCTGACAACAGCTCTCCACGCCGTTTTTCCCGCATTGAACGTCTTCCCCCTTACGTATTTAACATCACAGCCGAACTGAAGATGGCCGCGCGCCGCCGTGGTGAAGACATCATTGACTTCAGCATGGGCAACCCGGATGGCCCAACGCCGCCGCATATTGTGGAAAAACTCTGCGCCGTAGCGCAGCGAGACGATACGCATGGTTATTCCACCTCGCGCGGTATTCCCCGTCTGCGTCGGGCCATTTCACGCTGGTATGCCGACCGCTATCAGGTCGAGATTGACCCTGAATCTGAAGCTATCGTCACCATCGGTTCGAAAGAGGGGCTGGCGCACCTGATGCTGGCCACGCTTGATCATGGCGATACGGTGCTGGTGCCCAATCCCAGCTACCCAATCCATATCTATGGCGCAGTGATAGCGGGGGCGCAGGTTCGCTCCGTGCCGCTGGTGGCGGGGGTAGATTTCTTTAACGAGCTGGAGCGCGCCATCCGGGAAAGCTATCCGAAGCCCAAAATGATGATCCTGGGGTTCCCTTCAAACCCCACCGCGCAGTGCGTGGAGCTGGATTTCTTTGAACGCGTTATTGCGCTGGCCAAACAGTACAACGTGCTGGTGATCCACGATTTAGCCTATGCGGATATTGTTTACGACGGCTGGAAAGCGCCGTCGATCATGGAAGTGCCGGGCGCGCGCGACGTCGCCGTGGAATTTTTCACCCTGTCGAAAAGCTACAACATGGCAGGCTGGCGCATCGGCTTTATGGTCGGTAACAAGGAGCTGGTGGCCGCGCTTGCGCGTATCAAAAGCTATCACGATTACGGGACTTTCACCCCGTTGCAGGTAGCAGCGATTGCCGCCCTGGAAGGGGATCAGCAGTGCGTGAAAGAGATTGCAGAGCAGTACAAGCGCCGCCGCGACGTGCTGGTGAAAGGGCTGCATGAAGCGGGATGGATGGTGGAGATCCCAAAAGCCTCTATGTACGTCTGGGCAAAAATTCCCGATCACTATGCCCATATGGGATCGCTGGAATTCGCCAAGCATATGCTTCAGGAAGCTAAAGTGTGCGTCTCACCAGGCATTGGTTTTGGCGACTATGGCGACACACATGTTCGCTTCGCCCTGATTGAAAACAGCGACCGCATCCGCCAGGCGGTAAGAGGCATTAAGTCAATGTTCCGTGCTGATGGGATTTTACCGGGGACGGTGAAGCTCAACGAAGAAGAGATTTAAAGAGTGGGGTCAGGCCGGGAGGCCTGACCCGCTGAATGCGTGCTCCAGGGTTACAGCATCAGATAGAAAGTGCCAACCCAAATGAGCATAATAAAAGAGATTCCCATCAAAGCATATTTCACCAGCAACTCCTCTTAACGCCTGAACTGGGCCGATCCCAGGCTTTTTCGCGAACTTTACGATGCAGCAGACCCTGAAGCCAGGCCGTATCGGGTAGCCATAAACGGCTTATGGCAGGATCGTCGGCTAATTTACCTGCTCTCCGGCGCAAAATAAAGTCGGTTATGCTAAGCATCGTCCGGGTCAGGGTGTCTCGATCTCGGGCACCACGGACATGCCAACCCTTAAACGCGCGCGCTCTGGCTGACCGGGTTCAAGCACAATTTTGACCGGTAAACGCTGCACCACTTTGGTGTAATTTCCCGTTGCGTTGTCGGCGGTAATGGCTGCGAAAGTAGAGCCTGTCGCTGGCGCAATACTGTCAACATGACCACGCAGCGTCACGCCGGGTAAAGCATCGACTTTGACCGCAACGCCCTGGCCTGGCTGCACATGCGTCAGCTGGGTCTCAAGGAAATTAGCGACTATATAGGTTTGCTGCAAAGGCACTACCGCCAACAGACGCGTGCCGGCAGAGACCCATGCGCCCTGGCGAACAGAGCGCTGCCCCACGGAACCTGCAATCGGCGCGGTAATAGTGGTGTAGGAGAGATTCAGACGGGCCTGATCGACGTTGGCTGTTGAGGCGGCGATATCTGCTTTAGCCTGTTTGAGGCTTGCCTGTAGGATGCCAGTCTCTTTACGCGCAGCGAGCGCCGCAGCCTGGCTCTGGCGGAGCTGAGCCGAGGCTTCACGCATAGAGGCGTTGGTTTTTTGCTGTTCATCGGCTGTAGCGGTGCCGGTTTTCAACAGGCGGCGATAGCGCTCAGCATTTTGTCCCGCATAGCTCAGCGTCGCTTCGCTGGCGCTGACGGCAGCATCGGTTTGTGCAATTGTGGCCTGCTGCTGCTCCAGCTGGGCTTCAATGCTGCTGAGTTTCGCCTGGCTGACCTGAAGGTTAGCTTCGGCCGTTTCCAGCGCTACCCGGTAATCGCGGTCATCAATCGTTGCCAGCGTTTCACCTGCCTTGACCGGCTGGTTGTCACTGACGTTGACCGTGCGGATATAGCCGGAAACTTTTGGGGCAACCAGCGTATAGTCCGCCGTAACCACAGCATCATCGGTGCGGGCACGATGGTGATTCATGGCCGACCAGACGAAAAAGGCCATCCCCAGCAGGACGGCTAACAGCAGGAGTAACAACAACGTTCTTTTTGCAGGTGTGAAGCTCATATTATTATCTCGTAGATTAGGCCTGGCGTTGGATAAGGGTTTGCGGTGGCCAGACGCGTTTTGGCAGCCACGCCGTTAACAGGATCATCAGCAGGGCAAAACCGATAATCAGCATATAGGCATCGCTGATACTGAGGATCACCGCCTGGTGCTTTAGCAGCGTGGCAAAGTGGCTCAGATTTTCCGTTGAGCTGGCGCTGCCGTCCGGCAGCAGAGGCGTCAGGCTGCCGGCACTGGCCGGGGTATCCGCCGTCATCAGCCACGGGCGATTACCCAGGTTGTCTGTCAGCGTATGCGAATGAAACTTTTCACGATGAGTCAGAAAGTTTTCCACCAGACAACTGGCAGCCACGCTGGAAAAGCCTCTTACGGTATTGAACATGGCGGAAGCAAAAGGCCCTTCAGGCGGCTGGACGACGCTGGTGGCGCTCATCAGTACTGGTAAGATCATCATCGGCTGCGCAAAGGCCTGTAAGAGCTGGATCACCCAGAAATTTTGCCTGGCCCACTCACCGGTCAGCTGCATGCCCAGCAGGCACGACAGCGAGAGCAGACCGGCACCGGCCGTCAGCATCCAGCGGCAGTCAACCCAACGCATATTCAGGATGGCAGCCATCATCGGAGCGATAATCAACTGGGGCAGACCAATCGTCAGCGCCAGCGGCGCAAACTGTAGGGTACGGAAGCCTTCCACCTGACCAAAGTAGGCCGAGGGCAGGGCAGAGCCGGAAAGTCCTACCACCAACACCCCCGCCAGCACCAGCAGACCGTGAGTCAGGTTTCTCCGCTCCAGCATCTGTAATTTGAACAGCGGCAGCGGGTGAAACCATTCATTGATCAGGAACACAATCAGCAGCGCAAATGAGGCCAGCAGCATGCCGGTAATCAGCGGCGAAGCCAGCCAGTCCAGACGCTCGCCCTGAGTCAGCGCCAGGATCAGCAGCGCAATACCGCTGCAACCGGTCACCATGCCGAACAGATCAATCTGTTTAAAGCGTTCAAAGCGCGTCGGGTCCTGGGGAATGCCCCAGCCGATCAGCAGGTTAGCAATCATTATCAATGGCACAACCTGCCAGAAAACAAACTGCCAGCCAACGGAGTCGGTCCAGAAAGCGGCCAGCGAGGCGGCAATATTTGGCCCAAACGTTGCGGTAAGTGCGTAAGCCGCCAGACCGTAGAGCTTAATGCCCGGCGGCAGGAAACGCAGGGCGACGGTCATCAGCATCGGCGGCAGCGCGCCACCGAAAATGCCCTGAACAACCCTGAGCGCAATAAAGAGCGAGGGCGTGGAGGCCAGAGGTTGCAGCAGGCCTGCTATGGCAAACCCGGAGGCCATCACCAGAGTGAAACGGCGAAGCGAAAACGTCACGGCAAACCAGGGCGCTATCATCATGGCCGCCACTTCGGCAGCCTGGTACACAGAGGTGATCCAGCTTGCACTGTCAAAGTCGAACCCCATAGCGGCTCGGATATCAGCAAGGGCCAGGTCCGTTACCCTGTCATTCAGTCCCGAGGTCAGCGCGGCGATCAGCACGCCCACCAGCCCCAACGCCAGGCGCAGGGTAAAGGGGTGGGGAGCGGGGGGCGCTGCCGGTTGAGCTGTCATAGTGAAAATTCCATTGGCGAAAATAAAAATTATCGGTGCACTGTATTGCATTGTGATACATTCGCCGGCGATATTACATGGCGATTAGCTGTATTGCAATGTGATACAGCCTGTTCGCAGCCTGAAAGAGTGCTAAAGTATTCGCATCAAGCAAGGAGCTGAACCCTATGTCTGACCCTACTGTAGTGCGTGAAGATGAGCGAACTGGTGGAATCCAGGTGATCTCCCGCGCGGCCAAAATATTGAACGCGCTGGGCGACAGCCCAAACGGCATGAGCCTGGGTGAAATAGCGCAGGCTGTTGATCTCCCCCGATCCACAGTGCAGCGCATCGTGGCGGCCCTGGACTCCGTACAGTTAGTCCGCAGTCCAGGTGTGGGAGGCGTGCGGCTTGGCCCCGCTTTGCTGCGCCTGATCGCTACGGTACATACCGATGTGGTGGCTATCGCTCAGCCCTGGCTACAGGCGTTGTGCGATGCGACGGGAGAGACGGTATCGCTGGCTCGCGCCAGTGGTCTGCAACTGGCCATTGTGCACTACGTCGTGGCCGACCGTGAACTCAGGGTGGTTCCCCGTATCGGGTTGAACCTTCCCCTCTACAGCACTTCCGGCGGTAAAGCTCTGCTGGCTCTGGGGAGTGATGAAGAGGCACGTGCGCTGGTTGGGGATGCTTATGAAGCCATCACCGATCTGACAGTTAAGGCGTTTCCTGAACTTCTTGAGCGGCTGAAGGAGATTCGACGCACCGGGCTTTCCTACGATCGGGGTGAAACGCTGGAAGGGATCTCCACGATGGCGGTGGCGATTGACACCATTCTTGGCCGCTTTTCTATCAGCCTGCTGGTTCCCTCTACCCGTTTTCAAAAGCATGAGGCGCGCTTCCGTGAAGAGATCCTGAAATGCAAAGAGGCGCTGGTAGATGAGATAGGCAAAGCGGCCTTACGTGATTAACAGAGAGGGACAGATGAAAACACTTTTAGTCGCCGTTGATAACTCTGCCATTGCGCGAAAAGTGGTAGCCCTGGCTTCAGAGCAGGCGCTGGCACTGGATGCCGACGTCGTGGTGCTGTGTTGTGTTGACGCCAGTTATGCCACTACTGCCGGAAGTTACACTATTGAAGCCGGAGAGGATCCGGGCGATTTCGGCTACGCGCTGGATGAGCAAAATACCGCAGAAGGTGCCGTACGCCAGGCGCTGGCCGAGCTTCAGCGGGCCGGTATTCGCGCAACCGGACGGGTCGTTGCTGGCGAATCAGCGGAAACCATTGTGAATCAGGCCAACGAACTCCGCGCCGCGATGATAATTATGGGACGGCGTCATCTCTCCTCTTTTAACCGGCTGCTGAAAGGATCGGTCAGCGCCGCTGTTATTGAACGAGCCAGCTGTCCGGTGCTGGTAGATGTTCGGGTTAATTAATACTGAACGACGGGCCGTTTGAGACGGCCCGGTAAACAAAGGTTTGCTTTTCATGTCCTACGCTACGCTTATCTCCTTATCAGGCGGCCTTGCGGTTGTGCTGTTTTTTACCTGGTTGTATAAAAGTGGAAAAATCAGCCAAAAGCTGGCCATATTTTTTAGCTTTTTGCTGCTCTTCATTGGCAACTTTTATTACTTCGGCATGGTGTTGCCTCAGCAGCAGCGTGATGAGCGTCTTGCGGCAGCGCAACAGCATCTGGCCTCTTTACCGGTCTATCGCACCATCAGGGCGCAGCAGCCGGGACTGTATCAGAAGCTGGATCGGGAGTTTATTGACGCTCTGCGGGCGGGCAACAGCGAAAAGCAGGCGCTGGAGCGACTGCGCCCCTGGCTTGCCGATCTGCTGAATCAGCGCATCAGCTATGCCAGTAACGCGCAGCTTTATGACTATATGACCGTGGCGCTGGAAGAGATGAAGATCATCAGGCAAAGAAACGCTGATCTGTGCTTCAAATATCTTTTCCCCCAGGTTGAAGGCGGTGTTAACACGGCAGAGATTTTGCCCCAGCCGTTGATTGATAAAGAGATGGCTGTTCTCGATAGCTTTTTGCTGAACAGCCACGGCGCAGAGCAGCCGGTGGATGCGGCCAGCGGACGGGCCGATCTGCAAGTTATTGTGCGATCGCTGTATAACAAATGGGGAACCGCCCTGCAAACGCTGAACGCCCCGGCAGAGGCGGGCGCGGATAGAGCGAAGCTTTGTGATATGACCATCGACCTTTATCAATCTGTGCTGGCACTTCCGGTCAATCATTCGGGCGAGGTGTTACGTATAATCCTTGACGGTAACGCCAAATAAGCGCAAAAAAAAACCCGCTCGCCGCGGGCATAACATAATGTTATTCAAAGTCATTCATGGTGTTGGCAGACATAAATTATGTCTGAGTGGATAATCGCATCCCTCTGCCGGGAGCGCCAGACGGCTTTCTGAATCGAATCAATTGGTAAAATAATGCAACGGCACGGTAAAAACTGTGCAAATGCAGGGTTTTCTGATGGCGAAGCAGAGGCTCGCTGGTATTATGCCGCACCGAAAGTAAGGAGCTGACATGAAGAAGTTTGTAACGGGCGCGGTTGCGCTGGCGATATTTATGCTGGCCGGCTGCACATCATCTAAGCCAGGAGCATTTGAAAAAATCGATGAGGATCCTGCGGTAAATACTGTGCAGTATCGTTTTAATCCCTCCACCGTAAATAAAACGGCGCTGGACGAGGATGTGGAACGCTACTGTTCGGAACGTGGGTTTGATAAAGTTGAGCCAATTAAGCCGCAGGAAAGCCGGGTTCCCGGATTAATGAAGGCCTGGTATCAGTGTAATTACAGCATTAAAAGCTAAAACGAAAAAAGGGCGGGAATATTTTCCCGCCTAATATTTTTCTACTCTTTCTTTTTATATTGCCGTGTGCAGGCTTTGCCCGCTTGAGGGTGAATACTCACCCTCTTATAATGCCTTTCTACCAGCCCCGGTGACGACCATTGTCGTGATGATGTCCGCCATGGTGGCCGCCGCCATGATGATAGCCGCCGCGATAGCCATCATGAACAATACATCCGCTCAGCATAAACATCACACCTACCACCGACGCAATCTTAATGAATGCTTTCATTGTGAATACCCCTTCACTTTTTCAATGACTACAACTTTACGAGATAAAAGTGGAGGAATAATGCCGCTAATGTAGAGTTATTTAGACAGATATTTCAAAATAATACAGTGGGAAGAGTATTGCGGCGAAGTGCATAATCATAAATAAGATAAGGCCGAAAAAAAAGGCTTTTCAGCCGGAATGCTCTTAATTTAATGTTTGCAGCAAAATAATGGCGGCAAAATTGGCAGCTATCCTCTGCGCACAATTTTCTCATTTTGCAGTAAGCTTAGAGCTTAACGCAAATAAGGAGAGAATATGGATTATCAGGTGGAAAACGTATTGCAGGCGCAGGCGGAGCTTGGCGAATGCCCGGTATGGTCCGTCAGTGAGCAGGTGCTCTATTTTGTCGATATTCTGGCACCCGCCCTGCATCGCTTCGATCCACAAACTGGCGACCACCAGCAGTTTCCGGTAGCGGAGCATATTGGCTGCTTTGGCCTGAATGCAGAGGGCGGTTTTGTCGCCGCGCTTCGTAGCGGCGTCTGTATGCTGGATGCGCAGGGGAAAATTGTGAAGCGCTTGGCGCCAAATCCTGGCGAGGCAGAGCGCAGCCGCTTTAACGATGGCCGGGTTGACCGGCATGGTCGGTTCTGGTGCGGCACGCTCTGGGAACCGCAGGATCGCCCTGGCGCGCTGCTCTGCCGGCTCGATGAGCATCTCCAGCTGACGGTACAGGCTGACGATATCAAAATCTCTAACGGACTGGCGTTCTCCCCCGACAGCCGCTGGATGTACCAGACTGATACGCCTGAGGGGATCCTCTGGCGCTACCCTGTGGATGAGCAGGGCGAAATTGGCGCGCGTGAAGTGCTGAAACGCTTTGAGCAGGGGCCTGGTGGGTTACCGGATGGTGCGGCAGTCGACAGCGAAGGCTTCTACTGGGTCGCCATGTTTGACGGTTCACGCGTAATACGCCTTAACCCAGCCAACGGTGAGATAGTGGATGAAATTCCACTGCCGGTACGCTGGCCGACGATGGTGGCGTTTGGGGGTGAAGATCTGAAAACGCTCTACATCACCAGCTCCAGGGAAGATCGTAGCGCAGAGGAGCTGGCAGAGTATCCCCAGTCAGGCGACCTGTTCGCGGTGCGGGTCGGTGTGGCAGGCATAGCGGAGCCGCTGTTTCAGGGGAAATAGCGGCGCGGAGTGGTCGGCAGAATCGACATGAGCTTTTGCCAGGTGCAGATTAGCACCTGGCTAATCAGCCTCAGGCATGTTGCAGCGTTTTCTTGCTCTCTTCAGCACGGTGCGGCAGCCGGATAGTGGCGGACATAATCAGTGAAATCACCAGCAGCGCCATAATCAGGCTGAAAGTGATAGTGAAGCCGCCAAACAGTGAGGCAATCAGCGAGCCAAGTACGCTGCCGATACCGAATCCCAGATAGATAAGACCGTAATTTTTGGTCAGGTTATTCAGGCCGAAGAAGTCGCTGACCAGTGAAGGATAAACGGTAATAGTGCCGCCAAAACTAAAGGCGATACAGGCAATGGAGATAAAGAAGGTGAATTCATTCATCCGGGTAAACAGCAGGATGCTCATACCCGTCAGCGAGATAACCTGAGCGAGAGTGATTACCCGGATGCGGGCCACTTTATCGGACATCACCCCAAGGATCAGCCTGCCGCTCAGGTTAGCAATAGCAATGATGGTCACGGCACTGGCCGCCGTCTGCGTTGAGAGATGCACCAGGCCTTCACCGATATCTTTAGCCACGCCAATCACATAGAGACCGCTCATGCAGGCTGTCAGGAACATCAGCGCCAGCATCCAGTACTGTGGCAGACGTATCGCCTCAGCCAGCGAGAAATCACGCGCGCGGCCGGTGCTGTTTTGTGAAGAGGGTTGCTGTTTGGGCGCATCCTTCATAAACAGCGCACCCAGCATGATCATCGCCATCGCCAGACCTCCCCAGATCATAAAGGTGCTTTCCAGGCTGTAGACGCTCAGCAGATAACCGCAGATAAACTTGAAACCCAGGCTGCCTAAGCCATAGGCACCAATGGCGCAGGCAGAAATCAACCCTTTGCGCTCCGGGAACCACTTCACGCAGTTCGACAGCGTCATCAGATACCCTGCACCATCCGCCAGGCCTACCAGTACACCCGCGCTCAGGTAAAGCATAAACAGGTTGTCGGCGTGAGCGGTAAGCGCAAACCCCAGAGCCATCAATAAACCGGCACCGAGGGTAACGTTACGTACGCCAAAGCGTTCCTGGAGTTTACCCGCCAGCGAAGAGGCGACAGCCAGCCCCAGACTCAGCAAGCCAAACGAAAAGGCTACCTGGCTGACGGAAGCATCCAGCTTTTGCGAGAGCTGGCCATTGAACAGGCTCCAGGTATAGACGGAACCCAGTGCAAACTGGGTGATGATGGTGCCAAACAGGGTGAGCCAACGGGTACGGTTGACGCTGGTACTGACGGGCTGTGTGCTCATGGAAAGCTCCCGGAGGAAAGTTTAAGAAATTAAGCACATCTTAGGGCGGCTCTTTCGCGGGCGGGGAAACAAAGGCATGAACTGCCTGCATAAAGGAATGAAATGCCGCTCAAAGGGTATGAACGGCGGCACAAAAGGCAGCTGGCGGGCACTCTGTTGTGAAAGTTGCCCGCCTGATTACTCCTTATTCTGCGGAGGATAAACGCATATTGCGCATATCGTTGCCGGTTGGCGACTGATGCACACGCAGCCCGAACTCTGGCAGTACGGCAAAGATAAGGTCGAAAATATCTGACTGAATCTTTTCATACTCCAGCCACGCGGTGGTGTTGGTGAAGGCGTAGATCTCCACAGGCAGGCCTTCAGAGCCGGGTGCCAGCTGGCGAACCATCAGCGTCATCTCTTTGTGGATCTGCGGATGCGCCCTTAACCAGGCCTCCAGCCACGCACGGAACGTGCCGATATTGGTCATGTGACGGCCATTAAGCGGCGTTGACAGATCGCATTGCAGGCGGGAATTATAGCTCGCCACCTCCCGGCTTTTCTCTTCCAGATAAGGCGTCAGCAACTGCGCCCGCTTCAAGTCAGCAATATTCTGCTCAGAGAGAAAATGGATGCTGGTGGTATCGATGTTGATGCTGCGTTTGATCCTGCGACCGCCGGATTCAGACATCCCACGCCAGTTTTTGAAGGAGTCTGAGATCAGCGCATAGGTAGGGATAGTGGTAATGGTTTTATCCCAGTTACGGACTTTTACGGTCGTCAGACCGATATCCACCACGTCACCATCTGCGCCATATTTTGGCATATCCAGCCAGTCACCCATCTTCAGCATATTGTTTGCCGAGAGCTGGATACCAGCCACAAGACCGAGGATAGGGTCTTTAAATACCAGCATCAGTACCGCAGTCATCGCACCCAGACCGGTGAGCAGCACCAGCGGCGATTTGCCTATCAACACCGAAATCACCATCAGTGCTATCAGCAGCGCGGCAATCAGCTTCAGGCTCTGAAAAATACCACGAAGAGGTAACTGGTGCGCCAGTAAGCTTTTTTCTGAAAGCTCCAGACAAACATCCAGCAGCGAAAAGAACATCAGCAGGCTGAAGATCATCATCCAGACCTGGCTTGCCACCATCAGCACGCTGAAAACAGGCTCATTGCCCTGTAGGAACAGCTCAAGCTGAATTTGCAGCAGCACGCCCTGCATCAGCAGCAGGAACCGGCTGAAGAGCTTTTTATCAATAATGGATTTCGGCCACTGTCTTGACGATCGCTCTGCAAAACGTTTCAGGAAAGGCAGGGCAATGCTGTGAAGCAGACCGTGCACAATCAGGGAGATAAGCAGAATAATGCCGATAACAGCGAGCAGGGCGATCTGAGGGGCGTAAGGCAGATTTAACGTTTCAAACCAGCCAATAAGGTAGGCGTGCATAGTGTTTTTCCCTGTTGGTGAAGCGTCCAAAGTATGCCGGTTAATCAGCTAAATCGCGGCACATAAGCGAGTATCGCAGCAGGTTATCCAAAACCGGGCGATAAAAGAAGCGCAGGGTAGCGCTAAATTTCGCTGATGACAATCGTGAAATGGCCTGGTTTTAAGCGTGGCGGGGGATGAACAAAGTACAGGGAGAGAAGAAGTCACGCAGGTCGTTTCGCAGAAGGAGCGCAGCATTCAGCAAAACCTGCTGCCGGCAGTCAGACTGCGTAAAACACCCAGGCGCCGGGCGCTGAAGCTGCGCAGCGGGCGCTGGATATCTCTTCGTTTAAGGTTGGCAATGCTAATTAACAAAGGGGCCACGAACGTTGACCCTTTGTTTCCTGCACTCATCAGGCGTAAACCGGGATCCGCAGGCTTGTGGCGCGTTACAGGTTATTTTTGCACGTAGCTGCGAATGGCATCGGCAATGGCTTTACTGGCATGGCGATCGTTCCGGTGCTCGGCATCATCTGCAACCTTGAGCAGATATTTATTTAATTTGCCGCCAGTGGGCACATTGCCGTAGGCAATCAGCATCTGGACGATGTGCCTGAGGGCAAGCACTTCTACGGAAAGACGTTCAATAATGGGATCTTTTTCTGACATCAGGCACTCCGGCTAAGTCGGTATTTACTTGCCGGTAGTGTAAGGGAACGGAACATTTTTCAATCAGTGGAATACAACAGCAGAACGGCCGTAAATCAGCGCGGACTTTGATATGCACAGACTCATTATCACTCTTTCGCTACGGAATAATTCACGAGAGATAGAGGGCTGCGCCTGGCATTTTGAGCAGGGTGAAAAGCTCGCCTGCGGTACACTTTGTCAGCTCTTTGTGACAGGAAGCGTTGCTGTAACTGAGCGTGGAGATCCTTTTTAACTGATACCAGACCATGATTGCCGAAACGGCCAGCGAACAACTTTCATCACTTTGCTGACAAAGTAGCGTGTAGTGCCACTCTTCACCCAGTTCATTGGAGAAAAACTGCATCGCCTGGGGCGCTATCAGCGCTTTCAAATCGGGAAGTAAAGCTTTACTCACATGGCGGGACATATGCAGGGTAAATGTTGCTGGCATCAAGCGTCTCCTTGTTCTCAACGGCGCAGTTCTGATGTCTGAGCTCCCTCCTCAACAAAGTGACAGCTTTTCAGCGTCTGTGCCAGAGCCATTTTTCCTTCTGCGTAATAAATAAGAGGTCCAGAGCCGCTTCAAAATAGATCGGCTAAATAATTCGTATCAGGAAATAAATTATTCTTTCAGCCGTAGGTTATGGCTTAATTACTTGCTGCCCGCTTAGCGATCTCAGAAAAGTTTTCAGGTCGCTTGCATTATCAGTGCGTTATACTTTCTTACTGAGGATCGGGGGCTGAGTTTTGTCCATTCTTTAACTGTTACAGCAGGGGCCGTAATTAATGATCAAAATCCTGGCATTTTCATTGATGATGACAACGCTTTCTCCCGCGCTGGCCGCCCTACAGTGTGGGCCTTTTAAGCTGGAACCGCAGCAGGATGGGACAATTTTTGTGAATGGCGTTAAGCCCAAAAAACAGACGATGACTTATACCGGTAAAAAGGGCGATAGTGAAAACGTTGCTTATCATCTGCTGGTTAAAAATAGTAAAGCGCCCGGTATGCTGAGCCTCGATCACATTTATCATAACGGCACGGCCACGCTGAAAGCAGAAATTGTCAGAACCAGCAGCAGCCAGATTAAATTAACGGGTTCTTATGATTGTGAAAAACTGGATTAACCGATAAGGAAAAATCAATGAAAACAAGATGTTTTGCTCTGCTGCTGCTTTTTGCCGTGGCGGGCTGCACCTCCTCTTCGGGAAAAGATTTCGATGATACAAAACTCGCTAAAATTCATTATGGTCAGACATCGCGCCAGCAGCTGATCGATCTCTTTGGACAGCCCACAACCGAGACGCCCTACCCGGAAGGCCATTTGCTGATGATGTGGAGCTACAGTCAGGCCAAAGCGATGAGCACCACGGAAGGGAAAACGCTGACCGTCCAGCTGGATGATGGCAAAGTGAAAAGCTATACGGTGAGCAAGACCTAGCACAGCGGCCATCTGTTTCTGATGCGCAGTTGCACACCAGAGCAAAAGGGGACTATGCAGAAAGGATCCAAAGTCGCACAGGCACATTACTTTCGTGATCTCCTTCCAACATTTGCCTGCCGAGATGCTGTCCGACCCTGACCCGCCACTGGCGGGTTTTTTTATGGTCAGAAGAAAACTTGATGCAAGATATGTTATAACGTAACATTTATCGCTTCCGGGATTTCAACAAGGACAAAAACATGGCTGGTAAAGGTGAAAAATCTCTCTTAGCGCTGGGTGTACTGCTCATTAGCCATCAGGCGTTTGCTCATACCCATCACTCCCACGGGAAGCCGCTGACGGAAATGGAACAAAAAGCTGCGGAGGGTATTTTTAACGATCGGCAGGTGAAGGACAGAAGCCTGGCGGACTGGGATGGCGTATGGCAGTCCGTTTATCCTTATCTGCTCAATGGCGACCTCGATCCTGTTTTCAGAAAGAAAGCAGAGCAGGATAAAGGGCAAAGTGCGGAAGCTGTTAAGGCCTATTACCGTAAGGGATATGCCACCGGTGTTGAGTCAATCGGCATCGAAAATAACATCATGGAGTTTCATCTGGGCAATAAGGTGACCAGCTGTAAATATGATTATGCCGGGTACAAAATTCTGACCTATGCCTCAGGCAAAAAGGGCGTACGTTATCTGTTTGAATGTAAGGAGGCGGGGAGCCAGGCGCCGAAATATGTCCAGTTCAGCGATCACGGCATTATTCCGCGCCAGTCAGCGCATTACCATATTTTCATGGGCAATAGCTCGCAGGAAGCATTACTGAAAGAGATGGATAACTGGCCAACTTATTATCCTTTCCAGCTCACTTCGGCGCAGGTAGTGGATGAGATGCTGCACCACTAAGTTTTAACCGCACAGAGCTGACAGGTTCCGTTGCTGGCAGCGTTTTGTCAGAGACCCGGCTGGTTTTCAGATAAAAGAAGTCAGCGCGACCCACAGCGATGCGTTCTCCTGGCTATCCTTATTGCAGGAGGTGCCTGTGTGCGGACGATTTACTCAATACAGAACACGCGAAGACTATCTGAAAGAGTTTGCCGATAAAGCAGAACGCCAGATTGCTTACGATCATCAACCGCTGGGGCGCTATAACATTGCGCCCGGCACCAACGTGCTGTTGCTGAACCAGCGCGATAATGCCCTTCATCTTGATCCGGTGCACTGGGGCTATAAACCCGCCTGGTGGAACAAACAGCCTCTGATAAATGCCCGTGTTGAAACAGCCGCTACCGGACGCATGTTCAAACCCCTCTGGCAGCATGGCCGCGCTATCGTGATGGCTGATGGCTGGTATGAGTGGAAAAAGGAAGGCAGTAAGAAGCAGCCCTATTTTCTCTATCCTGAATCCGGTCAGCCCCTCTTTTTCGCCGCTATCGGCAAAGCGCCTTTTGATAAGCAGAATGAGGATGAAGGCTTTGTCATCATCACCGCTGCCAGCGATAAAGGTCTGGTGGATATTCACGACCGCAGACCGCTGGTATTGCAGGCCGACGCCATTATGGAGTGGCTTGACCCGGGGACAAGTAGCCAGCGAGCCAGTGAAATCGTGACTGAAAGTGCGCTCTCCGGGGAAGAGTTCACCTGGCACCCCGTTTCGAAAATGGTTGGCAACGTAAAGAACCAGATGGCCGGTTTGATTGATGAAATCGATAATCCGGCGGTATGAATCAGCATCTTTCCCTCAACTTTAGTCATCATCGACTAAACTTAACGTTCTGAACCCGAAAGGAGAGCGCCATGACAAAGCTTGATTCGAACGAGCACCGCCGTAAAGAGGGCGAAGTCAGTAAAGGGCTGCCGGAAGCGGCGCCGAATATGCAGAATCCCTACGAGGAAGACGATATGCCGGTTAACCCTGAGCGGCACTCTGAAAATAAATCGTCTCATCCTAATGATGATAAGTAAGCCCAGCAGGCTTGCTTTCCGGAATAACCTGTCAGGAGGAACCTATGACTAACCCTAATGCCATCGGCAATTCAGATGATGAAAAACATGCTTCTCAAAGCCCGACAGATCCGCAGGAGAAAGAAGGGTTGCAGCAGAAGGACGATCCTGGTTCTGCCCCGGAATCTGGTGATAAAGAGCCAGAGTGACAGAATTATTCAGCCGCCCTCCGGGCGGTTTTTTTATTGATGCTTTTGTGACGCAGGCCAGCAATTTGTGAGGCTTACCCTCTATATTTAGTAGACCCATTTGGGATAACGGAGGTGACTATGTCTGAACGCCCTGATTACCAGGAACCCCTTCCTGACGATGCAGAGTACCCTGCTGATGAAGATGAAAGAGAGGATGGGGAAGATATGCCTCTGGGCTCCGACGATGAAGATGAGGAAGAGCCTCTCGAAGATGATGATGACAGACCGCTGTAACTGAGAATCACCTTATCTTCTGCATAACCGCCTGCGGGCGGTTTTTTTATGGGGCAGGGAATGAAACCCCATCTGTTGCTCAGCACCCTTTTCTGGCAGCTTTCGCTGCCGATCATTTGTTCGGCCTGCGGAAGGCGTTAACCCCTTCACTCTGAATTCTTCACGCTTCTCCTTCTGCCGTCTGGCAGATTATTCTTAATATTTTTAATGAGTATTTGCACTTGCCTGGTATTGATTAACATCAATGTTTAATTACCTTTCTGCTGATCCTCCAATGTTCTTTAATTCTTCGCTATAAATAATCTCTTTTTTGGCTGAAGGGCAGTTTCTTTTTCTGGCTTGCTGAGATTATTTACTGCTAACAGAAAGGGGAAAGTTATCAGTAAATTTATTTTTCAGGGGTAAACAGAGGCGAATTTGATCTTGTATCGGCCATTATTCTATTATCGCCTGTTAAGGACTCTGGTTTAAAAGCATGAGAGGATCTGCATCGCTCTGACTGTGCAGAAAGTGAAGCGGCATAATTATCATCCCCAACTCTGTATGCAAAATGAATGGATATCTGGTCATGAATGACACTGCCCCCCGTAAAATTAAAACCGGCAACGACCCGCGTATGCTGGCCGATTATGCCGCTCTGCGTGATGAAATGGCTAAACTCTCCCATCCTGCCCGGCCCGATGTGAACTGGCGTGAAGCTGAAAAACTCTGCCTCTCGCTGTTTGAGCAAAATGGCGTGGAGCTGCAAAGTGCGGCCTGGTATACGCTTGTCCGCACACAACTGGCTGGGTTATCCGGCCTTAATGAAGGGCTGGCGATGCTGGAGGCTCTGATAAGCCATCAGTGGAGCACTTTCTGGCCGCAGCCGGTGCAGGTGCGTATGAGGATCCTTACCACTCTGAGCTACCGTATACAGCAAATAGTGCGAACTCTCCCCCTGAGCTACAGTGACCTCAGCCAGCTTAACCAGGCGGAACAGCAGCTTACCCTGATAGAGAGTGCGCTTCAGCGCATGGAACTCAAGCACCAGAGCCAGTTTGATACTTTGCGTAGCCAGATACACAACAATATAGCCAGAGTGGAAAACAGCGACGGCGTACCCGCTGCTGCTGCCCCCGCTATCGTGACGCCTCCGCAGGCTGAGGATAAGAGGGAAACGACTGCGGATATCTCTGCTGTTGCGGAGAAAACCTGGCTCTCCAGCACGGAGAAGTATGTACAGAGATCACAGCAGGAACAGCAGCCGGACAGGGAAGCGATGCCGGCTGCGGTAAACAGCTGGAGATCCTTCTTCGCCGGGATGTGTACCATGTTGGTGGTAAGCGTGGCAACGGTGTGGGGCTGGTCTGTTTTGCACCAGCCTGACCCATTACAGAGTCAGCTTGCTGCATCCCTGGCACCGTTACCCACTGCACTCACACCCACACAGCTGGCTGTGTTGCGTCAGCAATCTTATCCACCGCAAACCTTTATTACCGATACCCGCCAGCAGCTGGCGCGCTTAGGGCAGTTGCCACCCGACTGGAATATTGATTACGGTCGTCAACTGGCAGAACAGGCTCAGGCGCTGTGGCCAGAGCAGGCAAAACCCCTGATGGTGGAATGGCAGCAACAGCTCACTGCTGCTGCTTTGCCGGTAGAAGCCATGGGCGGCTGGCATCAGGGAATGGAGAAGCTACAGCAACTGAGCGATCGACTTAACAGGCTGGATGAGCAGCGGGGAAAATACATCACGGTGAGCGAACTGAAATCAGTGGTATTTTCCACCATGCAGTCATTTAGTCAGGCCGTTCCGGCTGAAGAACAACTGCGGGCGCTGTCACTGATTCCAGCCGCACAGGCTCTGCCTGTAGCCGCAAAGGCGCAGATTGAGATGCATCTGAAGCAACTTATCGCCCGTTATGCACTTCTCAGGCAGGCTGGCGTGCAGCATCCACTGAAACAGCAGGAAATCCCGGATAAGTGAAGAAAGGAACAGAGCGGATGAAAGTCAGGGCTGGGTAATACTGAGGATGAAATGGTGTCCCCTGCAGGAATCGAACCTGCAACTAGCCCTTAGGAGGGGCTCGTTATATCCATTTAACTAAGGAGACAGCGGCGTGGAGTATAGCGCGATTTCAGGCGTAAATTAACCGCTTAGCGGCTGACTGCTGTTTTTGTCGCCAGTTGGCGGAATGTTTACTCTGTTGCCCCTGATCAACGGGCCTGAAGCTGGCGTCCTGGTAAAGCCTTTACTCAATTTTTCTTCCTTAATGCTGATTTTTCAAACTTGATCCTTTCATAACAAAACCCGATGAATCGCTCTGACCAGAATTGATCATTTCAGGCTGTCTCCGCGCGGGCCGTATTCCTTAAAGTAGCTATTTTTGCGCTGGATCAATATCCACGTCAACGGGCAGGCCTAGTGTAAGCACTGTCAATTTGCGGCCACGCGCTAACGTCCTTAAGGGGTATTATCATGTCTGTGAAACTGTCGCTTGCGGTTCTCTCTGTGGTTTGGCTGGCTTACGTCTTCTTTGCTGGCTCTTTCTATGCCAACACATGGGCGATGTTTAATTAAATTTAATTAACGGCAGGCTTTATTGCCTGCCGTTAATACTTTGCAGCCCTGCATTCAGCCATTCACAGGTTGCCTGGAAAAAATAGCCAGAAGCAACCGGCTTAAACCGCCCGTGCTTTCACCGTTTTTTATCAGCTTTCCTGTTCTGCTTTCTTCCCTTCCTTTTTCTCTTTTGCTTTGGCATCGGCTCTGGCTTTTGCTTTCGCTTTGGTGCTCATATCGTTACGGATCTGCGCATGGCTGATCACCGCGAAAATAAAAGTACCCCCGATGATGTTGCCGGCGAGGGTAGGCAGGGCGAAAGGCCAGAGGAACTGATACCAGCTGATATCTCCGTTGAACACCAGATAAAGAACCTCTACGGAACCGACCACGATATGCGCCAGATCGCCCAGAGCAACCAGCCAGGTCATCAGCACAATGACCCATATTTTTGCCGCGCCAGCGGAAGGGAACATCCAGACCATTGTGGCAATAATCCAGCCCGAAACCACGGCGTTAGCAAACATCTCACCCGGCGTGTTTTCCATCACTTTATGACTGATGGTGACAAAAGCGTGTCGCGTCGCCTCGTCAAAAATCGGCATAAGGTTGAAAGCCAACGCCGCCAGTGCCGTGCCTGCCAGGTTACCACCCAGCACAATGCCCCACAGGCGAAGCAGCAGTAATATATTGCTGCCCGTTGGCTTATGCATAATGGGAAGCACAGCGGTAACGGTGTTCTCGGTGAACAGCTGTTGTCGCGCCATAATGACGATAATAAAGCCGAAGGTATAACCAAGGTTTTCCAGCAGGAAAGCGCCCGGCACCCCTTCCAGATTGGCCTGGAAAATACCTTTGGCCATCAGCGATGCGCCCATAGAGAGGCCAGCCGCAATCGCGGAAAACAGCAGCGCCATGCCGTCGCGTTCCAGCTCTTTTTCTCCCTCCTGGCGGATTTGTTCATGCACCGCCGCCGCTCTGGAGGGGAGGGCCTCTTCATCTACCTCAATCTCTTCATCCTGCTCGCTTTCTTCACTCTCTACTTCGCCATCTTCATGTTTCTTAGCCATTATTCTGTTCCCCAGCGGTTATTTTCCTCTTAAGCGTAGCGGGTTTCTGGCAGGATGGATTGTTACGATTTTTCAGGAGAAGCGTAACAAACCTTTAACCGCAAGGGTTTTTTATAAGATCTGTGACGCGTAACAGGCATAATGCTGCCAGCCCATAAGGATGCAGGCAGAGAGCAGGCTGCGATGACCTGATTGCCTGTGGTACTATTTCGACCCACTCTACTAAGCGCGACTTTTTTGATGCTGGAAGCCAACAATCTGACCTGCGTACGCGACGAACGTACCCTGTTCCACGATCTCAGTTTTACCGTTTCAGCGGGCGACATTGTCCAGATTGAAGGGGCCAACGGGGCGGGAAAAACCTCGCTACTGCGAATTCTTGCCGGGCTTAGCCGGGCAGAGCAGGGCGATGTCTTATGGCATCACCAACCTATCCGCCAGCAGCGTGAGAGCTGGCATGCTGCGCTGCTCTATCTTGGGCATCAGCCTGGCGTGAAAGCGGTGCTGACGGCGCGTGAGAATCTGCACTTTTATCATGCCAGCCAGTCGGAAGCCTCTCTGATGGCAGCCCTGGAGGAGGTTGACTTAGCCGGATTCGAAGACGTTGCCGTAGCGCAGCTTTCAGCGGGCCAGCAACGCCGGGTCGCGCTGGCCCGATTGTGGTTAAGCCGCTCGCCTCTATGGATCCTTGATGAACCTTTAACGGCTATTGATAAGTCAGGTGTGGCTAAGCTGATGGCGCTTTTTAATTTGCATGCAGAAAATGGCGGCATGGTCATTTTAACCACTCACCAGGAATTACCGGCCGCACACCGCACGGTTCGCAAAATTCGTCTTACCTCTTCGGAGGTAGTCTGATGTTCTGGCGCGTCCTCCGGCGTGAATTGCGCATTGCGTTCCGTAGCGGCTCGGAGATTATCAACCCGCTCTGGTTTTTCCTGATTGTGATAACCCTGTTCCCGCTGGGAATTGGGCCAGAACCGGCATTACTGGCGCGCATTGCGCCGGGAATTGTCTGGGTCGCTGCGCTGCTCTCTTCGCTACTGGCGCTGGAGCGTCTGTTTCGCGATGATTTTCTTGATGGATCGCTTGAACAGCTGCTGTTGTTGCCCGCACCGCTGCCGATAACAGTGCTGGGAAAAGTGGCCGCTCACTGGGTAGTCACAGGTCTGCCGCTGCTGTTGCTCTCTCCGCTGGCTGCGTTGCTGCTTTCGCTGGACTTTGTAAGCTGGCGCGCCATTGCGCTGACGCTGCTGCTGGGTACGCCCACCCTGAGCTTTCTGGGGGCAATAGGGGTAGGGTTGACGGTTGGACTGCGCCGGGGCGGCGTACTACTGAGTTTACTGGTACTGCCGCTGGCCGTACCGGTGCTGATTTTTGCCAGCGCAGCCATAGATGCTGCCAGCATGGGACTGCCGATTGACGGCTACCTGGCCATTTTAGGTGCTCTTTTGGTGGGTAGCGCAACGTTAGCGCCGTTCGCCACTGCCGCTGCACTGCGGGTCAGTGTGCATTAAGCATTTTACTGAACACCAGAACGCTTTTTCTTTTTATGTGAGCAAAATAATAATGTGGAAATGGTTACATCAACTCGGTAAGCCCGACCGGCTCTATCGGTTATGCGGACGTTTGGTGCCCTGGTTCGCGGTGCTGGGCATAGTTACTCTGTTACTGGGTTGGATATGGGGCTTTGGTTTTGCCCCGGCAGATTATCAGCAGGGCAACAGTTATCGCATCATGTATATCCATGTCCCGGCCGCGATGTGGTCTATGGGCATCTATGCATCAATGGCGATTGCGGCTTTTGTTGGTCTGGTCTGGCAATGGAAAACGGCCGATTTAGCGGCGGCAGCTATGGCTCCCGTGGGGGCTGCGTTTACCTTTATTGCGCTGATAACCGGTTCCGCCTGGGGCAAGCCCATGTGGGGAACCTGGTGGATCTGGGATGCCCGCCTGACCTCGGAGCTGGTTTTGCTGTTCCTCTATATGGGCGTAATCGCCCTCTATAACGCCTTTGACGACCGTCGGATGGCGGGACGTGCAGCTGGCATCCTGATCCTGGTGGGCGTGGTCAACCTGCCGATTATTCATTACTCGGTGCAGTGGTGGAATACGCTGCATCAAGGCTCATCCGGTATGCTTCAGCAGGCGATTGACCCCAGCATGCGCAGCCCGTTGCGCTGGTCAATTCTGGGTTATCTGCTGGTGTTTATCTCATTAACGCTGATGCGCCTGCGCAATCTGATCCTGTTTACGGAACGTCACCGTCCCTGGGTGGCGGACGTGGCGGCAAAAGGAGGGCGGAAAGCATGACGCCAGCATTCTCATCATGGCACGCTTTCTTCCAGATGGGCGGTTACGCCTTTTACGTCTGGCTGGCTGTGGCCTCTACCCTGATCGCCCTGGGCGTTCTGGTGCTGCACACGGTATTGCAGCGGCGCAGTCTGCTGCATGACATCCGTCAGCGGCAGAGCAGAGATCGCCGGATTCAGGCTGCCAAAAACCGTAAAGTTGCCAGTGAAAACGCAGGAGAGCAACCTTGAACCCTCGTCGTAAAAGCCGCCTGATTATGGTGGTCGCCATCCTTGTTGGCCTGGGCGTGGCAACATCATTAGTGATGTATGCCCTGCGATCCAATATCGATCTCTTCTACACGCCCAGTGAAATTCTTGAAGGAAAAGGCGAAGCCCGCATCAAGCCGGAAACCGGTCAGCGTTTGCGAGTAGGGGGAATGGTTATGCCTGGCAGCGTGAAACGCGATCCCAATACGCTGGCAGTCTCCTTCAAATTGTATGATGCGCGCGGCGTGATTGACGTCAGCTATCTTGGCATCTTGCCGGATCTGTTCCGGGAAGGGCAGGGCGTTGTGGCGCAGGGCGTGCTGGAAGAGGGCAACCTGGTGAATGCGAAAGAAGTACTGGCGAAGCATGATGAAAAGTACACGCCGCCAGAAATCGAGGATGCGATGAAAACGAATCATAAAGGGCCGCAGGCGGCTTACCAGGCACAAGGTGGCCAGTCATGATGCCTGAAATTGGCAGTTTTCTGCTCTGCCTTGCGCTTGCGCTCTCTCTGTTATTGAGCATTTACCCGTTATGGGGCGCAGCCCGTCAGGACAGCCGTTTAATGGGCCTGGCTCGTCCACTGAGTTATGCACTGTTTGCCTGCATTCTTGGCGCTTTCGCCGTACTGGTTCACGCTTTTGTGGTGAACGATTTTAGCGTGGCCTATGTGGCGACCAACTCCAATACGCTTTTACCGGTTTACTACCGGATAGCTGCCACCTGGGGCGCGCATGAAGGTTCTCTGCTGCTCTGGCTGCTGCTGCTGAGCACCTGGACGCTCGCCGTGGCGCTGTTCAGCCGCGGCATGCCGCTGGATTCAATCGCCAGAGTGCTGGCTGTCATGGGCATGATCAACCTCGGCTTCCTGCTGTTTATTACCCTGACCTCTAATCCCTTTACCCGAACGCTTCCGGACTTCCCGATAGATGGCAGCGATCTTAACCCGATGTTGCAGGATATTGGCCTGATCTTCCACCCGCCGCTGCTCTATATGGGGTATGTGGGTTTCTCCGTTGCGTTTGCTTTTGCTATCGCCTCGCTGATGGCCGGGCGTCTGGATACCGCCTGGGCGCGCTGGTCGCGTCCCTGGACCACGGCGGCCTGGGTTTTCCTCACCATTGGCATCGTTTTGGGTTCAGCCTGGGCCTATTATGAGCTGGGCTGGGGCGGCTGGTGGTTCTGGGACCCGGTAGAAAACGCCTCCTTTATGCCGTGGCTGGCAGGAACAGCGCTGATCCACTCGCTGGCCGTCACTGAAAAACGCGGCACCTTTAAAGCCTGGACCGTACTGCTGGCCATTACCGCTTTCTCTCTGAGTTTGCTGGGCACCTTCCTGGTTCGCTCTGGCGTGCTGGTTTCCGTGCACTCGTTCGCTTCGGATCCGGCCCGCGGCATGTTTATTCTGGCTTTCCTGGTCATCGTTATCGGCAGTTCGCTGCTGCTCTATGCCATCAAAGGCAGCAAAGTGCGTAGCCGGATACAGAATGAAGTCTGGTCCCGCGAATCCTTCCTGTTGGGGAACAACGTATTGCTGATAGCAGCGATGCTGGTGGTGCTGCTTGGCACGCTGTTGCCGCTGGTGCATAAGCAGCTGGGTCTGGGCAGTATCTCCATCGGCGAACCGTTCTTTAATACGCTGTTTACCTGGCTGATGGCGCCGATGGCGCTGATGCTGGGGATTGGCCCGCTGGTGCGCTGGCGTCGGGATGAGCCGCAGAAGCTGTGGAAGCGGCTGGCTGTTGCGATGATGGGGACGCTGGTTCTCTCCATCGTGCTGCCATGGCTGATGCAGGACCGCATCGAAGCGATGGCGGTGGTAGGGTTGCTGATGTCCATCTGGGTTATCTTCCTTACGCTGATGGAGCTGCACGAACGCGCCACCCATCGCCACAGCTTTTTTAAAGGGTTAACGCATCTGTCGCGCAGCCATTGGGGAATGGTGCTGGGTCATCTGGGCGTGGCCGTAACGGTGATTGGCATTGCTTTCAGCCAGAACTACAGCGTGGAGCGGGATGTGCGGATGCGCCCCGGCGACACGGTGGATATTCACGACTACCACTTTACCTTCCGTGATGTGCATAGCCTGCAAGGGCCAAACTACACCGGCGGCGCAGGCGTCATTGACGTTACGCGCAATGGCAAGCATGAAGCGACGCTACAGGCAGAAAAGCGCTACTACAGCGTGGCCCACACCATGATGACGGAAGCGGCTATCAATGGCGGCTTCACCAGGGATCTCTATGCGGCGTTGGGTGAAGAGCTGGGAGATAACTCCTGGGCGGTACGCATCTACTACAAACCCTTTGTGCGCTGGATCTGGTTCGGTGGAATATTTATGGCTGTTGGCGGGATCTTCTGCCTGTGCGATCCGCGCTATCGCTCGCGTAAAAAAGCGCAGAAGGAGCTGGCATGAACAAGAAAATTCTCTATATCCCCTTAGTGCTGTTTCTGCTGCTGGCTGCGGCGCTGATGTGGCAGCTGAATCGCAATGCCAACGGTGACGATCCTACGCTGCTGGAATCTGCACTGGTGGGCAAACCGGTGCCGGTATTTAAGCTGGAATCGCTGGATCAGCCGGGAAAAACTTACGATCAGTCGGTACTCACCGATGGCAAACCGATCCTGCTGAACGTCTGGGCGACCTGGTGCCCCACCTGCCGGGCTGAACATCAGTATCTCAATTCACTCGCCTCTACTGGCGTTCGTGTGGTTGGGCTGAATTACAAAGACGATCGCCCTAAAGCGATCAACTGGCTGAACTCGCTGGGCAACCCCTATGCGCTGAGCCTGTATGACGGTGATGGCATGCTGGGATTAGATCTTGGCGTCTACGGTGCCCCGGAAACTTTCCTGATTGATGGTAAAGGCATCATCCGCTATCGCCATGCGGGGGATCTGAATGACGAGGTATGGAACCGCGAAGTGAAGCCGCTTTGGGAAAAATACAGCAAGGAGAGCGGCGCGTGAAAGTTGCCCTGAGCCTGATGGTGGCGCTGTTAATCAGTTTTGCTGCCGCAGCTGACAATATTGATACCTATAAATTTAACTCGGTTGAGCAGGAGCAGCAGTATCGCCACCTGACCGAATCCCTCCGCTGCCCGAAGTGCCAGAACAACAGCATTGCGGACTCCAATGCGATGATCGCCAGCGATATGCGGCTGAAAGTCTATGAGCTGCTGCAACAAGGGCAGACGCCGGATCAGGTAAAGCAGTATATGGTTGCGCGTTACGGCAACTTCGTCACCTATGAACCGCCAGTGATGCCTTCCACCATTATTCTGTGGGCAGGCCCTGCGCTCTTTGTGATCATCGGTGCGCTGGTGATTATTTTGCGCAGCCGGAAACGGTCGCTGAACGACGAGATAGATGCGGAACAGCAACAGCGCCTGAACGCGCTTCTGAAGAAGAACGGGAAGCAATAATGAGTGGATTCTGGTTAACCATTCTGGCGCTGCTGGTAGCGTCATGCGCACTGCTGCTGATTGCCGGAGGACGCAAACAGCGCCCTTCTGCGGTCGATCGCGATGCGCTGAATAAATCTTTTTATCATCAGCGTCTGAAAGAGCTGGAGGAAGATGAAGAGCAGGGCGTAGTGGGCGAGCGGCCGGAAATGGTGCGTGAGTTGCAGCAAACCCTGCTGCTGGATATTCCTCAGGATGAAGAGGGCAGGGAGCGCAGCGTAGGCCGTTGGGTGCTGCTGCCGGGCGTGCTGGTGCTGATCCTGGTCAGCCTGGGTTTTTACTTCAAGACGGGCGGCTTCGCGCAGGTTTTATCCTGGCAGCAGGTGCAAAAAGATCTGCCTGCCCTGCGTGCGCAGGTGATGGACCCCGCTGCCAGGCCGCTGACGATGGAACAGCTGGCCAGGCTGGGCCTGGGCGTGCGTAGCTCATTACAGAACGATCCACAGAACGTCAATGACTGGCTGATGCTGGGACGAATAGGCATGGTGCTGAACAATGCTGCCACCGCTACCCAGGCCTTCCAGCACGCGCTGCAACTGGCGCCAAACGATCCTGAAGTAAAGCTCAGCTATGCTGATGTTCTGACCCGATCGCCGGACCCGCAGGATAATCGTCAGGCTGCGGTTATGCTGGATGAAATGGTGAAAACTGACGGGAGCAATCTGCGGGTGCTGAGCCTGTTGGCATTTAATGCTTTTAGCCAGCAGCACTACCCTGAAGCCATTGCAGTCTGGCAAAAGATGTTACAATTGTTACCTGCTGACGATAAGCGCGTGATCATGATCCAGCGCAGCATCGAACAGGCAAAAACCGAATCTGGTAAGCAAAACAGCCATCTGGCGCTTTCTGTCTCCCTGTCGCCAGGGGCAGAAAAAATGTTACCTGCGGATGGAGTGTTGTATATTTCTGTTGCTGATGGTGTTTCTCCCGTCCCGGTGGCGGTGAAAAAATTACCGTTAGGCCATTTTCCACTATCGCTGACGCTGGATGACAGCAACGCCATGATGCCGCAGCGTCTGCTCTCAGCGCAGCAGCAGGTTCAGGTACGCGTTCGCATCTCGCGCGACGGTAGCGCGAATCCGCAGCCAGGCGACTGGTTTGGACTCAGCGCCGTTACGTCTTTTGACGGTCACCAGCAGCTGGCTGTTGAGATTAATCAGCAGCAGCCGTAACGGCGGTATTACATTGATCACAGGGAGAAAGATATGAGCTACCGCATAACGGGCGTAGCGCTGGCCAGCGTGTTGCTGATTGGGTGTGCCAGTTCGAACACGGCGGATGCGCCGCAGGGGCGATCGGATCCGTTCGAAGGATTTAACCGTTCCATGTTCAACTTTAACTACAACGTGCTGGACCCCTATGTGGTACGCCCTGTGGCGGTAGCCTGGCGTGACTATCTTCCGGTGCCTGCCCGCACCGGCTTGAGCAATTTCCTCAGTAACCTGGATGAACCTTCCACCATGGTGAACTACTTTATTGAGGGCAAACCTTATAAAGCGATGATTCACTTCAACCGTTTCTTCCTGAATACCATTCTGGGGATGGGCGGCTTTATTGATGTGGCGACCATGGCGAACCCCAAGCTGGCGAAAGAAGAAGCGCGCGGGTTCGGCAGTACGCTGGGCAACTATGGCGTTGGCTATGGTCCCTATGTTGAAGTGCCGGGTTACGGTGGCTTTACTCCGCGTGAAGATGTAGGGGGTCTGGTAGACAATCTCTATGCTCCGCTGAGCTGGCTAACCTGGTGGATGTCCGCTGGTAAGTGGGCGCTGGAAGGCGTGGAAACTCGTTCTCAACTGCTGGATTCTGATGCAATCCTGCGCAACTCGCAGGACCCTTACGCCTTTGTCCGTGCGGCTTACTTCCAGCGTCATGACTTCCTGGCCAGCGATGGCAAGTTAATCCCGCAGGAAAATCCGAACGCGGCAGCCATTCAGGGCGATTTGGACGATATCGATTCCAACTAGTCCGTTGCGATGTCCTGTGTGACAGCTTTTTACATGGCCCGTTGCGCTGCTCCAGGCGACGGCTGTTCAGGATAATGTGAAATGCCCGTTACTAAGCCATAAAAAAGGCCTGTCTTATGACAGGCCTTTTGCTTTTGTAGAGGTAATCAGAACTTGTAGTTAAAGCTTGCCCCATACAGCCAGGCTTTACCGGTAGAGTTAAAGGTATAGCCGCCTTCTTCAACCGTGACGTGCTGGCCGTGCATCCAGGAGAGGCCCACATCCACTGACGCATCCTGGTTAAAGGCATAGGAAGCACCGGCGCTCAGCCAGAGACGATCCTGGTCCGGAATGGAGATAGAGCGGTTCTCGGCAGGCACCGGACTGTCGTCAAAAGCGATACCGGTGCGGAAAGTCCAGTTTTCGTCATAGTAATAGGAGGTTCCGAGAGCAATGCGGTAGGCATCTTTATACTCCTCGGTTTTCTGGAACAGCGTCTGTCCCTGGGTACCGGTTGCTTTCAGCTCCTGGAACTGGCTCCAGCTGGTGTAAGCCAGGCTGTAGTGCACCGCCCACTGCGGTGCCACTTTATGGTAGCCCGAAAGCTCCCACATTTCCGGCAGGTTCAGGGTCAACGAACCCGGAATGGTGCTGCCGCTGGTGCCGTAAGGCAGGCCAAAATTGCCGGCCTGATTAATAGGGTTAAATGCGGCAGGAATACTGCTTTTATAATCGCCATCAAAATCGATTTTTACTTCGGAACGATAGGTAAAGCCGAAGCGGTTATTATCATCGACTTCATAAAGGATACCGGCGTTCCAGCCGTAGCCCCATTCTTCACCCTTGAGGTGTGCAATCTGCGTATCTGCTGGCAGACCAAGAGCCGGGCCTGTTTCTCCGGCATAACGTTCGATTTTCGCCCGCGCATAAACCGCGTCAAAACCAACGCCAAAACTAAAATGCTGATTCAGACGGTAAGCGGTACTCAAATTAAAGTTAACGGTTTGCAGATCGGTTTTACCGGCATAAGGGCCAGCTGCGTAATCATCATTAAATTCGGTTGCCAGACCATAATTAGAAGTGGCGGAAGCCCCAAGCCACCATTGATCGTTAATTGGCTGAACATAATGAATATTCGGTACCCATTGCGTCGGCGCAATATTATTGGCATTCAGGCTTTGGCCAGACTGGCTGTCACCATCAATATTAACATCAGGATCAATAAATACCGCGCCGATGGAGAACATCGGGCGATCCATCAGCGCCATTGTGGCCGGGTTGCGGCTGGCAGAGGCTGCGGTATCACCAATTGCGCCTTCGCCGGAATAAGCGCGGCCCAACCCGATGGTGGAGAATTCATTCAGTTGAAAGCCGGCTGCATAAACGTTCGACGTAACAATTGCCACTGCAACAGCAAGCGCAGATTTCGCAAACAGGTTTTTATGGTTCATGACCACAACCTCATTTATCTGGTTTTTATTAAACTCTGTTACATGAAGTAACAGGAGATTGTAAAGTGTAGGGACTGACAGACGGCGAACAAATCAGACCAGTGGCCCCAGTATAGGTCTGACCTGTGCTCATGTTGCAATATTGTTTTATAAATATTTCTAAAATGATCCAAGAAAAGCGATCTGCATAGCAAAAAGCAGGGAACCCGGATTGGGCATCGCCAGTCTAACTTGTTTCAGATCAATTTTAACTGTGATTTTCGTCACTTAACGGCGCTATCCGTGGCCCCGGCCAGACAACCTTTCACGGCAGGCGTAAAATAGATCCCAGTGATTTTACTTCTGCCGTTTTAGCGGCTAACCGGAGATCCCTTATGACCAATGCTCTGAAAAAATGCAGTGCAAATGAAACGGCCGCCTGCTGCTGTGTTGATGTAGGCACCATTATGGATAATACCGACTGCACCGCCAGCTGGAGCCAGCTGTATGAAACCCGCCAGCAGGCGGAAGCGATGCTGGCGACGCTGACTGAAAAAGCGCGTCAGGTAGAGTCCGATCCCTGCGTTATTGAGGCCCGCTTCAGCGAACAGGCCGGCGGCGTACTGCTTGAGGCTGACTTCACTTTCAGCTGTCAGGCAGAAACAATGATTTTCCAGCTCGGCCTGCGTTAATCCCCGGCATGAGCGGGCGTTGCCCGCTCATTGTTCCCGAAGCGTGTTTCCTCTCGCAATTTTCTCTTAATTCCCGTGCAGAACGCAGAAATCTGGTTAACCTTAGAGGTCAGACCTCTTTGGCAATGATGCCGTTTGGATTTCAAGGGTGATCAGAATGAGCAAGGCACTTCCTTTGCTGACGCGTCAGGGCGAACGCATCGCGATTACGCACGGACTCCGTACCCCGTTTGCCCGTCAGGCTACAGCCTTACATGGCGTCCCTGCTGTGGAGCTGGGCAGAATGGTGGTCAGTGAACTGATGGCGCGGAGCGAACTGCCGCCGGAGGTGATTGAGCAACTGGTTTTCGGCCAGGTGGTGCAGATGCCGGAAGCACCGAACATCGCCAGGGAGATTGTGCTGGGAAGCGGGCTTAACGTGCAGACCGATGCCTACAGCGTCAGCCGGGCCTGCGCCACCAGTTTTCAGGCGGTAGCTAACGTAGCGGAAAGCCTGCTGGCTGGCACTGTTCAGGCAGGCATCGCCGGAGGCGCAGATTCCTCTTCCGTGTTGCCCATTGGCGTAAGTAAAAAGCTGGGCCGTATTCTTGTCGACCTGAATAAAGCCAAAACCTTTTCACAAAAAATGAAACTGTTCAGCGAGTTACGCCCACGTGACCTGCTGCCTGTGCCACCTGCCGTGGCGGAATACTCCACCGGCTTACGTATGGGGGATACCGCAGAGCAGATGGCGAAAAGCCACGGTATCAGCCGCGAACAGCAGGATGCTCTGGCCCACCGCTCACATCAGCGCGCCGCCAGAGCCTGGGAAGAGGGGCGGCTGGAGGCGGAAGTGATGACCGCTTTTGTGCCGCCCTGGCTTAAACCCTTTGCAAAGGACAACAACGTCCGCCTTAACTCCTCTCTGGAAGAGTACTCCCGCCTTCGTCCCGCTTTTGATCGCCAGCACGGCACGGTAACGGCTGCCAACAGTACGCCGTTGACAGATGGCGCCGCCGCCGTGGTGCTGATGACGGAATCGCGCGCGCGTGAGCTGGGGCTGGTGCCGCTTGGCTATCTGCGCAGCTACGCCTTTACCGCCACTGACGTCTGGCAGGACATGCTGCTTGGCCCCTCCTACGCTTCGCCAATAGCGCTGGACAGGGCAGGGATCACCCTTGGCGATCTGACGCTGATTGATATGCACGAGGCCTTTGCCGCCCAGACGCTGGCGAATCTTAAGGTATTTGCAGACGAGCGTTTCGCCCGTGAGGTTTTAAACCGTCCCCATGCGCTGGGTGAGGTAGATCAGGAGAAATTCAACGTGCTGGGCGGCTCTATCGCCTATGGGCATCCTTTTGCCGCCACGGGAGCCAGAATGATCACGCAGACGCTGAACGAGTTGCGACGTCGCGGCGGCGGTCTTGGGCTCGTTACCGCCTGTGCAGCGGGTGGTTTAGGGGCAGCAATGGTACTGGAGGCGGAATAATGGAAAACGGCAAAGCCTTTGGGCTGACCATGCGACTGGATAACGTCGGCATCATTACTATTGATGTGCCTGGCGAGAAGATGAACACGCTGAAAGCTGAATTTGCGGAGCAGATTCGGCAGGTGATTAGCGAAGCACGCAGCAATCCCCATCTTGCCGGGCTGGTGCTGATATCCGGCAAACCCGATTCGTTTATTGCCGGGGCCGATATCTCGATGATTGACCGCTGCAAAACGGCAAAGGAGGCGGAAGCGCTGGCGCTTGAAGGGCAAAAGGTGATGTCTGAGATTGCCTCCCTGGCGGTGCCGGTCGTGGCCGCCATTCATGGAGCCTGTCTCGGCGGTGGGCTGGAGCTGGCGCTGGCCTGCAATCAGCGCGTCTGCACGCTGGATGACAAAACCCGGCTGGGGCTGCCGGAAGTGCAGCTTGGCCTGCTGCCAGGCTCCGGGGGGACGCAACGTCTGCCCATGCTGATTGGTGTCTCGCAGGCGCTGGAGATGATCCTGACCGGTAAAACGTTGCGGGCTAAGCAGGCGTTGAAATTGGGGCTGGTGGATGACGCCGTGCCGCAAACAATCCTGCTGGAAACAGCCGTAAAAATGGTGTTAAAGGGACGTAAAACACATAAAGCTTTGCCCCTGCGCGAGCGCCTGTTCAGTGCGCCAGCAGGCAGAGCCTTGCTCTTCTCGCTGGCAGGTAAAAAGACGGAAGCCAAAACCAGGGGTAACTATCCGGCGACGCGGAAAATTCTCTCTGTGGTGCGCACGGGTCTGCAACAGGGAAGTCTGATTGGCTATGGCGAAGAGGCGAAAGCCTTTGGTCAACTGGCGATGACGCCAGAATCGGCCGCGTTGCGCAGCCTCTTTTTTGCCACCACGGAAATGAAAAAAGAGTGGGGGGCAGAGGCTGAACCCCGCGAGGTGAAGTCGGTCGGCATACTGGGGGGAGGGTTGATGGGCGGAGGAATTGCTTATGTCACCGCCACGCGTGGCAAATTGCCGGTGCGCATTAAAGATATCTCCCCGGAAGGCATTAACCATGCGATGAAATACAGCTGGGATCTGCTGAGCAAAAGCGTGCAGCGTCGGCATATCCGTCCCGCCGAACGCCAGCGGCAGATGGCCATGATAGGTGGCGGCACCGATTTTCAGGGCTTCCATCACCGGGATATCATTATCGAAGCGGTTTTTGAAGAGCTGGCGCTGAAGCAGAAGATGGTGGCTGAAGTAGAGGCGAATACCTCAGCCCGGACGCTCTTTGCTTCCAATACTTCTTCCTTACCCATTGCAGATATTGCAGCAAATGCTCAGCGGCCTGAAAACGTCATCGGGCTGCACTACTTCAGTCCGGTAGACAAGATGCCGCTGGTAGAGGTGATCCCCCATGCAGGTACCTCATCAGAAACTGTGGCCACCACAGTAGCACTGGCGAAGAAACAGGGAAAAACGCCCATTGTCGTAGCCGACCGCGCGGGTTTTTATGTTAATCGCATTCTGGCGCCTTATATAAATGAAGCGATGCGCTGTCTGCTGGAGGGCGAACCGGTAGAGGCGATTGACCGTGCGCTGGAAAATTTCGGTTTTCCTGTAGGGCCAATACAGTTACTGGATGAAGTGGGTATCGATATTGGGACGCATATTCTTCCCGTTCTTGAAAGCGCCTGGGGCGAACGCTTCAGAGCGCCAGACCAGTTGAATGCGGTACTAAAAGATGGGCGTAAAGGGCGCAAAAATGGCCGGGGATTTTATCAGTACAGGCGTAAAACCCTCGGCAAAAAGAAAGCGGTAGATCCGGAAATTTATACCTTGTTAAACCTGACGCCAAAAACGCATCTCAGCGCTCAATCCATTGCCGAACGTTGTGTGATGATGATGCTGAATGAGGCGGCAAGAACGCTGGATGAAGGGGTGATTCGCTGTGCGAGGGATGGCGACGTTGGTGCCGTCTTTGGCATCGGTTTTCCTCCTTTCCTCGGCGGCCCTTTCCACTATATGGACAGAACAGGGGCCGCTGCTATCGTTAACATATTAGAGCGGCTGAAGGAGTCTTACGGCGAACGCTTTACCCCGTGCGAGGCTTTATTAAAGCGGGCCAGTTCAGAAGAAACCTTTTACAAAACGGAGAGTAAGCACAATAGCCATGGGGATTCAGGGGGTTAGATTTACACTGTGAAAAGGGCACTTTGGCACTGTTCCGTAAAGCGCTCAATTTGTAAACAATCGGTTGACTTAACTTCCGGCATTAAGGTACAACACAGCGTTCATTCACTGAATGAAGAGTCGGGAAGTTCTTTTTTCCGGCGTTTATGTTTAACAACAGCGGTGCATTATGCAAGTTTTCATTATGCGTCACGGCGATGCTGCCTTAGATGCGGCTAGTGATTCTGTAAGACCTCTGACTCATTGCGGATGTAATGAATCACGCCAGATGGCGAACTGGCTTAACGGCCAGGCAGTGAATATTGAACGTGTGCTGGTCAGCCCCTATTTACGTGCTGAACAGACGCTGTCAACGGTGCGTGAAGGACTGACGTTGCCGGAGGGGCAGGATATTCTGTCCGAACTGACGCCCGGTGGTGACCCGGCGTTAGTTGCCAGCTATCTACAGGTACTGGCGAAGGAAGGGGTGGCTTCAGTACTGGTCATCTCTCACCTGCCTCTGGTGGGCTACCTGGTTTCCGAACTCTGCCCTCAGGAATCACCGCCCATGTTTGCCACCTCGGCCATTGCCAGCATCGATTTTAATGCTGACAGCAGCAGCGGCATCCTGGAATGGCAGGTTAGTCCGTCAAAACTGGCTAAAGCCATGTAACTCTTCAGGGCCGGTTCCTTCCGGCCCTGAGTCGTCTGCTTCAGGGCAGCTCAGGCGGCAACCACTCCTCTATCTCAATCAATACCAGCAGGGCTGCATCGCCGCCAAAGAGTTTTGGCGCCTGATGAAATGCCATCACCATGGGATGCTGGGCCAGCCATAAAGGCGTTTGCTGTTTCAGTACATGTTTGCCGTGACCATGCATGACGCTGGCACAAAAAATGTGCTCGCGGCGACATGCTGCAATCAGCGCACCCAGTTCCGCTTTCGCCTGCCTTTGCGTTAATCCGTGCAAATCGAGAAAAATCTCCGGCGTGTAATCCCCGCGGCGCAGCTTTTTGAGTTCGTAATGACTGACGTCACTGCGCACGTAACGCATGGGACCCTCTTCAGCCAGCAGCGGCTGAAATTCATCAGAAAAATAGTGGCTGGCATCCATCTGCTCAGAGAGCAGTTTTTTTTGTGGAACCTCAGAAATTTTCTTCCGCAGCGGTTTATGCACGATAGTGTCCTGTGCCAGCTTGCGGGTGCCGGTCATTAATCCACGAAACAAGGCCTGGTCTTCGGCGCTGAGGGGCTGTTTTTTACTCATTGAATTCTCATCATCCGGGTTTTCGGGCGCAAACTGTCCCGCAGCGTCGTCTTTTCTGACCACAGTCTACCTTGAGTTGTTAAGGCAAAAAACAAAAGTCAGCTTTTTCACGCCGCCGCGCTGAATTATGGTCCGCTTCATGGCAAACTAGCTGCCGAGTTGAGTTTGGCCTGTTGGAGGGCACATTGGACAAAATTTTCGTTGATGAGGCAGTCAGTGAACTGCACACCATTCAGGATATGCTGCGCTGGTCAGTCAGCCGCTTTTCCGCAGCCGATCTCTGGTATGGTCACGGCACCGATAATCCCTGGGATGAAGCCGTGCAGCTGGTATTGCCCACCCTCTATCTGCCGCTGGATATCCCGGAAAATATGCGCACGGCAAGGCTGACCTCCAGCGAGCGTCACCGTATTGTCGAACGTGTTATTCGCCGCATCAATGAACGTATTCCGGTCGCTTACCTTACTAACAAAGCCTGGTTCTGTGGTCACGAGTTTTATGTTGACGAGCGGGTGCTGGTCCCACGTTCACCCATTGGTGAGCTGATCAACGACCGGTTTGCCGGGCTGATCTCTGGTGAACCGACGCATATTCTGGATATGTGTACCGGCAGCGGCTGTATTGCTATTGCCTGCGCTTACGCCTTCCCGGAAGCCGAAGTGGATGCGGTAGATATCTCTACCGATGCGCTGGCGGTGACGGAGCAAAACATTGAAGCTCATGGTCTTACTCACCAGGTCACGCCAATTCGCGCCGACCTGTTCCGCGAGTTGCCAAAAACCCCTTACGATCTGATAGTTACCAATCCGCCTTATGTGGATATGGAAGATATGGGTGATTTGCCGGGCGAGTTCCGCCACGAACCGGAACTGGGTCTGGCCGCAGGGAGCGATGGTCTGAAACTGGCCCGCCGTATTCTGGCTAATGCGCCGGACTACCTGACAGAGCAGGGTGTGTTGATTTGTGAAGTGGGCAACAGCATGGTGCATATGATGGATCAGTACCCGGACGTGCCCTTTACCTGGCTGGAATTTGAAAACGGCGGCGACGGCGTCTTTATGTTGACCCGCCAGCAGATTATTGACGCCCGGCACCACTTCAGCATCTATAAAGATTAATAAAAATATAAAGAGGACATTATGGCCGGAAACACGATTGGAAAACTCTTCCGCGTCACCACCTTCGGGGAGTCTCACGGACTGGCGCTTGGCTGTATTGTTGATGGCGTGCCGCCCGGCATTCCGCTGACGGAAGCTGATTTGCAGCACGATCTGGATCGCCGCCGTCCGGGCACGTCTCGCTATACCACTCAGCGCCGTGAACCGGATCAGGTGAAAATTTTATCGGGCGTGTTTGAAGGCGTCACCACCGGCACCAGCATTGGCTTGCTGATTGAAAATACCGATCAACGTTCGCAGGATTACAGTGAAATCAAGGATGTATTCCGTCCCGGTCATGCTGATTACACCTACGAGCAGAAATATGGCCTGCGCGACTACCGCGGCGGCGGGCGTTCTTCAGCCCGTGAAACAGCGATGCGCGTCGCGGCGGGGGCTATTGCAAAAAAATATCTGGCGCTGAAACATGGCATCAAAGTGCGCGGCTATCTGGCGCAGATTGGCGATGTAGCCTGCGAGCTGAAAGAGTGGGATCAGGTCGAGCAAAACCCCTTTTTCTGCCCCGATCCGGACAAAATTGAGGCGCTGGATGAGCTGATGCGTGCGCTCAAAAAAGAGGGCGACTCTATTGGTGCCAAAGTCGCTGTTATGGCAGAAAACGTGCCTACAGGCCTGGGTGAGCCGGTGTTTGACCGTCTGGATGCGGATCTGGCCCATGCGCTGATGAGCATCAATGCGGTGAAAGGGGTAGAGATTGGTGACGGCTTTGCCGTGGTCAGCCAGCGTGGCAGCCAGCATCGTGATGAGATCCGTGCGGATGGCTTCCAGAGCAATCATGCGGGCGGCATTTTAGGGGGTATCAGCAGCGGGCAGCCGATCCTGGCAACCCTGGCGATGAAGCCCACCTCCAGCATTACCGTGCCGGGCAAAACCATTAACCGCTTCGGAGAAGAAGTGGAGATGATCACCAAAGGTCGCCACGATCCCTGCGTAGGGATCCGCGCGGTGCCGATCGCCGAGGCGATGATGGCGATCGTATTGATGGATCATTTACTGCGTCAGCGTGCTCAGAATGCTGATGTGCACACGGATATTCCTCGCTGGTAACCGAATGAAAAAGACGCTGTTTGCGCTTTGTGCTCTGCTGGTCACTACCGCCACTCTGGCGGCCACGCCATGGCAATCCATTCGCCAGCCGATTAGCGGTTCGCCGCAGTCGATTGGCCAGTTTGCCAACGGCTGTATCGTCGGCGCGCAGGCGCTGCCGCTTAATTCTCCTGATTACCAGGTGATGCGGCAGGATCAGCGCCGTTATTACGGCCATCCTGATCTGATCCTGTTTATTCAGCGTCTCAGCACCCAGGTGCATAACCTGCAACTGGGGGAAGTGCTGATTGGCGATATGGGTATGGCAGCGGGAGGGCGCTTCAGCAGCGGTCACGCCAGCCACCAGTCGGGGCTGGATGTCGATATCTGGCTCCAGCTGCCGAAAACGCGCTGGACCTCGCAGATGTTACTTAAGCCGCAGCCGCTGGATCTGGTGGCCGCCAACGGTAAAAATGTGGTGGCGCGCCACTGGCAGCCAGAAATAGACAGCCTGATTAAACTTGCAGCGAAAGATGAGGAAGTAACACGCATCTTCGTGAATCCTGCAATTAAAAAGCAGCTTTGTGAAGATGCGGGTGCCGATCGTGACTGGCTGCGTAAAGTGCGCCCCTGGTTTGGACATCGGGCGCATATGCATGTCCGGCTGCGCTGTCCCGCTGGCAGCCTGGAGTGCCAGGATCAGCCTGTGCCGCCTGCCGGAGACGGCTGTGGTGCCGAGCTGGAAAGCTGGTTCCTGCCGCCAAAACCAGGCACGGGTACGCCGGTGAAGCGTGAGCCGCCGCCGTTGCCGCCTTCCTGTCAGGCATTACTGGATAAACATCTGCTTTAGGAACCGAAGATGGATTGGTTTGTCATCAGCCCCCTGCTGGTTGGGCTGCTGTTCTTTGTGGCTATGCTGGCCGGATTTATTGATTCTATCGCCGGAGGCGGCGGATTACTTACCGTTCCGGCGCTGATGTCCGTGGGACTCTCACCGGCGCAGGCTATTGCCACCAACAAATTGCAGTCAGTGGGCGGCTCTTTCTCGGCGAGCCTCTATTTTGTGCGCAGGAAAGCGGTCAACCTGAGCGAACAAAAGCTCAATATTGCGATGACGTTTATTGGCGCGATAATCGGCGCAATCCTGATCCAGCATATCCGGGCGGAGCTGCTGCGCCAGATCCTGCCGGTGCTGCTGATTACCATAGGCCTCTATTTTCTGCTGATGCCTAAAATTGGCGAGGAAGACCGCCAGCGCCGTCTGCATGGGCTGCCGTTTGCGCTGGTTGCGGGCGGCTGCGTGGGCTTTTACGACGGTTTCTTTGGCCCCGGCGCAGGTTCGTTCTATGCGCTCGCTTTCGTTACCCTGTGCGGTTATAACCTGGCGAAATCGACCGCGCATGCCAAAGTGCTCAATTTTACCTCCAACTTAGGCGGCCTGCTGTTCTTTATGTTTGGCGGCAAAGTGGTATGGGGGACCGGGCTGGTAATGCTGGTGGGTGCCATTTGCGGCGCCCGTCTGGGCGCCCGCATGGTGCTGAGCCGTGGCCAGACGCTGATCCGTCCGATGGTGGTGATTGTCTCTGCGGTAATGAGCGCCAAATTGCTCTATGAGAGCCACGGCGCGGCCATCGCCGCATGGTGCCATCAGCTGTTTAGCTAAAGGCCAACGGCAGAGGGAACTGCCCGGATCTGGTGCAGCGTATTAATTCAATTCAGAGTTTCAGAAGAAAAATGAACGAGACCCATCACTATTCGCAGCTGATTGAGATTTTTGACCGCTGCTTTTTTCAGGATTTTCAGACACGCCTGATTAAAGGCGACGACGAACCGATCTATCTTCCTGCTGATGAGCAGGTTGACTATCACCGCGTGATCTTTGCTCACGGCTACTATGCCAGCGCGCTGCACGAAATTTCACACTGGTGTATCGCAGGCAGCGAGCGGCGTAAGCAGGTCGATTTTGGCTACTGGTATTGCCCGGACGGGCGGGATGCCATGACCCAGCATCAGTTTGAAGCGGTGGAAGTGAAACCGCAGTCGCTGGAGTGGATGTTTTGTGTTGCGGCAGGGTTTCCCTTCAATGTAAGTTGTGACAATCTCAATGGAGATTGTGAACCGGATCGCATCGCGTTTCAGCGGAAAGTCCATGCTCAGGTAATGATGCATCTGGAGAAGGGCCTGCCAGCCCGTCCAGCCCGTTTTGTTACCGAACTCTGCTCGTATTACTCAACACCCCCGCTAACGGCGGCACAGTTTCCCTGGCCGGAAGATCTGTAACCGCGGGGAAGATATGGATAAGGAATGGTATGATCGATGAATTTGAGGCGCGTATTCTGGCTCTGATCGACGATATGGTGGAAAGCGCCAGCGACGACGAACTCTTTGCCAGCGGCTATCTGCGCGGGCATCTGACGCTGGCGGTGGCCGAGATTGAACAGAAGGGTGAACATACTCCGGAAGCACTACAGATCCAGGTGCAACAGAGCCTGCAAAACGCCATTCACGCTGGTGAGCTGTCGCCGCGCGATCAGGCGCTGGTGATCGGCATGTGGGACAATCTTTTCCTGCAAGCCCGTAAACCAGTCTGAAACCGGGCGGCCACCGTGCCGCCTGGCTTCTTCATCAGCCTCTTTCAGTCTTTCCCTCATCAAACCTGTTAAGCCAGGGAGTCCTTGCAGAGTGACCTGACATAGTACGGAAATCCCTCACTCATCGTGCCAGTCCGCTCAGATATCTCAGCGTTCTCAGTCCGAAATGCTCAAAGGCACTTTCAACGATACGCTGACGGCCCGGAGAATGAAGTGCCGGCTCGAGCGGCCTTTCCCTGCTAAACAGCTTCTCTGGTGTTCTGACAGGCACGCTGAGCGCAAGCACTTTATTAAGCCTGGTTGCAAATGTATTCGAATTACAGCCAGCAATACTTATAGCCGTTCACCCCAGAGGCAACATAACTGAATTCAGCTATTGCACTGATTTCAGGAGAGTAAGCCATTCCATGACGGAAGGAGTAGTAATACAACGCTCTGTCAATACCAGCATTCTGGCGGCTGTGATAATCTGTCCGGGTCATTTTTCGGAACCCGGACTGATGATGAAGAAAAGCAGCTCTCCCACACCCCACGATGCCACGTTCCGGCAGTTTCTGACGCAGCCGGATATTGCCCGTGATTTCATGGAACTTCACCTACCCGCAGAACTGCGTGCCATCTGCGATCTCAACACACTAAAGCTGGAGTCCGGCTCTTTCGTCGAGGATGACCTCCGTCAGTATTTCAGCGACGTGCTCTACAGCCTGAAAACTTCAGCCGGTGATGGTTACATTCATGTCCTGATCGAACACCAGTCAACGCCAGATAAACATATGGCCTTTCGCCTGATCCGCTATGCGGTGGCCGCCATGCAGCGCCATCTGGAGGCAGGCCATAAAAAATTACCGCTGGTAATACCGGTACTCTTCTATACCGGTAAGCGCAGCCCGTATCCGTACTCCACCCAATGGCTGGATGAGTTTGACGATCCGGAACTGGCAGGCAGGCTCTACAGCACTGCTTTCCCGCTGGTGGATGTTACCGTCATTCCGGATGACGAAATCGCAGGTCATCGCAGTATGGCCGCCCTGACCCTGCTGCAAAAACATATTCATCAGCGGGACCTGGCAGAACTGGTGGACAGGCTGGTGCCTATTTTACTGGACGGATATCTTTCTTCATCACAGGTAGTATCACTGGTACACTATATTGTACAGGCTGGCGAAACCTCAGACGCTGAAGCCTTTGTTCACGAGCTGGCACAGCGTGTGCCGCAACATGGAGACGCACTTATGTCCATCGCACAACAACTTGAAGAGAAGGGTATCGAGAAGGGTATTGAGAAAGGTATCCAGCTTGGAGAACAACGTGGCGTTGAGAAAGGTAAACTTGAAGGCAAACTTGAAGTAGCCCGAACCATGCTGCAAAACGGCCTTGATCGCAACACCATCATGAAAATGACTGGTCTTACTGAAGACGACCTGGCACAGATCCGCCACTAACTTCCTTTTCAGACGCTCCCTCTCTGACCGTCAGCCCATACAGTTCAGGCAGGACGACATCCTGCTCAGGTTCAGGCTGCCAGAATAGTTAAATAACTTCGCCAGACCGCCCACATTCCGCCTGCATTATCCTCAGCCGTGCCACAACGGATTAAGAGCTGTTGGCCATCATCAAAAGCTCCCTCAAAGCGTGGCCAGTAGCACCCAGGGATAAGGCGAAGTCAGACCGAAACCAGCACGGGTAAGTATAAACGTCAAGCAGCTCAAGTCCCGGATTACAGGTGCCGGACTGAAAGAGCAGCGGCTCAGCAGACATATTTTTTATGATCATCGCGGGCAGGCCCGCTTCCAGCGGCCACGGCTGCTCCCTTATCTTCCGGTAGAACTCGCTCAGCTCGCGCTGGGGGTATTGAATTGCGACTTCTATCGTCACCTTATGCCTGCCCTGATCTTTAAAGCGGGAGCCATATATGCAGCAATATTTAACGGTATTGGTTTAATTTAATTAGATAAAGCAGCTTACTTAATAGGTTTATCAAGAATGGTTGATCATAGAAAGCCACTGCTTAAACCAGGGATTAATAAGTCGTTTTCCACAGCCTGAGCAAACAGTGGTCGTTATTCGATTCACACTGTTTTAATCAACGGGAAGAGGATAATCCCAGCGAAAAGGTGGTGAAAAACAGCTCTTAACTGAACATGTATCACATAAGCTCAAGACCGAAGCGGCGAAGCACAAGCGCGTACCCCCAAAAAATTACCACGGTCATAATGCAGGAGACCAGAAGAGCGACCCAGAATCCCCCCCGCTGGAAAATGAGAGGAAAGCAGAGAAACATGGGAAGTGTCGGGAGCACGTACCAAAACGTGTACCATGCATGGCTGGCGATCTTCTCCTGTGTTTGCCCCTCAAGCTTCATCCATATCAGTACCAGAAAAGTCATCAGCGGCAACGCAGCTAACAGGCCGCCCAGACGATCGCTTCGTTTTGCCACCTCGGAGATAAGCACAACCATCCCAGCGGTCACCGCATATTTCACAATCAGCCAGATCATTTCATTCCTCTTATTCAAGTTGCTCTTATTTACATAATATCCACCATGTACGCTCTCTTGCCTCCTTCAGCGCGATCGGCTTTCACTACTAAAGTACCGGATAATGAACACAGCACAATGTCTGCTACTCGCTTATAGCAGCCATGGGTTCTCAGTTTTCTCTGTCAGCCGCCTTCCTTTCAGAGAGAGGGTTTCACCGCTTTTCCCTTCAGCAACTTTCTTACCCAGTAACGATTAGGGTGCATTGCGCCCAGCGTATCGGCATCCAGAGGGATCGGCTCACCACACATCTCTGCGGCCAGCACTTCTGCCGCCAGCGGGCCACTGCACAGGCCGCGTGATCCCAGCGCGCCCAGCACGAAAAGCCCCGGAAAGATGGGCGCCGGAGGGGCCTGCTCCCTTTTTTGCGCTAAATCCGCATAGATTTCCAGCGTCCGTTGATAATCGGGCAGCGGGCCAAACATCGGCAGATGATCGCGGCTGGCGCAACGGACACCGCTACGGGCCTCGCCTGCGCTGACATCCACCTCCTTCGGCCAGTCCGCCTCAGGCAGGCAGCGGATCAGGCGCTCGCGATTTTCCTGCTGATCTTCTTCCCGGTACGCCGTTGAAGTATCGGCGCGGTGATAGCTGGCACCAATGCAGTGATGCTGATTAGCGGGGTTAGCGGGTGTCAGATAGCCATCGTAACAGAGCACCTGCCTGAGTCTGCTGAGCGCCGCTGTGGTGGGAATATGGGTGACCTGACCGCTCACCGCATAGGCCGGCAGGTTTTCACTCTGTGCAAAAGAAGCCAACGTGTGGCCGGTTGCCAGTACCACATTGCCGTGGCGCCGTGCTGGCTGCTGGCTGAACCGGAGCTGCCAGCTCTCCTCCTCATTCTGAAGGGATATCAGCTGATGTTCCCAGTAAACGCTCAGCCCTTGCTGACAGGCCAGCGCAAACAGGGCTGACGTTAACTCTCCGGGTGAAAGCCAGCCGCCCAGCGGATAAGTGATGCCGCCGCAGCCGGTTTCAACGCCGCACAACGCTTCTGCCTGTGCGGTTGAAACCTCTTTGGCAATCACTTCGGGCAGCCCCATAGTTAAAAGCTTAGCGATTTTCTCCCGGCTTTTCTGATCCCAACCCAACTGCGTGACGCCGCACCAGTCGTGGTCAAAGTCTACCGGAAGGCTGTCATATAACCGGCGGGCAAAGGTGAAGGCGCTGGGGAAAAAGCGTGCCAGCGCCGGGTCATGCTGATTAAGCAGCGGGTAGAGCGCACCCTGTCGGTTGCCGGAAGCACCCTGAGCGGGAAGGGGATCGGCACAATAGAGCGTGACTTTTTTGCCCCGGCGCAACAGCGCCAGAGAGAGAAGGGCGCTGGCAATGCCGCCACCGATAATGGCGATATCGTCATCTCTGGCAGCGGGACGAGAGTACCATGGCAGACGATCTTCACGGGGAAGCGCCTCGTCCAGCGTGCCGCAGAGCATTTCACGTTTCGGGCCAAAGCCTTTGCTGCGCACCACGTTAAATCCGGCCGCCTGTAATCCCCTGCGTACAAAGCCAGCCGCAGTGTAAGTGGCAAAGGTGGCGCCCTTACGGGCAAGACGGGCCATACAATTAAACAGCTCGGGTGTCCACATATCGGGGTTCTTTGACGGCGCAAAGCCGTCCAGGAACCAGGCATCCACCTGCTGTTGCAGAGTGTCATCAAAAGCAGGAATTAGTTGGTTAATATCACCAAACCAGAGGTCAAGCGTGATGCGGCCCCCTTCCAGCAGCAGGCGATGACAGCCGGGCAGGGCAACCGGCCACTGTTCGCGCAGTCTCGCCGCATAGTCAGCCAGCTCAGGCCAGCTGGCGTGGGCGCTGGCTAAATCGGTGACGCTTAAAGGATATTTCTCACAGCTGATAAAGTGTAAACGTTGTAATCTCGCTTCTGGCTGCGTTTTTAGGTGGCGATCGAACGCCTGCCACAGCGTTAAAAAATTAAGACCAGTCCCAAAACCAGTCTCGGCAGCAATAAAAAGATCGCGCGAATGATGAGCGAAACGATCGGGCAGCTGGTTACCCCCCAGGAACACATGGCGCGTCTCTTCCAGCCCGCTCTCGTTTGAGAAATAGACGTCGCCAAAGGCTCGGGATACAGGTGTACCCTGATCGTTCCAGCTTAATTCAGCATGCTCGATGGGAGTGGTTTTCAAGGTAAAAGCTCAGTTATCAGGCGGTGCCGAGATTGTAACGGTGTGAGCTGGCCCACGCAAATTTACAAAAGTTAAGCGCTGATCGGACTTGTTCGGCGTACAACTGTAAGCTAAAGTGCCTGTCGAATCCTAATATAAGTAGTGAATGAGGTATTGAATGAAACGTGCAGTGATTACTGGCTTGGGTATCGTTTCCAGCATTGGTAATAACCAAGAGGAAGTCCTGGCCTCTCTGCGTGAGGGACGCTCAGGCATCACTTTCGCTCAGGAGCTGAAAGATTCCGGCATGCGTAGTCACGTCTGGGGTAACGTCAAACTTTCTAAAGACGAAATTTCCAGCCTCATCGACCGCAAAGTGCTGCGTTTTATGAGTGATGCGTCCATTTATGCTTACATTTCTATGCTGGAAGCAGTAAAAGACTCCGGCCTGACCGACGAACAGTACCAGAACAACCCACGTGTGGGTCTGGTTGCCGGTTCCGGCGGCGGTTCGCCTTTCTACCAGGCGGCCAGCGTTGACGGTATGCGTGCCAAAGGGCTGCGCGGCGTGGGTCCTTACATGGTGACCAAAGCGATGGCGTCTGGCGTTTCCGCCTGTCTGGCCACGCCGTTTAAAATTCACGGTGTGAACTACTCCATCAGTTCAGCCTGCGCCACCTCTGCTCACTGCATCGGTAACGCGGTTGAACAGATCCAGCTCGGCAAACAGGATGTGGTGTTTGCTGGCGGCGGTGAAGAGCTGTGCTGGGAAATGTCCTGTGAGTTTGACGCCATGGGCGCGCTCTCTACCAAGTACAACGAAACCCCGGAAAAAGCGTCCCGCACTTACGATACTAACCGTGACGGTTTTGTTATCGCTGGCGGCGGCGGCATGGTAGTGGTTGAGGAACTGGAACACGCGCTGGCTCGCGGTGCACACATCTATGCAGAAGTCGTGGGCTACGGCGCAACTTCTGACGGTGCGGACATGGTTGCCCCTTCTGGCGAAGGCGCAATGCGCTGCATGCGTCTGGCTATGGCTGGCGTTGATACCCCAATCGATTACCTGAACACCCACGGCACCTCTACGCCAGTGGGCGATGTGAAGGAGCTGGGTGCAATCCGTGAAGTGTTCAGCGACACTATGCCAGCTATGTCTGCTACCAAAGCCATGACCGGTCACTCCCTGGGTGCGGCAGGCGTGCAGGAAGCTATCTACTCGCTGCTGATGCTGGAGCACGGCTTTATCGCGCCAAGCATCAATATTGATGAGCTGGATCCGGCGGCAGAGGGCCTGAACATCGTGACCAAACCTACCGAGCAGAAGCTGAAGACCGTAATGTCCAACAGTTTTGGCTTTGGCGGTACCAACGCCACGCTGGTGATGCGCAAGCTGTAATCGCTGCTCGCCACAACGTAAAAACGCCCGCTGAAACAGCGGGCGTTTTTGTTTACATCGCATAAACCGCTGCTATAACTCACTCACCCCGCAGCATTTTCCCCACGTTTCCTCCCGGATGAACAGCCAGCAGCTGCTCTTTACCAAAGCCGCTCTCACTCATCAGCCCCGCGATCATGCCGTCAAACAGCGCCAGCACCACCATAATGGAAGTGGTTGCCAGCATCTTCAGCGGGTCAATCTCCTCAACCCGTGGCGTCAGCAACAGCTGGTCTGCGCTTCTGGCCAGCGCAGAGTCGGGATTTTCGGTAACACAAACCAGCTTTGTCCCTTTGGCTTTAACCGTGGGAAGCAGCCGCGTCAGCTCGTCAGAGTTGCCGCCGCGTGAAAGCATAATCAGCAGATCCTCGGGGCGCAGAAAACCGCTGTCGCCATGTGCCGCATCTGCCGCACTGAGCCAGATTGCGGGTTGCTCGATGCAGGCCAGCATATGAGCAATTTTCCGCGCCGCGATCCCGGAAGTGCCCACGCCGGTTACCGCAATTTTGCCGCGGCATCCGGCGATAAGCGCCAGCACCGCCTGCCACTGCTGGCGATCTACCTGCGTGTCCAGCACCGCCAGCGTCTGGCTCCAGGTATGCCAGCCTTGCTGCGCCTGTTGCCAGGCCTGCTCCTCCTTTAGCACCGTGCTTCCGGCAGGCTCTGGAGTGACTTTATGTTCCTTTGCCTTCAGGCTTGCGGCATCGCCTGGAGCAACTTCGTGTTCCTTCTCCATCACGCCTCCTGCATCATCTGGCGATACTTCATATGGTCGTGATACATCTCACGGAAAACCTGGTATTTCTGGTCATAGAACCGTTTTATTTCATTGGTTTGCGGCGTGACGGTTTTGCCTATGCGGCTCATGGCATTCATCGCTTCGGGCAACGATTCATAGACGCCTGCGGCCACGGTGCCCATCATGGCGCTACCCAGAAGCATCGCTTCGCTCTCTTCCGGCAGCAGCATGGCGCAGCCGGTGGCATTGGCGTGTTCCTGCACAAAGACAGGGTTTTTTGTACCGCCGCCGCTGGCCATGATCGTGTCGATGCTGTAACCCGTCTGGTTCATGGTTTCAATAATGTGCCGGGCGCCCAGCGCAATGGCCTGAACGGTAGCCAGATAGTGCAACGCCATATCTTCCGGCGTGCGTGAGAGCTTAAGACCAGTCAGGATCCCGGTAAGGTTCGGATTAGCGCGGGGCGAACGGTTGCCGTGGAAGTAGGGCAGCATATGAATATCGCGGGTCAGAAAGGCGATCTTTTCCGGCTCCCCTGCCATTTTCCGCAGCAGATCGTTCAGCACTTCGTAAATGGTTTTGCCCTGGGCTTTGCCCTGATCGCGCAGCGTGGCGTAACAGGGGTGCGACTGGATCATATGGTCAATCAACGCACCGGTGGCTGACTGACCACCCTCATTTAGCCAGAGATCGGGCAAAATAGCGGAAAAGTAGGGACCCCAGACGCCCTTAATAAAGCGTGGCTCTTTGGAAATAGCCATATGGCCGGTGGAGGTGCCGCCGATTAACGCGATCCGGCGGTCAAAGTCCGCATGCTCACCAGATGCCCCGGCCGCGCCAAGCGTACCCAGACTGCCTGCATGAGCATCGATGATCGATACGCTGACCGCAGTGCCAGGCAATAATCCCATTTCGCTGGCAGCGCGCTGCGTCAGCCCGTGGCCCAGAGGTTCGCCCATCGTTTTTACTTCGCGCCCGATTTTAGCGGCGTCGTGCTCAAGCAAATCTTCCAGCCCAATCTGGCGGAAATAGCTCTCATCCCAGCGGTTTTCATGGCCCATATAGGTCCATTTGCACACCAGTGAGCAGAGCGAGCGGGTCTCATCCTGGGTTGCGCGCCAGGTAAGAAAGTCGGGCAGGTCAAACAGGTGGCCGATATTCTGCCAGCTGTTAGGCATATGCTGCTTCAGCCATAACAGCTTTGGCGTTTGCATCTCTGGAGAGATCACACCGCCGACGTAATCCAGCACCCGATGTTTCGTCGCGTTAATGCGTTCCGCCTGGGAAATGGCACGGTGATCCATCCAGACGATAATATTCTGTTCGCTGCGGCCGGAAGGGCTGACAGTCAGCGGTTTTCCCTCTTTATCCAGCACCACCAGCGAGCAGGTGGCATCAAAGCCGATGCCTTTAATCTGCACGGGATTGATGTTGCTCTGATTAACCGCATCGCGTACGGCCTGACATACCGCCTGCCAGATATTGTCGGAAGATTGCTCAACAAAATCTGCCTGCGGGCGAAACAGCGCGATTTCGCGGCTGGCCTGACCCATCATTCGTCCCTTAAGGTCGAAAATACCTGCCCTCGCGCTGCCGGTTCCTACATCCACACCCAGATAATAACTTGTCATTGTCGGCCTCTGCGATTCTGTAACGCGATAAACAGGATAAGCACACCGCCCCAAAGCGCCATCGTGAGATAGCTGCTCACCCCCAGCAAATTCAATCCACTTTCCAGCATTTGCAGCACAATAAGCGCCAGCACCATGCCAATGACCCGGCCAAACCCCCCTTCCGGGTTGATGCCGCCCAGCACCGAAGCCAGAATGGTCACCAGCAGCCAGGACTCGCCATAGCCCGCCTTGGCGGAGTTGAACATAGACATCATCAGCAGCGCTGCGCCCCAGCTCAGCAGAGCCGAGAAGATATAAACCGTGATCTGAACCCTGGCCGTGTTAACGCCGCTGAAGCGGGTAGCCTGCTCGTTCGACCCCAGCAGATAGATGCTGCGTCCCAGCGTGGTCTGTTCCAGCAAGACCCACAGCGCAAAAGCCACCAGCAGAAACAGCAGCAGGGCAAAGGGCACGCCAAACAGATCGCCATTGCCCAGAAACTGGATCAGCGGAGGGAAACCTGAAATCACCGCGCCGTTGGAAAGCAGGATGTTCAGTCCGGCGATCAGCGTCATGGTGCCAAGCGTGGCAAGAATGGGTGAGACGCCAATAACCGCAATCAGCAGGCCGTTCAGCGTACCGATCACCACAGCCAGCAGCGCACCGGCGATCAGCGCCAGCAGCAGGAACAGCGGCTGATCGGGATGCGCAACGATAATTGCCCCCATCAGCAGCGAGCAGGCGTTGGCGCTGGCAATAATCGACAGGTTAATCCCGCCGGTGAGCATGGTCAGCCCCATACCCAGCGCCAGCAGGCCCATCACGGGAAGCTGAGTCGCTATCGACTGAAAATTACCGGCGCTGAAGAAGCGGCCGCCAAGCGTGAGCGAGAACAGCGCCAGCACAATAACAATCATCAGCAGTTGCAGACGGATGATCCGGTCGCCGGGTAAGAGAGTACTTAAGGTGTTCATGCTATATCCCCTTCGCCAGTTTGCGTTTTTCATTCCAGGCTGTGGCGCTGACGCTGATCAGAATAATCAGCCCGCTAAACACCATATGCCAGTAGGAGGAGACCGCCAGCAGCGTCAACCCGTTTTGCAGGAAAGCGAGCAGCAGCACCCCCAGCAGCGTACCCACCAGCGACCCGCGGCCACCGGTCATACTGGTGCCGCCCAGTACCACGGCTGCCAGCACCGTAAGTTCATACCCGACCAGCGAGTTGGGTGCCACCGACTGTGTGGTCTGCGCCTGCACCACCGCCGCAACGCCCGCCAGCAGGCCCATATAGCCGTAAACATAGAAGTGCAGCGTCAGCAGGTTCATTCCCAGCCGCGAAGCGGATTCCCGGCTGCCGCCCATGGCATAAATCTGTCTGCCGAGACGGGTGTAACGCATCAGGACACCGGTCAGCACAAATACCGCCAGCAGGCAGAGCAGGGGAAGCGTCAGGCCATATTCATAGCCGTCGGCGGCGGTGAAGGAGAGCCAGTTAATGCCGTTCATAAACCAGTCGGGAAAACCATAAAGCCAGGTGCCGTTGGTGAACCAGACCAGCAGTCCATAGAACAGGTTTAGCGTGGCTATAGTGATAATGATCGCCGGTACGCGCAGAAAGTAGACCAGCGCGCCGTTGATCAGGCCAAGGATTAATCCGCAGGCCATGGCAATAGCGAAGACCAGCAGGAAATTGCCGCCATGAGCCAGCATCGTGCTGGCCATCACATACTGGGCGATAGCGGTCATCGCCGGAAAAGAGATATCAATGCCGCCGGCAATCAGCACCACAAACAGACCGCAGGCCAGAATGCCCAAAATGGCATAGCTGGTAGCGACATCTGTGAGATTGCCAAGGGTCAGAAACTCGCTGGTACGCAGGCTCAGCCCGGCCGCAAGCAGCAGGATTAACATCCCCAGCCAGAATTCGTGATGGGTAATAAGATGACGCAATTTGTTATTCATTCACCACTCCGGCAATCTCTTCCTGCTGACACTGGTGCGGGGCAAAGCTGGCCACCAGCTCTCCTTTGCGCATCACCAGCACGCGATGGCTGTTGTAATACGCCTCGGGAATTTCATCGCAGATCATCAACACCGCCATGCCAGATTCGGCGAGATCGCGGGCAATCCGATAGATCCCCTCTTTGTTTGCAATGTCGACCCCGACGGTGGGGGAGTCCAGGATCAGGACTTTAGGCTGAGCGGGAACCCATTTGGCAATGGCGACGCGCTGGGCGTTGCCACCGGAAAGCGTTTGTACCGGGAGCTGGCTGTCTGACACCTTGATATTAAGGTCGTGGATCAGCGTGGCTACCTGATGGCGGGCTTTACGTCTGTCCAGCAAGCCTGTACGGCTACGAATACGGTTAAATACCGGCACCAGCAAATTGTCAAAAATGGACTGCTGCATCACCAGCCCCTGGGTCTGCCGATCCTCAGAGACATAGGCAATTCCGTGACGAATGGCGTCACGATTGCTCTTCAGGCGCACCTCTTTGCCCTCAATGCTGATGCCGCCGCTGTCCGGCTGAGTCATGCCAAACAGCGAGAGACACAGCTCGGTACGCCCCGCTCCCAGCAGACCAACGATAGAGGTGATTTCACCCCGCCTCAGGCTGAGGTTCACTGAGTGATACTCCCCTTTACGAGAGAGGTTACGTACCTCTAACAGCGGAGTTTCACTTTTGTCCGCGCGCGCCGGGAGATGGCTGAAGGTAAAACGCTGTCCGGTCATCAGGAACGCCAGCTCATCGCTGTTCAGCTCGCTGGCCGGGAAGGTGCCTACCAGCTTGCCGTCGCGCATCACGCTTATCCGGTCTGCAACCTCCATCACTTCATCCAGCTTGTGGCTGACAAAGACCACGCAGATCCCCGCAGCCTTCAGCTCATTAACGACCCGCAGCAATCCGTTCACTTCATGGCGCGTCAGCGAGGCGGTGGGTTCATCCATAATCACAAGGCTGGCATCCGCCGCCAGCGCCCGACAGATGGCAACCAGCTGACGATCGGCAATGGAGAGCTTTTCCACTTTTCTGTCGGGATCGAGCGTTACGCCGATGCGCTGGAGCGTGTCGAGCGCCAGCTTGCGCATGGCGCTGCGTTTTACCCAGAAACCTCCGCCGGGCAGATAGCGGTGTATGGCGATATTCTCTGCGACGGTGAGATTCGGAAACAGCGACAGATCCTGATAAATCACCTGTACGCCGTAAAAAGCAGAGAGCGAAGGGGAGAGATGGCTGAACAGCTTGCCATCAATGCCAAGGTGCGAGCCTTTGTCAGGCTGATAAACGCCGGAAATCACTTTGATGAGCGTGCTTTTCCCGCAGCCATTCTGCCCGGCAAGGCAGTGGACTTCCCCTTTTTTCAGGGTCAGGCTGACGTTATCCAGCGCCCTGACACCGGGAAAGGATTTACTGATGTTTTCAAGAGAGAGAAACGTTTGCGACATAGAATAACTACCCCTGGAAGCGGCCTGAATGCCGGTCAGCCATCGACCGGCAGGATCCAGCTACTAAAAGCCGAGCGTTTTGGCGTTATCTTTGGTGACTTCCAGAATGCGGTTAAAGCGGATCACATGCGTTTTCATATCCACATCCGCCTTGCCCAGCCCATCGATAGTCAGATCGCTGTTGACCTGTTTACCCTGAAGCAGCTGGTCGGCCAGGCTGACCAGTGCAAAACCGGCATCTTTTGGATCCCAGAGCAGCGCTTTTTTGATGTCACCAGAGGCCAGATAAGGCGCAGCCTGAGCAGGCATTGCGATGCCTACAACGGCAATTTTGTTTTTGGCGCGTTTACTTTTAACTGCCTGACCGGCGCCAATCGGGCCGAGTGAACCAAAACCGATAATGCCTTTCAGGTCAGGATAGGTACGCATCAGATCCAGCGTGGTAGCGTAAGATTTATCAATACTTTCAGCTACCGGCAGACGCGAGGTCACTTCCTTCATCCCCGGGTACTTCTCTTTCTGATATTTGATAGCCGCATCGGCCCAGGCGTTGTGCAGCGGTACGGTCAGCGAGCCGACATAAATGGCGTAACCCCCTTTACCGCCCATGGCGCTGGCCAGCTCATCCATGTTCTTTTCGGCGTACTTCTGGCTGTCGATGGTTTCGACATCCCACTGGCCAATCTGCTGGTCTGGGGACTCATGCGACAGCACTACGATGCCCTGCTCGCGAGCTTTCTTCAGCACCGGCTCAAGCACTTTGGCATCGTTGGGCACCACGATAATGGCGTCGACTTTTTTAGCGATCAGATCTTCAATCACTTTGACCTGCTGAGCCGGATCGGGGGTGGAGCCGCCAACCTGGTAGGCATTAACGTCAAGCTTGGTGGCTGCTTCTTTTACCCCGACTTCCATTCGGGTAAACCACGGGATACCTGTTACTTTCGCCACCACGGCGATATCATATTTTTCTGCTGAATAAGAGGGTGTTGTGAACAGCATGCAGGCAGAAACCAAACCTGCACATAATGCGACGTTGAATTTCATAGCAATACCTTTCTGTAGGGGCGGAGTATGCGTTTTATTGCCCGCAGGTTGCAGGCTTATAGTGAACCAAGGCGATTTTCACTACGCAAGCACGATAGCAAGCGCTTCTGCCAGAGCAGGCAGCTTTCCGGCAGAAGTGTGACGGGTGACTTTTTATGTTATAAAATTTGAACTATATGGTTAATAAAAGGTTAAATATGTCAATCATGTAGGATGTTTACTTCATATTTATGTTTTTATTTTGTTAAAATATAAGTAACTTAAGGTGTTTTTATAACATTTACTCAAATTATTACCGTAGTAGCTGTCAGAAAACTTCACTAAAGCCGTTCTGTGAGGAATTCGTTGTTAATACTGCGACATCGATCCCAGATGAGGTAAGAAACAGGCAGCCTGAAGCGGATTTTATGGTTGCTTTACCCCGTAATCGGGTTACAACGCGTTTTCTGTGACGATTGACGGCGGAGAGCCTTTACTTCACAATTTTCCGCAAAGTTTTTCCCTTCAGCGGCGTCACGATGTTGCGTAAGCGTTTGATGTTATTCAACGTGCTTCTGACAGTGCTACAGCAATAGCAGGTGTGCGGGCGAAGCGCGCCATGACGTAATAACAAGGATATCCATGCCGACCACCCTCACTGACCGTTCGACCCGTCCCGGAACCTCGCTGGCCAGCATCTCTTTTGCTGTTTTCCTTACCTATCTGACCGCGGGGCTTGCCCTGCCGGTGATCCCGCTCTTTGTACATCAGGAGTTAGGGCTGAATAACGTCATGGTGGGCATTGCCGTTGGTATCCAGTTCTTCGCGACGCTATTGACCCGAGGCTATGCCGGCAGGCTGGCTGACCAGCGCGGTGCCAAACGTTCGGTGATGCAGGGCATGTTCGCCTGTACCCTGGTGGGGCTGGCCTATGTGCTGGCTGCCCTCCTTCCGCTGCCGGTGATGGGTAAATTTGCGCTGTTGGTGGTGGGAAGGCTGCTGCTCGGTTTTGGCGAAAGCCAGCTGCTGACCGGAAACCTCACCTGGGGCTTGGGGCTGGTGGGGCCAAAGCGCTCCGGCAAGGTGATGTCCTGGAACGGCATGGCGATTTATGGTGCGCTGGCGGCGGGTGCGCCGCTTGGCCTGATGTTGCACAGTCAGGGAGGATTTATGCTGATGGGCATTGCCACCATGATCCTGCCAGCGATCGCTTTGCTGTTTAATGTCTGGGTCAAACCGGTGCCCACCCACGGCGGCGAACGCCCGTCATTATGGTCGGTGGTGGGGCAGATCCTCTCCCCCGGATTCGGTCTGGCATTACAGGGGGTGGGCTTCGCCGTCATTGGCACCTTTACTACGCTCTATTTTGCCAGCCAGCAGTGGGGCAATGCGGGTTTTGCCTTAACGGCGTTTGGCATCGCTTTTGTCGTGGTGCGAATTCTGTTTGGCTGGATGCCGGACCGTTTGGGTGGCATCAGAGTTGCCCTGATTTCGCTGAGCATTGAAGCGGCAGGGCTGCTGGTGCTGGGCTTTTCTGCCACGGCCTGGATGGCGCTGGCCGGGGCTGCGCTGACCGGTGCCGGTTGTTCACTGGTTTTCCCCGCGCTGGGGGTGGAAGTGGTAAAACGTGTCGCTCCACAGGTGCGCGGCACGGCGCTGGGAGGATTCTCCGCCTTTCAGGATATTGCTTACGGTGCCAGCGGCCCGTTAACCGGTATTCTTGCCACATCGTCAGGGTATGGTTCGGTCTATCTGGCTGGCGCCGCCTGCGCAGTCGCGGGGATTGTGGTGATTTTAAACTTCGCCCGCCATCAGTAATCAAGTTGAGTCAGCTCTCTGCCCGCGTCAGGGCAGAGAAGCCCGGCATCTCACTTTTATGGCGCGGCGGAACGGCGTAGAGTGACGAAAGCCTGGGGAGCTTTAATCCCGCTCTGATACCAGCCTGGCTGACTAGCCCTGCGTTACGTTGCACTTTGCCTGTAGGCTAATCCCCATACGGCGGCAGGTACACGTTACTCTCAATCGCGGCATTGGTATTTGCGTGACAAGACGGCTGACTGCTTTTTTTTGTCAGCGCGGCGCTGAACTCACTCTTTATCACTTTGACAACCGCTTCAAGAAACTGAGCTTTGTTTTCTGATTCAAACAGCGGCTGTTTCAGTTCTTTGATCTGTTGTTCAGGAGTGAGAGGCATTTTTGGCATGCAAACGCTATATTTTCTTTCAGGAAAACGAGAGAGCCAGTTGGAATATACAGGGTCAAATCCACCACGCATTGTCTCACCACTAACAAGCAATAGATTTGCTATGTCTTAAATCAAAACTTTCGCGGAAAAATCTTTTTCTTGTCTCATTGCACAAGTGTACGATTGTTAATCACTTAGAAATAAGGGGTTAACATGGCAGTTATACCTTTTCTACCTCTGCAGGGAATCGCACTAGTTTTAGATCACATGCGCATAGCTCGCGCTCATGGTATGTCTCGCGATATGGCAACGCCTTTAACTTATATATGGTTTTACTATCAAGTTAGAAACCGTGGGCCGTGGGATTACAAACAGCATCACCCAGAGCTTGAGAACTTCGGTAACTTTCACTACGGGGCTACTGGCTTCGCTGCAGGAATACCTGCAGAGATTTTATTAATGGGCGCTGGTTTTGCACAAGAAAGAGCTAAAACAAACAGGAAAGGGTGGGGGCATTGGTACCAAAAGCCGCCGTATGGTGATGACCCGCACGATCAATATTGGATTAGACAAGGTATCCACTATGCAAAGAAGATCGGTTATTAGAACTCTGCACTGTGTGCTTACAGTAGTCTTATTGCTGCTTGTTGGCAGTTACGCAGCCTGGCACTATTTTTTCAATGCACCTCCCCATGATGTATTTGTGAGCAAGCAAAAGTTGTCAGACAGCGTCTGGTTATACGTCACGAAATATGATGAGGGAAACGCTACAGTTTCGGACATTTACCGCTTCTACCTTGATAAAGATGAAGGAAATAGTGACGTAATAGAGGCTCTGAAAAAGCGTTCCCCGTTCCTTGAGACAAATACTAACTCAGTTATAGCTACAGCCTACGGGAATACAATAAACGTGAAAGTAAGTGGGAAGATTTATAACTTCACTAACTCAGATTTGTTCTACGCAGACGGGATAGCCGTAATACCCGTTATCAACATAATCGCTAACGGCATGAGAGACTGACAACAAGGAGCTTTAAAATGGCTGTACCAGTTCACCTGTTTTTGAAAGACGATGGCGGGGCAATGATTCGCGGCGGTTCCGATGTTCATGATCGTGAGGGAAGTATAGAGCTTCGGGATTTGATTCATAATCTCAGCATTCCCACCGATGGTGCTACAGGTAAATTAACGGGAACGCGCCAGCATTCTGCATTTAGTCTCACTAAAGCTATTGATTCCTCTTCACCCTATCTTTACAAAGCTGTTGCCACTGGACAGACGCTGCAAAGCGCTGAATTTAAGTTCTACCATATCAACGACGCAGGGCAAGAAGCGGAATACTTCAACATTTTAATGGAAGGTGTGAAAGTGATTTCAATCACGCCAGTGATGCATGATACAAAGGATTGTCCCGGTACTGGTCACATGGAAAATGTACAGCTGCGCTATGCTAAAATTACCTGGCTTTATAAGGATGGCAACATCCAGTATACGGACGCCTGGAACGAACGCCCAACAGCGTGACCCGTCCAGCAACAGGTTAACGCTTTCCAGTCTTATAGCACCCGATAAACTTCAGCGGGCATTTCGTATACATGGCGAGCGCGTGGGTAAGGCCGCAGGGTTCGCTTCAGAAGGTTGTATCATTATGTCCCAAACCACGAGGCGGTGCATTTTGCGTGAAGGCTGAATTCTTGAGGTGGTACGATGTAGCGCCTCGCCCTGCTGTTATTGCTCCCCTGTATGGTCGCCACCTCAATGGCGGACAAAATAGAGTGGCCGGATGCCCTGAAAGGCATCGCCGCTGGTGAGCTGGTATGGCTGAATAAAATCCCCGACCTTGCCGCTGCCGCCGATGTTCAGCAGGCTGTCAACCTGGAAGAGGCGTTGGCTTCCGCTCTGATGGCAAACACGCCCAGAGCGCTGATTGGGCTCAGCGTCATTGATGCCGGTAAATGGCCGCATGTGATCGGGACTGATATTGTCTGCGGCGTACCGGTTGAAAAGCCCCCTGAAATTCTGGAGGATTTTTATCGCCGCACACGTCTGGCGCTGCTAAGTAACCATAAGGGCGCATCCTGTCTCTGGTTTCTTGAAGCGACTTATGAAGAATGGAAAGCAGAAAAACTTCGCGAGGTTAAATGATTCTGGCTGCGTGACCAGCATCCGGTCACGCAGGGAAGGCGGCAGGAGAGTGGCCTGCGGAGTCAACGTTAAACAAGTGTGGTTGTCAGAGACTCAAAAGAAAATCCATAGCAGAAACAGGATCAGCACCAGTACCGCAAATGCGGTAAAGGCCGGACGGTTCACCAGCGGCTGTAGAACCGGCGGCACATAGCCAAACAGCGGCGCAACAATCGGCTGCGGCTGGATATCGATGTCGGCCACCTGCTGTTCGCGCAGGCGTTCGGCACGGCGGGCAAACAGCAGGTTCATCAGGTCCTGGGCCTGGGCGGGAGTAAGGATAGCCTGCGGCGGCTGCTGAAAACGTTGCAGGCTGGCATCCTCCAGCATGCGCTGCTCGGCATGGTCCGGCGGCACTTTCAGCGAGGAGAGCAGCATCGGCAGCGTTGGGGCGGCATGCTGGCTCAGCGTCTGGCTGACCTGGAGATACTGTGTCAGCAGCGGGTACAGGCGCGAAGGAATAGGATCGCCGCTATGCAGGTTAACCACTTTCATAACCGAAGCCCACAGCTTCACTGGCTGTTCGCCCGTGGCAGCAGCCAGGCGGGCGATTTGCTGATTCAGCGTATGATGTTCAGCAGGCAGCAGCGTGCGGTCGCTGATACGGTTTTGCTGCGGCTGCGGGATCGCCATCTGACCATTCTGCAACATGGTTAATACCTGACGCAGCTGGTCAGGATTGAGCGAGCTGAGCACCGTATGGCCAAACTGTTGACGGATAAAATCGCTCACCGCCTGGCGGTTGTTTCCCTGCGGCAACAGATCCGTCAGCTGCTGGAAAAGCTGGCGGTTAGCGTGGGTATTCTGCACCTGAGAGAGGCGGGTATTGAGAAACTGTTCCGCCGCAGGGAAATGGCGCGCCAGCAGGCCCGCATCGTTTTTCACCCCCACTTCATGACGCAAGCCAGCCCACAGCTCAGGCGACTTCAGCGAACTCAGCGCCATAATTTTGACAATCAGTCTTTCCAGCGTGGTGCGCTGGACCGGCGTCAGCGGCTGATCTCCAGGGCCGGGGCGGGTAGTGCCTGCTTTGGCATCGACCGCTGTACGATCGCCAGGGATCGGCGCACCGGGGCCGCTAAGAGGTTGCATGAAAAAATCCTTAACTCAAAGGTCAACATCCGGGGCAGGCCGGAGAAAGGGTGATTGACTATGATAACAATCCCGCCCGGTGATAGGTAGTAGCGTGGGCCTGGCTGGGGGAAATATTTTCCTTTAACGGATAAAGAAAAGGCCGGGTTGCCCCGGCCGCTTTTTATTTACTCAGTCACAGCCTGTAAACGCCTGCGCCGCCAGCGTTTCCAGATAAAGGGAACCACCAGCACCGCCACGGCCAGCACCAGCAATACTTTACAGATCAGGCTTTCCCACAGGATAGGAAGATTACCGTTGCTGATTGACAGGGCGCGGCGCAGGTTCTGCTCCAGCATTTCGCCCAGCACAAAGCCCAGGATCAGCGGCGACATCGGGAAATCCATCTTACGCAGGATATAGCCGAATATACCCAGTCCCACCATCAGCAGCAGGTCAAAGGTATTGCTGTGCACGGCATAGACTCCGACCGTAGAGATAGCCGCAATAGCCGGGACCAGGAACCAGAGCGGGATTGTCAGCATCCGTGCAAAGATATTGATCATCGGAATGTTCATGATCAGCAGCATCACGTTACCAATCAGCAGAGCAGCAATCAGCCCCCAGACAATATCGGGCTGCTCGGTAAACATCGCAGGCCCCGGCGTGATGTTATACAGCGTCAGGGCGCCAACCATCACCGCCGTGGTGCCGGAACCGGGAATACCCAGCGTCAGCATCGGGATAAACGACCCACAGGCCGAGGCGTTATTCGCGGCTTCCGGTGCCGCCACGCCGCGAATGTCACCTTTACCAAAGGTTTCGCCACCGCGAATTTTCTTCTCGGTCATATAGGCAATAGCACTGGCGATGGTCGCCCCTGCACCTGGCAACACACCAACAAAAAAGCCGACAAATGATGAACGCAGGGTTGCGCCCGTACAGTCAGCCGCCTCTTTCAGATTGAACATCATGCGGCCGCTGGCCCGCACCACTTTCTGTCCGCCGCTGGTTGACTCCAGCATCAGCAGAATTTCGCTGACTGAGAACAAGCCAATGACCACCACAACAAACTGGATACCGTCAGAGAGATGCACGCTTTCGAAGGTGAAGCGATAAACGCCCGTGTTGGCATCGACGCCGACCGTCGCCATGCCCAGGCCGATTAACGCGGCCAGGAAAGATTTCAGCGGGTTCTGGCTCATCATGCTGCCCAGACAGGCAATAGCGAACACCATCAGCGCAAAGTACTCCGCCGGGCCAAAGGCCAGCGACCAGTTTGCCAGGATGGGAGCAAACAGAATAATGCCCAGAATGGCGATGGTTGACCCAACAAAGGAGCTGACGGCGGAAATGGAAAGCGCAACGCCTGCGCGCCCCTGTTTCGCCATGGGGTAGCCATCCAGCGCGGTCATAATAGCGCCAGCATCCCCCGGCACGTTCAGCAGAATAGAGGAGATGCGTCCGCCATATTCGCAGCCAATATAGACCGTAGCCAGCAGGATCAGCGCTGATTCCGCAGGCAGGTGCAGCGCAAACGCCAGTGGCATCAGGATGGCTACGCCGTTAATCGGGCCAAGCCCCGGCAGCAGACCCACAATGGTACCGATAAAGCAGCCAACTAAGGCAATCAGCAGGTTGGTTGGCGTCATCGCGACCGCAAACCCCTGCATAAGAAAAGACCAGGTTTCCATGCGGTTCTCCGTTAGCTCAGCCAGCTGCCGAGCGGTAAAGTCACTTCCAGCAGGCGGTCAAACGCGTAAAACAGCGCCGCGCCCATTATCACGCCAGAGATCGCCGCCGCCCACCAGCGTGCGCCAAACAGCATGCCGATACTAAAGGTGAGGAACGCGGTCATGACCGGGAAGCCAAGACGCTCAAAAAACAAGCCGTACAGCACCATGATCGCCATCAATGCCAGCAGCCTCAGCAACGTCCCGCGTTTTGGCCAGTGAATAGTGTCGGGCTTTCGCAGCAGCATGCAGATTGCACAGAGAGCCATCAGCCCGAGGATAATCATCGGAAAGGGTCGGGGGCCTACAGGCTCGTAGCTGTATTCGCTGTGCAGCCCCCAGGCGATATAAAGTCCGCCCAGACAGAGCAGCAGCCAGATGCCGGCAAAGATACGATCGCTCATTGGGCGCTCCTGTTATTTCGCCAGGCCAAAGGATTTGGCTTTTTCGCGGTAGTCGTTGACCTGTTTCTTCACATAGCTATCCAGCTCCTGACCGAACATATTGAATTCAAACAGGCCGCGCATATCACGCTGTTTTTTGAACTCATCCGTGGCGACCATTTTTTTGAACGCGTCAGACCACCAGTTATATTCCGCATCGGTGACTTTCGGCCCCAGATAGAAGCCACGGATCACCGGCCATTCAATGTCAAAGCCCTGCTCTTTAGCTGTAGGAACATCTGCAAGCTGCCCCGGCAGTCGGTTCGGTGCCATTACCGCCAGCACGCGTAACTTGCCCGCTTTCAGGTGTGGAACCATCTCACTCATGTCGCCGGAAACCACCTGAATATGGTTGCCCAGCAGCGCGGTAACGGGTTCACCGCCGCCTTCAAACGCCACATAGCGCATTTTACGGGGATCGATTCCCACCTCGCGGGCGAGCAGGGCGGTTTTCATCCAGTCCTGGCTGCCAATGGATGCGCCGGCGCCCACCACCACTTTGTTCGGGTCGGCTTTCATTGCGGCCATCAGCTCTTTCAGATCTTTATAAGGCGAGTCTGCCCGCACCGCGACCATGCCGTAATCGGTGCCCACGGCGGCCAGCCATTTCACGTCATCGACGGTATAACGACCAAATTTTCCCTGAGAAAGATTGAGTAACGAGCCGCCGGAAAAGGCCACTACGGTTCCGGCCTCTGCCGGGCGCTGGGCAACGATGGCATTGTAAGCCACAGCGCCCACGCCGCCGGGCATATAGGTTACGCGCATTGGCGACTCAATCTGTTTGGTTTCCTGTAGCGAAACCTGAAGCAGCTTACAGGTCAGATCAAAGCCGCCGCCAGGTTTTGCCGGGGCAATACATTCGGTACGATCCGGGGCTTCAGCGGCAAAGCTGGCCTGCGAAGCCAGGGTCAGCAAAGCAGCGGCAAGCGCAGTGCGGGTCATTTTTTTCATTAATTGCTCCGTTCTTTTCTTCCAGAGTGTGAGCTTTCCCGAACTTCCGGGGTTATAGAATTGTTAAAACATTAACCTTTCATTTACCTTTCAATGGGCAGGAAAACTGACAGGATGTGATATGCGTCTCTTACTGGTAGAAGATACGGCCGGACTGGCTTGCTGGCTGCAAAAGGCGTTAACCCAGGCAGGGTTTGCCGTTGACTGGCTGGCCGATGGGTTGGCTGCGGATCAGGTATTACAAACGGAACAGTACTCGCTGGTGGTGCTGGATATCTCGCTGCCCAGGCTGGATGGTCTGTCGTTGCTGGGGCGAATGCGAAAAAGAGGGCAGAACGTGCCGGTGCTGCTGCTGACGGCAAGAACCGGAGTGGCAGACCGCGTACGCGGGTTGAATCAGGGAGCAGATGACTATCTGAGCAAGCCTTTCGAGCTGGAAGAGCTGGAGGCGCGCATCCGGGCATTGCTGCGGCGCAGCCAGGGCCAGAGCCAGGAAGCGCAGGCCTTTGGCGAGCTGATTTTTCATGATGAAGGCTACTTTGAACTTCAGCACAAGCCGCTGGCGTTGACCCCGCGAGAATCCAGCGTGCTTACCACACTGATGCAAAGGCGCGGACGTCCGGTGTCGCGCCAGCAGCTCTATGAGCAAACTTTTACCCTGGCGGATGAGGCCAGTCAGGAAAGCATTGAACTCTATGTGCACCGCGTCAGAAAGAAACTCTCCGGCAGTAATGTCTCAATCGTAACGCTGCGTGGATTGGGCTACAGCCTCGAATGTCAGCCATAAAGCCGGTTTCCCTGCGTCGGCAGCTGCTGTTATGGCTGGGGCTGCCGCTGATCCTGCTGTGGGGGCTTTCTGTTTATACCCACTATGCAAGCGCACTACAGGCCGCTACCCAGGCTTACGATCGTTCGCTGCTGGCTTCAGCCCGCACCGTGGCGGAACGGCTGCGCGTAAAGAACAATCATCTGGAAGTGGATGTCCCCTGGGTGGTGCTGGACAGCTTCGAACGGAACATGAACGATCAGCTGTTTTACCAGGTTATCTCGCCGGAAGGCAAAACGCTTTCCGGTTATGACGATATCCCCCCGCTGCCTGCGGATGTGCCGCGTTCAGTGAATTATCCCGCGCTGGTACACTTCTATGATGCGACTTACCGTCAGCAGCCTATCCGGGTAGCCGCGCTCTGGCAGCCGGTGAGCGAGGAGAACCTTCAAGGCATGGCGCTGATTCTGGTAGCAGAAACGCTGACTTCCCGCGAAGAGTTTGCGGGAAAATTGCTGAAGACGGCGCTGCTCAGCCAGGGGGCGCTGGTCCTGATGACGCTGCTACTGGCCGCCGTGATGCTGAAAAAAGTGCTGCGACCGTTGCGCCGCTTGTCTGGCCTGATGGCGCGCCGGGACCCTGGCGATCTCACCCCTTTACCGGCGGTATTGCCGTGGGCTGAAATGCAGCCGCTGATACTCTCCGTGAATCGCTATATAGAGCGGCTGCGTCAAATGATGGCGCGCCAGCAACGATTTAGCGCCGACGCCTCGCATCAGTTGCGAACCCCGCTTACCATCCTGAAAACACAGGTGGCGGTAGCGCTGAAAAGCGACCACCCCGAAAGCTGGAAAGAGAGTTTACAAGCCATGCGCGTCACGCTGGATGAAACCATCTCGCTCACCAACCGCCTGTTACAGCTTTCGCGTCTGCGGGCACACCAGACTACAGAGATGCCGTTGCAGGCGGTGGATCTGGCCGCGCTGGCCAAAGAGGCCTGTTTCTCTCATTTCGCCCAGGCCAGAGCAAAACAGATCGATTTAGGCTATGAGGGGGAAGAGGCGTTTCTGGTGCGCGGCGATGCGCTGCTGATTGGTGAGCTTTGCGCCAATCTTATTGATAATGCCATTAAGTACACGCCGGCCAAAGGTACCATAACCGTCAGCGTGCGCGACGGCATACTGACGGTTGAAGACAGCGGGAAGGGGATAGCTGCCGCGCAGCGCCAGCAGGCGATGCAGCCCTTTCATCGCTTAACGGAGAGCGATGCCGTGGGCGGTGCCGGGCTTGGGTTGGCGCTGGTGAAAGATATTGCCGACTGGCATGGCACTCAGGCCGAACTGCACAGCAGTCCGGCGCTGGGAGGGCTACTGGTTCGGCTGGCGTTTACGCAGTGGGATCGGAATCCGCCGTCGCTGCCCGCTTCAGCCGCAGAGGAGTTCGCAGCCGTTGCGCCAGAAAAACGCCCAGCAGAGTAATGCCGCCGCCGATAAAATGATAGCTGTGCAGCGTCTCATGCAGGAACAGCACGGCGATAATTGCCGTGAAGATCGGGGCCAGATTCATAAAAATGGTCGCGGTATTGGCTCCCATCCGCATCACGCCCTGGATCCAGAGGAAAGGGGCGATAATTGACGCCGGGATCCCGGCAAACAGCACCAGCGGAATATTGTGCAGGTTAAGCGAAACGTCCTGGGCCAGCAAAAAGTTGGGGAGCAGCAGCAGTACGCCGAACACAATCTGCATATAGAGGCTTTGCCAGTTAGGCAGGGCAATCGCCCAGCGTTTGGTCAGGACGCCGTACAGGGCGTAAGAAGTGGAGGCGGCAAACATCATCACTTCCCCCTTACCTAAGCCTTGCGAAAGCAGTTGCTGGGGGTTGCCCTGACTCACCAGCCACACCAGCCCGCTAAACGACAGCAGGCTGCCCAGCAGGATCCCCAGCGTTGGTGCCAGCCGCAGCAGCAGCAGACTGATCAGCACGGTTAATAACGGAATCAGCGCGTTCAGGATCCCCATAAACAGCGCGGTTACGCTGTGCGCTGCGTAATAGGCCAGACTCTGATAGAGCACCATACCTAACAGCCCCAGGATCAGCAGCTTCCACCACACCGCTCTGATTTGCTGACGATTGCGCCAGACAGCAGGCAGCACGAAAGGCGTCAGGGTCAGTAAAGCTAACACCCAGCGATAGAATGAAATGGCCGCCGGATCGATCGCTCCAGCCGACACTTTGCTGACAATGGCATTCACCGACCAGATCAGCACTGCCAGCAGGGGAAACAGAAAATTCATAGTAAGATCCGCCAGGTAAGAAAAGGGGGGCAGTGTACGCTCTCCTCTCCGCAAGGGTAAACTCTTAATCAGCGCACCTGAGGGTTATCCGTTTCGCAGGTTTATGGCAGAATATCGGCCCACTCCTCTCCAGGCAGGAACCGATTGTGAAAATCCTTGTTGATGAAAATATGCCGTACGCCCTTGAGCTTTTCAGCCGCACGGGCAACGTGCTGGCTGTGCCGGGTAGGCCGGTCCCGCAGGCGGAACTGGATGATGCGGATGCTTTAATGGTGCGTTCGGTCACGAAAGTGAATGCGGAACTGCTGAGCGGCAAACCGGTGAAGTTTGTCGGCACGGCCACTGCCGGAACCGATCACATTGACGAGGCCTGGTTACAGGAGCAGGGTATCGCCTTCTCTGCCGCGCCGGGCTGCAATGCCATTGCGGTGGTGGAATATGTCTTCTCTGCGCTGCTGCTGCTGGCAGAGCGTGACGGTTTTCAGCTGAAAGATCGCACGGTGGGTATTGTCGGCGTGGGTAACGTTGGTGGCCGTTTGCAGGCGCGCCTTGAAGCGCTGGGCATCAGAACGCTGCTGTGCGATCCGCCGCGTGCCGATCGCGGTGATGAGGGCGAGTTTCTGCCGCTCTCAACGCTGGTGGCAGAGGCCGATATTCTGACCTTCCACACGCCGCTGTTTAAGCAGGGCGAATACAAAACGCTGCATCTTGCTGATGAGGCGTTGCTGATGGCCCTGCAACCAGGGACAATCTTAATCAACGCCTGCCGTGGGCCGGTAGTGGATAATGCCGCGCTGCTGAAGGTGCTGCAACAGCGAGACGACCTCAGCGTGGTACTTGATGTCTGGGAGCCAGAGCCGGAGCTTTCGCTGCCGTTGCTGGAGAAAGTAGATATCGCCACTGCTCACATCGCCGGATACACGCTGGAAGGCAAAGCGCGCGGCACTACTCAGGTATTTGAAGCCTGGACCGCCTTCCTCGGCGAGCCTCAGCAGGTGCCGCTGGAGACCTTATTGCCCGCGCCCGAATTTGGTCGCATCACCCTTCACGGTGAGCTGGACCAGCCAACGCTGAAAAGAGTGGTGCATCTGGTGTATGATGTGCGCCGCGATGACGCGCCGCTGCGCGCGGTGGCGGCTGTTCCCGGCGAATTTGATCGCCTGCGCAAGAATTACCTTGAACGTCGCGAGTGGTCCTCTTTGCAGGTCGCTTGTGATTCTGAGCAGGCTGCTACCCTGCTGGCGAAACTCGGCTTTAATGCCGTTTTTGAGCCAGCTTCCTGAAGGCCCTGCCTTATCTGACTCTGCGGGCGGCGTAACTACCGCCTTCTCTTTTGTCTTATTTTCTGGAGTAAACCAACATGTCTGACGGCTGGAACATTGCGCTACTGGGCGCGACAGGCGCAGTAGGGGGAGCTGTACTGGAACTGCTGGCTGAACGCCAGTTCCCGGTTGGTGAGTTATATCTGCTGGCGAGCGAGCGCAGCGCGGGTGAAACCCTGCGCTATGAAGGGAAATCGATTTTAGTCACTGATGCCAGCAATTTTGACTGGTCTCAGGTGCAGCTGGCCTTTTTCACCGCAGGCCGTGAAGCCTCCGCGCGTTATGCGGATGAGGCGGCCAACTCGGGCTGTCTGGTGATCGACAGCAGCGACCTGTTTGCCATGGAGCCGGACGTGCCGCTGGTGGTGCCGGATGTCAATCCGCAGGTGCTGGGTGATTACCGTAACCGCAACATTATCAGCGTGGCTGACAGTGTCACCAGCCAGCTGCTGTGTGCCATCAAGCCGCTGGTGGACCAGGCGGGTTTAAGCCGTCTCCAGGTCACCAGCCTGATTGCCGCTTCTGCCCACGGCAAAGCCGCAGTGGATTCGCTGGCCGGTGAGAGCGCTCGTCTGCTGAATGGTCTGCCTGCGGAAGAGGGCTTCTTCAACCGTCAGCTGGCCTTCAACATGCTGCCCTTGCTGAACGATGCCGAAGGCAGTGTGCTACAGGAGCGTCGTCTGGTGGATCAGGTGCGTAAGGTGCTCCAGGACGAAGGGTTACCGATCACAGTTTCGACCGTGCAGGCCCCGGTTTTCTACGGCAACGCGCAGATTGTGCATATTGAAAACCTGCGTCCCATCTCCTCTGACGAAGCGCGTGAAGTGTTGCTCCAGGCAGAAGATATTGCTCTCTCTGATGAAGATAACTACCCGACGCAGGTTGGCGACGCTTCCGGCAGCAACCATCTGAGCCTGGGTTGCGTGCGTAACGACTACGGTATTCCGGAGATGCTGCAATTCTGGTCCGTAGCGGACAACGTGCGCTTTGGCGGCGCGCTGATGGCGGTGAAAACCGCTGAGAAGCTGGTTCAGGAGTACATGTACTGATGTCAGAAGCAGGCTTGCCTGAGCAGAAGCACAAGCTGGCGCTCGGCATTGAATATGATGGCAGCCGCTACTATGGCTGGCAGCGGCAGCAGGAAGTGCGCAGCGTGCAGGAAAAGCTGGAAAAAGCCCTTTCCAAAGTCGCTAACCATCCGGTTACCGTATTTTGCGCGGGCAGAACGGATGCTGGCGTTCATGGCACCGGTCAGGTTGTGCATTTCGAAACCACCTCGGTGCGCAAAGAGGCTGCCTGGACGCTGGGGGTGAACGCGAATCTGCCGGATGATATCGCTGTACGCTGGGCGAGGCCGGTTCCAGATGATTTTCATGCCCGCTTCAGCGCCACCGCCAGGCGCTATCGCTACGTCATCTATAATCGTCGCCTGCGCCCGGCGATCCTGCATGGTGGCGTGACCCATTTTTACCATCCGCTGGATGTGGAAAAAATGCAGCGGGCAGGGCAGTGCCTGCTGGGCGAAAACGACTTCACTTCGTTTCGTGCGGTGCAGTGCCAGTCCCGGACACCCTGGCGCTATATGATGCACCTGAACGTCAGCCGTTTTGGTGACTGGGTGGTTGTGGATATTAAAGCTAACGCGTTTGTGCACCATATGGTGCGTAATATTGTCGGCAGTCTGATGGAAATCGGCTGCGGTAATCAACCTGAGAGCTGGATGGCAGAGCTGCTGGCGGCGAAAGATCGCACGCTGGCTGCGGCCACTGCCCGAGCTGAAGGGTTATACCTGGTGGCAGTCGATTACCCGGAACAGTATGAACTACCTCGTCCGCCGATGGGACCGCTGTTCCTCGAGGATTAAATAATGCCTGGACAATTAAGGAAACGTGTATGGAACTGATTCATTTTGTTGTCGACTTCATCCTGCATATTGATGTTCACCTGGCGGAGCTGGTGGCACAGTATGGGATGTGGGTGTATGCCATTCTGTTCCTGATCCTGTTTTGTGAAACAGGTCTGGTTGTCACGCCCTTCCTGCCAGGAGACTCTCTGCTTTTCGTCGCTGGCGCGCTGGCAGCGTTACCCACTAACGATCTTAACATTCATATGATGGTGGCCCTGATGGTGATAGCAGCTATCTTGGGCGATGCGGTGAACTATACGATTGGTCGGCTGTTTGGCGACAAATTGTTCAGCAACCCGAACTCAAAGATCTTCCGTCGCAGTCACCTGGATAAAACCCATCAATTTTACGAGCGTCACGGCGGGAAAACGATTATTCTTGCGCGCTTCGTGCCGATCGTTCGGACATTTGCGCCGTTTGTCGCCGGCATGGGAAAAATGTCCTACCGCCACTTTGCCCTTTACAACATCTCGGGCGGGTTGCTGTGGGTGCTGCTGTTCTCCTACGCGGGCTATTTCTTTGGCAATATGCCAGCCGTGCAGGAGAATCTGAAGCTGCTGATTGTGGCCATCATCGTGCTGTCGGTACTGCCGGGCGTGATTGAGGTCTGGCGCCAGCGTCGCGCTGCCCGTCAGCAAAAATCGTAGTAATACATCGCTAAACTGCCGTCCGGTGACCAGATTTTTATCCACAGCATCGGGCGGTTATGGTTTAATGAGCGACATTATGGTCTGCGCTGCCGCGCGGCGTGGAAAAAAGAAAACTGGTTTCACCAGGTTCAAACAGAAAGGTCATCAATGAGCTGGATTGAACGAATTCTCAATAAAAGCACCATCACCCCTTCGCGCAAAGCCAGTATTCCGGAAGGGGTCTGGACCAAGTGCGACAGTTGCGGCCAGGTTCTGTACCGCGCCGAACTGGAGCGTAATCTTGAAGTTTGCCCGAAATGCGACCACCACATGCGTATGCATGGTCGTGACCGTCTGCACAGCGTGCTGGACGAAGGGTCGATGGTGGAACTGGGCAGCGAGCTGGAACCGAAAGATCTGCTCAAGTTCAAGGATTCCAAGAAGTACAAAGATCGTCTGATAGCGGCTCAGAAAGAGACCGACGAAAAAGACGCCCTGATTGTGATGAAGGGAACCCTGCACGGCATGCCTGTGGTCGCCGCCGCGTTTGAATTCTCCTTTATGGGCGGTTCAATGGGGTCGGTGGTTGGCGCACGCTTTGTGCGTGCCGTTGAGCAGGCGCTGGAAGACAACTGCCCTATGATCTGCTTCTCAGCCTCGGGCGGCGCCCGTATGCAGGAAGCGTTGATGTCGCTGATGCAGATGGCCAAAACCAGTGCTGCGCTGGCAAAAATGCAGGAGCGCGGACTGCCTTATATCTCCGTGCTGACTGACCCGACCATGGGCGGCGTCTCTGCCAGCTTCGCCATGCTGGGCGATTTGAACATTGCGGAACCCAAAGCGCTGATCGGCTTTGCCGGCCCACGCGTTATTGAACAAACGGTCCGTGAAAAACTGCCCCCTGGCTTCCAGCGCAGCGAATTCCTGATCGAGAAAGGCGCGATTGATATGATCATTCGCCGTCCGGTAATGCGCTTTAAGCTGGCAAGCATTCTGGCTAAAATGATGAATCTGCCCGCGCCGCAGGAAGACCTCGTTAAAGAGGTTGTTGAGGATGCGCCGCAGAGCCCAGAGGCCTGACTGCCGACTGAAAGGGGCGCAGCGCCCCTTTTACCAATGAACCGTACGACATTGAACGGGACACATGGATAAACTTCCTCAAGCCACGTCGCCTCTGGTCACGTGGCTTCATTATCTTGAGAATCTCCATTCTCAAGCTATCGAACTCGGGCTGGCACGCGTCCAACGCGTGGCTGCTGCGCTCGACCTCTTAACCCCGGCCCCCGTTGTATTTACCGTGGCGGGCACCAACGGCAAAGGCACCACCTGTCGGACGCTGGAAACGCTGCTGATTGCCGCGGGCTATCGCGTAGGCGTGTTCAGCTCTCCTCATCTGCTGCGTTATACCGAACGGGTCCGCATTCAGGGAGAAGAGCTGCCGGAAGCGGATCACACCGCCTCGTTTGCGGATATCAACGCCGGACGTGGCGAAACCTCGCTGACCTATTTTGAATTTGGCACGCTCTCTGCGCTGTGGCTGTTCAAACGCGCCCGACTTGATGTGGTGATCCTGGAAGTGGGGCTGGGCGGGCGGCTGGATGCCACCAACATTGTTGATGCAGATGTTGCCGTGGTGACCAGCATTGGGCTGGATCATACCGACTGGCTGGGGCCGGATCGCGAGAGCATTGGCCGTGAGAAAGCGGGCGTGTTCCGTGCCGGAAAACCGGCGGTAGTAGGCGAGCCGGAGATGCCGCAAAGCATTGCAGATGTCGCCGATAAGCTCGGCGCGTTGCTGCTCAAGCGCAACCGGGAGTGGTCTTATTCAGTGGCTGACGGTAACTGGACGTTTACCGATGCGCATGGCTCGCTGGCCGCGCTACCGATGCCGCAGGTGCCGTTGCCCAATGCTGCTACCGCGCTGGCTGCTCTGCGCGCCTCTCCCCTCAGCGTCGATGAAAAAATTATTTACCAGTGGCTGGATAAGGCCATTTTGCCCGGCCGTTTTCAGACGATAGCGGACTCACCCCGCGTGATTCTGGATGTGGCGCACAATCCTCATGCAGCCGCCTGGCTGGCCGGGCGACTCAGCGAACTGGCGAAAACCGGCAAGGTTCACGCCGTGGTCGGCATGCTGCATGACAAAGATATTGCCGGTACGCTGGCCTGTCTGGCACCGGAAGTGGATAAATGGTATTGCGCGCCGCTGGAAGGCCCGCGCGGTGCCAGTGCTGAGCAGCTTAAGGCCCATTTGCCGCAGGCTCAGACCTTTGCCAGCGTGGCTGAAGCGTATCATTACGCGCTTCAGCAGGCGGCAGAGCAGGATATTGTGCTGGTGTGTGGCTCTTTCCACACCGTAGCGCACGTAATGGAAACGAGGGAAACGGAGAACGGCAGTGGCCAGTAAGTTTCAAAACCGTTTAGTCGGGACCGTCATCATCGTAGCACTTGGCGTAATCGTTTTGCCGGGCCTGCTCGACGGCAAGAAAAAGCATTACAAAGAAGAGTTCGCGGCCATTCCACTGGTGCCGAAACCGGGTGACCAGCAGGAAAACGATCTGGTGCCGCCGGTTACGCAGCCTTTACCGTCGCAGCCGCCAGAAGGCGCGGCAAGCGTTGTTACCGGGCAAAACAGCGGCAACAGTTCTCAGGCTGAAAGTGGCTCCACGGCACCGCAGTCACACAATCAACCCAGCGTAGTCGCACCGCCGCCGGTGGTTGAGTCTAAACCTGTTGCTCAGCCGAAGCCGGTTGAGAAGCCTAAACCAAAGCCGGTGGAAAAACCGAAGCCTCAGCCGAAGCCAGAACCGGTTCCTCAGCCGAAGCCTGAACCTGCTCCGGCGCCTCAGCCTGCTGAGCCTGCTCAGCAGTCGGGCGCACCGGGCGGCCAGGCCTACGTTGTTCAGCTGGGCGCACTGAAAAATGCCAGCAAGGTCAATGAAGTGGTGGCGCAGCTGCGTCTCTCTGGCTATCGCGCCTTTACCGTGCCTTCCACGCCGGTTCAGGGGCAGATAACCCGCATCTATGTGGGGCCGGATGCGTCGAAAGCGAAGATGCAGGCAGCGGTAGGGGAGCTGAAGAGCATTTCAGGATTAGGCGGAGTGGTAAAACCTTACAGCGTGCGTTAGCAGCCGAAGGTTCGTTTATCCTGCATAAAAGGTAGCGACAGGGCGCAGAGTCTCACCGTAATGTCCGGCATGGTTTTTTCAGCGGGTGGGGGCTTTTCCACCCGTAAAACCAGAGCCTGTGGCTATCAGTGTAAAAGCCTCTGCCTTAGTTATCACCTTAAATGCCCCGCTTTTGCCCCAGAGCATCCTGTTGCGGGCGGGCGTTACCTGAAGCAAATCAAAACATTGCATTATCAGGCCTTCCGTCAGGTGAGGGAGGCCGCCAGCAGGCATTCTTGCTGGTTTTTTTAACACACCTCTTTAAATAAACTGGTAAAGGAAAACGTTACGCAAACGTTTTCTTTTTCTGTTAGAATTCGCCCCGAACTGGATGCAGGGGCACAGTCGCTGGAAGAGTTCATGGTCTGGATAGATTACGTCATTATTGCGGTTATTGGTTTTTCGGCTCTTGTCAGCCTGATCCGGGGGTTTGTTCGGGAAGCATTATCTCTCGTTACCTGGGGTTGCGCATTTTTTGTCGCCAGTCATTACTACTCCTACTTAGCCGTCTGGTTCACAGGGTTTGAAGACGAACTGGTTCGAAATGGAATCGCCATTGGGGTGTTGTTCGTTGCCACGCTGTTAGTCGGGGCAATTGTCAATTACGTCATTGGTTCGCTGGTTGAAAAAACTGGCCTGTCAGGTACTGACAGAGTGTTGGGCGTCTGTTTCGGGGCTTTACGTGGCGTGCTGATTGTCTCAGCCATTCTGTTTTTCCTCGATACATTCACTGGCTTTTCCAAAAGCCCGGACTGGCAGCAGTCCCAGCTGGTTCCCCAGTTCAGTTACGTTATCAGGTGGTTTTTTGACTACCTGAAAAGTACGTCGAGTTTTTTGCCCCGGTAATAGAACCGGGGTTGCGGCTTATGAGGAAATAACCACATGTGCGGTATTGTCGGGATCGCCGGATTCATGCCGGTCAACCAGTCGATTTATGACGCGTTAACGGTGCTCCAGCACCGTGGGCAGGATGCCGCAGGCATCGTTACCATTGATGCATTGAATTGCTTCCGCCTGCGTAAAGCAAACGGTTTGGTTAGCGATGTATTTGAAGCCCGCCATATGCAGCGTTTGCAGGGCAATATGGGGATCGGTCACGTCCGCTACCCCACAGCCGGAAGCTCCAGCGCTTCTGAAGCGCAGCCCTTCTACGTGAACTCGCCTTATGGCATTACGCTGGCGCACAACGGTAATCTGACCAACGCGCACGAGCTGCGTAAGCAGCTGTTTGAAAGCGGCCGTCGTCACGTTAACACCACTTCAGATTCTGAGATCCTGCTGAATATCTTTGCGGTTGAGCTGGATCGTTTTCAGCATTACCCGCTTGAAGCAGATAATATTTTTGCTGCGGTGGCTGCCGTGCATCAACAAGTCCGCGGTGCCTATGCCTGCGTGGCGATGATTATCGGCCATGGTCTGGTGGCGTTCCGCGATCCTAACGGCATCCGTCCGCTGGTGATTGGCAAGCGCGGCATGAAAGATGGCCGCAGCGAATATATGGTGGCGTCTGAAAGCGTGGCGCTGGATACGCTGGGCTTTGAATTCCTGCGCGACGTTGCGCCAGGCGAAGCGGTCTACGTCACTGAGAAAGGGCAGTTGTTTACCCGTCAGTGTGCGGAGAACCCTAAATTCAATCCTTGCCTGTTTGAGTACGTCTATTTTGCCCGCCCGGACTCTTTCCTGGACAAAATTTCCGTCTACAGCGCTCGCGTGCGTATGGGCACCAAGCTGGGCGAGAAAATTGCCCGCGAGTGGGAAGACCTGGATATTGATGTGGTCATTCCTATTCCGGAAACCTCCTGCGATATCGCGCTGGAAATGGCCCGTATCCTGGATAAGCCTTATCGTCAGGGGTTTGTGAAAAACCGCTACGTAGGCCGTACCTTTATCATGCCGGGTCAGCACCAGCGCCGCAGCGCGGTTCGCCGCAAGCTTAACGCCAACCGTGCCGAGTTCCGTGGCAAAAACGTGCTGCTGGTGGATGATTCTATCGTGCGCGGCACCACCTGCGAGCAGATCATCGAGATGGCACGTGAAGCAGGGGCGAAGAAAGTCTATCTGGCTTCGGCAGCACCGGAAATCCGTTTCCCTAACGTTTACGGCATCGATATGCCAAGCGCAACGGAACTGATTGCTCATGGTCGTGAAGTGGAAGAGATCCGTCAGCTGATTGGCGCCGATGGTCTGATCTTCCAGGATCTGGACGATCTGATTGAAGCGGTGAAAGAGGAGAACCCCGATATCGTGCAGTTCGAATGCTCGGTATTCAACGGTATCTACGTCACCAAAGATGTCGATCAGCAATATCTGGAGTATCTCCAGTCACTGCGTAATGATGATGCCAAAGCGATGGCGCGTCAGAACGAAGTAGAAAACCTGGAAATGCACAACGAAGGCTAATACCCTGAGTCCTGCATGCAGGTCAGATGGGCCGGAAGCGATTCCGGCCCATTTCTTTTTTGGCCGGTCATGTCATACTTAGCCTTCTAACTTCGCAGGATTATTATGAAACGACTCATTATTGGCATCTCCGGTGCCAGCGGCGTCATCTATGGCGTACGTGCGCTACAGATTTTGCAGCAGGTAAACGAGGTGGAAACCCATCTGGTGATGAGTCAGGCTGCCCGCCAAACCCTGGCGCTGGAGAGTGATTACTCCGTGCGGGAGGTTCAGGCGATGGCCGATGTGGTACACGATGTACGGGATATCGCCGCCAGCATCTCTTCCGGCTCCTTTAAAACAGACGGTATGGCTATTCTGCCCTGTTCAATGAAAACCCTCTCCGGCATTGTGCACAGCTATACCGACGGGCTGCTGACACGCGCTGCCGATGTGGTGCTGAAAGAGCGCCGCCGTCTGGTTCTCTGCGTGCGTGAGACGCCGCTGCATCTGGGCCATCTGCGTATGATGACCACCGCCGCTGAGCTGGGCGCGATTATCATGCCGCCGGTGCCAGCGTTTTACCATCGGCCCGCAAACATCATGGACATTGTCGACCAGACGGTAAACCGTGTGCTCGATCAGTTTGATATCGCCCTCGATAAAGATCTTTTCGCGCGCTGGCAGGGTGCATAACCCCGCAGTAAATGCACTGCAATAGTGCATTTGTTGGTGCTGAATCGCTTTTTGGGCATTCAGTGCACCAAAATGCATCATTGCATTCCCCGAAAGGTTACAAACCTGTTATAAATTTCCCTGCATTCCCGCTGTATGCCTCGTCACAAGGCGTACTGCGGGGATTGCGCAGCGATGGGGCAAAGCCCGGCAAAACTGGCATGAAATCTGCAAAAGACAATTGCTTTTACTGCGCTAACAACATCACGACTGAGATAATAAAAAACCATACTCGAGGGTAATTTATGAAAAAGCAGGTCCTGGCTCTTTCTCTGCTGCTGGCTCTCTCTTCAGCAGGTAGCGCCTTTGCTGCCGTGCCGAAAACGCTGCGCATCGGTACCGATCCAACTTATGCACCTTTTGAATCTAAAAATGCTCAGGGACAACTGGTTGGCTTCGATATCGATCTGGCGAATGAGATCTGTAAGCGTATCGAGACCAAATGCACTTATGTGGAAAGTGATTTCGATGCTTTGATCCCCTCACTGAAAGCGAAAAAAATTGATGCGATCATCTCTTCGCTCTCTATCACCGAAAAGCGTCAGCAGGAGATCGCCTTCTCGGAAAAACTCTACGCCGCTAACGCCCGTCTGATTGCGCCGAAAGGCTCTAAAATCATGCCGACGCTTGATTCGCTGAAAGGCAAAACCATCGGCCTGCTACAGGGCACCACCCAGGAAACCTACGCCAACCAAAACTGGCGTCCTCAGGGCATTACCGTTACCCCTTACGCTAACCAGGATCTGGTGTATCAGGATCTCACGGCTGGCCGTATCGATGCTGCCTTCCAGGATGAAGTCGCCGCCAGCGAAGGCTTCCTGAAGCAGCCTGCCGGTAAAGATTATGCTTTTGCCGGTCCGGCCGTGAAAGATGAAAAAATCTTCGGTGTGGGTACCGGTATGGGCATGCGTAAAGATGATGCCGACCTGAAAGCAGCCATTGATAAAGCGTTTGATAGCTTGCGCAAAGATGGCACCTACGACAAATTAGCTAAAAAGTATTTCGACTTTGACGTGTACGGCGGTTAAGTAAAACCTGTCATGGGGGTCAGCCTGTCTGCGAACGGCGACCCCCGTTTTGTACGCCACGGGCGGATGAAACGCGAAGTTAATCCAAAGACAGGACATCATTATGCTGTATGGCTATTCGGAAGTAATTTTAAAAGGGGCGTTGGTCACGCTGGAACTGGCTCTGAGTTCCGTGCTGCTCTCCGTTATCCTGGGATTGATTGGCGCAGGGGCCAAACTCTCCAACAACCGTCCGTTACGGATAATTTTTGAAGGTTACACCACCCTTATTCGTGGCGTACCCGACCTGGTGCTGATGCTGCTGATTTTCTATGGCCTGCAAATAGCCCTGAATCAGTTCACCGATATGCTGGGCCTCGATCAGTTCGATATTGATCCAATGGTTGCCGGCATCATCACTCTCGGCTTTATCTATGGCGCTTACTTCACTGAAACTTTCCGCGGTGCCTATATGGCCGTGCCGAAAGGGCAGCTTGAAGCCGCAACCGCTTTCGGCTTTACCTCCTCCCAGATCTTCCGCCGCATATTATTCCCCGGCATGATGCGCTATGCGCTGCCGGGCATTGGCAATAACTGGCAGGTGATCCTCAAGGCGACCGCGCTGGTTTCCTTACTGGGGCTGGAAGATGTGGTCAAGGCGACACAGCTGGCGGGGAAAAGCACCTGGCAGCCGTTCTACTTTGCCATTGTGGCCGGGGTGATTTACCTGGTCTTTACTACGCTCTCCAACGGCGTCCTGTTGTGGCTTGAACGCCGTTATTCGGTAGGTGTGAGAAGGGCAGATCTATGATGGACATTATTCAGGAATACTGGAAAGCCCTGCTGTGGACCGACGGCTACCGTTTCTCCGGCGTAGCCATTACGCTCTGGCTGCTGATTATCTCGGTGGTGCTGGGCGGCTCTCTGGCGGTTCTGCTCTCTATAGCTCGCGTCTCCTCTGTCACCGCCGTGCGTTTTCCGGTGTGGCTCTTTACCTATATTTTTCGCGGTACGCCGCTCTATGTGCAGCTGCTGATTTTCTACTCCGGCATGTACACTCTGGAAGTGGTCAAAGGCAACGATCTGCTGAATGCTTTCTTCCGTAGCGGCCTGAACTGTACGCTGCTGGCGCTGACCTTAAATACCTGTGCCTACACCACGGAAATTTTTGCCGGTGCTATCCGTGCCGTGCCGCATGGAGAAATTGAGGCTGCACGCGCTTATGGCTTCTCCACGTTTAAGCTCTATCGCTGCATCATCATGCCTTCAGCGCTGCGCACGGCTCTCCCGGCCTACAGCAATGAAGTGATCCTGATGCTGCACTCTACGGCACTCGCTTTTACCGCCACGGTGCCCGACCTGCTCAAGGTTGCCCGCGACATCAACTCGGCAACTTATCAGCCGTTTGCGGCCTTTGGTATCGCTGCGGTGCTCTATCTGATTATCTCGTATGTGTTGATTAGTCTGTTCCGCAAGGCGGAGCAACGCTGGCTGAAGCACGTTAAACCCTCATCGACCCATTGAGTGAACTATGGCCGACAACAAATTAAACGTAACTGAACTGCATAAACGTTATGGCGAGCATGAGGTGCTGAAGGGCGTATCACTCCAGGCAAATGCCGGTGATGTCATCAGTATTATCGGCTCGTCCGGCTCCGGGAAAAGTACTTTTCTGCGCTGTATTAACTTCCTGGAGAAGCCCAGCGAAGGCACTATTTCCGTCAACAATCAGATGATCACCCTGGTGAGGGATACCGACGGTCAGCTGAAGGTCTCTGACAAAGAGCAGTTGCGCAAATTGCGTACCAGCCTGACGATGGTGTTTCAGCACTTTAATCTATGGAGCCACATGACGGTGCTGCAAAACGTGATGGAAGCACCGATTCAGGTTCTGGGGTTAAGCAAAGGAGAGGCACAGTCGCGAGCCATCAGATATCTCGATAAAGTGGGTATTGATGAGCGCGCCAGGGGGAAATACCCGGTGAATCTCTCCGGAGGTCAGCAGCAGCGCGTTTCGATTGCCCGTGCGCTGGCGATGGAGCCGGAAGTGCTGCTGTTTGATGAGCCTACCTCGGCGCTCGACCCCGAACTGGTGGGTGAAGTGCTGAAAATCATGCAGAAGCTGGCGGAAGAGGGCAAAACCATGGTGGTGGTAACCCATGAAATGGAGTTCGCCCGCCACGTTTCCAACCATGTTATCTTCCTGCATCAGGGCAAAATTGAAGAAGAGGGGCCGCCGCAAGAGGTATTCACCAGCCCGAAAAGCATCCGTCTGCAACAGTTCCTCTCTGGCTCGTTGAAATAGCCCCGCCAGCGGCACAAGGCATGCTGAGGGGCAGCCCCGGCATGCCTTGTGGCAGATTTTTACCTTAATAGCTCACAGAGAGGCAGTAACCAGTTCAACGCCATTGAGATGGCTGTCTCTTGCTCGGCGCTATACCACGTCTCTTAACGCCTCATCCAGCTGATACCAGCGGAAGGTAAATCCTGACTCCTCCAGCCGCTTAGGCAGCACGTGTTGACCACCAAGAACCAGTACGGCAGATTCCCCCATCATTACTTTAATGGCGGCGGCAGGCGTGCGCATAAAGGCCGGACGGTGCATCGCCTGACCCAACATGGCGGCAAATTGTTCATTACGCACCGCATAGGGCGCTACCATATTAAAAGGCCCCTGCAACCCAGGGTTATCCAGCAGCCACAGGATGGCGTTCAGCATGTCCTCCAGATGGATCCAGGGCATGTACTGCTTGCCGCTGCCAATTGGCCCGCCAATGCCCATTTTAAAGGGCAGCTTCATCTTGCTCAGCGCACCTCCCTCTTTAGTCAACACCACGCCGGTACGCAGCAGGCAGACCCGCGTCTGTTCGCTTTCCGCTGCCAGGGCCAGTTTCTCCCAGTGGGCGCAAAGCTTGTGGGTAAACTCCTCATGCCCCGGATCGTCTTCCGTCAGGATCACATCGCCCGCGTCACCGTAAAATCCGGTGGCTGAACCGGAAATCAACACCGAGGGGGGCGTGGCGCTGGCATTGATTAGCGACGCCAGACGCTCGGTTATCTGCCAGCGGCTTTCGCACAGCAGATTTTTCTGTTTTTCCGTCCAGCGTTTGTCAGCAATGGGTTCCCCTGCCAGGTTGATAACCGCGTCGATATCATTGAGATCGCGTTGCTGATCCAGCCCCGACCAGAGGTTAACCCTGTCGCCAAATTTGCTGCGCGCTGCCGCCACGTCGCGGGTAACGACGCTTATCTGGTCGCCCCGTTGCAGCAGGCGAGAGATAAGCTGGCTGCCAATCAGGCCTGTGCCGCCCGTGAGTAAAATATGCATGCTGTCTGTCCTTAATCAGAGAAGTAAAAATGCCAACAGCCTGCTTTCAGCTTAGGTGAAGTTTGGGGGATTGCCTTTCTGCTGAAAAATCGGTAAACAAGATGCAGACAACGCTTTGTAAGGATATCAGGATGAACTACCCAAACGTGATGCTGTGGTCCGATGCCTGTTTTTTTAGCCCCTATGTGATGTCCGTATTTGTGGCGTTGAGCGAGAAAGGCGTGCCTTTTTCACTACAGCGTGTCGATCTCGCCAGCCAGCAGCATCTGCAACCCGCTTATGGTGAAATTTCGCTGACCCGGCGGGTGCCAACCTTGCAGATTGACGATTTCCTGCTCTCTGAATCTTCCGCTATTGCCGAGTATCTGGAAGAGCGCTTTCCTGCCCCCGAGTATGAGCGGCTCTACCCCCGTGATATCGAAAAGCGGGCCAAAGCGCGTGAACTACAGGCCTGGCTTCGCAGTGACTTTATGCCGCTGCGCCAGGAGCGTCCGACGGAGGTGTTATTTGCCAATGAGAAGTTTGCGCCATTAAGTGAAGCGGGAGAGGCGGCTGCCAGAAAGTTGTTTGATGGCGTGGGGCAGTTACTGAAAACTGGTCAGCAAAACCTCTTTGGCGAGTGGTCGATTGCTGATACAGACCTGGCGGTGATGATCAACCGGCTGGCCTTACATGGCGACGAGGTACCGCAACAGATCGCGGATTACGCTTATTTTCAGTGGCAGCGTGCTTCTGTGCAACTCTGGCTTTCGGAATCCTCCAAGACCGCCTGTTAATGACACAGGTGGATTATAATTTACCGGCTGTCCGTGGCAAACTGTGCGGGCAAGAGTCAACGAGCGCTGAAGCGCCAGAACAAATAAGGGTTACGGATGGTGGAGCAAGATAGCGGCACGGAATGGGTGGATATCGTTAGCGAAGATAACGAGGTCGTTGCACAGTCCAGCCGCGCGCAAATGCGGGCACAATGTTTGCGTCATCGCGCGACCTACATCGTGGTTCACGATGGGATGGGTAAAATTCTCGTCCAGCGCCGCACCGAAAGCAAAGATTTCATGCCCGGTATGCTGGATGCCACCGCTGGTGGCGTGGTGCAGAGCGGTGAGGATATGCTGGAGTCGGCTCGCCGTGAAGCGGAAGAGGAGCTGGGCATTGCTGCCGTGCCGTTCGCCGAACATGGCCTGTTCTATTTTGAAGATCAGCACTGCCGCGTCTGGGGCGGATTGTTCAGCTGCGTCTCCCACGGCCCCTTCGCCATGCAGGAAGAAGAGGTCGATGAAATATACTGGATGACGCCGGAAGAGATTACCGCTCGCTGCGATGAGTTTACGGATGATTCGCTGAAGGCGCTCTCCCTGTGGCTCAGCCGTAATAACGAGTCCAGGCGCGCCAGCGCGGATACCTCTTCTGCCTGACCACAGTTTGCAAAATGAAAATGGGACGAATCGCTTCGTCCCATTTTTTTGTGCTGGTTTACTGTCACTCCGTTCAGAGCGTCAGCCTGACTCTCTGTCAGATTAACGCCCGTTTGAGTTAACGAGCCACAACCTGATGTGGCTGCGTTTTACGGCCCATTTTACCCAGCACACCAGCGATAACGGCTTCAATCAGCAGGACAACCAGCGCCATCCAGCTTGCTTTAGCGGTGGCAGCAGCAGCCTGTTCCGCAGCTTCACGCGCTTTTTTCTCAGCATCAGCTTTCAGCTGCTGGTATTTCTGACGCGCCTGCTCATAGCTTTTTTGCGTCTGGGCAACAATCTGGTCAACTTCCTGATCGCTCTTACCGGTACGCGCTTTGATGATATTTTTCAGCGCGTCGACATCGGCAGCCTGAAGCGTATCCTGGTTACGTTGAATAACACCGCTGAACCAGCCGGCTAAATCAGTGTCGGCAGTTTGCGGATGATTAGCGGTATTTTGCGCCTGATTCTGGGCGTTATTCGCTTCTTTATTGGCGTCGTTTTGCAGGTTTTGCGGTTGCAGTTCGGGTTTACCCGTTTGCTGTAGGGTTTTTTCAAGCTCGTTCTGCATATTGCTCAGGTCAATATTATTTTCCTGCAACTTCTCTTTCGCGGTATTAGCAAGCGAGGGCGCCGCTGCTGAAATACCGTTACCCAGCATACTGAAGCCCGAGCCAATTACGCTGGCCGTTCCGCTCACGGCACTGCTTATTACCATCACCGCAATCCACAAACAAAGTAGTGTATTGACGGCCCACATCAATATGCCATGTAATGCCCCTTCACGCTGTGCCAGGCGGCCAGTAATGAAAGCGCCCGCGCCAACGGAGATCAACATGCTTAATCCTGTCCAGACGGCAGCGCCCGTCCCTAAACCATCAAGTGGATTCTGTTCTTTCAGTGGATCGATTGTGGTTGCGCCTATTGCCGTACCCAAAATAGCTAGCAGCAAATAAATAACGGTTGAAAGTATTACGCCAGCAAAGACAGCGCTCCAGGAAATACGCTTCAGTGGAACGCCATTATTTACTTCACTGTAAACCGGATGAATTGTGTTGTCGCTCATGTGAGACTCTCCCTTGGCCTGATTATTAGCGGCTACTTTCAGGCATTATGATTATTGAAGATATTTCATGAAATAGTTTACCTTGCCTGTGTAAGACTAGTCCTGGCATGCCATTTAAGCCAAAAAAATAATCATTTGTCTGACCTTCTCTTATTTTTCAGGTAATTAAGTGTGGCAGTTCGCCTGATTTTCAGGGGGGCCGTTACGGCTATTTATTCTTTTTAGCAGGTAAAGCAGAGGGGAAAGTTAAAATTGTGGCGAGCAGAGATTTTTTCTGGCTAAAGGCATAAAAAAAGCGAATCTTGCGATTCGCTTTAATCAGATCCAGCGGAAGCTGAGGTTAGCCTTCAGCCTGCTTTGACTGAATGGCCGTCAGAGCGATGGTATAGACAATGTCATCCACCAGAGCACCGCGAGAGAGGTCGTTTACCGGCTTACGCATCCCTTGCAGCATTGGCCCGATAGAGATCAGGTCGGCAGAACGTTGTACGGCTTTGTACGTGGTGTTACCGGTGTTCAGATCCGGGAAGATAAACACCGTAGCGCGGCCCGCTACAGGCGAGTTTGGCGCCTTCGATTTGGCCACGTCGGCCATAATCGCTGCGTCGTACTGCAAAGGTCCATCGATAACCAGGTCCGGACGCTTTTCCTGCGCGATGCGGGTTGCCTCGCGGACTTTTTCCACATCGCTACCGGCACCGGAGTTTCCGGTGGAGTAGGAGATCATCGCCACGCGAGGTTCAATACCGAAGGCCAGCGCGGAGTCGGCAGACTGAATAGCAATTTCCGCCAGCTGCTCTGGGTTAGGATCCGGGTTAATGGCGCAGTCGCCATACACCAGCACCTGCTCTGGCAGCAGCATAAAGAACACAGAGGAGACCAGCGAGCTGTTTGGCGCCGTTTTAATCAGCTGTAACGGAGGACGAATAGTGTTCGCCGTGGTATGAACCGCGCCGGAGACCAGTCCGTCAACTTCGCCACGCTCCAGCATCATGGTGCCAAGCATAACGTTATCTTCCAGCTGTTCCTGCGCCACCACTTCGGTCATGCCTTTGCTTTTACGCAGTTCAACCAGACGGGCAACGTAATTTTCACGCACCACTTCCGGGTCCACAATCTCAATCCCTTTACCCAGCTCTACGCCCTGTACCGCAGCAACACGCTGGATCTCTTCCGGATTCCCCAACAGGATACAAGTTGCAATACCGCGCTCGGCACAGATAGCTGCTGCTTTGACGGTACGCGGTTCATCACCTTCCGGCAGCACGATGCGTTTGCCCGCTTTACGCGCCAGCTCGGTGAGCTGGTAACGGAACGCTGGCGGAGAGAGACGACGGCTGCGGTCTGAAGCCGCGGTTAAAGATTCAATCCATTCCGGGTCGATATGGCTGGCGACATACTCCTGCACACGCTCGATGCGCTGCGTATCGTCGCTGGGCACTTCCAGGTTGAAGCTTTGCAGACTCAGCGAGGTCTGCCAGGTGTTGGTGTTCACCATAAAGATAGGCAGACCTGTGGCAAACGCACGCTCACACAGTTTGCGAATAGGGGCATCAATCTGGTAGCCACCTGTCAGCAGTACGGCACCAATTTCCACGCCGTTCATGGCAGCCAGACAAGCTGCAACCAGCACGTCCGGGCGATCGGCGGAGGTCACCAGCAGCGAACCGGGACGGAAGTGCTCCAGCATATGAGGAATGCTGCGTGCGCAGAAGGTTACAGATTTTACGCGACGGGTAGCAATATCGCCTTCATTGATAATCTCCGCATTCAGATGGCGGCACATATCAATAGCGCGGGTCGCAATCAGATCAAAGCTCCAGGGAACGCAACCCAGCACCGGTAACGGGCTGTTAGCGAAGAGCTGTTTAGGATCGATATTGGCGACGCTGGCCTTGTTGGAGTCATCGAATATTTCCGACAGATCCGGACGCGTACGCCCCTGATCGTCAACCGGCGCATTGAGTTTGTTGATGATCACGCCAGTGATACTCTTGTTCTTGCTGCCGCCAAAGCTGCTTTGGGTCAGCTCAATCCGCTCTTTCAACTGGGCAGGAGAGTCATTGCCCAGCGACATCACAAAGACAATCTCCGCATTCAGCGTTTTGGCAATCTCATAGTTCAGCGCAGAAGCAAACTGATGTTTGCGGGTCGGCACCAGGCCCTCTACCAGCACCACTTCAGCATCTTTGGTGTTCTCATGGTAGCGCGCAATAATCTCTTCCATCAGCACGTCCTGCTGATTGGAACCCAGCAGTGATTCCACACGACTCATGTGCAGGGGTTCGGCGGCGGGAATGGTGGAATTTTTACGAATGATAGTGGTGGTCTGGTCCGGGGCATTTTCGCCGCTGCGCGGCTGGGCGATAGGTTTGAAGACGCTGAGACGCACGCCTTTGCGTTCCATCGCGCGGATCACACCGAGGCTGACACTGGTTAAACCGACGCTGGTGCCGGTAGGAATTAGCATAATGGTACGAGACACAATAAACCTCTCGAATAGACTCTTTCAGGCTTCAGCGCGTTTGAGTCCAGGTTGGTGATGTCAAAACAACTCCGCCAGCCTGAGCTGACGGAGAGGGAAGGGCTTAAGCAGTCAGACGGCTGGCGTCCTGGGCAATAACCAGCTCTTCATTGGTTGGGATAACCAGAGCCGGGCGGGTGCCTTCTTTATTGATAAAGCCCGATTTACCGAAGCGGGCCGCGAGGTTACGCTCGTGATCCACTTCAAAGCCCAGCAGGGCCAGTCTGCCCAGGGAGAGTTCGCGAACCATCGCCGCATTTTCCCCGATGCCACCGGTGAAGATCACCGCATCCAGGCGGCCATCCATCATCGCGGTGTAAGAACCGATATATTTCGCCAGGCGGTGGCAGTAAACGTCCATCGCGCGTTTGGCATCTTCTTTAGTGGTGTAGTTATCTTCCACGTAGCGGCAGTCGCTGGTGACGCCGGTCAGACCCAACAGGCCAGACTCTTTGGTCAGCAGCTTGTTGATGGCATCCACGCTCATGCCCAGGGTGTCATGCAGGAAGAAGATCACGGCCGGGTCGATATCGCCTGAACGGGTACCCATAACCAGACCTTCCAGCGGCGTCAGGCCCATAGAGGTATCCACGCAAACGCCGTTGCGGATAGCGGCTACGGAGCCGCCGTTGCCCAGGTGGCAGGTAATGATATTCAGCTCTTCCACCGGCTTGTTCAGCACTTTTGCCGCTTCGTGAGTCACATAGAAGTGGCTGGTGCCGTGTGCGCCATAACGGCGAACGCCATGCTCACGGTACAACGCGTACGGCAGGGCATAAAGGTAAGACTCTTCCGGCATTGTCTGATGGAAAGCGGTGTCGAAAACCGCCACATTCTTATCAGAAAGATGCGGGAAGTTCTTCATCGCTTCCTCAATCCCGATCAGGTGCGCAGGATTGTGCAGCGGTGCAAAAGAAGAGGCGTCTTTGATGCCCTGAATGACATCCTGATCGATAACCACGGACTGGGTGAGCTTTTCACCGCCATGAACGATACGATGACCAATTGCAGTGATTAGTGCAGACAGCTCTGGTTTTTGTGCCAGAATAGATTTAACGATAAAATTGAGGGCTTCGCTGTGCGCAGCGCCGGCGCCTAATGCCTCTTCGTGTTTAGCCCCTTCCATTTTCCACTTAATACGGGCTTCAGGCAGGTGGAAACATTCGGCTAAACCGGAGAGGTATTCTTCGCCATTTGCCGGATCGATAATGGCGAACTTCAGGGAAGAACTGCCGCAGTTCAGAACCAAGACTAACTTACTCGACATGGAAGGTCCTATTGGTTAAAGGTGGCGAAATAAAACTCAACAGACTATCAGCGTAGCGCATGAAAGCTGGTACATTAATGATGAACGTCATGCTCAGGGCAAATTTTGTCTGAAAGCAAAAAAACTTGATAAAACTTACGTGATTTTTTGAATTATTAGCAGATGCTGATGGTACTGCATGCAGAGCGATAGCAACCCTGTAACAGCCCCTCAACAAACGCGCACAGGATAACCAGTGCGCCGCGTAAAGACAAAATATTTTGAAAGACATCATGTAAAGTTGTTGAGTTGCACGTTTTGTTTATTTTTTATCTCCGAAGTTGAGGTCAGCCATGGCTAATGAATCCGGCTCTGTCGGTTGGTTTAAACTGTTCCAGCGGGGACAGCATTATATGAAAACATGGCCTGTCGATAAGCGTCTGGCACCCATGTTTCCAGAGAATCGGGTCTCACGCGCTACGCGTTTTGCCATCCGGTTTATGCCGCCGCTGGCGGTGTTCTCTATGACCTGGCAAATTGCGCTGGGCGGGCAGCTCGGTCCGGCTGTGGCTACGGCTCTGTTCGCCTGTAGCCTGCCAATACAGGGCTTATGGTGGTTGGGTAAGCGCTCCGTCACGCCACTGCCGCCCACGCTGCTTAACTGGTTCCATGAAGTGCGCGAAAAACTTCAGGCTGCGGGCCAGGCGATAGCGCCGGTGGAAGGAAAGCCAACCTATCAGTCCCTTGCCGACGTGCTTAAACGCGCCTTCAAGCAACTGGACAAAACCTTCCTCGACGATCTTTAACCCTCAGACCGGATTTTCTCTGCTTTTGCAGGGGAAAACCGGGTCTGGATCAAAGAAGCCTCTGCTTGCCATACCGCACTTCAGCGGGTTGTGCGATCTTCACTCATCTCTTCCCATTTTGTATGCCCATTGTGGCACAGGAGTGAATGATGGAAATGACCAATGCGCAGCGTTTGATCCTCTCTAATCAATATAAAATGATGACCATGCTCGATCCGGATAATGCGGAACGCTATCGTCGTCAGCAAACAATTATCGAGCGCGGTTACGGCCTGCAAATGCGGGAACTTGACCGTGAATTCGGCGAACTGAACGAAGCGGTATGCCGCATAATTATCGACATCATGGAAATGCACCATGCGCTGCACGTCTCGTGGACAAATCTGAAAGATCCCTCCTCGCTGGAGGAGCGTCGGCTCGCGTTTCTGGGCTTTGATGCGGCAACAGAAGCGCGTTACCTCGGCTACGTGCGCTTTATGGTGAATGTGGAAGGGCGCTATACCCACTTTGATTCCGGCACGCACGGATTTAATGCGCAAACCCCGATGTGGGAAAAGTATCAACGTATGCTCACTGTGTGGCACACTTGTCCAAGGCAGTACCATTTGAGTGCGAATGAGATCGCGCAAATCATCAACGCCTGATAAGGAAAAACGTAGTGAAGTGTAAAGGTTTTCTGTTTGATCTGGACGGCACGCTGGTGGATTCATTACCGGTAGTCGAACGCGCCTGGGTGAACTGGGCATCGCGGCACGGCATTGCGGCCGATGAAGTGCTGAACTTCATTCACGGCAAGCAGGCAATTACCTCACTGCGTCATTTTATGGCCGGCGCTTCGGAAGAGGCGATTCAGCAGGAGTTCTTTGCCCTCGAAAAAATCGAGGCTGAGGACACTGACGGTATCACCGCTCTGCCGGGCGCTCAGCAGCTTCTCGCTACGCTGACGGAGCTGGACATTCCCTGGGCAATTGTGACTTCCGGTTCAATGCCGGTTGCTTCGGCCCGTCGCAAAGCGGCCGGATTACCGGAACCTGAAGAATTTGTCACCGCAGAGCGTGTGCAGAATGGTAAACCGGAACCGGATGCTTACCTGCTTGGTGCCCAGCTGCTTGAGCTTGAGCCGGAAGAGTGTGTAGTAGTAGAAGATGCTGCTGCCGGTATTCTGTCGGGTCTGGCCGCAGGCTGCCATCTTATTGCCGTCAATGCACCAGCTGACGCGCCGAGGCTGGAAGATGTGGATATGCTGCTGACCTCGCTGGAGGAGCTGATCATCCACAAAAATCCGGACGGCACGATCGATGTGCACCGAAAACACTAAGAGATGATGTAACCCCGCTATAGCGGGGTTTTTTTTATGCGATGATCTCAGACGTGTTCCCTCTACAGAGACCCCGCTGTGAATAAAGAACTGATCTGGGTAGTTTCCCTTCTGCTGATCGCTATCGCCTTATTTATCTCCGGCAAGCTACGTATGGACGTTGTTGCGCTGCTGGTTATTATCGCCTTTGTGCTCAGCGGCACGCTGACACTCCAGGAGGCCACGCTAGGCTTCAGCGATCCCAACGTCATTCTGATAGCGGCACTGTTCATTATTGGTGAAGGGTTAGTAAGAACGGGCGTGGCGCTGAATATGGGCGACTGGCTGATTAAAGTGGCAGGCAGCAGCGAAACCAAAATGCTGGTGCTGCTGATGCTCACCGTTGCCGGGCTGGGAGCAGTGATGAGTTCAACCGGCGTGGTAGCCATTTTTATTCCTGTGGTGCTCAGCGTAGCGGCAAAAATGGGCAGCTCGCCGGGCAGACTGATGATGCCGCTAAGCTTTGCCGGGTTGATCAGCGGCATGATGACGCTGGTAGCCACGCCGCCTAATCTGGTCGTTAACAGCGAGCTTCAGCGGGAAGGGTTGAAAGGGTTTGGCTTTTTTGACGTAACGCCGCTGGGTATTGTCGCGCTGTTGCTGGGTATTGGTTACATGCTGGTAGCCCGCTTCTGGCTGGTGACGCCAGGGCAGGAAGAGGGCAGTAAACAGCAGTTCAGAAGAACCTTCCGCGATCTGATCCGCGACTACAAGCTGAGTGGCAGAGCCAGGCGGCTTGGTCTGCGGGTCGGGTCGCCGCTCATCGGGCGACGACTTGACGATCTGCAACTTCGCGAACGCTATGGCATCAACGTAGTAGGGCTGGAGCGCTGGCGTAAGTTTCGCAGGGTAATGGTGCCGGTTACTGCTGAGACCACTTTCCGTGCTCGCGACGTATTGCTGATTGATATGTCTGATTCCGCTGTAGATCTGCGTGAATTTTGTAGCGAATGGCTGCTTGAGCCGATGATTTTACGCGGCGACTATTTTTCCGAGCGCGCCAGGGATGTGGGCATGGCGGAAGCGATTATTATTCCGGACTCAGCGCTACTGGGGAAAACGCTGGGCGATGTGGCCTTTCGCTCGCGCCATGATGTCAGCGTGGTCGGCATCCGGCGGCGGGGCGAAGTGCTGGAAGGTAAGCTGACCGGGCAGCCGCTGGAGCTGGGTGATACGCTGCTGGTGATCGGCGACTGGAAAAAAATCCGGGCCATTCAGCAGCAAAAACGCGATCTTATCCTGTTGAGTTTACCGGCAGAAGTGGACGACGTCGCACCTGCGGCCAGCCAGGCTCCTCATGCCATTTTCTGCCTGGCGCTGATGGTAGCCATGATGCTGACAGAGGCTATTCCCAACCCTGTTGCCGCTTTGATCGCCTGCCTGCTGATGGGTAAATTCCGCTGTATAGATATGGAGAGCGCCTACCGTTCTGTTCACTGGCCAGGGTTGATACTTATCGTCGGGATGATGCCGTTTGCTCTTGCCCTGCAAAAAACAGGCGGTGTGGCGCTGATCGTAAAGGGGTTGATGGATGTGGCGGGCGGAAAAAGCCCGCATGTCATGCTGCTCTGCCTGTTTATACTCTGTGCGACTATTGGCCTGTTTATCTCCAATACCGCCACGGCTGTGTTGATGGCGCCTGTTGGCGTGGCCGCTGCACATCAGATGGGGCTTTCACCCTATCCGTTTACTATGATTGTAGCGGTAGCCGCTTCTGCCGCCTTTATGACGCCGGTATCATCGCCGGTGAACACTTTAGTCCTGGGGCCTGGCGGATACCGGTTTGGCGATTTTGTGAAAATTGGTGTGCCCTTTACCCTGATTATCATGCTGGTCAGCGTCTTACTGGTACCGCTGCTTTTCCCGTTTTAAGGTTAAAGCGACTCCTGGCTGATTTCATCCAGTGAGAGACTGAAGCTGGGGACAAATACCTCAACAAAGTAGTCCATCTCCGGGCTGTGGCGTTCGATCAGGGTTTTTTCCAGCCGCGCCTTGGCCAGCTGGAATTCATGATTGCCTGCGGAAAGCTCTTCAAGGCATTTCAGATAGGCGCAAAGCGCATCGGCCTGTTTGACGATAGCCTTTTCACCTTCGCTGTGCTGCTGCTCATCAAGCAGCGGCCGGTAGGCGTTACGTAACTCTTCCGGCAGCATCTCAATCAGCTTTTGCTGGGCAATTTTTTCAATTTTTTTATATTCATGGGCAATCTGCGCATTGTAATACTTTACCGGCGTGGGTAAATCACCGGTCAGCACTTCACTGGCATCGTGATACATCGCCATCAGCGCTATGCGTTCAGCATTCAGATTACCGTTGAACTTTTGATTTTTAATCACGGCAAGCGCGTGAGCGACCATCGCCACCTGTAAACTGTGCTCGGAGACATTCTCGGTACGGACGTTACGCATCAGCGGCCAGCGATTGATAAGCTTAAGGCGGGAGAGATGGGCGAAAAAATGACTCTGATTCATGGGGTGCGGTTTCCTGTAGCAAGACTGCGGGGAACGAACTGGCGTTCCCCTGCGGCCAGTATAGCGCCATCTTTACCGCAGCGGCAGTGCAATAAGAGGGCGCTCTGGCAACAGCTTACTGACGATAACCTTCAAGGAAGCGGCCAAATTTACCAATGGCCATCTCCAACTCATGCACGTGGGGCAGCGTCACAATACGGACATGATCCGGATGAGGCCAGTTGAATGCCGTTCCCTGAACCAGCAGCACTTTTTCCTGCAACAGGAAATCCAGCACCATTTTCTGGTCATCCTGTAGGTTAAATTTCTTCGCATCGATGCGGGGGAACATATAGAGCGCCCCGGCGGGCTTCACGCAGCTGACGCCCGGAATATCGTTGATTAATTCCCACGCCCTGTTGCGCTGCTCATAGAGCCTTCCACCCGGCACAATAAACTCGCTGATACTCTGATAACCGCCAAGCGCGGTCTGAATAGCATGCTGCGCGGGGACATTGGCACACAGGCGCATCGAGGCCAGCATCTCCAGCCCCTCAATATAGCCTTTTGCATGCTTTTTCGGGCCGTTGAGCACCATCCAACCCTGACGGAAACCCGCCACGCGATAGGTTTTTGACAAACCGTTGAAGGTAATGGTCAACAGATCGGGCGCCAGCGCAGCGATGGAGTGATGCTGAGCCGCGTCATACAAAATTTTGTCGTAAATTTCATCAGCAAAGATGATCAGGTTATGCTGACGCGCCAGCTCTACAACTTCCAGCAGCAGCTCTTTACTGTAGACCGCACCCGTTGGGTTATTGGGGTTGATAATGACAATCCCCCGCGTGCGTGGCGTAATTTTACTGCGGATGTCGTCCAGGTCAGGGAACCAGCCAGCCGACTCATCGCACAGATAGTGCACCGCATTGCCGCCGGAAAGAGAGACTGCTGCGGTCCAGAGCGGATAATCGGGAGCCGGCACCAGCATTTCATCGCCGCTATTCAGCAACGCCTGCATGGACTGCACAATCAGTTCTGATACGCCGTTGCCGATATAGACATCTTCAACCGTCATATCCCGCATATCGCGTGCCTGATAGTGCTGCACAATCGCCTTACGGGCGGTATAGAGACCTTTTGAATCACAATAGCCCTGGGCACCCGGCAAATTGCGGATCACATCGACCAGGATCTCATCAGGGGCTTCAAAACCAAACGGCGCTGGATTGCCTATATTCAGCTTGAGAACTTTATTCCCTTCTTCCTCAAGACGCTTTGCTTCTTTTAATACCGGCCCACGGATGTCATAACACACGTTATCCAGCTTGCCTGATTTTTCTATTGGATTCATTTCTCTCGCCTTAAACATACGCAACTGCCTTCCTGCCATGGAAAACGACCTCGCACAATGTACTCCTCTCTGTGGCGCTTTTGAAGGGCGTCTCAGGGCTTTGGAGCGTTCCCGGAGGAAAACTCACCTGCCTGGCAGGAGAAAACGCAACGCCGTAACAGGCTGGCATAATACTCTTGAATATGACCCTAAGGCGACATATATCACTACCTGGCAGGGCGGTTTATCCAGACGGAGGGCGTGGTTCAGGAGCGAAATGAGCATTTTATGAAAGTATTTGGTAAAAATTGGTGAATTGATGAACTTTGTAACTGTCAAAAATGTCTTAATTGAGTGATGAAAAAGCGAGCTATTTGACTTAGGGGTTATTCAGGCAGATCGCAAGGGCTTGTTTAACCGATTCAGGCCCAGACAGCGCTGGAGGGTCGGCCAGTCATAAATTTTACCACGCAAACGCTTACTGGAGAGGCTTTAGCCAATAAAATGTTACTTTACTGATAAGAATAATAGGATTGGGGCTTAAAAAGTAATCGACAGTATGTCAGGATAATATTCAGGGGAACTTGTACCGGGCGTACAGGTTTTTCAGGTGATATTAAGCCCGACTCCGTCACCGGTAAGCTTAAGCATGGCTTATCATTATTCCGCTGCCCGTGCAGCGTTCTGGACGTTCAATTTTACATGGTTGTTTTACATTAACAGCGTCATTGCCTGATTATCAGTCAGTCTGGCGACGTCAAATGACCATTTCAGCACCGCTTGCCGCTTCTTATGGGTGAGTGCTGCATTCATTGATGATGTATCAGACGGAACAAACTGTCTTCAGCTTTACCTGCGGTCTGTGCCGGGGATATTCAGGCTGTTGAGGTTTCCATGTCTGCGAAGCAAAGTAATGCTGGACGCATTTCGTTGGGCATTATGCATTGATTATCGCCATATCCCTTTGATATGGAAGGTAATAACACCAGGGTAGCTGTTCGTAAAAAACTTATAAAGTGAAGAAAACATGACTAGTGCAAATCGTCCGATCCTTAATCTTGACCTCGATCTGCTGAGAACATTTGTTGCTGTTGCCGATCTGAATACCTTTGCTGCTGCGGCAGCGGCGGTGTGCAGAACCCAGTCAGCCGTGAGCCAGCAGATGCAGCGTCTGGAACAATTGGTGGGCAAAGAGCTGTTTGCCAGACATGGACGTAACAAGTTATTAACGGAGCACGGTATCCAGCTTCTGGGCTACGCCAGAAAAATACTGCGTTTTAATGATGAAGCCTGTACCTCTCTGATGTACAGCAACATCCAGGGCGTACTGACTATTGGTGCCTCTGACGATACGTCCGATACTATTCTGCCTTTCCTGCTGAACCGCGTTACGTCCGTTTATCCCAAGCTGGCTATCGATGTCAGAGTGAAGCGTAATCCATTTATGATGGAGATGCTGAATCAGGGCGAAGTGGATCTGGTGGTGACCACCTCCAGTCCGATGAACTTCACCTGGCAGGTACTACGCACCTCACCAACGCTTTGGTATTGCGCTGCCGACTACATTTTTCAGCGCGGGGAAGCGATTCCTCTGGTGCTGCTGGATGAGCCAAGCCCTTATCGCGATATGGCCATTGACCACCTCAATGAGGCGGGCATTCCGTGGCGCATCTCTTATGTCGCTTCGACTCTTGCGGCGGTACGCGCAGCGGTTAAAGCGGGTCTTGGCGTCACCGCGCGTCCTGTTGAGATGATGAGTCCTGAACTTCGCGTGATGGGCGCAGCAGAAGGCTTGCCTGTGCTGCCAGATACGGAATACCTGCTGTGCCGCAATCCTGAAAGCGACAACGAGCTGGCGCTGGCTATCTTCAATGCAATGGAATCGAGTAACGATCCCTATAACCTGATTACGGCCGGTCAGGACAGCGCTTCATTTACGGATGAAGATGAATAGCAGAACCTCGCTATTGATAACTTTACTGGTTAATTAGTATCAATTAATCAGTAAAGTGTCGCGCAATAAAGCCTCTCAGTCTCTTTTCTTGCTGAGAGGCTTTTTTATGCACTTTATCCCCGTTCTGTAATGCCATTTTTGCCCCAGCTAATTGCTATGAAGTTTTAAAATTAAGCGGCAGAGAGATTTGCGCCGCCAGCGCAACCAGTCTTGTTTACAAGCAGAGAGAGAATTGATTTTGCGCAGGTAAATTCGCCGAATTTTGCATCATAAAAGATAAAACTGTGTGCTGGATCAAAAAAATAGCCCCATTAAGGGGAAGGAAAACCTGCTGAATCCTGCGAAAATAGAGATTGTTAAAACCGCGATCCATGCAGGGAAATACCCGCTACACTTTACCACGCAGCGCTGACTGACTCGATTTAGCTGGAAAAATGCGCAATTAATGTTAAATAAATGCTGCGGGTGTAAATTAATGTGTGGATACTTTTGTCAAAGTTGACAGAAGGTTATAGAAAGGAGTAAAAAACCACATAAAATCGCTGTCTAATCAAAAAAGTCAGCAAAATTTATAAGGTTTTTTATTTTTTCCCTTGAATCGATGGGGTAGGTTAACTGCCGGAACAGAGCAGAACATCTTTCACCCCTTGTTGAGTTAAGCAGAGCGTATGTCAACTACTTCCGACGTTATGGCCCATAACTGGGCTTTTGCTGTATTCCTGATCGTCGCTATCGGCCTTTGTTGTGCAATGCTGGCTGGGGCATGGTTTTTAGGCGGAAAAGCCCGTGGCAGGTATACCAACACGCCTTTCGAGTCCGGTGCGCCCGCAGTAGGCACCACCCACCTTCGCATGTCTGCCAAGTTTTATCTGGTGGCTATGTTCTTCGTCATCTTCGACGTTGAAGCCCTCTATTTATACGCGTGGTCGACAGCAATCCGTGAAAGCGGTTGGGTCGGCTTCGTGGAAGCCGCAATTTTCATTTTGGTACTGCTTGCTGGTTTGGTTTACCTGGTGCGTATTCGCGCGCTGGACTGGGCGCCTGCACCTCGTCGTGTGGTCGTCAAGAAAACGACTATCTCGCATTCCAACCGTCATACGCAGTAAAAGCGAGGCTTAAAGATGGACTACACGCTCACCCGCGCGGACCCGAACGGCGAGAATGACCGTTACCCATTACAAAAGCAGGAGATCGTTACCGATCCCCTGGAAAAGCACGTTCACCAGAGCGTCTATATGGGCAAGTTAGAACATGCCCTGCACGATATGGTGAACTGGGGGCGCAAAAACTCATTGTGGCCGTTTAACTTCGGCCTTTCATGCTGTTACGTAGAGATGACAACGTCATTCACTTCGGTGCATGACGTAGCGCGTTTTGGCTCGGAAGTTATCCGTGCCTCGCCGCGTCAGGCTGATTTCATGGTGGTTGCAGGTACTCCCTTCACCAAGATGGCTCCGGTTATTCAGCGTCTCTATGACCAGATGCTGGAGCCGAAGTGGGTGATCTCTATGGGTGCTTGCGCCAACTCCGGCGGCATGTACGACATCTACTCTGTGGTTCAGGGCGTGGACAAATTCCTGCCTGTCGACGTGTATATTCCGGGTTGCCCACCGCGTCCTGAAGCCTATATGCAGGCGCTGCTACTGCTACAGGAGTCGATCGGAAAAGAACGTCGTCCCCTCTCCTGGGTAGTAGGCGATCAGGGTGTCTACCGCGCCAACATGCAGTCAGAGCGTGAAAGAAAGCAGGGTGAACGCATTGCCGTCACTAATCTGCGTACGCCTGACGAAATTTAACCGCTACCCCCGCGACGTTGCCTGTCGCCTCTGGCCTCAGGCAGCGTCATAAGAACCAGGTAGAGCAGTTTATGGATGTGGCCTGACTTGCAGCGCATAAAAATCACAACACGCGCACGGCCCATCCTGACGCCAATACTGAGTGCCTGCCAGCAGGCCCACAGGGTGAACAACTTATGACAGATTTGACCACGCAAGATCTCGCTCAGCCTGAATGGCAAACCCGTGATCACCTGGATGACCCGGTGATCGGCGAGCTGCGTAACCGTTTTGGGCCTGATGCCTTTACCGTACAACCTACCCGTACCGGCGTGCCGGTAGTGTGGGTTAAGCGTGAGCAGCTGCTGGAAATCACTGAATTCCTGCGCAAGCTGCCGAAACCTTACGTGATGCTGTATGACCTTCACGGGATGGATGAGCGACTTCGTACTCACCGCGCCGGTTTACCGGCTGCGGATTTTTCCGTTTTCTATCATTTCATCTCTATTGAACGTAACCGCGACATCATGCTCAAGGTGGCGCTGTCCGAAAATGACCTGCATGTGCCCACCCTCACCAAAATTTTCGCTAATGCCAACTGGTATGAGCGCGAAACCTGGGAAATGTTTGGCATTACCTTTGATGGTCACCCCCATCTGACGCGCATCATGATGCCGCAGGACTGGGAAGGGCACCCGCTGCGTAAGGATTATCCTGCGCGCGCCACCGAGTTCGATCCGTTTCAGCTGACCAAGCAGACGGAAGATCTGGCGATGGAGCAGATGACCTTCAAGCCGGAAGAGTGGGGCATGAAGCGTGGTACCGCCAATGAGGACTTTATGTTCCTCAACCTCGGGCCTAACCACCCCTCAGCGCACGGTGCTTTCCGTATCATCCTGCAACTGGATGGCGAAGAGATTGTCGACTGCGTACCAGATGTCGGCTATCACCACCGCGGCGCGGAAAAGATGGGTGAGCGCCAGTCCTGGCACAGCTATATCCCCTATACCGACCGTATCGAATACCTCGGCGGCTGCGTCAACGAAATGCCGTATGTGCTGGCCGTTGAAAAGCTGGCTGGCATCAAGGTGCCAGAGCGCGTTGATGTCATCCGCGTAATGCTTTCAGAGCTGTTCCGCATAAACAGCCACCTGCTCTATATCTCCACCTTTATTCAGGACGTTGGGGCGATGTCTCCGGTGTTCTTTGCCTTTACCGATCGCCAGAAAATTTACGACGTTGTGGAAGCTATCACCGGGTTCCGTATGCACCCGGCCTGGTTCCGCATCGGCGGCGTGGCGCATGACCTGCCGAAAGGCTGGGACGGCCTGCTGCGCGACTTCATCAACTGGCTGCCAAAACGTCTTAAAGCCTATGAACAAACCGCCCTGAAAAACTCAGTGCTGATTGGCCGTGCGAAAGGCGTTTCGGCTTACAACCTGGAAGAGGCGCTGGCTTGGGGAACCACCGGTGCGGGTCTGCGTGCTACGGGTCTGGATTTTGACGTGCGTAAATGGCGTCCTTACTCCGGCTACGAGAATTTCGATTTCGAAGTGCCAATTGGTGATGGCATAAGCTGCGCCTACACCCGTGTAATGCTGAAGATGGAAGAGATGCGCCAGAGTCTGCGTATTCTTGAACAGTGTCTCAACAACATGCCGGAAGGGCCGTTCAAAGCGGATCACCCGCTGACCACGCCGCCGCCGAAAGAGCGCACGTTGCAGCATATTGAAACCCTGATTACGCACTTCCTGCAAGTTTCCTGGGGGCCGGTGATGCCGGCAAACGAATCCTTCCAGATGATTGAAGCGACTAAAGGGATCAACAGCTACTACCTGACCAGTGACGGCAGCACCATGAGCTACCGCACCCGTGTGCGTACGCCAAGCTTCCCGCACTTGCAGCAGATCCCGTCAGTGATCAACGGCAGCCTGGTATCCGATCTGATCGTATACCTCGGTAGTATCGATTTTGTTATGTCAGACGTGGACCGCTAATTATGCACGATCAAAGAATTGCGATCGAAACGATCGAAGATAACGAGCCATTTGTTCTGAGTGCTTTTGAGCATGATGCCATTGAACATGAGAAGCACCATTACGAAGATGCCCGCGCTGCCTCTATCGAAGCACTGAAAATCGTGCAGAAGCAGCGTGGCTGGGTGCCGGATGGCGCTATCGATGCCATTGCCGAAGTGCTGGGCATCCCGGCCAGCGACGTGGAAGGGGTGGCAACTTTCTACAGCCAGATCTTCCGTCAGCCGGTTGGTCGTCATGTGATCCGCTACTGTGACAGCGTGGTTTGTCATATTACCGGCTTCCAGGGCATTCAGGCCGCGCTTGAAGATAACTTGAATATCAAACCTGGCCAGACTACCGCAGATGGCCGCTTTACGCTGCTGCCGACCTGCTGTCTGGGCAACTGTGACAAAGGGCCGACGATGATGGTGGACGAAGATACTCACGTCCATCTGACGCCGGAAAATATCGCCAATCTGCTGGAGCAGTATCAATGACATTCAAACAGATCATTCGTACTGCGGAGATGCATCCGCTGACCTGGCGTATGCGCGATGACAAGCAGCCGGTCTTCTTTGACGAATACCGCAGCAAAAACGGCTACGCCGGTGCAGAAAAAGCGCTGAAAACGATGTCGCAGGATGAGATCGTGGCGGCAGTGAAAGAGTCCGGTCTGAAAGGTCGTGGCGGCGCGGGTTTCTCCACGGGACTGAAGTGGAGCCTGATGCCGAAAGATGAGTCCATGAACATCCGTTACCTGTTGTGTAACGCTGATGAAATGGAGCCAGGCACCTATAAAGACCGCCTGCTGATGGAGCAGATGCCGCATCAGCTGGTGGAAGGGATGCTGATCAGCGCCTTTGCGCTGAAAGCCTATCGCGGCTACATCTTCCTGCGTGGAGAGTACATTGAAGCCGCAGTAAATCTGCGTCGCGCTATTGCGGAAGCTACTGAAGCGGGCTATCTCGGGAAAAATATTCTCGGCACCGGTTTTGACTTTGAACTGATCGTTCACACCGGTGCAGGCCGCTACATTTGTGGCGAAGAGACGGCGCTGATTAACTCGCTGGAAGGACGTCGTGCTAACCCACGCTCCAAGCCGCCATTCCCTGCTTCGGCAGGCGCATGGGGCAAGCCAACCTGCGTGAATAATGTGGAAACCCTCTCTAACGTGCCGGCTATTCTGGCTAACGGCGTGGAGTGGTACAAAGGCATTTCCAGCAGCGACGATACCGGCACCAAAATGATGGGCTTCTCGGGCCGGGTGAAAAACCCAGGCGTCTGGGAGCTGCCGTTTGGTACCACCGCGCGTGAAATCCTTGAGGATTATGCGGGCGGTATGCGTGACGGCCTGAAATTTAAAGCCTGGCAGCCTGGCGGCGCGGGAACCGATTTCCTGACCGATGCGCATCTCGATCTGCCGATGGAATTTGCCAGCATTGGCAAAGCGGGTAGCCGTCTGGGTACGGCGCTGGCGATGGCCGTTGACCATGAGATCAACATGGTGTCGCTGGTGCGTAACCTGGAAGAGTTTTTTGCTCGTGAATCCTGCGGCTGGTGTACGCCATGCCGCGATGGCCTGCCGTGGAGCGTAAAAATTCTCCGCGCGCTGGAGCGTAAAGAGGGTCAGCCGGGAGATATCGAAACCCTGCTGCAACTCTGCCGCCAGCTTGGTCCGGGCAAAACCTTCTGTGCGCACGCGCCAGGTGCAGTAGAGCCACTGCAAAGCGCGATTAAATATTTCCGCGAAGAGTTTGAGGCGGGTATTGCGACTCAGGTCTTCAGCAATGCGCACGCGATTGCCGGTATCCAGTCAAACCTGTTAAAGGCGCGCTGGTAAACACTGCACATTTGAATTGATTAACGCCCGTCTCTGACGGGCCTTACGGAAGCATGTTCACTATGGCTACAATTCATGTAGACGGTAAAGAATATGATGTTGATGGTGCGGACAACCTGCTTCAGGCTTGCCTCTCCCTCGGCTTAGATATTCCTTATTTTTGCTGGCATCCGGCGCTCGGTAGCGTCGGCGCCTGCCGCCAGTGTGCGGTGAAGCAATTCCAGAATGCCGAAGATACCCGTGGCCGCCTGGTGATGTCCTGTATGACACCAGCGTCTGACGGCACCTTCATCTCAATTGATGATGGTGAAGCGAAAGAGTTTCGCGAAAGCGTGGTGGAGTGGCTGATGACCAACCACCCGCACGATTGTCCGGTCTGCGAAGAGGGGGGTAACTGCCACCTTCAGGATATGACCGTGATGACCGGCCACAGCTTCCGCCGCTACCGCTTTACTAAACGTACGCACCGCAATCAGGATCTCGGCCCGTTCATCTCTCACGAAATGAACCGCTGTATCGCCTGTTATCGCTGCGTGCGTTACTACAAAGATTATGCTGACGGCACCGATCTTGGCGTATATGGCGCACACGACAACGTCTACTTTGGACGCACGGAAGACGGCACGCTGGAAAGCGAGTTCTCCGGTAACCTGGTGGAAGTCTGTCCGACCGGCGTATTTACCGATAAAACGCACTCAGAACGCTATAACCGTAAGTGGGATATGCAGTATGCCCCAAGCATCTGCCAGCAGTGCAGCGTCGGCTGCAACATCAGCCCCGGTGAGCGTTACGGTGAACTCAGACGTATCGAGAACCGCTATAACGGCAGCATCAACCACTATTTCCTTTGCGACCGTGGCCGCTTCGGCTATGGCTACGTAAACCTGAAAGATCGTCCCCGCCAGCCGATGCAGCGTCGTGGCAATGACTGGATCGCGCTTAATGCCGACCAGGCTATGCAGGGTGCGGCGGATGTGTTGCGCCAGGCGAAAAAAGTGATCGGTATTGGTTCTCCGCGCGCCAGCGTCGAGAGCAACTTTGCGCTGCGCGATCTTGTGGGAGCAGAGAATTTCTCCACCGGCATTCCGGCGGCCGAGCAGGCACGTCTGGAGCTGATGCTGAAAGTGCTGCGCGACGGCGGGATACATACGCCTGCGCTGCGTGAAATTGAAAGTTACGATGCGGTGCTGGTGCTGGGTGAAGATTTGACTCAGGTCGGCGCGCGCGTAGCCCTCTCCGTTCGTCAGGCGGTGAAAGGCAAATCACGCGAAATGGCTGCTGCTCAGAAAGTGGCTGACTGGCAGATTGCCGCCATCCTCAATATCGGCCAGAACGCAAAGCACCCGCTGTTTGTGACCAACGTGGATAAAACCCGTCTTGATGATATCGCCGCGTGGACCTACTGTGCACCGGTGGAAGATCAGGCGCGTTTAGGCTTTGCGATTGCTAACGCCCTGGATGAGACGGCCCCAGCGGTAAGCGGCATTGACCGTGCGCTGGCAGGCAAAATTGACGTCATCGTGCAGGCACTGGCGGGGGCGAAAAAACCGCTGATTATCTCCGGCGTTCATGCCGGTAGCGAAGCGATGATTCAGGCAGCGGCGAACGTGGCCAAAGCACTGAAGGGACGCGGGTCTGACGTGGGGATCACGCTGCTGGCAGGCGCAGCGAACAGCGTAGGCCTGGGAATGATCGGCGGACATCCGCTCGAGAATGCCCTGGACGAGCTGGAAAGCGGTGCAGCCGATGCGGTAATCGTATTAGAAAACGATCTCTACCGTCATGCACCAAAAGCCAAAGTGGATGCTGCGTTAAGCAACGCCGCTAACGTGATCGTTATCGATCACCAGCGCACGGCAACCACAGATAAAGCGGGGCTGATCCTCTCTACCGCAAGCTTTGCGGAAAGTGATGGCACCCTGGTAAACCAGGAAGGCCGTGCACAGCGCTTCTTCCAGGTTTACGATCCTTCCTATTACGATGACAGAATAGAAATGCTGGAAAGCTGGCGCTGGCTGCATTCGCTCTCCAGCACCATTACCAGCCGTCAGCCGGACTGGACCCAGTTGGACCACGTTATTGATGCCTGCATTGCGGCACTGCCGCAGCTGGCTGGCATCAAGGATGCGGCACCGGATGCCAGCTTCCGTATTCGCGGTCAGAAACTGGCTCGTTCGCCTATTCGTTCCAGCGGTCGTACCGCCATACGCGCCAATATCAGCGTGCATGAGCCGCGTCAGCCGCAGGATAAGGACACCATGTTCGCCTTCTCTATGGAAGGGAACAACCAGCCGTCCGCCGCCCGTTCACAAATTCCTTTTGCCTGGGCACCAGGCTGGAACTCCCCACAGGCGTGGAACAAGTTCCAGGATGAAGTTGGCGGTAAACTGCGTAACGGCGATCCGGGCGTGCGCCTCTTTGAAGCGGGTGATGCTCAGCTTGGTTGGTTTGACGTGGTGCCAGCAGCCTTTGCTGGTGAGAGCAACAGCTGGCGCGTGGCGCCTTACTTCCACCTCTTTGGTAGCGAAGAGATGTCTCAGCGTTCCGCGGTGATCCAGCAGCGTATGCCTGAGCCATATGTGATGGTGAACCCGGCAGATGCGGCAAAACTTGGCGTAAACGCCGGTTCCTCAGTGGAGTTCAGCTGCGCAGGTGAAACCCTTCGTCTGCCGGTGCGCTTCTCCGAGACGCTACAGGCAGGGCAGGTTGGTCTGCCGCTCGGCATGCCGGGCATTCCACCATTCCTGCTGGGTGCCAACGTTGACAAGATGCAGGAGGCGGCACAATGAGCTGGCTGACACCGGAAGTTATCGATGTTCTGATTGCCGTAGGTAAAGCATTAGTAATCCTGTTGGTGGTGGTGGGCTGTGGCGCCTTTATGAGCTTCGGCGAACGCCGTCTGCTCGGCCTGTTCCAAAACCGTTACGGGCCGAACCGCGTAGGCTGGGGCGGCTCGCTACAGCTGGTGGCGGACATGATCAAAATGTTCTTTAAAGAGGACTGGACGCCACCGTTTACCGATCGGGTTATTTTCACCCTGGCACCCATGATCGCCTTCACCTCGCTGCTGCTGGCGATGGCTATCGTGCCGGTCACCTCGACCTGGATGGGCGCAGACCTGAATATCGGCCTGCTGTTCTTCCTGATGATGGCTGGTCTGGCGGTCTACGCCGTGCTGTTTGCTGGCTGGTCCAGTAACAACAAATACTCGTTGCTGGGTGCCATGCGCGCCTCGGCGCAGACCCTGAGCTACGAAGTGTTTCTCGGCCTGTCGCTGATGGGCGTTGTGGCACAGGCCGGTTCGTTCAACATGGTCGATATCGTCAACAGCCAGCAGCATCTGTGGAATGTCATTCCGCAGTTCCTGGGCTTCCTGACCTTTGCCATTGCGGGCGTTGCGGTTTGTCACCGTCATCCTTTTGACCAGCCGGAAGCAGAGCAGGAGCTGGCCGATGGTTACCACATTGAATATGCCGGTATGAAGTTCGGTTTGTTCTTCGTGGGTGAATATGTCGGCATCGTGACCGTTTCTTCGCTGATCGTGACGCTGTTCTTCGGCGGCTGGAACGGCCCGTGGCTGCCGCCCATTATCTGGTTTGCCCTTAAAACGGCCTTCTTTATGATGATGTTCATTCTGATTCGTGCTGCGTTACCGCGCCCACGCTATGACCAGGTGATGTCGTTCGGCTGGAAAGTTTGTCTGCCGTTGACGCTGTTGAACCTGCTGGCGACTGCCGCAGTGATTCTGTACAACGCGCAGTAAGAGGTAACATTATGAATTTAAAAGACATAGCGGTTGGGTTTGGCACCACGGTACGCAGTATCTTTCTGATTGGCATGAACGCGTTTGCCAAGCGTGAAACCATGATGTACCCGGAAGAACCGGTTTATCTGCCGCCGCGCTATCGTGGCCGCATCGTGCTGACGCGTGACCCGGACGGTCAGGAGCGCTGCGTGGCCTGTAACCTGTGCGCCGTGGCCTGCCCGGTGGGCTGTATTTCGCTGCAAAAAGCGGAAATGCAGGATGGCCGCTGGTATCCCGAGTTCTTCCGCATCAACTTCTCGCGCTGCATTTTCTGTGGCCTGTGTGAAGAGGCTTGCCCGACCACTGCGATTCAGCTTACCCCCGATTTTGAACTGGGTGAGTTTAAGCGTCAGGATCTGGTTTACGAGAAAGAAGATCTGCTGATCTCCGGTCCCGGAAAGTACCCGGAATATAACTTTTACCGGATGGCGGGCATGGCGATCGACGGGAAAGACAAGGGCGACGCCGAAAGCGAAGCTAAACCTATCGACGTCAAGGGCTTGTTACCTTAAGGAGCCAGGCATGGAATTTGCTTTTTATCTTTGCGGACTGGTAGCGGTGCTGACAACGTTGCGTGTTATCACCCATACCAACCCGGTCCACGCGCTGCTGTATCTGATCATCTCCTTGCTGGCAGTTGCTGGGGTGTTTTTCTCGCTGGGCGCCTATTTCGCCGGTGCGCTGGAAATCATCGTCTATGCCGGTGCGATCATGGTGCTGTTCGTGTTTGTGGTCATGATGCTGAACCTGGGCGAGAGCATCCAGGCACAGGAGCGTGAATGGCTGAAGCCTGGCGTCTGGATTGGGCCTGGCCTGCTGTCGCTGGTGCTGCTGGTGGTGATGGTTTACGCCATCCTCTCTGTTAACGATCAGGGTATCGACGGCAAGATGATCGACGCGAAAGCGGTAGGCATCAGCCTGTTTGGCCCTTACGTTCTGGCCGTCGAGCTGGCTTCAATGCTGCTGCTGGCGGGTCTGGTGGTGGCTTACCATATCGGACGTGAACAGCGTCAGGGTGAAGTGTTAAGCAATCGCCCCGGTGACGCACCCAAAAGCAACAAGGAGGAACGCGCATGATCCCTCTGCAACACGGCCTGATTCTGGCGGCCATTCTGTTTGTCCTCGGGCTGACCGGCGTAGTGATCCGCCGTAATTTACTGTTTATGCTGGTCAGTCTTGAAATCATGATTAACGCTGCTGCACTGGCGTTCGTGGTGGCGGGAAGTTACTGGGGGCAGGCCGACGGACAGGTGATGTATATCCTGGCGATCAGCCTTGCCGCTGCCGAGGCCAGTATCGGCCTGGCACTGCTGCTTCAGCTCCATCGTCGCAGCCAGAACCTCAACATTGATAAAGTGAGCGAGATGCGCGGATGAATCTTCTCTATTTAACAGTACTGTTTCCGCTGATTGGCTTTTTACTGCTGGCCTTTTCTCGCGGCCGCTGGTCAGAAAACCTCTCTGCCACTGTGGGCATGGGATCTGTAGGTCTGGCGGCGCTGACCACCGTTTTCGTGGGAATGGATTTCTTCAGTCAGGGACAGGCACCTTATACCCAGGCGCTCTGGACCTGGATGCAGGTTGGCAACTTTAAGATTGATGTTAACTTCACGCTGGATGGTCTCTCGCTGACCATGCTCTCTGTGGTGACTGGCGTGGGCTTCTTTATCCACATGTTTGCCTCATGGTACATGCGTGGGGAAGAGGGCTACTCCCGCTTCTTTGCCTACACCAACCTGTTTATCGCCAGTATGGTGGTTCTGGTGCTGGCCGATAACCTGATGCTGATGTATCTGGGTTGGGAAGGGGTGGGCCTCTGCTCCTATCTGCTGATCGGTTTTTATTACACCAACCCGAATAACGGCGCGGCGGCAATGAAAGCCTTCATCATCACGCGTGTGGGTGACGTCTTCCTGGCCTTTGCTCTGTTTATTCTCTACAACGAGCTGGGTACCCTGAACTTCCGGGAGATGGTTGAACTGGCACCGGCGCACTTTGCAGCGGATAACCACATGTTGCAGTGGGCGACGCTGATGCTGTTGGGTGGTGCGGTCGGTAAATCTGCTCAGCTGCCGCTGCAAACCTGGCTGGCGGATGCGATGGCCGGTCCGACCCCTGTTTCTGCACTGATCCATGCGGCAACGATGGTAACCGCAGGCGTCTATCTGATTGCCCGTAGCCATGGTTTGTTCCTGCTGACGCCTGAAGTGCTGCATCTGGTGGGGATTGTCGGCGCTGTGACGCTGGTGCTGGCGGGCTTCGCCGCGCTGGTGCAGACCGACATCAAACGCGTCCTGGCTTACTCTACCATGAGCCAGATTGGCTACATGTTCCTGGCGCTGGGAGTACAGGCCTGGGATGCGGCGATCTTCCACCTGATGACGCATGCGTTCTTTAAAGCGCTGCTGTTCCTCTCGTCCGGCTCGGTGATCCTGGCCTGTCACCACGAGCAGAATATCTTCAAAATGGGCGGCCTGCGTAAAAGCATCCCGCTGGTCTATGTCTGCTTCCTGGTCGGGGGCGCGGCGCTCTCTGCGTTGCCGCTGATCACTGCGGGCTTCTTCAGTAAGGATGAAATCCTCGCCGGGGCGCTGGCTAATGGACATCTGAACCTGATGGTTGCGGGTCTGGTAGGGGCGTTTATGACTTCGCTCTATACCTTCCGCATGATCTTTATCACTTTCCACGGTGAAGAGAAAATTCACGCGCACGCAGGCAAAGGGATCACTCATCACCTGCCGCTTATCGTGCTGCTTATCCTCTCAACCTTTATTGGTGCGATGATCGTTCCCCCGCTGGCAGGCGTACTGCCAGAGACCACTGAGCTGGCGCACGGTAGCGTTCTGACTTTGGAGATCACCTCTGGTGTGGTCGCTATCGTCGGTATTCTGCTGGCGGCTGTCCTGTGGCTGGGCAAACGCACGCTGGTAAGCAATATTGCGAACAGCGCTCCGGGCCGCTTCTTCAGCACCTGGTGGTTTGCCGCATGGGGCTTCGACTGGCTGTATGACAAAGTCTTCGTGAAACCTTATCTCTTTGTTGCCTGGGCACTGCAACGCGATCCGTTGAATGGTCTGATGAACATTCCGGCGCTGTTCTCTCGCCTGGCTAACAAAGGGCTGGTGGTGAGCGAAAATGGCTATCTGCGCTGGTACGTTGCTTCAATGAGCGTGGGGGCCGTGGTGGTCCTGGCGCTGCTGATGACGATCTAAAGGTTAGTGAGCGGGACGGGAAAGCCTCGTCCCTCGGCAAGAGAATGTTGAAAATTACCTGAAAACTGGGCGTTATCAATGCAGTCAGTTTTGTCCCGAGGCGCAGGCAGCCGAAGCATACGTCGGTATGTGAGGCGCGCAGGCGCGGGGCAGAAATGGCCAGCCAGATAGCCCATTCAGGTTCAGAAAAGGGAAACAAATCGCCATGTTACTACCTTGGCTTATCCTCATCCCGTTCATCGGTGGCCTGCTTTGCTGGCAGCTTGAACGCTTCGGCGCAAAAGTGCCGCGCTGGATTGCGTTGATCTCGATGGGATTGACGCTGGCGCTCTCTTTGCAACTCTGGTTGCAGGGCGGCTATTCGCTGACTCAGGCCGCTGGTCTGCCGCAATGGCAGTCTGAATTCCTTGTGTCGTGGATCCCCCGTTTTGGGATTAACGTGCATCTGGCGCTGGATGGTCTTTCGCTGCTGATGGTGGTGCTGACCGGCCTGCTGGGCGTGATGGCTATTCTCTGCTCGTGGAATGAGATTGAGAAATGGCAGGGCTTTTTCCACCTCAATTTGCTGTGGATCCTGGGTGGCGTGATTGGCGTGTTCCTGGCCATCGATATGTTCCTGTTCTTCTTCTTCTGGGAGATGATGCTGGTACCGATGTACTTCCTGATTGCGCTGTGGGGACACAAGGCATCGGACGGGAAAACGCGTATTACCGCGGCAACCAAATTCTTCATCTATACCCAGGCCAGCGGTCTGGTGATGTTGATTGCGATTCTGGCGCTGGTGTTTGTGCACTACAACGCAACGGGCGTCTGGACCTTCAACTATGAAGATCTGTTGAAAACGCCAATGTCGCACACCGTAGAATATATGCTGATGCTGGGCTTCTTTATCGCCTTTGCGGTAAAAATGCCGGTGGTGCCGCTGCATGGCTGGCTGCCGGATGCCCACAGCCAGGCGCCAACCGCAGGTTCCGTTGACCTGGCAGGGATCCTGCTGAAGACGGCGGCTTACGGTCTGCTGCGTTTTGCGCTGCCGCTATTCCCGAACGCCTCTGCCGAGTTTGCACCCATCGCCATGTGGTTAGGTATCATCGGTATCTTCTACGGCGCGTGGATGGCCTTCTCTCAGTACGATATTAAACGTCTGATTGCCTACACCTCCATCTCGCATATGGGCTTCGTGCTGATTGCTATCTACACCGGCAGCCAGCTGGCGTTCCAGGGAGCAGTGGTGCAGATGATCGCACACGGTCTCTCTGCTGCTGCGCTGTTCATCCTGTGTGGTCAGCTCTATGAACGTCTGCATACCCGTGATATGCGCCAGATGGGCGGCCTCTGGTCACGCATCAAATGGTTGCCAGGGCTGTCGCTGTTCTTCGCGGTTGCTAACCTGGGGATGCCGGGAACCGGTAACTTCGTTGGTGAATTTATGATCCTTACCGGCAGTTTCCAGACGGTGCCAGTTATCATTGTGATCGCGACCTTCGGCCTGGTATTTGCCTCCGTTTACTCGCTGGTGATGATGCAACGCGCTTATTACGGCGCACCAAAATCTGAAACGCCTCTGCGCGGTATGTCCGCTCGTGAGTTCCTGATGATTATGGTGCTGGTGGTTCTGCTGGTGCTGTTGGGGATCTATCCACAGCCGATTCTGGACACCTCACATGCTGCGATGAGTAACATCCAGCAGTGGTATACCGCTTCAATCTCAACTACAAGGCCGTAATTCGCCATGACAATAACTCCTCAACAATTGATCGCGCTTCTGCCGCTGCTGATCGTCGGATTGACGGTGGTAGTTGTGATGCTGTCCATTGCGTGGCGACGCAACCACTTCGTCAATGCCACCCTGGCGGTGATTGGCCTGAACATTGCGCTGGTTTCGCTGTTCTTTGTTGGCCAGGCTGGCCCGATGGACGTCACGCCGCTGCTGCGGGTAGACGGGTACTCTATGCTCTATACCGGGCTGGTGATCCTTGCCAGCCTCGCAACCTGTACTTTTGCCTATCCCTGGCTGGCAGGCTATCCCGATAACCGTGAAGAGTTCTACCTGCTGGTGCTGATTGCCGCAATGGGCGGCATTGTGCTGGCCAGCGCCAACCATCTCGCTTCGCTGTTTATCGGTATTGAACTGATCTCCCTGCCGCTGTTTGGCCTGGTCGGTTATGCCTTCCAGCAAAAGCGTTCGCTGGAAGCGGCTATCAAATACACCATTATGTCTGCGGTGGCCTCCTCTTTCCTGCTGTTCGGGATGGCGATGGTCTATGCAGATTCCGGTAACCTGAGCTTTGTGGCGCTGGGCAAGAGCCTGAACGATGGCCTTATCCATCAACCGCTGCTGCTGGCTGGGCTGGGTATGATGATTGTGGGTCTGGGCTTTAAGCTGTCGCTGGTACCTTTCCATCTCTGGACACCGGATGTGTATCAGGGCGCACCTGCGCCGGTTTCGACCTTCCTGGCGACAGCCAGCAAGATCGCTATCTTCGGCGTGGTAATGCGTCTGTTCCTCTATGCACCGGTAGCGGACAGCGAAGCGGTACGTCTGGTACTGGCTATCATTGCCGTGGCTTCTATTCTGTTCGGTAACCTGATGGCTATCTCGCAGAGCAACATCAAACGTCTGCTGGGCTACTCTTCCATTGCTCACCTGGGCTATCTGCTGGTGGCGCTGATTGCTATCCAGACGCATCAGCTGTCGCTGGAAACCGTGGGCGTTTATCTGGCAGGTTATCTGTTCAGCAGCCTCGGCGCGTTTGGCGTGGTCAGCCTGATGTCCAGCCCTTATCGCGGGCCGGATGCAGATTCGCTCTACTCCTACCGTGGCCTGTTCTGGCACCGTCCTATCCTGTCAGCAGTGATGACGGTGATGATGCTGTCGCTGGCGGGTATTCCGATGACGCTGGGCTTTATTGGTAAGTTCTACGTAATTGCCGTTGGTGTGGGCGCTCACTTGTGGTGGCTGACTGGTGCGGTAGTGGTCGGTAGTGCAATTGGCCTTTACTACTATCTGCGTGTGACGGTGAGCCTCTACCTGAACCCGCCAGAGCTGCTGCAACGTGATACCCCAGCCAACTGGGCATTCAGCGCAGGCGGTGTGGTAGTGCTGATCTCCGCGATTCTGGTGCTGCTGCTGGGTATCTATCCTCAGCCGCTGATTTCGCTGGTGCAGATGGCTCAGCCACTGATGTAAGCTACAGGGTATGTGATAAACGGGCTCACTGTGGCCCGTTTTTTTTTGGCGTAAATAAAACCAGCGAAGAGCGGAGCAACCTATATGGAAGTGTACTGGCAGGATCTGCATCACAGCGACCTCAGCGTTCAGCAGCTTTATCAGATTATGGCCTTGCGCAACGCGGTGTTTATCGTCGAGCAAAATTGCCCTTATCAGGATCTGGATGGGGCTGATTTAGCGGGTGAAAACCGGCATCTGCTGGCGGTTTTTGATCGTCAGCTGCTGGCATATGCGCGGATACTTGCGCCAGAATCGCTGGAGAAACCGGTAAAAATTGGTCGGGTGATTGTCGCAAGCGAGGCGCGAGGATTAAGTCTGGGAAACCGGCTGATGGAACAGGCTATCGCCTGCTGTGAACACTACTGGCCGCAGCACAAAATTTTTCTTTCTGCGCAGGCCCATCTTCAGGAATTCTATGGTCGCTTTGGCTTCCTGGTAGTCAGCGATAGCTACCTTGAGGATAATATTCCTCATATTGATATGGTGCGTGCGGCAAAATAGTCGTGTCAACATCAGTCACCGCAAGATGAGTGATGTTGACAGCCTGCTTGCTGTTAACGTTTTTTATAGATATCGGCCGTGCCGTGCATTTTGTTATTAGTATTACCAGATGTCAGAACAAAAATATCGCCTCCTTTAGCATCAGCCATTTTGGATAGCTCAGCCTTCGCATCAGCTGCGCTGGTTTCACCCGAGGTGGAGATACTCCCCACTTTTACGTACTGATCCTGCACTTTTTCAAATTCCTTTTTCTGCATCATCTCTGCTGCAAAGGAACTGAAGGACACTGCTGAAATCAACACGGCTGCAACAATATTTTTCATTATTTAAGCCCTTAATAAAAGTAATCAGACGAAAATTTTTGTGGGCACGGATATACTCATGCTGTTTTCTAATTTTAGAAGTGAATAGAATTATTTTTGTGAGGCTGGTTTCAACTCTACAATAATTAATTTTTTATATTAACTGATGGAGGTGTTTTTTTATTTCTGTCTTTATTTGCATGCTAATAATATTATGTGATGTGTAGAAAAAAGCAGAGGCTATATAAATTCAGCCTGTAATAATTACCAGACGTCAGGCTCTCTACAGGCTTAATTTTCAGAACCTCGCTCCTGCCAGAGAGGCCTCGGATGATAAAAAACTAATGGTCCAGATAAAGATAATGCATCCAGCTGGTCATCCGCAGCAGCACTTTACGCATCACGGAAACGTGGGAAAAATGGTCAGAATAGATGGCGACCTGCCCCGAGATCCCATCCGGTAATGCGTCAACTTCCGGGTTTGCCTTAAGTTCGATGATTGCCAGCACGCCATTGGCGGCGTTAACGTTATTTAATGATTGCAGGGTTCCCTGAGCCTGATAGCTCCCGCCGGGAATTACAGGCAGAACGGTAACAAGTCTTCCCTCGAAGACCTGGCCGGGAAGCGCATTGAAAACCGCTTCAGCGAGATCGCCGGCTTCCAGTCGCAACAGTGAATTCTCTCTGAATTGAGCAATAATCTGTCGCTTCTGCGCCGGAATAAAAATCATCACCGGACGCAGTGGCAAAGCGGCTGCGTAGGTACCCGGACGAATAAGAACCTGAGTAACGTAGCCGTCGCCGGGAGCGCGAACTACCGTTTGTTCAAGGTTATACCGCGCCTCAGCCAGTTGGGCTCTCAGGCTGACAATTTGCGATTGCTCACCATTCACTACGCTCTCTAACTGACTTTTTATTTGCGCCTGTTCCGCAACAGAACTTTTTACCAGCGCATCCTGGCCCAGAAAATTCTGTCGGGCGTTGTCGATATCCCTCTCAGAGAAAGGATTAACCTTTGCCTTACTCCCTTTCAGATAGCGTTGATAATCCTGTAGCAGGCGGTCCCGTTCAGCAGAGACGTAGCTGGTGTTGGCTATCGCTTCTTCTAACTGGCCACGAATCGACCGGATATTATGCACGGCTGTCACCAGGTCCGCTTCCAGCCGATCAACTCTGGCCTGAAAGCGGGTATTATCCAGTTCGAAAAGCATCTCCCCTTTTTTAATAGGCTGGTTCTGTTTTTCGGTGACTCTTTTAACCACACCGGTAACTTGTGGCGTGATTGGTATGGCTATTACCGCTTTCTGCGCCAGCGAGGTGTAAGGATGGTTATAGTTCATCAGTAAGATCAGCCCACCCACCAAAATGACTCCGCCCAGGGCCGCCGTCGGCAAGGTCCATTTATTTACCGGAATTTTAAATATCTTGAAAACGCTCCATGCCAGCGCTACATAGGTGAGAATAATGAGCAGGTCCATAGTATTACTCCGGCGGCGTCTGGGGAGGATTAGTCTGCTTTTGTTCCAGTTCGGCTACACGTTGCTCCAGCTGCCGCAGTGTACTATCTGTATGCTGTGTACTATCTGTATGCTGCATCCCCCAGCCACGCTCAGGCTGGTAGAGCGTGGCCCAGATCCATAAAAATGGCCAGATAACGTGCAGGGTAAAAAGACTTACCCAGCCTGCAACATGAATTGCATCGGCATGGGGATGATTGCGTGATTTGGCAATCAGATAAGGAATGTCGTGGAGGATTATCACGCCATAAAAAATCACCAGCAGGACAAACACCAGAACGCCCAGCGCAAAGTAGTTAAGAAACATACCCGCCTCGGAGAGTGATTGAGTTGTAATGAATATAGTCGTCAGTGGTGTTAATGCCAGACGACTCTATACGGACGCAGGATGGAATAATAATTATTGGTCTTTTTATCGGAGGGGTAATGCCTGACAGGAATAATTTTTTTCGACAACATTTAACACCGCACTAAAAGCCTGAAATTTATTCCTATAAAATTCAGGAGGGAATGCCTTTGTTACAACAGCTTTCATAACCAGAGATTATGCATTACCTCTGCAAACAGAGATAAGGGTATAAGTGAATAATTATTTTTTATTCCGCGTTTTAATCATTACGGAATGAAGAGATAATTTCTGCTGCTATTTATTAAAAAAATAATTTTGTTGTAACTCATTAGTCTGCTAATAAATTAGCAATGCAGCCTTGATATCAGTGACGAATTTATGTGACGCGTGACTTATTTTAAAGTCAGAAAATGGCTTCAAGTAGTATTCTGTTGTCTGCTGCTTTAACACAAGTTATTTAAACGATCTTATGGCGCTGTCAGGCTGCCGTTGGCTTTGATCAATAACGCTATTCCGGGGAGCCTCGCCTTGACTGCAAACGATCATGAGATTGCCACCGCCGCCAGTAATCAGCCCTCACGCTGGTCACTCGTCTGGATTGTGCCGCTTTTCACCCTGCTGATGGGAGGAGCAATCCTTTTCTGGCACTACAGCGTTCAGGGGCCGGAAGTCAGGCTGCTGGTTGAAAATGCAGAGGGAATACAGGCAGGTAAAACCCTGATTAAGAGTCGCAGTGTCGCCATAGGCAGTGTCGAGAGCGTGACCCTGGCAGAGGATCTGCATCATGTTGAAATCAAAGTGAGGCTGAACAGTGGCATGGAAAAACTGCTGCATGCAGATACGCTTTTTTGGATTGTAAAACCCTATATAGGGCGGGAAGGGGTGACCGGCCTTTCCACCCTGTTATCAGGTGCCTATATAGAGCTACAACCGGGGCGCTCTGGCGCGCGGCCAGCGCATTATTCACTGCTGAAAATGGCGCCCTATGCTGCCGCCAGCACGGCTGGCATTCGCGTTACTCTTGTCAGTGCTAAAGCCGGACAGCTGACTCCGGGCGATCCGGTTCTCTTCCGCGGATATCGCGTAGGCAGGGTAGAAAAGGGCAGGCTGGATACGGATAAGCGGAGAATGCTTTATCAGCTCTTTATTGCCGCACCTTACGATCGTCTGGTGACTGCCAATGTCCATTTCTGGAAAGAGAGCGGGATTGCTGTCGCCATTTCTGCCTCCGGGATGCGTATTGAGATGGGATCCCTGACGACTCTTCTCAGCGGTGGCGTCAGCTTTGACGTGCCTGAGGGGTGGGAGCGGGGTGAAAAAGCTGCCGACAAAACGGAATATCTTCTTTTTGACGATCGGGAAAGTACAGAGCACTCTCTCTACACCACGCATATCGACTACCTGCTATTTTTCACCAACTCAGTGCGCGGGCTTCAGCCGGGTGCGCCGGTAGAGTTCCGCGGCGTTCGCCTTGGTACTGTCGATCGTTTCCCTCTCTATTTACCCGATGGCGCGCAGGATCTTCGCGAAGGTTATCGGGTGCCGGTGCTGATCCGGATAGAGCCTGATCGTTTTATTAATGCCATCAACCAGGGTGTCGATGCGGCTGCGCGGATCCGGGAGGCGATGAAACGGGGACTGCACGCCAAACTGAAGACCGGTAATCTGCTTTCGGGGTCACTCTATATTGATTTAGATTTCTATCCCACGGTGGCAGCTTATAAGGGGCCGGAAACCGTTGCAGGATACAAAGTTATTCCTACATTGGGCAGCGGACTGAATCAACTGCAACAAAAGTTGCTTATCACCCTGGATAAGTTAACGGGCCTGCCGCTGAACCCACTGGTAACAGAGGCAACAGGGACGCTACGGGAAAGCGGCCGTACAATGCAGGCGCTTCAGAGCACTTTAAGGAATATCAACGCCCTGATAGCCAGCCCGGCGATGAGACAGCTTCCACTGGAGACGCAGCAAACGCTACGCGAAATGGCCCGCAGTTTAAAAGGATTGCAGCCGGGTTCGCCCGCTTACGCCACGCTTACAGAGAATATGCAGCAGTTAGATCGGGTGCTGCGTGAGCTGCAACCCGTGCTGAAGACCTTAAACAAAAAAAGCAATTCACTGATCCTTGAAGCTCAACCCGAACAGGATCCGCAGCCTGAAAAGGCCAGGTAGACTGAAAGCAGAAAGCAGAGAGCAGAAAGCAGAAAGCAGAAAAGGGAGTTACTGGCGATAAAATAAAAAAGGGTGAGGAAATTCTCCTCACCCTGAGTGATTTACCCGGCCGTCATCTGCCGGTCATCAACGTATTTGCGTTTATCTGGCGGTGGCGGGAAGTACTGATAGAGCCACGTTTCGCTCAGCGTTTCCTCTTTAGTGCGCAGGAACAGGCGCAGATTCACCGCCTCAGTCGAGTCGCTGTCCGGATACCAGTCAAACAGGATCCGGTAGCCATCGACAGGTTCAACGTAGAGGATCTCAACCTGCTTAATGGTACCGGAGGTAGTGGTGATCACCGGCTCAATGCCTTTCGGCGCGGCTGCTTTCAGATCGCCCCCCACAAAGTCCACCGCAAAACGGCGGGCCCAGACATCAGGATAGTGTTCACCCGGCGCCCAGCCTTCCGGGAAGCCGCCCATGCCGGTGCGGGTTGCATTCACGCGGGATAAGCCGCTGCGAACCGGTGGCAGGCCACTCCAGTAAAGCTTGTAGCTGAAGCTGTGCTCGCTGCCTGCTTTGATCGCCTCTGCCGGCCGCCAGAAGCAGACAATATTATCCAGCGTTTCACCCGTGGTTGGGATCTCCATCAGGTTGATGGCACCTTTACCCCATTTGCCGACGGGTTCCACCCACAGACTTGGACGCTTGTTATACCAGCCAATCACATCCTGATAATCCTGGAAGTCATGATTTAGCTGTAACATGCCGAAACCGCGCGGATTTTCATCCTGGTAAGCGTTGTAGGTCAGGCGCTGAGGGTTATTCAGCGGACGGCAGATCCATTCTCCCATGCCTGTCCACATCGCCAGACGGTCGGAGTCGTGAATTTGCGGGTGGATGGTGTCGCACATGCGGCGCTCATTGTTGCCGCAGCTGAACATGGTGGTCATTGGCGCGATGCCGAGCTGATCGATATCTTTACGGGCATAAAGGTGGTTTTCCACCTCCATTACTACGCGCTTCTCTTCACAATGAATGATGAATTTGAAGGCACCCGTGCAGCTTGCGCCATCCAGCAGCGTGTAAACGGTAAAGGTCGTGTCGCCAGCCTTGGGCGTCTCAAACCAGAAGGCGGTAAAGTCCGGGAACTCTTCTTTGCCGTTGCTGAAGGTGTCGATAGCCACGCCACGAGCGGAGAGGCCATACTGATAGGTTTCATCCACTGCGCGGAAGTAGCTTGCGCCAAGGAAAGAGACGATATCCCGGCTGGCCAGCTCAGGCTTTTTAAAGGCGCGGAAACCAGCAAAGCCTAAATCGGTTTTGCCTTCCAGCTGTTTGGTGTCCACTTTGGCGTTGTGATAGTTGAACAACTCCGGGCGGAAGTGAATTTCTCGCGCTTCGCGGCTTGCGGCATCCACGGAGAACATGCGCAGACGACGCTTAAAGCCCATACCAACGTGGAAGAACTGAACGTCAAGCTCGCGGTCAGGAATAGCGTTCCACAGCGAGTGACTGGCGTCGTACTGAATTTCGTTATAAGCCTGCGGCGTCAGGGTGGCCAGGGTTTCTGGCAGCGGAGCTGGCGCGCCACCGTAAGGTTTTTTGGCTAAGTCGGCCGCCATCTGCTTCAGCACGTTAAAATCAAACCGCTTAGCAGAGCCGTCGGCGATATCGGTATCTGCCCAGGCCGCTTGTGCAAACAGCGTTGATAAACCGGACATACCGCTTACCGTAGCGAAAGCCATTGACGCTTTCATAAACATTCTTCGATTCATGCCAGAAGTCATTCCCTTTGCTGAACGGAGTTTGTAGAGACTATCGTGTAGTTACACTCTGCTTTACCCGGATGTGACACAGGTCACAGGGAGTTACGACAGCTTGTGGGGGTGAAAATTCAGTGCAGCAAAAACTTATCAGATAAATCCGGCAAAAGCAGTGTATTCCTCTGAAACCGTGGCCTATTTACTCCACTGCGGGCAGGGGAAGGGGGGAAGCCGCGTGATGACGAAGCCTGTCGGTAATAAATTTATGCAACGGAGCCTGGCGGTTTGCATGGCGCATCACCACAATCAGTTCGCGATAAAAAGTCAGCCCGGCCAGCGGGATGATGCGTACGTTAGCCGGACGATCCCGCCAGAGGCCAGCCAAAGGCACCAGCGCAACGCCAAGGCGCAACTCTACCATTTTCACGATGGCATCAATTTCATCAATTTCCAGCGCCAGCTGCGGATCGAGCCGCTGCTCACGCAGAAACTGGCTGACCATTCTGCCGCCAAATGAGGAGCGGTCGTAACGGATAAAGGGATGCTGACGGATCAGATCTACCGCGTTATCACCGCTCACGTCCGGCGGCGTAATCAGCACGTAAGGCTCTTTTTGCAGCGTCTCGGCATAGAGGTCTTTAGTCAGCGCAAAGCTGGGTTTGATAATCACGGCTAAATCGATATTTCCGGCATCTACCTGCGTCAGCAGACTGGAGGAGACGCCGGGAATAAGCTTGGTTTCCAGTGCTGACGCCTGCTGATGCACGCTAACCAGCACCGCTGGCAGTAAACCCGTTTGGACCGAAGAGATAGCCCCTATCTTGATAGCACCGCGATAGTCCACAAGATCCTCCGGCTGCGCCATGCGGGAAAAAAGCGCCAGCATCTCCTGTGCCATCGGCAGGATACGGGTGCCTTCGGCGTTAAGCGCCACGGCGCGGCCCGAGCGGTCAAACAGCCTGATGCCGAGCGCATTTTCCAGCGTTCGCATTTGTGCGCTGACGGCAGACTGTGTCAGGCCAGTCTGCTGTCCGGCGGCGGCAAAAGTGCCAAACTGGCTGACGGCAACAAAGGTTTTAATCTCACGCAGCATAACGACCGATCCCGCAAAAAAATTGTTGATTCATTGTAAAGATATTCGCTTTTCATAAAAAATATTATCGCTAAGAATAGACAAACATCTCGTCCTTTATTCGCTACCGGAGAATTCAATGGCTCTCAGTCCGTTTCATCTGGCAATCCCCGTGCATGACCTCGCCGCTGCGCGCCATTTCTACGGCACAGTGTTTAATCTTCCGGAAGGGCGCTCCAGTGAGCAGTGGGTAGATTTCGATTTTTATGGTCACCAGTTGGTGATCCATCAGGCACCGAAAACCGCAGCGCAGGATGCCGTGCACACGAACCATGTGGATGGCCACGGCGTACCCGTTCCCCATTTCGGGCTGGTGCTGAGCTGGGAAGAGTGGGAGCAGCTGGCGGCGCGCCTGCGTGATTTCAGGGTCAAATTTGAGATTGAGCCTTATATCCGTTTCAAGGGGCAGGTGGGTGAGCAGGCGACGATGTTTTTCTTCGATCCCTGCGGCAATGCGCTGGAGTTTAAGGCCTTTAAAGATATCAGCCGGATGTTTGCAAAGTAACCTCGCCCCGGAGGCTCTTCTTCGGGCATCCTGTTACAAAGAACGCTTCATGGTCGCCGGTCGTCCTGACCGGTTTCTGGGTTTTGCGCCTTAACAGCAGCATTATCAGGCAATTCCTGGAAAGGTTCGCGGGCAGTCTGGCAAATAGTGTCTATAGTTAATGGAGAATTTTATTCGCACAAGGAGATGTTATGGCTACAACAATTGCACCTGAAGAGAACCGCCTGGATGACGACCTGGCGCTGCTGACGCAAACGCTGGAAGATGTTCTGAAATCCTCTGGCGATCCGGCAGACCAAAAATATCTCGACCTGAAAGCCAAAGCAGAAGCCTCGTTGAACGACGTGAAGTCTCGCGTCAGCAACGCGACCGACACTTATTATGTTCGTGCGAAACAAGTTGCTTACCGGGCAGATGAATACGTGCACGAAAAGCCGTGGCAGGGAATTGGCGTTGGCGCCACTCTGGGGCTGGTCGTGGGACTGTTGCTGGCGCGCCGTTAAGGCTCAGCATCCGTCATAAGCAACGGGCGTCCTTCGGGGCGCCCGTTGTGCTTGTGGGCGAGTTAGCCCAGATCAAAACAGAGAATCTTTCTCCCCGCTAAACTGGCAAAATCCTCTTCTCTCCGGACGCCGCAATGCCGCTATCTTTCGCTCTGCTTCAGCTGCAAAGGCAGCTTGATGCCGTCTCCCCCTGTCAGCAGGGTTTTCTGCATTTTTCAGCGGCGTTGGACTCATCCAGCGAAGGCTTAGCCTGGCTGGCTGCGCAGTCTGTATGGCCGCAATTTTACTGGCAGGCCAGAGAAGGAAACGAAACGCTGATGGCGCTGGGCGAGGTGGCGCGCGCTGAAACGCTGGCTCAGGCCGCCCGGCTGCTCAACACCCTGCCCGAGGCAGGGTGCCTGGTTGGCGTCAACGAATTTGCTCTGCAACGATGTTATCTGTTTTTACCCCGCCTGCTGTGGCGCAGAGAGAGGCTGAACGTTTATCTTTATGGCGATCTCTACCAGCAGGCGCAAGCCACTCTGCGTATGCTCTCCACACTCCAGCCCGCCGTGCCGCTGCCCGCGCTGCCCACTTGCCCCTCTGCCTGCCAGCACTCCCCCGACAAACAAGGCTGGGGCGCGCGCGTGGCGCTGGCGCTTCAGGCAATCAAAACTGGCGAGCTGGAGAAAGTGGTACTGGCCCGCGCCACCGACGTCAGTTTTCCCGAGCCTCTCTCGCCCCATGCTCTGCTGGCCGCCAGCCGTGAGGTCAATCATCACTGTTATCACTTTCTGTTGGCGCAGGGGCCACACCAGGCTTTTGTTGGCTCCAGCCCGGAACGTCTTTATCACCGTCAGGGGCTGGCGCTGAGAACAGAGGCGCTGGCCGGAACCTGTGAAAACAGCAAGGATGCGCTACAGGCCTCTCTGTGGGCCGAAGCGCTGTTTGCTGATGAGAAAAACAGACGTGAGAATGGCCTCGTTGTGGAGGATATCTGCCAGCAGCTGCACGCTGTGACCCAGGGGCTGGATGTCGCTCCGGCGCAGATTGTTCGTCTGCGGAAGGTTCAGCATCTTCGTCGTGAGATCCAGGCCAGCTTGCACCAGCCGGACGATAAGCAGATCCTGCAACAGCTACAGCCTACCGCAGCGGTCGCCGGGCTTCCCCGCAAGGCGGCTTTAAACTTTATTCATCACCACGAACCTTTCTCACGTAACTGGTATGCCGGTTCTGTGGGATGGCTTTCAGCCGGAGAAAGCGAATTCTCCGTGGCTTTACGCTCTGCCTGGGTGGAAAAGAGTAGCGTGCGCTTCTATGCAGGCGCAGGGATCGTGGCCGGTTCTGAAGCCGACCTGGAGTGGCAGGAGATCAACCACAAGGCTTCGGGCCTGGCCGGTCTTGCCGGGGTGGAAATTGCGGAAGGATCCTGCCCCAAATCAAAATGAGCGGTATTCAGCTCTTTTATACTGGTGCCCACTTTGCTCAGGAGTGGGATATGTCACACAGTACCTTTAACCGCCGCTGGGCGGAGGTGATACTTGAAGCCGTGACGCGTCATCAGGTGCGCCATATTTGTATCGCTCCGGGTTCGCGCTCTGCGCCGCTAACGCTTGCCGCTGCCGCTCATGCCCGGCTGGTTTGCCATACCCACTTTGACGAACGCGGGTTGGGCCATCTGGCGCTGGGGCTGGCAAAATCTACCGCAGAGCCGGTGGCCCTTATCGTGACCTCCGGTACGGCCGTTGCCAATCTCTATCCCGCTATCATTGAAGCCAGGCTCACCGGCGAGAGGCTGATCGTCCTCAGCGCAGACCGCCCGGCAGAATTGATCGACTGCGGGGCAAATCAGGCCATCGAGCAGACGGGGCTGTTTGCCAGCCATGCCGCTACGCTTAACCTCCCGCGCCCGACCGCGGATATTCCTGCCCGCTGGCTGGTGTCAGCTATTGATTCAGTGTTAAGCCAGCAGACCTCTGGCGCAGTGCAGATCAATTGCCCTTTTGCCGAACCGCTTTATGGCGGCGATCCTGCTGCATATCAGAGCTGGCACGCTGGCCTTGGGAAATGGTGGCAGGAGCAACGGCCCTGGCTTGAACACTCTTGCACAACGCAAACGCCGGTGAACAACGACTGGCCCGGCTGGCGGCAAAAGCGGGGGGTGGTGATTGCCGGAAAAATGCGCGCCGAAGAGGGCGTGGCCGTTGCCGCCTGGGCAAGCCGTTTGGGCTGGCCGTTGCTTGCTGATATACAGTCGCAAACAGGGCAGCCGCTGCCTTATGCCTCACGCTGGCTTGCCGACCCCCGTGCGGTTAACTGGCTTTCCGGGGTGGAAATTGTGGTGCAGTTTGGCAGCCATCTTGTCGGCAAAGCCATTCTGAACTGGCTCTCGCTATGCCAGCCGGCGGCATACTGGCTGGTGGAAGCGATGCCGGGCAGACGGGATCCCGCTCACCTTCGCGGCTGCCGTATTCAGGCTGAGATCCAACCCTGGCTTGCAGCCCATCCCGCACCGGAACAGCCTGAGTGGTGTCCTGAATTGCATTCGCTGGTGGCCGACTGCTCAGTATCCTGTCAGCTCGTTTCCAGTGAAGCCGATCAAACTCAATTAGCGGCAGAGCGGGAAGGGCTTTTTCAGCCCGTTTCCGGTGAATCCAGTCAGGCTGTAGCAGCAGAGGGAGGATTATATCGCCAGCCCGCTTTCGCTGAAACTGAGCCAGCGCCAGAACCGCAAGCATCCTGCCACTCCGTGCTGAGTGAAGTTGGCCTGGCGCAGCGCCTGCCTGCTTTGCTCCCCAAACAGGGCGTACTGTTTCTTGGTAACAGCCTGACTATCCGGCTGGTGGACAGTTATGCTCAGCTTCCCGCAGGCTATCCGGTGTTTGCCAACCGGGGCGCCAGCGGAATTGATGGACTGATTGCAACAGCAGCGGGCGTACAGCGTGGCGGCAACAGGCCATTGCTGGCGATCATCGGTGATATCTCTGCGCTTTATGATGTAAACAGCCTGGCGCTGCTGCAACACTCCCCCGGCCCGGTGGTGGTGATCGTTATCAATAACCACGGCGGCCAGATTTTTTCGCTGTTACCTACGCCGGAAACGGAACGGGAACGCTACTTTGCAATGCCGCAGCAGGTTGACTTTTCCGCCGCCGCAAGGCTGTTTGGGCTGGCTTATTACCGGCCTGATGGATGGCAGTCGCTAAATAATGCCCTGACACAGGGATGGCAGGGTGGCGCAACGCTGATCGAGTTGCAGGTAGCTGACGCCGCGGGCGCCCGAAGCCTGGCGCAGAGCTGGCGCGGTGAGTTATCGCAGAATGCATCGCAAACACATCATGCCAATTTGATCCAGCCCCTGGCAGAAGCCGGGAACGGGGGAGGGAAATGATCCTGCACGCGCACTGGCAGGGCAAGCATAGCGCATCGGAACCGGTGCTGGTCTGGCTGCATGGGCTGCTTGGCGATGCTGAAGAGTGGCGGGAGGTGCAATCCCTGATGGGCAAAAGGCCCCAGCTGAGTATCAATTTGCCGGGGCACGGCGGCTCACAGGCGCAGTTTACCACCGGCTTTGAGGCGCTGTCGGCCACCCTGAGCCGTACGCTCCGTTATCATCGTGTCCGGCGCTACTGGCTGATTGGCTATTCCCTTGGCGGACGCCTGGCGATCTACCACGCCTGCCGCCATGCAGAGAGGGGGCTTGAAGGTGTGGTCGTGGAGGGAGGGCATCCCGGCCTTGACTGCTCTGAACAGAGAGCGCTCAGGCTTGAACAGGATGAGCGCTGGGCCAGGCGCTTCCGCGAGCAGCCTCTGCTCCACACGCTTGAGGCCTGGTATCAGCAGCCGGTCTTTGCCTCGCTTACCAGGTCTCAACGCGCCTCGCTGATTGCTAAACGCCGGCATAACCATGGCGCAGCGGTAGCAGCAATGTTATCAGCAACCTCTCTGGCCAGGCAGCCCTGGCTGGTACCCGAACTGCACCGACTCTCCGTGCCGTTTCACTACTTTTGCGGTGAGCAGGATCGCAAATTTCAACAGCTGGCGGCCCAGGCTTCACTCCCTTGTGAGCTGATCCCTGGCGCAGGCCACAATGCCCACCGTGCCAACCCCTCTGCCTTTGTCCGGCAACTGGCGCAGCGGCTTACTCCTGAGGAACTCCGATGATTTATCCCGATCAACAGCTGCTTTCCGCGCCGATTGAATGGCTCGATTCCGGCCAGGCTTTCAGCGACATTCATTACCATAAATCCGCAGACGGCATCGCAAAAATCACCCTTAACCGGCCAGAGGTGCGCAACGCTTTCCGGCCGCAAACGGTGAAGGAGATGCTGACTGCGTTGCAGGATGCCCGTTTTGATGAGCAGATTGGAGTCATTATTTTGACCGGGCAGGGCGATGAGGCCTTTTGTGCCGGTGGCGACCAGAAGGTGCGGGGCGACTACGGCGGTTACCTGGACGCCTCGGGCGTTCATCACCTGAACGTACTGGATTTTCAGCGCCAGATCCGTACCTGTCCAAAACCGGTGGTGGCGATGGTAGCGGGCTACGCCGTGGGCGGCGGCCATGTGCTGCATATGTTGTGTGACCTGACCATTGCCGCAGATAATGCGCAGTTCGGTCAGACAGGCCCGAAAGTCGGGTCGTTTGACGGTGGATGGGGTGCGGCCTATATGGCGCGTATTGTCGGGCAGAAAAAAGCCCGTGAGATCTGGTTCTTGTGCCGGATGTATAACGCCCAACAGGCGCTGGAGATGGGGCTGGTCAACACTGTGGTGCCGCTGGCTGAGCTGGAGCGAGAAACGGTGCGCTGGTGCCGCGAGATGTTGCAGAACAGCCCGATGGCGCTTCGCTGCCTGAAGGCGGCGCTGAACGCAGATTGTGACGGTCAGGCGGGGCTACAGGAGCTGGCGGGCAATGCCACGATGCTGTTCTATATGACCGAAGAGGGGCAGGAAGGCCGAAACGCGTTTAACCAGAAGCGTCCGCCAGATTTCAGCAAATTTAAGCGGAATCCCTGATGCGCGGGGCAGAGGTATTTGCCTGGGAGATCCCCCTTGAAGCCGGTGTGGTTTTACGTGACAGGCGGCTTAAAACCCGTAGCGGCCTGCTGGTCAGGCTGAGCAGCGGCACCCGGCAGGGATGGGGGGAAATTGCCCCGCTGCCCGGTTTCAGTCAGGAAACGGTGGCAGAAGCGCACAGAGAAACTGTTACCTGGCTGGCGTCGTGGTGCGCAGGCAGGCAGCCGGTGGAGAGTCTTTTGCCTTCGGTCGCCTTTGGCCTGAGCTGTGCGCTGGCGGAGCTTTCAGCAACCCTGCCAGCAGAGGGGAGTTACCACAGCGCAATACTGTGCACGCGAGATCCCGACGATCTGCTCCTGCGCCTGCAACAGCAGGCTAACCCGCTGGCGAAAATGAAAGTTGGCCTCTGTGAACCGGTGCGCGATGGCATGATGGTCAATCTGCTGCTGGAGGCGCTGCCCGCATTAACTCTGCGGCTGGATGCCAACCGCAGCTGGACGCTGGAGAAGGCGCTCAATTTTGCCCGCTTTGTGGCTGTCGAACGGCGTCCGCGCATCGCTTTTCTTGAGGAGCCTTGCCGCACTCCGGGCGACTCTCTGCGTTTCTCGGCAGAAACAGGTATCGCGCTGGGTTGGGATGAAAGCGCCAGAGAAACGGGCTTCCGGCCTCTGGGCGAGCCGGGCGTCAGAGCCATTGTCATTAAGCCGACGCTGACAGGGAGCCTCACCAAAGTGCGCCAGCTGATCGCTCAGGCTCACCAGGCAGGGCTGAAAGCGGTGATCAGCTCGTCGCTGGAGTCCAGCCTCGGGTTATCTCAGCTGGCCCGCATTGCGCACTGGCTCACTCCTGACGTCACCCCAGGGCTGGATACGCTGGCTATGATGCAGCATCAGCTGGTGCGTAGCTGGCCCGATTGCACGCTTCCCGTGCTTGCACCCGGCCAGCTGGAGTGCGTATGGCGGCAGTAACAGAATGGCCCTGGCGCTACTGGGCAGAGCGTAAACCTCAGCAGATTGCGCTGATCAATGAGAAGCAGAGGCTTACCTGGGCGGATCTGGCCGTGCAGGTTGAACGGCTGGCTGCGGGGTTTATGCTACAGGGCGTAGATCAGGGGTGTGGGGTGGTGCTGAAAGCGAAAAGCAGTCAGCAGGGGCTGTTGGCTTACCTCGCACTGCTGCAATGTGGAGCACGGGTATTGCCGCTCAATCCTCAGCTTCCGACAGTACAATTAATGGCTCTGTTGCCCACGCTGGACTGTGAGTTTGCCCTGTCGCTGGAGGGCGCATCTCTGCCGTCGCTGACACCGCTGGCTTTACGTTCGCAGACCTTTCAGCCCCGTTATAGCTGGAATGCGCAACAGATCGCCACGCTGACCCTGACCTCTGGCTCCAGCGGGCTGCCGAAAGCCGCGGCCCATACCTTCAGCGCCCATCTTGCCAGCGCAGCTGGCGTGGTGAGCGCACTCAGTTTCACCTCCGGAGAGAGCTGGCTGCTTTCGCTGCCGCTTTACCATGTTTCCGGGCAGGGCATCGTCTGGCGCTGGCTGCTGAGCGGTGCCGGGCTGGGAATAGTAGGGGAGCAGCCTCTGCATCAGGCGCTGGAAACCTGCACCTTCGCCTCGCTGGTGCCTGCACAGTTATGGCGACTGCTGCAACGCCCGTCGCTGCCAGCAACGCTGCAAAGCGTCCTGCTGGGCGGAGCGGCAATACCAGAGGCGCTGACAGAGCAGGCCAGAGCGCGGGGGATCGCCTGCTGGTGCGGTTACGGCTTGACGGAAACGGCCTCCACCGTGGCCGCCAAACGGGCGGACGGGCGTCCTGGCGTGGGCCGGGCGCTGCCAGGGCACAGTATTCGGATAGTGGCAGGTGAGATCCAGCTGCGTTCCCCTGCGCTTGCCTGCGGCTACTGGCAGCATGGCAATCTGATAAGGTTAACCGATGCGCAGGGCTGGTTTACCACCAGGGACAGCGGAGAGATCAAAGAGGATGAGCTGCTACTAAAGGGTCGCCTGGATAACCAGTTTTTCTCGGCAGGTGAGGGTATACAGCCAGAGTGGGTTGAATCCATTCTGATGCTGCATCCTGGAGTGACGCAGGCTTTTATCGTACCGCTGGAGGATGTGGAGTATGGACACCGGCCGGTTGCGCTGGTAACAACGCGTGAGCCACTGACGCTCTCCGCTCTGGCGGAGTGGGCAGCGACCAGGCTGGCAGGCTTTCAGCGCCCGCAACGCTGGTACACTTTGCCAAATCTGGATAGCGGCGGGATCAAGATCTCCCGTCAGGCATTAATCAACTGGGTGGCTGAACAGGAAAAAAGGCGGCACTAAGCCGCCTTCCTGAAACAGCAACGCCGCTTCAGCCTGAGACGCAGGCTTCATATCCAGCCTGCGTCTCAGTCTTTTAACACGGCCTCTGTCGTCGGCCAGGGTGCCGGGTGAAACAGCCTCAGCCTGACCTTCAGGCCCTTACTTCAGCTCTGCAAGCGCGCGCTCAACACCCGCGCCGTAAGCCGGATCGACCTGATGGAACAAGGCGATCTGGCGCTGCTGGATAAACTCAGGGATCTGAATCAGTTCTCCTGCAATACGTTTAAACATGCGCTGATGCTCTTCCTCGCCCAACAGATTGAAGAGGGCGCGCGGCTGGGTAAAGTAATCTTCATCCTCGCGATGGTTCCAGTGGTCGGCGGCCCCTTCCAGCGACAGCGGCGGCTCGCTGTAGTCCGGCTGCTCCTGGAAAACGTTAAAGCTGTTCGGTTCGTAGGTTGCGCCGTTGCCGCTGTTGCCGTCCACGCGCATCGCGCCGTCACGGTGATAGTTATGGAACGGGCATTTAGGGGCATTCACCGGGATCTGATGATGATTCACGCCCAGGCGATAGCGGTGGGCATCGCCATAAGAGAAGAGGCGTCCCTGCAACATAGGGTCCGGAGAGAAGCCGATGCCGGGTACCACGTTAGCCGGGCTCATTGCGACCTGCTCTACTTCGGCGAAATAGTTATCGGGATTGCGGTTCAGCTCAAACTCACCCACTTCAATCAGCGGATAATCCGCATGGGGCCAGACTTTGGTTAAATCAAACGGGTTATAAGGCGTTTGTGACGCTTCCGCTTCCGGCATCACCTGCACAAAGAATTTCCAGCGCGGGAAGTTGCCTTTTTCAATAGCTTCAAAGAGATCGCGCTGTGAGCTTTCGCGGTCCCGGCCAATCAACAGCGCGGCTTCGTCATCCATCAGATTGGCAATACCCTGCTCGCAGCGCATATGGAACTTCACCCAGAAACGTTCCAGCCGATCGTTAATAAAGCTGTAAGTATGGCTGCCAAAGCCATGAATATGGCGGTAGGAGGTGGGCAGGCCCCGGTCGCTGAAATCAATGGTCAGCTGGTGCAGCGACTCCGGAAGCTGGGAGAAAAAGTCCCATTTATAGGTTGGGTTACGCAGATTAGTACGCGGATCGCGCTTTACCACGTGGTTCAGATCGGGAAACTTCATTGGATCGCGCAGATAGAACACCGGGGTGTTATTGCCCACCAGATCCCAGTTGCCTTCTTCAGTGTAAAACTTCATTGAGAAACCACGGATATCGCGCTCTGCATCCGCCCCGCCGCGCTCACCCGCAACCGTGGAGAACCGCATAAACAGATCTGTTTTTTTGCCGATGTCAGAGAAAATTTTGGCCCGGCTGAAGCGGGTGATGTCCTGAGTCACGGTAAAAGTCCCGTAGGCTCCGGAACCTTTGGCGTGCATGCGGCGCTCCGGGATCACTTCCCGATCAAAATGCGCTAATTTTTCCAGAAACCAGACATCCTGCAACAGCATCGGGCCACGGCGGCCGGCGGTCATCGCGTTATTGTTGTGGGCCACAGGTGCGCCAGCAGCGGTAGTCAGTCCTTTTTTAATCATCGGGCTTCTCTCTTTTGAGTAAGGTATACACTATAAAAGAATGGTTATTAATTGGTGTTCTCTATTGTTGGCGCCATTGTGCTCCCGAAAATCGCTTCCCGACAATCTGGCTCTGGCTATCGCTGCCATCTCTGAAACAAAACAGCGCTAAAAATGACGTTGTGTTTATCGGGGTCTGTTCATACAGTTAACCGACGCTGCCCGAACTGGAGAACAACATGATAAGAGTGGAAATGCTCGCAACTGGCGATGAAGTCCTGCACGGTCAGATTGTGGATACCAACGCGGCCTGGCTTGCCGGTGTGCTGTTTGAAAATGGCCTGCCGATGACCAGCCGCCAGACTACCGGCGACAATCTTGACGAGCTGGTAACGGTGCTGTCCGAGCGCAGCAAAGTTGCCGACGTGCTGATTGTCAACGGAGGGCTGGGGCCGACCAGCGACGATCTCAGTGCGCTCGCGGCGGCTAAAGCAGCGGGCGTAAAACTGGTGATGCACCAGGAATGGCTGGCGAAGATGGAGGCCTTTTTTGCCGAACGGGGCCGCAAAATGGCCGACAGCAACCGCAAGCAGGCTGAAATCCCGGAAGGGGCCGAGATGCTGGATAACCCGGTTGGTACCGCCTGCGGCTTCGCGATGCAGCTGAACCGCTGCTGGATATTTTTCACCCCTGGCGTTCCCTCTGAATACAAAGTGATGGTCGAAGAGCAAATTTTGCCGCGGCTGAAAGCCCGTTTCGACCTGCCTGAACCTCCGGTTTGCCTGCGACTTACCACCTTTGGACGTGGAGAGAGCGATCTGGCCGCCGAAATTGAGCCGTTGCCGCTGCCGGAAGGGGTGGTGATGGGCTATCGCGCTTCCATGCCGATTATCGAACTCAAGCTGAACGGGCCTGCTTCTAAGCTGGTTGAGATGGAGCAGTTTTGGCAGCGGGTGCGCGAAATTGCCGGCGAGAGCACTATTTTTGAAGGGATGGAAGGGCTGCCCGCTCAGCTCGCACGCCGCCTGAGTGAAAAAGGTTACACGCTTGCGGTAAGCGAGCAGTTTACCGCCGGATTATTGCATTGGCAGCTTGCTTCGGCACAAGTACCGCTGGCGGCGGGCAACGTGCTGCCTGCACAGCCGGAGTCTTTGCAGGCGATGATCGAGCGCAGCAGGCAGCTTGCCGCCACGTCCGGCGCATCGCTGGCGCTGCTGGTGGGCGGTATTTATGATGAGCAACTGGGCTTTGCGTTACATACGCCAGAAGGGAGCTGGGCGCAGCGCGTGAAGTTTAACGTCAACCGTCATGGCCTGAAGACCCGCCAGGATACGGTAGCAATGATGGCGCAGAACATGCTGCGCCGCTGGCTTAACGGTATCGAGGTTTCAACCGGACACGGCTGGATTGATGTGGTGGAAACGCTGAAAGACTGAGCCGGGATTGACCGGTAAAAAAAATGCCCCCGGCAGGATCTGTCGGGGGCATTTTTTATGGCAATTGCGGGAAAAGAGCAGCGCTACATCTCCAGCTCAATATCGCCGTTGGCTTTGCAGCAGCAGGGGAGAATTTCATCATCCTGTACAAAGGCCAGCGGTTTAGCCGCGTAGCTGACTTCACCCTTCAGCAGGCGGGTGCGGCACGAGCCGCAGAAGCCTTCCCGACACTGATACTCAACGCAAATCTGATGGGCTTCCAGCGCGTCCAGCAGCGAAGGGTGCTCCTTCTCGCATTGCAGCTGCGTGCCGGAAGCACGCAGCACGATGAGTGACCCGGCCATTTTACAGCTGGAAGTCGTCGAAGTCGTTTTCACCCACTTCAGAGTCAATCTGACCCACCAGATAGGAGCTGACTTCAACTTCCTGTGGAGCAACCTGCACGTTGTCAGAAACCAGCCAGGAGTTGATCCACGGGATAGGGTTAGAGCGCGTTTTGAACGGCAGATCCAGACCCACCGCGTGCATACGGATATTGGTAATGTACTCAATATACTGGCACAGGATATCTTTATTCAGGCCGATCATGGAGCCGTCACGGAACAGATATTCTGCCCACTCTTTCTCCTGCTGGGCGGCAAGTACAAACAGGTCATAACACTCCTGGCGGCATTCACGGGCAATCTCCGCCATCTCAGGATCGTCTTCACCGCTGCGCAGCAGATTCAGCATATGCTGAGTACCGGTCAGGTGCAGCGCTTCGTCACGGGCGATCAGCTTGATGATTTTGGCGTTGCCTTCCATCAGCTCGCGCTCGGCAAAGGCAAAGGAGCAGGCAAAGCTGACGTAGAAGCGGATCGCTTCCAGCGCGTTCACGCTCATCAGGCAGATATAGAGCTGTTTTTTCAGGGCGCGCAGGCTGACGGTAACGCTTTTACCGTTGACCTGATGCGTACCTTCACCCAGCAGATGCCAGTAATTGGTCATCTCAATCAGATCGTCGTAATAGGCAGAGATATCTTTAGCGCGCGACAGGATCTGCTCATTGGTCACGATATCATCAAACACAATCGCCGGATCGTTAACGATATTACGGATGATGTGTGTGTAAGAGCGTGAGTGAATGGTTTCAGAGAACGCCCAGGTTTCAATCCAGGTTTCCAGCTCAGGGATGGAAATCAGCGGCAGCAGCGCCACGTTCGGGCTGCGACCCTGAATGGAGTCCAGCAGCGTCTGATATTTCAGGTTACTGATGAAAATGTGCTTTTCATGTTCCGGCAGGCCCTGATAGTCGATGCGATCCCTTGAGACATCCACTTCTTCCGGGCGCCAGAAGAAGGAGAGCTGCTTTTCAATCAGCTTTTCAAAGATTTCATATTTCTGCTGATCGAAGCGGGCGACGTTGACCGGCTGACCGAAAAACATCGGTTCATCCAGCTGATTGTTTTTGTTTTGCGAAAACGTTGTGTAAGCCATGAATAGTGATCCGTAGAGCGGGCCGCGCAAAGCAGCCCTGACAGATGATTGATGGAGGCGACAGGCGTCGCCCCGCAGTTAACGCTTAAATTTTGCAGGCGCCGCTTTCACAGCCGTCGTCCTGAATGGACGGCACCATATCTTCCTGCGTATCTTCTGCACCGTCACGGGTGTTCTGATAGTAGAGCGTTTTTACGCCAAATTTGTAGGCGGTAAGCAGATCTTTTAACAACTGTTTCATCGGCACGCGACCGTTGGCAAAACGCGTTGGGTCGTAGTTGGTGTTCGACGAGATAGCCTGGTCGATAAACTTCTGCATCAGGCCAACCAGTTGCAGATAACCGTCGTTGTTTGGCATATCCCACAGCAGCTCGTAGCTCTCTTTCAGGCGCTCATACTCAGGTACAACCTGACGCAGAATGCCATCCTTCGATGCTTTGATGCTGATATGGCCGCGCGGTGGCTCAATACCGTTAGTGGCGTTTGAGATCTGCGATGAGGTCTCAGACGGCATCAGGGCAGAGAGCGTGGAGTTGCGCAGGCCGTGGGTTTTGATCTCTTCGCGCAGCGCTTCCCAGTCCAGGTGCAGCGGCTCGTTACTGATCGCATCAAGATCTTTCTTATAGGTGTCGATAGGCAGAATGCCCTGCGCATAGGTGGTTTCGTTAAACCACGGGCAGGCACCTTGCTCTTTCGCCAGCTCGTTAGAAGCTTTCAGCAGATAGAACTGAATGGCTTCGAACGTTTTGTGAGTCAGGTTGTTGGCGCTGCCGTCGGAGTAACGCACGCCATGCTTCGCCAGATAGTAAGCAAAGTTGATCACGCCTATTCCCAGCGTACGACGGCCCATCGCGCCACGTTTAGCCGCCGGGATAGGGTAATCCTGATAATCCAGCAGCGCATCCAGCGCACGCACGGCCAGCGTCGCCAGCTCTTCCAGATCGTCCAGGCTCTCAATCGCGCCCAGGTTAAACGCCGACAGCGTACAGAGGGCGATCTCACCATTTTCATCGTTAACGTCCATCATCGGCTTGGTTGGCAGCGCAATCTCCAGGCAGAGATTGGACTGACGAACCGGTGCGATAGCGGGATCGAACGGGCTGTGGGTATTGCAGTGGTCAACGTTCTGAATATAGATACGGCCGGTAGAGGCGCGTTCCTGCATCATCAGCGAGAAGAGGTCAACGGCCTTCACGCGCTGCTTACGGATGCTGTCGTCAGCTTCATATTTGGTGTAGAGGCGCTCGAACTCGTCCTGATCGGCGAAGAAGGCGTCATACAGGCCTGGGACGTCAGAAGGGCTGAACAGCGTGATCTCCTGACCTTTCAACAGGCGCTGATACATCAGCTTGTTGATCTGGACACCATAGTCCATATGACGAACACGGTTTCCTTCCACGCCGCGGTTGTTTTTCAGAACCAGCAGGCTTTCCACTTCCAGGTGCCACATTGGATAGAACAGCGTGGCCGCACCGCCACGAACGCCGCCCTGAGAACAGGACTTCACCGCAGTCTGGAAATGTTTGTAGAAAGGAATACAGCCGGTATGGAAAGCTTCACCACCGCGGATCGGGCTGCCCAGCGCACGAATGCGGCCAGCGTTGATGCCGATACCGGCACGCTGTGAAACGTATTTCACGATAGCGCTGGAGGTGGCGTTAATGGAGTCCAGGCTGTCGCCGCACTCGATCAGCACACAGGAGCTGAACTGGCGGGTAGGGGTGCGCACGCCGGACATGATTGGCGTAGGCAACGAAATTTTGAAAGTCGAGATCGCATCATAGAAACGCTTCACGTAATCCAGACGCGTTTCGCGCGGGTAGCCGGAGAAGAGGCAGGCAGCCACCAGGATATAGAGGAACTGCGCGCTTTCGTAAATATCCCCGGTCACACGGTTCTGCGCCAGGTATTTACCTTCCAGCTGCTTCACCGCCGCGTAGGAGAAGTTCATATCGCGCCAGTGGTCGATATAACTGTCCATCTCTTCGAACTCTTCCGCGCTGTAATCTTCCAGCAGATGGCGGTCATATTTGCCCATATCGACCATACGCTTCACCTGATCGTAGAGCTTTGGCGGTTCAAACTGGCCGTAGGCTTTTTTACGCAGATGGAAGATGGCCAGGCGCGCCGCCATATACTGATAGTCAGGCGCATCGCGAGAGATCAGGTCAGCGGCGGACTTGATGATGGTTTCATGGATGTCAGAGGTTTTCATGCCCTCGTAGAACTGGATATGAGAACGAAGCTCTACCTGGGAGACAGAGACGTTGTGCAGCCCTTCTGCAGCCCAGTCCAGCACGCGGTGGATTTTATCGAGGTTGATGCGTTCGGTGCGGCCATCGCGTTTGGTGACAAGCAGACTCTGATTCATGCCGTGTAATATCCTGTCCGTGAGGGTGAAAACAAAAAATATCCCCCGTTTATACACAGAATGTCCGGATGTGCGTAACTCTGTGGATAAACACTACATATAGGGGGTCATGGAATTTTGAACAACAATATGGTGAGTATTCTAGTAATTTCTGCCGGGTTAACAAGGCTTGATTTTCACATCAAATTGCTGATCGGGCAGTGGCAGTTTTCCTAAGTCCGCGTTTCTCAAGGGCCAGGGGCCATGTCAACAGATTGATTATTTTTTTAGAAATTTGATCAAGCGCGGGTTTCTTGTTCAGCCCTGAAAAAATGCCCATTTTTTTGCGTAAAAAAGAGCCGGGAGCGACCCGCTTTTGACCGCGTTTGCAAAAGAGAGTGAATTTTTATCGTGCGTTTTATCCTGCCGCGAACCAGGTATGCCGTCTGAAGGATCACGATGTGACAGTGGTACTGTTACAGAGGCTTGTTCCGGCGGCATAACGGCCACTCCTTTGAGGTGAGGCAGGGCGGAGGATTCATCAGGAAAAAGAGAGGTTAAGGCTTTTTAACAGAGCCTCAGACAACAGCATATTTAACGGTTAAACCAAGCCATTAAATTCCTTTGTCCGCTTTTGTCAGGTTGCTCTTCAAACTTCTGGATAGCTTAAAAAATCGCCTTTACTGTAAACTCTGCAATTTACAGGGATAAGGGAGGGGGGATGGCGTTACATGGAAAGATGATCCTGAACGGTGCTGACTACGCACCTTTCAACCTGTATGGCGTTGGCGTGTTTAGGGCCTTTTTGGGGAAATGGTGTTTACCGGAACAAGGGAGCCTGTGCGGCTGTTAAAGGGGATGGAGCATTACCCGCGGATAAATAGTGGATTGTTGATGGTGGTTCAGGCGGATTCTACTCAAGGAGAAAAGCTGAAATTCAGAATACCTGGAACAGGGTGCGTTACGGCGTCGTCTTCAGACGTGGTGAATGGTTTGCCTTATACAAGGATGAATGGGGCATTGATGATGGCACCTGGGTAGAGGGTGTTTATCGTGGATTATTCAGGCTTCACCCTGGCAAAGTCTCAGAAGGCTGCCTAACAATTGCCCATGACTCAGATTACGCACTAATCAGAAATGCTCTTTTAAGAACAACACCGATGTAAGTTCCCTGTAAGCGCTCACTTAAGGCTCGTGGCTGGGTTGAGGTGGTGGCCAATGGCTCTACTAATTGTCCGTAGAATTGGGAAAATTACGTTTTACTGTGTTCTGTTTTTGATTAGTGCCCGGACACTGGGAGGGCCTGAGTAATGGTTTAGCCATGATCTGATTCGCGGGTTGGCCACATCATTTACGGGCCGGGTGAAATCGGTGCAGATAATTTTTATGACCTTTATTTTTACATATCTGTAATCATAGTTTTTTTCTTTTACCACCCTGATTTACATATTAGCAATGAAGCTATTTAACAAAATAAGGAAAAGTTAATTTACCTATTCCTCCTACATGTGGCTTAAAGATGATGGCGGCGCAGAGATTAAAGGCTCTGTAGATGTGAAGGATCGCGAAGGAAGCATAGCGATCATCGGGTTAAGTCACGGAATTAATCTGCCTGTCGAGAATTCAAATGGCAGGATCACGGGTACGCGCCAGCACTCAGCAATGCTGATTGAAAAAGAAGTTGACCGCTCCACACCTTATTTATACCAAGCGGCGACCAGCGGTCAGACGCTGAAAATTGCCGGGATCAGGTTTTATCATATTAATAATGCAGGGCAAGAGGTGTGCTCTTACACCGTAGTGCTGGAAAACGTGAAGATTACAGGCGTACCCAACGTTAAGTTAGCGGGCAATGATAAAATGAATCATGTTGAAAGCGTCAGTTTGCAGTATGAAAAAATCACCTGGCGCATTGCAGAGGGCAATATCCAGTATATGGATGCCCGGAACGAAAGGAATACGGCGTGAAATAGCGGGGCACGCCTTACCGCTGCAAATTATAATGTGCCTGTTACACAGCGTGCTTTTACCCCGCCAGAATTTTTCTGAGGCAGATATAAATAATTGTCTGTCTGGAAAATATTGTTTAAGCAGCCGGAATAATTTTCTTAAATCAGGGGCAAAGTTTGCCTGGTAGCAGCAGACAGGCTCCGGCCTGTGCCGGGCCTGTCTGAGATGCCTGAATCAGGGCAGGCTTACGCCTTCAGCGCGTGGGTATGCACCATGTAGTTGACGTCCACGCCCGGCGCGAGCTTAAAGGTGTTGGTCAGCGGGTTATAGTGCAGGCCAATAATATGACGTTCGCGCAGAGGAGTTTCATCCACCCAGTTCAGCAGTTCAGCAGGGCGGATAAACTTTTTGATATCATGCGTTCCGCGGGGCACCATGCGCAGCAGATATTCCGCACCCACAATGGCCATCAGCCAGGCTTTACTGTTGCGGTTAAGCGTGGAGAAAAAGACTTCGCCACCGGGTTTGACCAGTTTTGCACAGGCATGCACCACAGAACGTGGGTCCGGCACATGCTCCAGCATCTCCATACAGGTCACGACGTCATACTGACCGGCAAATTGTTCGGCGTGCTCTTCCACCGTTTGCTGCACGTAATCCACCTTCACGCCGCTTTCCAGCGCGTGCAGACGGGCTATTTCTAAAGGCTCCGCGCCCATATCCAGCCCGGTCACTTCAGCACCTTCACGCGCCATGCTTTCGGCAAGAATGCCGCCGCCGCAGCCAACATCCAGCACTTTTTTACCGAACAGGCCGTTGCTGTGTTGGGCAATATAGCCAAGACGAAGGGGGTTGATACGATGCAGAGGTTTAAACTCGCCTTCCAGATCCCACCAGCGGGATGCCACGGCTTCAAACTTGGCAATTTCGTTATGATCCACGTTAGCCGTGGCGACGCTTTTTTCAGCCTTCATAGGTGTCTCGCTCACTAAAAGTTTATGGGCAGTATACCTGTTTCCTGAGGGGAATGTGCAGCGCCCGCCGATCCGGTTGTTAAGCGCGCATTAAAGCGTCCAAAAAGACGCTTTCCGTTCACCACCTGGCCTAAAGGTGATATACTTTCGCACCTTTGAATCCGGGTATAATGTAGAGGGATAGCGGCTCCATGAGCGATCTAGCCAGAGAAATCACACCGGTTAATATCGAAGAAGAGTTAAAAAACTCTTACCTCGACTATGCCATGTCGGTCATCGTTGGCCGTGCATTGCCAGATGTTCGCGATGGTCTGAAACCAGTTCACCGTCGTGTGCTCTATGCCATGAACGTGCTGGGCAATGACTGGAACAAACCCTATAAAAAGTCAGCCCGTGTTGTCGGCGACGTTATCGGTAAATACCACCCTCACGGCGATACGGCCGTGTACGACACCATTGTTCGTATGGCGCAGCCCTTCTCGCTGCGCTATATGCTGGTAGACGGCCAGGGTAACTTCGGTTCCGTCGACGGCGACTCCGCCGCCGCCATGCGTTACACCGAAGTTCGCATGTCGAAAATCGCCCATGAACTGCTGGCGGATCTGGAAAAAGAGACCGTCGACTTTGTGCCGAACTATGACGGCACCGAGCAGATCCCGGAAGTGATGCCGACCAAAATCCCTAACCTGCTGATCAACGGCTCTTCAGGTATTGCAGTCGGGATGGCGACCAACATTCCTCCGCATAACCTGACGGAAGTGATCAACGGCTGCCTGGCCTACATTGAAGATGAAAACATCAGCATCGAAGGGCTGATGGAGCACATCCCAGGGCCGGACTTCCCGACAGCGGCGATCATTAACGGTCGTCGTGGGATTGAAGAAGCTTACCGTACCGGTCGCGGAAAAATTTATATCCGCGCCCGTGGCGAAGTAGAAGTCGATGCCAAAACCGGCCGCGAAACAATCATCATTCATGAAATTCCTTATCAGGTGAACAAAGCGCGCCTGATTGAGAAAATGGCTGAACTGGTGAAAGAGAAGCGTCTGGAAGGGATCAGCGCGCTGCGCGATGAGTCTGATAAAGACGGCATGCGCATTGTGATTGAGATCAAGCGTGATGCGGTTGGCGAAGTGGTTCTGAATAACCTCTACTCTCTGACGCAGCTGCAAACCTCTTTCGGCATCAACATGGTTGCTCTGCATCAGGGACAGCCAAAGATCATGCCGCTGAAGGATATTCTGGAAGCGTTCGTGCGTCATCGCCGCGAAGTGGTGACCCGCCGTACCATTTTCGAGCTGCGTAAAGCACGCGATCGCGCCCATATCCTGGAAGCGCTGGCCATTGCGCTGGCAAACATCGATCCGATTATCGAGCTGATTCGCCACGCGGCTAACCCAGCCGAAGCAAAAGCGGGCCTGGTTGCGCGCTCATGGGCGCTGGGCAACGTCTCTGAAATGCTGGCGCGTGCCGGCGACGACGCCGCGCGTCCTGAATGGCTGGAAGATGAGTTTGGTATCCGTGACGGTGAATACTACCTGACCGAACAGCAGGCACAGGCGATTCTGGATCTGCGCTTGCAGAAACTGACCGGCCTTGAGCATGAAAAGCTGCTGGATGAGTATAAAGAGCTGCTGGCCCAGATCGCTGAACTGCTGCGCATTCTGGAAAGCTCCGACCGTCTGATGGAAGTGATCCGTGAAGAGCTGGAACTGATACGCGATCAGTTCGGCGACCAACGCCGCACCGAAATCACCGCTAACAGCGCGGATATCAACATCGAAGACCTGATCAATCAGGAAGATGTGGTAGTGACCCTCTCTCATCAGGGTTACGTGAAGTATCAGCCTCTGACCGATTACGAAGCACAGCGTCGTGGCGGTAAAGGTAAGTCTGCGGCACGTATTAAAGAAGAAGACTTTATTGACCGCCTGCTGGTGGCCAACACCCACGACACCATTCTCTGCTTCTCCAGCCGGGGCCGTCTGTACTGGATGAAGGTCTATCAGCTGCCTGAAGCGAGCCGTGGCGCGCGTGGACGTCCCATCGTCAACCTGCTGCCGCTGGAGGCGAACGAGCGTATTACTGCCATCCTGCCGGTACGTGAGTACGCTGAAGGCTGGAACATCTTTATGGCGACCGCCTGCGGCACCGTGAAGAAAACCGCGCTGACTGAGTTCAGCCGTCCGCGCAGTGCCGGTATCATTGCCGTCAACCTGCGTGATGATGATGAACTGATCGGCGTGGCGCTGACCAACGGTGGCGACGAAGCGATGCTCTTCTCTGCGGCGGGTAAAGTTGTGCGCTTCGCAGAGAGTGCTGTACGTGCCATGGGCCGTACCGCTTCCGGCGTACGCGGCATCAAACTGGCCGAAGGGGACCGCGTGGTGTCGCTGATTGTGCCGCGCGATGATGGCGCAATTCTTACCGTTACCCAGAACGGCTACGGTAAGCGCACCAGCAACGCCGAGTATCCGACCAAGTCCCGTGCAACTCAGGGCGTTATCTCGATCAAAGTGACCGAGCGTAATGGTCCGGTGATTGGTGCGGTACAGGTTGTCGACAGCGATCAGATTATGATGATCACCGATGCCGGTACCCTGGTTCGTACCCGCGTTTCAGAAGTGAGTGTGGTAGGGCGTAACACCCAGGGTGTTATTCTGATCCGCACCGCAGAAGATGAAAACGTGGTTGGCCTGCAACGCGTGGCCGAGCCGGTTGCTGAAGAAGAGCTGGATGCTATCGACGGCAGCGTAGCGGAAGGGGATGAGGATATCGCCCCGGAAGTTGAAAATGAAGATGAAGCACCGGAAGGCGATGAAGAGGAATAATCTTCACTGCGTTTAGTGCCTCAGGCCGGTTCGAAAGAACCGGCCTTTTTATTGAGCCAGGCTGCGGCCACAACTGGCTTTTTTCACCTGCTGGCGGTACTGTATCGGGATCGTCGTCAGCCCCACCGCTAAAGGATTCGCTTGAAATATCTTGTCTCGTTCAGAACTACGTTAAGGATTTCCCGTTACCTTTTCCGGGCGCTGGCACTTATGCTCTGGACGCTCGGCGCGCTGCTGACCACGTTTTATATTATTAATGTGCTGCATGAGAAAGAGTCGCAGGTTCGTCAGGAGCTTGGCGCCAACTTCGAGCAGGCGCAGTGGTATGTGCGTCACTCTGCTGATGTCACCCGCGAGCTGAAATATATCGCAGAAAACCGCCTGAATTCCTCGGCTAACGGCCTTGATGTGCTGAACGGCGTTTTTCCCGGCAAAACCGCATTGCCCCAGTTTTATCCGCTCTATTCAGATTCTGATTGCAGTTCCATGAGTAACACCTGGCGTAGCTCGCTGGAGTCGCTGAGCTATTTTCTGCATTACTGGAAAGAGAACTTCGCCTCCGCCTATGAGCTGAACAGGGTGTTCTTTGTGGGGGGAGAAAGCCTCTGCCTGGCCGATTTCGGCGTCGGCAACGCCTCGGCCAACCGTGAGCGGGCGCTGAAATCGCTGCATGAACGTATTCTGAAATACCGCAACGGCAATGATGAAGAGCGTAAAAGCAGCCTGGTGTGGATCACCCCTTCCGGGCAGCCGGGCGTGGGCTATTACTATCTGCTGACGCCGATTTATGTCGCCAGTAAAATGGCGGCTCTGTTGGGCATCGAACAGACCATTCGGCTGGAAGATTTTGTCACGCCGGGCAGTTTCCCTGTGACCGCGACTATCATTGATGCTAACAACCAGCGGCTGATGTCCACCTCCCGTACCGGCGGCGGCATTTCGCTGGATGATCTGCCGGACGATAGCAGCTGGTTCGGCTACGTTAACAGCTATAAGAAGCTGGTGCTGAAGAAGACGCTGATGCCTTCAGAGCTGACGGTGGTCTACTCTGTCGAGACCGATGAGCTGATAGCCAAGCTGAAAGTGCTGATCATCAATGCCATTCTGCTTAATGTTATCAGCGCTATCATTCTCTTTACGCTTGCCTGGCTGTTTGAACGCCGTATGTTCCTGCCTGCGGAGGATAATGCTCACCGGCTGGAAGAGCACGAGCAGTTCAACCGTAAAATTGTGGCTTCAGCCCCGGTAGGGATCTGCATTCTGCGTACCAGCGACGGCACCAATATTCTCAGCAACGAGCTGGCGCACAACTATCTCAGCATGCTGACCCAGGAAGACCGCCAGCGGCTGACGGAAATCATTTGTGGTCAGCAAGTTAACTTTGTCGATGTACTGACCGGCAGTAACACTAACCTGCAAATCAGCTTTGTGCATTCGCGCTACCGCAACGAAAACGTGGCTATCTGCGTGCTGGTGGATGTCAGCGCCCGCGTGAAGATGGAAGAGTCGCTACAGGAGATGGCGCACGCCGCCGAACAGGCCAGCCAGTCCAAATCGATGTTCCTTGCGACGGTCAGCCATGAGCTGCGCACGCCTCTTTATGGCATCATCGGTAATCTTGATCTTCTACAGACCAAATCACTGCCGCAGGGGGTGGAGTCGCTGGTTACCGCCATGAACAACTCCTCCAGCCTGCTGTTGAAAATCATCAGCGATATTCTCGACTTCTCTAAAATTGAGTCTGAACAGCTGCGCATTGAGCCGCGTGAATTTTCCCCGCGTGAAGTGATCACCCATATTGCCACCAACTATCTGGCAATGGTGGTGAAGAAACGCCTGACGCTGTGGTGTTTTATCGACAGTGACGTGCCCGTAACCCTGGATGGCGACCCGCTTCGTTTACAGCAGGTGATCTCAAACCTGCTGAATAATGCCATCAAATTCACCCATACCGGCGGCATTATCCTGCAAGTATATGTGAAGGATGGTTATCTTGCCTTCCGCGTGCGTGACACCGGGGTAGGCATTCCGGCTAAAGAGATCACTCGTCTGTTCGATCCTTTCTTCCAGGTCGGCACGGGCGTTCAGCGCAACTTCCAGGGAACCGGCCTGGGACTGGCGATCTGTGAAAAGCTGATCAATATGATGGACGGCGACATTGAGGTTGATTCCGAACCGGGCATGGGCAGCCAGTTTATCGTTCGTATCCCGCTCTATAACAGTAAGGTCATGACGCCCACGCTGCATGATGGCTTGCAGGGGAAAAAATGCTGGCTGGAACTCCGCAATGACGCTCTGGCGAGCTTCCTGGAAAAACTGCTGCGGGAGCATGGCATCAGCGTGCAGCGTTTACAGGAAGGGCAGTGCGGCCCGGAAGATGTGCTGGTGACGGATTACGACTATCCGCTACAGCAGGCGCTGCGTGCGGTGATCCGCTTTGATGGCAGCCATAACGACGGCCCGCTGGAGCTGTCGGCCGGTCGCTGGGTTTACGGCACCACCACACCTCATGAGCTGCCAGCGCTGCTGGGCAGGATCTACCGGGTGGAAGTGGCCATGCCGGATGCGTTGCCGGGCCTGCCGGAAGCGGAAGAGAAGCGCGCCAGCAATGAAGATATTTTGATTCTGGTGGTGGACGATCATCCTATCAACCGTATGCTGCTCTCCGATCAGTTAGGATCGCTGGGGTATCGGGTGAAGACAGCACAGGATGGGGTAGATGCGCTGAACGTGCTGAGCCGCAGCGAGATCGATATCGTGCTGACCGACGTTAACATGCCCAATATGGATGGCTACCGCCTGACTCAGCGTCTGCGTCAGTTAGGGCTGACCTTCCCGGTGGTGGGCGTGACGGCAAATGCGCTGGCAGAAGAGAAGCAGCGCTGTATGGAAGCTGGAATGGATAACTGTCTGTCGAAACCGGTCACGATGGATACGCTGCAACAGGCGCTGGCGTTTTATGCCGAGCGCGTCAGAAAGGGCAGGGAGTAGTGATTGCGGCATAAAAAAAGGGCGGAACAGAGTCCGCCCTGATGGAGTTTATTACTACTTAGTCTTTATCAACCGGCATGCTGCTGACGGAAGAAAGGTAGTTCAGCAGCGCGATATCGTTATCCACGCCAAGTTTCATCATTGCTGATTTCTTCTGGCTACTGATGGTTTTGATACTGCGGTTCAGCTTCTTGGCGATTTCTGTTACCAGGAACCCTTCTGCAAACAGGCGCAGAACTTCACTCTCTTTAGGAGAGAGACGTTTGTCGCCGTAGCCACCCGCGCTGATTTTCTCCAGCAGTTTTGCCACGCTGTCCGGGGTATATTTTTTGCCTTTCTGCAAAGCAGCCAGCGCTTTTGGCAGATCGGTAGGCGCGCCCTGTTTCAGAACAATCCCTTCAATATCCAGGTCCAGAACAGCGCTCAGGATGGCTGGATTACTGTTCATGGTCAGAACAATGATCGATAAATCGGGATAATGACGTTTGATGTACTTAATCAGCGTAATGCCGTCGCCATATTTTTCGCCTGGCATCGACAGATCGGTGATTAAGACATTGGCATCCAGTTTAGAAAGGCTGTTGATTAATGCTGTAGAATCTTCGAACTCACCAACTACGTTGACCCATTCAATTTGTTCGAGAGACTTACGAATACCGAACAAAACAATCGGATGGTCATCGGCAATAATTACGTTCAAGTTGTTCATTTTATTGGTTACCTTGCTGCAGCAGTTTACTGACATAGTGGTCAATGTCACTGGTGGTATTTTTAATGTTTGAATCGTCACACTCGGTAATGTGTTGTTCTAACGTTTCACAAAGCTGCTTGCCGGGTGTCAGGTTGAGCATGGCAAACACGCCTTTCAGGCGATGCGCAGTCTGAGCAAGAGAACTCAAGTCCCCTTCCGCCGCCTCATTATACAGTCTCTTTACATCATCTGGTACTGTATCAACAAAGAGCTGATAGTAACCAGGCGCAAAAAGCTTAGCCGTATCCTGATCTTCCATCACCTCCGCTTCGTTTTCATCCTGGGCCAGCTGTTGTTCAATAAGTTGCAGCAGCGCATCCTGCATCGCACTGCTGATATTGAAGTTGACCCGATAGCTGTCGCGGGAAAGCGCGGTAAAGCCCGTTTCGTCATCCGTCAGGAGTAACGACCAGGGCGTAAGACGTGCGGGATCGTCTGTGACCAGCACGTCGTGGTCCTGACCGGAGAAACGCTCATCGGGAGTGATACAGCTCGCTCCCCAATTTTCCAGCTGATGCACCACGATTTTTCTGACTTCATCAACGGTGATATCAATCAGCGTGGTCAGGCCCTCCAGCAGCTTCTCTTCCTGCGCATGCTGCTCCTCCTGCGGCGCATGGATCTGAATGCTGTAACGGGTGCCGATATCGGGACGCGCCACAATTTCCAGATGCCCGCCCAGCTGTTTACAGAGCTGTTTGCAGAGGAAAAAGGCCAGCCCGGAAGCCTGACCAAAGCGATCCTGACTGGTCTCGCCAAGGAAGGGGAAATCGGTATTGCCCAATTCATCTACCATCAGTCCCGCGCCGGTATCGACAATCTCGATAGCCAGACGGTCGGGGCGATCTGCCGGATGGTTTACCTCAATGCTTATCCGTCCCCAGCTGGTGCTGGTAATGGAGTAGTGCAGCAGGGTGGTAAGGATCTTGTAGAGCGCCCGGCGGTCACCGTAACGGCTTTCGTCGCTGTTCAGCCTGTTACAGACTACCAGCTTCAACCCTTTGCGCCGCATCGAAGGCAGCGCTTCCATCACCAGTTCATCCAGCACGCTTTGCAGCATAAAGGAGCCTGATTCCGGCGCCCAGTCATGGGTTTCAAGGCGGTTGAGCAGCACAATATCATCCACCAGACGGCTCAGCGCCTGGGATTCTTCCAGCGCATCGCTGAGATCGTCTGCCGGGTGCGCTTCGCTTAAGGTCTGAAGATGCGCAATCACCTTATCCAGCGGTCTGTTCAGGGCCTGACCCAGATTTTGCAACAGCTGCTGCCGTGTCTGATGGTTCTTATCCAGCACCTGCTGCGCTTTTTGCAGTTTTTTGTTCACCAGCAGTTCACGATCCTGGTCGCGCATCATAAAGATCTGCGTATTAGGGGAAAGAACGCTGCGGGCGTGACGGATTTCGTAAACTTCATTATTTACCGTGGCCTGCAACACGCCCTGATGCTGGTCGGACATATTGATAATTTTTTGCAGGTTAAGGTGGGGAAGCAAGTGCTCCGCGATCTTGTTGCTGATAATGGTACGATTATTCGCAAAGTCATAGACCAGCAGCCCGACGGGCAGACTGCCGACAATCTCTTCATTCAGCACGCGTAACGAGTCCAGCTCGGCACTCTGGTTCTCGCTGGGGCGCAGCGATTGCTGTCGCAGCAGAAATAGTCCGGCCAGCGAGAGCAGCAGCAGCCCCAGGTTCGCCAGCAGCGGCCACATCAGATTATGCAGCGTATCCATAAACAGCCCCATCAACGGCACGCGGTAAACCAGTTGCAATGGCGTGCTGGTGAGCGAGGCTGCAATTTCGATATTAGGGTTTGCCAGCGTTACTTTTGTGCTGTGGGTCTGATCGTCCGGATCGCTGCTAACCGGCGCGCTGTTCGCATCCTGCTTGAGCTGGAAATATTCCAGCGGCATATTCAGCGGGATCAGATCGTTAATAGGTAAATCAAAGGCCACCACGGTCGCCAGATGGCCTGGCTGATTAAAGGTGGTGCGGACGGTGAAGTAGTGATCATTCTGCCAGGTGAAACGGCGCAGAGGCGAGAAACTTTCACGCTCGTCCAGCGCATTCGCCTGTTGCAGCATCTCGGCGCGGCGCGCCTCAACAATATTGCTGATGGCGCTTTCTTTATAGCGCGTTGCCATATCTTTCAGCGGCAGGGTAGAGACCAGAATCAGGCTGTTATCCTGACCGTTGAGGAAATACATCGACCAGGTGCTGTTTTCCGCTCCCCACAGCGTATCCAGGTAGTTGGACATCCGCAGCGTCATATCAAGCGTGCTGCTGTCGTGGGAACCAAAAATCAGCGATTCTGTTTTACGGCGTGTCTTCTCAAGATAGTAAACATCCGGACGCAGGCGGGTCTCCTGGAGACTGTTGGGTGGCGACCCGGCAGCGTTAGCAGCCAGGTTTTCATAAATCTGCCAGGTGGCAAAACGATAGGTATCGATGCGCTTTTGCATCGCGTGAGCGATATCCGCCAGCGCATAGCGCTTGTCGGTCAGCCAGGCGTTCACCGAATTGTGGATCATAAATCCTGACGCCAGCAGCAGCACCAGAATAAACATCACAAAAAAGCGTGTGACATTGCCTGATGTCAGTGGAAATTTGTATGGCAACATAGCTTAGCGTGGGACCCCAGTTAACGTGTAATCAGCCGGGCGCTTGCGGCCACAGCTAACAGCAGTACGGCAATGGCTGAAAACGCCGTCGCAAGGCTGTACCACTGTGAGATAAAGCCGATGAGTGCCGGACCTGCCAGAATACCCGCATAACCAATCGTTGTCATGGAAGAAATTGCCAGATTCACCGGCATGGTTTCCTGATTTCCTGCTGCGCTGAACATAATAGGGACGGCGTTAGAGGCGCCAAAACCTACCAGCACAAAACCCAGCAGTGTGACCACAACGTTTGGTACAAATACGGCCAGTAAAAGACCGAGCGAGGCGCAGAGCGTGCCGCAGAAAAGCGTCAAAAAGCGCCCAAAAGAGTTGACGAGGCGATCGCCGGTCAGCCTGCCCACCGTCATCGCTACAGAAAAGAGCGCATAGCCCAGACCCGCATGTGAATGCGCTAAGTCGCGTGTCTGCGTCAGGAACAGAGCACCCCAGTCCAGTATCGCCCCTTCTGTCAGAAAGAGAATAAAGCACAAAACGCCAAGGAAGAGCACCCAGCCGCGCGGCACCACAAAAAGCGGCGCATCAGGCTGATGAAGCCGGTTGCTCAGCAAATGACGCTGAGAGAAGAGATAGATAGCGATAATGATCAGGCCGATCACGCTAACGGCCAGCAGCGGAGAAAGCCCGAAAGCGAGTCCGGCGCTCACTGCCCCTGCGCCCGCAATTCCGCCAATGCTAAAGAAACCGTGGAAGCCGGACATCATCGCCCGTTCAGAAGCCTTTTCCACCTCTACCGCCTGAATATTCATCGCCACATCGACGAGACCGATAGAGGCACCAAAAATCATCAACGCCAGAGCCAGCGTAACGGGCGTGGAGAGGGTTGCCAGTAACGGCAAAGCGATCAGAATAAAAAAACTGCCCAGGGTTATGACGCGCTTACAGCCCAGGCGACCTACCAGCATGCCGGTAAGCGGCATCGCTATCAGCGAGCCAAGTCCAAGGAACAGCAGCAGCGTACCCAGCGCGCCATCGCTGAGCTGGGCACGATCTTTCGCGTAAGGAACCAGCGGCGCCCAGGCGGCCATACCTATTCCGGCTATAAAGAAGATGGCACGCGTAGCGTGTTGCGTCGCTACCGCGCTGGCATTTGCGGGTTGAGCATCCAGTGTCGTCATGATATCCGGTTAAAATCTGCCTTGAGATGCGCTTCTTTTACCACAAGACGTTAGTTTAAAGAAGATTGCTCATACCTGTCAGATTTGTGGTTTATGAATTACGCCAGCAGGGCCATGCCTGACAATTGATAACCCATAAAAATAGCACTGCGAACAGGATTTGTCGCTGCAAGGTCACTTTCCAGATAACTCCTGAAAAAAAGGTGAAATAGTGCGCCTTAACTCAAATCATTGGTATAGGGTGAAAAATCCTCATTCTTCCCTTTTCCGGCAAAATCCGGGCGTATAAAAAATCTTTAAAGCCAGCCTGGACAACTTGTGCTGTTTATCACGAATTTACAGGAAATTTTGGCCTTTCAGCGCTGGCTTTCTAGCCATAAATGGCCAGTTCAGGAAGAATAAAAAGAGAATGCTTGCTAAATGCATAAGAATTTTCCTCGCTTTAAATCAAATCCTTATCCCCAATACTCCACCATTATTTAGCCTTTATTGAAATCGGGACTTGTTAAAAATTTGTTTGTTTGATTAAATATTTTTATCTTTCAGATAAAGATTCATCAAGTAAAGCTGTCAGTTCTTTCTTACTATGGGTAGGGAAAAGCTAGAAAAAATAGCAACTCAGCACGCCCGATTGCCCTGAGCGATCTCTTTCGTCCCCTGTGGGGGCGGTTATGCACCAGGTAAAAACCAGTCCGGTAGCGGTACTGGTTACCCTTGCTTTGCGCCTGAATGTGAAGTTTTACTTCATTTTCTCGCGCGAGACACATAACGATAATTTTCTGGTGCATATAGAGGTTACCCATGGCACAGCTCAATGATGGCCGCGTTGAAATTGTTTCACGCGATGATGGAACAATCCTGTCTCAGGCTAACGCAGGCACGTCACATAATGTCCTGCTGAACCAGCCCAGCGTAGTGAAAATTCACGGTACGCGTGACATGGTGACCGGTTTTGAACGCCAGGGTAATGACCTGATCCTGCACATGCGCGACGGCAGCGAAGTTCGCTACCAGCAATTCTTCTTTGATGATGTAGACGGTGACCACAGTGAGCTGGTGTTTGACGATGGGGTCAACCCGCCTGAACATGCTCTGTTCCCGGTGACTAATGAGTTTGCCGATGCGCAGACGGCAATGGTAATTACCCCGGAATATGAATCACTTGGCTCGATTGAACCCTTACTGCTGGCAGATACTGGCGCTTCCAACGGCGTTATCACCGCGGCAGGTATTGGAGCGCTTGGTCTTGCGGGGCTTGCCGCAGGTGCGCTGGCTGGTGGGGGTGGTGGCGGCGGCGGCGGTGGTGGTAACGATGGCGGTGGAGATGGCGGTAACCCTGGCGGCGGTGATGGCGGTAATCCTGGGGGTGGCGAAGGGGATGGCGATGGCGGAGGAACAGCGCCCTTAACGCCAACTATCAGCGTTAATGCCTTTACCGGAGACAATCTTCTGACCCCGGCGGAAAAGGGCAGTAATCAGACGCTGAACGGTACGACCACCAATGCTGAAGTCGGCAGCACCGTAACCGTCGTTCTCAACGGCAAAACCTACACCACAACCGTAGGGGCAAACGGCAGCTGGAGCCTCTCTGTTCCGGCAGCCGATTTGGCTACCTTACCTGACGGCAATAACACTGTTCGTGTGAGCGTGACAAACGGGGACGGCAACACCGCAACCTCAAACGAAGTGATCAATGTTCAGGCCGAAATTACACAACCCGGTACGCCTGCGATAACTATCGGGACTTTTGCAGGTAATGACATCCTGGACGGCGCAGAGAAACAAACCTCTCTGACCCTCAGCGGCACCACCACCAACGTTCAGCAGGGACAACTGGTTACCGTGACGCTTGGCGGCCAGACCTATAGCACCACCGTAGCCGCTAACGGCAGCTGGGCTATTACCGTACCGGCAAATGCTTTACAGGGACTGGAAGATGGCACCAATACCATTACTGCGCGGGTAAGCAATGCCGCCGGAACCGCCGCCACAGCCACGCACAATTTCGATGTCCAGCCTGTTTCCGTCGGCAGTATCACTATCAGCCCCATCAGCGGCGACGGCCAGCTTAATGCCACCGAATCACAGTCGCCACTGACCATCTCGGGCTTTGCCACGGGCGTACCCGCGGGCGCGCTGATAAGCGTTACGCTGGGCGGTAAGGTTTACAGCGCCACGGTCGCAGCAAACGGTAGCTGGACCGCAACCGTACCTGCCGCAGATCTGCAACAGCTGCCTCAGGGTTCAAATCTGGTGACGGCCACCGTTACGCTTGCGGATGGTACCGTGCTCCAGAACAGCTCTGCCGCTGCGCTTAACGTGCACACTACCGCACCAAACGCCACCCTCGACGTGCCCTTTGGTGACGGTGTACTCAGCGGCAATGAAGCTAACAGCGGCCAGACGCTGACGGGCAATACTGGTGAGACGGGCGCAGGGCAAACCGTTAAGGTGACCGTTGGCGGCACGGAGTATAACGGAACGGTTAATAACGACGGCAGCTGGAGCGTAACCCTGCCCTCTGCCGGACTGCAAAGTTTGCCGCAGGGCAGTAACAATATCACCGTAGTGGTAACGGATTCAGCAGGCAACTCTGCCAGCTCCGCCACCCCGGTAAACGTGATTACTGCGCCGCCGGACCTCACAGTTACGCTCTCTGACGGGCTGTTAAATCAAAATGACCTTAACGATCCTCTGACCATCGGCGGCACCAGTAACGGCAGCCAAAACATCACCGTGACTTTAAACGGCGTCACCTATACCACTACGGTTAATGCCAACGGCACCTGGAGCCTCAACGTTCCTGCCTCCGACTTGCAGAACATTACCGACGGTAATTACACCGTTACGGTGACCTCTACCGATGCCCTGGGTAACAGCACCACCTCTTCAACGACCCAACTGGCTGTGGATACCACCGCTCCGGTAGTCTCCGTGGAAACTGTCTCCGGTAATGGTTATGTCGACGCCAGTGAGAAAGGCTCCCCTGTGGCGTTCACCGGCCAGACCGAGGCGGGAAGTACTGTTATCCTCCGGCTGGATACGCTGGATCCCATGCAGAGTATTAACCTCTCTGCCACCGTGGACCCGGTTACCGGCCGCTGGACCGCCACTCTGACCGGCGATCAGCTGGCTGCGATCACCGATGGAAGTTATACCGTGACGGTCGTGGCTACTGACGCGGCGGGCAACAGTTCACAGGCTTACACCAACGTTACCTTCATTACCGAACCGGCCAATCTGCCTGCCATTACGGTTAACCCTCTGACCGGCGACGATGTGCTGACCGGCGCGGAAGCAGCGCAAACCCAGTTCCTGACCGGCACCACCCTGCGCGTGCAGGCGGGCAGTGAAGTGACTCTGACGCTGGCGGATGGCTCGACCTATACGGGCCTGGTTCAGCCCGGAGGAGAGTGGCGCATTGAGCTACCCGTGGAGGTACTGGGCGGCCTGGCTAACGGTCCGCAAAACTATAACGTTGTGGTGCAGGACATCACGGGCAACAGCGGCCAGGCAACGGGCACCTTTACGGTCGATGTGGCAGCCAACGCCGGTTCGCTCAATATTAATCCTGTCAGCGGTGATAATGCCCTGAACGCCACTGAGGCGCAGTCCGATCTGGCGATCGGCGGAACCAGCCTCGGCGTTGCGGCAGCAACGCCGCTAACGGTAACTTTCAACGGCGTGACCTATAACACCACCGTTGGCACGGACGGTACCTGGAGCCTGACCGTTCCCTCCGCGGCGCTGACTGGCCTGGGGAATAACAGCTACCCTGTTACCGTTTCCACAACGGGAACGGACGGGGCTACGGTAACCGCCTCCAGCGATTTGCAGGTGCGAACCACCTTCCCGGACAACATTGTTATTAATGCGCCGTTTGGCGACAACATCCTTAGCGCAGACGAAACGGGCGCGCCGCAGACGCTTTCAGGTTCTACTGGCGTGGCCTATGCGGATCAAATTGTGACCGTGACGATTGGCGGCGTGGATTATAACGCTGACGTGAACACTTCTTCAGGAGCATGGACGCTGACGCTGCTACCTGACCAGCTGCAAGCCTTGCAGGAAGGGGCCTCCACCGTGACCGTTACGGTAAGCGACTCGCTGGGTAACAGCGTAAGCTCCAGTTCACCCTTCGTGGTGGATACCACGCCTCCGGCCATTGCCGTCTCTGCGGTGGGGGATAACAACGGCGCGGTTAACGGCGATACTCAGAATCAGCCGCTGATCGTCAGCGGCACAGCAGAAGCGAACAGCGTGATCAGGCTGGAGCTGAACGGCGTGACGGTGCTTACCGCTGCTGATGCTGACGGCAACTGGAGCGCTGCCATTTCCCCCGCCGTGCTGCAAGCGCTGCCGGATGGAAAATATGATTTGGGCGTGACGGCCACGGATGCAGGCGGCAACCAGACCACCACGTTTACGCCAGTCCTCAAAGATACGATTGCGCCAGACGTTACCTTGTCGCCAGTTTCCGGTGACGGCTATCTCAATGCCGCTGAACATGGCACTGCCCTGACGCTGACCGGTACCGCGGAGCTGGGTGCTTCCGTGGTCGTCACGCTGAATGGCGCAGGCTATCCCGCCACCCTGGATGCTAACGGCAACTGGAGCGTAACGGTACCTGCGGGGGCAGTGGCGGCGCTGGCCGACGGCACCTACAACGTCAGCGTGCAGGCGACCGATGCTGCGGGTAACAGCGGCACCACCGCGCTTCCGCTGGTGGTGGTCGCCAGTGCGACCGACCTGCCAACGATTAGCGTTGCGCCTTTTACCGGTGACAACATTCTGGATGGCGCGGAGAAAGGACTTTCACAGCTAATGACCGGCACCACCACTAACGTGCAGGCTGGTCAGGTTGTCACTGTCACCCTTAGCGACGGCCAGTATACCGGGACGGTTCAGGCTGACGGCAGCTGGAGCGTGCTGATCCCGGCCACGGCCTTCTATCAGCTGGCAAACGGGACGCAGAGCTACACCCTGAACGTCAGCGACGTGGCGGGTAATACCGCTGCTGCCACCGGCAGTTATACCGTTAACAGCGATTTCAGCGCCATTGCCATCGGGATCATCAGTGATGACAACATGCTGAATGCCGTTGAAGCGCAAAATGATCTGGTGATCCAGGGGAACAGCCGTTTTGTGGCGTTCGGTGCCAGGATCCTGGTCCGCTTCAATAATGCCAATTATGAAACAACGACCAATTCTGACGGAAGCTGGAGCGTGACGGTTCCGGCCGGCGCGGTCAGTAACGTGCAGAATGGTGATATTACGGTGACGGCAACCGCCACGGATCGGGATGGTAACGTCATCACCACGACCCACAGCCTCACGGCTAACGTTGACCCGAACTTTAGCGTCACGGTGAATACGCCATTTAACGATGGCACGCTCAACGGCAGTGAATCTCTTAGCGATCAGACGCTGACCGGAAGTACTGGCGTGGCTGGCACCGGCCAGACGCTGAGTCTGGTGCTGGGCGGCATTACATACACTGGCACGGTGGATGCCAACGGCAACTGGTCTGTTGCTTTACCAAATGCCGTGCTGCAAGCCCTGCCACAGGGCAGTAACGCCTATAACGTCACCGTAACGGATGCCTCCGGAAACACCACTTCTCTCGGCAGCACTTTTACCGTGGACACGGTTGCCCCCACTTTATCTGTGGATGCAATTTCCGAGGATAACCGCCTTAACATTATCGAGCATGGCGAGGCGCTGACGCTATCAGGAAGCGGTGCGGAAGGGGACCAAATCAGCCTGACCCTGAATAACGTCACTTATACAGTGACGGTGGAAGCAGGGGGCAACTGGAATATCGAGATCCCGGCGCAAGCCGTACAGGCTCTCAGTGAGGGGCTCAACCAGGTGCAGATTGTCTCTACGGATGTGGCAGGCAACGTGACCAGCACCGTCAGAACGCTGGAGGTGGATCTCACTCCTCCGCCAGTGACTATTGATCCTGCCTCTGGCGATGGCTATCTCAATCAGGCTGAAAGTACCCAGCCGCTGGTGCTGACCGGCACGGGGGAGATCGGTAACACTATTACCCTTGAGCTGAATGATCGTACTTACAGCACTACGGTTGGCGCAGAGGGCCAGTGGACGCTGACTCTGCCTGTTACGGTGGTGGAAACTTTTGTAAACGGCGTGCAGCCTTTCACCATCACCGCCAGCGATGCTGCGGGCAATATCACCCCTCTCAGCTCGCAGGTGGTGGTCGATAAAACTCCGCCGTCGATCGCTATCGCCAACGTCACCAGCAACAACATCGTGGATGCCTCAGAGCAGCAGTCAGATCAGATTATCAGCGGCACATCCACCAGTGTGGAAGCGGGGCAGACGCTGACGCTGACAATTGGCGGTACTGAGTACACCACCACCATCCTCTCTGGCGGCAACTGGCAGGTCACCGTGCCTGCGGGCGCGCTGGGCAGCCTGAGTGACGGAGCACAATCGCTGACAGCAACCACTACCGATCTGGCAGGAAACAGCAGTACCACCACCAAAAACTTCACGGTAGACAGCACCGCGAGCAGCATCTCTGTTGAACCTCTCAGCACCGATGGCTATCTCAACGCTGAGGAGGCGGCGCAGGATTTAGTGGTTAATGGTTTTACTTCGAACGTGGCAGAAAACAGTACAGTTACCTTCACCCTTAACAACGTTTCCTATACGGGTTTAGTGCAGGCCGATGGAAGCTGGTCAGTGACCGTTCCGGCTGCAAACGTGGCGGATATCGGCAATGGCCTTCAGACCGCAACGGTCAGCGTAACGGCTGAAAGTGGACTTACCGTGACCAACCAGGCATCCCTGACGGTCATCGCCGATCCAACGCTCAATCCTACCCTGATACAGCCATTTAACGACGGGATTCTCACCAACACCGAAGCGGGCGTTCAACAGACGCTTACCGGTACAACGGGTCAAGCCGGTGAGGGGCAGACCGTTACGGTTAACATTGGCGGAACGGATTATACCGCTACGGTAAACAGCTCTGGTATCTGGACACTGCAACTTTCACCAGAAGCTCTTCAGGCGCTGCCGCAGGGCAGCTCAACGGTAACGGTCAACGTTACCGATATCGCAGGCAATACCGCCGCCCTGACGCCGCCAACCAACATCACCGTGGCCTCAACGCTGCCGACGCTGACTCTGGCCGACGTGGCGGGTGGCGACAATATTATCAATGCGGATGAACAGGGCGCCGGGCTGGCACTGAGCGGAACTGTTACCCCTGGCGACACGGTAAGCGTAACGCTTAACGGTACCAGTTATGATGCCAGCGTAGCCGGGGACGGTAGCTGGAGCCTGTTGATCCCGGCAGAAGTCGTCGGTCAGCTGGCCGAGGGAGCACAGGCACTGAGCATTACGGCGACCGACGCTTTTGGCAATACGACGGCGCAAAACGTGCCGTTAAACGTGGATACCGCTGCGCCGATCTTCACCGTTGATCCGGTTGCCGGTGATAATATTATTGACCGCATTGAGCAGGGCCAGCCGCTGCAAGTCACCGGAACCGGCACGCTGGGCGACAGCGTATCGGTCACGCTGGGCGGGCAAACCTACACCACCACAGTGGGCAACAACGGGCAGTGGAGCGTCACCGTTCCGGCAAGTACGCTGGGTAACCTCACCGAAGGTGATAACACCGTTTCCGTGGTGGTCACCAACCCTGCGGGTAACAGTGATATCAGCGACACCACGGTCTCACTAGAGACCTTCGTGGATGCTGGCGTTATTGTGAACAGTGTCGCGGGGAACGATCTGATTAATGCTGCGGAGGCGCAGCAGGGCCTTACCGTGACCGGAAGCGTAGAGGATGCGAATACCCTGGTGACGGTGACCTTAAATGGCGTTGATTATCCGGCAACCGTGGGGGCGGATGGCCTGTGGAGCGCCTCTGTTCCTGCCAGCGTGGTGACTGCGCTGGCGGATGGCAACTATACAATTTCGGTAACGGGGGTGCCTGTCGCCGGGCCTGCCGTCACCGTTCAGCATCCTGTCACTCTGGATACCACCGCACCGGCGCTGAATATTGCAGTAATTGCCGGTGACGGTCAGCTCAATGCTACAGAACAGGGTCAGCCTCTGGCTATCTCTGGTACCGGTGAGGCGGGCAACAGCGTGCGTGTCTCACTGAATGGCACCACCTATCAGACTGACGTTGACGGTAACGGCAACTGGACAGTCAACGTACCAGCTGCTGACGCAGGCGATCTCATTAATGGCACCTATCCTGTCACCGTCACGGTGGCAGATGCCGCAGGTAACACCACTACCCGCGACAGCAGCCTGATTGTCGATCTTTTGCCACCGGCGCTTAGCGTAAATTCCTTGGCTGGCGAGGGCGTACTTAACGCGGCGGAGCAGCAGCTGCCTCTGACCGTTAGCGGCGCAGGGGAAAATGGTGCTGAGATCACCGTAACTTTCCAGGGCGAAGAGTACACCACCACCGTGGGGGCAAATGGCCAGTGGACGCTGGATATTCCGGCAAACGCGCTGACCGGGCTGACCAATGGCACTTATACCCTGGACGTTGTGGCAACCGATCTGACTGGCAACAGCACCACGCAGCCGGTATCGCTGACCGTGGTGGCTGATGCGGCCACTCTGCCAACGCTGACGTTAAACGATTTTGCCGGAAATAATGTGCTGGATGGCGCTGAGCAGCAGGTCGATCAGCTGATTAGCGGCACCACTACCAATGTGCAGGCGGGACAAACTGTTACCGTGACCCTGAACGGTGTCAGCTACAGCGGCGTGGTACTGGCGAGCGGTGCCTGGAGCGTCAGTGTTCCTTCAACGGCACTGGCAGGGCTGGCGGAGGGTAGCCAGAGTTACAGCGTAACTGTAGGCGATACTGCCGGAAACCCTGTTACCGTTAGCGGCGATTTTACGGTCAATACAGGTCTGAGCGCGCTGGCGGTTGATCCCGTCAGCGGCGACGGCTATCTGAACCGGACGGAAGCGGAAGCCGATCTTACCTTAAGCGGCTCTTCCTCCAATGTGCCGGAAAACAGCGAACTCACGGTAACCTTGAATCAGGTCAGTTACACGGCCATCGTGGGGGCTGATGGTCGCTGGAGCGTCAGCGTACCTTCTGCCAACCTGCTGCAACTGCCCGATGGCCCGTTAACGGTGACGGTCACGGGCAGCGATGCTGCTGGCAATCCAGTCAGCAACAGTGCCAGCCTGACCGTTGCCGTAACCGATCTGCCAGCGTTGACCACCGATCAACCCTTCAGTGACGGCACGTTAAATGCGGCAGAAGCGGGGGTGGCTCAGACCTTAACCGGCACCACGGGCGTGACCGGCGACGGACAGACTGTCAGCGTGGTGATCAATGGCACCACCTACAGCGGCACCGTGGATGGCGACGGCAACTGGAGCGTCAGCGTGCCGGCAGAGGTGTTGCAGACACTGCCACAGGGAGAAACCATCGCAACGGTTAACGTCAGCGATGCGGCAGGAAACGGGGCTACAGGCGACCTCACGCTGACCGTGGACACGCAGCCGCCTGCGGTAGATGTGGCGGCGCTGGCGGGTGACAACATCCTGAACGCGGCAGAACAGGGAGTAGCGCTGCCAGTGACAGGAACGGGTGATGCCAGTGACACCGTTGTGGTGACGCTGAATGGGCGGGATTACACCACCACCGTCGGCGATAATGGTCAGTGGAGCGTTACGGTTCCCGAAACCGATCTCGCTACGCTGACCAACGGCACTTACACCCTGAATATCACCGCTACCGATGCGGCAGGAAACAGCACTTCAATCGATCGCCCGCTGGCGGTCAAAGTTGATGCTGCTTCGCTGCCGACGCTGACGATCAATACCTTCGCCGGAAATGACATCCTTGATGGCGCAGAGCAGCAAACCGCGCAGACGCTCAGCGGCTCCACCACCAATGTGGAAGCCGGGCAGACAATCACCGTGACGATTAATGGTGACATCTACACCACGCAGGTTCAGGCCAGCGGAGCATGGAGCCTCAGCCTGCCTTCAGCCGCGTTAGCTGCACTGAATGATGGCACCACCACCCTTAACGTGGCGGTAAGTGATGTAGCGGGCAATCCGATCTCCGCCAGCCGCGATATCACCGTTAACAGCGCAGCATCCGGCATCAGCCTCGATCCGCTGAGCAATGACGGTTATCTCAACGCCACCGAAGCGCTTGATGATCTGATTGTTTCCGGTAGAACGATCAACGTTGCGCAGGGCAGTACGGTCACCCTGAGCTTTAATGGTCAGACATTTACCGCGCTGGTAGGGGCTACCGGCCTCTGGAACGCTATCATTCCCGCCTCAGCACTGGCAGGCATCCCGGATGGTACCGTCACGCTGAGCGCCAGCGTGGTGGATAATACCGGTACCACCCTGACAGGGCGCGGATCGCTCAGCGTTCACGTCAGCGATCTGCCGCTGGCAACGGTGGATACCCCCTTTGCGGATGGCGTACTCAACGGTACGGAAGCAGCAGCTACGCAAACCCTGAGCGGCACCACTGGCGTAACGGGCGATGGTCAAACCGTGGCGATAGTCGTGGAGGGCACAACCTATAACGGAACTGTCGATACGAACGGGAACTGGAGAGTGGATCTGCCAGCCGCCGCGCTTCAGGCGCTGCCGCAGAATGATTCAACGCTGCCTGTGACCGTGACCGATGCAGCCGGAAACAGCAACACGCTCGCCATTCCACTCTTGGTGGATACCGTTGCGCCAACGCTGACGCTTAACCCTATCGCAGGAAATGATGTGGTAAATACCGGGGAAGCCGCTGGTGAGATCACTGTCAGTGGCAGCAGCACCGGTGCGCAGGAAGGGCAGCTGGTTACCGTGGCCATTAACGGGCAGAGCTATACCACGCCTGTGGATGCTGCCGGAAACTGGACGCTACAGCTACCGGCTGGTCTGCTTGCGCAGGCTGCCGACGGGACTTATCCGCTCACCGTCACCCTGAGTGACGCCGCAGGAAACAGCGCGACCGAAACGGTACAGCTGACGGTAGCTACCGAACTGTTACAGCCAACTATCGCTACGCCGTTCGGGGATGGTTATCTTAACGGCAATGAAGCTACAGCGACGCAAACCCTTAGCGGCACCACGGGCGCCACGGGTGCCGGTCAGACCGTATCGGTGAATATCGGCGGGCAGGATTATTCCGCCACCGTTGATGCTAACGGTAACTGGTCGCTGTCGGTTGCCTCTACAGACTTGCAGGCTCTGGGTCAGGGGGCACAAACGCTCGTTATCACCGCGACGGATGCCCAGGGGAATACGGGCGAAATCAGCACCACAGTCACCGTGGATACGGTTGCGCCAACGCTGACGCTGACGCCTGTTGCCGGGGACAATATCATTAACGCTGCTGAAATCGTGCAGCCTGTTGCCATCAGCGGTACGGCGTCACTCAGTGAAGCTGGTCAGCAGATAAGCATCGGCTTTAACGGCCAGACATATCAGCAGACCGTGCAGAGCGATGGCAGCTGGCGGCTGGATCTCCCTTCCAGTGTGACGCAAACGCTGGCAGACGGCAGTTATCCGGTCACCGTCACGCTGACGGACAGCGCAGGCAACATCACTACCGATACGCTGACCGTAACGGTAAACGCTTCACTGGCGAATCTGCCCACTCTCATCGTGGCTGCGGTAGCCGGGGATGGCTACATCAATGCGCTGGAAAGCCGTGCTGATGTGACCGTGTCGGGAAGTACCACTAATGTAGCTGAAGGGCAGACGGTAACACTTACCCTGAACGATGCCACTTACACCGCCGTTGTGCAGGCGGATGGCAGCTGGAGCGCCGTGGTGCCTGCCGCTGCTGTGGCACTGCTTGCAGATGGGGCGCAGACCCTGACGGCTTCTGTAGCGGATACCTCCGGCAATCCTGCCAGTACCACGCATCAGGTTACGGTGATTGCTCAGGCGGCCGATCTGCCTGTCATCACAGTTAATCCGGTCGCCAGCGACGATGTGGTTAATTATCAGGAGTCGCGTAGCGACCTGCTGATCACCGGCTCCAGCCAGAATATTGCGGCGGGCGACAACATTACCGTCACTCTTAATGGTGCAGACTATACCGCGACGGTGGATGCCAACGGTAACTGGACAGCCACCGTTCCGGCGGCGGCTGTTCAGGCGCTGGATCAGGGAACAAACAGCCTCACGGCCAGCGGCAGCGACGTTGCGGGCAACCCTGCTTCCGCCAGCGGAAGCTTCAGCGTGGATACCAATCCGCCGATCCTCACGGTGTCGTTGGGGGCGGGCACAGATGGCATTCTGAACCTGGCTGAAGCGTTGAACGGCCTGCTGGTAAGCGGCACTTCTGAAGCCAATAGCACCGTTAACGTCACGCTTAATGACAAAACCTATACTGCGACCGTTGGCACAGGCGGAACATGGAGCCTGACTGTTCCGTCTGGCGACCTGCTGCTGCTGCCTGATGGTCAGGCGCAGGTGGGCGTCTCTGTCACGGATAGCGCAGGCAATACCACCTCTGAGGTGGTGAATTTAGGTGTGGCAGTCAACACCCTTCCTGATCTTACGCTGGCCACGCCTTTTGTTGATGGCCTGCTGAACGCGGCAGAATCAGCGGCGGAGCAGGTTGTTAGCGGAACGGCGACGAACCTCGCCGCAGGCACGGAGGTGCAGGTCAGCGTGGGTACGGTAAGCGTTACGGGTACTGTACTGGCCGATGGCACCTGGAGCGCCACTTTCCCGGCAGGTACGCTTACCGGTCTGGCTGACGGCGCGTTGCAAATTTCCGTGACGGCGGCTGATGCGGCAGGCAACCCGGCCAGCGTGAGCGGCAGCGTGGAAGTGCTGAAAGATGTCACTCCGGATGCGGTCATTGCCACGCCGTTTGTGGATGGCGCGCTCAATGCCGCTGAAGCAGGCGTGGATCAGATCATTCGCGGCACCACCGGGATCACCGGAGCGGGCCAGGTTGTGACGGTTACCCTTGATGGCAGAGATGTCACGGCAACGGTAGGTAACAACGGCAACTGGAGCGCCACGCTGACGCCAGCGCTGGCGGCAACGCTGGGCAATGGCACCCACACAATTGCGGTTACGGTAACGGATCGGGCGGGCAACAGCAGTACGGATTCGCTTGATTTCAACGCGATTATTACCGGGCTGCCTGCACCAACGCTGGTGACGCCATTTACGGATGGCACACTCAATGCCGTGGAAGCGGCGACAGACGGCACGCTGACCGGCGTGACCGGTATTACCGGGGCGCAGACTGTCAGCGTTAACCTCAACGGCACGGTGTATCAGGCTGTGGTGGATGAGGCGACCGGAAGCTGGAGCCTGGCTCTGCCAGCCTCTCTGCTGGTCACTCTGCCGGATGGCAACTGGCCAATTACGGTTACGGCCACGGACAGCGCAGGCAACGTTGGTACCACCAGCGGCAGCCTGCTGGTGGCAGTACAGAGCGTGCCGGACGTCACGCTCAACCTGCCGTTTGGGGACGGCCAGCTGAGCATTGCTGAAGCCTTTGCCACGGCGGGCCAGACGCTTAGCGGATCAACCGGCAAAATTGGCGCAGGCCAGAACGTGAACGTTACCATCAGCGGCTTTAACGGCGATGCGGCGGTGGCAGCAGCGGTGGACGCCAGCGGCAACTGGTCGCTGAACCTGACGCCAGCCCAGCTTCAGGCGCTGGCCAACGGCAGCCATACGGTTTCTGTTACTGCCACAGACAGTGCAGGCAACAGCGATACGGTGACATCTGCCTTTACCGCCTTGCTCACTGCGCCGGACCCAACCATTAATACGCTGTTTGGTGACGGCTTCCTGAATATTGCCGAGGCTGCCGGCGCATTAACGCTGACCGGAACCACGGGCGCTGTAGGGGCGAATCAGGGCGTCCAGTTGCGGATCGACCTTGCCGGAGTAACCTACACCGGCACGGTAGATGCAGCGGGTAACTGGTTGGTGACGCTGCCTGCGGGCGCGCTTTCTGGCCTGACCTCTGGTACGCACAGCGTTAACGTGACGGTGACGGATGCAGCAGGCAACACCACGACGGAAGGGCTGGACTTTACCGCTGCGCTGAGCGCGCCGGTGCCAACCCTGAACACGCCGTTTGTTGACAGCTTCCTGAACGGCACGGAGCTTGCAGCAGGCGCAGCGCTTACCGGCACCACAGGTGTGACCGGCGCGGGACAGACTGTTCAGGTGACTATCGGGGGCACGAATTTCAACGCGACTGTCGCCACCAACGGGACATGGACACTCGATCTTACTCCTGCACAGTTGACGGATTTGGGCGAGGGCGTAAAAGCCGTCTCGGTGGTCGCTGCTGATGTGGCTGGCAACAGCGCCACCATTGGAGGCAGCTTCACCGTCGACACGGTTGCGCCAACCATTACCCTTCAGCCGTTTGCAGGCGACAACACGCTGACCTACGTAGAAAGCCTGACGGCCCAGACGTTGAGCGGCACCACCACGGGCGCAAGCGCAGGCCAGCTGGTGACCGTGACTCTGGGCACCTCAACCCTCACCGGTGTGGTGCAGGCGGACGGTAGCTGGACGGTGAACGTCACGACGGCGGCAATGACGGCGCTGGCTGCGGGCGGCAATGCGGGAACCATCACTGTTTCCGTAGCGGACGTGGCGGGAAATATCGGCACGGCCAGTGCCAACGTCACCCTGGATCTGACGCCTCCCGCCACGCCGCTGTTTACGCTTGCGCCGGTTTCGGATGACAACATTGTTAACAGCACTGACGGGACGACGCTGACGGTGGGCGGAACCTTCGCCAATCTGCCGGGCGTTTCGGGTGCCGTTACGGGCGATATTACCGTACGCGTGGATGGCGTGATTGCAGGAACTTATCCCGTTAACACGGCGAACGGCAACTGGACAGTGACGATCCCCAATACCCCAGCGTCGCTGGCAGATGGAACGCACACAGTAACCGCAACGCTGGTCAGTACCGGAACAGCCGATCTCACCTCAACTGAAGAGATTGTGGTCGATCGCGTCGCGCCTGGCCTGACCATTAACGCTTTTGCTGGTGACAATATCGTGAACGGCAGCGAAGCCGCCGTAGCGCAGATCCTTACCGGTACCGCTTCAGAAAGTGAAGTTGGCAGGGCGGTCACGGTGACGCTGGAAGGGAAAACCTACACCGGTATCGTCCAGGCCGGGGGAACCTGGTCTGTCAGCGTACCTTCAGGCGATTTACAGGCATTAAGCAACGCAGGCCACACAATTACCGCCACCCTCAGCGATGCGGCGGGCAACGTGACCACGGTAGACCGCCCGATAACGGTAGATACCGGCGCGCCGCTGCTACAGGTCGATGCGCTGCTGGGGAATAATCTGCTGAATGCTACCGATATTCTGGCGACGCAGTTGGTGACCGGCAGAGCTTCTGGTGCAGAAGGGCAGACTATCGGACTCTATCTGGGAGACAGTTCACCGATTGCCACCGCCCTGGTGCAGGCTGACGGCACCTTCAGCCTTCAGCTTACGCCAGAGGTGCTGGGCAGCCTGACCGACGGTACGCTGGTCTTTGGTCTGCGCGTCAGTGACGCATCCGGCAACCAGACTGATGCCACGCTGACGGTCAACAAAGTGGTGAATCAGGCGCTGAATTTTGTCACTGATTCACTCACCATCTTTGGCGATGGCTTCCTGAATGCGGCAGATACAGCCGTTGCGCAGACCATTTCCGGGGTGGTGAATTCCGCCGGGATTGGGGCTACGGTTGCCCTGACTCTGGGCCAGACAACCCTGACCGCAAACGTTAACCAGGACGGGACATTTGCGCTGGTAGTACCGCCAAGTCTGTTGGGTGCATTGCAGCCTGGCGACACGGCGCTTAATCTTGTTCTGACAGATGCGGCCGGAAATACCCGTACCCTGGGGCAAACCGTCACCACCATTCTTGATAACCCGGTCATTGGCGCTCTGACTAACCTCTTTGGCGACAATAATCTGCTGAATATCGTCGAATCCACCGTCGCGCAGACCATTGGCGGCACCATCGAGGGAGTAACAGGTTCCAGAGTCACCGTGACGCTGGGGTCGAAATCCTATCAGACTACTTTGCAGGCAGGAGGGCAGTGGAATGTCACTATTCCGACGCTGGATCTGGCCGCACTGACGCAGGGTAACCTTTCCCTCGGCGTGACGGTGGTCGACCCGGCGGGCAATACCGCCTCCACCTCAACCACGGTAGGCATCTTTACTGCCCAGCCAACCATCAGCCTCAGCTCCATCTTTGGCGACGGTATCCTTAATATTGCCGATGCGTTGACCAACCAGACTATCAGCGGCGTGGTAAATAATGTTGCAGAGGGCACGATTGTCCGGCTGAACGTAGGGGCATCAGAAGTGAACGCCACCGTGGGAGCAAACGGCGCCTTCACCGCAACACTTTCCCCGGACATTCTCGGGACGCTGAGCAGCGGTAATCTCACCGTGGGTGCCAGCCTGACCGATGCGGCAGGGAACACCGCCAGCACCTCGCTGGGTGCTGTGGTCAAACTTACCGCTCCTTCTGTTTCTGTCAGCCCGCTGTTTGGCGATGGTTTACTGAACCTGGCGGATGCAGTGCTTGGCCAGACCATTGGCGGCACGGTGTCCAATGCGGGTGCCGGCGCTCGCGTGGTGGTTTCCATTGGTACCACGCAGTTTGTCACCACCACTTTAGCGGATGGCACCTTCAGTCTGGCGCTTTCTCCGGCCATTCTTCAGGGGCTGAGCGACGGTAATCTGAACGTGGGCGTCAGCGTAACGGACAGCGCTGGTAACACCACCAGCACCTCGGCTACCGCGCTGGTGGGCTTGCAGTTGCCGACTATTACTCTGAACCCGCTGTTTGGTGATGGCGTACTGAGTCTGCTGGAGTCACTGGTGACTCAGACCATCAGCGGTACAGTGGGCGGAAACGCGGCTGCTGGTTCGACGGTTGCTATCAATATCGGTAACACCACGGTGACCGCAACGGTAGGGCAGAACGGCACCTTCAGAGCGCAGGTAGCGCCGGATATCCTCGGCACGCTGCTGGATGGTAATCTCACCGTCGGCGTCCGGGTAACGGATGCCGTGGGTAACGTCTCCAGCACCAGCGCGGGGCTGAAAGTCGGTATCCATACCACGCCAACGCTGACGCTGAATACCGTCTTTGGCGACGGAATTCTCAGCGCAGCCGACCTGACCACGGCGCAAACCATTAGCGGCAGCTCGGCCAACCTGCCTGCGGGAAGCACGGTTACCGTCAGCCTGAGCGGCAGAAGCTATACGACGACAGTCGGCAGTACGGGAGCATGGAGCCTGAGCGTGCCGAAAGCAGATCTTGCCGCGTTGGCGAACGGTACGCTTGCCGTAAACGTCTCTGCAACCGATGCCTATGGTAATGCCGCCACCAACAGCGGCTCGGTAAGCGTTATCGCCCAGACGCCGCCAACGGTGACTATCGCCAGCGTGTTTGGCGATGGCCTGCTGAGCGCCGCGGATGCCCTCAGCCCGCAAACCATTACCGGTACATCTACCAATGCTGAAGGGTCAACCCTCACCGTTCGCGTGGGTAGCGCAACGCTGACCACGACCGTCGCTGCCAACGGAACCTGGACAGTTTCGGTTCCGGCCGCCACGCTGGCTGCTTTGCCGGATGGCTCAGATGCGGTAACCGCCACGGTGACCAATGCGGCGGGCAACAGTGGCACGGCTAACACCACGGTACTGGTGGGAACCCATACCCTGCCGACCGTAAGTCTGACCAGCTCAACGGTGTTTGGTGGCGACCACTATCTGAACCTTAGCGAAGCCAACGTAGCGGAAACGATTAGCGGTACCTCAACCAATGCGGCAGGCAGAACGGTGACGGTTAACGTGGCGGGCAATATCTACACCACCACGGTGGGCGCGAACGGCGCATGGAGTGTTTCCGTACCTTCAGCCGCCTTGAAAGGCATCGCCGACGGCAGCCACACTGTTGCGGTCTCCGTCACGGATGCGGTAGGAAATATCTCTACCGCCAGCGATACTTTCAGGGCGGTGACGCACAATCTGCCTGCTATCGGGGTGGACCCGGTGCTGAGTCTGGTCAGCGTCCTGCTGACCGGCCTGACAATTTCCGGGGGCACGCTCCATCTGGCGCAGGGAACCCGGCTGAACGTTACGCTGGGCGGACAGACGCAGCAGGCCACGACGGATGCGCTGGGTCGCTACAGCGTGAAATTTACCGGAGGATTGCTCACCGCACTCAGCCTGAACAGCATCGTAACGGTAACGGCGGTGGATGCGGCGGGTAACCCGGCTTCAACCAGCAACACCCTGCTGCTTGGCTCACTGCTGCCAGTCGCCAGCGCTTCCGTTGCCACCGCTTCGGTGCTGATGGCAGTAGCGGCGGATGATTCCACCACCGCTGCGGCCTCCACGCACGCGACCAGCAGTGAGGAGAGCACCACCACGGTAACGCACGCCGCAGCCGTCGATTCCACGCTGGTAACAGAAAACGATATCAGCACCACTGATACCAGTACCGCTGCGGCTTCAGCCAGCGATGCCACAACTGCCACTGCTACCGCGGCTACTGCTGTGGCGGATGAGAGTGCCTATACCATTGGCGGCGTGGTTATCACCCTGGCGGATGGGCATACGGTGGAAGGAGCCTCGGTCACAGGAAGCAGCGGCAACGACACGGTAACGGTGAATTCGCTGGACTTCACCCATATCGATGGCGGTGCAGGTACGGATACGCTGGTGCTGAACGGGGAGCATATGACTCTGGATCTTACCTCGCTGGGACTGAAAGTGGAGCACATCGAAATCATCGATCTGGGTAAAGCTGGTAGCAACAGCGTCAAGTTGGATCTCAACGAGGCGCTGAACATCACCGACAGCCAGGCCAGTGATTTGATGATTAAAGGGGTGCTGGGTGACCAAGTCACGCTGGCTAATGGAGAGGGTGGGATCTGGGCAACAGCTGGGCAACGTACGGTGGATGGTCAGACGTTTGACGTTTACCACAACTCGGCGCTCTCTTCCGGCAATACGCTGGGAGATGTGCTGGTGCAGCATAATCTTCAGGTTCACGTGGTGTAACAAAGACTTTCCCTGCACGGGAGGTGAAATTCTCGTGCAGGCAGTATAAAGTTAAGAGGAGATTAACTGTTTAAGCGGTAGCGCTGGCGTAAACAATAATCAGACAGAGCGCCCGGCGCCTGTGCGTTGCCTAAAGAAAGACCATGATAACTAATATATGAAAGGTGCCTCATGGGGCGCCTTTCCCTGTATGAGGGGGCTACCCTCATTTTTTATGCCAGACGACAGGGCAGGAATATTAACCCTTTCGCCTGTTGCGGATTACGCCGTAATCCCCCTGAACACCGGGTCCGGCTCAGCTCCCTCTTTGGCGCTGGCTTATCTGTGCCTGTGGCATAAAGATAATCTTATCTTTTCCGGCATGACTTTACCTTTTTCTCAGGTGTACAAGGGAATTTTGATGGTGTATTCAGGCAGTAAGATGAAGAGAGTGTGGCTCTCATTCTGTATGGGTGGGCTTTGCTTCTCTCTGGCACAGCCCGTGCTGGCGGCCAAGGAGCCAAAAGCGGAGTTTAACTGGCGAGCGGCACCCAGCGAAGAGCAAATAGCTACCCTCACCCTGCGCGATGCCATCCTTCGCGCGTTTGCACGTAACCCCAAAATTTCTCAGGCCGCCGCGCAAATTCATGTCGGTGAAGCTGACCTGGATGCCGCTAAAAGTGCGTGGTATCCGCAAATTTCCCTGCAAGCTTCCGGCGGGCGTTCGCATCAGACCGACTCGGCGGGGAGCCTGAACAACAATGGCTCTGGTGGCATCACTTTAAGTCAGCTCCTGTATGACTTTGGCCGCACCGGCGGCGCAATAGATGAACAGCATAAGCTCTCCGATGCCTATCGCTATGCCCTCTACGACACCATGACCACCGTGGCGCAGGATACATTACGCGCCTATCTTGAGGTGAAGCGGTATCGGGCGCTGGTTGAGGCCGCAAACAATAATCTGGCCTCGCTACAGCGCGTACGTGATATCGCCAGACTGCGTGCGGACGCCGGATTAAGCTCGCAGTCGGACGTGTTGCAGGCAGAAACCCGTATCGCCGGAATGCACGCCACGCTGGAGCAGTATCGCGCTCAGGCCCGCTCTGCCCAGGCGCAGCTTACCGTGCTGACCGGTGTGGTCTCCAGCGAGCTACCCGAGCTGCCACAATCTTTGCTGGATCAGCAAATTACTCTGGACAAAATCGCCTACGAAAAAAGTGCCGCCGTGCGCAGTGCGCAGGCCAAACAGGAAGCGGCGATGGAGCGAGTCCGCCAGGCACAATCTAATCACTGGCCCACCATCAGAGTTCAGGCTGGCCGGACCCGCTATGAAAACGACAGCCGCTCCTACTGGGATGATGAACTGCAATTGCAGGTAGAAGCGCCGCTCTATCAGGGCGGGCTGGTCAATGCCAAAACCCGCGCAGCGGAGGGCGACAGGGAAGCCGCAGAAGCCGCCATTCAGCAGTCGAAACTCGATATTAACCAGCATGCTTCTACAGCCTATGCCGACATGATCGGCGCGCAGCAGCGCCAGACGGCGGGAGAGGCGCAGCTTGGCAGCGCTGACCATACCCGTTCGGTCTATGCCGATGAATACAAACTGAACAAGCGCAGCCTCAACGACCTGTTGAGCGTGGAGCAGGATGTGTTTCAGGCTGACAGCAGCCGCCTGATGGCGCTGTACGATGGCTGGGACGCCACGGTTCGTTATGCCGCAGCGGTAGATAACCTGCTGGATATCATGGGGATCGATCGCGAAGCTACCAGTGGGCAAACCCTCCCGTCACTGTGACGCCAGGCGCACACGCAACTATTTAAGGCAGTACTATGAACAAACAGACCGCAACCACCGATAACTGGATCGACGCCATGCTGCGCGTAGCCGCGCGCTTTGGCAAGCCTGCGGATGGCTCTACTTTACGCCAGCAGATGCGCTGGTTTGAGCACCTGGCACCCGAACAGCAGCTTGAAAGACTGGCGGGCCTGCTGGGGCTGCATATGACTATGATGCCGCGCGACAAAATCCGCTGGCGGCAGGAAGTCACGCCGGTGATCCTGATCATGGAAAACGGCAACGTGGTCGTGGTGGAGAACATTGATGCGGAAGGAAAAGCGCGTTACTGGCTCAGCGACGGCGGCGATGTGGTACGTGAAAGCGAACTGGCGCTGCTGCTGGCGCAATGTCAGGAGCAGGTTGGCATTGTTGGCGTGGCGGCACGTGGGCGTGACGCGCGTATTGATGAATTCGTTAAGCCTTATAAAAAGCACTGGTTCTGGGAGAACTTCCGCGGCATGGGGCGGAAGATTATGGAGATCTCTCTCGCCTCTGTGGTGGGGAACGTGCTGGCGCTGGCGGGAATTTTATTCTCCATGCAGATCTACGACAGGGTGATCCCGGCGCAGTCAGAAGCCACGCTGTGGGTGCTTTTCTCCGGGGTTCTGATCGCCGCCGTAATGGAATATCTTATCCGGCTGATGCGCACGCAGGTGTCGGATCTGATGGGAAAACGCATCGACCTCAAAGTCTCCTCAATGCTTTTTGCCCGTGCGATGAACATTCGTAACGAGGCGCGGCCAAAATCAACCGGCTCCTTTATCTCACAGCTGCGTGAGATCGATCAGGTTCGTGAGCTGCTCACCTCCACCACCGTCGGCGCCGCAGCCGATATGCCTTTTGTGATCCTGTTTCTGTTTATCATGGCTTTTATTGGTGGCCCGCTGGTGATTATCCCGCTGCTGGCGATCCCGCTGATCGTTATTCCCGGCCTGCTGGTGCAGATCCCTATGGCGAAGCTGGCGAAAGAGGGCTTGCGTGAGGGTGCGCTGCGTAATGCGGTGCTGGTGGAAACTATTGAAGGCATTGAAGACATTAAGTCTTTGCAGGCGGAACCCTATTTCCAGCGTCAGTGGGAACAAACCCATGAAGTGAGTGCGGCAGTGGGCATGCAGCAGCGCCTGTGGGGTGCACGTCTCACCGGCTGGGCTTCTACGGTTCAGCAGTTGACCTACGCCAGCATGCTGGTGTTTGGGGTTTATCTGGTGCTGAGCGGGGATATCACCACAGGTACGCTGGTGGCGAGCAGTATGCTCTCCTCCCGCACTATCGCCCCGCTGATGCAGCTGACCATGGTGTTCTCTCGCTGGCAGCATGCTAAAAGCGCCATGAGCGGGCTGGATGAGCTGCTGAAAAAGCCGCTGGATCAGGTTGAAGAGGGCGAGATGGCACATTGCCCGACGCTGACCGGACACTATGATCTGAAAGGAGTGCAGTACAGCTATGACGAAGAGAATGTGAAAAATGTGATTACCGTCGGCCAGCTACAGATCAAGCCGGGTGAACGCATCGCCATTCTTGGCAAAGTGGGTGCCGGAAAATCGACATTGCTACGGCTGCTTGCCGGGCAGGCGATGGCGACCCAGGGCAAAGTGATTGTGGATGGCGTGGATATTCGCCGCATTGACCCGGTAGATCTCCGGCGCCAGCTGGGCTGGTTATCCCAGGACTCCAGGCTGTTTTTTGGCACCCTGCGGCAAAATTTGATGTTGGGCAATCCCCATGCCAGCGAACAGGAGATGCTACAGGCGCTGCGTATCAGCGGCGCGCTCAGTCTGGTTCAGCAAGATGCAGCCAGCCTGGACCGCATAATCAATGAAGGGGGGCGTGGCCTCTCTGGCGGGCAGCGTCAGATGGTGATGCTCAGCCGGATGATCCTGCGTCAGCCGCAGGTGGTGCTGATGGATGAGCCTACCGCCTCAATGGATGAGCAGCTGGAGGAGCACGTTATCCGCCAGATGCAGGGATGGCTTTCCGGACGCACGCTGGTGCTGGTGACGCATCGTCCCGCGCTGCTGAAGCTGGTGGACAGGATTGTGGTGATGGATAACGGCCGCATTATTGCTGACGGCCCGAGAGATGAGATCATCCGTAGCGCCACGGCGCAGACAGCGAAACAAAACGTCTCGCGGGGGGATGCAGCATGAGTCTGATTATGGTGGACCGCAACCTTAAACAGAGCGAAAAAAAAACTTCGGCAATCATCTGGCTCTGTACGGCCGCGCTGGTGATTTTCTTTGTCTGGGCACATTTCGCCATTCTGGATGAGGTCACCGTCGGGACTGGCAAGGTGACGCCCTCCAGCCGTGCGCAGGTGATTGAAAGCCTGGATGGCGGAATTGTCGATCAGCTTAACGTGCACGAAGGCGATATCGTCGAGAAGGGGCAGGTACTGGCCAGGCTCGATCCTACGCGGTTTCAGTCCAACTTTGGTGAAGCCGCTTCCAAAGCCCGCACGCTTCGCGCTTCCGCCGAGCGGCTACAGGCCGAGCTGACGGGCGCTCCGCTAGCCTTCAGCGCCGAAACCCTTAAAGAGCCGGAGCTGGTGGCACGGGAAACGCAGCTTTATCAGTCCCGTCGTCGCAACCTTTCAGAAACGGTCAGCAACCTGGAGCAGTCGAAGAAACTGGTGCAGGAGGAATTACGCATGACCGCACCGCTGGTAGCCAAAGGGGCAGCAGGAGAGGTGGAAGTGATCCGCCTTCGCCGTCAGGTCAGCGATTTGCAGGGAAAAATTGACGAAGCAAAAAATGACTATGCAGTGCGCGCACGCGAAGAGCAGGTGAAAAACAATGCCGATCTGGATGCGCAACTACAGGTGGTGACCGGTAAAGAGGATCAGCTCACCCGCGCCACAATCTACTCACCGGTACGCGGTATTGTGAAGGATATTCAGGTTACCACCGTGGGGGGGGTGTTACAGCCCGGCGGCAAACTGATGGAGATTGTGCCGCTGGAAGATCAGTTACTGATTGAAACGCGCATCAACCCACGCGATATCGCCTATATCAGACCGGGGCTGCCCGCCACGGTGAAAGTCACCGCCTATGACTCTTCCATCTATGGCAATCTGCCCGGCGAGGTTGAAACCGTCTCGCCAGATACGCTTCAGGATGAGGTAAAGCGCGATCAGTACTACTACCGCGTCTATGTCCGTACGCAAACAGCAGAGTTGACCAACAAAGCGGGCAGGAAATTTCCTATCGTGCCGGGAATGGTGGCCAACGTGGAGATTAAAACCGGTCAGAAATCGGTAATGGATTATCTGATTAAGCCGTTGAATAAAGTTAAAGAATCGATGAGAGAACGCTAGGAAGTAACGCCACTGAATAGTTTATCAATGTTACTTTCTGCCATTAATTAACATGCCGTTCAGTGGCGCTATTAATTATTAATTTGTGCTGAAACAGGGAAAAAAAAAGCGCATCGGGGGAGTTATTGTTTCAGGGGGATTATCTTTACTTAAATTGACATTTAAGCAGCAAAAAAAGAATAAAAAAATGCCGAACACAAGGTTCGGCGGGAAATAGGGTAAAACATCACATTCGGGGTGAATGAAGGTAATACTTAAATAAAATGATGATAGCGGGATCATTGTATAACCTGATGACCATATTTTTTTATCATTCAGTGCTCAGCATGGCGCTCTTACCTAACCCTATGAATTACAGGCACAAGGCATTTTTATGACGTTGCGGGCGATATTTTTTATCAATACGTGCTGATGAAAAGTTCCCCAAAAATTACATTTAGCAATATCTATCTTACATCCTGAAACCCAATCGGAAATTTCGTATCATTTTCTTTATAGATTATTACGCCTGCCGCACTAACATGGCTCTGCCGGCTGAATATTCGACGTTCAGCACGCAGTGGCAAAATAAGGCATATAACTAGAGGGTAATAAAATGAAACTTCGTGTTCTCTCCCTGATGGTCCCAGCGATGCTGATCGCCGGTTCAGCAGGTGCGGCAGAGATCTATAACAAAGATGGCAATAAACTTGACCTCTTTGGCAAAGTAGACGGCCTGCACTATTTCTCCGATAACGACGGTTCTGATGGCGATCAATCCTATGTTCGCTTTGGTTTTAAAGGCGAAACCCAGATCAGCAATGAGCTGACCGGTTACGGTCAGTGGGAATACCAGGCTGCGCTGAACAACGCTGAGTCTGAAGGCACCGCTGACAGCTTTACCCGTGTAGGTTTTGCCGGTCTGAAATTTGGCGATGCAGGATCGCTGGATTATGGTCGTAACTATGGCGTGGCGTATGACATCGGCGCATGGACAGACGTTCTGCCTGAGTTCGGTGGCGATACTTATGGCGCAGACAACTTTATGTTCCAGCGCTCTAACGGCCTGGCAACCTACCGTAACAATAACTTCTTTGGTCTGGTGGATGGCCTGAATTTTGCGGTTCAGTATCAGGGCAAAAACGACAGCGCAACCGAACAGGGCGGACGTGACGTTCTGGCTGGTAACGGCGATGGATGGGGTCTCTCTACCACTTACGATCTGGGCGAAGGGTTCGCTATCGGTGCGGCCATGTTCAGCTCCGACCGGACTAACGAACAGAACGGCGGCTCGGCGGGCACTGATACCATTCTGGGCCGTGGCGATAAAGCTACTGCTTATACCGGCGGTCTGAAATATGACGCTAACAACATCTATCTGGCGGCCATGTACACCCGCTCACAAAACGCCACCCGTTTTGGTGCCAGCGATGCGAACACTTACGGCTATGCTAACACCGCAGACAACTGGGAACTGGTTGCTCAGTATCAGTTCGACTTCGGTCTGCGCCCATCCCTGGCCTTTGTCAGCTCCCGCGGCAGCGACATTGAAGGTTACGGCTCGCAGAACCTGAAAAAATATGTTGATGTGGGTGCGACCTACTACTTCAACAAAAACATGTCCACCTATGTTGATTACCAAATCAACCTGCTGGATGACAACAACTTTACCGACGCTACCGGCATCAACACTGATGACGTTGTGGCACTGGGTCTGGTTTACCAGTTCTGAGTTGTCAGGGAGCGCAGGCCGCTGCGCTCCCTCGTTTTACTGCCGTTCCCTTCTCACTTCCTGTCTCTTTTTTCGCTAGTTATTTGCCCGATGATGCCGGTGACGTGGACGAAAGAGCTGTTTGGTATGCGTCTGCTTGTAATGCTTATAGCCTGAAAAGATAATCAGCCCCAGGCTCACCGCAAGGAGGAGGTAATAGATCATAGGATCTCCTTTGAAATCACTTATTGGCAGCCTTTTATGGCCTGCGTTCACTACGTATCCTGGTGAGCAATACCGAGAAGATCAAGCGGGTTTTTCCGCACCTAACTGCCTGAAATGCCTTATTTCGGACCAAAATTAACTACAGGTTGATTGCGCTTAATGAAGAAGAATTGGCTGTATTCTATTGCTATGGCAGCATTTATTATGCTTTCAGGGTGTGACGATCATAACCAGAGTCGCGACCATTCCGCGCTGGTTTTAGAAGGACGCACAATGGGAACATTCTGGCGTATCAGCCTGGCAAACGTCCCCCCGGAGCGTAAAGCCAGCCTGCAAAAAGCGGTGCAGCAGCAGTTAGATGAAGACGATCGTCAGCTCTCGACCTGGAAAAAAGAGTCGGTGCTGTCACGCTTTAATCAGTATCGCGGCAGTGAACCCCAGCCGGTGAGCGATAATATGGCTGATATTGTTACCCTCTCTCTGCGCATCGGCAAGATGACCGCCGGAGCGATGGATATTACCGTGGGGCCGCTGGTGAATTTATGGGGCTTCGGGCCTGAAAAGCAGCCGGTCACTATCCCGGACCAGGCGCAGATTGACGCCGCTAAGGCGCTCACCGGGCTACAGCATCTCCGCGTTATTCAGCGTGCCGATGGCGCTTACCTACAGAAAGACTTGCCAGACCTCTATGTCGACCTTTCTACCATGGGAGAAGGGTTTGCCACTGACCATCTTGCCAGACTGATGGAGGAAGAGGGGATTACTGACTACCTTGTCTCTGTGGGTGGTGCGGTGCTGACACGCGGTAAAAACGCACAGGGTCAGCCCTGGAAGGTTGCGATTCAAAAGCCCACGGATAAAGAGAACGCCGTGCAGGCGGTGGTCGATCTGCAAGGGCATGGCATCAGTACCTCTGGCAGCTATCGCAACTATTATGAACTGGATGGCAAACGTCTCTCTCATGTGATCGATCCGGCGACGGGGCGGCCCATTCAGCATAAACTGGTTTCTGCCACGGTGATTGCCACCACGGCGCTGGAAGCGGATGGCTGGGATACCGGGTTGATGGTGCTGGGCGAAGAGAAAGCCAAAGCGCTGGCGCTGCGGGAACATCTGGCGGTTTATCTGATCCAGAAGCAGGACGACGGCTTTACCACCTGGATGTCGCCGCAGTTTAAAGCCTTTATTCTGCCGCAATAGCAGCAACAGCGGAGGAGTCATTATGCTGGATTTGTTTAGTGAAGAAGCGCCGTGGGCCGAACCTCTGGCGGAGGGCGCAGTGATCCTGCGGCGGCATGCACGGGATGAAGCGGAAGAACTGATGAGGCTGGTGGAGGAGATCTCCACACAGAACCCGTTTCATCATCGCATCACCCCTGGCGGTCACCGCATGTCGGTAGCGATGACCAACTGCGGAGATTTCGGCTGGTCTACGGATTCACGAGGCTATCAGTACAGCGAACGTGATAACGTCAGCGGCCGCCGCTGGCCCGCTATGCCGGACCGCTTTCGTCTTCTTGCCCGCAGCTGTGCGGAGGCGGCGGGTTTCCCGCAATTTTCGCCAGATGCCTGCCTGATCAACCGCTATGAGCCAGGCGCCAGACTCACGCTGCATCAGGATAAAGATGAACAGGATCTGAAGCAGCCGATAGTTTCCGTCTCGCTTGGGCTGCCGGCGGTGTTCCAGTTTGGCGGTTTCGAGCGCAGTGATGCCACCCAGCGGGTGCTGCTGGAGCATGGCGATGTGGTGGTCTGGGGCGGCCCCTCGCGGCTCAGGTTCCATGGCATTCTGCCGCTTAAGCCAGGCAGTCATCCCGTTACCGGCGCTTTCCGCTTTAACCTGACCTTCCGGCGTGCTTTTCGCTAGCGCAAAAAGAGGCGGATGAGAATTATAATTGATATCGTCTGGCGACTCATTAAACTGCACACTGCCTTGTTCTTACCTGGATGGTGTCATGGAGTTGCTTCGCGTGGTGTACCGGCAATATCGCTGGCCTTTTGTTTTCGTTATTGTTCTCAGCCTGCTTAGTGCGGCGCTTGGCATTGGGCTGATCGCTTTTATCAACCGCGAGCTGATTGTTGCCATGAATTCGTCAGTCTGGGTTCTGCCTGAATTCCTCGGGCTGTTGCTGCTGTTAATGGCCGTGACCCTGGCTTCACAGCTTGCCCTGACGCTGCTTGGACACCATTTTGTTTATCGCCTGCGCGGTGAATTTATCAAACGTATTCTCGATACCCAGGTCGAGCGTATCGAGCAAATTGGTAGCGCACAGCTGCTGGCCGGACTCACCAGCGACGTGCGCAATATCACCATCGCTTTTGTCCGTCTGCCTGAGCTGATTCAGGGGATTATCCTTACTCTGGGCGCAGCCGCCTACCTCGCCTGGCTTTCGCCGGAAATGCTCTTTATCACCGCCGTCTGGGTGGCGATTACCATTATTGGCGGCTGGCTGCTGGTGGCAAAAGTCTACCGCCATATGGCCAGGCTCCGTGAGATTGAGGATAACCTCTACACGGACTACCAGACCATTATTGAAGGGCGGAAAGAGCTGGCCCTTAACCGCCAGCGCGCTCATCTGATCTATGAAACGGTTTATCAGGAAGATGCCCGCAACTACCGGCACCATATTGTGCGCGCCGATACTTTCCATCTCAGCGCGGTAAACTGGTCGAATATTATGATGCTGGGTGCAATTGGCCTGGTCTTCTATATGGCTAACGGGCTTGGCTGGGCGAACACTGCCGTCGCAGCGACCTATTCACTGACGCTGCTGTTCCTGCGCACACCTTTGCTCTCTGCGGTGGGAGCACTGCCCACGCTGCTGACTGCTCAGGTGGCGTTCGATAAGCTAAACACCTTCCAGCTGACGCCGTACCAGCCTGAATTCACCGTTCCTGCCGTCAGCAAAAACTGGCAGACGCTGGAACTACGTGACCTTGTTTTTCATTATGGCGATAGCGGTTTTGCCGTCGGGCCGGTCAACATGACGCTGAAGCGCGGAGAGCTGGTCTTCCTGATTGGCGGCAACGGCAGCGGGAAATCGACGCTGGCGATGCTGCTCACCGGGCTTTACCAGCCGGTATCCGGGCAGATCCTGCTGGATGGCGAAGTCATAGATGCTGCAAATATCGGCAGCTACCGCAGCCTGTTTTCAGCGGTATTTACCGATGTGCATCTGTTTGACCGGCTAATCGACAACCAGGGGAAAGCGGCTGACCCGGCAAAGGTACAGCTCTGGCTTGAACGCCTGAAAATGCAGGACAAACTTAAGCTGGAAGGCAATAAGGTACTTAATCTTAAGCTGTCAAAAGGGCAGAGCAAGCGGCTGGCTCTGCTGCTGGCGACAGCTGAGCAGCGCGATATTTTGCTGCTGGATGAGTGGGCAGCTGACCAGGATCCTCACTTCCGCCGTATCTTCTATCGTGAGCTGCTGCCGTGGCTACAGGAGATGGGGAAAACGGTCTTTGCCATCAGCCATGACGATCACTATTTCCTGCATGCCGACCGTCTGCTGGAGATGCGTGAAGGCAAGCTGAGCGAACTGTCCGGGGAAGAGCGGGAGCTGGCTACGCTGGACGCGGTCAAACGCACAGACGTTGTTATGTAGTACCTGGTGCTTCAGCGCGGGTGACGCGTCACTAACGCTGAAGCGGCCTTGCCGTGCATGGTGAGGTTCAGGTTGAGGTTTTTCTCTCAGAGGGCCTCAACAATCCAGCTAAGGATGCGGGATGAGGTTCTCTCTACCCGCCCGGTAAATTCTCTGCCTGCCGGAAACTCACTGGAGTGCGAGGTTGTTAACCGCAGCAGGACTTTCTCTGCCCGCGGCGCACAGAACACGATTTCTGCCTCGCTGAAACTCATAAATTTTCTGAGCCTGGGAGAGAGCGCTTTATAAAGACTCTCCTTCAGCGAAAAGGCCAGGGTCAGCGCATCGGGGAAGGGCAGGCCGCTCTGCATCAGCAGATGTTTCTCCTGCTGCGTAATAATGTTCTCCTGCATCGCTTCTGCCGTCTCTGCCCGCATCACCTGCTCACAGTCCACGCCCAACAGCTTGCCGCTCTCTGCTTTAGCCAGCAGCAGCGCTATTTCCTGCGTGCTGTGTGAGAGCGAGCCGCAGAATCCTGCTGGCCACAGCGGCGCTCTGCTGGCATCGTTCGCCAGAATCCAGGGATCGCTTCCCAGCCGGCAGAGCGCGTGTCGCACCAGCGCTCTGCTGGCAAGATATTCTGCGCGGCGTTTCCGCACAGCCTTATTCAGATGCAAGGGGACGGGCAGCCGCAGAGTAGTAAAGAGCTGTTCATCAAAACAGGCAAGGTTGTAGTTGGCCTGAATAAGGCAGACATCGGGGTGATCGGCTGGGGAGCGAAAGGTCACGTCAGTGATAAAACCGCCTGAATCGGCGAGCGCTAAAGGTTTCAGCGGCAGAAGATAGGGGACGCTCTGGGAGTCCGGCAAACTCTGGATGGGCACCGTATACCTGACCTGCTTATCTTGATAAAGCGTAATTTAAGCAGGTTAGAGGCTTAAGAGCAAAAAAGCGATCAGTCGTTAGAGGGGATGGCAAAGTTTTTCAGCGAAACCACGAAATGTTTGTTTCCGCGAGAAATTTTAGCGCCACGATCGCACCAGTGGCTCGCCAGCCGGAAAAAATCGTCGCTATCGATGTCATACGCCAGTTCGACTTTACTGATACCGGAGTGCAGCATCTCATCCGCATCTTTGAAATTCTTTGCTTTAATTATCGCCATTTTCAGTCACCGGGTAGGTTGGTGCAATGTTGCCAGAAAAGTGTAGCGACAGCGTATGTTAGTTTCGTGACAGTTTTGTTGCAGCGTGGCAGATTGAGATTTTCGCCACATAATAGTGTGATTAAGTTCTCACTCTTTCGTGCCTTGCATCATTTGATAAACTTTTTGAAGAGATGCTGATTATCAACTAAATAGCGTGGAAAATTGCCTTTATCTAAAGGTTGCACTTGTAATTTTCGGTCTCTGCCCCAGATATCTTCCGCTTGCTCAATAACTTTACTTATGTGATCAGGGTTATTGAATTCAGGCAAATCATATTCAGTATGTGAAATGGAAGACATTTTCTCAGCAATGCGTTGTGGGGTCATAATCCAGGAAAAATGCCATCCGCCATCGGCTATAACAGCTGTGTTCCATTTCAACCATTGCCATTTTAATCTGCTTCTTTTAACAGATGAGCGCTTTGTATTACGTAGCTCCTCGGGTTTACCCCCAAAAAAGCCCACCAGATTTTTATAGGCGATCGCTTTGGGTAATGTGCATTTACGGGGCGTGCCGTTGGTGTTAAAGACCTGAAGATTAAAGTGATAGTTATAAAAATTTTGATGTATGACGGTGCACAGTTTGTTCTTTTTGATAGAGGGAATGATGGCTGGATTAAAGATCTCATCAACGTCAGAAACGAGTATCAGGTCGTCTTGCTCAGCCTCAACGAGGCCCGCCATAATCCAATTTCGGGTATCGGCTTCGTTCTGCCAGGCATCCAGGTGAGGAGGTTGATCGAACACAACATAGATAATTTTATCTTCGAACCGCTTAAATTTCTCTCTATTAAAATTTAAACGCTTCGGTTTGCCTGTGAACGTGTGGGTTGACTCAACAATGACGAACTTGTCGACTACCTCTGACAACGTATGTAACCGAAGGTCCAACAACATATCTTCATCATAATATAAAAAACAATCGTAAATCATCAGCAGTCCCAGCAGAAGGATTTAACTTATTGAAAGTGATTTTAGTAAACAAAAAATAAAAAATAATGATTCAGATGCTGAACAGAATAAAAAATACAAAAAAGCCCGAAATTCTGAAGAATTAACGGGCTTAATGATAATACCTTGAAAATTTGGTCGGCACGAGAGGATTTGAACCTCCGACCCCTGACACCCCATGACAGTGCGCTACCAGGCTGCGCTACGTGCCGACTCGTGAGCTAATAGTACGCAAAACGCTGTCGATTGCAAGAGGCTAACACGTTGACTGCTATGAATTTAAGCAATCGCGCTGTCAGTCAGCGATAAAGCGCTTCTCTTCTGTCAGCACCTGGAGCAGCAGCGCCAGCTGCGGCTTGTGATCCTTCAGGCGGTTACCCTTTTCATCCCAGGCGGTATAGCTGCCGCTGTTATCCAGCACCAGCGTGACCGCAGGCGTGGTGATCACCAGCTGACGATCGGTACTGCTGGCTACCCAGTTATGACGTCGCTGGGCTGCGAAGAGATCTTCACCCTGTGAATAGTCCGCCGCAGGGGTGCTGACGTGCAGCAGGCGCTGCATCAGCGTGGTCATAATGTCCTGATGATCGGTCAGCTTACGCACCTGCTGCGCTGGCGTATCAGGCCAGTGCACAATCAGCGGCACCTGAAGATTTGCCCGGTTGCCCAGGCTGCTGTCGCCATCCAACGCAACACCATGCTCGGCGGTGATAACCACCACCGTTTTTTCCAGCAGCCCTTTTTCCTGTAGCGTGGTCAGCACATCCTGGATCTGCTTATCCACATCCGCGGCGGTGCGGGCGTAATGGCGCGTGATATTTTTCGCAGACCCTTCTTTGATCTCATTTCCACCCAGTGAAAGGTAGGAGAACCAGGGCGAACTCTGCGGCTTCTGACTTTCCAGCCAGCGTTGCCACTGGGCCGTGGTCTGTGCGTTAGTCTGCGTTTGCGACGGCGGCAGTGAGAAGTCTGCTAACAGTGCCTGACGATAGAGCGGTGAGGCAAAACCATCGGAGGCGAAGAGGCCAAACTGATAGCCCTGCTTACCAAGAGAGTCAACCAGCGCAGAAGGGACTCTGGAGGAGAGTACGCCATCCATATAGCTTGGGGAGATGCCATAAAAGAGGCCAAACAACCCGCTGTCAGCGCGGCTACCGGCGCTGAAATGCTGGGTAAAGCTGACGTTCTGCTGAGCAAATTGCGCCAGGTGAGGCAGCGATTTCGACAGCGTGCTCTGGTTCAGGCCATCAACAGTGATAATCAGTAAATTGTTGCGCGTTCCGCTGTCCCGGAAGGTGATGTCATTCAACGGGTAGGCGACAGAGACCGCTTCAGGATTACCCTGTTCAACCAGCCGGCGCTGATACTCCTGCGCATCCAGCAGGCCGTGACGCTCCAGGAAGCGGCGGGCAGTCATAGGATAGGAGAGCGGCAGGTTAGAACGCTGCATGGTGATCGGACGATAGAAGTTCGCATCCGCCCAGATATAGAGCAGATGGCTGGTGAAAAAGGCAATAATAAACAGAAGAGCGAGCGGCTTGCCGAAGTTGCGCCTGTTAAGGCTGCGCAGCTTCTGCCAGCTCCAGGTGGCAAACAGCATCTCCACCAGAAAAATAGCGGGCACGCTGATAAACATCAGCTGCCAGTCACGCGCCATCTCCGTCTGATCGGGGTTCACCACCAGCTGCCACACCACCGGATTGAGATGCAGGTGGAAGCGATTGAATACCGCGCTGTCTACCAGGATCAGCGTCAACCCTGCGGTGGCGATAATGGCAGAAAGGAAGCGCAGCAGCCGCTGCGACATCACCACAAAGGTCAGCGGGAAAATGATCAGCAGGTAAGCGGCAAAGACGATAAAGCTGAAATGGCCCAGCCAACTGCTAAAGGCGTAAATGCGCCCGGCCAGCGAGGCAGGCCAGTCAGAAACAAACAGGTAGCGGCTGCCCAGCACAAAAGCCACGATGATATTAAAGAGGGCGAACCAGTGCCCCCAGCTAATCATCTGGGAGACTTTTTCACGGTAGCGCTGCCGATTTGTTACCATAACAGGGTCAGGATCATCAGATTAATGGGCTTTATCGTCACGCACGGAAGCCTTAAGCGCTTCGGCGAATGAGTGTGCCAGCGAGTGCCGTTGAGCTGGCGCTACGCTGGTATTCAGCAAATTGGTCACCATATTTCCCAGTACCATCAGGGAAAGGTCGGTGGGGGCCTTGTCTTTTTCAAGTACATGGGCCAGTTCTGCGAGGAGTTTCTCCACGCGGTCGTCACTGTAGCGAGATGATTGTGGCATAACGTCGAATTTATTGAGTATTAAAGGGCGGCATCTTACCGTAAAACCGCGATATTTTCTGCACTTTTATCGATCGCAACAGGTTAATGTTGCTGGCAGTTGATCGCCGGAAGACTCGGTGATTGAATACGCGCTAAATCTAAAGGAGAGTCTACCATGAGTCTGGATATTGAGCAGATTGCCCTGCATCAGTTAATCAAGCGCGATGAACAATCGCTTGAGCTGGTGCTGCGCGAAACGCTGCTGCCTGCCAATGCGCCCGTCACCGCGATGATGGAAGAGCTGCACCGCGTTTACAGCGCTAAAAGCAAGGCTTATGGCCTGTTTAATGAAGAGAGTGAACTGGCGGATGCGCTGCGCAACTGCCGCAAAGGGGAAGATGACTTCCTGGCGTTCAGCCGCGCCGCAACAGGACGTTTGCGCGATGAGCTGGGGAAATATTCCTTCGCCGAAGGCGGCATTGTGCTGTTCGGTCACTACCGTTATCTGGCGGTGGAGTATTTGCTGATTGCGGTGCTGAACAGCCAGAACAGTATGCGGGTTAACGAAGAGCTGGACATCAGCAGCACGCACTATCTGGATATCAACCACGCCGATATTGTGGCGCGTATCGATCTCACCGAATGGGAAACCAATCCTGACTCCACCCGCTATCTGACTTTCCTGCGTGGCCGGGTAGGGCGCAAAGTTGCCGATTTCTTTATGGATTTCCTGGGTGCCAGCGTTGGGCTGGATACTAAAGCCCAGAACCGTGGTCTGTTGCAGGCCGTTGACGACTACTGTTCTGAAGCCAGCCTCGATAAAAACGAGCGGCAGAACTATCGCCAGCAGGTTTACAGCTACTGTAATGAACAGTTGCAGTCTGGCGAGGAGATCGAGCTGGAGGGGTTATCCAAAGAGCTGGCTCCTCTGGGTGAAAAAACGTTTCAGGCCTTCACGCAAGAGCAGGGCTATGAGCTGGAAGAGAGCTTTCCTGCCGACCGCAGCACGCTGCGCCAGCTAACCAAATTTGCCGGAAGCGGCGGTGGGCTGACGCTAAACTTTGATGCGCTGCTGCTGGGAGAACGTATTTTCTGGGATCCCGCGACCGATACGCTGACCATCAAAGGCACGCCGCCTAATCTGCGTGACCAGCTGCAACGCCGCAGCAGCGGAAGCTGACAGGAGCGTACTGCCGCTCTTTTCTGCCTGAGGCAAGCCAAAAAAAAAACGCCGCATAAGCGGCGTTTCTTTCACAAAAACCTGGTCGGCAATTAAGCGCGAACGAAGTCGATGTGGTGCAGTTTTGGCTTGAACGGGTGACGCTGAACAGCCTGCACTTTTACTTTTTCTTCTTTACCATTAACAACCAGAGTCAGAACTTCAGTGTAGAAACCCGGTTTTGCCTGGGTGTTCATTACTGAGTCGTGGTCCAGTTCGATGGCTACAGCTGCTTCTTTACCGCCGTAAATGATGGCCGGGAATTTGTTAGCTGTACGCAGGCGGCGGCTCGCACCCTTGCCCTGCTCTTTACGTTCTTCTGCATTGATAGTGAACATTGTTCAATCTCTTTATCGGATTATCCTGCTACAGGCGACCCAGCAGCAGGTTGGAGTATTCAACTTTTGCTTCAGCAAAAGCGGGGCGCATTATAGCCCAGGTTAGGCGCTGCGGGCAATGGATTAAAGTTGCCGTGAAAGTGCGGGTCTTATTTCAGGCTCATCCCGTTTTTTATACGGAGTTACGCGCTGTTAGCGAAGTTCGTTGGCGCGGCGGTAGCGGCCCTGGTAATCGAACATTTTTTCCCGTATCTGCCAGTAATGGCGCTGCTTGCGGGCGACCACAAAATCGGGCTGGCGCAGCAGCGGTTGCAGGGCAACGATATCCGCCGCGGTTTTCCAGCCCAGCGGCACGCCGGGCGCGCGTTGATGTGGCCGTAAAAAGATCTGCTCAAAGGCGGTACGTTGTGCGGGGGTAGTGAGCCGGAAGCGTTCGCTCACTTCGGTCGCTTCTTCATCGTAGTAGCGCGCTTTCAGCCACTCGCCTTTCTCATCCCGGCCACACTCCAGCACCATAGCGGCACAGCGTAAAACCAAAGCATCCTTGAGTTTCAGCGCCGCCTTCAGCATATCGTCCGGGTCCACCAGTACCGCATCGCACTCGTGACAGCGTCGTGCCGCAATATCGTTTTCAGCATTACAGTGCGGGCAACTTTTGAAGCGGAAGCGGAAGTCACACTGCTCCCTTTCACCCTCGTCATCTTCCAGCACGCCCTGACAGCGGCGGCCAAAATGTTCAATGATGGTGCCGTCCGGGGTTGTTTTCCCCCAGAAGGTATTGGCGAACCCGCAGGCGGGACAGAAAACCTGCACCGGTTTGTTATCGCTTTTCCCTTTAGGGGCGCCGACTTCAGGGGTGAATATATCGTGTGGATTACCGGCATAATCGAGGATCAGGCAGTCGGTTTTTCCCGGCGAGAGGCGCAAACCTCGCCCGACAATCTGCTGATAAAGGCTGACCGACTCGGTAGGACGAAGGATGGCGATCAAATCTACGTGGGGCGCATCAAACCCGGTAGTTAATACGGCCACGTTGACCATATAGCGAATTTCACGCGCTTTAAACGCGGTAATCAGCGCATCCCTCTCTGCGCCTGGCGTTCCTGCGCTGATCATCGCTTTACTGCCAGGCAACAGGCCAAGCACTTCTTTTGCGTGATCGACCGTTGAAGCAAAAATCATGACGCCCTGGCGATCCTGTGCAAACTCGACAATCTGCTGAACAATATGGGGGGTAATACGCTGCTGTTGCTTCAGCTCACGGTTGAGATCCGCCTCGCTGAACAGGCCATTTTCATTGGCTGTCAGACGGCTGAAGTCATACTGGACTACCGGCATATCAAGCCTTTCCGGGGGAACCAGAAAGCCGTGCCTGATCATATAGCGCAGCGGCAGTTCGTAGATACAGTCCCGAAACAGCGCCCGCTCGTCACCTCTGACCATGCCGTGGTAATGGAACTGATAAATCCAGCCTTTACCCAGACGGTAGGGCGTTGCGGTCAGACCCAACAGGCGAAGCTGGGGATTGCTCTGGCGCAGATGCGCAAGGATTTGCTGGTACTGACTCTCATCGGCATCGCTGATGCGGTGGCATTCATCCACGATCAGCAGCGTAAATTCGCCATCAAACTGTGCCAGATTGCGCGCTACGGACTGGACGCTGCCGAACACGACCTTGCTGCGGCTCTCTTTGCGCTGCAAACCGGCGGCAAAGATATCCGCCTCCAGCCCGTAAGCCTGATATTTACTGTGATTCTGCGCCACCAGCTCTTTGACATGGGCCAGCACCAGCACCCTTCCGCGTGCCAGCCGGGCCAGTTCGGCAATCACCAGGCTTTTGCCCGCGCCGGTAGGCAGCACGATCACGGCGGGCTGGTGGGAGCGACGAAAGTAGCTGAGCGTGGCATCAACCGCTTCCTGCTGATAGGGACGTAGCGTAAACGACATGAGTTAGCAATCTGCGAGCAAAACCGCATTATGCCACGAAAGCAGAATTCGTGCGCTTCAGCCTCTGTGCCTGAGCGCTAACTCCCGATATACTGTGGGTTCATTTCGACACACTCTCTTCAAACGTGCCCGTTACGGGGGCGTCGGTTTTTATTTTCAACTCAAACAGGCAGTGCAGATTTAATGCGACTTGATAAATTTTTATCTCAGCAACTGGAAGTCAGCCGGGCGATTGCCCTTCGTGAGCTGCGGGCTCGTAAAGTCACCGTTGATGGGGAAGTGGTCAGGGAAGGCGCCTTTAAGCTGAAACCTGAAAACCAGGTTGAGTACGACGGCAATCCTCTGCATGTGCAGTTTGGTCCCCGCTACTTTATGCTGAACAAACCTCAGGGCTACGTCTGTTCTACAGAAGATCCCGATCATCCTACCGTCCTCTTTTTCCTGGAAGAGCCTACCGCCTATAAGCTGCATGCGGCGGGGCGGCTGGATATCGACACCACCGGGCTGGTGCTGATGACCGACGATGGCCAATGGTCCCACCGCATTACCTCGCCACGTCATCATTGTGAAAAAACTTACCTGGTCACGCTGGAATCACCGGTTGCAGAGGATACGGCGGAAAAATTTACCGCCGGGGTGCAGCTGCATAACGAGAAAGATCTGACCAAACCGGCCAGCCTGGAAATCATTAGCGAGAATCAGGTGCGCCTGACCATCAGCGAAGGGCGCTACCACCAGGTGAAGCGGATGTTTGCCGCCGTGGGTAATCATGTGGTGGCCCTGCATCGCGAAAGGATTGGCAGCATTGTGCTGGACGAAGATATGGAACCGGGTGAATACCGTGCGCTGACGGCGGAAGAGATCGCCAGCGTGGTCGTTCCCCGCTAGCGGCAGACTAATTCAGAGAGGAAGTGAGCAGCAATGAGGGTGCGCAAGGACAAGAACTCATCAGTGGGACTGGTGGTGATCCTCGGCCTGTTGGCCATGTTAATGCCGTTATCGATTGATATGTATCTGCCTGCGCTACCGCAAATTGCCCGCGAATTCGGCGTGTCGGCAGGCAGCGTGCAGATGACGCTGAACCTCTACATTCTGGGGTTTGCGCTGGGCCAGCTGGTGTATGGTCCTCTTGCTGACAGCTTTGGCCGCAAACCGGTGATTGCTGTGGGAACCCTGGTGTTTGCCGTGGCTGCCGCAGCCTGCGCGATGTCGCAAACCATCGACCAGCTGATCTTTATGCGCCTGCTGCACGGCCTGTCGGCAGCGGCGGGCAGCGTGGTGATCAGTGCTCTGATGCGTGACAGCTACTCGAGAGAGGAGTTTTCACGCATGATGTCCTTTGTGATGCTGGTTACTACTATTGCGCCGCTGCTGGCCCCAATAGTGGGCGGCTGGCTGCTGTTGCTCTGGAGCTGGCACGCCATTTTCTGGGCCATTTCCGGTGCGGCCGTGGTCACCACGGTGCTGGTGGTCACGCAGATCAAAGAGACATTGCCCCACGACAAGCGGCAGAAGTTTCACCTGCGCACTACGCTGGGCAATTTCCTCTCCCTGTTCCGCCACAAGCGGGTTTTCAGCTATATGCTGGCAAGCGGCTTCTCCTTTGCCGGGCTTTTCTCCTTTCTGAACGCCGGGCCGTTTGTTTATATTGAACTGAACCATATCAGCCCGCAGGATTTTGGTTACTACTTTGCGCTTAACGTGGTGTTCCTGTTCCTGATGACGCTGCTTAACAGTCGCTCTGTTCGCCGGTTCGGGCCGCTGGCGATGTTCCGTTTCGGTCTGCTGATACAGTTCACGATGGGTCTCTGGATGGTGATTGTCAGCGCCTTCAATCTTGGCTTCCTGCCGCTGGTCTTTGGCGTGGCGATGTTTATCGGCTGCGTGGCCATGGTCTCATCGAATGCGATGGCGGTGATCCTGGAAGAGTTTCCGCATATGGCGGGTACCGCCTCCTCGCTGGCCGGTACGTTGCGTTTTGGCGTCGGCGCGCTGGTTGGGGCACTGCTCTCAACGCTGTCGTTTAACAGCGCATGGCCGATGGTAGGGTCGATATTTATCTGCTCGACACTCTCTATTTTGCTGTTTATCTACGCCACGCGCCCGCGTAAAGCGGCCGCAGCCTGAGTTACCTTGTGCGCCTGACTGCTCAGGCGCACAAGGTTTTCCACGCTGGCAAATTTTCTTTTCACTATGTCGTCATCTCGCCAGTTCGCCTTTACGTTTTGCACCGCCTCCCTCTTTTTATATCTGGTACATCCCTTCTGCTTGCTGCAATCCCTTGTCCAGCAAAACCGGTTCTATTAACCCTCAATAACGGTATTGTTATTTATTTGTAAAAATAACTGATGGAAAAGTTACCGCAGTGCAACAAATAAGTTGTTATTCCGCCCCTGACGCGGTAAATATAACGTTAAAATGAGAGTTAGTTCTCAAATTCAGTCCGCCGAGTGGGCGAAGAACAAAACCATTGCAGGCCCTGATAATGCTGATAAAAGCAGGTTTACGTAGCTGAAAGAGAACCGGTAACGGTCTGGGGAGTTTGGGTGAATACGTTACAACATTCTGTGGTACATCGTTTACCGCAAAGCTACCGTTGGGGGGCGGGGCCGACTGGCAGCAGCGTCGAACCGCTGCTGGTAAATAACCTCTCTGCGGAAGACGATCTCATTGGCCTTACGCTGCTCAGCCATGCGGGCGAGCAGGCCAGGGAGATCATGCGCATGATTCAGGATGCGCTGGCAGAAATCCAGATTGAGTGTGCTGTAGTAGAGTGCGCGGGCGAACCCTGTCTGTTTGTGACCCGTCAGGATGAGAGCGCTACTACCTGTCGGCTGAAAAACTTTGGGGTGGGCATTGCCGAACCCTTTCTGAATGCCTCTGCCTGATCTGATCCGATCAGGCAAGAGAGAGTAGCTGCCGCGTATACTCAGCGCGGGGCGCAGCAAACAGCGCTTCACACTCACCTTGTTCCACCACTTCCCCCTCCCGCAGCACCACCACCTGATGGCATAGCGAGCGCACCACCTTCAAATCATGGCTGATAAAAATGTAAGCCAGGCGATGGGTTTGCTGAAGCTTCAGCAGCAGAGCCAGGATCTGCTTCTGTACCGAGCGGTCAAGAGAAGAGGTCGGCTCATCCAGAATAATCAGCTGCGGCTGCAAAATAAGCGCGCGGGCAATGGCGATGCGCTGCCGCTGTCCACCGGAAAACTCAGCCGGATAACGGTGCCGGGTATCGGCATCAAGACCGACTTCCTGCATTGCCTCAATCACTTTTGCCTCGCGCGCCGCTGCATCCAGCCTGGGGTGATGCACCTGAAGGCCTTCAGCGATAATTTGCAATACGCTCAGCCGGGGATTCAGGGAAGAATTGGGATCCTGGAAAACGACCTGCACCTGGCGACGAACCGGCAACATCTTGCGGCGATCCCACTGATGCAGCGGCTGGTCGCGGAACCAGATTTCACCTTCAGAGGCAATCAGCCGCAGCAAAGCCAGGCCGGTAGTGCTTTTTCCGGAACCGGACTCGCCCACCAGACCCAGACTTTCGCCCGGCCGCAGCGTAAAGCTCAGCGATTTCAGCGCATGATGGTAGCCGCTAATCCGCCGCAGAAACCCCTGTTTGAGAGGAAAAGCGACCCGCAAATCTTTAACCTGCAATAAGGGTGGCGCGTCGCCATCCGCCGGAGCAGGGCGTCCTTCGGGTTCAGCATTAAGCAGCGCCTGCGTGTATGAATGGGCCGGTGCACTGAACAGCCTGGCGGTGATATTGCTCTCCACCGCCTGGCCGTTACGCATGACCACCACGCTGTCAGCCAGCTGCCGCACAATGTTGAGATTATGGGTGATAAACAGCAATCCCATATTCATCTCCTGCTTTAACTCTTTCAGCAGCGTCAAAATTTGCGCCTGCACGGTCACGTCAAGTGCCGTGGTAGGTTCGTCAGCAATCAACAGCTCTGGCTGAGTCAGCAGCGCCATCGCAATCATTACGCGCTGACGCTCGCCGCCGGAAAGCTGATGAGGGAAATCTTTCAGGCGCCTGGCGGCCTGGCGGATCCCAACCCGATCCAGGCAGGTTAGCATCTCCGCTCTGGCCGCCTCTTTGCGCATGCCCCGATGCAGCGACAGCACTTCATAGAGCTGCTTTTCGATGCTGTGCAGCGGATTAAGCGACACCATCGGTTCCTGAAAGATCATCGCCATGCGGTTACCGCGCAGGCCGCGCAGCGTTTGTTCATTCGCTTGCAGCACATCCTGCCCGGAAAACAGGATCTCCCCCTGTGGGTAGATAACGGGGGGCGAGGGCAGCAACCGCATCATCGACAGCGCCGTGATGCTTTTACCGGATCCGGACTCTCCCACCAGGGCCAGCGTTTCACCGGCATCTACAGAAAGCGACAGATCGCTGACCACCAGACGCTCTACCTTGCCCTGGCGAAAAGCAATACTCAGATTATTCACGCTCAGCAATGACATCAGTACACCTTACTGGGATCAAAGGCGTCACGAACCGCTTCGCCGATAAAAATGAGCAGCGACAGCAGGATCGCCAGTGAGAAGAAAGCGGTAATACCCAGCCAGGGCGCCTGGAGATTATTTTTCCCCTGTAGCAGCAGCTCGCCTAAAGATGGCGACCCCAGCGGCAACCCGAAGCCGAGGAAATCGAGGGAGGTCAGAGTGGTTATGGAGCCGCATAAAATAAACGGCAGGTAGGTCAGGGTGGCGACCATGGCGTTTGGCAGCATATGGCGGGACATAATCTTACTGTCGCTGACGCCAAGCGCCTGCGCCGCACGGATATAGTCAAAGTTTCGGGTACGCAAGAATTCTGCTCTTACCACGCCCACCAGTTGCATCCAGCCAAAAGCGACGGTGATCGCCAGCAGCCACCAGAAGCCAGGCTGGATAACGCTCGACAGCAGAATGATTAAAAACAGGGTAGGCATGCCGGACCAGACCTCAATAAATCGCTGCCCCCAGAGATCCACCCTGCCGCCGTAGTAGCCCTGCGAGGCGCCCACCACAATGCCGATCACGCTGGAAACCAGCGTCAGCATCAGGCCAAAAAGCAGTGAAATGCGCATACCGTAAAGGATCCGCGCCAGTACATCGCCGCCGTTGGCATCGGTGCCCAGCCAGTTCTGAGTCGAAGGGGGCGAAGGGAAGGGCACCGTGGTGGCAAAATTGATCGAGCCATCACCAAAGCGAACGGGCGCCCAGATTGCCCAGCCCTCTTTATCCAGGCGCGATTTCAGCCACGGGTCCTGATAGTCCGCCGCCGTGGCTAAAGCCCCGCCGAAGTCGGTTTCATCGTAATCCACCAGCAGCGGGAAATAGGTGCGGTCGTGATAATGCACCAGCAGCGGCTTGTCGTTGGCTATCAGCTCAGCACCCAGACAGAGCAAAAACAGCACGCCGAAGATCCAGAGCGACCAGTAACCACGGCGGTTATGGCGGAATCGCGCCCAGCGCGCCTGATTAACGGGGCTTAAATAGCTCATTAGCGTCCCTCAAAATCGATGCGCGGATCGACCAGCGTATAGGTGATATCGCTCAGGATATTCAGCAGCAGGCCAATCAGCGTGAAAATATAGAGCGTGCCAAACATCACCGGATAATCGCGCTGAATGGTGGCGTCATAGCCCAGCAGCCCCAGGCCATTCAGGGAGAACATCACCTCTATCAGCAGCGAACCGGTAAAAAACATGCTGATAAAGGTTGCCGGGAAGCCGGCAATCACCAGCAGCATCGCGTTGCGGAACACGTGGCGATAGAGAATTTTTTTCTCATCCAGCCCTTTGGCGCGGGCGGTGACCACATACTGTTTGCGGATCTCATCCATAAATGAGTTTTTAGTCAGCATGGTGAGCGTGGCGAAGCCGCCGACCACGGTGGCAATAACCGGCAGGGTGATATGCCACAGATAATCGGTAATTTTGCCATACCAGGGCAGGGAGTCGAACTGGGCAGAGACCAGCCCTCTTAACGGGAACCAGTCCAGATAGCTGCCGCCGGCAAACAGGACAATCAGCAGAATACCAAAAAGAAAAGAGGGGATGGCATAGCCGATAATAATCAGCGAGCTGCTCCAGATATCAAAGGCGCTGCCGTTACGCACCGCTTTCTTAATACCCAGGGGAACAGATACAAGATAAATGATCAGCGTACTCCACAGCCCCAGCGTGACTGAAACCGGCAGGCTCTCTTTAATCAGCTGAATGACCGAACTGCTGCGGAACAGGCTGTCGCCAAAATCAAAGCGCACGTAATTCCACAGCATGGTGAAGTAACGTTCATGCAGCGGCTTGTCAAAGCCGTAGCGTTTAGTGATCTCTGCAATAACTTCAGGATCAAGCCCGCGGGAACCGCGATACTGGCTGTCAGTGGGGCTGGCGTTGAGTCTGGTGCGCGTCTGCGCTTCACCGCCATTCCCTCCGCCCGGCATGCCGGTGGTTTGCCCGAACTCGATATTGGCGAGTGCCTGGTCAACAGGCCCGCCTGGCGCGATCTGCACAATAAAGAAGTTAATGGTGATGATTGCCCACAGAGTGGGGATGACCAGCAGCAGTCTGCGAAGTAAATAGGCGCCCAAGCTCCTCTCCTTAACGACGTTGGGCCGGCAGCTGCGCGGCTTTATTCACATCATACCACCAGCTGTCGAAGCCCAGAGAATAAGTGGGACGGGTACCCGGCATGGAAAACTTGTTCCAGTAGGCATACCGGTTGGTAGCGTTGTACCACATCGGGATCATGTAGTAATTCCAGGTCAACACGCGATCCAGCGCTCTGCCAAGAGGCAGCAAAGCAGCCTTATCGCCCTGGTGCTGGTTGATTCTGGCAATCAGCTCGTCCAGTACCGGACTCTCTACATGCGGGCGATTATAACTGGAGTCGATAAAGGCAGAGGCCCAGTAAATTTGCAGGTTGCTGTCCGGGAAAGGCATAGCCGGATAAGGGGAGGGCAGCATATCAAAGTCGCTTTTGCGCAGCCGTGCGAGATATTGTGAGCTGTCGACCTGGCGAATCGTCAGGGTAATCCCCAGCCGGCTGAGGTTATGCTGGAACGGCAGCACCCACTGATCGTTGCCTCCGCTACGCAGTAGCAGCTCAAAAACGAAAGGTTTGCCGGTTTTGACGTTGGTCAGCCGGTGGTTTTTCAGCTCCCAGCCCGCCTGTTTAAGCAGCGCCAGCGCCTTGAGCATATTATCGCGGTCATAACCGCTGCCATCGGTATGGGAGGGCTGATAGATCTGCGAAAAGATTTCATCAGGAATTTTCCCTTTCAGCGGCCCCAGCAGCTCAAGCTCCTGCGCGTCGGGATAGCCAGTGGCGGCATACTCGGTGTTCTGAAAATAGCTGCGGGTGCGCTTATAGGCATGGTAGAACAGCGCTTTATTCATCCACTCAAAGTCAAAGCTCAGGGAGAGGGCCTCTCTGACACGCCGGTCACTGAACAGCGGTTTCTGCACGTTAAACGCCAGCCAGGTAGAGTTCGTCGCCACATCATTGGGCTGTTCCTCTTTGCTGATAAAGTGATTATCAAAATTTTTGCCGCGATACTGCGTGGCCCATTTTTTCGCCGAGCTTTCGGTACGGAAATCAAACGCACCAGACTTAAAGGCTTCAAACGCTACGTTGTCATCAAGGTAATAGTCATAGCGCAGCGTATCAAAATTAAAACGTCCTTTATTGACCGGCAAATCGGCGGCCCAGTAATCTTTGACCCGCGTATAGGTGATGTACTGACCCATTTTATAAGCGGAGACCCGGTAAGGGCCACTGGATAAGGGCGGCTTTGCCAGCGGCTCCCCAAGGTTGTGGTTCTTCCAGAACTTTTCCGGAAATACCGGCGTGGAGAGCAGCGAGAGCATTTTGTCACGGTTACTCTCTGGCAGCTCAAACCGCACCACGAGCCGTGAAATAGCTTTTGCCGTCACGCCTTTATAGAAAACCCGATATTGCGGCACCCCTTCCGTCATAAATTTATTGAAGGTGAAAGCGACATCTTCCGCAGTAATGGCGGAACCATCATGGAAACGCGCCCTGGGATTCAGGGTGACCTCAATCCAGCGACTGCTGTCAGGGTAACGGGCAAATTCAGCAATCAGAGGGTAATAGCTGCCGGTCTCATCATCGGAAGTGGTGAACAGCGGATCGTACAGCGTATCCGTGCCTGCGCCAGGATTCCCGCGTGTAGCAAACCGGTTGAAATTGTCATAGGTGCCGATAGCAGAGAGGGTAACGCTTCCGCCTTTTGGGGCGGCAGGATTCGCATAATCATAATGGGTGAACTGGGTAGCATATTTGGGTTCACCAAGCTGCGCGAAGGCATAACTCTCATTGATATTTTCAGCGCGGGCAGCAAGCGCGAACAGGCTGAAAAGTAAAAATGTAAACCAGCGCACTATCATGGTGTTAATCAGCTCCCGCAGAGATAAACAGATGTCGCAAGGTTAGCAGCAGCGTAACAGGTGAAGCAACGGCAAACAGCGGCTCTTTACGCTTTCAGACACTCAGCCTGCAAAACAAGAAAGTGTGTGTGCGCTAAATCGGCTACCCGCTGCGGCTTAGCAGGGGAGCGCTGCTGAAACTGGCTTCTTTATGTCGGTCGACGGCTAAAAAAAAACGCTGCCGAAGCAGCGTTTATTATCTCGTTTCGCAGACTTCAGGGATCTGAAATCAGCTTGGCGTGTGGCTCAGCACCCGGCGCGCTTCGCGGTAACGCTTCTTCCAGTAGCTGTCGTTCAGACTTGAGATCATAACGCCACTGCTGGTAGAAGCGTGAACAAAGTTATCGTTGCCGAGGTAGATGCCGACGTGTCGACCGGTAGAACCGGCGCGGAACAGAACGATATCACCTGGACGTAACTTGCCACGGTTAATGCTTTTTCCGGAATCTTCCTGCTCATAGGTTGAACGGGGAAGATCTAAACCAAACTGCTCACGGAAGGTGGTTTGTACAAATGCCGAACAATCAATGCCGCGTTTGCTGGTACCGCCGAGACGGTAACGAACGCCTTTCCAGTCCGCATACTGATCCATCAGGCGGGATTTAATATCCACGTTCTGGACCATCTGTTCGAATTCATCCTGAGACGCTTGAAGTAAAAAGCCATTCTGGCCTTTAACTGCATGAGTATCAGTTTGTGCATTATTGCTGGTATTCGTCGAGCTACATGCTGATAAAACTGTCGCTAATGCGATTGCGGGTAACACCCGCCAGATATATCTCAGTATTGGTTGAGACTTGACCATTATGTTTGTGATCCCTTGAGGTCCTTAACGACGAGGTCGTTAGAAAAGTTGCGAAACGGAACGAGATTAATTAGCGCGACAGGGTAAGACAATTCCTGAAATGCAGAAGTGTGCAAGAGAGCACATTTTTTAGCGTTAATCCTGGAAATGGTCTACTGAAGTAGCCTAACTGAAAGTGAGGTTACCCGATTACAAGCCCCATAGCGAGGGGTTTAAACGACTTTTTACAGGTTTTTTTGATATGAAATAGGAATGTATCATTACGCGCACTTTATCGGCAATCAGGGAGAAAACTTGAGGAAATAATGGAACGAAGTGGGCAAAAAACAAGCTAAGACGGAAAAATAAGATTAATCACGCTGGACAATAGCGTTAAGCCACCCTTTTTTACGAGGCGGTAACCATAATGAAAACTTCTTGTTACCATTTAATAAGGAGGCTAATAATAAGGGCAGTAAATAAGCCGCTGAGGAATCAGCCCCTTTTTACCGCCCCGGATAGTCATTATTTAGCGGGTTTGTATTTGCCCGGCAGGTGGCGATAGAGCGCATTAACCAGGTAATCGCTAATTGGGGTCAGTAAGCACCAGCTCATGCCCACCAGCACCACTGAGAGCGACCCCACGACCACATCAGTAAACCAGTGTGCGCCGATCATAATCCGCGGCGAAGCGAAAACAATCACAATCGCTACCGCAATCATAAAGGCGCGGCGCGTGAAATAACGCAGCATAAAGCAGGCAAATATCATTAGCATCATGCCGTGGTCGCCCGGAAAACTGTCTGCTGAAGCATCTTTAGCCGGGATGCCGGTTAATTTCGTGACGTGATTAACGTCAGGGAAAAATTTGGTCGGACTTGGGTGGGAGACCGGAATTAAATGCCCCAGCTGGTTCAGCACCACGGCACAAATTAGCATCGCAATACCAATTGCCAGTAACCTGCGGCGGCCCGGCGGGGTTTCACGCCGCCAGAAATGCAGATATAAGCCGCCCATCGCCAGTAATGAAATACCGTCAAAGGCGCGGAAGTTGGTCACAGCCAACAGCCAGAGCAGCGGCTTATTCGTCAGCAGCCGGTCGTTAAACCAGTAAAAGATATTTTTATCCAGCTGGAACCAAAAACCGTGGTTAACCGGCAGATACCAGGAAAAGAAAAGCGCAAATCCCAGTACATTAAGCACCAGGATGGTCAGTAAACGGTTAGTGGTCATTTCGTGTTAAGGATAAATTAAGGAAAAGTAATAGCGTAGATTATACCTCAGGAGTTAAACGAAGTTTCAACAAAGAACTTTGCAACTTGTTCCAGTCCGCTTCCGCTTCATGGATCATTTCAATACGGCTGTCTGGCGGTGAGGAAGAGCGCGTTTCAATATGAAAGTCCTCGCCCTGACGGTTAACGCTGACCAGCCCTTCTTTAATACGCATTACCCCTTTTACGCGGGTTACGGGCGCAAGACGGACCCATTCAAGCAGGCCAATGGTGTCAAACACCGTCTCGTCATCAAATATCCAGCCGCAGGCATGGTAGCCCTGTCCCTGATTTAACGAGCGCCGCCAGCGTGTTCCCGCAGTCAGCGACAGAGCAGCCAGCCCGGAAGGGGGCGCGGCGTGTGAATGATGGTGCTGCGCCTGAGGTAACGTGCGCAGATTCAGGCGCGGTTGCGCCAGCAGAGTCTGGTCTATTTTGCCAAAGCTAACCGGGATCACTGGCCGTTGCAGCGCATCGTTGCTCTGCCATTGTGCCAGGGCTGCTCTGTCCGCATCCTGCCAGCGGTCTTCTTTATTAGCCACGATGATATCGGCTGCGGCCAGCTGATCGCGGAAATTTTCATTCTCCACTACGCGGGGATCGGCAAACTGACGGGGATCCAGCACGCAGAGAGAGGCATCCAGGGTCAGCCACGGGCGATACACCTCTGCCGAGAGCATATCCAGAATCTGCTTTGGATGACCCAGACCGGTGGGTTCAATCAACAGGCGGTCGGGTTTTGCCTGTTTCAGCAGCATATTAAGCCCAACCTGCATCGGCAGACCGTTGACGCAGCACATGCAGCCGCCGGGGATCTCTTTCAGAATGGCACCGCTTTCTGCCAGCAGCGCACCGTCAATACCGATCTCACCAAATTCATTCACCAGCACCGCCCAACGTTCATTTTCGGGTTTGTTAGCCAGCAGGTGCAGCAGGGTGGTGGTTTTACCGCTGCCCAAAAAGCCGGTAATCAGGTTTACCCTGGTCATTTATCTCTCCTGTAACGACGATCGCTTATCAAGTTGTGCTGTTTTTGGCTAATCAGCGGCTTATTGCTGCCAGGATGAACACCTGAGGGGCTGCTGTTCAGAAAGTTTGCTACCGGACATCTATGCTTATCAGACAACAAACGCGAAAGTGAGGGTCAGAATGAAAAGCATTCAACCGGCTTTAATAATGATGCTTTTGGCAGCCGGGACCAGTCATGCACTGGCGCATGAGATGGCCACAGATAACAATTCTGGCACTATCGGGTTCCAGGGCGCTATAGTGGAAACAAGTTGTACAACAGACCTGAAACAAAACCAGCTTATTACTTCCTGTCTGCGGGACGGAAACAATCAGGTGACAACTTCATCCGTTTCGGCCAGCGATCACTTGCCACCGGCCATAGGAAGCTCTGAGATAAGCTGGCTGGACAGCACCCACCAGCGCGGCATCCTGATCCAGAATTACAATTAAATGTTATAACATAGCAATTAAGGCGATGCACTGCGCACCGCCCATCAGCTGTTAGTCGGCACGTGCCATATAGCGGCGCTCGGCAATATGAATGCGAATTTTGTCGCCGTTACTCAGATATTCCGGCACCTGGATCACCAGTCCGGTGCTCATTTTGGCCGGTTTGGTGCGGGCGCTGGCAGAAGCCCCTTTGATGCCGGGCGTGGTTTCCACAATTTCCATGTCCACCGTCTGTGGCAACTCTAGCGCCAGGATCTGCCCATCCATTGTTAATACCTGAATGCCGGGAATGCCGCCTTCAGGCAGAAACAGCAGCTCTTCTTCAATCTGCTCACCCTTAAAGACGTAAGGCGTGTAATCTTCATCATCCATAAAGACATATTCGTCGCCGTCGATATAAGAGAAGGTCACCTGACGACGGCTCAGAGAAATGGTGTCGATGATCTCGTCACCCTTAAAGCGCTCTTCAACTTTAAGCCCGGTCCGGATATCGGTGAAGCGCATTTTATACAGGGTTGACGCGCCACGGGCGCTGGGACTCTGTACGTCAATATCTTTAACTAACAGAAGCTTACCGTTATGGCTCACCGCCATCCCTTTTTTGATCTCATTGGCTCTTGGCATGCTGAACTCTCGATAAGTGGGCTGTGAAAATTTCTCGCGACAACTTACTCTGGCTGGCCTGTTCAGGCAAGTACCAGACCGGAAAGGGCAGGATGAAATTGTGCTTGAGTAAAGGATAGCCTTCGCCGCATGCGCCTGCTATTGTCGCGCTTTCAACGCCGGGGAATAAATGATGAAGTGCCGTGACGCCTGTGGGGCTTGTTGTACTGCGCCTTCTATCTCTTCGCCCATTCCTGGTATGCCCAACGGCAAGCCTGCCAACACCCCCTGCATCCAGCTTGATGAGCAGCAGCGCTGTAAAATTTTTGCCTCGCCGCTCCGGCCTGCCGTTTGTGCGGGTTTAAAACCCACGGCTGAAATGTGCCACAGCAGCCGTCAGGAGGCGTTGGTCTGGCTGCTGGAGCTGGAGCAGCAGACTGCGCCTTAATTCCATTCCCCGCCCGCAGCCTGCATTTATCACCAGAACAGCGCTCTGCTTAATTCCCACCCGCCACTATGACTCCCCTTCAGCAGCCGTCAGCAAGCGCAGCGGCAGCCTGCTGCTTTTCGGAAAAAGGTCAGCAAAATGTGCGTGGCATCAAAAATCTGCTACGTCGTTGACGGTAAAACTTGCCAGCCATTGATGAACAGGAACACACTCCTTGAAACGTTTCAGCGGTGTCTGTTCAGCTTGTTGCTTCTACAGACAGCGCTTTTTTCTCAAAATAGCTGAAACGATTCAAATTCAGCAGAGAGGAGAACTATGTTCCAGCTAGCACTAGATGCCATCCATCCTGGCGCCACCGCCGGGAATAAAGAAGAGGCTATCCGCCAGGTTGCTGCCGCGCTGACCTCAGCCGGCAATGTGGGTGAAGGATATGTGAACGGGATGCTTGCCCGTGAACAGCAAACTTCCACCTATCTGGGCAATGGTATAGCCATTCCTCACGGCACCACCGACACGCGCGATCTGGTTTTGCAGACCGGCGTGCAGGTTTTCCAGTTCCCACAGGGCATTGCCTGGGGCGAAGAGCAGACCGCGTATGTGGTCATCGGTATTGCGGCTAAGTCAGACGAGCACCTTGCGCTGCTACGTCAGCTTACGCACGTGCTGAGTGATGACAGCGTGGCTGAGGAGCTGAAAACCACAGATTCCGCCGAAACGCTGCGCAGCCTGTTGATGGGTGAAAAGCAGGGTGCTGAGTTTAAATTTGATACTTCGCTGATTGCTACAGAGGTGGCCGCCAGCGATTTAATGACCCTACAGGCGCTCAATGCGGGTCGTCTGCAACAGGCTGGCGCGGTTGATGCCCGTTTTGTCAGCAGCGTGATTTCTGGCAAGCCACTGAACCTGGGGCAGGGCATCTGGCTGAGCGACAGCACCGAAGGCAACCTCGGCAGCGCTATTGCTATCAGTCGTGCCGCTGAACCTTTTGACGTTCAGGGTGAAAAGGCCGCGCTGCTGCTGACCGTATCGGTAACGGACGATCGGCCAATGAGCGTGCTGAACTACCTCAGCGACCTGCTGATCCAGCAAAAAGCTGAACGCCTGCTGAAGGCGGATGCGGCGGGCATTCTCGCGCTGCTGACCAGCGAAGTCTCTGAGCAGGCTGACGTGCTTACTGAAGAGTTTACTATCCGTAACGAGCACGGGCTGCATGCCCGTCCCGGTACGGCGCTGGTTACAGTTATCAAACAGTTTAACTGTGACGTTACCGTGACCAATCTCGACGGCAGCGGCAAACCGGCTAACGGACGCAGCCTGATGAAAGTGGTTGCGCTGGGCGTGAAGAAAGGCCATCGCCTGCGCTTTACCGCCAGTGGTGAAGATGCCCGCGCGGCGCTGGACGCCATTGGTGAAGCTATCTCTGGTGGCCTGGGCGAGGGTGCAGCATGAGCAGACGCGTTGCTACCATCACGCTAAATCCCGCCTATGACCTGGTGGGTTACGCACCAGAAATTGAGCGCGGTGAAGTCAACCTGGTAAAAACCACCGGTCTGCATGCCGCCGGTAAAGGGATTAACGTCGCCAAAGTCCTGAAGGACTTGGGTATTGATGTCACCGTGGGGGGATTCCTCGGGAAAGAGAATCAGGATGGCTTCCAGCATCTGTTCAGCGAGCTGGGGATCGCTAACCGCTTCCAGGTTGTGGAAGGGCGTACGCGCATCAACGTAAAGCTGACTGAAAAAGAGGGGGTCGTAACCGATTTTAATTTCTCTGGTTTTGAGGTGACGCCTCAGGACTGGGAACGTTTCACCACCGATTCACTGACCTGGCTTGGCCAGTTCGACATGGTCTGCGTCAGCGGCAGCCTGCCGGCAGGCGTGGAGCCGGATGCCTTCACCGACTGGATGAAAGCGTTACGCACCCACTGCCCCTGCATCATTTTTGACAGCAGCCGTGAAGCGCTGGTCGCCGGACTCAAGGCGGCCCCCTGGCTGGTAAAACCGAACCGCCGCGAGCTGGAAATCTGGGCTGGGCGTAAGCTGCCAGATTTGCAGGACGTGATTGAAGCAGCGCATGCGCTGCGGGAGCAGGGCATTGCCCACGTGGTTATCTCACTCGGTGCAGAAGGCGCGCTGTGGGTGAATGCTTCAGGCGAATGGATCGCCAAACCACCCGCTTGTGAAGTGGTCAGCACGGTAGGTGCCGGGGATTCTATGGTTGGCGGGCTGATCTATGGCCTGCTGATGCGTGAATCCAGCGAGCATACGCTGCGTCTGGCTACGGCTGTTGCGGCAATGGCCGTCAGTCAGAGCAATGTGGGCGTAACCGATCGTACCCAGTTGGCCGCGATGATGGCGCGTGTCGACCTCCAACCTTTTAACTGACAGCAGGAGAGCATAATGAAAACGCTGCTGATAATTGATTCTTCGCTGGGGCTGGCCACTGGCTATCTGGCAAAAAATATCGCAACGGCCGCGGCGGCCAGTCAGGGTGTGACGCTGACCGATAATCTGGCCGAAGCAGACCAGATCATTGTCGCCGGTAAAAACGTTCCGGGCGACGTTTCGCTTGAGGGTAAAGCCGTTTATCTGGCCGATATCGAACAGCTACTGCGTCAGCCCGATGCGGTACTGGCGAAAGCGCAAACCGAAGCAAAACCCTGGCATGCGCCTGCGGTAGCGGCAACAGATGCCCCTGCGGCCGCTGTGGCAGAGAACAGACCAAAACGCATCGTCGCTATCACTGCCTGCCCAACTGGCGTGGCGCATACCTTTATGGCGGCGGAAGCCATCGACACCGAAGCGAAAAAGCGCGGCTGGTGGGTGAAGGTAGAAACCCGTGGTTCTGTGGGGGCGGGCAATGCCATTACGCCTGAAGAGGTTGCAGAAGCCGATCTGGTTATTGTGGCAGCCGATATCGAAGTGGATCTGGCGAAATTTGCTGGCAAGCCGATGTATCGCACTTCAACCGGTCTGGCGCTGAAAAAGACGGCGCAGGAGCTGGATAAAGCGGTAGCGGAAGCCCGTCCTTATCAGCCCAAAGGCGGCAGCAACGCTTCTCAGAGTGATGACAGAAAAGAGAGTGCAGGCGCCTATCGCCACCTGTTAACCGGCGTTTCTTATATGTTGCCGATGGTGGTAGCGGGCGGTCTGAGCATCGCGCTCTCCTTCGCTTTTGGTATTACCGCATTTAAAGAGCAGGGAACGCTGGCGGCGGCGCTGATGCAGATCGGTGGCGGCAGCGCCTTTGCCCTGATGGTTCCTGTGCTGGCAGGCTTTATCGCCTTTTCCATCGCAGACCGTCCGGGCCTGACGCCAGGTCTGATTGGCGGTATGCTCGCCACCAGCATCAACGCCGGTTTCCTTGGCGGGATCATCGCGGGCTTTATCGCCGGTTACGCGGCGAAATTTATCAGCAGCAAGCTTAAGCTGCCACAGAGTATGGAAGCGTTAAAACCGATCCTGATTATTCCGCTGGTCGCCAGCCTGATCACCGGTTTGCTGATGATCTATGTGGTGGGTACGCCGATTGCCAAAATTATGGAAGGGCTGACTCACTGGCTGGCTAATATGGGTACCGCTAACGCCGTCCTGCTGGGTGCAATCCTCGGCGGCATGATGTGTACCGATATGGGTGGCCCGGTGAACAAAGTGGCCTACGCCTTTGGGGTTGGCTTGCTGAGTTCCCAGACCTACGCACCTATGGCCGCTATTATGGCGGCCGGTATGGTGCCGCCGCTGGCGATGGGGCTGGCGACGCTGGTAGCCCGCAGGAAATTTAATAAAGGTCAGCAGGAAGGAGGCAAAGCGGCGCTGGTTCTGGGGCTGTGCTTTATCTCTGAGGGCGCCATTCCGTTTGCTGCCCGTGACCCGATGCGTGTGCTGCCTTGCTGCATTATCGGCGGCGCGTTGACCGGTGCTATTTCAATGGCGGTAGGGGCTAAACTGATGGCACCGCACGGTGGGCTGTTTGTGCTGCTGATCCCAGGCGCCATCACTCCTGTGGTGGGCTACCTGATGGCTATCATTGCAGGCACGGTGGTCGCGGGTCTTTCCTACGCGGTGCTGAAACGTCCGGAAGCGGAATTAGCTAAAGCCTGATTTCCTACAGGCAATAAAAAAGCGCGGGCGACCGCGCTTTTTTTATGATCTTAATCAGCCTCAGTTCTGTTCAGACTTCAGCCAGGCAATCTCATCTTTCCAGATATCCGGGTTCACGGTTTCCAGAATCAGGGGGATGCCGTCAAACCGCTTATCTTTCATCAGCCAGCTGAACACTGTTTTACCTATTTTGCCTTCACCCAGGCTGTGATGACGGTCAACGCGGCTGGCAAAGTCGCTTTTTGCATCGTTGAGATGCAGACCACGCAGATACTCAAAACCCACAACGCGCCCGAACTCGGCAAAAGTTTTTACGCAATCCTCTTCGGTTCTTAAGTCATAGCCGCCAGCAAAGGTGTGACAGGTATCAATACAGACGCCAACGCGCGACTTATCTTCCACGCCATCAATAATGGCGGCCAGGTGTTCAAAGCGAAAGCCCAGGTTGCTGCCCTGACCGGCGGTATTCTCGATAACCGCAGTGACGCCCTGAGTCTTGTCGAGTGCGATATTCACCGACTCGGCAATGCGCTTCAGGCAAGCTTCTTCATCAATCTGGTTCAGATGACTGCCGGGGTGGAAGTTCAGCAACGACAGGCCAAGCTGCTCACAACGCTGAAGCTCATCCACAAACGCCACGCGCGATTTCTCCAGCGCCTCCTCTACCGGATGCCCCAGGTTAATCAGAAAACTGTCATGGGGCAGGATTTGTGCAGAGGTGTAGTGATACTTTTCGCAGGCCGTACGAAAGGCGGAAATGACTTCATCAGTCAGCGGCGCTGCCCGCCACTGGCGCTGGTTTTTGGTAAACAGCGCAAATGCAGTGGCTTCGAGTTCATGTGCGCGCAGCACCGCCTGATCCACACCGCCAGCTGCGCTGACGTGGGCACCGATATATTTCATGCCTTATCTCCTGTTAAATTGCCTGCATGCAAGAGGCGAGCGGGCAATGATAACCGGAAACGGCGTCAAATCATGACAACAAATGCTGGATCCCAAGGTTAATCGCACCGCCGCCAACCACCAGCCAGATAAACAGAGCCAGACCCAGCAGCAGCGGTTTAACTCCGGCCCGTTTCAGGGCGCTGATATGGGTGGTCAGACCCAGCGCAGCCATTGCCGTAGCCAGCACAATATTATCCAGTTGATTCAGTGCGTTAACCACAGTAACGGGCAGCAGGTGCAGCGAGTTGACCATCGCAACGGCGATAAACACCAGCGCAAACCAGGGGAAGCGCAAGGTACCAGACTCCGCTGAACCGCCTGATGCCTGCTGACGTACTCGCGCGCTGAGCAGCAGCAGGAACGGGGCAAGCAGCATTACCCGCAGCATTTTGGCTATCACCGCTGCATTTTCCGTCTCCGGACTCACGGCGTGCCCGGCGGCCACCACCTGGGCAACCTCATGCATTGTGGATCCGGTGAAAATACCCCAACTGGTCAGCGTTACGCTGCTGAACAGGGCAGAGGCCAGCGGATAAAGCAGGGGATAGATAAAAATCGCCAGCGTACCGAAAATCACCACGGTCGCGATGGCTACCGCTACTTTAGAGGCATCGGCCTTAATCACGGGTTCGGTGGCCAGGATGGCGGCGGCACCACAGATGCTGCTGCCGGCACCGATTAACCAGACGGTATCGCGGTCCAGTCCAAAAACCCGACGGCCCAGCCAGCAGGCCAGCAAAAAGGTGGAACTCAACGTCAGGAGATCAATCACCACGCCGCTGACGCCAACGTCGGCGATTTGCTGAAAGGTCAGCCTGAAGCCATACAGCACGATGCCAAGGCGCAGCAGCTGTTGTTTAGCCAGCACTACGCCAGGATCGCAGCTGTCGGCAAAGCGGGGATAAAAGGTATTACCCACCAAAATACCGGCCACGATAGCCAGCGTCAGGGCGCCTAACCCCAGCGAAGAGACGGCAGGCAGGGTGCTGAGCCAGCTTGCGCCTGCGGCTAAAACCAGAGAAAGCAGCAGACCAGCGGCGTAACGAACGGGCCGATGTTGCAGATGCAGAAGAGTCAGTGTGGTCATAGCAAGCTCCTTTTCAATACCCCGATCATGGAGAAAAGTGGCTTAAAAGTGAAATTGATTATATATTTATAATTAACCAGAATAAGTGATAAGGGGCGGGCTGTGTTTGGACGACTGCGGAAATGGGTAAAACTTGTCAAAAAGGATGCGCTGACCCTGTGGTTCGCCTGTCGCGATCCCCGCACGCCGCTGCGGTTTAAGCTGATGGCCACAGGGCTGGCGGCGTACGCTTTCAGCCCCATTGACCTGATCCCGGACGTTATCCCGGTGGTGGGTCTGCTGGACGATGCCGTTATCGTCCCCTTTGGCATGATGCTGCTGTTGCGTCTGTTGCCAGCGGCAATCAGAAACAGCAGCCGCTCCAGGGCAGAGCTTCAGCGCGCCAGAGGGAAAAAAGTATTCAGTGGGCTGGGCGTGCTGCTACTGGTCTGGATCGCCCTGATAATTTATCTGATTTATCGCCACAGCGCATAGGGAACCGCCATGCATATCACATTAAGGCAGCTTGAGGTCTTTGCCGAGGTGCTGAAAAGCGGCTCGACCACCCAGGCTTCGCAGGTTCTCTCGCTTTCCCAGTCTGCGGTCAGCGCCGCGCTGGCGGATCTGGAAAACCAGCTCAGCGTGCAGCTTTTTGACCGCGTGGGCAAGAGACTGGTCGTCAACGAGCACGGTCGTCTGCTCTATCCCCGCACGGTAGCGCTTCTTGAGCAGGCGACGGAGATTGAACAACTGTTCCGGGAAGATAACGGCGCGCTGCGCGTCTATGCCAGCAGTACTATCGGCAACTACCTGTTGCCCGGTATGCTGGCTGGCTGGCGAAAGGATTATCCTGAACTGCCGCTGGAACTCAGCGTGGGCAACAGCATGGATGCCATTACTGCCGTGGCGGACTTTCGGGTGGATATCGGACTGATTGAGGGGCCGTGCCATATGCCTGATATCCTCAGCGAACCCTGGCTGGAGGATGAGCTGGTGGTGTTTGCCGCACCTGATGCGGAGATCTTTAACCAGCCCGTGACGCTGGAGACGCTGGCCGCCGCGCCCTGGATCCTGCGTGAGCACGGATCGGGTACGCGGGAAATTGTGGACTATCTGCTGCTTTCACATTTGCCGCAGTTCCGGCTGGCGTTGGAACTGGGTAATTCCGAGGCGATTAAACATGCCGTGCGTCACGGCATGGGGATCAGCTGTCTTTCCAGACGGGTGATAGCGGAGCAGCTTGCCGTGGGTACGCTAAAAGAGGTGGTTGTACCGCTGCCCAGGCTTAAGCGTACCCTGTACCGCATACATCACCGACAGAAGCATCTGTCAAAATCCCTGCTGCGTTTCTTAAGCTACTGCACCGAGTAGCTTTGCTCCCGGCCTCGCTTTTGCAGGCCGGAGTCACTCTCCCTCTCTGCCTTTTGTAGGGATAAAAAGATTCAAACTAATAATTTTGCGCCGATCATGAACCTATCTTATAACGGCGCGGAATCACTATGCCTGTCGGGTCAGTTTGCTACAATCGCGCCTTATTTTTACCAGGACGTAGCATTTCAAGATGGTTCAGGACACAAAAACAACACAACAACCTGCGCTGCGGCGTGAGTTAAAGGCGCGTCATCTGACAATGATCGCCATTGGTGGTTCCATCGGAACCGGCTTATTCGTGGCCTCTGGCGCCACCATTTCTCAGGCAGGGCCGGGTGGCGCGCTGCTCTCTTATGTGCTGATCGGCCTGATGGTTTACTTTCTGATGACCAGCCTCGGTGAGCTGGCGGCCTTTATGCCGGTCTCGGGATCGTTTTCCACTTACGGCGCCAACTATGTGGAAGAGGGCTTCGGCTTCGCGCTCGGCTGGAACTACTGGTACAACTGGGCCGTCACCATCGCTGTCGATCTGGTGGCTTCGCAACTGGTGATGACCTACTGGTTCCCGGACACGCCAGGCTGGATCTGGAGCGCGCTGTTCCTCTGCATTATCTTTCTGCTGAACTACATCTCCGTGAAGGGGTTTGGTGAAGCGGAATACTGGTTCTCGCTGATCAAAGTGGTCACGGTGATCATCTTTATTGCGGTAGGCGTGCTGATGATTACCGGCATCCTGCGGGGTGGGGAAGCCGCGGGCTGGCAGAACTGGCAGATTGGCGATGCGCCGTTCTCGGGTGGATTCTCTGCGATGATTGGCGTGGCGATGATTGTTGGCTTCTCCTTCCAGGGGACGGAGCTGATAGGTATTGCGGCGGGTGAATCTGAGGACCCGGCTAAGAACATTCCCCGCGCGGTTCGTCAGGTGTTCTGGCGTATCCTGCTGTTCTACGTGCTGGCGATCCTGGTGATCAGCCTGATCATCCCTTATACCGATCCAAGCCTGTTGCGTAACGATGTTACTGATATCAGCGTCAGCCCGTTCACGCTGGTGTTTAAGCATGCTGGCCTGCTCTCGGCGGCGGCAGTGATGAATGCGGTGATCCTGACGGCGGTATTATCTGCGGGCAACTCTGGTATGTATGCCTCAACGCGGATGCTGTTTACCCTTGCTCGTGAAGGAAAAGCGCCACGCATCTTTGGCAAACTGTCAAAGGGCGGCGTCCCACGCAATGCGCTGTATGCCACAACGGTAGTTGCAGGGCTTTGCTTCCTGACCTCGATGTTTGGTAACCAGACCGTCTATTTATGGCTGCTGAATACCTCGGGCATGACCGGGTTTATCGCCTGGCTGGGTATCGCCATCAGCCACTATCGTTTCCGCAGGGGATATGTTGCTCAGGGGCTGGATCTGGCCGACCTGCCATACCTTTCCGGTTTCTTCCCGCTGGGGCCGATCTTTGCCTTTGTTCTCTGCCTGATCATTACCTTAGGGCAGAATTATCAGGCTTTCCTGTCGGATACCATTGACTGGTACGGCGTGGCGGCCACCTATATCGGCATCCCGCTGTTCCTGATTATCTGGTTCGGCTATAAGCTGACAAAAAAGTCCCGCTTTGTGAAGTACAGCGAGATGGAATTCCCGAAATTTGAAAAGTAGCGTAGCGGCAAAGTTTGGCGGTGGCGGCAGTGCATGATTGATGAGTGCGCTACCTGTCATCAAGTGCCGAAAAGTCATGATCGTCACTGGAAATAACGCTGGGGCTGAAATGAGGAAAAGTTGTTTTCCTTATTTCAGCCCTTACTGTTATTTATAATCCGTTAAATATTTATAAACTTTTATCCCCCAACGTGTTACCGCTAAAAGCACTATAATCATAATGACAAATTTAGAAAATGACTCGCTCCTGGAGGGGGTATCAAAGTCAAGAATGTGAGCATTATTGAGAAGTCTGAACCCCATAATAAACAGGAGGAAATAGACTAAATAATAGAAAAAAGCTTTCATCAGGTTTTCCTGCTTTTTTGGGTGAACCTGGCATGTGCACTGTCCGCCATAGTTAGGGGCGGACCCACCGCCGCCGCCATTCCCCTTACGGAAACTGTCATTTGTGCATTGACCAGCGATCATACCGCCAACAACGCCTAAAGCCATACCACCAGGCCCTCCGGCCATACCAGCTACAAGACCACCGAGTATTCCGGCTCCGCATGAATCAACGCCACTATATGCTGAGCCATGGTTTCTTGATGTGTTGTTTCTGCTTATATTAAATTCAGAGTTAGAATTGGCGCCACTTCCGGAAACAACAGGGAGTTCTTTTTTTGAGAGTACGTTCATTTTAATTCCTTTTATGCTTGCTCTGACAAATTACGTCCTTAATAAAATATTTTTGCTTAGCGTGAACTGTATTCGCTTAGGGTACACATTTAACCTTACAAAAAGTAATGCTATTTTTTCGTGATGTTCATCAAAAATATTCAGTCGAAAAAATTATGAACATCATGGTAACAACCTCAAACGACAGGTGAAAAACAGTGCGGATCCCGCGCCTTTTTTCGTCTGTAAGCTGATGTTACAAATATTATTGATAACTATTATCATTTGCTTTATTGTTACCGCCGTCACTTTTCCTCTCTGTCCCGCCCCGGCTCTTACTGCTCTGGCGCGTCGTACGGGGAATAAAGAGCGCGCTGAAAGGAGAATCGTTACCCTTAAGGGGGTAAGTGTTACAACTTTCTCTTTATCATCGCGGCTGGATCAGAGTTATTACAGGTATTGAGAATGAGTGTAACCCACGACCCCGTACAGTACGCCGACAGGCAGCCCGCAGAAGGCGTGATGGGCCGTTACCATCATATGTTACGTCACCGTCTGCTGATGATGAGCGCGCTGGTGCTGGCTATCCTCGCTTCGCTGGTGCTGGATTTCACCCTCGGCCCCTCCGGCTTATCGCTGCAAGCGCTGTGGCACACGCTGCTTTCCCCTCAGTCAGTGGAAGCGGGCACGCGGGTCATTGTCTGGGAGATCCGACTGCCGTATGCGCTGATGGCGGTGGTGGTCGGCCTCGCGCTTGGCCTGGCCGGTGCTGAAATGCAAACCATCCTCAATAATCCGCTGGCCAGTCCATTTACGCTGGGCGTCTCTTCTGCCGCTGCCTTTGGCGCTGCGCTGGCTATCGTGTTGGGTATTGGTCTTCCCGGCATCCCTGACCAGTGGTTTATCTCTGCTAACGCCTTTGTCTTTGCCCTGTTTGCTGCCCTGATGCTGGATGGCGTCACGCGCTGGACTCGGGTGGCTACCTCTGGCGTGGTGCTGTTCGGCATTGCGCTGGTCTTCACCTTTAACGCGCTGGTCTCGATGATGCAGTTTATCGCCAGCGAAGACACGCTTCAGGGGCTGGTGTTCTGGACTATGGGCAGCCTGGCCCGAGCCTCCTGGGAGAAACTGGGCGTACTGACGCTTGCTCTGGTCATTCTTGTGCCGTTCTCGATGATGAGTTCCTGGAAACTCACGGCGCTGCGCCTGGGTGAAGATCGGGCTGTGAGTTTCGGTATTGATGTTCGCCGCCTTCGCCTCGGCACGCTGCTGCGCATCAGTATCCTTTCGGCGCTGGCGGTGGCGTTTGTCGGCCCGATTGGCTTTATTGGTCTGGTGGCACCCCATATCGCCCGAATGATTTTTGGTGAGGATCACCGTTTCTACCTGCCAGCCAGCGCGCTTACCGGGGCGCTGGTGCTGTCGATGGCTTCCGTAGTGTCGAAAAATCTGATCCCTGGGGTAATTATTCCCGTTGGCATCGTGACCTCACTGGTGGGCGTGCCGTTCTTCCTGAGTATAATTCTGCGCCATCGGGGGAGTGTGTGATGGAAGGCTTACGTATCAGCGGTTTCCACGCCGGTTATCCTAAACGTAAAATTATCAGCGATCTCAACGTGCCGCTGTTGCCGCGCGGTAAGATCACCGTGCTGCTGGGGCCAAATGGCTGCGGTAAATCCACGCTGTTGCGCTCGCTGGCCGGACTGAATCGTGCCGAGGGCGAAGTCTGGCTGAACGGCACCGAGCTGATGTCGCAACCTTTCGCGCGGCGGGCAGAAAAAGTGGTTTATCTGCCGCAGTCGCTGCCTGCGGGCGTCCATCTGCACGTGCTGGAGTCGATCATCGTCGCCCAGCGCGCCTCTGGTGGACGCAGCAGCGCAGCCAGCGAAGCGGAAGTTATGGCGATACTCGAACAGCTTGGTATTTCGCATCTGGCTTTAAGCTATCTCGATCAACTTTCCGGCGGTCAGAAACAGCTGGTGGGGCTGGCGCAATCATTAATTCGCCGGCCTGAACTGTTATTACTGGATGAACCCCTCAGCGCGCTGGATTTAAATTACCAGTTCCACGTGATGGATCTGGTGCGCAGAGAAACGCGAAAACGCAATATTATTACGGTGGTGGTGGTGCACGATATTAATATCGCGCTGCGCCATGGCGAGCATATATTAATGTTGCAGAACGGTGAATTAATTGCCGATGGCTTACCGGAAGAGGTGATCACCCCGGCAAGCCTGGCGAGAGTTTATGGCGTGAAGGGCCGCATAGAGCGTTGCACGCAGGGTACGCCGCAGGTGCTGATCGATGGCCTGGTGACCGAACCTGGGTTTTAATAGTCCGGCAAGGCAAACAATAAAGGGCGGCGCAAAGTCGCCCGGATAATAACGTAAACAGAAAACCGGAAGATACCGGGAATTTACAGCAGAGTGAACTCTGCTGATTAAGTGTGAGCAAAAGGTATTGATGACACTTATTCTATATGCGCCTCATGGAGAAAAGCATGTTCAGGTTAAATCCCGTTATACGCTGCGGGCTGTGCGCGTCCGCGCTCGCCTTTACCTTTCCGGTTTCCGCCGTTGAGTCAGAAGATAAAGATGACACTATGGTGGTGACCGCTTCGGCCACAGAAGTTAACCTTAAAGACGCGCCTGCCAGTATCAGCGTGATCACCGCTGAAGATATCAAACGAAAACCGGTTCAGAACCTCAAAGATGTGCTGCGCGATGTGCCTGGCGTGCAGTTGACCAATGAAGGGGATAACCGTAAAGGTATCAGCCTGCGCGGTCTGGACAGCAGCTATACGCTGATCCTGATTGACGGCAAGCGCGTAAACTCACGAAACGCCGTATTCCGCCACAACGACTTTGATCTCAACTGGATCCCGGCGGACGCCATAGAGCGCATCGAGGTGGTTCGTGGGCCGATGTCCTCGCTCTATGGTTCTGATGCGCTTGGCGGCGTGGTCAATATCATCACCCGTAAAGTCGGCAAAGCCTGGCACGGCACGCTGAGTGCGGACACCATGGTTCAGGAACATCGCGATCGCGGCGACAGCTATAACGGTAATTTCTTTACCAGCGGGCCGTTAATCGACGATCTGCTGGGGGTAAAAGTGTATGGCAGCCTGGGCAAGCGTGAAAAAGACAGCCAGCAGGCGTCCGCCACCTCAGACAGCGGCCTTAGCCCGCGCATTGAAGGCTACACTACCCGCGACGGGAATGTGGAGTTCTCGCTTACACCAACCAGAGATCAGGATATGACCTTCGGCTACGGCCTCGATCGTCAGGATCGCGATTCTGACTCGCTGGATAAAAACCGCCTTGAACGCCAGAACTACTCCGTTGGTCACAACGGTCGCTGGGATTGGGGTAATACCGAACTGCGTTTTTACGGCGATCGGGTAGACAACTACACCAGCGGGCAGAACATCATTGCTAAAAACAACTCGCTGGATGGCAAGCTGATCCTGCCGCTGGCCGATATCAGTCAACTGCTGACGTTTGGCGGTGAAGTGCGTCACGACAAGCTGGAAGATCCGGTCAACCTCACGGGCAGCGGCGCGACTTCCGCCAGCCAGTATGCGCTGTTTGTGGAAGACGAATGGCGAATTTTTGACTCGCTGGCGCTGACCACCGGCGTACGTATGGACGATCACCAGACCTATGGTGACCACTGGAGCCCGCGTGCTTATCTGGTTTACAGCGCCACCGATACCGTTACGGTAAAAGGGGGCTGGGCCAACGCCTTTAAGGCACCTTCGCTGTTACAGCTTAGCCCGGACTGGCAAACCAACTCCTGTCGGGGCAGCTGTGCCGTTGTCGGCAGCCCGGAGCTGAAGCCGGAAACCAGCGAAAGTTTTGAGCTGGGCATTTATTACGCCGGTGATGAAGGCTGGCTGGATGGCGTGACCGGTAGCGTCACCGCTTTCCAGAACAACGTAGAGGATATGATCAGCATCTCCCGAACCCCTTCAGCTTCCCTCGCACCGGGCTACAGCAACTTTGTTGGCTTTGATGAGAGCGGCAAACCTGTTTTCCGTTATTACAACGTCAACAAGGCACGGATCACCGGACTGGAAACGGAAGTGAAGATCCCGTTTAACGACGCCTGGAAGCTGACGCTGAACTACACCTATACCGACGGGCGTGATTTAAGCGAGGGTGGCAACAAGCCGCTTCAGGAGCTGCCGCTACACACCGCAAACGGCACGCTGGACTGGACGCCGTTGCAGGACTGGGCGTTCTACCTACAGGCTAATTACTCGGGCCAGCGGCGGACGCTGAATGACGATGGCGTCACCCCTGGTGGTTATCTGCTGTGGAATAGCGGCGCATCGTGGCAGGCCACCAAAGCGGTGAAGCTGCGGGCAGGGGTGCTGAATCTGGCGGACAAGGATCTCAGCCGCGACAGCTACAGCTATAACGAAGATGGCCGTCGCTATTTTGCGGCGGTGGACTATACGTTCTGATCCGCTAAGTCTCTTCAGCAACAACAAGCCGGGCATTGCCCGGCTTTTTTGCTGCCGTTCAGCGCAAAAGCGCTTTGCTCTGAACCCGAACGGGTGGCAGAAGTTTTACTTTATGCCAGAAGATGCTGCGCATGGAAACGCAGGTGATCTTCCACAAAGCTGGCGATAAAGAAATAGCTGTGGTCGTAACCTGGTTGTATACGCACGGTCAGCGGGAAGCCTTTCTCCTGAGCAATTTTTTCCAGCCTTTCCGGATGCAGCTGATCGGCAAGGAACTGATCGCTGTCGCCCTGATCGATCAGCATCGGCAGCGCGGTGGTGGCCTGCTGCATCAGCCAGCAGCTGTCATATTCACGCCAGGCCTGCCGCTCTTCACCCAGATAGCTGCTGAAGGCTTTTTGCCCCCACGGCACTTCCGCCGGGTTAACAATCGGCGCAAAGGCAGAGGCAGAGGTAAACTTCTCCGGATTGCGCAGTGCCAGCATAATGGCGCCGTGGCCGCCCATTGAATGCCCCATGATAGCCTGACGATCGCTGACGTTGAAATTACTGGCGATCAGCGCTGGCAGCTCCTCATTCAGATAATCATACATGCGATAATGGTCGCTCCAGGGTGCCTGCGTGGCATTCAGGTAAAAGCCCGCCCCCTGGCCCAAATCGTAGCCTTCATCATTCGCCACATTCTCGCCGCGCGGGCTGGTATCCGGCATCACCAGTACAATCCCCAGATCTGCGGCCAGCCGCTGAGCGCCTGACTTGGTAGAGAAGTTTTCGTCTGTGCAGGTCAGCCCCGCGAGGAAAAACAGCACCGGCGGTGGCGCGTCGCTCTTTGGCCCCGGCAGGAAAATGCTGAAGGTCATCGGGCAGTTGAGTGCGGTTGACGGATGGCGGTAGCGCTGCTGCCAGCCGCCAAACAGTCGGTGTTCTTCCAGAAGCTCCAGAGTAGATGGCATCGATCCTCCCGATCTATTTTTTGAAATGTATAACGGAACGGATCGACTTGCCTTCGTGCATCAGCTCAAAGGCATCGTTGATCTCATCCAGTGACAGGTTATGGGTAATAAAGTCGTTAAGCTGGAATTCGCCGTCCAGATATTGCTGAACAATACCTGGCAGCTGCGAGCGGCCTTTTACGCCGCCGAAAGCGGAACCGCGCCAGACACGACCGGTTACCAGCTGGAAAGGACGGGTTGAAATCTCTTCACCGGCACCGGCAACGCCAATAATCACCGACTCGCCCCAGCCTTTGTGGCAGCATTCCAGAGCGGAACGCATAACATTGACGTTACCGATGCACTCAAAGGAGAAGTCGACGCCGCCGTCGGTCATTTCGACTATCACTTCCTGAATCGGCTTATCGTAATCTTTCGGGTTTATCAGGTCGGTGGCACCCAGTTTGCTCGCCAGATCAAACTTGCTGGTATTAAGGTCGATGCCGATGATGCGACCCGCTTTGGCCATTTTGGCACCAATAATCGCCGAAAGTCCGATGCCGCCCAGGCCGAAAATGGCCACAGTATCGCCTTCCTTGACCTTTGCAGTGTTGATTACGGCGCCCATACCGGTGGTGACGCCGCAGCCCAGCAGGCAAACTTCTTCCAGCGGCGCTTCTTTACTGATTTTCGCCAGTGAGATTTCCGGAATAACAGTGTACTCAGAGAAAGTGGAAGTCCCCATATAGTGGAAAATGGGTTTGCCATCCTTAAAGAAGCGCGTGGTGCCGTCCGGCATCAATCCCTGGCCCTGCGTGGTGCGGATCGCCTGACAGAGGTTAGTTTTGCCCGAAAGGCAGAATTTACACTTGCCGCATTCCGGCGTGTAGAGCGGAATAACGTGGTCGCCCACGGCCACGCTGGTCACGCCTTCGCCAATGGCTTCCACCACGCCGCCCCCTTCATGTCCCAGAATAGCCGGGAACACGCCTTCGGGATCTTTACCGGAAAGGGTGTAAGCGTCGGTATGGCAAACCCCCGTGGCGACAATGCGTACCAGCACTTCGCCTTTCTGCGGCGGCATTAAATCCACCTCTTCGATGGAAAGCGGTTCACCCGCAGCCCAGGCAACCGCTGCGCGAGTTTTAATCATTTGCATGGATCATTTCTCCATTTAAGGGTATTCCGGCTATGCTGCTTGCCTTGCTGAACCGGGCTGCGCCTACCAGCCTCACGTACTCTGGTACGCTGCGATAAGTGCATGCTGGTCGGGTTCAGTCTGAGTGCGGCAGTAACACCCGGTAATTTTAAAAACAGTACGGTTAATCAGTATGGACGAATATTTACCCGGTTACGGGTTATCAGGAGGCCGTAGCGTCCGATTGTTCAATCATCAGATATTTCAGGGCTTCCACGTTGGGGGTGAAGGCATCCCGACGCCAGACCAGACAGGTGGAAGCTTCGCGCACCTCATCAGGAAGAGGATGGCGCTGAATGCGATCTTTGGCTGGCATCTGATCAAGCACGGACTCCGGCAGTAAAGCCAGCCCGGCCCCGCTGGCCACACAGGCCAGCATCGCATGATAGGACTGTATCTCCATAAAGGTGCCCGGCTGCACGCCCGCGCTGCGGAACCAGTTTTCAAACCGCAGGCGATAAGAGCAGCTGGGACGAAAGGCAAACAGCGTATCGCCCGCGGCGTCCGACGGGCGCTCGATCGGCGGATGCGTAATACTTGAGATCAGCACCATCTGTTCCCGAAATGCCAGACAGCTGTTAAGTTCATCCACGCGGATCGGGCCATCAGCGAGAGCTGCCGCCAGCGTCCCCTCGCGCACGCGCGCAATTATCTCGCCAGAGGTGCCGGTGATCAGCGAAAGCGTTACCGAGGAGTAGCGCTGGTGATAGGCAGCCAGCAAAGTGGGCAGACGGGTGGCAGCAGTGCTTTCCATCGAACCCAGTGCAAAAGGCCCGCCGGGTTCGCCGCTCTGCGTCATACTCTTCGCTTCTTCACTCAGCGAAAGAATGCGCTGGGCGTAACTGAGAAAATTATGGCCCATGGGCGAAAGGCGCAGCCGTTGCTTCTCCCGGATAAAGAGATCGGTACCCAACTCCTGTTCTAGCTGGCGCAGGCGGGTAGTCAGATTGGAGGGCACGCGGTGCAACAGCTCAGCGGCGCGTGCAAGCGAACCCGTTTCGGCTACTGAACAGAACATTTTAAGCTGGGTCAGATCCATGATTTCTCATTACGTAAACAACTTCCTGATAATTATTCACTTTCCGTGAGTTTAACCATCAGGCAGGATACTGGCAACCGATTGTCGGCAATGATGCCGTTTTCAACCAAAAAGGGTAAGGAGTGGTCATGGCTTTTCGCGTAGCAATGAGCGCGTTTTTGTCACTGGTGGTGGCGATGGGGATCGGGCGATTCGCCTTCACACCTCAGGTGCCTTTAATGATTGGCGAACATCAGCTTTCGCTCACCAGTGCGGCGGTGGTTGCTGCGTTCAACTACCTGGGCTATCTCTGCGGCTCCTGGAATGCGATGCGGGCCACGCAGCAGGTGGAGCTGCGCCTGAAAGTGGGCGTCTGGGGAGCGGTGATCCTGACCCTGCTTTCTGCCTGCGTTACCGGGCCATGGCTGCACGGCATTATTCGCTTCTTTATTGGCTGGGCCAGCGGCTGGGCATTGGTATTGATTGCCGCCTGGAGCAATGAACAGCTGTACAGGCTGGGACGCCCCGGCCTGAGCGCGGCGGTGTTTGCCGGGCCGGGTACCGGAATTTTTCTTAGCGGCATGCTGGCAGTCGCGCTGCATTCGCATAACGTGACCGCCTCCTGGGCCTGGTTTGCTTATGGCGTGCTGGCGCTGATCCTGGTGGGGCTGGTTGCCCGCAACCTTCCGCGTAAAGGAGAGCTGCATCGGCCGGAAACGGCTCCCGAGCCGCTGGTGCTGACGGCCGGGTTGAAGAAGCTGGTCTGGAGCTATGCGCTGGCCGGATTCGGCTATATCCTTCCCGCCACTTTCCTGTCGCAAATGGCATCCTCCCGCTTTCCCGACAGCCACATTGCGCAGTACATCTGGCCGATCTTTGGCGGTGCCGCCGTAGTGGGGATTGGCCTGGGCATTCTTACCCGTCAGTATGGGCAGGCGAATACCCGGCTGGCGATAGCTTTATGGGCGCAGGCCGCTGGCGTATTTTGTGCCGATATCCTGCCTGGCATCAGCGGCCTGGCAATTGGTGCGGCGCTGGTTGGTGGCGGGTTCCTCTGTGTGGTGCAGCTCTCCCTGCAATATGGCCGCGAAATGGCGCCGCGACATACGCGCTATCTGGCGGGCCTGCTCACTACTGTCTATGCGGTAGGGCAGCTGGTCGGGCCGCTTTTGTCGGCGGTCTCCACCGCACTGACGCACCAGCTGGAGCCTGCGCTCTATGTAGCCGGAGCGGGGCTGGTGATTGCCGGAGCGCTGGTCTGGCGGCGCGATCCGGCGGCTGAATGAAACTGTTTCACGGCGGTTTAAGTTGATTCACTGGATTAACGTCGCAATGTGTACCAAAATACCGCCTCAGAATTTATGCCGGCCCTGTTAAGGGCCGGAGTTTCACCAGCTGGAGAAGAATCACCATGGCTGCGTTAAGTCAGGAAGCCGCACTCGTTCATCAGGCGCTGTTAGCCCGTGGACTGGAAACCCCGTTACGCCCACCTGCGCGTGAAATGGATGACGAAACCCGTAAACGCCTGATTGCCGGCCATATGACCGAAATCATGCAGTTGCTGAATCTCGACCTGGAAGATGACAGTCTGGCAGAGACACCGCACCGCATCGCCAAGATGTATGTGAATGAAGTTTTTTCGGGGCTGGATTATGCTAATTTCCCGAAAATCACCGTTATTCAGAACAAAATGAAGGTCGATGAGATGGTTACCGTGCGCGATATCACGCTGACCAGCACCTGCGAACACCATTTTGTGATTATTGATGGTAAGGCAACCGTCGCCTACATTCCAAAAGACACGGTGATTGGCCTCTCTAAAATCAACCGCATCGTGCAGTTCTTCTCCTCGCGCCCGCAGGTTCAGGAACGTCTGACCCAGCAGATCCTGGTGGCGCTGCAAACGCTGCTTGGCACCACCAACGTGGCGGTCTCTATTGATGCTGTGCATTACTGCGTGAAGGCTCGCGGCATCCGTGATGCCACCAGCGCGACCACCACCACCTCGCTGGGTGGCTTGTTCAAGTCCAGCCAGAACACCCGCCAGGAATTTTTACGCGCGGTGCGTCACAGCTAGTCACTGCCTACAGGAACGCCAGATGCCACGCATTCACACGCTGGATTTTATTCGCGGCCTGGCCATTCTGGGGATCCTGTTACTCAATATCGTGGCCTTCGGGCTGCCTTCTGCGGCCTATCTCAATCCAGCCTGGCAGGGAAACGCCCCGGCAACAGGCGAGGTTCTGGTCTGGGCGGCGATGGATCTCTTTGCGCAGGTCAAATTCCTCAGCCTCTTTGCGCTGTTGTTTGGCGCCAGCCTGCAATTATTGCTGCCGCGTGGCAAGCGCTGGCTTCAGTCCCGTCTCTGCTGGCTGATGCTGATTGGTCTGCTGCACAACCTCCTGTTCTGGGATGGCGATATTCTGCTGGATTACGGTCTGGTGGGGCTGGTGGTATGGCGGATGATCCGCGATGTGCCCAGCTCCCGGCAGTTGCTGAATACCGGCGTGATGCTCTATGTGGTGGGGACGGCGGTGCTGATTATCCTTGGGATGGGCACCAGCCCCGAGCCGAACAGCTCCTGGCTGCCCGGTATTGCCAATATTCAGTATGAAACCTTCTGGCATACGCAGGGTGGCTGGCAGGCGATACAGGGAAGGCTGGACCGCTTCTCCTCTGCACTGATGGCGCTGGCGGCGCAGTATGGCTGGCAGCTGGCAGGATTAATGATGGTGGGTGGGGCATTAATGCGCAACGGCTGGCTCAGGGGCGAGCGCACTCTGAGTCACTATCGTCATATGGCGCTGCTCCTGATCTCCCTGGCCTGGCTTATTCAGTTACCCGCTATTTATCTGCAATGGCAAACCGGCTGGGCGTTTCGCTGGGCGGCCTTCTTCCTGCAAGTGCCGCGCGAACTGGCGGCACCGTTACAGGCTGTCGGCTATGCGGCGCTCTGCTACGGCTTCTGGCCGACGCTTTCGCGGCTGCGCATCGTTCAGGTTATCAGCTGCGTCGGACGCATGGCATTAAGTAACTATCTGCTACAGACGCTAATCTGCACGACGTTATTTGACCGCTTTGGCCTGTTTAACAAGCTGGACCGTCTGCAACTGCTTGCGGTGGTGCCTGCTGTCTGGGCAGTCAATATGCTGCTATCGGTGCTGTGGCTGCACCATTTTCGCCATGGCCCGCTGGAAGCGCTCTGGCGTAAGCTGACCCAGCTTACCGGCGGCAAGCCGCTGCAAAAAACGCCTGCCGGAGAATGACGCAGCTCACAAAGGTTGCAGAATTGTATGTAACCGTTTTCATCCTTGTGACGAGATTCACGTAGCCCGCGTTCAACCCCTGCCAGAATAGCCCCCAGAACAGTGTCTCAGGAAGGGCTATGCAAATTTTAAACTCCTCAGGTAATCGCCTATGATTACCATCCGTGATGTGGCCCGCGAGGCGGGCGTGTCGGTTGCTACGGTATCACGCGTGCTGAATAACAGCGCCGCCGTAACGCCTGAGACCCGTGAGATGGTTCTGCAAATTGTGGAAGGGCTGGGCTACCGGCCCAATGCTAACGCCCAGGCGCTGGCGACACAGATTAGCGACACCATTGGCGTGGTGGTGATGGATGTCTCCGATCCCTTCTTTGGTGCGCTGGTGAAAGCGGTGGATACCGTAGCGCAACGCATGCAAAAACATGTACTTATCAACAACTCTTACCATCAGGCTGACAAAGAGCGCCATGCGATTGAGGTGCTGATCCGTCAGCGTTGCAATGCGCTGGTGGTCCATGCCAAGGCGCTGCCCGATGCTGAACTCTGTTCGTTGATGGATCAGGTGCCGGGAATGGTGCTGATTAACCGCACCATACCGGGCTATGCCCATCGTTGCGTCTGTCTGGATAACGTCAGCGGCGCGCTGATGGCAACGCGGATGCTGCAACAGCAGGGGCATCAGCGCATTGGCTACCTGGGTTCCAGCCATCCTATCGAGGATGTGAATCAGCGCCGTGAAGGCTGGCAGCAGGCGCTGGAAGAGCAGGGCGCTACGCCTCCTGAGAGCTGGATTGCCAGCGCGGAACCCGATATGCAGGGGGGAGAAGCGGCAATGGTGGAGCTGCTGGGGCGTAATCTTCATCTCACGGCAGTCTTTACCTACAACGACAGCATGGCAGCAGGCGCGCTGGCGGCGTTGAAAGATAATGGCATTGCGGTGCCACAGCATTTGTCTGTGGTGGGCTTTGACGATATCCCTATCTCAAGGTATACCGACCCCCAACTCACAACTGTTCGCTATCCGATTGTTTCTATGGCAAAACTCGCCACAGAGCTGGCGCTGAAGGGCGCCGCTGGCGAACTGGATATCAACGCCGAGCACTGCTTTATGCCGACGCTGGTTCGCCGCCATTCCGTGGCGACCCGGCAAAATGTGGCGCCGATCACTAACTCAAGCGATTCTGCGGTGTAACCGTTTTCAATTTGTGAGTGTATTCACAGTTAATTAACATCAGCTTCTCTATGATGACAGCAACTTGCAGGGGTTGAAACATTATGTAACGTCGCTGGGTCCCCCCATACCGGCCGATACGCGCTCTGTGAAACAGTTCATTACACAGCATTCTGGAAGCTTCACCGTACAGGGAAGTCGGGTTTTTTTTAACAAATAAGCGGCCTCAGATAATGTTTTTATAACATTTGCGTGGGCCTGAAAATAACCGTTTTGGCAGACTCGCAACAGCAAAACGGTGAGTAAGACCCTACATAAAAACCGGAGATACCATGAATAAGAAGGCTTTCACCCTCACTGCCCTGGTTGCCAGCATGATGTTTGGTGCAACAGCTCACGCTGCCGACACCCGTATCGGCGTGACCATCTATAAATACGATGACAACTTTATGTCCGTCGTGCGCAAAGACATTGAGAAAGAAGCGAAAAACAGCAGCGGTGTTCAGCTGTTGATGAACGACTCACAGAACAGCCAGTCCACCCAGAACGACCAGATTGACGTACTGGTAGCAAAAGGCGTGAAGGCGCTGGCCATTAACCTGGTTGACCCGGCTGCGGCTGCGGTCGTGATCAGTAAAGCCAAATCCAACGACATTCCAATTGTCTTCTTCAACAAAGAGCCAACAGCGAAAGCGCTGGCCAGCTATGACAAAGCTTATTACGTCGGCACCGACTCGAAAGAGTCTGGCGTGAAGCAGGGCGAGCTGATTGAAAAACACTGGAAATCGACGCCAGGCTGGGATCTGAACAAAGATGGTGTGATCCAGTTTGTGCTGCTGAAAGGTGAACCGGGACATCCGGATGCTGAAGCGCGTACTAAATATGTTATCGACACGCTGAACAAAGATGGCGTGAAAACCCAGCAGCTGCACCTTGATACCGCTATGTGGGATACCGCCCAGGCGAAAGACAAGATGGATGCCTGGTTATCTGGCCCGAACGGCAACAAAATCGAAGTGGTTATCGCCAACAACGATGCGATGGCGATGGGTGCAGTAGAAGCGCTGAAAGCGCACAACAAATCTGCGGTACCGGTATTTGGTGTGGATGCCCTGCCAGAAGCGCTGGCGATGGTGAAATCTGGCGCAATGGCCGGCACCGTGCTGAACGATGCGGAAAACCAGGCTAAAGCCACCTTCGATATGGCGAAAAACCTGGCAGATGGCAAACCGGCTACCGAAGGCACCAACTACAAACTTGAAGGCAAAGTTGTGCGCGTAGCTTACGTACCGGTTGATAAAGAGAATCTGTCTCAGTTCACTAAATAAGCCTTACCTGTACCAGGCTGGCCGATCCGCCAGCCTGGTTTCTCGCCACATTATGCCGGGTAGAATTATGGGCAGTGATAAAGTGCAAACACAGCGCGAATATCTGCTGGAAATGACCGATGTCAGCAAGTCATTTCCTGGGGTTAAAGCACTGGATAACGTGAATTTAAAAATTCGCCCTCATTCTGTTCACGCCCTGATGGGTGAGAACGGAGCAGGGAAGTCGACCTTATTAAAATGCTTATTTGGCATTTACAGTAAAGATTCGGGGAGCATTCTTTTTCAGGGTAAAGAGATTGATTTTAAAAGTTCCAAAGAGGCGCTGGAAAATGGCGTGTCGATGGTTCACCAGGAGTTAAACCTGGTACTACAGCGCACGGTCATGGATAACATGTGGCTGGGACGTTACCCGCGCAAAGGATTCTTTGTTGATCACGATAAAATGTATCGTGATACAAAAGCTATTTTTGATGAACTGGATATTGATATTGATCCACGCGACAAGGTTATTTCTCTCTCTGTTTCACAGATGCAGATGATCGAAATTGCTAAAGCGTTTTCCTATGACGCTAAAATCGTGATTATGGATGAGCCAACCTCTTCCTTAACTGAAAAAGAGGTGAACCACTTATTCACCATTATTCGTAAACTCAAAGAGCGTGGCTGCGGCATTGTCTATATTTCTCATAAAATGGAAGAAATTTTCCAGCTTTGTGATGAAATCACCATCCTGCGCGACGGCCAGTGGATCGCCACTCAGCCGCTGGAAGGGCTGGATATGGATAAGATTATCTCCATGATGGTTGGGCGTTCGCTGAACCAGCGTTTCCCGGACAAAAGCAACGTGCCCGGTGAAACTATCCTGGAGGTGCGTAACCTGACCTCTCTGCGTCAGCCCTCAATTCGGGATATCTCTTTTGACCTGCGTAAGGGTGAGATCCTGGGCGTGGCGGGTCTGGTAGGGGCGAAGCGTACCGATATCGTGGAAACCCTGTTCGGCATCCGCGAGAAGTCTGGCGGCACCATTAAGCTGCACGGCAAAAAAATTAATAACCACAGCGCTAACGAAGCGATCAACCACGGCTTTGCTCTGGTGACCGAAGAGCGTCGCGCTACCGGTATTTATGCGTTTCTGGATATCGGCTTTAACTCGCTGATCTCCAATATCCGTAAATACAAAAACAGTATTGGCCTGCTGGATAACAGCCGGATGAAAAGCGACACGCAATGGGTTATTGACGCAATGCGGGTAAAAACGCCAGGACATCATACTGCCATAGGTTCGCTCTCCGGTGGGAACCAGCAGAAAGTGATTATTGGTCGCTGGCTGTTAACACAGCCGGAAATATTAATGCTGGACGAACCCACTCGCGGCATTGACGTCGGGGCGAAGTTTGAGATTTATCAGCTAATTTCAGAGCTGGCGAAGAAGGATAAAGGCATCATTATTATCTCTTCTGAAATGCCAGAACTCTTAGGCATTACCGACAGGATTTTGGTAATGAGTAACGGCATGGTTGCGGGCATAGTAGAAACAAAATCGACAACGCAAAACGAAATATTACGTTTAGCATCGTTGCACCTTTAATAGGGTAAGGGCTGTTACCATGAAAGCAGTAAATAAGAAAAGTGCGCTCACCTGGTTAAAAGAGGGCGGGATATATGTTGTGTTGCTGGTGCTGCTGGCAATCATTATCTTCCAGGATCCAACATTCTTAAGTTTAATGAACCTGAGTAATATTCTTACCCAGTCATCCGTGCGTGTAATTATTGCGCTGGGCGTGGCCGGGCTGATTGTCACCCAGGGTACTGACCTTTCAGCGGGCCGTCAGGTTGGTCTGGCTGCGGTTGTCGCCGCCACGCTGTTACAGGCGATGGATAATGCCAATAAAGTGTTCCCCCATATGGACACGGTGCCAATCCCACTGGTGATCCTGGCGGTGTGTGTAATTGGTGGCATCATTGGTCTGGTGAATGGCCTGATCATCGCCTACCTGAAGGTGACGCCGTTTATCACCACTCTGGGCACGATGATCATCGTTTACGGCATCAACTCGCTCTATTACGACTATGTGGGCGCGTCACCGATTGCAGGCTTTGACGAGAAGTTTTCAACCTTTGCCCAGGGCTTTATTCGCTTCGGTGACTTTAAGCTCTCCTACATCACCTTCTATGCGGCTATCGCGGTATTCTTTGTCTGGATTTTGTGGAACAAAACCCGCTTTGGTAAAAATATCTTTGCTATCGGCGGTAACCCGGAAGCGGCGCGAGTGTCAGGGGTGAACGTTAACTTCAACCTGATCCTGATCTATGCGCTCTCTGGTGTCTTCTACGCCTTTGGCGGGATGCTGGAAGCAGGACGTATCGGTTCGGCGACAAACAACCTCGGCTTTATGTATGAGCTTGACGCCATCGCGGCTTGCGTAGTGGGCGGCGTCTCCTTTGCCGGCGGCGTGGGTACGGTAGCGGGTGTGGTAACGGGTGTGCTGATCTTCACCGTTATCAACTACGGCCTGACCTATATCGGCGTTAACCCTTACTGGCAGTACATTATCAAGGGCGGCATCATCATCTTCGCCGTGGCGCTGGACTCCCTGAAGTACGCACGTAAGAAATAATCTTCAGCAGTAGCACTCTACCTGAAACGCACCGGATGAAAGTCCGGTGCGTTTTTATTTGTCTCTCCTCTCCCGCTGCGGCATGTAAGGCCGGGCTGCTATCTTCAGCTCAGGTAACTTTAACGTCCGGGAGGCCAGCAGTCTGGGGGATAAGGGGAAGAGAGTGTAAGAAAGGCCCGTCAGTTCAGGACTTCTTCTGCTCCTGCTCCAGCTTCTGCTGTAATTCGAGCAGCTGCTCTGGCGTCACGGCAGGATAGCTTTGGGCATCATCTGGGATTTCGTGACGGGCCGGAATAGGCACCATCGGGCCAAGGAAGTGCGGCTCACGCTTCATCAGGAACAGATCAGCTAGTGCACCAAGCCGCGCACCCACTTCTCTGACCCGAATATTCAGCATGTTTTTCGGCGAAGGGACGGCATAACACTGGGCCTGAATGCCCATATGCAGCGCGATAAACAGCGCGCGCTCGCAGTGGAAGCGCTGCGTGATAATAATGAAATCGTTGGTATCAAAAACCTTGCGCGTCCGTACTATCGAGTCCAGCGTACGAAAACCGGCATAATCCAGCACGATATCGGCAGGATCTACTCCGGCCGCTATCAGATCGCGACGCATGGTCATGGGTTCGTTATAGCTCTGTAGCGCATTGTCGCCGCTCAGCAGCAGATAGTTCACCTTGCCGCTGTTATAGGCGTTCAGCGCGCCCTGCATGCGGTAAAGGTAATACTGATTAATCACGCCGGTGCGATAATATTTAGCCGTCCCCAGCACCACGCCTACCTGGCGATGGGGCAATGACTTCAGATTGTCATAAACAAAGGGCGCAGTTTTAAGGCTTATCCAGCGATCCAGGCCGAGCGCGGTCATCACCATCAGCGTTAAGATGATAATCAGACCATATATCAAGCGTTTTACCATGCCGGACAGCGCTCAGACTTGCAAAAAAAGGGTGAAACAAGGCTACTTGAGCTGGCGGGGTGAAGCAAGTGACAGCGTGCCGGTTGATGGGTTTTCGCACGATAAGCGGGCAGGAAAATCTCAGGATGAGAGCCGGGTACGGTTTGCACCCGGCTTTACCGTCAGATAGAGGTTCTGCGGTAGTTACGGTACTGCGGCAGCCAGAAGTTGGCAGAGATAGATTTAGACAACACATCTTCAGAGGTGACCACCGCCACGCCAGCCAGCTGTGCAGCCTTGCCGACGGCCATAGCAATCACTTTTGACACGCCCTGAATGTCCTTCACTTCCGGCAGCACCGGACCCACGCCGTCGTTAACCAGCGGCGAGCAGTCTGCCAGCGCACGGCTGGCCGCCATCAGCATGCTGTCCGTGATGCGCGTGGCGCCAGAAGCGATCACACCCAGCCCGATGCCGGGGAAGATATAGGAGTTGTTGCACTGCGCGATAGGGTAGATTTTTTCTTTCCACATCACCGGTGAGAACGGGCTGCCGGTAGCCACCAGCGCCGCACCGTCAGTCCACGCCATGATATCCTGCGGAGTCGCTTCAACGCGCGAGGTAGGGTTGGAGAGCGGCATCACGATAGGGCGCGGACAGTGTTTATGCATCTCGCGGATGATCTCTTCACTGAACAGGCCAGGCTGGCCGGAGACGCCAATCAGAATATCCGGACGGGCGTTTCGCACCACATCCAGCAGCGAAATGGCGTCTGACCCGGTTTGCCAGTCAGCCAGATTCTCGCTTTTCTGCACCAGCTTGCTCTGGAAGTTAAGCAGGTTTGGCAGCTTGTCGGTCAGCAGGCCAAAGCGGTCGACCATAAAGACGCGTGCGCGTGCTTCATCATCGCTCAGCCCTTCAGACTTCATCTGGGCGATAATCTGCTCAGCGATGCCGCAGCCCGCAGAACCGGCGCCAAGGAACACCACTTTCTGCTCACTCATTTTGCTGCCAGCTGCACGGCTGGCGGCAATCAGCGTACCCAGCGTGACCGCTGCGGTGCCCTGAATATCATCATTAAAGCAGCACACTTCATCGCGATAGCGCTCCAGGATCGGCATCGCGTTTTTCTGCGCGAAGTCCTCAAACTGCAACACGACGTTTGGCCAGCGGCTTTTCACGGCCAGGATAAATTCATGCACGAAGTTGTCGTACTCTTCGCCGGTAATGCGCGGATGACGCCAGCCCATATAGAGCGGATCGTTCAGCAACTGCTGGTTATTGGTACCCACATCCAGCACGATCGGCAGCGTATAGGCAGGGCTGATACCGCCACAGGCGGTATAGAGCGAAAGCTTGCCGATTGGGATACCCATGCCGCCGATACCCTGGTCACCCAGACCCAGGATCCGCTCACCGTCGGTGACCACAATCACCTTCACGTTCTGTTTGGTGGCGTTTTGCAACATATCTTCAATGTTGTCGCGGTTCGGATAAGAGATAAATACGCCACGGGCACGACGATAAATTTCCGAGAAGTGCTCACAGGCTGCGCCCACGGTTGGCGTATAAATAATGGGCATCATCTCTTCAAGATGATTATCCAGCAGCCGGTAGAACAGGGTTTCGTTGGTGTCCTGAATATTGCGCAGGTAGACGTGTTTATCGTTATCGTTTTTGAAGTCCTGGAACTGACGCCAGGCGCGTTGAGCCTGCTCTTCAATTGTCTCTACCGTTTCCGGCAGCAGGCCACGCAGGTTGAATTCATTACGCTCTTCAACAGAGAAGGCGCTGCCCTTATTTAACAGGGGGAATTCCAGCAAAATAGGGCCGGCATAAGGGATATACAGCGGTCGTTTACTTTCGTATTCGAGTTCCATGTAATCAATACTCATTCGGATCGTGACGTTGTGCGCCAATCCTAAAATATTTAGTCTGAAAGTACAGCTTTTGTTAACGGGAGTTAACAAAAGGAACGGTTTTTATTCAATATTTGCGGAGAGACGCAGGCGAGGCCTGCATCATAAAGTCACCAGCTTAAGAAGGCTTCAGACCAGAGGAATGGTGGTGACATTGGCGCAGCCCAGCGCCTGAAGCGTTGCCAGCGTCGCCTGTCGCTGAATAACTTTAGCATCCGGTGCTTCTGCCAGCACGGCGCGCTGGATCTGAAACACATCATGTCCCGACAGACTGAGCAAATTCAGCGCGGCCTGTAACGGCGGCAGGCTGGGGTTAAAGGCGGCATTTTCCGCATAGCGACCGGCAAAAATGGTGCCGTCGGCGGCCTGTAACGCCACGCCGCTCCAGGCCTGGGTATAAGGGGCATGGCTTCGGCTGGCAGCCTCCAGGGCGGCCTGAGACAGCGGATCGCCTTTAATCACTAAACCGTGATCGATCTCATCCATCAGCAGCGTTTTGATAGCCAGGTCACGGGGGCCGAAAGCATCCGGCAGGTAATCTGCCAGCGTGGCAGGTTCACGTCCGGGCAGATTGATGCCAAGCGCCGTGCCGCTGTTGAGTTCATTCATAAACTGGCGGCAGTGGCCGCATGGCGTGTAATTCACGGTAATGGCTTCCAGCGCCTTCTCGCCGCGCAGCCAGGCATGGGTCACGGCGCTCTGCTCGGCATGCACGGTTTGCTGCATGGTGGCGCTAACGAACTCCATATTTGCGCCAAAATAGAGATGGCCGCTGGTGCCTCTGGCCACTGCTCCCACATTAAAATTCGACAGCGGCGCTACGGCGCAGGCCGCAGCCAGCGGCAGCAGGGAAAACGCCAGTTGCTGGTCATCAAGCCCGGTCTGGGATTTGATATCGGCAATCTGCATCGGTGTCAGGAAAGCCTGAAAATCGGCTGAAGAGAGAACGGGTTGCAGAGCGGTTTGCAGAGCTGAAGGCAGCGTGGCAAACGCAGCGTGAAAACGTGGGTGCATAATAGGCCTCTTTCACATAAACGGCCGCTGAGTGTAGCGGGCACCCGAAGAGTTATATGTGATTGAAATCACACAAGCAATGCAATTTATGAAAGTGAATTGCAAATTGCGCGATCCATCGCAAATTTTAACCCCAGAGGTGCATCAGCAACGGAAACATAAAGGGGGCCAGCAGAGAAGTAATAATCCCGCAGATCACCAGCGCCAGCGAGCTGTAAGCCCCTTCCTGATAATCCAGTTCTGCACAGCGGGCGGTGCCCAGAGCGTGGGAAGCGTTACCGATAGCTAAACCCCGTGACGGCTTGCCGCTGATTTTCAGCAGGTTGAGGACCATGTGGCCAAATACTGCGGCCAGCACACCCGCAATCAGCACACAGATGGCACTGATAGCAGGAATGCCTCCCAGCGTGCCGGAGACAGCCATGGCAATTGGCGTGGTCACGGATTTCGGCATCAGCGTGGCGGCTATCTGCGGCGTGGCTCCCATCCAGAGCGCAATGGCTGTACCGGAGACCATCGCCGTGATACTGCCCATAAAGCAGACGCCGATGATCGCTTTCCAGCGCGCGCGGATTTGATGCATCTGTTCGTAAAGGGGAATTGCCAGCGCTACCACAGAAGGCTGAAGAAGCTGATTAAGCAGGGAACTCCCCTGGAAATAGCGCGTGTAAGGCATCTGGATAAGCAGCAGCAGCGGGATAATTACCGCCATCGACACCAGCAAGGGATTGACCAGCGAGATCTTAACTTTTGCGGCCAGCATGCGAGCCGCAAAAAACACCACCACCGTCAGCGGCAGCGACCACCAGATATCACTCATCCGCAGCTCCTGGCTTTTTCAGCGGGCGGCTGTGCAATTTGTGGGAGGCCAGCCCAACGGTGATCAGCACAATAAAGGTGCTCAGGACGCAGGAGACCACAATCGGGCCAAACTGCGCGCTGAGAATGTCGGTATAGCTCATAATCCCGACGCTGATCGGCACAAACAGCAGCCCCATATAGCGGATCAGCAGGGTGCTTCCGGGTTTCACCCAGTCAACAGGCAGGATTTGTAAAGCGAGTAAGCCGAACAGGATAAGCATGCCCAGTATGCTGCCAGGAATAATCACCGGAAGCAGGGCTGCTACGCCAGTCCCGGCATAGAGACAGAGATAAAGAATAAGGAAGGCGCGAAGATATTGTCCGCCCACGGAGAGCACGCTGCGCATGATAAACTCCTGGTTTTAAGAACGTTAATCATACGACGAAACGAGAAAACGTGCTACGGGTCACAGAGTGCAGGCTGATGAGTTGTCCGGAACGGCTGCTCTGGGGGCAGCGTATTGGGTCAGGAAGGGGTTCTGTAACTCTTTTCAGGCAGAAGGGAATAAGCAATTAAAAAGGGGTGAAATTATTCACCCCTTTGCGTGTTTTAACTGCGCAGTGTTAAGCGGTTATTTAACCTGCATCCCTGGCTGAGCACCGCTGTCGGCACCCAGGATAAAGAGATCTTTTCCGCCAGGACCGGCTGAGAGCACCATGCCTTCCGAGACGCCAAAGCGCATCTTACGCGGCGCGAGGTTTGCCACCACCACCGTCATGCGGCCTTCCAGTACGGAAGGGTCCGGATAGGCGGCCCGGATACCGGAGAAGATCTGACGCGTTTCGTCGCCACCCATATCCAGCACCAGACGCAGCAGCTTGTCAGATCCTTCCACCAGCTCAGCCGTTTTGATCAGCGCCACACGCATATCCACTTTGGCGAAATCATCAAAGTTGATGGTATCAGCCACGGATTCTACAGGGGCGCTGGCCGCAGGTTTGCTGCTCGCTTTAGCCGTCGTAACGGCCGCAGGCGGGGTCGCCGCTGCCGCATCTTCTTTTGACGCTTCGATCAGGGCGTTGACCTTATCCATCTCAATGCGGCTGTAGAGCGCTTTAAAGGCGGAGATGTTGTGGTCCAGCAGCGGCTGCTGAATACCCTCCCAGCTCAGCTCTGCATTCAGGAACGCTTCTGTCCGTTCAGTCAGCGAAGGCAGCACAGGTTTCAGCCAGGTCATCAGCACGCGGAACATGTTAATGCCCATTGAGCAGATAGCCTGTAGATCAGCCTCACGGCCCTCCTGCTTCGCCACCACCCACGGAGCCTGCTCGTCAACATAGCGGTTCGCCACGTCGGCCAGCGCCATGATTTCACGTATGGCGCGGCTGAACTCGCGGCTGCTCCAGGCTTCGCCAATGCTTGCTGCCGCATCGGTAAAGGTTTTATAGAGTGCCGGGTCGGCCAGTTCCGCAGAGAGCTTGCCATCAAAACGCTTGTTGATAAAACCGGCGTTACGAGAGGCCAGATTCACCACTTTATTCACGATATCGGCGTTCACGCGCTGGACGAAATCTTCCAGATTAAGGTCGATGTCATCAATGCGTGAAGAGAGCTTGGCCGCGTAGTAGTAGCGCAGGCTGTCCGCATCCAGATGCTGCAACCAGGTGCTGGCTTTAATGAAGGTGCCGCGAGACTTGGACATCTTGGCGCCGTTCACCGTGACATAGCCATGCACAAAGAGGTTGGTTGGCTTACGGAAGTTGCTGCCTTCCAGCATCGCTGGCCAGAACAGGCTGTGGAAATAGACGATGTCTTTGCCGATAAAGTGGTAGAGATCGGCATCCGAATCTTTCTGCCAGAAAGCATCAAAATCGATATCGCCGCGCTTGTCACACAGGTTCTTGAACGATCCCATATAGCCGATAGGCGCATCCAGCCAGACGTAGAAATATTTGCCCGGCGCACCAGGAATTTCAAAGCCGAAGTAGGGCGCATCGCGGGAGATATCCCACTGTTGCAGGCCAGATTCGAACCACTCCTGCATTTTATTCGCTACCTGCTCCTGAAGCGCGCCGGAGCGGGTCCAGGCCTTCAGCATTTCGCTGAACTCCGGCAGATCAAAGAAGAAGTGCTCAGAGTCACGCATCTCCGGCGTGGCGCCAGAAACCACCGACTGCGGATTGATCAGCTCAGTCGGGCTGTAGGTTGCGCCGCAGACTTCGCAGTTATCGCCATACTGATCGGGCGATTTGCATTTCGGGCAGGTGCCTTTCACAAAACGGTCCGGCAGGAACATCCCTTTTTCCGGATCGTACAGCTGAGAGATGGTGCGGTTCTTTATGAAACCGTTCTCTTTAAGACGGGTATAGATAAGCTCAGACAGCTCACGGTTCTCATCGCTGTGCGTGGAGTGATAGTTGTCGTAGCTGATATCAAAACCGGCAAAATCGGTCTGATGTTCCTGACTCATCTCGGCAATCATCTGCTCGGGAGCAATACCCAACTGCTGAGCCTTCAGCATAATTGGCGTACCGTGCGCATCGTCCGCACAGATGAAGTAAACCTGATTGCCGCGCATTCGCTGGTAACGGACCCAAATATCTGCCTGAATATGCTCGAGCATGTGGCCGAGATGAATGGAACCGTTGGCGTACGGCAGAGCGCACGTTACCAATATTTTTTTCGCGACTTGAGTCATAGGAAAACTTGCCATACCTGTTTTAAAAGGGGGCATAGATGGTAACCGAGTGTTGTGGCTGCGTAAACATTCCCGCTGTCGCGCTGGCGTTTTTTAACGTCCGTCGCCTTTACCTACAGCCACATCTGGTATGCTTGTTGATAAGATCCATCACAAAAACAAGGAGCCGGGATGAGCTTACACTCCCAGGGTCACCATTCACCGGAAGCGCTGCGGGCGATGGTGATGGGCGTTCTGACCACTTTTGAACATCCGACGTTGCAGCATAATCTGACCACGCTGAAGGCGATGCATCACTGCGCGCTGATGGATAATACTCTGCACATTGACCTGGTCATGCCGTTTGCCTGGCACAGCGGGTTTGAAGCGCTGAAGGAAGCGGCCAGCGCGGAACTGCTGCGTCTGACGGAAGCGACAGCTATCAGCTGGCGGCTGAGTCACGACATCGCCACGCTGAAGAGGGTGAAAAATCATCCCGGCACCAGCGGCGTGAAGAACATTATCGCCGTCAGCTCCGGCAAAGGCGGGGTGGGTAAGTCCAGCACGGCGGTGAATATGGCGCTGGCGCTGGTGGCAGAGGGGGCAAAAGTGGGGCTGCTGGACGCCGATATTTACGGCCCCTCAATTCCGGACATGCTGGGATCGCGCGATGAGCGTCCCACTTCGCCCGATGGCACGCATATGGCCCCCATTATGTCGCATGGCCTGGCAACCAACTCCATCGGCTATCTGGTTACCGAGGATAACGCCATGGTCTGGCGAGGGCCGATGGCCAGCAAGGCGCTGATGCAGCTGCTGAATGAAACCCTGTGGCCCGATCTCGACTACCTGGTGCTGGATATGCCGCCGGGTACGGGGGATATCCAGCTGACGCTGGCGCAAAACGTGCCGGTCACTGGTGCTATTGTGGTCACCACACCCCAGGATATTGCGCTGGCTGATGCCCGCAAAGGCATCGTGATGTTTGAGAAAGTTAATGTGCCAGTGCTGGGCGTGGTGGAAAACATGAGCATGCATATCTGTAGCAACTGTGGGCATCACGAAGCTATTTTTGGCAGCGGCGGCGCGGAGAAGCTGGCGGAACAGTATCATACCCGGCTGCTCAGCCAGCTTCCGCTGGATATCACGCTGCGTGAAGATTTGGATGATGGTCAGCCTACGGTGGTGCGCCGTCCGGAGAGTGAGATTACCGCTCTCTACCGTCAGCTGGCGGGCGCTGTAGCGGCACAACTATACTGGCAGGGTGAAGTGATCCCGGACGATATCGCCTTCCGCGCGGTGTAATCTTTTTATCACGGTAGTTTTGCCAGATCCCGACAGGGAAATTCAGGGGCGGAAGCGGATGCCTGCCCCTGATATCTTTGGCAAATGGCAGTGACTCTCTGCGCCAGAACTCCTGGCTGAATTTGCGGAACGGCCAGCATCCAGCCTTAGCTTACAGCACGTAGTGCATCAGCCAGTATTCGCCATGCTCGCTCTCGCCATCCGAAACCACCTCCCAGCCATGATGCTGATAAAAGGCAACCGCCAGCGTGTTGGCCTTCATACATTTCAGTGCGCCGGTAGAAGTAAAGTCGTTTTGCACGGCTTGCAAAAGCAGCCGCCCCACGCCCTTGCCTTGCCACTCCGGATCAACAAACAGGCTGTGCAGAAAGTTGTCGTTGGGCAGCACGGCAGCGAAACCGGTACGGTGCCCGTTATCTTCAGCCACCAGAATGCGTTCCCCCAGGGTCGCACGGTCAAAATCTTCCAGCTGCCATTCGCTTTCATCCAGCCAGTGCCAGTTCGCCTTGCGTGACGCAAGAAACAGCGTGCGCAGGAAAGGGCGGTCGGCTTCCGTAAAGGGACGTATCTTCATCTGCTCACCACACTGGCTTTACGTGGCGCTCACCATCCAGGCCGGTGCCACGGTAGTCATAGTCAATTTTCCCCGCTTCAAAAAGCTGATCCAGCAGCTTGAAGTTATCTGGCGGCGTAACGTTGCAGCGGTGATTCAGCGTGGTATCGAGGATAGAGAAACCGCGATCCCCACGGGCAATCTGTTTAAGGTATTGCAGCATCTTCAGCGCTTCCACGCTGATGCCGTACTGTTCATTAAGCGGTCTGGTCATAATCCTACGCGTTGCGATCTTTACTGTGACAGGAATGGGCTAAGAGTAACGTATTGTCAGGCTTTCGCCAAAGGTGAGGCTTCAGGGTAATGGCGGAGGGGAGTCGCGGTAAGCAATTTCTCCCACCTATCGTTTTTCGTCAGGAAAAAATAAGCATACGAAGCCCGTATGTGCTTATTTTGATTGATGAGTGCAGAATTAAATATTATTGACCTTGATAATAAAGTAACAATTATCAGTAATAACCGTTACGCCTGTTTTAATTATCAGTCCATATTCTTTTTCTATAAAAATATAATAATCTTCTGAAAAGCAAAGCCAGAAAGTTAATTTGTAGACGCTGCATTTATTCGCCGCTATAGTTCTGTTTCCACATGGAATGAAAGGGATTACAAGGTGGATACTGTAGAGGAACTAAATGGAACATACTTCTATGCGGGTAAGTCTAACCTGAGCGCTGCACAGCTTCTGTTTATGATTTTCTGTGAAAATACAGCTAGTCAATTTGGGAGCGGCATGGCCGATTTTGGGGCGGTAGTAGCCATTGTATCGGGGAGAAATAATTTAGGCACCAGAGGAAAATTTGCCAATGCTACAAAGGGGACTTCTTACGCTTCAAAGGCCGCGCGAATGGTGTTTAAAAAGGCCAAATTTCCTTTTGGTATTTCCCTTCCTACTTGGTTGGGTGGTTATACACCCTGGACTGCCAACCGTGTAATGGTTCGCAATATTGCTCCTTTCGTAGGACGCTCGATTCCTGGGATTGGTATGATTATTCTTGCTTCTGATGTTTCGCAAATCACCTACCGCACTATTCGAGACTACAACCTCATAGCAAGAGAGAGTGATAAATTATGGTAGAGAGTATCGAGCAGCGAGTTTACGAGCATGTACGGCCTTACGCTGGTACATACCTGTTCAACTTTAAGAAGGTGCAATTAAACCCTGAAACCGATCTTGATACCGATTTAAGTATTGATGAACTTGAAGCTGAAGATCTGATGAATGATTTCTTTGAGAAATTCAATGTCCAACGAGGAAATTTCAAGATCGAAACTTACTACCCCGATATTCCTTTTACATGGAATTTTTTCAAAAAGAGAGAACCCATCCTCGTCCCTGATTTCACTATCGGTATGCTAATCGAATCAGCAAAAGCGGGGAAATGGCTGTACGACTAATAATAAGCAAGGAGCTTAATCAATGGCTGTGCCAGTACACTTATTTTTGACCGATGACGGCGGTGCGATTATTCGTGGTTCTTGCGATGTTGCAGACCGTGAGGGAAGCATTGAGCTACGAAGTTTACATCACAGTTTAACCCTCCCTACAGATCCAATGACCGGGAAAATCACCGGCCCTCGTCAGCATTCGCCGTTCCAGTTTACCAAGGAGCTGGATAGCGCCTCTCCTTATCTTTTTAAAGCTGCTGCAACGGGTCAGATGCTCAAATCTGCTGAATTTCGCTTCTACCATATCAATGACGCAGGGCAGGAAGTGGAGTATTACCGGATTACGCTGGAGAGTGTGAAAGTGATTTCTGTCAGCCCTGTGATGCACGATACGCGAGGCTGTCCGGGAACAGGTCATATGGAAGAGGTGGCGCTGAATTATGAAAAAATCACCCATTTGTACAAAGATGGCAATCTGTTAGTGCATGATGCCTGGAACGAGCGGCCAACGGTTTAATGGAAGCCATAAAGGTAATGGGAAAGAACCTGAAGATAGCGATATATCTTGTGCGGGCAACCTTGCACCAGTAGAGCTGACTTGTTTTCCGTTTAAGTGCATCCCGATGTTAATAACGTCTTCATAAACCACATGAGGCCATTCTCATCACAGCAGAGGCTTCCGGAATTAAATAAGGCGGGTTACCCCGCCTGAAAATCATTTACGCTCTTTGTTGGCTTGTGCAAGAACACTGGCAGCAAGCTGTTTTGTTAACGGAGCAGATTTCGGATTTTTAAGCGCAGCAGATGCGAGATGTTCCATAGCGCCACTGGTCTGGTTGCTGGATCCAGCCTGTGACAGCGCAGAACCTGCAAGCGCTTTTTGTATAGCAGAGGCGTTTGGGTCATGGAGTGTTTTAGCAGCCACTGAAGCCAGGTCGCTACTGGTTTTTTTTGTATTGTTGCTCATCGTAAAACTCCTTTTTAGAGCTGGTGGAAATTTATCCATATAGTGCCGATATCCTTCGGTAAACGCTATATGTAGGGGTAATGCTAGTTTTTTAATCAATATAAGGCAAAGATTTTTCGTCTGAAATGTATAAATTTACAGCGGGTTTAACTGAATTTTTTTGCTGAATTAAGGCAACTAAACAAAACGTTATCTGGAAAGTTGGCTCGCTTTGTGGATTTTTTAATGCCTGTTGGATCATCCCTTTGTGAGGTCATAAATAAGAGCAAAGGAGGGGGCATGGCAGGGTAAACGGGGGTTAATTTTTCCAGCAATCAGGAAGGCGATGCAATCAGGCGAGCTTGCTTTGCCAGTGTCACTTCCCTATGCTGCTGGCTTAAGAGTATGACTCGGGGTGCCGTTTCTTTTCAAAGAAAAGGCTGAGAAAAACCCGTCGAACCTGAACTGGATAATGCCAGCGTAGGTTGCCAAGATTCTGATTATTATTCATGAGTTTACATTTATTTTTGTCCGTGTGTAATGCATCTAAGGTACAAAAAGAGCGTACCCAAAAGAGATTTTTAATCGTGCATTTTTTAGTCGATGTCGGGTTAGTGGAAAATCCGATAGCGATATCTGAGTTCATGACATTTTGTCGGAGGGGTTGAGCCTGATAAGGCGAACGAGATTTTAATTCAGCCAGATTAAAAATGATTGTACTTTTATCTGAGTAAACGATCCCTTTAACTTTTTTGTCAGAAAATGAGTGGCTTGGGCTTTGATTATTTTTTGAGCTAAAGGCGAGTAACCTAATCGCTCTCGTATTCATGTACAAGAAAAGCCGCATAAGCGGCTTTATAAACAATGCTTAGATAGAGAGGAGAGAAGTTATGATAGTAAAAAAAAATAAAACAACCATTAATAAAAACAAAGTAAACTTAATTTTTAGCCATGATACCTTTTCATTGGGTAAACCTTTGATGAAATCATAATGATCAGAATCCATATTTCTGACCGGAAAACTCCCCTTTTTAAATACGAATGGGAAGATGAAATAAAAATCTTTCTGAAAGGTTAAGAATATCCCACCTGCTTGTGCAAGAATTATTCCTGCTGGTACATAACCGAATCGTTCTTTAAAAGTATCGCACAACAAAAGATGTTGTTTGTTTTTTAGAACAGAATACCCGATTGCGATAAATCCGAAGACTATACACAATAGTGTTGATGTCGCAGATAGGATGCCCACTATTCACCTACCGTTTTATAAATAAGTTCACCGAGATTTTCACCTTGATCCGATAGGAATTCACCGCCTACATAACCTGCACCAGTACCAAGAACTACACCACAAGCTAATGCACCAGCCCCAGCGGCTTCTATTGTCAAAGCACCTAATACTACAGTGCATATACCTGTGCCTATTGCTCCGCCTCCGATGCTTCCAATTATGCCACCAGAAAAGCTACCAACTTCGGTGTATTTCTTTTTGGTACATTCATCTTCACGACCAACAGAGCAAGCCTCATTAATTTCATTGATTGAATGCAGAGCACTAAATCCAATTCCTACATAACCAACATATCGCATAGCTGTTACATATTTTGCAGCTCGTTCTAAATGGGTAGCATAACCATCAATATCACTTATTCCTGTCTCATTCCATTTATGAGTTATCGATTTAGTTGATAGACCAAGTGCACTTTTTAAGTTGCTGTACTCACCGAGTTTCATACCTTTATTAAGGAAAGCGACTTTAAGTACACGTTCAAGTTCATTGAATAGTTGAGCACGTTTTACATGGAACTGCTCGCCAATTAAAGCCCCTCTGGTCATGTAAGTATTTTTGTATGTTTCCTGAATTTCTTTCAGGATCTTCTCTATATTTTCGAAATACTTCCCGACAGGTTCGGCAGCAAGGCCAATTCCTTTATCGGCGATGTTGCTAAAGTTAGCTATTGTTGCATAGTGGTTATGTAAGAAATTGGCTTCTTTATGTGTAAGCGGTTCTAATGCTGTATCAATACGTTGTTTTGCAGCCTGCATATGTGCGATTTGATCACTGTCCTGTTTTTCAGGATCAACAACCAGCAGAATAGAACCTGCTTTGTATTCCTTACCTGCCCCGTTAAGAGAGCGATAAAGTTCGCGTGTTCCTGCTGGCGGTTCACTTTCGAACAGATATCTTTCATAGGCTCCAGTTTCAGCACCGTAAGGAAGTACACAGAAGCCAGGATCTACTGGTTCGCGTTTTGCTTCTACCTTCTTTTTAGCGGCTTGTGCATGTTGTTCAGGCTCTGCAACTTTTGCAGGTTTAGGAGGAGGAGCGGCAGCAATCAACGGGGCAGCTACTGGAGAAGCTTTAACTGGTTTTGCTTCTTCAACCCAATACGAAGCGTTTGGAAATGATGAAATGAATCTTGCTCTACAGGGACATGTGCTGCGGCTATGCAAAGTACCTGCTGCTGCGACGCCATGAATCCAGTAATCGGGGATACCACCTGCAATATGGTATTTTTTGCCATCTTTACCACATGATACAGAATCACCGTTTCTCGCGGTCGCAACCCCACCAAAGCTATGATTTGGCGAACCAGAAAGAATAGTACCGCCGCATGTTGTCTTATCACCAATACGAAGAAAATGACCAGTAGCCATAGAATTATCCTTAATGAAGTTTATTAGCGGGTTTTGAACCATTTACCTGAAGGGAAGATACAATCCAAATTTGTTTCTCAATGGAATAAGTGGATACAAAGTATTGTGTTGACGGGCTGATCATCGGTGTTGTGGTGACAAGTGCCGTTGATACAGCAGTACGGGCATACTCTTTGATGAGATCCAAGGGGAGAGAATTCTGACGTTCTATAGACTCGCAGTAGTTAGCAAATTCTTCATGCCAGTAGTCATTCATCCCCTCGAAAAGGATCTCGTCAAATTTAAGTACTGCTTTATTAGATACAGGATCTAAATCAACACTAATCGTAAAGGATTCAGGGAATTGCAGACTACGGTAAAGCGTTGAATTACAAACAACACTTCTGAAATCATCGATTGAAAACCCAAAAACCAGCATAATGCAGTACTCTGCTTTTCTGGCTTTCATTGAAATCATCATTTCAGTGATGTTTAAATCAGCGAAGGGGTAGATCTGCCAGTCTGGCGTACTGCTCCCTTGATTTAGAACTTCCGCAGCAATTGCCGCATCAAGTACCGATGTGTACAAGGCCATTCCCTGAACGTCACTCCCGCCAACCCACTGAGTTTCTAACCAGTGAACACCATCAGCATTTATCGAGGTACGAGCAACTGACCAAAGCGAAGTTGGACTGATGTAATTGTTTGCTGATGACGAATAGAAATAAATCTTTTCGCTCATAAAATCCCTTTACTGTTGCTGTTTTTTTAGGCGTACATTGTCACATGCTTGATATGGTTATGTACAGATTTTGAAACGCAGAGCTAAGAAAATCGAAAAAAAATAATATTAATATCAATTAATTACAAAAAAGGCCGCTTTCGCGACCTTAATTGACACCGTATTCACTGAGAACGGTCAAGTACCATGTACGCTGGTTCGCACATGCTGCCCCGTTCCTGTAGCCAGTAGTAATCGAGATCGGCAACATGCACATTCAGCCCTGAATCCGCCCGATTGATCTGTAGCCTAAGCCCTACAGTATCTTTATACGATAACCCTGATTTAACAATGTACTTGTATTTAACCCCTCCTTCTTGTTCAAATGACTTAAGATAGGGGGTAATTTGTTTCTGAATTTCTTTCAGACAAATCACTTCATTATTAACAACAAAAGGCTTCTCTATTTTTCCAGCAGGAGTCACAGCGAATGATTTAATTGAAGCACATAGTAGAAGTACTGCAATTGAATATTTTTTCACTTTCATTCCCTTATTGAATATTGACACTTAAAACTTCGCCAGTATTAGCATTGAACGTACAGGAGTACTCCACGTTTTTAAATGCACCAAAACCATTTTGAGCCTGTGCCCGATGTCCGTAGAGAGTGAATAACTTCCTGTTTTTGTCATACCAACCATATGAAGAGAACTTAGGTTGAGTAATTCCATCAGTCCATTTAAATTGATATCGTACTGACTTTTCGACTGCAATCTTACACGCATAATCCCCACCCTCATGTTTCGATGCGTAGCAATAAGCATCTTCAAAACATTTAGCCTTTTCTTGTTTTTCCTTTTGTTCTTTCTCTGCTGCAAGTACTGCATCTTGAGCCGCCTTTTCTTCTGCTTTAATTCTTTGCTCTTCTGCAAATTTGGCATAATCAGCAATATTTGTAATATTATTTTCACGAGCAATGGCAAACTCTTTACCGTCCTTAAAACCCAATTTTTCGGCTCTGGATTCATCGCTCGAAGATCTGGCAATACTTGCGACAATAGCGAGCAGTACTATCAGTACCGGGATCGTATAATGATTAATAAATTTGTAAGGTAAGTACTTCGCTTTCAGGGTTCCAAATGTCAGTACTGCCCAGCCTATAGCGATAATACCCGCCCCAAGCTGGCAAATTCCGGCAATCAAAAGCATCACTACTGACCAAAAACCAGTACCAGCGGCAAAAATATCACCAAATTTTTCCAGTGCTGCCAGGCAAAGGAATATTCCCCAAATTGCATAACCTCCCAATACTGCGACTTTCTTCACTGTTCTGTATCTCCTGTACATAGTTTAAGACCAAATAACATGCACTTAAAGCAATTATTTGCAGGCAGAAAGGATACCATGCACACCCCAAATGATCGATTAAAACGATCAATAAATGAATATCAATCGATATAATCTATTAATGGCTATTAATCCTCGCTAAATCAATAGGTGAAAACGATCAGTACTCTTTCAGTACTGAACCAGAATCAGGAGAACAGGCACAGAATGCCGCTTAAAGGCACTTAAAGAGCCTTTGGAGGGCTTTTGTCGCTTATGATTAGAGGAAGTACTGTTTTTAGATGGAATCGACTACTGGGGCTTCCTGTGCGTTTTGTCGGAAACCCCAACATAGGGGGATTGATCGGATCGGGTTTCGCTCCGCTCTGTGCAGTACGATTATGTCTGTGAGTGGAGCTATACAGAAATTATGTAAGCACTCGAATAATAAGGGGTTATGTACTAATGACAGGTGTAAAAAAGCGATTTGCTTCTCTCTGCCAGTTACCGCAGGGAACGCAGGGAACGCAGCGGAAGAAGTAAATTCAGCGAACAGTACTCGCTTGTCGGGTACTGCTTAATTGCTTTATCTATATATAACAATTAGATAGCTATCAAGTACTCAGTACAGCGTGAAAATGTAATATTCATAAGATCAATCTTGTATCAGCACGTGACTTGGCTTAACCTACTAATTGATAAAGAAATGTAATCTACATGACTCGGGGTGCCCTTCTTTGTGAAGGCTGAGAAAAACCCGTCGAACCTGATCTGGATAATGCCAGCGTAGGGAAGTCAGATGCCTGACCGCATCGCCTTCTTGATCGCCGGTTGGGAGCTTTATTATGATCCAACCTCACACCTTCACGGCGGCAGACGCCGTCGCCTCTCTCGATCTTTTCCGCGAAAAATCGCACCTGATCCACTGCCTCACCAACGATGTGGTGCAAACCTTTACTGCCAATGTTCTGCTGGCGCTGGGCGCATCACCGGCGATGGTGATCGATCCTCAAGAAGCAGAACAGTTCAGCGCCATTGCGGATGCGGTGCTGATAAATGTGGGGACGCTGACCCACTCCCGAAGCCACGCCATGCTGGCGGCAGTGAAAGCGGCAGGCCAGGCGCAGCGCCCCTGGACGCTGGACCCGGTAGCCGTCGGGGCGCTGACGTTTCGTAGCGACTTCTGCCAGCAACTGCTGGAGTACCGGCCTGCGGCCATTCGGGGTAACGCCTCTGAAATCATGGCTCTGGCAAGGCAGGCGGTGACAGGACGCGGGGTAGACAGCCTTCATCACTCCTCCGCAGCGCTGGAAGCGGCTTCGCTGCTCGCTTTGTCTACGGGCGCGATCGTCGCGGTGACAGGCGAAACGGATTATGTTACCGATGGCGCACACGTGATGGCGATCCCCGGCGGTTCAGCACTGATGACGCGTGTGGTGGGAACCGGCTGCGCCCTTTCAGCCGTGGTGGCTGGCTTCACGGCACTGCCTGGCGACAGGTTGGTGCACGTTGCCAGTGCCTGCCGGGTGATGAGCCTGGCGGGAGAGCGGGCAGCGAGTGCCGCCAGCGGGCCTGGCAGTTTTGTTCCTCTGTTCCTCGACCAGCTCTACAGTCTGGAGGTGCAGGCATGAAGCGCATCAATGCCTTAACCATAGCAGGCACCGATCCGAGTGGCGGCGCAGGCATTCAGGCCGACCTGAAAACCTTTTCGGCACTTGGCGTCTACGGTACCAGCGTGATCACTGCGCTGGTGGCGCAGAATACGCAGGGCGTGCAGTCGGTCTACCGCATCGAGCCAGATTTTGTCGCTGCTCAGCTTACCTCTGTGCTGAGTGATGTCCGCATCGACAGCGTGAAAATCGGTATGCTGGCGGAAGGCGATATCGTTGAGGCGGTGGCCGCAGGCCTGAAGTCAGCTGCCGTGCCCTGGATTGTGCTGGATACGGTGATGCTGGCAAAAAGTGGCGATCCTCTGCTCTCTTCCCAGGCGGTGAGTACGCTCCGGGAGATCCTGCTGCCTCAGGTTTCACTGATCACGCCCAATCTGCCCGAAGCCGCCGCCCTGCTGGAGTGTGACCCGGCGCAAACGGAAGAGGAGATGCGGCAGCAGGGCAGGGCCTTACTGGCGCTGGGCTGCAAAGCCGTGCTGATGAAAGGGGGCCATCTCAGCAATGAGGAAAGCCCGGACTGGCTCTTTACGCGTCAGCAAGAGCTGCGTTTTACTGCGCCCCGCGTAGCCACTAAACATACCCACGGCACAGGCTGTACTCTGTCGGCAGCGCTGGCGGCGCTTATACCACGGCACGGTAACTGGGCGACTACAGTGCAGGAGGCGAAAAGCTGGTTACAGGGCGCGTTAGAACAGGCCGACTCGCTGGAAGTGGGTAAAGGCATTGGCCCGGTGCACCATTTTCACCGCTGGTGGTAACGGACTCAGCCCGGTTCTGCGAAGGCTTTCAAAAGAGGCACAGGGTTCAGTCACATAGCGGGCGAATTTTCCCGCTATGTGATTATTTTGTTACAAACTATCGGCCGGTGAAAAGCGCCTGTTTCAGGCTGAACAGGATAAAATAGGTTTTTTGACATTCACGAGCCCTGAAGCAGAGATGAAGTGGTTATCGAAAAATGCGATCCTGTTCGCCGTTAAAACCTGCATTGCCGCGTTTTTTGCCTTATATATCGCCCTGGAACTGAATCTTGATAAACCGGCCTGGGCCATGGTCTCGGTTTATGTTATTTCCCAGCTCTATTCTGCTTCCACCCTGTCAAAAGCGCTGTTCCGCTTTCTGGGCACGGTGCTGGGCGGCATCTTTATTTTTCTGATCTATCCTGTCACCGTCACCCATCCGGTGCTTTTCAGTCTCAGCGTCTCCTTGTGGGTTGCCTGCTGCCTCTGGCTCTCCCTTCATGACCGCACGCCCAAAAGCTACGTCTTTATGCTGGCAGGTTACAGCGCGGCGATAATGGGCTTTGCTGACGTCACTACGCCGCTCTCCATTACCTATACCATGATTTCCCGTATTGAGGAGATAACCGTAGCGATCATCTGTAGCAGCCTGATGCATATGCTGGTGTTTCCGGTACGGATGCGTTCACTTCTGGAGAACAGCGTCAGTAACTGGTTTGAAAGCGCGAAAAGCGTCTGTAATGAGCTGCTGACCGTCGGGTCTAAATCTGGCTCGCCGGAGCGCGACCAGATTCTGGTACAGATGGCTAATTACCCCCTCGCCGTTGAAGCCTTGATCACCCACTGCGTCTATGAAGGTGACTCAGCCAGAAAACTGATCCGGCTGGTGGGGGCGCAGTATCAACATCTCTCTTACCTGATCCCTACGCTGACGGCGATTGAAAAGCGGCTGAGCCTGCTGGCAGAGCAGGGTATTCAGTTCCCTGAGTTTATTGCCGAAACCTTCAGCCACTTCCTGGTCTGGCTGAACAGCCCTGAACAGAGTGGGCAGGCGGTGGTCATTGAGCAAGAGATTGCCGGGGCACAGGATAAAATCAAATCTCTCTACGGCAGCGGTGAAATGAACGCAGAAGAGAGCCTGCTGCTGACCGGACTGCTGGAGCGGTTGCTCAATTTTATCCGCATTTCTGACTCCTATTTCAGTGCCAAAGAGCGCGTCAGCCAGCTGGGCCGGCAAAAGCAGCGCGGCAGCCAGAAACTGATCAGACAACATGCGGACAAGGGGCTTATCCTGCTCTCCGCATTTACCGCTTTCGCGGCGACCCTGCTTGGCTGCCTGTTCTGGATTGGTACGGGCTGGAAGGATGGCGCATCAACGCCGATGATTGCTGCCGTGGTCTGCTCGTTTTTCGCCTCGCTCGACAGTCCGGTAGCCCCGATGAAAGTCTTCCTTAAAGGTGTACTGATCGCTATCGTCATCAGTATCCTCTACGTGGGACTGCTGATCCCGATGACCGTAAGCTTTGAGTCGCTGATTATCTGCCTGGCACCCGGTTTACTGGCGCTGGGACTGGTGATTGCCAATCCCTCAACCAATTTTATCGGGCTGATCATTTCCACCCAGATCCCCGGTTTTATCGGCATGACACATCACCTCAAGCCTGACCTGCTGTCGATTATTAACGCGTCAATCTCCACCATAGTGGGGATTTTGCTGGCGGTGATAGTCACGGCGATTATTCGCAACAAAAGACCCGCCTGGACCGCGAGAAGGGTGTTAAGAAAAGGCGTAAAAGAGCTACTTCAGTTTACCAGTGAGATCAAAATCAATGCTTCTTCTCTGCTGGCGCGCCAGCACTTCGTCGCCAGCCAGATTGATAAGATCAACATTATTTTGCCGCGGAATAAAATTGACCCGACGCCAGGGGTAGCGCTGGGCGGCAACCTGATCACGGAAATCTGGCTGGGGGTGAACTGCTATGATTTTTATGCCCGTCATCAGGAAGTTATTAAAGAGCACCGGCTGGATACCGATGGGGTGATGTTCGGGATCAATCAGTATCTGAAACTGCGGCTGAAGAACAGTCGGCTGGAGCCGCCAGCCTCGTTACTGGCGGAGTTGAATAAACTTCTTATCAGGACTGAGGAGCTGTGTCGTTCCGATATGGCGCTGTTCAGGCCGCTGTTTTATCTGTTTAACATTCGTATGGCGCTCTATCCCATTCAGAGATGGCCAGCGTTATAGCGGTTTCTCAAACCACTCGCTGTTCTGTTCAGCGATAGGCGTGATAGAGAAGATCATCTCCTGTAGATGGCGGCGAAGGGCTTGTTCTGCGCCATCCACATCTCTGGCAACCAGCGCATGATAAATCTCATAGTGCTGTTCAATCAGGCTTTCTGGCGGGGAGACCTTGCTTAACGTCAGGAAGCGCACGCGATCCATGGCCGCTTTGATATTTTCGACGGTTTCCCAGGCCAGCTCACAATGGATGCTTTGCGCTATCAGGCGATGAAACTCATCATCCAGCAGCAAAAAAGCCTGACTGTCATGTCTGTCGGCAGCCATCTTCTGCAACTTAAGGTTGTGTTCAAGCTGAGAGTGGGATTCGGCTGTGGCTTCCAGCGCGGCGCGGCGGATAACAGAGACTTCTACCGCTTCCCGGATAAAACGTCCATCGGCCACTCGCTTTGCAGAAATTTTGCGCACAAAGGTGCCGCGCTGCGGTAGAACCTGTACCAGTCCCGCTTCCGCAAGCTTGATAAACGCCTCCCGCACCGGCTGGCGGGAAACGCTGAATCGGGTAGAGACTTCTTTTTCAGACAGCAGTGAGCCTGGCGGGATCGCACATGTCACAATGTCCTGGCGCAAAAACCGATAGATTTGCTGATTTACCGGTTCGCTGGCGGTAATAATGTAAGCTACAGACATTCAAATATATCCCTATAGATCCCTTCAGGCGCAGGGCATAAACAACCACTTTTCCTGCCACTTAAGGGGTAAGCCAGGGGCGGATGCCCTTATCTGAAAGTCTAAGTCTAAACAGGGCGCTGACTGTTCGCCAGCGCTTATTCACTCAAGCTGAAGCCAGGGCAAGTTTTACTGTCTCTTTTGCCCCTTTTTCCCGCAGAAGTTTGGAGAAGTGGTTCACTTTAGCAACGAATGCCGGTTCAGCAGGCAAATCGTCGCCAAAGACCGCCTTTAGAGAGAGCAGCGCGGCAACACGAGCTTCGCCTTCTGGCGTTTCGGCCACGCGCTGAGCCAGCTGCTCGCTCATCGGGTCGCGAATTTCAACAGGTTTGCCCTGTTCATTCACACCGCTGACATAACGCATCCAGCCCGCCACGCCTAACGCCAGCAGATCATAGCTGCCGCCGTGCAACAGATGCCAGCGAATGCTGTCCAGCCAGCGCTGAGGCAGTTTTTGCGACCCGTCGTTGGCAATCTGCGCCGTGCGGTGTTTAATCGCCAGGTTTTCATAACGGGCGATCAGCGAATGGGCATAGGCCGCCAGGTCTACGCCGGTGGTATGCAGAGTGGGCGCCTGTTCATCCAGCATCAATTGCAGCGCCGCCTGACGAAACGAGGGGTCGGCCATACAGTCGCTGATATGCTCATAACCTGCCAGATTGCCCAGATAGGCCAGAAATGAGTGGCTGCCGTTCAGCATGCGTAACTTCATCTCTTCAAAGGGCAGCACGTTGCTGACCAGTTCTGCGCCCGCTTTTTCCCATTGCGGACGACCACTGACAAAATTGTCCTCAATTACCCATTGCAGGAACGGCTCACACACTACGCTGACCGGATCGTCACAGCCCAGTTTTTCCCGCAAGGCAGCATGCGTTTCAGCAGTCATTGCCGGCACAATGCGGTCTACCATGGTGGAAGGGAAGGTGACGTTGGCAGAGATCCACTGCGCCAGTTCGCTACTCTGTTTCTCCGCCAGGCCAAGAACCACATTACGGGTAACCTGACCGTTTTCCGGCATATTGTCGCAGGACATCACGCTGAAAGGGGCTAACTGGCGTTCACGACGGCGGAGAATACCCGCAAGAATAATACCGGGCAGAGAGTGGGGCGCTTCGGGGTGAGCAATGTCATGCACAATTGAAGGGTGCGAGAGATCCAGCTTGCCGCTGGAGGGTTCATAGCAGTAGCCCTTCTCCGTAACGGTCATAGAGACGATAGCCACATCGGGTTGCGCCAGCGCTTCAATGACGGCCTCAATGCCATCTGATTTGCCATGCAGCGCCTGCTTCACGACGCCAATAACCCGCAGCGCCATTTCGTTGTCAGCCATTTCCGCCACGGTGTAACAGCCATTCTGCTCTTTCAGCGCCTGAATCAGTTCGCCGCTGTTAAGGTTAACCTCGCAATAGCCCCAGTCGCTGCCTTGTTCGCTGGCCAGCCTGTCAGTGCAGACCGCCTGATGGGCGCGATGAAAAGCACCAAAACCGATATGTACCATACGGACCCGTAGCGCCTCACGATCGTAATCGGGCAGCACGACATCCGGGGAAAGATGGTCAAATGAAAGCATGAAATGTCCTTTCTTTTGTGGCGAGCGCCTGAGCGCCCGCCGCTATGTCACACTGAAACAGCTTTATTTTGTGCTTTTGGGCTTTTGATAACAAAGAACACCAGCAGCGCGCCAACCGCAGCCACGCAGCCTGCCAGAACAAAGGCGCTGTCAAATTTACCCGTATGATGAACGATATAACCGGTAACGACAGGGCCAACGATGCCGGAGAGGCTACCAATGAGATGGATGAATCCGCTGATCCCACCCACGCGGCTTTTATGCACCACATCCTGAATAATCGCCCAGTAGATTGCTCCGGTGATATAGAGGAAGAAGATCGAGACAGACATCAGGATCACGGCCGGATAAACCCCTTTCACCGAACCAGCCAGCGCAACGCAGATGGCGGCGGCAAAGAGCGAGACTACCAGCACAATTTTACGTGAGAGCAGCAGTCTGCCGGTGATATTGAAGATTTTATCGGAGATCCAGCCGCCCAGCGCCAGGCCAATGAAGCCGACAATCCACGGGATCATGGTGGTTATGCTCATCGATTTAATATCGAGGTTGTGCGCCTGCACCAGGTAAGCCGGGAACCAGCTCAGGAAGAAGAACAGAATGTAGTTGTAGCAGAAGAAGGCGAAAGCGGTGACCAGAATAATTGGCTGACGCAGATAATAACCCAGTCCGTGAGCGGCCTGAGCAAGCTCTTCATCCGGGGTGGTCTGCTCTTCTTTCAGTTTCGCGACCAGAGCGCGCTCTTCTTCACTGACACGGCGGCTTTTCAGCGGGTTATCGGCAGCAATAAGGAACCAGACCACCATCCAGACGATGCCCACGGAACAGATGATCACAAACGCCGGACGCCAGCCAAAAGCCAGGGCCAGGTAACCGATAATCGGGCCAGCTACCGCGCCGCCAAGAGGTGAACCGGCACTCAGGAAGCCCATCGCCGTGGCGGCCTGTTTCTTGGGGAACCAGCCGTTAATGGCTTTGTTGGCAGAGGCGCAAATCGGGCCTTCCGCCATACCAAAGAGCACGCGCAGGATAAGCATGGACCAGAAGCCGGTGGCGACTGCGGTCAGACCGCAAAACAGCGACCACATGCCCACGGCAATGCCCATCACCAGCGTCGGACCAAATTTGTCCGTCGCCAGGCCGCCAAGGAAGTTGAAAATAGCATAGCCGAAGAAGAAGCTGCCAAAGATCAGGCCAAACTGCTCGGCGTTCAGCATCAGGTCTTTTTCAATCATCGGCACGGTGAGTGACAGGGCGACACGATCGAGGTAATTGATCATGTAGACCATGAACAGCAGAAGTACGATAGTCCAACGTAGGTTTTTGAACATTGTAATTCCTTGATTATCTTTATAATAAGTAGGATAACTCTTGCCGATTTCCTTCCGGCAAGCCCCAGGTTATTCCACGGCTAAGATGACTTTACAGCAGCTTCGTGGATCTTTTTCGAACAGCGTCATCGCCTGCTCGATCTCGCTGAGCGGCAGATAGTGGGTTACCAGCTTCTCAGGTTGAATAAGGCCCTGCTCCATCCAGCCAATCACTTCAGGGAAGCGGTGGCTGTTAAGACGGGAGGTAAATAACGACAGCTCTTTACTGGTCAGGCTTTGTTGCGTCAGCGTACAGGCCTCGCCAGAAAAGCCCAGCAGGCCGATGCGTCCGGCAGGCGAAGCCAGTGCCGCAGCTTCAGAGAGGATGGAAGGATGACAGGCGGCATCAATAATCAGCGTAGGCTGTTCACCAGCCAGCTGGGCAGCCAGCGGAATATCACTGTTATTCAGCACCACATCAGCACCGTTTGCCTGCGCCATCTCCAGGCGCTCTGGCAGGCGGTCAGCGACAATAACTTTGCGTACGTTATAGACGCCTTTCAGCACCTGTATCGCGGTTAAGCCCATCGGACCGGCACCGTAAATCAGCGCTACGTCGTTGGGCTGCGGCTTAAGAAAGGCGGTGATATTGGCTGCAATAGTAAAGGGTTCGACCAGGCTTGCCAGCTTGTCCGGAATGCTTTCAGGCAGACAATAAGCATTTGCCGCCGGAGCTACCGCGTATTGGCTGAATCCGCCATCGCGATGAACGCCGATAACCTGGAGTTCGCTACAGACATTGGGGCGTCCGATAGAGCAGGGGTAGCAGTGGCCGCAGCTGACGACGGGATCAACCGCCACGCGCTCACCCACACGGGAAGCGTCCACGCCTTCCCCTACAGCATCAATTCGGCCAAAGAATTCATGGCCGATTACCCGTGGATAACGGGCAAAAGGGTTATGGCCATGCCAGATATGGACGTCCGATCCGCAGATGCTGGCGTACTGAACTTTGACCCTGACTTCGCCCGCTGCTGGGGTAAGCGCCGGACGCTCCCGGACCTGAAGCTCACCCGGACGTTCAATAACTACACTTTTCATCTTCTTCTCCTCACCAGTTCCACAACGTGCCATCTTCCAGGCGGGCAACCGGCAGATAGGCTGGTTCATAGGGATATTTCGCGGCGAGCTTCTCGTCGAATTCGATACCCAGGCCCGGCTTGTCGCCCGGATGCATATAGCCATTGTCGAAGGTCCAGTTGTGCTGGAAGACTTCCATCATCTGCTCGGAATAGCCCATATATTCCTGCACGCCGAAGTTCGGCACCCAGAGGTCGAAGTGCAGGGCGGCAGCCATACAGACAGGAGAGAGATCGGAAGGACCATGAGATCCGGTGCGGACCTGGTAAAGCGAAGCGAAATCAGCGATACGGCGCATACCGGTGATACCACCTGCATGGGTAATGGTGGTGCGGATGTAGTCAATCAGCTGCTCTTCTATCAGCTGTTTACAATCCCAGATACTGTTGAATACTTCCCCTACGGCGATTGGGGTCACGGTGTGCTGACGGATCAGGCGGAAGCTTTCCTGATTTTCGGCAGGCGTAGGATCTTCCATCCAGAACAGACGAGAATCTTCCACGCTTTTGCCGAAGCGGGCCGCTTCAATAGGGGTCAGGCGGTGGTGCATGTCGTGCAGCAGATGCTCATCAAAGCCAAATTTATCACGGATGGCTTCAAATAATTTCGGCGTAAAGTCGAGGTATTTTTCGGTTGACCACAGTTGCTCTTCCGGCCAGTCGCCTTTGGTCGCAGGCTCGTAGGCCAGACCTTTGCCTTTCGCCATACCGTAGGTGGTTTTCATGCCCGGAACGCCGCACTGGGCGCGAATAGCCTTAAAGCCCATCTCTTTATGTCGGGCGTAGTCGTCCATCACTTCATCGATGCTATGGCCCGTAGTGTGGCAGTAGACCATCACGCCAGTACGGGAAGCACCACCCAACAGCTGGTAAAGCGGCATGTTGGCGGCTTTACCTTTGATGTCCCACAGCGCCTGGTCCACGGCGGAAATAGCCGACATAGTGACCGGGCCGCGACGCCAGTAAGCGCCTTTGTAGAAAAATTGCCAGATGTCTTCGATTTGATGAGCGTTACGGCCAATCAGCTGTGGGCAGACGTGATCTTTAAGGTAGGACGCCACCGGCAATTCACGGCCATTCAGCGTGGCATCACCAATACCGGTCAGGCCTTCATCAGTAGTAATTTTAACCGTAACGAAGTTTCTGCCGGGGCAGGTTACGAAGACTTCAGCTTTAACAATTTTCATCCTGGTGGGTCCTTATCAACAAGCAATGGTGAAAAAATACGCGTCTGCGTACTACCATACAAGTTGATTTGGCTGAATGTTCGACCGGGATCACATTTAGCGGATCGGTTATGGCGATGTTAATTAAATGGTGTTGTTCGTGAAGCCGGCGCCTAAAACAAAGCCAGCTGCGGTGCGTGGCCTCTTCCGGAAGAGCCTTACCGGGACGTCGCAGCGCGAAATGTTAACTTTGATATGTTGCGCGGCATTAGCGTAAGCCTATATGCCGCATCCCTGCGGCATACACTCGGCTAACGTGCTCCGTGGTGCCACCCGTTAAATTCAGTGTTGTTAGTGGGCCTGGCGTTCACACAGGTCAAAACCGGAGCGGTGCAAAGGTGTCACCCCGGAGTGCCTTATCCGAGACGCCGTGAACCCTTCCATGGGGGCTTGGATGCCGCATCCCTGCGGCATACACTCGGCTAATGCACTCCGGGGTGCCACCCAACGAATTCGGTGTTGTTGGTGAGTTTGACGTTCACACAGGTCAAAACCGGATTGGCGCAAAGGTGTCACCCCGGAGTGCCTTATCCGAGACGCCGTGAACCCTTCCATGGGGGCTTGGATGCCGCATCCCTGCGGCATACACTCGGCTAATGCACTCCGGGGCGCCACCCATTGAATTCGGTGTTGTTGGTGAGTTTGTCGTTCACACAGGTCAAAACCGGGTTCGGTAGAAAGGCGTCACCACGGTGCACGTTATTCGGGATGTCGCAGCGTGAAATGTTAACTTTGATATGTTGCGCGGCATTAGCGCAATTTTGGCTACCGCATCCCTGCGGCATACACTCGGCTAATGCACTCCGGGGCGTCACCCAATGAATTCGGTGTTGTTGGTGAGTTTGACGTTCACACAGGTCAAAACCAGATTTGATGCTGGATTTGGATTTGGATTTGGATTTGGATTTGGATTTGGATTTGGAAGTTGGTTTTGATTTTCTACAACAGGCAACACCGATGCTGTGGGGAAGGGAGAGGGGGCTGATAAGCAAAAGCTAAGCGGCATGGACGCCGCTTCGCAGCCCCCAGGGAGGGGTTCACGGCGTTTTTGTGTTCAGCCCCCTCTCCCTGACCAGGCTACTGGCCCTTCAGACGACATGCTTTTTAGTTCAGCATCCTGTTCTGTCTGATTTGGCCACCACACCCTCAGACAACAAGCTTTTACCACAAGCCACCTAACGCGATAATCCCGACCCATGCCACCGCTCCGTTCAGACAACGTGCTGCTAAAATAACCTGCTCGTTATCCAGAGCTTACTTTCCGCGCCACCTGTCAGGCCAGCAGCTCACATGATGGCGGTAAACGACAGGAGATAGCAGCAGGGAGCACTTCAATACGGAAAGAGGTGCCGCTCAGCGGTTCGCCATCCAGATTAAAGGTCATCTCGTGCGGGGCGGTGATTTCCAGCCAGGGCAGCGAGGCGCGGATAATGTTAGGGTTTTCGTCATCTCCACCGATTACAGAATTCAGCAGGGTGGGCAGGATCTCTTGTGAGGTCACAATACTTAGCTCCAGCTGACCATCATTGATCAGCGCAGAAGGACAAAGCCGCTGCCCGCCGCCAGCCTGACGGCCATTACCAATGCCAATTACCAGCGCATCCCCTTTCCAGTTAAAATAGGGACCCGTCAGCTCGCAGCTGTCTGCTTTAAGCGTATCCATGCGCATCAGCCCATGAATAAAGTACGAAACACCACCCAGCGCAGATTTCAGCCTCTCCGGCGTTTCCGTGGTAATACGGGTGCCAAAGCCCCCTGTTGCCATATTAATAAAATAGTGGCTGCCGTTAACGCTGGCGATATCCACAGGCGTGGCTTTACCGACAATTGCCAGACGCAGGGCATTTTCCATTTCAGCCGGGATGCCTGCGCTGGTGGCGAAATCATTCGCCGTGCCCAGAGGAATAATGCCCAAAACCGGACGTGTGGAGGCTTCAATGCCAGCCAGCGCGCTGGCTATTTCATTGATGGTGCCGTCGCCGCCGCCAGCGACAACAGTATCTGCCTGCAACTCGACCGCTTCCTGGAGATAGCGTTTGCCGTCACCTTTCTCCCAGGTCACACGTACTTCAATGGGATAACCTTCTTCACGCAGGGCAAAAATTGCCTCACGCAGCTCTTCATTTCCTGCCCCTTTACCATTCAGTATCAGCAACGTAACCGGCTGTTTGTCCATATTTGTTATCCCGTGAAGAGTGACCCGTTCAGGCCGAAATTGATTCTGTTATAGCACATCTTGCCACAGCGGCGGGAGGGAAGAAGTCGGAAAAGAAAAGCCCATCCGGGGGAGCCGGACGGGCCAAGGAGGTGGTTCCTGATAAAAATTGCTGTTTAGTATTCTCGTTTTGAGCCAGCGCATCTTAGCCAGATTAGGCGCAAGGTTATGTGATCAATTTCTAATAACCGTAACATCAAGTAAATTAACCCGCTTTTTGCGTAAATTCAGCCCGTTTTGCTGGGGCATCTGGAAAATTTCGCAGCAAAAGCGCGTAAGTAAGGTCAATATCTTCCGGAACCGGGATCCAGACAAAATGGCCGTTACCTGGCGCCACCTCTGTCGGCTCGAGCTTCTTGTTTGCCATAGAGAGCAAATCAAAGTTGATGTTGCCAGCGGGCGTCATCAGCTCAAGATTATCGCCTTTACTGAACTTGTTTTTCACATCCACCAGCGCCAGCTCGCCCCGACGCTCACCGGTAAACTCGCCTACAAACTGCTGACGATCGGAGGCGGAATGGCCGTACTCATAGTTTTGATAGCTCTCATGGGTGTGGCGGCGCAGAAAACCTTCGGTATAGCCACGGTGGGCCAGACCTTCCAGCGTATCCAGCAGGCTGGCGTCGAAAGGCTTGCCTGCTGCGGCATCATCTATGGCCCGGCGGTAAACCTGAGCCGTACGTGCGCAATAGTAAAAAGATTTGGTGCGCCCTTCGATTTTTAATGAATGCACGCCCATCTGCGTCAGTTGTCCGACGTGCGCCACCGCCCGCAGATCTTTGGAGTTCATAATGTAAGTGCCGTGCTCATCCTCGAAGGCGGTCATATATTCCCCCGGACGCATCGACTCTTCAATCATATAGACTTTGTCGGTTGGCTCACCAATACCCAGCGTGGGTTCGACGTTTTTCACCGGAATGGGCTGATGCTGATGAACGATATTGCCTACCTCGTCCTGCTTACCTTCCTGAACTTTATACTCCCAACGACAGGCATTAGTGCAGGTTCCCTGATTAGGGTCGCGCTTATTGATATAACCTGAAAGCAGGCAGCGGCCTGAATAGGCCATGCAGAGCGCGCCGTGGACAAAAATCTCCAGCTCCATCTCCGGCACCTGCTGACGAATTTCGCCAATCTCCTCCAGCGAGAGTTCCCGCGAAAGGATCACTCGCGTCAGCCCCATTTGCTGCCAGAATTTCACCGTTGCCCAGTTTACCGCGTTTGCCTGGACGGAGAGGTGAATGTCCATCTGCGGGAAGGCTTCCCGCACCATCATAATCAGGCCGGGATCGGACATAATCAGCGCATCCGGCCCCATCTCTACCACCGGACGAAGATCGCGGATAAAGGTTTTCAGCTTGGCATTATGCGGAGCGATATTCACCACCACGTAAAATTTCTTACCAAGGCTGTGAGCCTCGTTAATACCCAGCGCCAGATTCTCGTGGTTAAATTCGTTGTTACGCACCCGCAGGCTGTAACGGGGCTGGCCGGCATACACCGCATCCGCACCATAGGCGAAGGCGTAACGCATATTTTTCAGCGTACCGGCCGGGGAGAGCAGTTCCGGTTTGAACATAAGGATCTCGTTGGTCTGATGTCAGGTCAGCTTTTTTCGGCGTAAATCCGCTGAAAAAAGAGTATCAATGAGAGAAAAAGGCCGCACAGGGCGGCCTTACAAAGAGTGCGGAGATTGTAAAAGCTGTGGCGGAGAATGTAAATTGCGCTAGATCAAACGACAGACGTCAGCTTCCCAACGGTAACCCATACCGTACACCGCGCGGATAAAAGGCTGATCGGCATCGAGCAGCTCCAGCTTCCGCCGCAGGTTTTTAATATGGCTGTCGATAGTACGGTCGGTCACCACGCGATAATCATCATAGAGATGATTCAGCAGCATCTCCCGTGAAAAGACTTTCCCTGGCTCCTGGGCCAGCGTTTTCAGCAGGCGGAACTCCGCTGGCGTCAGATCCAGCGGCCTCTCGTCCCAGCTGGCCTGAAAGCGACTCTCGTCAATCACCAGCAGAGAAGCCTTCTGCGCTTCTTCTGGTGTGCGCTGGCAGCGTTTAAGGATGGTTTTCACCCTGGCTACCACCTCCCGCGGACTGAAAGGCTTGCAGATATAGTCATCCGCGCCAATTTCCAGCCCCAACAGGCGGTCAATTTCTTCCGTTTTAGCGGTAATCATCACGATTGGCAGCTCGGAAAAGCGCCTGATTTCGCGGCACAGCGACAGGCCATCCATGCCCGGCAGCATCAGATCCAGCAGGATCATATCCGGCGGAGTCTGTCTGACCCACTCCAGCACTTCATCACCGCGCAGGAGATGATGGGTGCGGTAGTTGGCAGCCTGGAGATAGTCCACCAGTAGCTGACCGAGTTTGGGTTCGTCTTCAACCACTAAAATCAGCGGGGCAAGCGTTTCCTGATCCATAACACTCATCTCTAACTCGAGGTGAAACACCTCTTTAGTTGGTTTTGCAGGGTAAGTGTACCGTAATTTTCAGGCCGCCGGCATCGGAGTGATCCGCAACAATGGTGCCGTCGTGCGCTTCCACAATATTCTGACAAATAGCCAGGCCAAGCCCGGAACCGCCGCTGGCACGATTGCGCGAGCTTTCGGCACGGTAGAAGCGTTCGAAAATTTGCTGGCGCTGTTCATCCGTTATGCCGGGGCTGGTATCGTCGAAATAAATAATCTGCTGCTCGGGATGTGATTCCACGGTGACCGTCAGACCGCCTCCGGCATCGGTATAGCGCAGGCTGTTTTCCATCAGATTGGTAAACAGCTGCATCAACCTGTCGGGGTCGCCAAACAGCGGCGCCTGCTCCGGCAGCTTTAAATCAAGCCGCAGCCCGCGGCTCTGATAGCGGCCAGTAAAGTTGCTGGCGACCAGCTCCAGCAGCGGTACCAAATCCGTGTTGCTTTTGCGATAGGCGAGGGCGCCTTCATCAGATAAGGAAAGCTGATGGACGTCATCCACCAATTTGGTCAGCGTACTGACTTCGCCCTGCAACGAGATAATAGATTCGGGCGTCAGTTTACGCACGCCATCCTGAATCGCTTCCAGCTCGCCGCGCAGGATAGCCAGCGGCGTTCGCAGCTCATGGGAAATATCGGCCATAAAGGCGCGGCGCATGCTCTCATTTTTCTCCAGCGTGCTGGCAAGACGGTTAAAGTCCTGTGCCAGCCTGCCCAGTTCGTCGCGGCTGTTGGCTTCTACACGGCTGGTGAAATCGCCTGCGGCGAGATGATGCGTTCCTTCAACCAGCCGCTTAACCGGCGCAAGCAGACCGCGAGACATCAGCCAGGTCACCAGCGCAGCCAGCAGCATGGTCAGGCCGACAATGATCCAGCTGGTGCGCTTTTGCTGCTGGTCGAAATTGATATCCGCGCTCCGGGTCAGGCGTTCAGGCGGCGAGCCAATTACCCACCCCACAATGCGCCCGCTGCTGGTGGTGATGTTGCGCCTTGAGCCTTCAGGCGGCACCGGGCCACGCGGGCCGATCATCACATGATACTGTTGGTCGATAACCCAGAACTGGGTGCGCCAGCCGTGGGGCGGAAGCTGCGAGCTGGAGTCCGGGTTCTGCTCCAGCGAATGCAGGATCTGAAAAACCAGCTTGTTGTTTTGACGCAAAAAATCCCAGTTACCGTGCTGTTCATACTGATCTGACAGCGCATCGCTGAGCATCACCAGGCGCTGTTCGTTACCTTTTTTGATGTAGTCGATAAAACCGTGTTCAAAGCTGAGCCGCACCCCCCAGTGCATGGTGATCAGCACCAGCATGCAGGTGGAGAAAATTGCTGCGAACAGCTTGGCGGTAATGCCAATACGCAATTTAGCTAACATTAACCCCTCCTTTGCCGGCTCAGTACGACGTTTTTACTGACTTCCGGTACGCGCCAGAACACCAGCGCAGGCAGAACAATCACCACCGCCATGCAGAAATAGGTAGAGATAAAGGCCTGGTGTACCGCCGGGCTGTCAGCCAGCGTCTGGTGCCCGAAGGTGCCCAGTAACAGACCCGCCACGGTGACGCCGATACTCGTAGAGAGCTGCATGATCATCGACAGCAGGCTGTTACCGCTGCTGGCCAGGGCATCGGGCAGCTCTTTCAGCGTCAGCGTATTCATGGAAGAGAAGCGAATGGCGTTAACCATGCCTTGCAGGAACAACACCACCGGCAGCAGGTAATACCAGCCCAGCATGGCTACAAGCGGGAACAAAAGCACCACCAGCGCCAGACTGACCGTGGCGCCTACCAGCACGTTGCGGTAGCCAAAGCGGTTAACAATCTGTACCACGATGCGCTTCATGCCCATGTTGCCCAGCACCATTGGGATCATCATCAGCCCCGCATGGAAAGGGCTGTAACCCATACCGACTTGCAGAAATATCGGCGTCATAAACGGCAGCATGCCGCTGCCGATACGTCCGGTGAAACTGCCCAGCAAGCCGACAGAATAGATGCGGTTTTCAAACAGCTTCAGGCTGAACAGCGCGTTCTCGTTGCTTCGGGCATGCATCAGATAGAAGAGCAGCGAGAAAACACCCACCAGAATAAACAGGCACAGCAGCAGCGGCGAGCTTCCTGACCCGTGCTGACCATCCAGCGCCAGCGTCAGGGTAGCCATACCGGCAGCCAGCAGCAGGAAGCCGATAAAATCGAAACGGCGGGGCGGCAGGCTCAGATTGGGCATCATCATCAAGGTGGCAATGGCGCCAATAATCCCTACCGGAATGTTGATCAGGAAGATCCAGTGCCAGCTGGCGTACTCCACCAACACGCCACCCAGCACTGGCCCCAGCAGCGGGCCGACCTGGCCGGGCAGGGTTACAAAAGTCATCGCGGCCATATACTGTTCACGAGGCACCAGTTTCATCACGGTGAGCCGTCCCACCGGCACCATCATTGCGCCACCAATACCCTGAACCACGCGAGCCAGAATCAGCTGATCCAGCGAGGTGGCTAACGAACAAAACAGCGAGCCTGCGCTGAACAGGATGATGGCGCTGAAAAAGATATTACGCACGCCAAACCTGTCCGCCAGCCAGCCGCTCAGCGGCAGCATCACCGCTACCGTCAGCACATAAGAGACAATAACTGAATGCATATGCAGCGGGTTTTCATGCAGGCTCACTGCCATTGACGGCAGGGCGGTATTGACGATAGTGGTGTCCAGCGCCTGCATAAAAAAGCCAAAAGCGACAATCCACAGCTGCCAGCGAACGGTGGGTGCATTCATGTTTTTACCAGCTCCCGACGCGGCCTGCGACGCAGTTTATCCATGTAGAGATAAACCACCGGCGTGGTGTAGAGCGTCAGCAGCTGGCTCATCACCAGCCCTCCGACGATGGTGATCCCCAGCGGCTGGCGCAGTTCTGCGCCGTCACCGGAAGTCAGCACCAGCGGCAGTGCGCCCAGCAGCGCCGCCAGCGTGGTCATCATAATGGGGCGGAAACGCAGCAGGCTGGCCTGGAAAATCGCTTCCCGCGCGGTGAGATTGCCGTTCCGTTGCGCTTCCAGCGCGAAATCCACCATCATGATGGCGTTTTTCTTCACGATGCCGATCAGCAGCAGGATCCCTATCAGCGCAATCAGGCTGAACGGCGCGCTGAACAGCTCCAGCGCCAGCAGGGCGCCTACGCCCGCCGAGGGCAGCGTAGAGAGGATAGTCAGCGGATGAACATAGCTCTCGTAGAGGATCCCCAGCACGATATAGACCGTGGCTATGGCGGCAATAATTAACCAGATCTGGCTGTTCTGGCTCTGCTGAAACGCCTGCGCCGTACCGGCAAAACTGCCGCGCACGGTAAGCGGCACGCCGAGCGAGGTCATGCTACGGTCTATGGCAGCAGAGGCCTGCGACAGCGATACGCCTTCCGGCAGGTTAAAGGAGATAGTGGAAGCGGCTGACAGCCCCTGATGATTCACCGAAAGCGGTGAGTTGGCAGGCTGCCAGTGGGCGAACCACGAGAGAGGGATCGCTTTGCCGTCGCTGTTTACCACATACATCAACTCGAGCGAGCTGATATCCTGGGTATAGCGCGGGTCCACTTCCATTACCACTTTGTACTGGTTAAGCGGCTGATAGATGGTGGAGATCTGCCGCTGGCCAAAAGCATTGTTCAGCAGGGCGTTGGCAGCCGCCACGTCGATCCCCAGCCGCGCCATGCTTTCGCGGTCATAGATCAGCGCCATTTCGGAACCTTTATCCTGCTGATCGGAGTTCACGTCCGCCAGCTCCGGCAGGGCAGAAAACGCCTGGCGAATTTTCGGTTCCCACTGGCGTAAATCGTCCAGGTCATCGGAAAGCAGCGTGTACTGATAACCCGCATTGGACTCTCTTCCGCCTACCCGCAAATCCTGCACCGCCATCAGATAAAGGTTTGCCCCTGGCTCTTTCGCCAGTTTGTTACGCAGGCGGGCGATGATCTCCTGTGACGTCTCGCTGCGCTCGCTCAGCGGCTTCAGAGAAATAAACATCGAGCCGCTGTTGGTCCGGGAACCGCCGGTGAACCCCACCACGCTCTCCACCGCCGGGTCATCGCGCACGATTTTCATAAAATCTTCCAGCTTGCCGCGCATCGCCTGGAAGGAGATGCTCTGGTCAGCCTGAATAGATCCCATCAGCCTGCCGGTATCCTGCTCCGGCATAAAGGTTTTCGGAATGGCTATGTAGAGGTAAATGGTCAGACCGATAGTGCCGAGGAATACCAGCAGCGTCCAGCGCGAGTGGTTAAGTACCCAGTTGAGTGAACGTCCGTAGCCTTGCTGGATCGCCATCAGCACTTTGCCAAATCCCCGGATGCGGGATTGCTTTCGCTGCGGCTGCGCGCGTAGCAACCTGGCGCACATCATCGGCGTCAGCGTCACCGAGACGAGCAATGAAATAACGATCGACACGGAGAGCGTCAGGGCAAACTCTTTAAAGAACCGCCCAACCAGCCCGCCGAGCATCAGCAGCGGCAGGAAAACGGCAACCAGCGAGAGGCTCATTGAGAGCACCGTAAAGCCCACCTCCCGCACCCCCTGTAGCGAGGCCTGTAGCGGTTTCATGCCCGCTTCGACGTGCCGCGAAATGTTCTCCAGCACCACAATCGCATCGTCCACCACAAAACCGGTGGCAACGGTGAGCGCCATCAGCGACAGGTTATTCAGGCTGAAGCCACACAGATACATCGCAGCAAAAGTGCCAATCAGCGAAACGGGAACCGCCACCGCCGGGATCAGCGTGGCGCGGCCAGATCGCAGGAAGGCGAACACCACGAGGATAACCAGCCCGACAGAGATCGCCAGCGACTGCTCTACCTCCGCCAGCGAGGCGCGGATGGTGGGCGAGCGATCCTGCGCCACATCAAGATGAATCGACGCCGGAATAATAGCGTTCAGCTCCGGCACTTCCGCCCGGATGCGATCCACGGTATCGATAATGTTCGCTTCCGGCAGCTTGCGGATCAGCACCAGAATGGCCGGTTTGGCGTTGGCCATCCCGGCATTGCGCACATCCTGAACCGAATCGGTAACCGTGGCCACATCCTGTAACCGTACGGCGGCACCCGCCTTGTAATGCACGATCAGCGGCTGATAGTCCGCCGCAGTTTGCAGCTCGTCATTGGTTTTCAGCTGCCAGCGTTGCGAGCGATCCTCAATGGCGCCCTGCGGCCTGCGCTGGTTAGCATCAGATATGGTCTGGCGGACATCATCCAGCGACACGCCCTGATTGAATAACGCCTGCGGGTTCAGGTTCACCCGTACGGCAGGCAGCGAGCTTCCGCCAATGCTCACGTCGCCCACACCCTCAATTTGCGACAGCTTCTGCGCCAGCTGCGTCGAGGCGTAATCGTACAGCTGACCCGGCGAATAGGTGTCCGAGGTCAGCGTCATAATCATGATCGGCGCGTCAGAAGGATTAATCTTCCGATAGGTTGGACGACTGGGCATACCGCTGGGAAGCAGACTCTGCGCCGCATTGATAGCGCCCTGAACATCCCGCGCGGCGCCGTTAATATCCCGGTCATAATCAAAAACCAGGATGATGCGCGTGCTGCCGAGCGAACTGGTTGAGGTCATTTCGCTGACCCCGGCAATTCGGCCTAACGAGCGCTCCAGCGGCGTGGCAACGGAAGAAGCCATGGTTTCAGGAGAGGCACCCGGCAGCGAGGCGCTGACCAGGATCACCGGGAAATCCACCTGCGGCAGGGGGGCCACCGGCAACAGCCGGAAGCCGAGAATGCCCGCCAGCAGGATGGCAATCGTCAGCAGGATTGTCGCCACCGGGCGGTGGATAAACAGCGCAAAAAACTTCACTACGCCTCCTCCTGCTTAAATCGACGGCGGGTGGCATGCGCCATACGGTCAAACAGCAGGTAGATAACCGGAGTGGTAAACAGCGTCAGTACCTGGCTGACCACCAGCCCGCCTACCATCGCCACGCCCAGCGGATGCCGCAGCTCCGCGCCCACGCCGCTGCTCAGCATCAGCGGCAGCGCACCCAGCAGGGCGGCCAGCGTGGTCATCAGTATCGGCCTGAAGCGCAGCAGGCAGGCCTGATAAATGGCGTCATAAGGCGACATTCCCTGTTCGCGCTCTGCCGCCAGCGCAAAGTCGATCATCATGATGGCGTTTTTCTTCACGATGCCAATCAGCAGAATGATACCTATGATAGCGATCACATCCAGCTCATTGCCGCTGAGCATCAAGGCCAGCAGCGCGCCCACGCCAGCAGTAGGCAGGGTGGAGAGAATGGTAATCGGATGAATAAAGCTCTCGTACAGCACGCCAAGTACGATATACATCGCCACAACCGCCGCGACTATCAGCCAGACGGTACCGGAGAGCGCCGCCTGGAACGCCAGCGTACTGCCCTGGAACTGAGTCATGATTTCCGAAGGCATAGCCAGATCCTGTTCAGCGCCGCTGATAGCATTCACCGCTTCCTCCAGCGAGTAACCGTTGCTGACGTTGAAGGAGAAGGTGGTGGAGGGGAACTGATCAAGATGGTTGATGCTCATTGCCCCGTGGCGCTGCTCAAAGGTGGCGATAGCGCTCAGCGGCACTACGCCGCCCGAGCTGGTGTTAAGACGAATGCTCTCCAGCCCGGCCAGTCCCGGCGTGGCCGAGGTGTCGTTCTCCAGTACCACGCGGTACTGATTCGCCTGGGTGTAGATGGTGGAGATCAGCCGCTGACCAAAGGCGTTGTAGAGCGCGTTATCGACATCGGCCATGGTAATGCCCAGCCGGCTGGCATTGTCGCGGTCAACCTTGATATAGGCTTCCAGCCCCTGATCCTGCCAGTCGCTGCTGACGTCTTTCAGCTGGGGCAGGGTGGCAAGCTGGGTCATCAGTTTCGGCACCCACAGACTCAGCGACTCCAGCGATCCAGCTTGCAACGTAAACTGATATTGCGTGCGGCTTAGCTGAGTATCAATGGTCAGATCCTGCACCGGCTGAAGATAGAGATTCACGCCGGGCATTTTTGCCACAGCCGCCTGAAGACGGTCGATCACCACCGGAATACGATCGTCCCGTTCACTCAAGGGTTTGAGACTGATTTGCAGCCGACCACTGTTGAGCGCCGGGTTAGTGCCGTCCACGCCGACAAAGGAAGTCAGGCTCTGCACGGCAGGATCTTTCATGATCACCGAAGCAACCTGTTGCTGCCGCTGCGCCATATTGGCATAGGATACGGACTGCGGCGCCTGAAGCGTGCCCTGAATGATGCCGTTATCCTGCAACGGGAAAAAGCCCTTAGGAATAGCGATCCACAGCAGTACGGTCACCGCCAGCGTGCCCAGCGCAACGCTCAGCGTCAGCCAGGGATGATTCAGTACCCGCCGCAGAAAATGGCCGTAACCGGCAATAATGCGATCGAACATCGCTTCGCTGGCGCGGGAGAAGCGGTTCTGCTTGCGCAGCGACTCGGCGCTTAGCATGCGGGCGCACATCATCGGCGTCAGCGTCAGCGAGACCACGGCGGAGATCAGAATAGAGATCGCCAGCGTGACGGCGAACTCGCGGAACAGCCGGCCAACAATATCGCCCATAAACAGCAGCGGGATCAGCACAGCAATCAGCGAAAAGGTCAGCGAAATAATGGTGAAGCCAATCTCGCCCGCTCCTTTCAGCGCCGCCGCCATCGGCTTCTCGCCTTTCTCGATATAGCGTGAAATATTTTCGATTACCACAATCGCATCATCCACCACAAAACCCGTGGCGATGGTCAGCGCCATCAGCGTGAGGTTGTTAATCGAAAAGCCAAGAAAATAGATCACGGCAAAAGTGCCTACCAGCGACAGGGGAACCGCAACCGCAGGAATAATCGTGGCCGGAACGTTGCGCAGGAACAGGTAGATGATCATCACCACCAGCGCAATAGCCAGCATCAGCTCAAACTGAACGTCGTGGACGGAGGCGCGGATATTGGTGGTGCGGTCGGTCAGTACCTTCACATCCACTGATTTTGGCAGCGTGGCGGTCAGCGCAGGCAGCATTTGCCGGATACTGTCAGCCGTGGTGATGATGTTGGCGCCCGGCTGACGCTGGATGTTCAGCACAATGGCGGGCTGCCGGTTTGCCCAGGCACCCAGCCAGCTGTTTTCCGCGCCCTGTTCCACCGTCGCCACATCACGCAGCCGCACCGGAGAACCGTTCTGATAAGAGACGATCAGCTGGCGGTAATCCTCAGCGGATTTCATCTGATCGTTGGCGGAAAGGGTGATGGAACGTTCGGGGCCGTCAAGGCTGCCTTTAGCTGAATTGACGTTGGCATTGCTGATAGCGGTGCGGACGGTTTCGCTGTCCAGATTCAGCGCTGCCAGCGCTTCTGCATTCAGCTTCACCCGGACCGCAGGCCGCTGCCCACCCGCCAGCGTAACCAGACCAACGCCGGAGACCTGCGAGATCTTCTGCGCCACGCGGGTTTCCACCATATCCTCTACCTGCGTCATGGGCATGCTGGTGGTGGTGACGGCCAGCGTCATGATGGGCGGATCTGCCGGGTTCACTTTGCTGTAGACCGGTGGATTCGGTAAGTCTGAGGGCAGCAGGTTGGTCGCGGCGTTAATGGCCGCCTGCACTTCCTGCTCCGCCACGTCGAGCGGCAGCGTGAGCTGGAACTGCAAGGTAACCACAGAGGCGCCGCCGGAACTTTGCGAAGACATCTGTTTCAGCCCGGACATCTGCCCGAACTGGCGCTCAAGCGGCGCGGTTATCGACGATGTGACCACGTCCGGGCTGGCGCCCGGATAGAGCGTGACCACCTGAATAGTAGGGTAATCTACTTCCGGCAGGGCCGAGACAGGCAGGGCGCGGTAGCCCAAAATGCCGGCAAGCAGGATCGCCACCATCAGGAGCGTGGTGGCAACAGGACGAAGGATAAACTGGCGGGAAGGCCCGCCGCTGGCGTTTGGGGGCATGACCTGCATCAGGAACTGGCTCCCTGAGAAGGCAGGGCGCTTTTGCCCGAGGTGAGTGGTGTAGCCTGCGGCGCAACCACTTCTACTTTCGCCCCCTCGGTCAGACGATCGATGCCGTCCGTGACCACGCGTTCACCGGCATTCAGCCCGGCTGTTACCACAATTTTCTGGCTGTCCTGTAGACCAGTGGTGATCAGCTTCTTGCTTACTTTGTTCTCGGCATTTACTACCCAGACAAAATTGCCTTCGTTGCCCATTTGCAGCGCCGCAGCGGGGATAACGATGGCGTCCTGCAAGGTGTTGACCTTCAGGCGGGCATTAACAAACTGGTTAGGGAACAACATGTCGTCATCATTGCCGAAGCGGGCTTTCAGCTTCACGGTGCCGGTGGTGGCGTCAATCTGGTTATCCATGCTGAGCAGCGTGCCGCTGGTCAGCAGCGTTTTATTGCTGCGATCCCAGGCTTCAACCGGGATCGGCTGCCCGCTTTTTTGCGCAGATAAGATCGTGCTGATGGTGTTTTCCGGCAGGCTGAACACCAGATCGACCGGGTGCGTCTGTGTAATTACCACAATGCCGGTTGTATCACCGCTGGTAATGTAATTCCCAACATCAACCTGCTTAAGCCCGACGCGGCCAGAGATGGGGGCCGTAACGCGGCTGTAGGTAAGATTAAGTTGTGCGCTTGCTACGCTGCCCTCATCGGCCTTGAGGGTGCCGAGCGTTTCATCGACCAGAGAGCGCTGGGTATCCATCTCCTGCTGCGAGACAAGGTTGGTTTTCGCCAGCTTTTCAAAACGGGCAAGGTCACGGCGGGCATTAGAGAGAGTGGCCCGATCTTTCGCCAGCTGTCCCTGTGCCTGAGTTAACGCTACCTGGTAAGGACGGGGGTCAATTTCTGCAAGAAGCTGACCCGCTTTGACCTCCTGGCCTTCGGTAAAGTGCAGGGCGATCAGATCGCCATCAACCCGGCTGCGCAGCGTAACGGTATTGGCGGCGGTAACCGTCCCCAGGCCGGAAAGGTATTGCGGCACGCTCTGCCGTACCGCTTCTGCGGCCTGAACCGGTGCCGGCGCGCCCGTGGCCCCATGCCGTCCACCGCCTTTGCCGCCTGCGGATTTAGCAGGCTGCGCTCCCGCGCTCTTATCTGTGTTGCTGCTGCTGTGGCTGCTGTGCCACCAGTAACCGCCGCCTGCTACAAGCGCAACGATAATCAGAATCGGCAAGATTTTTTTAGAACGGCGCTGAGCATTCATCTTGTTAATAGCTCTCCAGTAGCAATAAATGGTTCCACAAGGGCCTGAAAGGGGATGGCCCCTAAAGCGTTCATTTTAGCGAATGTATGACCCGCAAAAGTGAAGGAAATAAGGATAACCGTTAAGCGGGTGTAAGTATTCCTGTCCTGCACATCTTTTGCCACAAATCAACGAAGCAGGGGTGAGACTGTTTGCTACGCTAAAACAATGTAGTCAAACGCTTTAATAAGGAGAAAATAATGAGTCATTCTGAGCATCGCTCACTGGGCCGTACCGGTATTCAGGTTCCCACACTGACCTTTGGCGGCAACGTATTTGGCTGGACCGTCGACCAGAAAACCTCTTTTTCCCTGCTGGATGCGCTGGTGGAAAAAGGACTCTATTTTATTGATACCGCCGATGTCTATTCGCGCTGGGCGCCGGGGAATCAGGGCGGGGAGTCGGAAACGATCATCGGGAACTGGCTGAAGCAGAGCGGTAAACGCGACAAAATCGTGCTCGCTACCAAAGTCGGAATAGAGATGGGGCCGGGCAAAAAGGGGCTGGCTCCGGCCTATATTCGTCAGGCGGTGGAAGACTCTTTACGCAGACTGCAAACTGACACTATCGATCTCTATCAGGCTCACCGGGATGACCAGGAGACGCCGCTACAGGCAACGCTTGAAACGTTCGATGCGCTGATCAAAGAGGGCAAGGTTCGGGCGATTGGTGCTTCTAATTACTCAGCAGAACGTCTTAGCGAAGCACTGAAAATCAGCGGGGAGCAGGGGCTGGCCCGTTATGAGACCCTACAGCCAGAATACAATCTCTACGACCGTGAAGAGTATGAAAGCGGGCTGGAGCAGGTAGCAGAAGAGCATGGGCTGGGGGTAATTAACTACTATTCCCTCGCCAGCGGTTTTCTGAGCGGTAAATACCGTACCAAAGAGGACGCCAGCAAGAGTAAACGCGGCGATGGCGTGGTAGAAAAATACCTGAATAAACGAGGGTTGCAGATCCTTGCCGCACTGGATCAGGTGGCGGAAGCCAACAGCGCCACGCCAACTCAGGTTGCCCTGGCCTGGCAGATTGCCCGCCCCAGCATTACCGCACCGATTGTCAGCGTTACCTCGCTGTCACAGCTGGATGAACTGACTAAAGCGGCTTCATTAACACTCAGCGAGGAAGATATTCGCGCCCTCTCTGAAGCCAGCAGCTACTGATCTGGCTGTTTTGCGCCTCGGGCTGAGGCGCAAAACTCCGCAAAAAGTCCCTTACTTTTCCCACTCTGTTCGCGTGGTAGCCAGGTTTAGCGCTAGCGGAACATCACCTGTGCCCAGCGAGCCAGTCCGGCGGTGACGGAACCAAAATCATCTCCACTGGCCAGCGGGATATCAGGTAACTGCTGCTGCAACGCCTGGCGCAGCACCGGTGAACGTGCGCTGCCGCCGGTCAGATAGATCACGTCCGGGCGCGTGCCGCTGGCATCCAGAGCCAGTTTCACCTGCTCCTTGATCCGCTCTAACGGCTGTGCAATGGCCGCTTCCAGTCCTGCCACACTGATATCCGTACCCAGCGACTGTTCAATAAAGTTCAGCGCAGTAGTCACCTCTGCCTGTTCGGAGAGGGCAATTTTGCTCTCTTCTGCGGCGCGCACCAGGCGGTAGCCCAGGCGCTGCTGCCACACTTTCAGCAGTCGCTTCACCTTTTCAGGCTCCTGCGCGTCACGGATCAGATCCATCAGCAGCTTTTTGCTGGCGGCGGCATAAAAGTCGCTCTGCGCCGGAACATCGTTGATGGCCACGGCGTTCCACCACGGCAGTGCAGGCAGGGCGATACCTTTCCCCGTTGCGCCACCCAGCCCCAGCAGCGGCATCAGCTCTTTAAAGGCCAGCATGATATCCAGGTCATTTCCACCGACGCGGCAGCCGCTGTGGCCCAGCAGGCTGGCATTTCGATCGGATTTATCGTGCCATTGCGGCCCCATCAGCAGCATTGAGCAGTCGGTGGTGCCGCCGCCGATATCGACAACCAGCACGCGGGTTTCCGCAGAGAGTGTCGCTTCAAATTCCAGACCGGCTGCCACAGGTTCGAACTGAAACTCCACCTCTTTAAATCCGGCCCGGCTCGCTGCACGAGCCAGAATGCCCTGCGCCTGACGGTTGGCTTCATCTCCGCCCAGTCCCTGGAAGTTAATGGGACGGCCAATCACCGCCTGCGTGATGCTCTCGTCCAGATGCTGCTCCGCCTTCTGGCGAATATGCAGCATCATGGCGCAGACCAGATCCTCGAAAAAAGCGACCTGCTGCGGTTTAAGCCCGCTGGCACCAAGAAAAGATTTAGGGGATTTAACGAACCAGACATCTTCGGGGTCGGCCATATAGTGCGCGAGGGAAGCCAGGCCGAACTGAACGCTTGAGGAGGTTACCTCAATGTCTTCTTCACGGTTAAGCGCCAGCGCGCGGCGCAGGATCGCCTGGTTTTCCGCTTCAGGCGTGGGAACCTGATGATGGCGGAACAACCATTCGCTCACCGCATCACGAGTGGGCGCACAAAGCATTGAGGGCAACAGGGTGGAGCCTTGCTCCAGCGGCAGCAGGCCAGGCACGCCTTCTTTCATAATGGCGACCGAGCAATTTGCTGTTCCGTAATCAAAGCCAATAAACATTTATCCCCCTCAGCTGGAAAAAAGGGGGCGACTTTAGCCCAGGCCCGTGAGGAGAGCAAGAACCCTGATCTATTTAATCGCAAAGTAGCTGTTCATCAACAGCGCACTCAGGGGTTCACGCGGCGAGATAACCCCGCCCCAGACGGCATCCACCCCAATGGCGGCAAGGGTGTTCAGCGCGGCCTGCTGCTCCACCGGCCCGGTAAAGGTAGCGATATTCATCCGCTGAGCATGACCCTGCATAATGGTAACCATCATCTCATCCATCAGATTACCGTGAACGTTAGCCGTGAGCTGCGGCCCCAGGCACAGGTAGTCGATCAGCTCACCCGGTAACCGGCTGAAAGCCTCCAGATTGTGGCCAAATTCAGAAAGGACAATCTTGCAGCCCTGGCTGCGCAGGCGAACCAGATTATGATGAATTTGCGCTTCAGCGCCGAGAAGCGCCCTGGCGTGAAGAGAAAAGTGCAGCAGATCGCCAGGCAGACCAAAGCGGGTAATGTGAGCCAGCGTCTCCGTGATAAAGGCATCATCACGCAATGCCTGCTCAGAGAGCGGCAGCACAATGGTCAGCGCTTTACTGAGCACCCCTTGCGCATAGTACTGGAAGAACTCGGCGATCAGCTTTCTGTCGAGCGCAATAATCAGATCTTCATCTGTAAGACCGGCGCGGAAACTGGTTTCATCAATTTCCACTCCTTGCTGGGTAAACAACTGCATCTCAGCAAGATAAAAAGTGGCGGAGTGGGGTTTACGCGGCGGCACCACTGCCGACACCATCAGCCGCATCGGCTGACCGGTGATAATCTGTTCATTTTCCCGGCGAGTCAGCAACGGTTTCAGCGTTTTCAGCAGCTGCGGGTCATAAACGGAAAGCTGGCCACGACCATTATGCTTGGCGTTGTAGCACGCCAGATCCGCCTGAGCCATCACCTCACTGGCCGCGTGATTGTCGCTGTTTATCAGGGTTATCCCGGCACTGGCCCCCACGCGATGCAGACGGCCTTCCCACAGGAAGCGGTAATCGTTAACCGCGTCCACGATGCGGTCAGTCACCTCGCGGGCTTTATCCAGCGGGCAATCTCTTAACAGCACGCCAAACTCATCACCGCCCAGGCGGGCAAGAAAATCGTTGCGGTGTAAATGGAACTGCATGACGCCGGAAATTTCCCTTAACAGAGCATCGCCCGCTGCATGGCCTGCGCTGTCGTTAACCGCTTTAAACCTGTCGAGATCGATAAACACCAGCGCATGGTGGTGGTGCTCGGCGGCGGAAACCAGCAGCGTTTTCAGCCTCTGTTCAAAGCTTACGCGGTTGGGCAGGCTGGTGAGCATATCGTGCGAGGCGCTGTAACTGAGACGGCGCACCAGCTCGCGGGATTCGCTGACGTCCTGGATCACCATCACGCTGCCAATGTTACTGCCTTCCAGCGTTTTCAGCGGCGTGATGCTGTAGTGAATGTCGTACAGCAACCCCAGGCTGTTATGCAGCACCAGTTCATGCTCCAGCGCTGGCGTCGATTTAACCTGCGGCAGTTCGCACAGCAGCGGACTTTGTAGCGGCGGCCCCTTTCTGCCCTGCGTGATCTGCAAAATATCGCCAATCGGCTGGCCTGCCGCCTTTTCCTGCGTCCAGCCCGTCATGCTTTCTGCCACCGGGTTCATAAAGATCACCCGCATCTCTTCATCGGTACTGATCACCGCTTCACCGATAGCATCCAGCGTAATGTGCATCCGCTCCTTTTCCTGGTAGAGCGCTTCCGTAAGCTGCCGCATCGGCGTCACATCCTGATTAATACCCAACATGCGCTCCACTGCGCCTTTTTCATTCAGCACCATATTGGCCTGGCTACGGATATAGCGAATGCCCTGTTCGGTCTCAATGCGGAATTCAAGGTCAAGCGGCGTGGAGGTTTTAATGGCGTTATCAAAAGCATCAATAGCCCTCTGCCGGTCGGCGGCCAGCAGGCTGTTAACCCAGGTCAGATAGGAAGCCTGGCCGTTTGCCGATAAACCGTAGATGTGGAACATGCGTTTGTCCCAGCTCATCTTGCCGGAGATCAGACTCCATTCCCAGACGCCAATCCCACCAGCCTCGTTCGCCATGGTGATGCGCTGCATCAGGCTGCGGTTGACCTCTTCGGTTTTCTTGAGATCGGTAATGTCCTCAATCTGCGAGATAAAATAGAGCGGCAGATGCTCACTGTCTCTGACCAGCGATACGGTAAGCCGCGCCCAGACAATCTGGCTGTCCTTACGGAAATAGCGTTTTTCAATGCTGTAGGTTTGGATATTGCCCAGCAACAGGGCACTCACCTTTTCTAAATCAGCGTAGAGGTCGTCGGGGTGGGTCAGGCGCTGAAAATCAATCTTTTTCAGCTCTTCATCCTGATAACCCAGCAGCTTGCACAAGGATTTATTGACCTGAAGCCATTTTCCTTCTGGCGAAACCAGCGCCATACCAATGGCGGAATACTCCATAGCGTGACGAAAGCGGGTTTCACTTTCCGTAATATGCTTTTTCTCTTCACGGAAAGAGTGCATCACCAGCGCCATCATATGGCTTGGGATCAGCACCATCAGGAAAGGCAGCCAGGTGGCGCTGGCAAGCGGCAGGAGCTTGCCAGTCTGCACTTCCAGCAAACCCAGCGCAAGCATCAGAGTCATCAGTGACAGGGTGGCGAGAAATATACAGAAAGCTTCTAACCTTGGCAGGCGTACTGCGCTGTAAAACAGCACGACCACCACAAAGATAAAGGGCCAGGGCACATAGCGTAAAGAGAAGTAGCTGAGTAACAGAGTGATAATCAGCGTCAGCAGCGTTTCAAACAGCGCCTGCCCGGCTCGCTGAAAATAGTCATTCTTCCACAGCAGGCAAACCGGCCCCAGCGCCAGCATGCCGATCGTTTCAGAAATCACCCAGGAGGAGAAAAAGCGGAAGCTGGCGTGCCCGGTCAGGGTCAGAAGCCATGTGGCTAACAGGCCGCCAATCAGCGGAGTAAACAGGCCCACCGTCACCATCATTTTGCTCCAGCTCAACAGTGAGTCGAGGGGCGACTTACGGTCCAGCATAATGCGCAGCAGCGCACCGCCAAGCAGCGCGTGCAGAAGATTTACCAGCGGGAAAATGATGTTGGAAATAGCGGGGCCGATCACCAGAGCATTAGCGGCGACGATACCGACAAAACAGCTCAACAGTACGCGTGGCAGCGAGGCCAAAGGCAGACGAAAAATCAGTATGGTCATTAAGGTGGTGGAAAACCACAGCGGTGATATCTGACCACTGACCTTGATCATTTCCAGGCAAAATAGCGTCAACGCAAAACTGAGGGCGCCGGGCAGCAAAGCCAGGAGCCACGTTCGCCAGGGGCGATCCACAGAAAACAGCGTGTCAGTAGTCATTCACTCATCCAGCACGGCGCCGGAAGTCACTCTCAACCGCAGGCGCAATCAATATTACTGAGTGATGCTAACATAGCCATTTCGGCTTGCTTCTGGTGATGCAGAACAGAAAGAGAGCGCTGTTCGGGCGATTGACTTTTAGCCTGTCGCCCGAAAAAAGCGGAAGGGAAGGCTACTGGCGCAGTTTTAACAATTCTGCCCGCGTCCAGGGATGATCGATACCGGCAATCTGAATGGACAGCCGCTGTAAAAACTGCTGCGTTGTCGCCAGGCGGCCATGGCCCAGCAGCAGCAGAGGCAGCAGCAGGGCGATGCAGAGTTGCCCCGTTGAAAACCCTTTCAGCTGAGAACGACGCTGGCTCACCAGAAAAGCTGTGCTCAGCGTAAAGCCCAGAATCAGACCGGTGATCACTTCACTCTTTGAGTGGTAGTTGAGGATCAGGCGGGAAGCGCCCACCATCAGCGGAATAAGGTAGCCAATGGCGACGGCGGCGGCACGCCACGCAGAGGTCAGCCTGCCGCTGAGTAACCAGAGCATGACCGGCCATAAGGTGGCGGACATAGCGCTGTGACCACTAAATCCGGTGAAATTGAAGCGCGCGCTGCCGATGCCAAATCCCAGGAAAGCAATTTTAGAGAGGCTGACGATGGCACCTGCGGCGCAAAACGCCAGCGCCCAGTACCAGACGGCACGGCGGTCGCTGTTTTTCCAGGTGATTAAAACAGCCATAATCACCGCCGTAGGGATAAGCAACATGCTGTCGCCGAAATAGGTCAGGATATGCAAAATATGCCAGGACACCTTGTTTCCTTTTAACTGTGTTGATAAGCAGGCCAGCGGGTAATTAAGGCGCAGAAAGGTAATTGATTGATTACCCGACGCGCATCCTGCTGAATAAGCCTTACTCAAAATGTGAAGCTGGTCTCATTACGTGCAGTTTACCGGGCAATGTCAGTCACGCCTAACGGGAAAGTCCTAAAAGCATTACCGCGCTTTTCTCTGGCATCAAACCCCCGAAATCCCTATAATTACGCGCGAAATCGTCCTCTCCTTTGTCTCTGACAACCAGTAATCAGGTCTTTAATTTATGACTGACAAGTCGCACCAGTGCGTCATCGTAGGTATCGCCGGCGCATCTGCCTCGGGAAAAAGTCTTATTGCCAGCACGCTCTATCGCGAAGTCCGCGAGCGGGTTGGTGATGAAAACATCGGCGTCATCCCCGAGGATGCGTATTACAAAGACCAAAGCCACCTGACCATGGACGAGCGGGTTAAAACCAACTACGACCATCCCAGCGCCATGGATCATAACCTGCTGCTGCAACATTTGCAGAAGGTTAAAGCGGGAGAGACTATCGATCTCCCGGTCTACAGCTATGTTGAACACACGCGCACCGAGCAGACCATTCAGCTGAAGCCCAAGAAAGTTATTATTCTTGAAGGCATTTTGCTGCTGACGGATGCAAGACTTCGGCAGGAGATGAACTTCTCTATCTTTGTCGACACGCCGCTGGATATCTGCCTGATGCGCCGCATGAAGCGGGACGTTAATGAACGCGGCCGCTCAATGGATTCGGTAATGGCACAGTACCAGAAAACGGTTCGTCCGATGTTTTTGCAGTTCATCGAGCCTTCCAAACAGTATGCTGACATTATTGTGCCGCGGGGTGGGAAAAACCGCATCGCTATCGATATTCTGAAAGCTAAAATTAACCAGTTCTTCGAATAGCCCGACGCCAGCCCGATCCCCATCGGGCTGCAAAGTCGTGCTGGAAGTGCAGGGATATCGCGCTTCCTAATGCCCCAGGGCACCACCGGATTTATAGGGAGTTTTTCATGAGATTATGCGACCGCGATATTGAAGCCTGGCTCGATAATGGCCAGCTCGACATCACCCCGCGCCCGCCGGTAGAGCGGATTAATGGCGCCACGGTAGATGTACGCCTGGGAAATCAGTTCAGAACTTTCCGTGGCCACACCGCTGCCTTTATCGATCTCAGCGGGCCGAAAGATGAAGTCAGCGCGGCGCTTGACCGGGTAATGAGCGATGAAATTGTGCTCCCAGAAGGCGAAGCGTTCTATCTGCATCCCGGCGAACTGGCGCTGGCAGTGACATTTGAATCCGTAACGCTGCCGGATAATCTGGTAGGCTGGCTGGATGGCCGCTCTTCACTGGCGCGTCTGGGGCTGATGGTGCATGTCACGGCGCACCGTATCGATCCCGGCTGGCAGGGCCGAATCGTGCTGGAGTTCTATAATTCAGGTAAGCTGCCGCTGGCGTTGCGTCCCGGCATGTTGATCGGCGCACTGAGCTTTGAGCCGCTTTCCGGGCCTGCCGCGCGGCCTTATAACCGCCGCAGTGATGCTAAATATAAAGGGCAGCAGGGCGCAGACGCCAGTCGGATAGATAAAGATTAGAATAATCATGCCCGTCAGACTCGGCACCACAAGAGCTGACGGGAAAAAGGGGAAGGCATGAGACGATTTATTACCACGCTGGCTATTTTGCTGGTGGTAATTGTGGCCGGCATGACAGCACTGGTCTTATTGGTTAATCCCAACGATTTTCGCGGTTACATGGCCCAGCAGGTTGAGCAGCGTAGCGGTTACCGCCTTGCGCTGAATGGCGACTTGCGCTGGCACGTCTGGCCGCAGCTCAGCATTCTCTCCGGCCCGATGACGCTGACTGCGCCCGGTGCCAGCAAGCCTATCGTCAGCGCCAGCAATATGCGCCTGGATGTCAGCCTTCTCCCTCTGATCTCTCACCAGCTTTCAGTGAAGCAGGTGATGCTGAAAGGGGCGGTGATCAATCTGACCCCGGAAAGTGCAACGCAACGTCCAGCGGATGCCCCCGTCGGGCCGGGTAACTCTGCGCCTCTGGAGGAGGTTCCTCAGGGCTGGAAGTTTGATATTGCAGAACTGCGCGTGGCAGACAGCCTGGTTATCTGGCAGCAAAGCAACGGTGAACAACTTAACCTGCGTGACTTCAATTTGCAGCTTTCTCAGGATGAGAAACGGCAGGTGCACGTTGAGTTCAGCAGCCGGGTTAATCGCGATCAGCGGGAGCTGGAGATAAACCTGAACAGCGATATGGATGTCAGCCGCTACCCGCAGCAGCTGTCAGCAGCAATCAATCAGCTCGATTATCAGGTGACGGGTGCCGATTTGCCGAAGGAAGGGCTGAAAGGGCAGATGAAAATGGAGGCTGACTGGGCGGCAGTGACGCAGGCCTTCAACCTGAAGAACCTCTCGCTTACTGCCAACGACAGTCAGCTTGATGGCAGCGCGTCTGGCGTACTCAGCGCTCGTCCGCAGATCAGGGTGAATCTGCATTCGCCGCTGCTGAATATGGACTCCCTGTTAGGGCTTGAACCCGATGACGCTAACGACGGACAAAGGGTTCAGGCCCAGCGCTCTGGCCCCGGCCCGGTGATCTCCCAACCTGCCGAACACGATAATGCAGATTCTCCGCTGAATGCGATGGACGGAAATATTGCGCTCTCGGTAGACAAAATGCGCTGGCGGGGCATGGATTTTGCTCAGGTTGCGTTAAAAGCTTCCAGTGAAGGCGGCCTGCTGAAGCTGCAAACGCTGAGTGGAAAGGCGGGCAACGGTGAGTTTTCTCTGCCGGGCAGCGTAGATGTGCGCACCGCGCAAACGGTGGTGGCACTGAAACCCAGACTGCAAAATATTGCGGTAGCGCCGCTGCTGAAGGCGTTTGATTTGCCTGCTTCGCTGAGTGGCGATCTGTCGCTGGCCGGTGATTTTAGCGGCACCGGCCTGACAGTGCCCTCCTTTAAGCGGGCATGGCAAGGCAGAGCCGAAGTCACTCTGGATAATGCGCAGATGGCGGGTCTGGATTTCCAGCAGATGATCCAGCACGCCGTAGAGCGCAACAGCGACCGTGTGCAGGGAGCCGACAATGTCGACAGCGCCAACGACCTTCAGCAGATCAAAGGCAACGCCACTCTTAATAATGGCCTGCTGCTTTTCCCTGGTCTGAAAGGTCACTCTTCCATGCTGGATTACAGCGGAAAAGGGGAGGTAAATCTGGCGGACAGGCAGGCTGATTTGACCTTTGGCATCACGGTTACTCGTGGCTGGAAAGGCGATGATGAGCTGGTGAAACGGCTTCAGGTTACCCCGGTTCCGCTGCGCATCTATGGCCCCTGGTCAGGGCTGAATTACTCGCTACAGGTTGATCAGGTGCTGCGTCAGCAGTTGCAGGATGAAGCGAAAAAACGGCTGCAACAGTGGTCAGATCGCAACAAGAACAGCGATAAAAACAGCTCGGTACAGAAGCTGATTAAGGATCTTTGAGGAAACGAATGACTGGGTTGATTATGGCACCGCCAGAAGTTAACCCATTCAGAGGCATCTGAGGGCTGAAAATTTCAGCCCTTTTTTACAGGTATTGGGGAACTGTAATAGCAGGCCGCCGCTCTGGCTTATACTTCGTAATCTGGCTCTTCGGAGATTTCCAGCGGAATAATCTGTACTTTCTGCACCCGATGGCTTTCAACCTGCAAAGTTCTGAACAGGAAATTGCCAATCTTAATCTCTTCACCCTCCTGCGGCACCCGCTGCATATGCTCCATCAACAGCCCGGCCAGCGTGTGATATTCCCGCTTTTCATTCAGCGGCAGTTCAAGATACATCACCAGATCGTCTAAAGGCATATGGCCATTGGCTGTCCAGCTGCCGTCGGCGTTTTGCTGAATATCATAACGCGGATCGATCGCTTCCCCTTCGTTCGGCAGGTTACCAGCGATAGTTTCCATCACGTCACTCAGCGTCACGACGCCTTCAACGGATCCAAATTCATCCACCACAAAGGCAAAATGGGTACGTGCTGAGCGGAACTGCTCCAGTGCAGGAAGCAGCGTCAGCTGTTCAGGGAAAACCAGCGGTTGCCGGACCAGCGCGCGAATATCCAGACTGTCATTATGCAGCGCCTGTTGCAGCAGATCGATAACGTGCACCACCCCGATAGGGTCGTCGCTGTTATCCGTCACCACGATGCGCGTATGCTGATTAAGATCGAGCAGCGCCATGATTTTTTCAGGGGATTCGCTGAGGTCAACATGCTCGACATCATGTCGTGAGGTCATGATGCTGCTGACCGTGCGCTGGCCCATGCCGAGCACGCGCGCAATCATCATGCGCTCCTGCTTATTAAAGATCGCCTGGCTTTCCCCCTGGTCAGCCACCAGCAGAGAGGTCTGGCTGTCCAGCTCCGCCTGCTCATGATGACCGCGTAACAGACGTAGCACCGCTTCCGCCGTCCTTTTTCTCAGGGGCGCTTTCGCCGAGAGGAAACGGCGCCGGTTGAATTGCGCCAGCTGATTTAACCCTTCAATAATCACTGAGAACCCAATGGCGGCATAAAGGTAGCCTTTGGGTATGTGGTAGCCGAAGCCATCCGCGACCAGACTGAAACCGATCATCAGTAAAAAACTCAGACACAGAATAACAATGGTCGGATGTTCGTTAACAAAGCGCGTCAGCGGCTTGCTCGCCAGCAGCATCAGACAGATAGCGATAATCACTGCGGCCATCATCACCGGCAGGTCATCGACCATCCCCACAGCGGTGATCACCGAGTCAAGTGAGAACACGGCGTCCAGTACCACAATTTGCGCGACTACCGGCCAGAATTTAGCACCACGTTTTTGTGGGTTTTCATCCTCATCTTTCCCTTCCAGCCGTTCATTGAGTTCCATCGTTGCTTTGAACAGCAAAAATATTCCCCCGACCAGCATAATCAGATCTCGCGCGCTAAAGGCATGGGAGAGCAGCGTGAAAAGGGGAGAGGTCAGTGAGGAGAGCCAGGAGATGGAAGCCAGCAACAGCAGCCGCATAACCAGCGCGAGCAGCAGCCCGGTGACGCGAGCCTTATCGCGCAGGGCAGGGGGGAGTTTTTCCGCCAGAATGGCTATAAAGACAAGGTTATCAATGCCCAGGACCAGTTCAAGGACAACAAGCGTGACCAGTCCAGCCCACACAGACGGATGGGCGATCCATTCGAACATTGCACACTCACCCGCATGATTTTAAAGAATAGCCATGATGATAGTGAATCAGGCGCAATTCAACAAATAATCGAAGAAGCGGTTCGTCAGTGCTCAGATAATCGCCGGGGTGGGATTATCAGCAAATGAAATTACCAGGATAAATCCTGAGTATATCGGCAGCGATCTTTTCAAGACTATTCGCATAGGTCGCTAACATGAACCAGGGGATACTTAAAGGGTGAGAGGAATCTGTTCAGGATTAATCTTATTCCGATCGAATTAATCTGAATTTTAACCCAGCGAGGAAAGGAGAATGGACGGTATAGAGTGGAACGAAAGGTAGTCTTAATCCTAAAAGAGAGCGCGGGCGGGAACAGCCTCTTGTAAACAGGCCAGTAATAACTAGTATAGCAACGTGTTAGTAAATGTCTGCGTTAATGTAGTAATAAGCGCAGTAACGGCGTCTTAATGTCCTTTTTTGTGAACAACACCACGCTAAGACGGCAAGCGCGTTAGCCTGCGTCCGGAGAGGACAGGATAAAAACAACAAGGTAAAGCAGCGTTACAGCGCATTGGCAGCTACAAGCCAGGGGCGGTAGCGTGTCCGGATGAGGCTGGACAGGCTGGGTATCGCTACCGTTGTTGTTGATTTTACATGTCAATTCTCTTGTCGCTATGCCCGTTACGCTGACCTTTAACACGACTCCCAAATACGTTTCCTGTGTAATAAATGATGTGATTAAAAAACACACAATTATTTTCAGTGATGGAAATTAATAAAACACAGGCATCTGAAGAAAAAATAAGAGTTAATTATGCGCGATATAGAGTTTACCTTTAAAGGGCTGTTAATTAGATTTTCACTGGCACTTTCTGATCTGATCTTTTTTAACGCCTCTTTATTTATTGCAATTCTGCTGTTAAATGCATTGCCCGGAAATCTTCTGGACGATATTTCGACGCAAGATTTGCAATTGAAAATAGCGACACACATTATTCTTTCTGTAATTTGTATTGGCTGGTTCTGGGTTCGTCAGCGTCACTATACTTATCGCAAACCATTCTGGTTTGAATTAAAAGAAATCTACAGAACCATTCTGATATTTTCCGTTATTGACCTGTCAATTACGGCACTTTCAAAATGGGAACTTTCGCGTTGGGTTTGGGTGATGACCTGGATTCTGGCGATGATCTTTATTCCTGTTGGACGTTCTCTGGTGAAGCGCATACTTAACCATTACGGTATGTGGAAAAAGCAATCCATTATTATCGGTAGCGGTAAGAATGCAGAGGAAGCTTACCTGGCGCTGCAAAGTGAAGAGGTGATGGGCTTTGATGTGGTGGCCTTCTACGATGTCGATGGTACTACGCCAGCCCCTGCCCTGTTCGGTATTCCTGTTATCCGTGAGGAGACGCCGCTCTGGCAGTTAGTGAACAGCGAGACGCAGTTTATCGTTGCGGTAGAGTACGAGCAGAGCGCGCATCGCGATGTATGGTTGAAAAATCTGGCAAAACATAACTGCCGTTCCGTTTCCGTGATACCTTCTTTACGCGGCGTTCCGCTTTACGGTACCGACATGGCTTATATCTTCAGCCATGAGGTAATGATACTCAGAGTAAGCAACAACCTGGCGAAGCGGACTTCACGCATTCTGAAGCGTGCTTTCGACATTGTTGGCGCACTTTCGATCATTACAATGCTGATGCCAGCGCTGGCGACACTGATCTTTTTGGTGGCCCGCGATGGTGGTAGCCCAATTTACGGCCATGAGCGTGTAGGCATGGGCGGTCGTAAATTTAAATGTCTGAAGTTCCGCTCAATGTGCGTTAACTCGAAAGAGGTGCTGGAAGAGGTGTTACGCACCGATCCGGTAGCGCGTGCCGAATGGGACAAAGATTTTAAACTGAAAAACGATCCGCGCATTACGCGTATTGGACACTTTATCCGTAAAACCAGCCTTGATGAACTGCCGCAGCTGTGGAACGTCGTTCGCGGTGAAATGAGCCTGGTTGGCCCGCGTCCGGTTATCGAAGATGAGCTGGAGCGCTATGCCGGTGATGTCGATTACTACTTTATGGCTAAGCCAGGTATGACTGGTCTGTGGCAGGTAAGTGGCCGTAATGATGTGGATTACGAGACTCGTGTTTACTTTGACTCCTGGTATGTAAAAAACTGGTCACTGTGGAACGATATCGCCATTCTTTTCAAAACGGTTGGAGTGGTTTTGAAACGCGATGGCGCTTATTAACAGGGGCGTTGCCCTGTCAAAACGGAGCGAAGTTGTTATTTCGCTCCGGTATTTATAGCGTCTTTTGACTGTTAACTGTCATTGGCTTGCGAGCTAAACAAACTTTTTTTTTGACGAATGTTAAGCGTCGGCTTTAATCAATCCGGCAAGGCATAAAAAGATAGGGAGTTAATGATAATGATTGCCAGTTGCAGTGTTTGAACAGTTGATACCCTTTTAAATTTTGCATGACGCTACACAGCGGCGGACTCGCCACTATCAATCAATTTACTGATAGCGAAGAACCAGATGATCACAATCAAAACGAAATTGATACCCCTGTTGGTATCGGCCACAATCCTTTCCGGATGTACTGTCGTTCCGGGTAGTAGTCTTTCCACCAGCGGAAAAGATGTTATTAAGCAGCAGGACAGCGACTTTGATATTGATAAATATGTCAACGTCTTCCCCATGACCCCAGGACTGGTTGAGCAGATGCGGCCGAAACCGGTTGTGGCTCAACAGAACCAGCAGTTGCAGAACGAAGTGCAGAGCTATGAATACCGTATCGGTGTTGGCGATGTACTGACCGTCACCGTATGGGATCACCCAGAACTGACCACGCCAGCCGGTCAGTATCGTAGCGCCAGCGACACCGGCAACTGGGTTCATTCTGACGGGACGATTTTCTATCCTTACATCGGACGCGTTCGCGTAGCGGGCCGCACGGTACAGGAAGTTCGTAACGAGATTGCAAACCGTCTGGCACAGTACATCGAAAGCCCGCAGGTCGATGTCAGCGTTGCCTCCTTTAAATCGCAAAAAGCTTATGTAACGGGCGAAGTGACCACCTCTGGTCAGCAGCCTATTACAAACGTGCCATTAACTATCCTTGATGCTGTGAATGCCGCAGGCGGTCTGACCGCAGACGCCGACTGGCGTAATGTGGTGCTGACGCACAACGGCAGCGAAGTGCCTGTTTCCCTACAGGCGCTGATGCAAAATGGCGACCTGTCCCAAAACCATCTGCTCTATCCGGGCGATATTCTCTACGTTCCTCGTAATGACGATCTGAAAGTCTTTGTGATGGGCGAAGTGAAGCAGCCAGCCACCATGAAAATGGACCGCAGCGGCATGACGCTGGCGGAAGCGCTGGGTAACGCACAGGGTATGGATCAGACCGTGGCCGATGCCACCGGTGTATTTGTTATCCGCAAAATTCAGGGTTCGAACCGTAAGAAGATTGCGAATATCTATCAGTTGAACACCAAAGATGCCTCAGCGATGGTGATGGGCTCAGAGTTCCAGCTCCAGCCTTATGACATCGTCTACGTGACCTCTACACCACTCTCCCGTTGGAACCGCGTGATTTCTCAGCTGGTACCAACCATCAGCGGCATGTATGACGCAACGCGTAACGTACAGACGATTCACAACTGGTAATCACCGGGGAACATTATGATTAATTCAATCTTAGTGGTCTGTGTCGGAAACATCTGCCGCTCTCCCACCGGGGAGCGGTTGCTCAAAGCGTCGTTGCCCGATAAGAAAATCGCTTCCGCCGGGCTTAGCGCCATGGTGGGCAAGGCAGCCGATGGGACAGCAAGCAGCGTGGCTAATGAACATGGGGTTTCTCTGGACGGGCACATCGCCCAACAGCTGACCTCAGGCATGTGCCGGGATTACGATCTGATCCTGGTGATGGAAAAGAAACATGTCGAGTTAGTCAACCGCATCAACCCTTCCGTGCATGGCAAGACCATGTTATTTGGCCACTGGCTCAATCAACAGGAAATAGCGGATCCTTATAAGAAAAGCCGCGAAGCCTTTGAAGCCGTGTACGGAATACTCGAAAACGCTGCCCAGAAATGGGTCAACGCATTAAGCCGATAGTTGAGAATATCCATGAATATAAAAAGTAAGGCACCGTCAGCGCCGCTAAAAGACGATTCCAACGGATGGGATCTGGCGCATCTTGTGGGACAACTTGTTGACCATCGTTGGATAATTGTTGCAGTTACGTCTTTCTTCTTACTGCTGGGGATTTTATACAGCCTGTTTGCCACACCGATTTACAGTGCAGACGCACTGATTCAGGTAGAGCAGAAAAGTCCTAACACCGTTCTGAATCAACTCTCTGAGATGCCTGCGGAACCCGTTTCGGCTACCGAAGTGGAAATTATTCAGTCTCGTATGGTAATTGGCAAAACCGTTGACGATCTTGGTCTGGATATTTTGGTGCAACAGGATTTCATCCCTGTTATCGGTCAGGGGTTGTCACGTCTGATGGGTAATAAACCGGCACAGGTTGAAGTTTCACAGCTAAATGTGCCTGGTGGCTGGGATGAAAGTAGCGTAACTCTGGCTATTGATGCCCCTGATAGCTACACCATTTTGAAAGACGGTGACGAGCTGTTCAAAGGGAAAACGGGGCAGCTGGAACAACACAACGGCGTATCAATTCTGGTTAGCGGCATTGAAGCAGAACCGGGAACCCACTTTACCGTGACTAAAATGTCCAATCTGCAGTCGATCAAAATGATTGTAGACAATCTGACCGTGGCGGATAAAGGTAAAGATACTGGTGTGATGGGCCTGAACTATTCCGGTCAGGATCCACAGCTGATTAGTAAAGTGCTGGATCAGATAATGAACAATTATCTGTTGCAAAACGTAGAGCGTAAATCTGCCGAGGCTGAAAAAAGCCTTGAGTTCCTGAAGCAACAATTGCCAGTTGTGCGCTCGAAGCTGAACGAAGCAGAAGATAAACTTAATACCTATCGTCGTAACAACGAATCTGTAGATTTGCCTCTGGAAGCCAAATCCGCGTTGGACTCCTCGGTAAGTATTCAGAGTCAGTTGAACGAGCTGACCTTCCGTGAAGCAGAAGTTTCACAGCTGTTCACAAAAGATCACCCTACCTATCGGGCGTTGTTAGAAAAACGTCAGACACTGGAAGATGAGCAGAAAAAACTGAACCAAAAAATTGGTCAGATGCCGCAGACTCAACAGGATATTTTACGTCTGACCCGTGATGTACAGGCAGGCCAGGAAATCTACATGCAGCTGCTGAACCGTCAGCAGGAGCTTAGCATCAGTAAAGCCAGTACGGTTGGGGATGTGCGCATCATTGACCATGCAGCTACTGCGGCTAAGCCTGTAGCACCGAAGAAATTTTTAATTATCCTTGCCAGTCTTGCTCTTGGCCTGATGATCTCCGTAGGTGTTATTCTGCTCAAAGCGCTGTTCCATCATGGCATTACCAGCCCTGACCAGCTCGAAGAACGGGGCATTAATGTTTATGCCAGTGTGCCGTTGTCCGAATGGCAGCGTAAGAAAGATGTTGAAGCGCTAAGCAAGCATGGTATGAAGGGGAAATCTGATCCCTATAACACTCTGCTCGCATTAGGCAATCCAACAGATCTTTCCATTGAGGCCATTCGTAGCCTGCGTACCAGCCTTCACTTTGCGATGATGGAAGCCAAAAACAATATCCTGATGATTACCGGTGCCAGCCCTGGAATTGGTAAAACGTTTATCTGTGCAAACCTGGCCACGCTGACTGCAAACGCAGGCCAGAAAGTCCTGTTTATCGATGGGGATATGCGCCGGGGTTATACCCATGAGCTGTTGGGTGTGAACAGTAAAACAGGCTTGTCTGATATTCTTTCTGGGAAAATGCCTTTCTCCACTGATTTAATTCAGCGCGGCACTTACGGCTTTGATTTTATTGCGCGTGGCCAGGTACCGCCTAACCCTTCAGAGCTGTTGATGCATAACCGCATGGAAGAGCTGCTGACATGGGCGAGCAAAAACTACGACCTGGTGCTGATTGATACTCCTCCTGTTCTGGCGGTTACGGATGCCACTATTATCGGTAAAATGGCTGGCACCTCTTTGATGGTGGCTCGTTTTGAGATTAATACCACTAAAGAACTGGATATCAGCTTCAAGCGTTTCGCACAGAATGGCATTAACATCAAGGGTGTGATTCTCAACGCAGTGGTTCGTAAAGCTGCCAATGCTTATGGCTATGGTTATGACTATTACGACTATAGCTATAAAGGTGATACCAAAAGTTAATGTATGAGCAAGAGGATCTTTTAGCTTCGCGCTGGGATCCTCTGTTCAGGAAGCATTATCTTATTCAGGTCATTTCTGTGAACGTTTATAAGGTGTCTTGCAATGAAGGAAATTTTCTTCTCTATCGTCATTCCGGCATATAATGCATCGGAGTCAATAGTCACAACGCTGGATTGCGTTAAAGCGCAAAGCTATCAGAATTTTGAAGTGATTATCGTTGATGATAAGTCTGCCGATGCTGAAAAACTTGCTAAAGTGGTAAACAGTGGACGTTACGGCGAGCTGGCTATTCGCCTGGAGCTGTCCCAGGTCAAATTAAATGGTGCAGGCGCCAGGAATAAAGGTATCGATCTGGCCCGGGGTGACTACGTTTGTTTCCTTGACGCGGACGATGAATGGCATCAGGATAAATTACTGGAAAGTTGCAGAGAAATTGAACAGCTCAAGGCACAGGGCCATGATCGGTTCGTTCTGTTCAGTCAGGTTAATATCGTTCAGGATGGCACCTTCCTGAAGGTCATGCCAATTAAATTGCCTGAAAAGACTGAAAGTATTGCAGAATATCTTTTTGGATGTTATGGATTCATTCAGACCAGCACCATTGTTCTTAAGCGCGAACATGCAAATGAGATAAAGTTTGACGATCGCTTTATTCGTCATCAGGATTATGATTTTTGTATTCGAGCCGATAAAGCGGGATTTGAGTTTATCATGATTAATAAACCGCTCGCTAACTATCATATGGTGAGTACATTTAACTCAAGTCATAAAGGTGAGTCGGTAAAGTATTCTACTTTTTGGCTGGAAAGCATGAGTCCTTTCCTGAGTAAAAAAGATGTTTATACCTATAAAGCTTACAAGCTCCCCCTGCGTTATAAAATGGATGGGAAATTTTTCCATGCAAGCCTGAGTTTTGCGCAATATTTTTTCCTGACAAATAAAGGTAATCGCGATTATTTCATCGGCCGTATAAAAGAGAAATTTTCTGAACGCATTTCGAAAAAACAGACTCGATTAGAATAAAAAATGGCGGAACAGGAATGGAAATATATTGGATAGTCAGTTACAGCATTCTGGCATGCTGTATTTTTGAATTAGCAGCAATAAACCAACTGCAGGACACAAAAGTCAGACGTGTTGTCTCCTATCTGACCTTTATTTGCGCCATATTACTGATTTTCTTTGGTGGCATGCGAGGTTTACATTCAGGTATGGATGATGGCCAGTATCTGGATTTCTTCCATAATTTTTCTGCCCAGTTACAGGTGAGTAATTATGAGGTGCTCAATGATATCTATCGATATGAAAAACTGTTCATGGTGCTGGCCTGGTTTTTCTCTTTGTTTACTAAAGAAAGTTACTACTTTTTATTCTTTATTTGTATGATCGCGGTCACGACAAACGTCTACTGCTACAAAAAATATTCTCCGCTGATGTTATGCTCACTTTGCTTATATTCGGCACACCTGTTTATCAATAAAGACATGAATCAAATACGGTTTGGTTTATCAAGTGCATTTGCCATCGCCTTTATCTGCTCTTTAGCCACGCGAAAATATCTGCTGGCATTACTTTTCATTGTGCTAAGTACCCAGTCACACTCGACAGGCTACACGGTGGTCATGATCCTTCCTTTCCTGTTTATCCGGGAGAGGAAATATCTGCCGCTGGCTTTAGTCTTCATCTCTATACCGTTGGGGATTATTGGTGGTAAAAAACTGTTCCTGGATTCATTAGGGATAGTCCCGGTATTGGGCGAGCGAGCCGCCAGCTACAGTGGAACAAACTTTGATACGTCCTCGCCTGTCTTCGGGCTGGCGAACCTGAAAAACATCGCCTTTATTGGCATGTTCACCGTCTATTATTTCCGTAATGGCATCATGAAAGAGGACCGCCTGGTCTATATCTTACTAATTGCTTACAGCCTAGGTGCGGCAGTGCGGATAACATTCTCCGACTTCAGTATTTTCGGCGGCAGGGTAGGTAATCTGTTCCTGCATGCTGAACCTTTATTATTTGCTTATTTAATGTTAAGAATAAGAAATGTGCTTATAAATTTTGGATTACTATTCGCAATAACTTCTTATTATCTTTCGTACAATACCATCCTCTCTGCACAGTCAATTCAAGGATATAGTGTAGCGCCATTATTTAAAATATTCGGCTAGTCGCTAAAGGGAATGTAAGAAGGTCATGGGATTGCTGGTAGCAGCACTCCCTGCCTTTTTTTAAAGAAAATTCCCAGCCTGTACTTCCCGCTTTGCATAATTAAATAATGGATTTTTTGGTGCGAAACTAATTCACCATTTTAGACTGAAAATATTAACAGGATGATTTAAATGTATAAGTTGCTTATCCTTATTGATCGTATTCACAACAGCGGTGGCACCGACAGGGTAGCCAGCACGCTATCCAGTTTGCTCTGTAAACATAATTATGACGTCACGGTGTTTTCTCTGGAAAAGGGCGACCCCTTTTATCCCACCGATGAAAAAGTAAAAATCCGTTATGCTCAGTCCGATAACCGACTTTTAAAGCTTAATGAATTTATTCGTTATGCTAAAAGTCAGCCTCATGATGGCATTATGATCATCTCAATGGGGAAGCTTTCTGTTCAGGCATTGCTGACCATGAAGCTGTTCCGCGTTAAAACAAAGATCGTTTGCTGTGACCATGTCTCAATCGAAACTTTTAGTCCCAAACTGCGTAAGCTCAAAGTCTTTTGTTACGGCCTGGCCGATGAAGTTGCGGTGCTTACCGAGCACGATAAACATTATCTGGAATCGCAATACGCCGTAAAGAATGTTCATGTGGTAAGGAATATTTCACCGTTCCACAGTGAAAAAAGCATGGTTGATTTTGATGAATTCTTTGAGACAAAAGAGAATAAAGTTCTTGCGGTAGGCCGGCTGACTTATCAAAAAAACTTTGATCGCATGCTCGACGTTTGGAAAAAGGTCAACAGGCAAGGCTGGACGTTACAGATTGTGGGTGATGGTGAAGATAAAGCCGCACTACTGCAGAAAATAAAAAGTTATCAGCTGGAGTCGTGCACGGAAATTGTCACGCCTAATAAACAGATCAATGAATTTTATCGTTCCGCTGGCATGATTATTATGACGTCCCGCTATGAAGGCTTGCCGATGGTATTAATTGAAGCGAAAGACTTCGCCTTACCCGCGATCGCTTTCGACTGTAAAACGGGACCGGCAGAAATCATTAATGACGATGGTTATGTCGTTGACTACGAAAGCAATGATGCTTTTGTTGTGCGGCTTAATGAGCTGATCGCCGACAAAGTAAAAAGAAAAAGCTTCGCTCAGGCGGCCTGGCGTAATTCTGAAAATTATGGGCCGTCACTGATTCTAAAAAAATGGAATGACATTCTGAACTAAGAAGAAGGTACTATGTTTTCAGTCCTGATTTCCCTCTATAACAGAGAAAAGGCAGAGAATCTGCAACAATGTCTTGAAAGTTTGTACCAGCAGACTTTGCAGGCAGATGAAATAGTGCTGGTCTACGACGGCCCGATTAATGAAACCTTAACGGCCGTTGTCGAAAAATGGACATCCACCCTGCCAATAGCCCTGGTTAAGCTGGAAAAGAATGTCGGGCTGGGTAAAGCGCTGAACGCGGGACTTGAGTGCTGTTCCCATAATATTGTCGCACGTATGGATACCGATGATATCTGCCTGCCGGAGCGTTTTGAAAAGCAAATTGCCTACATGGAAGCGCATCCTGATATGGCCCTGTTGGGCGCGGCGGTCATTGAGTTTGACGAGTTTGGCAAGGAGCGGCTGAAGAGGCTTCCGCTTGGCAATAATGATATCCGGCAATTTGCCAGAATGAAAAATCCCTTTAACCATATGTGCGTGGTGTTCCGCAAAGATAAGGTGATTGCTGCTGGTAGCTATCAGCACCATCTGTTTATGGAAGATTATAATCTCTGGTTGCGGATGCTTGCCCTAGGCTATCAGGTAGCGAACCTGCATGACATCCTAATGAAAGTCAGAGCTGGCAGCGATATGGTCGATAAACGTCGCGGAATAACGTATATAAAAAGTGAAATTCAACTCTACAGCCTCAAAATGAAACTCAAACAGACTAATTTCATTAATGGCACGCTCTATTTCTTTATTCGCACCTCCACCCGGGTTATGCCGGTCAAAGTAATGCGTTTTCTCTATGAGAAAGACCGGAAAGGATAGATTAAGGATTAGCTAATCCGTGTGTATCTGAATTGGGAAATACTTCTGGGTGTCACAGTAAAGACATATTCACTAACCCACGGAATTTTATATGAAACGCAGAGAATTAATCAGAACAGCATTTTCATCTATCGTAGCGACAGCAGCTTTAAATTCGCTGCCAGCACAGGGCCGTAGCGAAGACTGGGATCAGGTAAAGCTGAAAAAAGTACCGACAGATGCGATCCCGAAAAGTGACGTTCCGATTTTTTCACCTGATGATGTTTTTACCATGCCGGAGCAATTCTGGCGTGATTTCATCGGAAAACTCTATATTGGTAAGGCGGGAACCGATCCCACTAAGCCACAGAACCTCGTGGATGTTTTTTTTAAAAATGCCAATGGCGAGGTGGGACTGCTACAGCAACCCATTACCCTGAACAGCGAAACCCTGAAAAAATTCATTACTGAGAAGGGTGCATTATGGTCAGACAGCGAATATTCCATGGCGCTGCATAATGATCGTGATGAGCAACTTTTCTACGTTCCGGACGTGAAAAATAATGGCGGTGCTGAGTTTAGCCGTCGCCTGGCCGAGCCGGCAGGGTACCAGTTAATTGGTGAAATTGCATCTTATGCAGCGTTGCGGCAGACTCGCCCGCTGTTCGCAGGAGCAAAAGTGCGCCTTAAGGGCTGGCATGACGGCTCAGAAGTTGGCGGTGGGGCATTTGTGGGTGAAATGAGTGCGGCGGAGGATGATGGGGGATATATTGCCTCATCGGGCAAAGATTTCCACTGGCGTCGCATAAGCGATGATCTCAACCGTATTACTCTGTTTGACTTTGGCGCTATTGCGGACGGAAAAACCGATAGTTTACCCGCCGTCCTAGCCATGTATCACTGGGCACAGAATAATAATCAAACACTTTCAATCCAGTTCCCAGCCGGACGCTTCTTTATCTCTTCTCTTGATATTTCAGAAAAATATATTCGTTTTTTCCGCCTTGCAGGCGCACCTGTTAATTTCGGCTATTTTCCCTCGACAACACTGGTCTCTGACGGCAAATCAGAGTTTCTTTTCAGGATTAATGCCCGCTGGGTTGAAGTCAGCAATATTAGCTTTGATGGGCAGAGCAAAGATCATTCCAATACACAGGGCTTCTTCCATAACACTTGTCCTGCTGGCCAGTATTTCCGGGGTTCCTGTCTGCGATTCCTCAATGTTGGCGGGGTTTCCCTCAGCCTGATTGACACCCTCGATTGTAAAATCGATCAATGGTACGCCAATTATTGTACTGGTGATGTCATTAAAGGAGTCTGGTCTCTGACTAAAAAAGGTAACTGGGACCATAACACCGCTATCGAGTTGTCAAATTTCAATGTCCAGCATTGTTCCCAGGGAAAAGTGCTGAATTTGCCCCGCTGTACCCAGTCACTGATTCATAATGGCTGGATTGAACATAGTGAGTTCCCGGGCGATATTTCTAACGGCCAGTGGATAATTGATGCCCTGAGCATTGAGGCCTGTAAAAACCCTCTGATATCGCACTTCTCCAGGCTGAACATGCGCCAGACTAACCTGCAGGCAGGTAGCTGGATTGATAATGCACAGATTGGCGAAGAGTGGCTGAGCGCTTTTGAGCGTGGTTCTACCCGCGTGGAATCATATGGTATCGCGGTAGACGGTAGCATGAAATATAACTATCTGACCTCACGCTTCCGCATTGCTAACCACAGTAATCAGGAAAAATGGTATCAGCTGGGGAATATTCATACCCCGGATGTGGGTGACAGCTGGCAAATTGAATTGCTGGGTCAGTCACAATTCAGCAACGGCACAGATAAGAGCCCGCTGAAAGATGTCGTCAACGATCGCAATACGGGGGGCAGCGCCTTTGTTACTCTGCAACGTAAAGTAAAGGGTTTTGAGGCCAGCTGGCATGCAGAGGGCAGTAGCCCAATCCTCGACGTTATATATACCAGGGAGCAGGATGCCAATACCCGGGTTTATGTAAAATTAGCGGGATGGATAGGCTCTGCAATAGTGCTGATTAAAACCACCGCTAAAGATCGTTTTGCCAGCGGTCAGTGCGCGCGATTCGATAGCCATATGGAGGCCGAAAACCCGCCAAAAGATGACAAAACATACCGCGCGGTAAAACGTTTTTCATTGCATAACGGTATGGCGGGCATCGGGGCTAACGAGCAAGGAGATCTTCTGGTTAAATCGCGTCATTTAAGCGCCGATCAGGTCGAAACCTCTCAGCCTGAAGGCTATATTTCGATGGTCGTAAACGGGCAGCAGGTTGCGATCCCTTATTTTTCCCTTAAGCAGAGGCCCTGATTACTGCCCGGGCTGTCTACCCATTCCCCTGTTCAGGCCCAGGGGGATGGCCCTGTCATTCCCTTTCACGCTGTTTGCCCGTGATAAGGTAATTTTTTGATTTTCGGATAAATATACTTATTTGTTAGCGCCTGTTAGTTAATAATATATTGTAATAATGCACAAAAATTGTGGGGTCATATGAAGATTTTGTTGGTTGGCAATCACACCTGTGGGAATCGTGGTGATGGTGCTATTTTACGCGGGATTATTGACTCGCTTAATTTTGCTAGGAATGACATTGAGATTGATGTGATTAGCCGCTATCCAACCAGCTCTGGCTATCTGTTACAACAAAAAATCCTGCCAGATGAACTTTTTAACGAGTCAAAAAAAACCAGTAAGATTAGTGATAAAGTTAAGCGCCGTTTGATGCCAAAAATTATGATGGCTCACATCAGCGGCAGGGGCTTTTTCAAATATTTTGCCGTGCCGAAATACCTTCAGGCTTTTACCCATAAGCTACAGCAGTATGATGCGATTATTCAGGTTGGGGGGTCATTCTTTGTCGACCTTTATGGTCCGTTACAGTTTGAGCATTCCCTCTGCGCTCTGCTGGCAAAAAAGCCAATCTACCTGATTGGTCATAGCGTTGGGCCTTTTCAGAAAGAGAGATTTAACAAAATTGCTAACTTCGTTTTTTCCAGGGTAAATAGCCTGGTATTACGAGAAAGCGTCAGTCTGGATATGATGAAAAAGAGTCACATCTCGACAGAAAGAGTCCAGTCAGGGGCGGATACCGCCTTCCTGGTGCGCGCCCGCGCCGTGGAAGAGCCAAGTCATAACCTGCTGCACTGGCAGAAACTGATCGCCTCAACAAAAACCATCGCCATTACCGTGCGTGAACTGGCCCCTTTCGACAAGCGTCTTGGGGTAACACAGCAGGAGTATGAGATGGCGTTTGGTAAGGTGATCAACGCAATGATCGACAGAGGTTACCAGGTTGTGGCATTGTCTACCTGTACCGGTATTGACAGTTACAATAAAGATGACCGCATGGTAGCAGTAACGCTGCGCGACCACGTGGTTCAGCAAGAAAAGTATCACGTCATCATGGATGAGTTTAATGACCTTGAACTGGGTATCCTTTTAGCACATAGCCATTTAACAATCGGCACTCGTCTGCACTCTGCAATCATCTCCATGAACTTCGGTACCCCCGCCGTGGCGATTAACTATGAACACAAATCGCTCGGCGTCATGAATCAACTCGGCCTGCCAGAGATGGCAACCGACGTGAAAAGCCTGATGGATGGCAGCATCATTGCCAAAGTTAACGGCATTCTCGACAACTATGATGCAGTTAAACAGCAGGTTGATAACGCGGTAGCGCAGGAAAAGATTTTGGGGAATACCATCACCGAAGATGTTGTTAAGATTTTAGGGTGAATCGATGAAACTAACTTTTTTCACAACGCGATTTCCGGTCTCGTCAGAAACTTTTGTGCTGAATCAGGTCACCCATTTTATCGACAGTGGGTATGACGTTGAGATCATCTCGGTGTTTCCTGGCGATCTGGTGAATCGTCATGGTGCGTTCGATCGCTACAATCTGGCAGAGAGAACGCACTATCTGCTGCCAGAAGATAAGGTGACCAATGCGGAAAAGCTGAAGCAGCGTTTACAGATTGTGCTGCCTAAGATCCTGAGCATGACTACCCTCAAATCCTTTAACGTTGGGCGCTATGGCGCCCAGTCCGGCAAGCTGCTGCTGCCAGCCATTGTGGCCCATGCGAAGCAGACCTTCACCGCTGACGTTTTTCTGGTGCATTTCGGCTATGCCGGTGCGCTGGCCAACAAACTGCGGGAGCTTGGCGTTCTGAAGGGCAAGCAGGCGACCGTGTTCCACGGTGCGGATATCTCCCGCCGTCATATTCTGGACGAGCACAAACAGGATTATGCGAATCTTTTTCGTCAGACGGAACTGTTGCTGCCTATCAGCCATTTGTGGGAGCGAAAACTGATCGCTTTGGGCTGTCCGCCAGAGAAGATTCATGTTACCCGCATGGGCATCGAGCCGGAAAAATTCAATCTGAAGATCCGGGATGCGCTGCATTCTCCACTGCGTATTCTTTCCGTTGCCCGTCTGACCGAGAAAAAAGGTTTGGGTGTGGCGGTGGAAGCGTGCAAATTCCTCAAGGCGCAGGGGGCAAACTTCGAATACACCATTATTGGCAATGGTGATATGGAAGAGGAGCTGAGCACCGCCATCCGCAAGGCAAATCTGCAAGATTGCGTCAAAATGGTGGGCTTTAAGCCGCAGGAAGAGATCAAACGCTACCTCGATGAGGCGGATATCTTCCTGCTGCCTTCTCTTACCGCTGCGGATGGCGATATGGAGGGCATCCCGGTTGCGTTGATGGAAGCGATGGCGGTTGGTCTGCCGGTGGTCTCAACCGATCACAGCGGTATCCCGGAGCTGATTGAAAATAATGTCTCTGGCTGGCTGGCACCGGAAGGGGACGCCAAAGCCTTAAGCGAGATCTTACTCAAGCTGGCGAAAGGTGAAGTGGATGTTGCCCCGGTCGTGGCAGCTGCGAGAAAGAAAGTTGAAACGGAATTCAACCAACATATAGCCTACCGTGAGCTGGCACAGCTGTTGGAGCAACTGGTGTGAGTAGTCTAAAAAATCAGGCCGTATGGCTGTTCGGTGGCACCTGTTTTGCCGCGGTTCTGCAGGTTGTTCAACTGGGCGTGCTGGCACGTAAGCTGGAAGCCCATGAGCTGGGGATCCTCGCCATCATCAACGCCATCCTTGCGGTGGCAATGGTGCTGCAGGATATGGGGATGAGCAGCTACATCGTGCATCGCCAGAATATTACCCGTAAAGAGCAAAGCACCATTTACTGGGTAAACGTGCTGCTCAGCCTGCTGACCGGTCTGTTGCTGATCGCCATCGCCTGGCCAATTGCTTATTTTTATCATCTTCCGCAACTGACCGGGCTGATCATGCTGACCAGCCTTAATTTCCTGATACTTGGTTCGCTGTCGCAATATCAGGCGCATTTTATTAAAGCCAAAAAAATGGTGCTGCTGGCAAAAATAGAGATGGTGACCAAGTTTCTGGCTTTTGCCTTAACGGTCGCGCTGCTTTATTTAACGCCTCTTAATGTCTCAGCCGTTATTTTGGGTCTGTTTGCCAACGCCGCGATGCGTATTTTATGCATGATTTGGTTTGGTGAAAAATCGTGGCGGCCTACCTTTGAGTTTGATAAAGCAACCTTCTTCAGCTCAATGAAATATGGCGTCTATCAGCTGGGTTCGCAGACCATTAATCAGCTACGAACGCAGGCCGATTCCCTGATTGTCGGGAAAGTGATGGGCGCAGAGATGTTGGGTATCTACTCTCTGGCGAAAGAGCTGGTGTTGCAGCCGCTTAAGCTGGTTACGCCGGTTATCAACCGTCTGGCTTTGCCCCGATTTGCCGAGAAGCAGCATGAACCGGCGCAGCTACAGAAGCTGTTCCTGAAAGGAACGTTAGCCATCATGCTGTTCAGCAGCCTGATATATCTGGCCATTGGTATTCTCTCGCCGGTTATTGTCCGCGTGCTGTATGGCGCGTCGCATGAAGCGGTAGGGCATCTTATCCCGCTGATGCTGCTATTTGGTATGCTGCGACCAATGGGGGGACTGACCGGCGCTATCTCTCAGGCCAACGGACGCACTAACGTGGAGTTCTACTGGAATGTGGTGGCAAGTATCATTGTGGTACTGGTGCTGGCAACAACCTGGTTCTACCCGAACGTCTGGTACGTGGCGCTTACGCTGTCGATCTCGCAGGTGTTGATCTCTGCCTTTGCGCATCCGTTCTTCATTAAGCCCGTTATTGGCATTCCGTTTCTGTCTTATGCGCGACAATGGGTATCGGTTTCCGTTGTGTTTGTGGGCATTATGGGACTGGTGAGTTATTACAACCTCTTTGTGATGCCTGAATGGTTTGCCGGCTGGCTTTAATCTGAATGGGTTTATTAAAAAAAAAGGTGACCGTTCCCGCGGTTGCCTTTTTTATTTTAAAGCTCAGAGGGTTTAGTGGGAATTGTTCTAAAAAAGGCTGGCAGAATGCTGGCCAGCCGCTGCTAAATTTTCAGATTAAGATTATACTTGTGAATCATCTCTTTAATGCATAATCGTTATACGTTTTTTACTTCATTTATATGGAAAAAATATGACCAAGCTTAAAGCAGTTATCCCCGTTGCGGGTCTGGGTATGCATATGCTCCCTGCTACAAAAGCCATTCCTAAAGAGATGCTGCCCGTTGTCGACAAGCCAATGATTCAGTACATCATTGATGAGTGTGTGGCAGCCGGCATCAAGGAAATTGTTCTGGTCACCCACGCGTCCAAGAATGCGGTTGAAAACCATTTTGATACTTCCTATGAACTGGAAGCGCTGCTGGAAGCGCGCGTCAAGCGTTCGCTCCTGAGCGAAGTTCAGTCTATCTGTCCGCCAGGCGTGACGATCATGAACGTGCGCCAGCCTCAGCCGCTGGGCCTTGCTAACTCCATTCTTTGCGCACGCCCCATGCTGCATGATGAAGCGTTTGTGGTTGTGCTGCCAGATATCCTGCTGGATGACTCTACTGCCGATCCGCTGCGCTATAACCTCGCGGCAATGGTTGCTCGCTTTGAAGAAACACAGCGCAGCCAGGTTCTGGTTCACCATATGCCAGAGGCTGACCTTTCTGAATACTCCGTGGTGAAAACCCAGGAGACTATGGATAACCCAGGCCAGATCAGCCAGATTCTGGACTTCGTTGAAAAACCAGCAAATCCACAGACGCTGGATTCAGACCTGGCTGCCGTTGGCCGCTATGTGCTCTCAGCAGATATCTGGGCAGAACTGGAAAATCTTGAGCCGGGCGCCTGGGATCGTTACCAGCTGACCGATGCCATTGCAAACCTTGCCAAAAAACAGCCTGTTGATGCGCACCAACTGTCTGGCACCAGCTTCGACTGTGGCCGTAAACTGGGCTACATGAAAGCTTTCGTTTCCTGGGGCCTGAGAAACAATGCGCAGGGACGTGAGTTCCGCGAAGAAATCAAAAAGATCCTCGCTAAATAACCCACACAGCCACGCACTGCGTGGTTGCAAGGAGTCAACATGGCTATTTTAGTAACGGGTGGAGCGGGTTACATCGGCTCTCACACGGTGCTGACGCTTTTACAGCGCGGCGACGACGTTGTGGTACTGGATAACCTGAGTAATGCATCACCTGAATCCCTTAACCGCGTAGAAAAGCTGGCAGGTAAAACGGCAACTTTTTGCGAAGGTGACATTCTGGATCGCGCCTGCCTGCGCGATCTGTTTGCTCAGCACGCTATCACCGCTGTTATCCACTTTGCCGGTCTGAAAGCGGTAGGAGAATCTACCCGCATGCCGCTGGAGTATTACCAGAACAACGTCACCGGTACGCTGGTGCTGTTGGAAGAGATGCGGGCAGCTGGAGTTAATCAATTTATCTTCAGTTCCTCTGCCACCGTTTATGGCGCAGATGCACCGGTTCCCTATGTGGAAACCACGCCAATCGGGGGCACGACCAGCCCATACGGCACCTCGAAGCTGATGGTTGAGTTTATCCTGCGTGATTACGCCAAAGCGAACCCGGAATTCAAAACCATCGCGCTGCGCTATTTCAACCCGGTAGGCGCACACGAGTCTGGCCAGATAGGTGAAGATCCTAATGGTATCCCTAATAACCTGTTGCCTTATATTGCGCAGGTTGCCATTGGACGTCTGGAAAAGTTAGGCATCTTTGGCGGTGACTACCCAACCAAAGATGGTACAGGCGAGCGTGACTACATCCACGTGATGGATCTGGCTGAAGGTCATCTTAAAGCGCTGGACCATATATCAGCGGTTGAAGGTTACAAAGCCTATAATCTTGGTGCTGGAGTAGGGTACTCCGTGCTGGAGATGGTGAAAGCGTTTGAGAAAGCTGCCGGGAAAGAGATCCCTTATCAGATCTCGCCGCGTCGCGCTGGCGACCTGCCTGCCTTCTGGGCGGATGCCTCTCTGGCCGATAAAGAGCTGGACTGGCGTGTATCGCGTGGTATCGACGAGATGATGCGTGATACCTGGAACTGGCAGAGTAAAAATCCTGACGGTTATCGCTGATTGTTGAGCGCACCCGGTTTTCAACTAAACTCCCTCAGGGGAGTTTTTTGCTTTTACAAACGGGCAAAATGTGAGCTTGCGCCAGCACACAGGCGAATTTAGCAGAGAAAAAGTTGTTTTTGATGACAGGGAAGAATGAGAATTTTCATGGTTTTTGCTATCCTGCGTTGTGCTTAAGTTAGTCTTTCTGTGCTTTCTTAAAGCCTGCATTTACCCTGATTGTAAAGCAGAATGAGTTATTCGACGCGACTGGTAGCGATAGCCAGGGGCGGTAGCGTGGAATAATTTCCTCAAGACAATAGCGAGATACGCGGTGTGAAAATTCTAGTGACCGGCGGTGCAGGATTTATTGGTTCTGCAGTAGTTCGCCATATTATTAATAATACTTCTGACAGCGTTATTAACGTCGATAAACTAACCTATGCTGGTAATCTGGATTCTCTGGCTGAAGTTAGCGATCATTCTCGTTATGCTTTTGCTCAGGCAGATATCTGTGATGCCTCAGCTATGAGTAAGCTGCTTGCAGAGCATCAACCTGATGCCATCATGCATCTGGCTGCAGAAAGCCATGTGGATCGCTCAATTACTGGCCCCGCTGCATTCATTGAAACGAACATTGTCGGCACTTATGTACTTCTGGAAGCAGCACGTACTTACTGGAACGGGCTTGATACCAACCGTAAAGCAGCCTTCCGTTTCCACCATATCTCTACTGATGAAGTGTATGGCGATCTGCCCCATCCTGATGAGGTAGCAGATAACAGTGAACTGCCCCTGTTCACTGAGATGACGCCTTATGCACCAAGCAGCCCTTACTCAGCTTCTAAAGCATCAAGCGATCATTTAGTTCGCGCCTGGTTGCGTACCTATGGCTTACCAACGCTGGTGACCAACTGCTCTAACAATTACGGGCCGTTCCACTTTCCTGAAAAGCTCATCCCGTTAGTGATCCTCAATGCGCTGGATGGGAAACCGCTACCAGTCTATGGCAAAGGCGATCAAATCCGCGATTGGTTATACGTTGAAGATCATGCTCGTGCGCTTTATACCGTTGTGACTAAGGGCATTGTAGGTGAGACCTACAATATCGGCGGCCATAATGAGAAGCAGAACCTGGAAGTAGTGCAGACTATTTGTAACCTGCTGGACGAGCTCGTTCCGAAAAGCGAAAGCTATCGTGAGCAGATTACCTACGTTACTGATCGGCCCGGTCACGATCGCCGTTATGCAATTGATGCCGATAAAATCAGCAGAGAGTTGGGGTGGAAGCCGGTGGAGACGTTTGAAAGCGGTATCCGTAAAACGGTGCAATGGTATCTGAATAACACCCAATGGATAAGCAACGTCCAGTCTGGAAATTATAAAAGAGAACGATTAGGTTTGGAAGGAGCAAAGTGATGAAAGGAATTATTCTTGCGGGCGGTTCTGGGACACGTCTGTACCCAATCACCATAGGGGTATCGAAACAACTTCTTCCCGTTTATGATAAACCTATGATCTATTATCCACTATCAGTTTTAATGCTTTCAGGAATAAAAGAAGTACTAGTTATAACTACACCAGATGATAAAAGTTCCTTTGTGAAATTATTGGGCGATGGTTCTCAATTTGGAATTAATATTGTATATGAAGTACAAGCCAAACCCGATGGATTGGCACAAGCATTTATTATTGGGGCTAAATTTATTGGGAAAGATTCTGTATGTTTAGTTTTAGGTGATAATATATTTTTTGGCCAAGGTTTTGGCCATAAACTCAAAACTGTTGCTCAAAATAATCAAGGAGCAACAGTGTTTGGCTATCAGGTTATGGATCCAGAACGGTATGGAGTTGTTGAGTTTGATGATGATTATAAGGCTCTAGCAATTGACGAAAAGCCATTGCAACCAAAATCTAATTGGGCCGTTACAGGATTATATTTCTATGATAATACTGTCATTGATAAAGCAAAAAAAGTTTTACCTTCAAAACGTGGGGAATTAGAGATTACCTCCATAAATGAAATGTATTTGAAAGAAAGTAAACTTAATGTTGAACTGTTAGGGCGTGGATTTGCTTGGTTAGACACAGGTACACATGATAGTTTGATAGAGGCCGGAAGTTTTGTTGAAACAGTTCAGAAAAGACAAGGAATGATGGTTGCTTGTCCTGAAGAAATAGCTTGGAGAAATGGCTGGCTTAAGGATGAAGATATTCATACTAAAGCTGAGGCACTGAAAAAGAATAAATATGGTGAGTATTTGCACAAACTTTTAAAAAACAAGGCAACCTATCATGGAAATTAAGTTTATACCGTTACAAACTTACGGTGATGAGCGTGGGTCTTTAGTTGCCTTGGAAGAAACAAAAAACATTCCCTTCTCAATTAAACGTGTGTATTACATGTTTGATACAAAAAAAAATGTGACACGAGGCTATCATGCCCATCGAGAATTGAAACAGGTGGCTATAGCACTTAAAGGATCTTGCAAATTTATTCTGGACGATTCTGTTGAAAGAGTTGAAGTTATTTTAAATGACCCCGCAAAAGGGTTATTACTTGACTCAGTTATTTGGAGAGAAATAACTGAGTTTTCTGATGATTGCGTTCTAATGGTTCTTGCTGATCATCACTATGATGAAAGTGATTATATCAGAGATTATAATCAATTCCTTGAGGAGTCTCGTAATGAAATTTGAGAAGCTTTCGGCTAAAACAATTAATCTACGATTGGTTGAACCTTCTGATGCTGATTTTATTTACTCATTAAGGAACGATGAATTATTCAATAAACATTTGTCGTTAACGTCGGGAGTAGTAGGCGATCAAAAAAAATGGATAGAAAAATATAAAGAGAGAGAAGCTGAAGGAAAAGAATATTACTTTATTATACAAAGATTAGATAACAATCATTCTATTGGCACTATTAGAATGTATGATTTCAAAGATAACCCTGCTTCATTTTGTTGGGGAAGTTGGATACTAAATAAAGATAAAACTAACTCTGCAGCATTAGAGAGCGCATTATTAATTTATAATCTGGCTTTTAAATCTTTAAGTTTTGAACAATCCCATTTTGATGTGCGGGTTAATAATGAAAAAGTTATCGGATTCCATAAAAAAATGGGCGCAGAAATAGTGTCTGAAAATGACCTTGATTATTTTTTTATTTATAGAAAAGATGTATTTCTATCTTCAATGGCTAAGTTTAATAAATTTTTGGTGGGATAATGGTTAACTTCCTGGATTTAAAAAAAATTAATGAAAAACACAAGATTGAACTTCTGAAGGCATGCGAAAGAGTCATTGATTCAGGATGGTATATCTTAGGAAAAGAAGTAAAAGAATTCGAAAATGAATTTGCAAAATATTGCGGAACGAAGTATAGCATTGGCGTGGCTAACGGGCTGGATGCATTAATCCTTACCCTTAGAGCATGGAAAGAATTAGGGTATATTGCTCCAGGGGACCATGTATTAGTTCCTGCTAATACCTATATAGCTTCAATATTGGCAATTACAGAAAATGATTTAATACCTATATTAGTCGAGCCAGATAAAAAAACGTATAATATTTCCGTAGAAAATTGCAAGAAAAATATCACTTCGAAAACCAAAGTTATTTTACCTGTACATTTGTATGGGCAAATATCTGAAATGGATGAAATCGTTGCTTTTGCGAAAGATAACAATCTTCTTGTGCTTGAAGATTGTGCACAGGCACATGGAGCCTCATTATCAGGAATAAAAGCTGGTGCGTGGGGGAATGCTGGAGCCTTTAGTTTTTATCCTGGCAAAAACCTAGGAGCATTGGGTGATGCGGGCGCAATTGTTACAAATGATATAAAACTCTATGAAGTAATTAATGCATTACGAAATTATGGGTCACATAAGAAATACGAAAATATCTATACTGGTGTGAATAGCCGGTTGGATGAAATCCAGGCCGCAATGTTAAAAGTTAAGCTCAATTATTTGGAAGAAGACATAATGGCAAGAAGGAAAATTGCCCTTAACTACCTGAATAACATTAATAACATTAATGTTATTTTGCCTTTTTGCAGTCAAGTAGAAAAACATGTCTGGCATTTGTTTGTTATTCGTTCCCCAAAGAGGCATAAATTAATTGAGCATTTGGATGCAAAAGGAATTCAAACGCTTGTGCATTATCCCATACCTCCGCATAAACAAAGAGCTTATAGTAATCTTAACTCATTAGAACTTCCTTTTACGGAAAGACTGCACGATGAAATCCTCTCTATACCAATGGATCCAACTTTGAGTCAGGATCATTGCAACAGAGTTATTGATGCCGTAAATGAGTTTAAATAATGAAAAAGTTATTATCTGTAACATTTTTTACAGCGCTTTTAACATTAGTAAGAATGGCTGCAGGTTTTTTCATAGCTAAGATAGTGGCTGTGTACACAGGGCCAGCAGGAATGGGCATGTTAGGTCAGGTTCAAAGTATGCTCACCGCTATCAATGGTGTAGCAACTTCACCGGTTGGCAATGGAGTAGTAAGGTATACTTCTCAAAATTATTCGAATGGATACGAAGCTTGTGCGCCTTGGTGGCGTGCAGCACTTCAATGGTCGATAGGCATTTTTTTAATAATTTTCCCTCTATCCGTGTTGTTTTCTCAATCCATATCAATATATTTATTTAATGAGCCTAAATATTATTGGATAATAATCATTTCAAGTGGAGTCCTTCCATTTTCGGTTATAAACACATTTGCCATTTCTATAATAAATGGACAGCAACTATATAAACGTTATGTAATCGCCGGGATGATTTCTGTATCAGTCTCGACCCTTGTAATGGTTGCTTTAATCGTCAAATGGAATTTAAATGGAGCCTTATTAGCAGCTGCATTGAATCTTTCAATATCCGGTATTGTTATATTATTAATCTCATTAAGGCAACCTTGGCTAAGGTTAAAATATTTTTTTGGGAAGGTAGAAAAAGAAAATATTAAGGCAATATATTCTTATGTTTTGATGTCTATTACATCTGCTTTGGCTATGCCTTTAGCCCTTGTTTTTATAAGAAACATTATGGTGGCCCATCTGGGATGGGAATTAACCGGATTGTGGCAGGCAGTATGGAAAATATCAGAAGTATATTTAGCAATAGTCACCTTGGCGCTTAGTACTTACTATTTACCTAAGCTATCTAGTTTATCTTCATTGGGTGAAATAAGAAAAGAAATTCATATTACCGCTAAGGTAATAATGCCATTAGTATGCTTGATGGCAATAAGTATATATTTTTTGAGGGATGTTGCGATTACAGTTTTATTTACTGAGCAATTTAGAGCGGCTAGAGATATATTTGCAATTCAGTTAGTTGGGGATGTGCTTAAAATCCTTTCTTGGTTATATGCCTTTCCTATGCTTGCGAAAGGTGCTACCAGATGGTTTATATTCTCTGAGGTTTTTTTCTCACTAACTTTTATTGCGTTATCATATTTATTTATCACCAAATTTGGCATACAGGGAGCTTCGATAGGTTTTGCTTGTAACTATCTAATGTATTTTATATTTGTTTATTTCAATCTTGATAGAATTGCAAAGTGAATGTAGAGAAAACCCTAATGAAAGAAATCATCAGCATAGTAGTTGTAACGTTTAATTCTGAAAAGACAATTATAGAAACATTAAATAGTATACGGCAACAGGATTATGGTTCAGCCAACTTAAAATTAATTATCTCGGATGATTTCTCTACCGATTTTACTATAAAAATAATAAAAGACTGGCTTAGCGATTATGCAAGTGAATTCAATGAAGTGGTGTTATTAACCTCCGTTGAAAACTCAGGAGTAAGTGCTAATTGTAATCGTGCATGGAAAAAAGTTGATACTTTATGGGTTAAAAGTATAGGCGGTGACGATCTGTTAAGACCAAACTGCATATCCAGTTATGTACAATATAAAAACACCCATAAAGAAAGTTTTGCTATTTTTTCAAGGATGCAATGGTTTGGATATATAAGTAAGGTTGTTCCTGAAAAGTATGATATGCCTTTCTTTGAAATGACAGCTTGTGAACAGCATGAATATTTGAAGTTCAAAAGTTTCAACCTGGCCCCCACTTCATTTCTGAACACTAATATATTAGCTGAAGTAGGCTATGCAGATGAACGTTTTAGAAATATTGAGGATCTTCCGCTTTGGTTAAGAATTACTGGACAGGGCTATAAGCTGTCTTTCAATGATGAAATCACCGTTAACTATCGAGTGGCTAACTCAATCTCAAAGAATTCTCAACGTTATATTAATGAAGGTTTTTTAAATGATCTAATTAATATAGATAAAATGCATACTTTTAAAGAGCTTAAGGGTTTGTATCCTAAGTTATTGAAAATTGATACGTTGATATTACTCAATGGGAAAAGGTTAATTAAAAAGGTGACCAATAACAAAAAAGGTAGATTTTCAAAAATTCTTGATATAATTCATTTTATGATGAGACCTGTCTATTTCTTTGTGAAAATAAAAAAAATGTTTATCAATAAATTTCTCTAGTCATTTATGTTCAGTAGGTCTTAGGGGATGTAGTTTATGTATGAAATAATGGTCTTTCTCTTCTTTTTTTTGCTTCCCGTAGGGTTCACTATTGATTATTATTGCTGGAAGCGATTAACACCCTGCATAGTTTCGTTTATTGGAGTTTATTTTATTCTCCTTATATATGAATTGATAGGTCAATCTCTCGGCTTCATTACGCTTAGTAAATTTGTCTATTTTTATATATTTTTGTTTTACTTATGTGGCCTTTTAGCAAGTATCACGGCCGCAATATTCTTCTCACGTATAGATAAAATAAAACCTCCTGTCATTGAATTTTCCCTTTTTAACTATGGGGATCGGGCAAAGAATTTTATAACAAATGTTGCGCTGTTAATGTCATTGATTTGTAGTTGGCATATTTTTTCTGCCTATCGAGACTTGGGAAGTTTTGTTAGCGAGGATTTTGAAGCTAGGCTTACTTATGGATTCGCTGGACATTCCTTTGCTATATTAATGGCTACGCTACCTTTTTTAGTGGAAATTTATCTTAAACATAAGAAGAAGAAATATATAGTTTTTATTTCCTTTATATTTATTCTTTTATTCATGAAACAGGTTAAATATTGGGTAATGATACCCTTGGTATGGATGGTTTGGTATGTTATTAGTGGAAAATTTATTCAGCTTTCATTTAAAAAGTATATTACTATTTCACTAAAGCTAGCTCTTGTTTTAATTGCTCTGTTTTTCTCTGTTTATTTTATGAAAGTCATTATGAGCAACCAATCTGGTAATCTGGATTATTTTTCTGTAATGTTTAGTATAATGATTCATTTTTTAGGTTACTTGTTTTCGGGAATACTCACACTTTCTAATTATGAAGGATTGGGCTTATATAATAATCTTACATTTAAAGATGCTTTTGGTTTGCTTGCTGGATTTTTAAATATATTCAATGCGATATCAGGAAGTGATTTACTCACTCTTGAGCTTGTAAGACCAATGTTGCCTTTAAATATAATATACGGCGCTGTGGGGAATGTTCCTTCAATATGGGGAACCTTACTTTTATCGGCAGGAAATTACGCGTTTTTGTTTTTCTTCATCATGATTTTTCTTCTTTCTTTTTTATGTGGTATGTCCAGTCACTCGAAATTAATGCTGATGATTTATACCTTTTTAACTTCGTTTCTATTTTTCTCATGGTTTGACTATTATTATTATTTGTTGACTCCTTATGAGGTTTCTGCTTTTGTTATGCTTTTTTATTTCTGCATACAAATAATTAAAAAAATGCCACGTTTTAATTTTGGATTAAAAAAATGACCTTAATAAAAAAAATTTTAGTTACTATAAAATCTTTATATTTGACTGTTTATTACCTGATGAGATTAGTTTTTTTTAGTCCAAAATTAGAGCCTGGTAATAATGGATATGTTGTCTCTTTGACAAGTTATGGCAGTAGAGTTAAGTTCTCGTTTTTAACAATAGAAAGTATATTTCAGCAGTCTTTCAAACCAGACGCTATTGTGCTTTGGCTATATAAAAATGATAAGCCCCGAGGTGTTTGGTTAAAAATTTTACAGCATCAAGAGAGAAGAGGCTTAACCGTTAGGTATGTAGATCGTGATGTTCGTTCCTATAAAAAACTTTCATTTATACTGGATGATAATTCTTTACCTCGTCATATTACACCTAAATTTATTGTTACAGCAGATGATGACATTTTTTATCCTGAAAATTGGATGGAAGGTTTCAATAATTATAATAAAAAAAATGAACCCGCTGTACTTTGTTATCGAGGAAGAAATATTATTATCAATAAAAATGGAAGAATCAGTCCATATGATCAATGGTCACTAGCTTCAAAAATGTCTGCAAAAGACTATACAATTTTACCTACAGGTGTATCAGGTATATGTTACCCAATTAAAGCGCTTGACAATTCAATAGCGCTCTTTGATGAAATTGCTAAAATATGTCCTTATGCAGATGATATCTGGTATAAGATGGTAACAACTAAAAATAATTTCGATTCTCGTCTTATTGTTAAGGATAGCATTCATTTTGTACCTGTTTTCACGGGGTTCACTAAGGGGCTTGAAAAGTTTAATGTAATAAATAAACTTAACGATAATCAATTTATTGCGAGTATGGATTATTTTATGCTTAATGTTAGTTCTTTCATGATTAATAAGGACAAGTAAAATTGAGCAAGTTAGTGTCTATTATCACCCCAGCCTATAATGCTGAAACCTTTATAGAAGAATTATATTTTTGCTTATTGAAACAGACCTATAGCAACTGGGAATGGTTAGTAACTGATGATTGCTCAACCGATAAAACTTATGATATTTTGCTTCGTTTAAGTTTACAAGATCCCAGAGTCAAGCCACAAAAGAATTCCGTTAACTCAGGTGCAGCTGTCACACGAAATAATTCTCTTGCTCGAGCCTCTGGAGATTTTATTGCTTTCATTGATAGTGATGATATTTGGCATTCCAAAAAACTTGAATTGCAACTGAAATTTATGGGTGATGATATTAAATTTTCATTTACCGCCTATAAAATTATTTCGGAAGATGGAATCGATTCTGGTCAGACAGTCGATACACATCATATTTCCCCTGTTACTTATGTTGATATGTTAAAAAAGAAAGCTACTTTAGGTTGTTCTACTGTGATATTACGACGTAATGTTATTGATGACTTAACTATGCCACTATTGCGTACGGGCCAAGATTATGCCTTATGGCTTAAAATTCTTAAAACGGGAGTTAAGGCTCATGCACTTACAGAAGTATTGACTGAGTACAGGATTGTTGCAGGCTCAATTTCAAGGAATAAATTCAAGAAAGCCAGACGACAATGGCAGATTTATAGAGAAGTTGAATGTTTAAGTATCTTAAATGCCGCCTATTGTTTTTGTTTCTATGCATGGCGCGCCGTTTTTAGAAAATGATTGCTTTGATGTTCATTTGTTGGCCATGTTAGTAAGGCGGTGATGGTTAAGTGAGCGCTACCATTTTTTAATTTCATACTATGTTCTGAATCAATGCCACTATCGCACCAATTACTTTCTTCATTACACAAACCTGAGTTAACATGTTTAGAACATTGGCCGCAGTGCCAAAACTGCAAGTAACAACACGTAGACAGGAGTAGGTATGTCCAAGCAACAGATCGGCGTTGTAGGTATGGCAGTAATGGGCCGTAACCTGGCTCTCAACATTGAGAGCCGCGGTTATACAGTGTCAATTTTTAACCGTTCACGCGAAAAGACGGAAGAAGTCATCGCTGAAAATGAAGGCAAAAAACTGGCGCCTTACTACACCATCGAAGAGTTTGTTGAATCCCTTGAGAAGCCACGTCGTATTCTCCTGATGGTCCAGGCTGGAGAAGCCACAGATAAAACAATCGCTTCTCTGACCCCGCATCTTGATAAAGGTGACATCCTGATCGATGGCGGTAACACCTTCTATAAAGATACTATTCGCCGCAATCGTGAACTGTCCGATCAGGGCTTCAACTTCATTGGTACTGGCGTATCCGGTGGTGAAGAGGGTGCGCTTAAAGGGCCTTCCATCATGCCTGGTGGACAGAAAGAAGCTTATGAACTGGTTGCGCCTATCCTGACTGAGATTGCAGCCCGTGCAGAAGGCGAAGCGTGCGTGGCCTATATGGGTCCGGACGGTGCGGGTCATTATGTGAAGATGGTTCACAACGGCATCGAGTATGGCGACATGCAGCTGATTGCAGAAGCCTATTCCCTGCTTAAAAATGCTCTGAACCTGAGCAATGATGACCTTGCTAAAACCTTTAGCGAGTGGAATGAAGGTGAGCTAAGCAGCTACCTGATCGATATCACTAAAGATATCTTCACTAAAAAAGATGAAGACGGCAACTATCTGGTTGATGTGATCCTTGATGAAGCAGCTAACAAAGGCACCGGTAAATGGACCAGCCAGAGTTCTCTGGATCTTGGAGAGCCACTGTCACTCATTACTGAATCCGTGTTCGCCCGTTACCTCTCTTCTCTGAAGACACAGCGTGTGGCGGCTTCTAAAGTACTGAGCGGACCAACGGTGCAAACAATCTCCGGTGATAAAGCAGAGTTCGTTGAGAAAGTTCGTCGTGCTTTGTACCTGGGTAAAATCGTTTCTTATGCGCAGGGCTTCTCACAGCTGAAAGCAGCTTCTGATGAAAACAACTGGGATCTGCACTACGGTGAGATTGCTAAAATCTTCCGTGCAGGGTGCATCATTCGTGCTCAGTTCCTGCAAAAGATTACCGATGCGTATGCAGATAATGCGAACATTGCTAACCTGCTGTTGGCACCATACTTTAAAAACGTAGCAGATGAATATCAGCAGGCGCTGCGTGATGTGGTTGCTTATGCCGTACAGAACGGTATCCCAACACCTACGTTCTCTGCTGCTATCGCATACTATGACAGTTATCGTTCAGCGGTATTGCCTGCTAACCTGATTCAGGCGCAGCGCGATTACTTTGGTGCGCACACCTACAAGCGTACTGATAAAGAAGGTGTATTCCACACTGAATGGTTGGACTAAAGTTAATACCTCCCTCTTAAGTGGGAGGTATTTTTTAATTCAAACTCCATACTCCCTTCAGCATTATTTTTTTGCTGCTTAATAATTTATCAGAGTATTATCAAATTATGTCACTTGAGAAGCATTCAGCTCGCTCTGAGCATAACTCGTCACATTCAGCAAACAGTCACCATGACGAAGAGTTTGATCTTTTTGATCTTGTGGCTAAATTATGGAATGGTAAAATTATCATATTGTCTTCTATTGTTATTATGGTGATTTTAGCAGCTATCTATCTTCTGTTTGCAAAAGAGAAATGGACCTCTGAGACGATTATTACTCAACCTGCCGCGGGACAGGTTGCCACATTTAATAATGCATTGAGTGTTCTTTACGTTCAAAACATTGAAGACAAAGTGTCATTGCCAGATTTACAACGCCAGATTTTCGGTAGATATATAGCTTCTGCATATGCTCTTTCGGGGACTTTAAGAAACCTTGAAGAACCACTAGACTTGAAGGTTAGGCCTGTAACAGCAGGTAAGGATGATCCTATCAGTATCACCTTTACTGGTAGCTCTCCTAAGCAAGCTCAGCAAAAATTAAGCCATTATCTCAATGAGTTAAATAAGAATGTTTCTGACGATTTTGCTATAGATATGAGAAGTAATATTTTTGTCAGGCAAAATGGTCTTAAAGACTCTATTGCTGCTCAAGAAAAAATTGCTCAAGATAAAAAAGAGCATCGTATAGACGTTATGAAGCAAGCTATGAAAATAGCTGAAGCTGCTAAAATAGAAAAATCTAATTTAAGTCAGGCAGAGTTTCTATCAGATGATACTTTATATTTATTAGGCACATCTGCTCTTAGTTCCATGATTGCTAATGAAAAATCTAAGCCTCTGGAATATAATGACTACTATTATGCAAGCCAAAGGGCTTTGCTTTCACTTAATAATTTAAGAATAGATTTTTCAAGAATGCAGAATTTCCAATATATCAAAAAACCCGACTTGCCAATATACAGAGATAGTCCTAAAAAATCATTAACTCTCTTATTGGCTATTATTTTGGGGGGAATTATTGGATCCGGGATTGTAATAATCAGAAATATCTTTGACATAAGACGTACGAGAAACAACGAAATATAAAGTTATACTATGTTAAATAAAAAAATGAATAGATTTCAATAAGTTTTTTTATAAAGGTTTCCCCCGGGAAGCCTTTTTTTAACTAAAAAATATCAGGTTCATAGAGCAAGCAACTTTCCTGGCCATTTCTTTTTTGCAGTCTGTCTCTTTACCAAGCTTCCCACGGTAGCAACTCTCATTCAGTTTCTCACTACAACATCCCACCATAGTCTGCTCTTAGCGGCTTCAGCCCATTGATTAGCAGGTCCAGAATAACAGACACAACCTCAGCAGGTTCAATTAGCTCGCCAATGGCTCATCTATGAAGGATTACGCCGCTAAACAGAACGGTGATGTACTCATAACTAGCAAGCGGCACTGCTTCGTTCTTAAATAGCGGCATAAAGGCATGCTTTCTTCCAATAAACTCTATATGAATCAATTTTTATTAGTCGTGGATGGCTCACACCATGAACGCTGCGCTGTTCAGCGCCACTGGCATGAGGCTCTTTGGTATTGGTAATCGATCGCCATAGGTACTTTGCAGATGCAGCAGGCTTCATCACAAGGTTCGCTGCCGTAAATATCGGCAAGCATTTGCACGTTGCTGCCACAAGATAGCGTGCCAGAGATTTAATCGCCTGCCACGCATGAGACGTAGTGTACAGATAAGGGATAGCTTCTCGTCACAATGGATATCAGTCATCAGGCCAGCCTGACAAGCTATGTGCATCAACGTGTGACACTGAGATGTCAGTTCGATGATTGGAGAATGTTAATCAAAGTAATGATTAATAACCTGACGGATATGCTGTCGTTTTTGCTTAAGATTTCCGATCAGCTTTTCGACAGCATTCTGGTCATTGCCGGGACCAGAGTCGAAAACTGTCGGTTAAAGTCCTGCCCGGCAGTGTATCAAAGTGGCCCAGATATGGGCTGTGCCAGTTTACTCGTGCCCTGTGAATCACTATTTCAAAATACTCACCCGCTCAAACCGACAAATCCGCTGATAGTCTTCCACATCCAATACCATAGATTTCTCCAGTAACCCGGCGTTGAATGCTATTTCCGCGTTACGCTCACACAGAGTAGGGTCCACAACCACCTTCAGCTCATCATGAAAGCTGAAGGGTGGGATCGCGCCAAATACGCAGCCGGTCAGACGATCTACCTCCGCAGGGCTTGCCAGCGATGCCCGCAGGCCACCTACGGCTTGCGCAACTTTACCCAAATCAGCCTGCTGGTCTGCTGGTAAGACGGCCAGAACATACTGCTTCAGTCCGTTACCTTTTACATGGCAAACCAGCGCTTTAGCACCCTGACCAACCTCGGTGCCGCGAATGGCAGCTACCTCTTCACATTTTCCTGTGGGTACATGCTCCATCACGGTGTACCGGGCCTTTTGGCTGTCGAGCAGGCTGGTAAGACGCTCAAAAGTGCTCATAGATCCTCCTTAATAAAAAAGGCCGGATAACCGGCCCTTAATAATAAACTGAAACTTATTTATGCCGCTGACGAAGATTATCGATGACCGTACTCAGATTCAAATCCTGATCCTGTAGCAGAACCAGCAGGTGATAGATCAGATCCGAGGCTTCGTTGGTCAGCTCATGGCGGTCGTTTACCGTCGCCGCCAGTGCGGTTTCCACGCCTTCTTCACCGACTTTCTGCGCTATGCGCTTGGTGCCGCTGGCGTAAAGACTGGCGGTATAAGAGCTTTTCGGGTCGGCATGTTTACGCTCCGCCAGCAGCTGTTCCAGCTGGTAAAGGAAAGTCCAGTCCGGTGCAGCAGGGGAGAAGCAGCTGGACGTACCCAAATGGCAGGTTGGCCCGATGGGATTAGCCAGAACCAGCAGCGTATCGTTATCGCAGTCTGGGGTAATGCTCACCACGTTCAGGTAATTCTCTGACGTTTCGCCTTTTGTCCAAAGACGCTCTTTGGTGCGGGACCAGAATGTCACCTTGCCAATTTCCAGCGTTTTGGTCAGCGCTTCCTGGTTCATATAGCCGTGCATCAGCACTTCACCAGAAACGGCATGTTGCACGATGGCTGGCATCATGCCATCCGTTTTTACCCAGTCCAGCTGGGCCAGCTGTTGTTCAGTTAACACGCGCGGATCTCCACACCTTTTTCGATCAGGAACCTTTTCAGTTCCCCGATATTAATGATCTGTTTATGGAAGACGGAAGCGGCCAGCGCTCCGTCCACGTCAGCATCCCGGAACGCTTCATGGAAGTGTTCCATCGTACCCGCGCCACCGGAGGCGATAAGCGGCACCTTGCACACCTCACGCACCTTCTGCAACTGAATCAGATCGTAACCATTGCGCACACCGTCCTGGTTCATCATATTCAGAACGATTTCACCTGCGCCGCGCTTCTGCACCTCCTGCACCCATTCCAGAGTTTCCCAGGTGGTAACTTTGGTGCGCTTTTCGTCGCCGGTGTACTGATTAACATGATATTTGCCGGTTTCGCTGTCAAACCAGGTATCAATTCCCACCACGATGCACTGCACACCAAAACGATCTGCCAGACGCGTAATCAGTTCCGGGTCAGCCAGCGCTGGAGAGTTGATGGAGATTTTATCTGCACCAAACGACAATATCTGCGCAGCTTCTTCGGTGGACTTAATGCCCCCGGCCACGCAGAAGGGAATATCGATCACTTCTGCCACACGCGAGACCCAGCTCTTATCAACTACGCGTCCATCGGAAGAAGCAGTGATATCATAAAAGACCAGCTCATCAGCTCCTTCCTGCGCATAGCGCTGGGCCAGCGGCACGATATCGCCGATGATTTCATGATTACGGAACTGTACGCCTTTAACGACCTGACCGTCACGAACGTCCAGGCAGGGAATTATCCTTTTTGCCAGCATGAAATAGCCTCCGAGACGGTGAATTTACCTTCTAACAGTGCGCGACCTACGATCACGCCTTTGGCACCCGAGCCGTTTAACGCGGTAATGTCCTCCAGCGAACCGATGCCGCCAGAAGACTGAAACGCGATGGCGGGGAACCGTGTGGAGATCTCACGGTATAACGCCACGTTTGAGCCGCTCAGCGTGCCATCGCGGGAGATATCGGTGCAGAGTACATGCTTCAGCCCCACAGGTTGAAACTGCTCAATCACCTCTTCCAGCGTCACGCCTGCTGCTTCCTGCCAGCCGCTAATCGCCACTTCTTTGCGGTTGCTGGCATCAATGTGCACGTCCAGCGCCAGCACAATAGCTTCCGGCCCATACTGCTTAAACCAGCTCTTCACTTCCTCTGGATCTTTTACGGCGGTTGAACCGACCACGACCCGGCTTGCGCCAGCTTTAAGCAGAGCCTCCACATCTTCACGGGTACGAATGCCGCCACCTATCTGAACCGGTACGCTGACGCCTGCCAGCAAAGTGGTCAGTAATGGGATCTGGCGGGCAGCAGGATCTTTGGCGCCGGTGAGATCGACCAGATGCAGCACTTCCGCACCCTGGGCTTCATAATCTTGCAGGCGGGGGAGCGGGTCGCTACCGTAATCACGCTGCTGTCCGTAGTCGCCCTGATGAAGACGAACCACTTTGCCCTCTATTAAATCTAATGCGGGGATAATCATACCCGTTACATCTCCAGGAAATTTTTCAGCAGCTGCGCGCCAGCGGCACCGGAACGCTCCGGGTGGAACTGTACGCCGAAGAAATTATCTTTCTGTACGGCAGCGGTGAAGGCTTCGCCGTAGTTACACTGGGCAATGGTGTAGGGGTTCACCGGCATCGCATAGCTGTGCACGAAGTAGAAGTACGAACCATCGGGAATGCCACGGAACAGATGATTGCCAGCCTGAGAGGCGATCTGGTTCCAGCCCATATGGGGCAGCGGCAGGCCTAAATCCTGCATTTTCTGCACAGGCTCTTCGATTATTCCCAACGTTTTAACGCCGCCGCTCTCATCGCTTTCCGAACCCAGAAGCTGCATGCCCAGGCAGATGCCCAGCACGGGTTGAGTACAGGCTTTGATTAACTCGATCAGCTCGCGTTCACGCAGCTGATCCATCGCCGCCTGAGCGGTTCCTACGCCCGGCAGCAACAGCTTATTAGCCTGTAAAACGATATCGGCATCGCGGCTCACTACCGGATCAAAACCCAGACGCTGCACGGCCCACTTTACCGAAGAGAGATTGGCGCAGCCTGTATCCAGGATCACCACATTCATCACAGCACTCCTTTTGAACTGGGCAGCGTATTGCCCTCAACGCGGATCGCCTGGCGCAGCGTGCGGCCAAAGGCTTTAAAGAGGCTTTCCACGCGGTGGTGGTCGTTTTTACCTTTGGTTTTCAGGTGCAGCGTACTGGCCATGGTGTAGGAGAGCGAGCTGAAGAAGTGCTCGACCATCTCGGTGCTCAGATCGCCCACACGCTGGTAACTGAATTCCGCTTTATATTCGAGGTGCGGCCGGCCGGAGATATCCAGCGCGCAGCGCGCCAGGCATTCGTCCATCGGCAGCACAAATCCGAAGCGGCCAATGCCACGCTTGTCGCCCAGCGCTTTCAGCAGCGCTTCACCCAGCGCCAGGCCGGTATCTTCCACGGTGTGGTGATCGTCGATATAGAGATCGCCTTTCACCTCAATATTCATGCGGAAGCCGCCGTGGGTGGCAATCTGATCCAGCATGTGATCAAAGAAGCCAACGCCGGTGTTGAACTTGCTGTTGCCTTCGCGATCCAGCCAGACCTCCACGCTGATCTGCGTTTCTTTCGTATTACGCTTAACCAGCGCATGGCGATCGCGCCTGGTCAGCTGCTGCTCAATGGCCTGCCAGTTAAGATCGTTCCGCGAATAGAGCAGGCCGGTAATACCCATATTGTTTGCCAGCTCCACGTCGGTCGCGCGGTCGCCAATCACATAGCTGCTCGCCGTATCCAGTGCGCCTTCCGCCAGCCAGGCTTCAACCATTTTGGTTTTTGGCTTGCGGCAGTCACAGCTCTCTTCCGGCAGGTGAGGGCAAATCAGCACGTCATCAAACTGTACCCCTTGCGAGGTGAGGATCTGCATCATCAGATTATGCGGGCCGTCAAAATCCGCCTGCGGGAAGCTTTCGGTGCCTAGCCCATCCTGATTGGTGATCATCACCAGCTTGTAACCCGCCTTCTGGAGGGACAACAGCGCAGGGATCACATCCGGCTCGAAGGCCAGCTTGTCCATGCGGTCCACCTGAAAATCCGCCGGAGGTTCGGAGATGATCGTGCCGTCACGATCGATAAAAAGGGTTTTCTGGCTCATGCTTGCTCCATGGAACCGGACGCGCCGGGTAATTTGTTCAACGCGGAGATAACGCGCTCGCACTCTTCGCGGGTACCGACAGAGATGCGTAAACATCCCGACAGCCCCGGCTGTTTATTCTGGTCACGCAGGATAATGCCCAGATCCCACAGCGTTTTAAAGACCTGGCCGGAAGAGGTAAAACGGGCAAGCACATAATTGGTGTCGCTGGGGAAGACCTCCTCCACGCAATCACATGCCTTGAGCGAGGCGATCAGCTGCTCACGTGTGGCGATCAGCTCGCTCACGTGCTGCCTCATCAGCGCGATGCCCTGGTCGCTCAACGCCTGAGCGGCGATATCCGCTACGGGCGTGGAAAGTGGGTAAGGGGCGATCACTTTCATCAGCAGGGCGATAACCTCGGCATTAGCCAGCGTAAAGCCGCAACGCAGGCCCGCCAGCGCAAAGGCTTTTGAAAGGGTACGCAGGATCACAAGGTGAGGATAGGTTTTCAGCCAGCTGGTGAGCGAAGCCTGCGGGCAAAACTCGATGTAAGCCTCATCGGCCACCACCAGCGCTTTACCACGGGTCATCTCCAGCAGCTCGCGGATATCTTCAGGATTGATCAGATTACCGGTGGGGTTGTTGGGGCTACAGACATAAACCACTTTTACGCCATCCAACTGGTCAGCAATAGCTGGCAGGTTCAGCTGCCAGCCTTCCCGTGCTTCCACGGTGCGGTACTCCACGCCGATAGTTTCCGCGCTGACGCTGTACATGCCGTAAGTTGGCGGGCAGAACAGCACCGCATCTTTACCCGGTTCGCAGAAAGCGCGGATCAGCAGTTCAATCCCTTCATCGGCTCCCCGGCTGACCAGTACCTGCTCCGGCGTCAATCCCGCATAGGCCGCATAGCGCTCAATTACCAGCGCTGGCTGGCACTCAGGATAGCGGTTCAGCGTTTGCTGGGTCAGCTCAAAAGGCACCGCCAGCGGATATTCGTTAGCGTTAAGCCAGACGTCGCCGTTGCCGCCAAGACGCCGGGCAGACTGATAAGGCGTCAGGGCGCGAACGTTGGCACGCGCCAGCTCTTCAATCCTGTTGCTCATGACTTCTCCTTGAGCGCGGCGACGCGCAGGGTAACGGCATTTTTATGGGCGGTAAGCTGTTCCGCCGCCGCCAGGATTTCAATAGTGGGCGCCAGGTTCATAAAGCCCTGCGGCGTCAGCTCCTGCACTGTCATGCGCTTCTGAAAATCAGCCAGCCCCAGGCTGGAACAGGTCGCGGTATAACCATAGGTGGGCAGCACATGGTTAGTGCCGGATGCATAATCCCCGGCAGACTCCGGCGACCAGTCGCCGAGGAACACCGAACCCGCGCTGGTGATGCTCTCTACCAGGTCACGAGCCTGGCGCGTCTGAATAATCAGGTGTTCGGGCCCGTAGCGGTTGCTGATTTCCACACATTGCAGTAAATCTTTCGTCACAATCAGGCGGCTGCTTTCCAGCGCCTTACGTGCGGTTTCGGCACGGGGTAGCTCTGCCAGCTGTGCTTCAACCGCCTCCGCAACCGCTTTTGCCATCTCTGAAGAGGGCGTCAGCAAAATAACCTGAGAGTCCGGGCCGTGTTCCGCCTGCGAAAGCAAATCAGAAGCAACAAAGGCGGGCGTGGCTTCAGCATCGGCAATCACCAGCACTTCGGAAGGCCCGGCTGGCATATCTATCGCGGCCCCATCAAGACGCTGGCTGACCTGGCGCTTGGCTTCGGTTACATAAGCATTGCCTGGCCCAAAAATTTTGTCGACCTTGGGCACCGACTCTGTCCCCATTGCCAGTGCAGCAATGGCCTGTGCGCCCCCAACCTGAAACACTTCTTTTACGCCGCAGAGCCTGGCAGCGTAGAGAATTTCGTCGGCAATGGGCGGCGGCGAACAGAGCACCACACGCTGGCAGCCGGCGATGCGGGCAGGCGTTGCCAGCATCAGCACGGTAGAGAAGAGCGGGGCAGAGCCGCCAGGAATGTACAGACCGACAGACGCCACCGGACGGGTAATCTGCTGACAGCGCACCCCTGGCTGCGTTTCGATATCTACCGGGGGCAACTGCTGCGCCACATGGAAGGTTTCAATATTGCCAACGGCAACGGCCATCGCCTGTTTGATCTCATCACCAAGACGCGCCGCAGCGGCCTCGATCTGCTCTGGCGTGACGCGTAGCTCATCAACCTGGGTTTTATCGAAGGTAGCGCTGTAGAAGCGTAGCGCCGCATCGCCTTCAGCCTTCACTTTATCCAGAATGCCGCGCACGGTCTGGCTGATATTTTCTGAAGCAGAAATAGCCGGACGGGTCAGCAGCGCCTGCTGCTGAGCTTCACTACAGCTCTGCCAGTCAATGGGGGTCGCGAAGTTAGCCATTGTTACTCCATCATCTTCTCAATGGGCAGCACAAGGATGGAGCTGGCGCCCAGCGCTTTCAGCTTTTCCATCGTTTCCCAGAACAGCGTTTCGCTACTGACCATATGCATCGCTACGCGGCTCTGGTCGCCAGCCAGCGGCAGCAAGGTAGGGCGCTCTGCTCCCGGCAGCAGGGAGATGATATCTTCCAGCTTGTCGCTTGGCGCGTGCAGCATGATGTATTTGGACTCACGCGCCTGGATAACGCCCTGAATACGGGTCATCAGCTTGTCGATAAGCTCCTGTTTGGCCGCCGGCATTTCACCATCACGCTGGATCAGGCAGGCTTTGGAGCGGTAAATGACTTCAACTTCGCGCAAACCGTTGGCTTCCAGTGTCGCGCCGGTGGAAACCAGGTCGCAGATGGCATCGGCCAGACCGGCACGCGGTGCCACTTCTACTGAACCGTTCAGCAGGCAGGACTTAAACGCCACCTTTTGTTTGTCGAGATACTGCTTCAGCAGGTGAGGGTAAGAGGTGGCGATACGGGAGTTTTGTAAACATTGCGGGCCGGTGTACTCATCGTCCACCGGCATCGCCAGCGACAGGCGGCAGCCGCCGAAATCCAGACGACGCAGCGTGAAATAACGCGGATCTTCTCCCTGAGCGCGGCGGGTCAGCAGCTCTTCTTCCAGCACGTTTTCGCCAATGATACCAAGGTCAACCACGCCATCCATCACCAGCCCCGGAATATCGTCATCACGCACGCGCAGGATATCAATGGGCATGTTCTCGGCGAAAGCTATCAGGCGCTGCTGCTGTAAATTGATTTTAATTCCGCAGCGGGCGAGCAATTCGCGTGATTCATCGCTTAAACGGCCTGATTTCTGCATAGCTATGCGTAAACGGGTGTTATCTAACATGAGTACTTTTCCTTTAACTGTCTGCTAACTGTCTGCGTCAACCTGTTGCAGTTCTCTCATCCCGGCCGGGTTCAACCCAAAAAAAAGCCCCCGGAAGGCGATCTTCCGGGGGCTGCTCTTGCGTTCTGCACCACTGGAAGACTCTGATCGTCTTCCAGCACACATCGCCTGAAAGACTAGTCAGGATGATGGTGATGATGGTGAGTAAACTGAACGCGTGTCATAAAATTCTCTTGGATGAATGGATATTCATATCGTGACAAATAACCTAACGCAGGTGACGCGCCGCGCGCAACCCTTTTTTGTCAATTAAGTAAGATTCTCTCATCATCTCTGCATTGTCACAAAGAGTACGCTGGCGTAGGTTTAAGGGATTGAACACGCCTCACTACAGGAGTCAGAGGATGAAAAGAGTTGCGATTGTGGGTCTGGGCTGGCTGGGTTTGCCGCTGGGGCTGTCCTTAACCGCTCACGGCTGGCAGGTTTTGGGAAGCAAGACCACCCAGGATGGCGTGGACGCTGCGCGGATGTGCGGCATTGAAAGTTATCTGCTGGAGCTGACGCCGGAGTTGATCTGTGATGCGGACGATCTGGAAGCTTTACTCAGCGTGGATGCGCTGGTGATCACGCTGCCAGCCAGCCGCACGGCTGAAGGGGGAGAGAGCTATATGCTGGCCGTTCAGCAAATTGTCGACAGCGCCCTGGCACGCGCTATCCCAAGGATTATTTTTACCAGCTCCACCTCGGTCTATGGCAGCGGTTCTGGCGTGATGAAAGAAAGCTCGCCGCTGGAGCCGCAAACCGTTGCCGGTAAAACGCTTAAAGAGCTGGAGGAGTGGTTGCATCATCTTCCGCACACTTCGGTGGATATCCTGCGCCTTTCCGGGCTGGTGGGTCCTGAACGCCATCCGGGGCGGTTCCTGGCAGGCAAAACGGATCTCGCCGACGGCAGTCATGGCGTTAATCTGGTGCATCTGGAAGATGTGGTCGCCGCAATTTCACTGCTGCTGCAAACGCCCAAAGGTGGCCATATCTACAACCTCAGTGCGCCAGAGCACCCTGCACGCAGCGAATTCTATCCGGCGGTGGCACGCCAGCTTGGGCTGACGCCACCTACCTTTCGTCAGCAGGAGAACACTGATAAGGGCAAACTGATCGACGGCAGCAAAATTTGTCGCGATTTGGGCTTTGAGTATCGCTATCCCGATCCGGCGAAGATGCCGCTTTTATAAAGCGGCCAGTGAGTTAAACCCCTAACCTGTCCCGCAGTGAATACCAGGCTGCGCCAATTGCGGTGAGAGGGATACGAAAACGGTGACCGCCAGGGAAAGGAAGGTGCGGGATTTTGGCGAAGGCATCAAAGCGTTGGGGTTGCCCTTTGATCGCCTCGCAGGCGAGTTTTCCTGCCAGATGGGTAAAGGTCACGCCATGTCCGCTGTCGCCCTGAATATAAAAGACGCCGTTGTCCAGACGGCCAATTTGCGGCATACGCGACAGGGTCAGCAGGAAATTGCCGCTCCAGGCATAGTCGAATTTGATCTCTGCCAGCTGCGGGAAGGTTTTAAGCAGCTTGGGGCGGATCAGTGTTTCGATATCCTGCGGCTCGCGCGCGCCATAAACCACGCCCCCGCCGTAGAGCAGACGGTTATCGGCAGTGAGACGGAAGTAATCAAGCAGGTAATTACAGTCCTCCACACAGCGATTATTTGGCAATAACGACAACGCTTTATCCGCAGAGAGCGGCTCAGTGGTGATAATCTGCGAGCCGCAGGGAATGCTCATGCGCGCCAGGCGTGGCTCAAGATGCGGCGCAAGGTAGGCGTTTCCGGCGAAAATGACGAATTTTGCCGTCACATGGCCCTGAGCGGTGGTTATTTGATGCGGTGTACCGTAGGAGACTGAAATGACCTCCGACCTTTCATAAATACGACCACCATGACGGCGAATGGCTTCTGCTTCTCCCAGCGCCAGATTTAACGGATGAAGGTGGCCGCCATTATTATCCAGCAGCCCGCCTACATAGCGCTCGCTGGCAACTTCACGGCGCATTGCCGCTTCGTCAAGCATCTCCAGTTCCGCATTGCCATAGTGCTCCCAGCGTTTATGTTGAAGCTTCAGGTGGTGCAGCTGGCGCTTGTTCAGCGCAGCGAAAATGCCGCCGGGCCGGAAATCGCAATCAATAGCGTAGCGACTGATACGATCGCGGATCACACTGGCACCCTCGAACATCATGCTGCCGAGCAGTTGGGCGCTCTCTTTGCCGTAGCGCTGTTCAATCACATCCACATCGCGGCTGTAGGAATTTACCACCTGCCCGCCGTTGCGGCCGCTGGCGCCAAACCCCACTTTTGCCGCTTCCAGCACCACCACATCGTACCCCGTTTCAGTGAGAAACAGCGCCGAGGAAAGCCCGGTAAAGCCTGCGCCAATCACGCAGACATCGCACTGAATACTCTCCTGAAGCTGAGGCCAGGACTCATGAGGATTGGCTGTCGCAGCATAGTAACTCTTTACATGATCCATAATGCTCTCCTCATTCATGCGCTAAAAGGTGGCCGGCGTGTGCGCGCTGACAATCCGGCAGGGCTGGGTTGATGAATTGGTAAAGCTGTGCGGATGACCGGTATTAATCACGTAACTCTGCCCCGCATGCAGGGAGTAGCTCTGGCCGCTGATAGTCAGGGTAATCTGTCCCTCCAGCAGCGTGCCGGTCTCTTCACCCTGATGACGAATTTTCTCTCCGGTGGTGGCTCCCGGCTCATAGGTTTCTAACAGCATCGCCAGCGTTCTGTTGGGATTGCCGTTATGGATCAGCTTTAAAGACACGCCCTGGCTGCCGATATCAATCAACTCCCCGGCATCCACCACGACCTTCGGCGGTTCATCTTTTACCGGTTCGGAGAAAAATTCCGACAGGGAGAGGCCATAGACCTTTAATAATTTTTGCAGCGTGCTGACCGCAGGGCTGACTTTATCCTGCTCAATAGTACTGATAGCGCTGTGCGTCAGACCCGATAATTCAGCAACGCGTCGTTGTGACATCCCCATTTGCTGGCGGAGTTCCGATAACCGTCGTCCCGGAGCGGCTTCGTTCATGGCCTCTTTTCCTCCTGATAGCGTTGACAGGCGTGAATAAATCCTTCGAACAGCAGACGGGATAACGCTGATTTTTCACTTTGCCATTCCGGGTGCCACTGCACTGCCAGAGCAAATGGGTGGTCTTCCAGACTGACAGCCTCAATCAGTCTGTCTGCGGCACGTGCCTCAATGCGGACTGAGGGGCCTAGTGAGCGGATCCCTTGCTGATGTAGCGAATTAACCCAGAATTTCCCGCAGCCCTCCACCAGTGATGACAGCAGGCCGCCTGGCTCGACAAAAACTTCGTGTGAGGGCGCATATTGCTGCTCAAGGGAAAGCCCTGCGTCTTCACGATGTTCCTGAAAACCGGAAAGGGTATGCAACTGGCGATGCAGCGTACCGCCCGTCGCCACCACCAGCTCCTGCAATCCCCTGCACAGCGCCAGCATGGGCAGGCGTTGTGCAATCGCCGCCTTAATTAAGGCAAAAGCCAGCCTGTCGCGACCAGCATCGGCACAGTCTTCTGTGCCACTCTCACCATAATGATGCGGTTCGATGTTACTGGGACTGCCGGTAAATAACAGCCCATCCAGCGGAGCCATAGCAATTTCTAACAGATGAGGGGAAGAGATCAATCCGTGTGGCAAAGCCAGCGGCACACCACCCGCTTGCAGCACCGCGTCGAGGTATTTGTTATGTACGATTTGGGTAGGATGCCCACCTTTATCGATCTGACACATCACTACGCCAATCAATGGCTTGTTAAATATAATGCCCATTCAATCCCTCGCCTTCTTGTTCGAAATATCTGCCGGAAGGGCGCTTTTGGCGCAATTTTGTGCAATATATTTTCAATCTAGCAATCGGCTGCACAATATTCAAACGCATTTGGCTGCAAAATAAACTTGAATGTAACATTTGCACACTTTTTATGTTGGCGCTATGTTAGAAATGTGGCTGTTATTTTGAGCAACGCTCAACAACGAAGCGAAGGGTCGAATCATGACAAATATTGTCGAGGTAGAGGACTTCACGAGACACAGTGAAGGGAAACGAACCAGCGCGTTCCAGCATGAAGTGCAGACTTATCTGGAACGCCACCCTGAAACCCAGTATGTAGATATCCTCCTGAACGATCTCAACGGCGTGTTTCGCGGTAAGCGAATCCCCATCGCCAGCCTGAATAAACTTGAAAAAGGGTGTTATTTCCCCGCTTCCGTCTTTGCCATGGACATCCTCGGTAACACGGTTGAAGAGGCGGGGTTAGGCCAGGCACTCGGTGAACCGGACAACATCTGTCTTCCGGTGGAAGGTACGTTAATCCCCTCAGCAGCAGACCCTCAACATCTGGCGCAGGTGCTTTTAACCATGCGTAATCAAGATGGTACTCCCTTTGACGTTGAACCCCGAAACGTACTTAATCACCTCTGGCAGCAGTTGCGCAATCGAGGGATGTTTCCGGTGGTAGCGGTAGAGCTGGAGTTCTATCTGGTCGATAAACAGCGTGATGCGGAAGGCTTTATCCAGCCGCCGTGTTCGCCGGGTAGCGACGAGCGCAACATGCAAAGCCAGGTCTATTCCGTTGACAATCTCGACCACTTCTCTGCGGTGCTGAGTGATATTGACTCGCTGGCGAAACAGCAGGGCATTCCGGCGGATGGCGCGCTGGCAGAAGCCTCGCCCGGCCAGTTTGAGATCAATCTTCATCACACCCGCAACGTCCTCAGCGCCTGCGACCATGCTATCCAGCTCAAACGTCTGGTGCGCCAGGTGGCGGAAAATCACGGCATGACCGCCACATTTATGGCCAAGCCCTATGAAGAGTATGCCGGCAGCGGCATGCACGTTCATATCAGCATGCTGGATGCCGCCGATAACAACGCATTCGCCTGTGACGATGGCAGTAACTCGCCCCTTATGAAACGGGCGCTGGCGGGAATGATTGACCTGATGCCAGCTTCTATGGCGCTGCTTGCTCCCAACGTCAACGCCTATCGTCGTTTTCTGCCGGATGCCTTTGTCCCCTTGCAGGCCTCCTGGGGCCATAACAACCGCACCGTGGCTTTACGCATCCCCTGTGGCGATATCGATAACCATCGCATCGAATATCGCGTGGCCGGAGCGGATGCCAATCCCTATCTGGTGATGTCTGCGATTTTAGCCGGGATGCTGCACGGTATTGATACTCAGCTTCCCCTGCCGCCCGCCATTCAGGGCAACGGTCATGAAGCTGAGGGCAATCCGTTGCCTGTACGTCAGAGCGATGCGCTGTGCGAATTTGAACAGAGCCACGCCCTGCAAAAACTGTTGGGTGAGCGATTCGCCTTCGTCTGGCACAGCTGTAAACACCATGAGCTGATGCATTTCGAACGTCTGATCACCGCAACCGAAATTGACTGGATGTTGAAAAACGCCTGACGGGAGGCTGAAGATGACGCAAACCAACCAGCAATGGCAGGCAAGACGTGAAGCGGCAGTGACACGCGGTGTGGGAAACTCGCTACAGGTTTATGTGCAGAAGGCGCTTAACGCCGAAATCTGGGATGTGGAGGGCAAACGCTATATCGATTTCGCCTCTGGCATTGCCGTAGTCAACACCGGACATAATCATCCTAAAGTTATCCAGGCCGTAACCGCTCAGCTTGAATGCTTCAGCCATCCCTGTTTTCAGGTTACGCCTTATGGCAGTTATGTAGAACTGGCGGAAAAACTCAACGCGCTGGTGCCGATTGCCGGGCAGACCCAAACCCTGTTGATGACCTCCGGGGCGGAAGCAGTCGAAAATGCGATAAAAATTGCGCGGATCGCCACCGGGCGTAGCGGCGTAATCGCCTTCCGTGGGGGTTTCCACGGGCGAACGCTGTTAGGCATGGCGCTGACCGGCAAAGTTCAGCCCTACAAAAAAGGGTATGGGCCTTTCCCTGGTGGGATTTTCCATGCCCCTTATCCTTCCGAATATCTGGGTATCAGCGAAAAGCAGTCTCTGGCTTCGCTACAGGGCATCTTTGCCGCAGATGTGGCACCGGACGATGTAGCCGCGATTATCATTGAACCTGTGCAGGGAGAAGGGGGCTTCTACGCCGCGTCTGCTTCCTTCCTGCACCAGCTGCGCAAACTCTGCGATGAGCACGGCATTGTGCTGATTGCCGATGAGATCCAGAGTGGCTTTTGCCGTACCGGTAAAACCTTCGCCATTGAACACAGCGGTGTGGAACCTGATTTAATTACCATGGCGAAAAGCCTGGCGGGTGGATTCCCTCTTTCAGCCGTGGTGGGGCGAAAATCGCTTATGGAGAAAGCAGAAGCGGGGGGGTTAGGTGGCACCTATGCCGGATCGCCTGTTGGCATTGCTGCTGCACTGGCCGTCATAAGTTTAATTGATGAAGAGCAGCTGAATGAAAAAGCGCAACAGCAGGGGGAATGGCTGAAAACGGCGTTGCATAACATGGCTGAGGAATTTGACTGTATTGGCGATATTCGTGGCACCGGCGCCATGGTGGCAATGGAGCTGGTAGAAGCGCGGGACCGGACAAGGCCGGATAAAGCGCTGACTCAGGCTCTGGTGCAGGAAGCGGGGCATCAGGGGTTAATCCTGCTCTCCTGCGGGGTACGCGCTAATGTTATCCGTTTTCTGATACCTTTAACCGCAAGCAAAGAAATTGTTACGGAAGGTCTCAATCTCTTGTCTTTATCCCTGCGTATAGTGCAGAATATGCGCCCTGCAAAATGATATCTATAACCGTCGCTTATCGCGCCGGTTATTTTTTTGCAGAAATTACATTCGCTTTTAAGAGGCCGGTGCAGAACCGGATAGATACACGCTTTTAGCACGCACGGACGTGCTATGTTGAGGATAATACAAATGGGGCAACACTTAATCACTCCAGCGCACGCCGGTATCCGCCAGCGTGATGACTACGGCGCCGCAACGGGTCACACCTTCACCCGCACCTGCCTGTTCGTTCTCCCGTCAAAGAAAAGTAAAAACTCTCGCATCGCGGGACGTTTCCCTGTGGTTCAACCCGTCACGGTTGGCGCTATGGGGAGAGTGAATCATGTCGCTTAATCCTCAATCCTCTCGTCCGCATCTGAAAAAAACGCTGACTTTACTGCCGGTAGTGATGATGGGCCTGGCTTATATGCAGCCAATGACCCTGTTTGATACCTTTGGCATCGTCTCTGGCCTGACCGACGGTCATGTGGCTACGGCGTATGCGTTTGCGTTAATCGCTATCCTGTTTACGGCTTTGAGCTATGGCAAGCTGGTTCGTCGCTTCCCCTCGGCGGGTTCGGCCTATACCTATGCTCAGAAAGCTATCAGCCCGCACGTCGGGTTTCTGGTAGGCTGGTCATCTCTGCTGGACTATCTGTTCATGCCGATGATCAATATCCTGCTGGCTAAAATCTATTTCGAAGCGCTGGTACCTGGCATTCCTTCCTGGATCTTTGTGGTGCTGCTGGTGGGCTTTATGACGCTCTCCAACCTCAAGGGCATCAAAACCGTGGCTAACTTCAACAGCGTGATCGTGGTGTTGCAGGTTGCGGTGATGGTGGTGATCATGGGCATGGTGATCTATGGCGTGGCGCACGGCGAAGGTGCCGGAACGCTGGTCAGCAGTAAACCTTTCTGGTCTGAGAATGCCCATGTCGTGCCGATGATTACCGGTGCTACGATCCTTTGCTTCTCGTTCCTGGGCTTTGACGGGATCAGTTCGCTCTCGGAAGAGACCAAAGACGCAGAGCGCGTGATCCCTAAGGCTATCTTCCTGACGGCTCTGATTGGCGGAATAATGTTTGTAGTGGTCTCCTACTTCCTGCAACTTTATTTCCCGGATATCTCGCGCTTTAAAGATCCTGATGCCTCACAGCCGGAAATCATGCTCTACGTGGCGGGCAAAGCCTTCCAGTTCGGCATTCTGATTTTCTCCTGTGTCACCGTACTGGCTTCCGGTATGGCCGCGCATGCGGGTGTATCCCGTCTGATGTACGTGATGGGCCGTGATGGCGTGTTCCCGGAGCGTTTCTTCGGCTACATTCATCCAAAATGGCGTACTCCGGCACTGAACGTGATACTGGTAGGCATGATCGCGCTGCTTTCTATCACTATGGATCTGGTTACTGCCACTGCGCTGATTAACTTCGGTGCGCTGGTGGCATTCACGTTCGTGAACCTGTCGGTGATTTCCCAGTTCTGGATCCGTGAAGGCCGTAACAAGTCGCTGAAAGACAACTTCAACTTCCTGCTTCTGCCGCTGTGCGGGGCGTTAACGGTTGGCGCGTTGTGGATTAATCTGGAAGAGAGTTCCATGATCCTCGGCCTGGTCTGGGGCACCATTGGTCTGGTTTATCTGGCCTTTGTGACCCGCAGCTTCCGTAACCCGGTACCACAATGCACTGAAGAGCCGATGTAAGGCTTTACTGAGCTGGAATAAGAAAGGGCGCTTCGGCGCCCTTTTTTGATCGTGCTGAACACATAATTTCTGGCGTACTGAAGCGGCTTATGACTTTCGTACGGCTAACTTTACCCACACTCTTTTATGTTGCATGGCCTTCAGGAAACTAATTCCCGCGCATAATCGAACAGCGCCTTAAGCTGGCTCATCTTCGCCTGATCGCCTTCGTACTGGTTAAACAACATCTCCAGTTCCTGAACATAACTCTGGACCCGCTCCGGATTAAGCGCTTCACGTCGATGCTGTAGCCAACGTTTCTGTTCCGCTTCATCCAGCGTGCCGGGGTAATTACGGGCGCGGAAACGGAACAGCAGCTTTTCGATGCGGGCATCATTAAAGGTCAGATCCAGCGCTGGCAGATTTTCCGGCTGCGTCTGCTGGATTATGGTCATTGCATTGCGATCGGCATCGCTAAAAAAACCGTCATAGAGTTGCGCATCAACGTCATCAGAAGCTTTGAAAGGTTCCGCTTCGGCAAACAGCGCCACCACTTTTTCACGCACTTCAGGATGCTGACGCAGCAGGGCGAGGTTATCCAGGCAGCGCTGGCGATCGATCCCTAATCGCTCTGCATCTTCCGGGCGGAGCGTATTCGCAGGCGCGACCACAGGGCATTTATTAATGTGCATCAGTTTGACCGGAACCGGTGCGTTATCGCCCAGCTCTTCACGACGGGTATAAAGCCGTTCGCGCAGTGAATCGGCATCCAGTTCCAGCAGAGGCGAGATATCGCCCGCTAAATCACAGGTGATCAGCGCATTTTTATTGTCAGGATGCCACGCCAGCGGCGCAATCCAGCTGGTGTTGCCACGGAAAGCACCAAACATGCCAGAGACATGCACCAACGGCTTCATTTGCGGAATATCAATCAGCGTGGTGATTTTATTTTTATTGCGATGGCTGAACAGGAACTCATAAAGCCGTGGCTGCTTCTCTTTTACCAGCTTTGCCATTGCAATGGTGGCATAAACGTCAGACATCGCGTCATGGGCATTTTCATGCGCCACGCCGTTGGCTTTGGTCAGATGCTCCAGCCGGAAGCTGGGAAATCCATCATCATTCTCTGGCCACGCTATCCCTTCCGGACGCAGCGCGTAGCAGGCGCGCATCACATCCAGTAAATCCCAGCGGCTGTTGCCGTTCTGCCAGCTCCAGCCATAAGGATCGTAAAAATTACGATAGAGCAGGTTGCGCGTAACTTCGTCATCAAACCGCACGTTGTTATAGCCAACAATGCAGGTCCCCGGTTCGCTGAACAATGCGTGAATACGTTTAGTGAAATCCGCCTCACTTATTCCTTTGGCCTTTGCCAGCTGGGGCGTAATTCCGGTGATCATCACCGCCTCTGGCTGTGGCAGGTAATCATCCGCTGGCTGACAGTAGAACACCTCAGGCTCACCAATGATGTTGAAATCCATATCCGTACGGATCCCGGCAAATTGCGCAGGACGGTCCAGCGACGGACTTTTCCCGAAGGTCTCGTAGTCGTGGAACAGGAAGGTGGGGCTTGGTTTAGCAGATTTCACAATGATTGTTTGTCCATTTCATAAGGGCTTCATAAGCACTAACTACCTTACCTTTATGGTAAACCATATCAGGGAAGTCATGAAGTCCTCTCTGCTGTAGCATTAGCAGCATTCATTAAAAATCACTGTTTTTAAATAGCCTTGTGTTGGTTGATTAAAGAACAGGCTTTTCTTTTTAAGACTTACCAGGTTTCTTGCTTTTTTATAATCTTAGAGACATATAAATTTAGTGGAAATTACGAAATGATGCTCTTATAATCCATTTTTTTAATAACCATTGAAACCATAATGGAAAGAGATAAAACAAATATTAACTTAATTATAAAATCTAATGGCTTAAAGTGTAACAGATTTATTTTTTCAATAAAATCTACAAAAATTAAATGAGTTCCATAAATTGGCAATGAATATTTTGATATGAATCTTAATGCATTGTTTACCTTTGCATTGGTAATCGTATAATTTTTGAAGGTAATGAATAAAAATACCGCTGAAATGGATACAAGGAAAGTGTTATAGTTATAGAGTGCGCTGTCAAAATAGCCCCTCCTTACTGAAAGGTAAAAGGTTCCAAGTGTAATCAGCGTTGAGGAGAATATAAATAAACAGAAAGGAACTTTAAATCCTATTTTTTTCAGATCGCTTTCTCCAAGCTGTGCCCCTAATAATGTATACAATATATAAAACGCACCCTCGCTATTTATAATATAATTTATATTGAGTGAGTTACTGTACCCCTTCGTCTGGACAGCAAAAGAATAGCAAAAAACAAAAAAGCATAAAAATAGTCCTGTTATTATTTTAAGGATACCGGGTGCTTTGTTTTTGAAGCTAAAAAATATAAAAAATGAATAACAACAAAGTAAAGAATAAAAGAACCAAAGATGATACATCGCCGGTGCTCTGTAGCTTTTTTTGATGATATCAAGAAAGGATTTATCTTTATAAAAACAAAGATAAAGGGCGCAAAGTAAGTTATAAAATATGATGCATGATATCAATCTGAGGAAATTTTTTATTTTAATATCCTTTAATTTAATAAACAGATATCCTGACGCCATAAAAAAGAGAGGTACACAGCTCCGGCTAAATGAATTAATTGTATTAAATAAAAACCAATCTGCATTCTTTGGGTTGAGAGTGTTAATGTAACCAGCTGAAATATGTATTAATATCACCATCAGGCATGAGGATGCTTTCATTAAATCCAGCCATGCATATCTGTTTTCGACTATTAAATTATAATTATTTATTCTGTTGAGCATTTAGTAAATCCACTCTTATTTATTGAAATAATTAATAAAAAATAATTCATCTGAAAATTGGTGTTTACAGCAAAAAAAATGGAATATCCATGTTATAGAAAAGATGAATTTAAGTTAATTTATTGATAAGTGCATGTAAAGAAATGTTTTTTGTTTTATTTATTATCTTTGTTTTTCAACGAGTCATTTATGATCGGTGAGAGCGGCTGAAATGAACGGTAGATCTGACGATGTTTTAACATTCGCTGAAAAAAAACTGGAAAAGGGTGGGAAGCCCCACCCTTATAAAAACTATCCCGCCACTCTCGCAGCACCACGCTGACCCAGAACCTTCTTCCCGATCAAAATCCCCGGCTTTTCAACAAACCGGTACAGGAGCGAAGCGAGCGCATAGGTTACCGGCAGGCAGATCACCGATACCAAAGCGAAGCGCATAAGGTCACTCTTGTTTTCAAGGTTGGTATGCGTCAGCAGCAGCGCAATCACCGGGATCACAATCAACAGGTGCAGCAGATAGACTGAAAATGAGACGTCACCCAGCCAGGTGCTCACGCGATTGTTAAGTAACTTGCGGGGCAGGGCAATCAGCCGCGCCATCAGGCTCCCTTCCGCGTATTGCCACAGAATGGCTGCCATGCCGACAATCATCAGTACTTCCATCGCTATCTGTAGCGGGATCGCTTCAAGGCCAATCACCACACTGGCTACCGGGCCAAGCAGAGCAAAGGCTATATAGAGCACCGATTTACGACGCACCGCCTCAGCCAGCAACATGCCGGACAGGAACATATTAAGCTTAATCAGGATCATAGAGGGCATCTCAAACGCCTCGTAATACTCTGCCAGCACATAACGCCCAACGCAGCACAGCACCATAAAGCCAATCAGCGAAGTGGCAAAGCCAAAGCGCATTGTCACCAGCATAATGAACGGGAAAAGCAGATAGAACTGCATCTCCAGCCCAATGCTCCAGTCCGGCAGCACGGTATTAAAACCATAGGCAGGCAGAACGCCAAACAGGAAGCTGAAGTGCGTAAAGATATTTGCCAGAGACTGATCGGAATAACGGGAAGATTCTGTCGCCGTGCCTGTGTAGAAATGCGAAATCGTATCGCGCATTTCGCCAAACCACGGCCCGTAAATCAGCGCAATAATCAGCAGCAGATAATAGAGCGGGGCGATGCGGAAAAAGCGACGAGTCCAGAACTTCTTAATAGTACTGGCGCTCTGCCACGGCTCCTTGTGTTGCCGTTCGACATAATTCTTCGCCATCAGATAGCCAGAAAGCAGGATAAAAAGATCGACGCCTATCCCCGGCGATGAAATCAGCGTGATATGGCAATGAACCAGCAAGCTGATATGACCGACCAGCACCCAAAGTGACGCAATGCCCCTCAGTCCTTCCAACTCAGTAGACCAGCCTCTGGTAGCTGACATAGTAAAACCTCGCTTATATGTAAATTTTCGTCAGCCAAGCGTAAAGGACAGGTCAGTACAAGCAAGCGCTCGCGCTCCTAAACTCAAATTTATAGGAATTTCCCTGGGTTTTATTCTTTGTGCTGCCGCTGTTCCGGCGTAAAAACAGGCAAAAATGTCCGGGTAATCAGCTGAAAATTAATATTTTCTTGCAATTTATTAACACAATCTTCTGTGCAATCCCGTACAACAGGCAGGTTTTTTTTCACAGCAGATTATTTTGAGGGTGTTCCGTTGAAGAAGCGTCAGCTCGTAAGTTGTAGTGTATTGTTGGCTTTTGCCTTTGTGGCCCAGGCCGATGAGGATCCTCTCTCTTTCCCCATGACGGCACCGGCCATAGATGCGGCCTCCTGGGTATTGATGGATGCCACTACCGGCCAGGTTTTGACTCAGGGCAACGCCGATGAGCGTCGTAACCCGGCCAGCCTGACCAAGCTGATGACCGGCTATGTGGTTGACCGCGCTATTGATGCAAAGCGTATCACGCGCGATGACATGGTGACGGTAGGCAAGGACGCCTGGGCCGCAGGGAATCCAGTATTTAAGGGATCTTCGCTGATGTTCCTTAAGCCAGGCGAGAAAGTATCAGTCAGGGATCTGAGCCGTGGCGTCATTATCGACTCCGGCAACGACGCCTGCGTGGCGCTGGCGGATTATGTCGCTGGCAGCCAGTCTGCTTTTGTCGGTCAGATGAACCAGTACGTGCAGAAACTGGGCCTGACCAATACCCATTTTGAAACGGTTCACGGCCTGGATGCGCCAGGGCAGTACACAACAGCCGCCGATCTGGCGAAGCTCTCCCGCGCCATCATCTCTGGCGAGCCAGATTTTTATCAGATGTACAGTGAGAAATCCCTGACCTGGAACGGTATTACCCAGCAGAATCGTAACGGTTTGTTATGGGATAAAACGCTGCATGTGGATGGACTGAAGACCGGCCATACGGAAAGCGCAGGGTTCAACATTATCGCCTCCAGCGTGGACGGGCAGCGTCGTCTGATCGCGGTCGTGATGGGCGGCAAAAGCCCTAAAGGACGTGAAGAGCAGGCGCGCAAGCTGCTTATCTGGGGGCAGAACAATTTTGATACCGTTCAGCTGTTCCATGCCGGTAAAGAGATTGGCCATGAAACGGTCTGGTACGGCAACCCGCATCAGGTTTCCGTGGGCAGCGACAAAGACGTTTACCTCTCGCTTCCTCGTGATGAAGTAAAGAAAATCAAAGCGAAATACGTTATCGAACGTAAAAATCTGACAGCGCCGTTGCAGGCGCACGAGCAGGTAGGATCAATCCAGCTGGTGGATGGCGACAAACAGCTCGCCTCATATCCGTTGGTGACGTTACAGGAAATCAAAGAGGCGGGGATGCTGACCCGCATTCAAGACTACCTGAAGCAGAAGTTCTGATAAAAAAAGGGCGGCTGTAACCTGCGCCGCCCCTTTCTTCCACTGACTACTTACGTAGCTCTTTCTTCAGATCGTTAACTTCACTGGCACTCACCGCAGGCGCGGCGTTGCCCCAGCTGTTGCGAACGAAGGTAATGACGTCTGCCATATCCTCATCACTCAAGGTGCCATCGAAAGAAGGCATGGCTGGTGCCGTCGGTCGGGTATCCGTATCCACGCCCCGGCTGCCTGCAACCACCACATGGATCAGTGAGGTGGCATTCGGCGCGTTCACCAGCGGATTATTCGCCAGCTGAGGGAAGATATTTTTACCGCCCTGGCCTTCAGGCGCATGACAGGCTGAACACTTGGCTTCATAAATCGTTGCGCCAGTTTTCATCCTGCTGTCATCAGCCGCCAGCGGGGCAGGTTTATCCCCACCCTGTTTTGGCGTTGACTTCAGGTAAGTCGCTACCGCCTTGAGATCTTCATCCCGCCAGTGCTGCGTAGAGTTTTTCACCGCGTCAGCCATCGGTCCGGAAGCGATGTCATAACGGTTAACGCCGGTGCGCAGATAGCTGACAATATCTTCCTGCGTCCATTTGCCCAGCCCCGTATGTTCATCGCTGGTCAGATTAGGTGCCCACCAGCCTTCAATAACTGCACCGCCTAAAAACTGGCTCGATTTATCGCCGCCCAGTATATTTTTAGGCGTATGGCAGGTACCGCAATGGCCCAGGCCCTGTACCAGATAAGCACCACGGTTCCATTCAGCAGACTTGCTCATATCGGGCCTGAACTCGCCCTTATCAAAGTTCATCCAGTTCCAGACAATCAGGCTGGTGCGAACGTTGAAAGGGAAGGGCAGCAGGTTTGACTCTACTTCCTGATGGATGGGCTGAAGGCTTTGCAGCCAGGCCCACAGATCGGCATTGTCCTTACGGGAGACTTTGGTATAGGCGGTAAAAGGCATCGCGCCATAAAGCCGTTTGCCACCGTGACCCACCCCTTCAGACATTGCCCGCTGGAAGTCATCAAAACTCCAGTCACCGATCCCCGTCTCGCGGTCGGGGGTAATATTCGCCCCCACCAGCGCGCCAAACGGGGTGTTGAGACGAACACCACCGGCAAATGGCTTGCCGGGATCCGCCGTATGGCAGGCGGTACAGTCACCGAGCGTGGCGATGTAACGGCCCCGTTCAATCTGATCGTATTCCGGCTGAGCCTGGGCAACGCTCAGGGTCGAAAGAGAGATCGCAGCGAGTGCGAAAAGCGTGCGCTTTTTCATGCGGTGATCATCTCCCCTGGGCGTTTCAGATAGTGCTGACGAATGTCATGGGCCGCTTTGAACGCCAGCGCGCCAACGGTGCCGGTTGGGTTATAACCGGGGTTCTGTGGGAAGGCAGAGGCGCCAACCACAAACAGGTTAGGTACATCCCAAACCTGAAGATGCTTGTTAACCGAGCTGTTCGACGGATCGGCACCCATAACAAATCCGCCACAGACGTGGGAGGATTGATACGGCACGCTGTTCCAGTGGCCGCTGGTGGGTTTGGAGACGATCTGCCGTGGGTTCATGGTTTTCGCAATCTCCGCCACTTTACCGGTACAGTACTGCGCCATGCGCAGATCATTTTCCGGGAAGTCGAAGGTGATGCGCAGCAAGGGCCTGCCATGCGGATCTTTGTAATTAGGATCCAGCGACAGATAATTTGTGCGCTGCGTATAGCTGCTGGCCTCGCAGCCGATGGTCATGGTGCTGAGGTAATTCTTCACCGTGGCCTTTTTCCACTCTGAACCCCATTTCGGCGTGCCTGGTGGAACAGGACGGCTGTTAATGGGCGCGGCACCGATAGGCGTCACGCGGATGCTGCCACCGCCAAAGAAGCCAAGCCCGCTGTGGTCAAAGTTGTCGTTGTTAAAGTCATCAATGCCCATGCCTACTGCGCCCGCACCGATAAACGGATTGAAATTCTTGTCATCAAAGAAGAGCGTCACGCCGTTGGCGGTCTGATAAGCGTAATTGCGGCCGGTGGTGCCGGTGTTGGTGACCGGATCGTAAGCTTTACCAATATTGGAGAGCAGCATCAGGCGCACGTTCTCAAAGGTATAAGCCGCCACGATCACCAGATCGGCAGGTTGTTCCCATTCATCGCCGCTGGAGTCTATATAGGTTACGCCGGTCGCTTTTTTGCCGGTTGAATCAGTCAGCACCTGCAATACTTCGCAACTGGTCTGTGCGGTGAAATTCGGCTTGCGCATCAGGGCTGGCAGGATGGTGGTGATGGCGCTGGCTTTCGAGTAGTTAGCACAACCATAGTTGGTGCAGAAGCCACAGAAGGTGCAGGGACCCATTGTCACGCCGTAGGGGTTGGTGTAAGCCTCAGAGACCAGCGAAGAGGGAACCGCAAAGGGGTTGTAACCCATGTTGCGGGCTGCTTCGGCAAACAGCGTCGGCCCGTAAGGTTGTTTAAGCGGCGGCGTAGGGTATTCGCCAGAACGGGAACCTTCAAAATGGTTGCCGCCTTCCTGCTTCACCCCGTTCAGCACCCCCGCTTTGCCAGAGGTTCCGGCAACGCGTTCAAATTGCATGTAGTGCTGTTCGATCTCATTCCACTCCATGCCCCAGTCCTGGAGCGACAGATCAGAAGAGATGGCATTTGCGCCATAGCGTTCGCTCAGATGGCTGCGCAGGCGAAACTCCTCAGGCTGGAAACGGAAAGTGATGCCCGCCCAGTGATTTCCCGCGCCGCCCGTGCCGTTACCGGGGTGAAAAGAACCCCAGCTACGCATGGGCAAGGCTGTCTGAGAAGGGTTATTGCGCATGGTACAGGTGTTCTGACGGGTGCGGAGCATTAACTCCTGACGCTGAACGTAACGCAGTTCATCGGTGACAGTAGCCACATTGAAGTCGCGAGCCGTGTCACGCCACGGGCCACGTTCTATGCCGATAACATTCAGCCCTTCATCCGCCAGTTCATTAGCAATAATGGCGCCGGCCCAGCCGAGTCCAATTACCACCACGTCGGTCTTGGGAAGTTTCTTCGCCATGTCAGGATCCTTTTTTCTGTGGTGACAGGTCAGCAATGCTCACGGGTTGCAGCTTCAAATCCTGATTGTGGAGGAGGATCTCATCGCGATAGTCGTAACGGGCACCGGGGAAGCCAAGCATCTTCCAGGAAACCATTCCCTTATTACCGCCATAAACCGGATCTGCAAAGAAGCCTTCCATGGCGTTGATCAACACCTGGGCGAAGAAAGCGGCGCTGTCGTAACCTTCAAAAGCAATTTTGCCCTGTTCCAGCCCGTGCAGGATCTCATCCTGCTGGTCAGCCTTGAGATCCTTAAAGGCTTTCTGATGGGCTGACTGGGTATATTTATTCAGTGCTGCAATACCGGTGCGATAGCGCTCTCTCGGCACTAGCGGCGACTGGTCGCCCTGTTCAGGGGAGCCTTTGTCGAAAGGGCCTTCCATATATAACCGCTCATAAGTGCCATAAAAGCCGTGCAGCTGGCGGTCAATAAACACCGTACAGCCCGCATCTTTACCGCCCATGCTCAGCTCATCAGCGGGGATCAAACGGTCAACGATGGCGTCTATGGTTGCCGCTTCTTCTCTGGTGAAAAACAGCAGATCCTGGCCTTCAAATGTCTCGGGAGGATTATCGGAAAAGGGTGTCCATCCGGGGGCACCGGTCAGAGTGACGGCTTTAGCTACGCCAGTGGCAGTAGCCGCAATCGCCCCGGTCGACCAGGTCAGTACCTGCCGCCGGGTGACGCCTGGCAGGGTGGGGGTTGGTTTGCGCATTAAGCTTCCTGTTGTCCAGTATGTAAAGTTAACTCAGAAAATTGTAAAATTATGAGTAAGACGACAATATTATGTATAGCAGGTGTTGTTGTTTTGTTAATAAGTGTTATTCCATAAAATTCGTAAGGAATTCACTCACTAAAAATAGTGCAGAATCAATGACGGTGCTTTTTTTGATCGGGTATTATGCCAGGCTCAACAGGCATCTTCAGGAGAGTGATTTGCGCCCGGACAAGCCGTTATCGGCCTTCGAATTTACCCTCTACCGTAATTACCGTACGGTGCATGGCATCCGTATCGCGCTGGCTTTTGTCCTGACGTTTCTGCTTGTGCGCCTGCTGGAAATCCCGGAGGGCACCTGGCCACTGATTACGCTGGTCGTGGTAATGGGGCCGGTTTCCTCCTGGGGAAACGTTTTTCCACGCGCGGTACAGCGCATTGGCGGCACCATCTTTGGCTCGGTCTCGGGGCTGATAGCCCTTAAGCTGGAGCTGATCTCTTTTCCCGTTATGCTGGGCTGGTGCATGATAGTGATGTTCCTGTGCGGGTTCCTGACACTGGGGAAACATCCCTATATGGCGCTGCTGATCGGTATTACGCTTGCAGTGATCTGCGGCGCGGCGCCGGGTGATATGGTGACGGCGCTGTGGCGGGGCGGAGACGTGATTTTTGGCTCGCTTCTCGCTTTGCTGTTTACCAGCATCTATCCGCAAAAAGCCTATACGCACTGGCGTATTAAACTGTCAGATTCGCTACTGGAAACTGCCAAAATTTACCACGCAGGCTTTTCCCCTAATCTGGTGGAAAAACCTCGCCTGACGCGGCCATTACAGCGGCTGTTAACCGGCGTGGTGAAAATGCGTGCGCTGATTGAGCCTGCCAGCAAAGAAACCAAAATTCCCCGCTCGGTGTTTGAAGGTATTCAGACGCTGAACCGCAACATGGTCTGTACGCTTGAGTTGCAGCTTAATGCCTGGTGGAATTCCAGAGAAAGCCACCTGATTATGCTTAACGCACCTGCGCTGCGGCGTACCCAGCAGATGACGGAAATGACGCTGCGCAAGCTCTCTAAAGCTATCGTCGAGGGCAACACGGAAAAAATTGCCGCCAACAGCGGCGAGCTGGCCGAAATCAGCCGTGAGCTTCGGCAGTTAATCAAAGAATCTGGTAGCGATGAGCGGGTGGAAACGGCTATCCACGGCTACGTCTGGCTGAGCCTGGAGATGGCAAAGCAGCTGGAAAGATTGTCCGATTTAATGCGGCTGGTACTGCGTAAATAAGCGATTTGCAACAACTTACTGCGGGAAACAGTGGTTCGCGCTAAGATAGGCCCGACTCTACAATTTCAAAATTGCTTTCAGCTGCGGTGAGCCGCTAAGCTGAGCGCTACGATAATAACGCCTGTGCGAACAGGCCTTAATGAAAGGTGTCTTCATGGAAAATGCTAAGCAATCATTTCAGAACGTACTGGAGTTCGTTCGTATGTTCCGTCGTAAAAACAAGCTGCAACGCGAAATTCACGACAACGAAAAGAAAATTCGTGATAACCAGAAGCGTGTCCTGCTGCTCGATAACCTTAGCGAATATATCAAGCCGGGCATGAGCGTCGAAGCCATTCAGGAAATTATCGGCAGCATGCGCAGCGACTATGAAGATCGTGTTGATGACTACATCATCAAAAATGCCGATCTTTCGAAAGAACGCCGTGAACTGTCTAAAAAACTGAAATCAATGGGCGAGCCAAAACCTCAGTAACTCTGGCTGAAGCGTTAAGCATTCCCAAAGGGCGATCGTCGGTCGCCCTTTATTTTTGTCCGATTTCCGCCAGGCTACGCAACTCTTTCAGTGAGCGGCTGACCCTGGCGCTTTGCCCGGCCCCGCCAACCGGTGCGGCAGTCGTTTCCCTTACCACCAGTTCAGGGGTAAAGAGTGGCATAGCCGGTAAGCTTTCCTGCTGACTCAAAGCCTGAACCAACCAGCTAACGCTGCGTTCGCCCAGCAACGTCATATCCTGCCTGATGGTGGTCAGCGGCGGCTCATACCAGGCACTTTCTGCCGTGTCGTCATAGCCCACCACCGAGATATCGTCAGGTACACGCAATCCTGCCCGATGCAGCGCCCGCAACACCCCTAAAGCCATCTGGTCATTCGCCACCAGCACCGCCGTGGGTAACGTGCGATCGGCAAGAGAGAGCATTGCCCGGTAGCCGGAGCCTGCACTCCAGTCGCCACAGACTTCACTGTGCGGCGTCAGCTGATGTTCGCCCAGCACCCTGAGCCAGGTCTGATGACGCGCCGCCGCGGCCACCGACTCCTGCGGCCCGTTCAGTAAGGCAATGTCGCGATGCCCCAGCGACAGCAGATGTTCTGCCGCCTGCCGTGCGCCCGCTTCCGCGCTGAACTGACAGGCTGCCACCCTGGCCTCTTCAGCGACATCGAGAAAAAGCGTGGGCAGGGGAGCCGCCTGGGCTGCAATTCTGCTGGCGCTGCTGCTGGTCAGCGGCAGATTGATCAGCAGCGCATCTACCCGCTGCGCCAGTAACTCCTGCACAGCATTTTCTACGCCGTTGCTGCCCGCCATCGCAATCACCAGACGGTAGCCCAGCGAGGTAGCGCGATGCTGAATAGCAGAAGCTATCTGAGCGGGGGCAAGCAGTGCGAGATCGCTGGTGGCCAGGCCCAGCGTGCGGGAGGATTTACCCGCCAGCTGTTGCGCCACACGATTAGGCACATAATTCAGCGCCACCATCGCCGCTTCCACTTTGCTGCGCGTTTTCTCCGCAACCTGCACGGAATGGTTAAGAACGCGGGAAACGGTTTGATAAGAGACGCCAGCGGCGGTGGCGACATCTTCCAGCGTTACAGATCGCGGTTTCATGGCTTTCTCCCTAAAAATGCTCGCCGCAGTTTAGCAACAAAAGCGCCAGCGCTGCGGAAACTTCTTTGCTGTGAAGAGGAAAGTCACCGCCTTTTTGTGTGACACACGGAAAAAGACTTTGCATATTAGTCAACCTTTTACCATCATCAATCAGGCCTACTTACCTCTTTCTGGCTGGAACTATCTTGCAAAACTTCAGAGTCTCTCTGCTGCAGGCGATCAAGCATTCAGCGTGGTATCCCAAACGACATTCTTACCGGGTTTTATTCTGGCGCGAGATTACCCCGCTGGCCGTGCCGATCTTCTTCGAGAATCTTTGTGTGCTGCTGATGGGGGTGCTCAGCACCTTCCTGGTGAGCTGGCTGGGCAAAGAGGCGATGGCGGGCGTAGGGCTGGCCGACAGCTTCAATATGGTCATTATCTCCTTCTTTGCCGCCATCGATCTTGGTACCACGGTGGTGGTGGCCTTCAGCCTCGGCAAGCTTAATCGCGAAAGGGCTGAATCTGCCGCCAGGCAATCGTTGGTGCTGATGACGCTCTTTTCGGTTTTGCTGGCGTTACTGATTGAATTCTTTGGCGAGCAGATTATTGATATTATTGCCGGCAGTGCAGAGCCAATGGTTAAAGATCTCGCGCTGCGCTATCTGAATATCACCGCCTGGAGCTACCCGGCAGCTGCCATTGCGTTGATTGGCTGCGGCGCGTTACGCGGCGCGGGCAATACTAAAATTCCGATGTTGATCAACGGCGGAATGAATATCCTCAATATCGTGTTCAGTACCGCTCTGATCTATGGCTGCTTTGGCTGGAAAGGATTGGGGTTTGACGGCGCAGCCATCGGGTTGACTATTGCCCGCTATATCGGGGCCGTTGCGGTGATTTATGTGCTGATGATCGGCTTCAATCCTCGCCTGAAAATTACGCTGAAAAGCTACTTCACCCGCCTGAACACTAATATTTTGATGGAAGTGCTGGGCATTGGTATTCCGGCGAGTATCGAATCCGTGCTGTTCAATGGCGGCAAACTTCTGACGCAGGTCTTTGTCGCCGGGATGGGCACCGATGTTATCGCCGGTAATTTTATCGCTTTCTCCATCGCCTCAATGATTAACCTCCCTGGCAACTCCCTGGGATCGGCCTCAACCATCATCGTAGGAACGCGGCTGGGCAAAGGGCAGCTGCTACAGCCTGAGCGCCAGCTGAGGCATATCTTCTGGCTCTCTACCCTGGGGCTGTGCGCCCTGGCGGCGCTGACGGTGCCGTTTGCCGGGATACTGGCCTCGTTTTACACCAAAGAGGATGACGTAATCGAGGTGGTGAAGGTGCTGGTGTGGCTCAATGCTGCGTTTATGCCTTTCTGGGCCGCCTCCTGGGTTCTGCCCGCCGGGCTGAAAGGCGCACGTGATGCTAGGTTTACCATGTGGGTCTCGCTGCTGGGCATGTGGGGATGCCGCATCGTTGCCGGTTACACCCTTGGCGTCCTGCTGGGCTTTGGCGTGGTAGGGATCTGGCTGGGGATGTTCCTGGACTGGATAGTGCGCGGTATTTTCTTCTGGCGGCGTCTGAACAGCGGTCGCTGGCTGTGGAAATACCGGAAGCCCGCAGCCTCAGCCTGACCACTGGCCCGCTCTGAAAATAACAAGATCTCCAGGAATAGCTATGCGTTCATCTGCACCCGCCAGGGCGGATTCCCTGTTTCAACACCGCTCGTTTGTTGCTTTCTGGCTGGCGCGAACCACCTCCAGCTTTGGTTTTCAGATGCTCTCCATCGCGGTGGGCTGGCAGATCTATTCTCTTACCGGTCGGGCCTGGGATTTGGGGCTGATTGGTCTGGTGCAGTTTCTGCCTGCCGTGCTGCTCGCGCTGCCAGCGGGGCATGTTGCCGACCAGTTTGACCGCCGTCGTGTGGTGCTGCTGGGCCAGATTACGGAGTGGGTAGCCATTGCCGTGCTGGCAGGGCTGACGCTGGCCCAGCGAACGGACGAGGTGATCATCCTCGCGCTGATTTTTATTATCTCTGTCGCCCGCACGCTGGAGGCGCCTTCATTGCAGTCAATGCTGCCTGCACTGGTGCCGCCCGCCATGCTCGCCCGCGCCACGGCGGCCAACGGCGCATCAATGCAGACCGCTTCCATGCTTGGTCCCGCGCTGGGCGGTTTTCTCTATGTGGCAGGGCCTGGCGTGGTCTACCTCACCACCGGCCTGCTTTACATCGTCTCAATCGTTATGGTCAGCCGGTTGCGTTACGAGCATACGCCGCCGAAGCGCACGCCAGCAACGTTCGCCAGCGTGTTTGCCGGAGTACGTTTTATCCGTAATCGCCCCGACGTCCTGGGCGTTATCTCCCTGGATCTGTTTGCCGTATTGCTGGGCGGGGCCACCGCGCTGCTGCCGATCTTTGCCAAAGATATTCTGCATACCGGCCCCTGGGGGCTGGGCTTGCTGCGGGGAGCGCCAGCGGTAGGTGGCCTGCTGGTGGGGTTCTGGTTAAGCAGCCGCACCCTTGAACGTCATGTTGGCATGACCATGTTTGGCGCGGTGGCGGGTTTTGGCGTTGCCACGCTGATTTTTGCCTTCTCGAAGGAGCTGTGGCTCTCTGTTCTGGCGCTGTTTGCGCTGGGGGGATTTGATATGGTCAGCGTGGTTATTCGCGGGTCGCTGGTACAGCTCGACACGCCAGACGAGATGCGAGGGCGGGTCAGCGCCGTGAACTCCATCTTTATCAATACCTCTAATCAGCTTGGCGAGTTTGAGTCCGGCATGCTGGCGGCGTGGCTGGGTGCAGCGCCAGCCGCAGCCGTAGGCGGTATTGGCACGCTTATTGTAGTTGGGCTTTGGATGGTCTGGTTCCCTGGATTACGCCGCAGACAGCGGCTGCATAACGACTGAATCCGTGCCGGGGAAAACAGGGCAGGGCATTTTCATCTTTCAACTGAGAATGATTATCGTTATATTGCGCTAACGAAAGTTGTCGCGCCAGGCATATCAGCGGCATCCCTCCCTACAGGAGCAGCAATCATGGCCGCAGGCTATCGGATTTTTGATCTCACGCTGAAGCGGCGTGTTCAGGTGACGCCTTCACTGTTGCGTTGCGTATTCAGCGGCGAGGATGTGGCTGATATGAAGCTTGAGGCGCCAGACCAGCGCATTAAGCTACTGTTTCCCAATGAAGCGGGCGAAAGGGTAACGATGCCGGTCAGCGACGGCTGGTATCAGGACTATCTGGCGTTACCTAAGGCAGAGCGCCCGGTGATGCGGACTTATACTTTACGGGCGCTGCGCCGCGAAGAAAAAGAGATGGACGTTGAGTTTGTCCTGCACGGTGAAACCGGGCCAGCCTCCCGCTGGGCGATGCATGCCGCTCCCGGTGCGAAAATGCAGGTTGTTGCCCCTAATGGCGCCTCGTCTGAAGAGAGCGGCGGCTATGAATGGCACTGGCATGAGGGCATTCAGCAAGCGCTGCTGATAGCTGATGAAACGGCCGTGCCTGCTGCCGTTGGCATTCTTGAACAGCTGGCAACCCTTGCCAGCCCGCCACAGGTGCAAGCCTTTTTCGAAGTCCCGTTGCAGGCTGATGCCCAACAGGTCAATTTCCCGTTCGCTGAGGTACACTGGCTGAGCCGGGAAGGTCATGCCGCTCACGGTGAGCGGTTGCTGGCAGCGCTGCATGAACACCTCTCTATTCCAGCTTTCGCCTGCGTGACGGAGCAATCCCCTGAAGAGAAAAGCTTGTCTGAGGATAGTCTCTGGGAGCGGGCAGAAGGGAAGCACGCCTTTAACGTCTGGGTTGCGGCTGAATCTGGCGTGGTAAAGAAGCTACGGCGTTGTCTGCTTGATGACTATCACCTTGACCGTGAAGGGGTAAACTTTATGGCATACTGGACGCAGGGCCGGGGACGATAAATAGCAACAGTGAATCTCTTCCGCAGGATAGTTAGCGGCGTTATACCGCAGAGTTAACTGCCCGGCGGTTGCAGCTTGATGGACAGTAATGAACATGCAAAACCGATGGAAAAAGCTGGCCGCACTCAGTTTTGCACTGGGTGGGCTGCAATATTTGCTGGCAGAAAAAATCGCCGCGCTGGCCTGGAGTGCGCCTCTTTATCATTACGGTCTGAACTACATCAGTGATTTAGGCATTCCCCGCTGCGGCATGCTTTCCGATGGTCGCGCTGTTTGCTCTCCCTTGCACACCGTGATGAATATCGGTTTTGCTGTGGAAGGCCTGCTCTTTTTCACCGCCTGTCTGCTGTTACGTGAAGTTTTTAACGGTGCCGGAAAAATGCTGTTCCTGTTAACCGCTTTGCTGCATGGCTTGGGCGGGATCATCATCGCCTTATTCCACAGCGGCAGCGGGGAAGCGGGGTTCACCCTACATGAAGCCGGGGCGGTGATGGCGATAGGCGGCGGCAACCTCTGTCTGATTACCGTGGGCTGGCTGATGCGACATCGCACCGAAATGCGGGATTACACCCTTTTCAGCCTGTTTATGGGCAGTTTTGGCCTGCTTTGTATGGTGATTATCCCCTTGGATCTGTTGCCAACAGGGCTTATTGAGAGGGCTTCTGTCTATCCCATCACCTTCTGGCAGATATTTACCGGCTGCATGTTACTCACAGCTTCCCCCAGTAAAATTTCAGGCGGAACGCGGCTTTGAAGCTACGGCACGCGGGCGCTCCGTGCGAAAACCCAGCCCGATAATCCAGCCAAAAACATAGGGCAGAAAAGGCAGCCGTTTAACCAGCCCAGGCAGCGGGCTGGCCTGATCTTTATTGCGCTTTTTGCCGCTCATTTTAACCTGAATAAACTGGGTGGCTGCGGCAGGGAACTGACGCCTGCGCTGAACTTTCTGCAACTGCCTGAGGGTGACGCTGCCTTTCAGCAAAGGAGGGGCAAGAAGATTCGCCGTTGCTACCGCATCCTGAATAGCCAGATTAACGCCGACGCCGCCAATGGGTGACATGGCGTGAGCCGCATCACCGATACACAGCACGCCAGGTTTTGCCCACTTATCCAGGCGGTCAATACGAATACTCAACAGTTTCAGCTGTTCCCACTCCTTCAGCGATGCCAGACGCGCTTCCGGGAAAGGTGCAACGGCAGAGATCTGCTGTTTAAAGGCGGCAATACCTTGTTCACTGAGCGCCTGAAACTCGCCTTTGGCAATTGAAAAGCCGCACTGCCAGTAGTCACCGCGATCGATCATAATAAAGTTCTGCTTTGGCCCCTGATGACCAGAACTCCACTGCGGATCTTCTGGGTGCTTTTCAAGCTTGAACCACACCACATCCCGCGGCGAGCCAAAAGAGCGCCCCGTCAGTCCCGCCTTTTCTCTGACCACAGACCGCCGTCCGTCAGCGCCAATAACCAGCTTTGCTCTGATCTCCCCTGGCCCCGATTTCCCGGAAGTGCGGATGCCGCAAACGCGCTCTGCGTCATAAATAAGGCTGTCGCACTGCGTCGATTTCAGCAGCGTGAAGCCAGGGAGAGAGCTCGCTTTGCTGGCGATAAAATTCAGGAAATCCCACTGTGGCATAAATGCAATAAACCGGCATTTCACCGGCAGTCGGGAGAAGTTTGCCAGCGTCACTGACTCACCGCCGACTTCCGCCTGTAGCTTTTCCATTTGCTGGTGGGGAAGGGTCAGAAATTCCTTCAGCAGGCCCAGATGATGCAGGATTTGTAGCGTGGAGGGATGGATGGTGTCGCCACGAAAATCCCGCAGGAAATCGTCATGTTTTTCTGTCACCACCACGTTAACACCCGCTCGCGCCAGCAAATAGCCCAGCATCAACCCGGCAGGGCCGCCGCCTACGATGCAACAGTCAGTGGATAGTGTTTCGGTTAATGCCGTCTGCATAGTGAGGTCCCGGATTTAAAAAAAAAAGCTTAGCATATGATAATAGTTATCATTATCTGTTTCGTGGGTCAGATTGTGCTAAGCCGGGGGGCACGGAAGAGAAACAGGAAGGGAAGCAGGAAGGGAAACAGGAAGGGAGTGGATAAACACGCTGCCCGGATGATTCTGCTTCGGGCAGCTCTCTTACCTCTGAATGATCATCCTGCTGTGGATGAGACATCCCCCTGACAAAGCAAGGAGGATGCCGATAGTTTGACCTTTTGGCGTTAAGGGCGCTGGGGGCTTTATCTTAGGTCATTTAGACAGGTGGTCCGCTTGGTGCCAGAAGTGGATGTATCATGCCTTCGACGGCTGCGGAAAACGCGCTGTGAACGGTGAGACGGGGCCGATAAGATTACCCGTTATTCGGCTCCGATCACGCTGGCGATCGTGGCGCGTAGCGGTACGGGGTGTTCGGGAGCTGCCGCCTGAACGGCATCGATCCCGAATATTATCTACGCCATGCGCTGTCGGTAATCGCCGACCGGCCGGTCAGTCGCGTAAGCTAACTCCTGCCGTGGCGCGTCATCCAGCCCTGGGAATAATCTCCGGGTCATGCTGCCAATACGGCTCTCGCCAGACGCTTACTGAGAAACTCAAACCATCTTCACTAAAAAAATACAGTATCCAGTGAAGTTATCATTTCTGATTCTCCTGATAAGGATCTGTATGGTCCTCCTTTCGGTAAAACTCTCTGCGTTATTTCTTATTTTCAAACCTGCCAATATATCGAGAAGGCATGGGAAGTATTTTAAAAAAACTTTTTAGCTTTCTGAAACATAAAAAATTTGCCTGGTATAATCGAGATTGAGATGCACGTGGTCTCGCGAAACCTGCCGGGCAAGCACGGCAGGGATTTTTTTCAATCAATATGGAGAGGAGCCTATGGCTTAATCTGTTTACAGAAGGAGAATTAAAAATGATCAAATGGACATTTGATAAAACTGTTGTTGCACAAGGGATTACTGCACAAAAAAATTCTGGACGTATTCCGGCGATTGATATTCAACAAGGCCCTGGTCTTTTGAAGCGTCATCAAAGGAAGTTGTATAAAAGCGCAATCAACTTCAGCGCGCCAATTGAGAAAGACGGCTGTGGGCGATACAACCCTCTGGGGGGAAGTGTTGCGGTATGGTATGCCTCTGACTCTGCGTTAACGGCGGCGGCGGAAGCATACGGGCGTTTGTTCCATCTCAAAGGAACGATTTCTTATCCTGAATCAGTACTTTCACAACACTATATGTGCTCTGTGGATGTCGTGAGAACGGTGAAAGTGATTGATGTTGTAGCACTCTGTGAGTTGTTACATATCCCTTTGGATAGCTTAGAGAACGAGGATTACACCTTTCCTCAGTGGCTAATGGAACATCTTTATACGCATTTCGGGCGTGACTATGACGGGATTGCCTATACCTCAAGACATAAGCGCTATAAGCGTTGTTATGCCTTTTGGGAACGACCGGGTAGTACACCAGCCTTTACCGATACCCCTCAGGGGATGTGGCCTTATGTCAGTTACGTCGAAACTGATAAAGGCATGTTCCCTAAGGGGTGGCACAAAGGAACGATGTCAGGCGAAGAGATGTTCGAAGAATTGCTTGGATTCGAAATTACGCCAGAACCCATGTAAATCAAAGAGGGGCGGGCTGGCCCCTCTTTTTAAATCCGTTAACTGGCTACTTGATTTCCGAACTGTTTAGCCGCACGTTTGGCCAGGCTAAGTTCACACTTTTTAGCTCCGTCCAGCATGATTTGAATCGGCGTCTTTTGCAGGCCTTCGCTATTAACCTCTATCGGTGATTTCAGCACACCCAACCGCAACATTGGATGTGTATCCTCTTCGAATGCCGCCATCACGTCTTCAAAGCCGGGAATTAGCCCATTATCAGTGAACTGAAATTTCGGGAAAATAAAATCACCGTTTTGTTTGAATGCTAAAAGCTTGTTCTTCTTAACACGAATGTTGATCGCCTGGCGTGTAATGCCAAGGATATCGGCCACGTCATTCACCTTAAGCGTACCGCCTAACTCCTGAAGCTCACGATAAAATCTTTCCAGATTTTCGCGACGACGGCGCACTTTACGCATTTCGTAGTCGTTGACGCGTGTCTTCTGCTCGAGTTGAACGGTGTAGAGCAATTCCATCAGTGAACCGTCATCCAGCGTGACAGCATTCATAGCCTGATTTTTGTCTTCAAATTCAGGCATCAGGGAAACAGCGAGGTTGTTAATCCTTTTCAGAAGGTTCAACTGGTACTCATTCAGCTTAGCTGAAGTGTTGATTTCTCTTTCTGCTGTGGCGTATTTAATCATCATGCACCTCCATTTGACGATTATCATAATTCTTTTTAGAGGAATGGTCAAATTCGGGGTGTTTTTCAAACAACCTGGGGTCAAGCAAGACGTAAAACTTTGACCTGCTCCCGGTCGGTTCATACACCGTGATGGCAGCATGCACACAATTATGGATGTCCGCTCCTCGCTCAAAGCAGACATGTAAATCAACTGACGGTGCCAGGAGTGAGGCGAGTCAAGGATCGGATTGCTGAAGGAGCAAAAAAGCTCTGTCGCGCACTAAGCGATGTTGATAGCGTCAACCCGGTCAGGATAGAACGCCAGGTAAGAGCCTATTTGTGCTGCTCCAGGAAATGGGTGTTCATAAGTCCATACGGCGTTCACGCTACGTTCTCCACCCACTGGAATGCTGTAGTAAGCGCAGTCCCCTTTGTAAGGGCAATACGTTGTATGGTCGGTACGCTCAAGCTGCTCCATGCGAACATCGTCACGCGGGATATACAGGACTGCCGGGTAGCTTGCTTCCTTCAGAGATAGCGCTCGGGTGGTGTCCGCGATGACCCTTCCGCCCAGCGTCACTGTAACGCGGCGAAATTCGGGCGTAATCGTGATCGGGTGGTCCAGCCCAGGCAGTTTCACAGGTTTGTTCATAGGGTACACATCCGCAAAATAACAGAAGAAGCGTAGCGGGTTATACACCTGCCGCGCAATGCATCAGACGTTAGCTTTAATCTCACTGAACCGACTATCCCCGGCCGAAGCAGACTATCACGCCTGCCCGCTAACGCCCCCACGCAGACCTCTTCAATCGCGAGAAATCCACGGTTGGATTTCGCGCGACTTTAAAGTCAGATCACGCCTTGTTATCAAGCTCAGGGATACCGCTGCTACGGTCTGCATAGGCAGCCTGGAAACCTGGACGCTGCTGCCAGCGCTGCCAGTATGCGTCCAGGAACTCGAAACGTTCGTCCAGTGGCGTAGCATTCACCGGGAACTTCGAGAACGCGATCGTGGTTGCCAGCGTGATGTCAGCGAAAGTAGGCGCGTCGCCCCCCAGCAGCCATTGACGTCCGTCCGAAAGATGTTTGTTGACCAGTGCAGCATGGGCCAACGCTTCTTTGCGGCAGTGTTCGCCCCAGGCTTCGTTCTTCGTCAGTTCGAGTTTGAAGCCGAGACCGGTATGCAGAACGTGGAAAGCCGTGACGATTCGATACAGGATGTGAACCCAGATGCGGTTATCCCACATGTTGTCCAGGCCCTGTTCCAGCGGCGTCTCCCCCATGATCTTGCGGCCGGGATAGGTCTGGTCCAGGTAACGGACGACAGCTGCGGTTTCGGAGATGTAGCTCCCGTCAGCGAGCTGAAGGGTCGGCGTCTCACCCCAGACATTCATTTTCAAGTGACGCCATCCACGCTGTTCGCCAACCGGCGTCATGTCGTAAATAGTCTCCTGGAACTGATCGGCGATCCCCTTTTCATGCATGAACAGGCGCAGGCGCTGTGGGTTAGGGAAAGCCGAAGGCGAAGTGAAAACGTTCAGTTTGCTGGTCATTGTGTAGCTCCTAAAAGTATGTCGAGGTGTAGGCCAAAACCCTGTACTGCTTGAGTAGCACGGCCCTGGCGCGTTATTGCTGAATCAGTAGAGGTACTTTAATGCGTTGTTCCTGGTTGATAAACCATGTGATAATCAATTCATTTATTACAAATGGTAATCAATATGGCAGCGGGTAACCCACTTCAGCTTGGCAGCATTGAACAGTTCTGTAGAGCAGCGGAGACTGGCAGCTTCACCAGTGCGGCTGAGATCCTCGGTTTGACGCCGGCCGCAGTCAGCCGGTCAATCAGTCGGCTCGAGCAGCGTCTGGGAGTACGTCTTTTTTTGCGGACCACCCGCGCCGTCAAGCTTACAACTGAGGGCGAGCTTTATTGGAAAGAATGTCATCTGGCGCTTGAGCAAATCGCCGAGGCTGAGCGAGCGATCACGGGTTCACAAGCCGTCCCTAGCGGACCGCTACGCATTAGCGTCAGTGCTGCTTACGGAACGTTTCGCCTGTTACCCTTAATGCCCAGGTTCACTGAGCTTTATCCGCAGATCGATATCGAGATGAGTATCTCGGACAAAATAATCGACTTTGTGGAAGAGGGCTTTGACCTGGCAATCAGGCTGGGTGTTCCGCAAGATTCGCGTCTTGTCGCCTTCAAGCTTGAGGACGCCTTGCTTGGGGTATTCGGAACTCCGACATACCTTGCAAAAAAAGGTGAACCATACCGTATTGATGACCTCAATCAACACGATTGCATCCAGTACATATCCCCGAATACAGGGCGCCCGCTACAGTGGCTGTTCACCGATGAATCAGGGACTTCAGTCGAGAAACAGATAACGAGCCGGATGCGTGTACTTAATGATGCGTTAGGGGCTGTCGCCTGGGTCAACGCGGGCGGAGGCCTTTATCAAACCTATCGCTTTGCAGTGGAAGACGTTTTAAGACGTGGAGAGCTTGTAGAGGTCCTGCAAAAATACGGTGGTCGCTCTCGCCCGTTTTCGATTCTCTACCCCCAGAATCGTCATCTGTCGGCGCGAGTACGCGCATTTGTAGAGTTCCTGCGCACAGCAGTGAAATCCTGACTTACAGTAAGTGCGGTGCTTATGACCGCTTCTCGCTCAAAGCAGCCAGTCAGAAAGAGCCAACCCCAAACCGTATAAAGTTTGGGTTTACCACACAGCACAGACTCGCCCTGAACAGAATATGACCTGACACGAATTGCTGAAGATTTGAAAACCACATGCCATGCCAGGTCGGCACGAAATTACGAAAACCCTGGTTAGCATCAAATTCCAGTTTGATGTCCGGGTATTCCACTGCCCGAATATTTATTTAACGTCTTAACATGCGCAGGACATTCCTTCAGTTCGGGCAGAGGGGCTTATTCCCTCCAGGGGAAGGCCTTCGTCAAGCCAACCAGTAAGACCACCGATCATCTCTTTTACGTGAAAACCCAAACCAGCCAAACGTACCGCTGCCCGGTGAACACCATTACAGTGAGGGCCTGCGCAGTAGACAACAAATAAGGTATCGCCTGGAAATTCGGACATCCGCTCCTTAGTAATGGAGCGAGTTGGAATATTGATTGAGCCTGGAATATGGGATATCGAAAATGCCTCATAACTCCTTACGTCTACCAGTACATAGTCAATATTGCCCAACTTCTGGCTTTGATGCACATCGGAACAATCGGTTTCAAAGGCTAAACGACGGCTAAAATGTTGCAGAGACTCCTGGGGCGTGGCGGGAGGTATTTCACTGATTAAGCCGGGCATAAGTAGTATCTCTGGTCTGAAGGTGCATTGATTGTATTAAGCAGCTTGAGACTGATAAAGTGGCGTATCTGACAATAAGTGGTCATTTTCCGCCAATGTTAAATCAACCGGGTTTAGTGGATATTCTTGCCTATGACGGGCTTTGTACATTTGAGTTTGGTATTGCCGTAGAAATTTTTGGCCTTCCACGCCCTGAATTTAACTTTCCCTGGTATAAACACCGCATAGTGTCTGTTGATCCTTATCCAATGCAGGCAGCAGGAGGAATTCAGGTGGTGTCCGGTTTCGGACTGGAGGCTCTGAAGGAAGCCCGAACCATTATAATTCCTGGCTGGCGCAATCGCGACGAAAGGCCACCTCAGGAATTACTGGACGCACTGTGTGATGCCTGCCATCGCGGAGCACGCCTGCTCTCGATATGTTCAGGTGTTTTTGTTCTTGCCGCAGCAGGGCTGTTGGACGGAAAGCGCGCAACGACACACTGGAGATATACGGATGAACTGGCAGAGCGCTATCCCAGGATAACTGTTGATCCCAATGTTCTTTATGTCGACAGTGGTCAGCTCATCACATCGGCGGGTAGCGCGGCGGGAATTGATGCCTGTCTTCATTTGATTAGTCGTGATTACGGCATGCATGTTGCCAATATCGTTGCACGACGTCTGGTAATGGCTCCTCAACGTTCTGGCGGACAAACCCAATTTATACCTTCTCCTGTTGCACAAAAGCCTCGCGATGGAATTGCACCTGTACTTGAGTGGGTACTTCAAAATTTGGGCAGTGCACTGTCAGTCAGTCAAATGGCGGAGAAAGCATTAATGTCGGAACGCACTTTTCTGAGGCGTTTCAGAGATGCGATGGGGACTACGCCGAAAGCATGGTTGCTGCAAATGCGAATGAACTTTGCGCGTGAATTACTGGAAAGTAGTTATCATAACAACGAGCAAGTTATGGAACGCTGCGGCTTCAGATCTATGGAAACTTTTCGGGCTGTGTTTCGTAAATCTGTTGGGATATCACCTTCTTCCTACCGTAAAAATTTTGGAGGAACAAGCGCGGAATGAGTCAGTTCATCAAGTTCGTCCCTCATGGTGATATCGCCTGACAAACCTTGCAGCATGTTTGATCTGTAGATCCGCTTTTGCGCATGGCCGCAGCACTCTCCTGAAGCGCATCTGGCCGGGCGCATAAATAAACGGCAATGTGAGCACAGGCACTCAGGTTAACAGCCCTATAAAAGGCAAAACCGGGGAGTAGCCCGGTTCCTCTTTTATTTATCTTTTCCCGGATCGCAGTGAAACTGAACCCGATTTATCAAACCTGTGTCAGCCCACCATCCACACAGATTTCTGCTCCGGCTATATAACTGCTTTCATCACTCGCAAGGAATAGTGCAGCATTTGCCACTTCTTCCGGTCTGGCCATTCTTGATAACGGAATTGCGCTGATTATCTCACTCCGCAGCTCTTCGGAGGCGGCCTGCATCATCTCCGTATCGACAGGGCCAGGGGCGACAACATTAATGCGAATGCCCCTGGCGGAGAGTTCAGCTGTCCATGTGCGGGCAAAAGACCGAAGTGCCGCTTTACTGGCGCCGTACACGCCATATCCTTTGGTACCAATGACATCGGCAATCGAACCTATCAATACTACACTTGCTCCCGCTTTCATCAGGGGAAGGGCTGCCTGGAGAGCAAAAAGTGGGGAGCGTACATTAAGGCTGAAAGTCGCATCAAAATGTGCCGGGGTGACTTCATCAAGAGGCGAGTATTCCGCCATTCCGGCGTTGATGACCAGCACATCTATCTGGCCGGACTCCGCTTCTATCAACTCAACTATACGTGTCAGTTCGCTGATCTGGCTGACATCAGCACGTAGCGGCCTGACATTGCCTTCCAGGGTGTGGCTGGCTGCTTCTAACTCCTCGTTTCGGCGCGAGGTGAACCAGGTTGTTGCACCTTCACTGGCAAATCGCTGGCTGATAGCAAGACCAATACCTTTTGCGCCGCCCAGGATCAGGGCAACTTTATTTTCTAACCTGTTCATCTGCAAACTCCGTCAGGGATGGAAAACAGATGATATAATTTTTATACTTAATAACAATTACGCACTTTGTTTATACCAGGTATCGCGGAGTATATCGCCATGAATCAGATTGACAGTAACAGCCTGACAGAAATAGGAAAAACCCGACCGGTGCTAGAGAACATAACCAATAAATGGTCGATTTTAATCCTCACAGTACTTTGTAGTGAACCCGTACGCTTCAATGAACTCCGCCGCCGGCTGGATGGAATTACGCACAAAGCCTTGTCTGATGCGCTTAAGCGGCTTGAGCGCAATGGATTGGTGAATCGGAAAGTACTGCCTACTTCGCCGGTGAGCGTGGAGTACAGTCTTACAGCACTGGCAAAAACGCTTCAGGAACCTTTTGTTGCGCTCTACGAATGGGCGTTAAAACATGGAACTGAAATGGGGCAGGCTCAGCTGGAATATGATACCAGGCATACGGAAGAGATTTGCTGAAGAGTCGTAACGTTGAATAACACTGCGATAAACCGCTCATTCTTTCGGGCTTACGACGGAACGATCCATCATGGACGAATGCTCGTATTAAACTTATCAACAGTAAACAAGCCCGCACGCCTGGATTCTGAACATAGTTGACGCCGCCAGAAGCCCTAAGACGGCTAAATGCCAGTAGCGGACGTGCAAATGCGCAATTCTGATCCACAGGCGGTTAACCTGTCTTACCGAACTGATCTGTGAGGTGAGCAATTCTGAGGATTTTGACATGACCACTTTTTATCAACTTTCTGCCACCAGTCTGCGTGGCAAGCCCATCTCTATGGCCGACTACGCTGGCAAGACGGTTCTGGTGGTTAATACGGCCAGCCATTGTGGGTTCACGCCTCAATACGCAGGCCTTGAAGCGCTTTACAAGAAGTACGCCGCACAGGGGCTGGTGGTTCTTGGTTTTCCCTGCAACCAGTTTGGTAAGCAGGAACCCGGCGGCGCCGAAGAAATCGCGCAGACCTGTCACATCAACTACGGTGTGAGCTTCCCGATGTTCGAAAAAGTAAACGTCAACGGCGCCGCAACGCACCCGGTGTTTCGTTACCTGAAAGATGAGTTGCCCGGCGTACCGGGCGGGTGGATCAAATGGAACTTTACTAAGTTCCTGATCGGACGCGACGGAAAACCACTCAGGCGTTTTGCACCGATCTCCACCCCGGAGAAAATGGAAGCCGTCATCCTTGCTGCACTTGAAATCTGAGTGCTTATGTAATCTGAACCACTTATCTTCAGCGTAATTCCGACAAAATGATTACCTCTGTGTGAGGTTAACGTCCGCTTTTGGCTCATAGTGGACTGTAAGCCAGCGACAGGCCGCTGTGTGCCAGAAGCGGACATTGCTGAAATTATGCCGGATCAATTAACGGGAAGCCGGCCATTCGACCGAGTTATGCCAGGGCGGTTCAGTTCAGAACCTGGATGAAATAAATGATCCAGATTCGGATCCCATACCCTTTTGACGCCTTATGTAGCAGGTGAAAGGGTCAGTTCCAGTATTCATATTTCGCCGTCATTACGGCGTTATGTTTGTTCACATACTGTTTACCTGTACGATCAGTGGGGGTGATCGTGATATCCATATTGGCGCTAATGCATTCTCCATGTGAGTTCCACTCCTCGCAGGTGGCCAAGTTTTTTTCGATGGTGAAATAGGTCTGGGTCTTGCTCATGGTCAACTCACGGCCCTCGTTATCATAGCCAAACTCTTCAATGGTTGAGGGTGATTGAGATTTGATCAGCCGATGATTAACATCATAACTATATACAACCGTATTATTATCTATCGCCATACTTCCTTCGCTTGCTGCGCTTGCCAATAGTCCTGATGAATTGAAGGCGTAGTCGATTGTGCTCACTGCGGTTTTGTCATTATCTTCCAGTTTTGTGGCCGCGATAACCGAACGACTAACCGCACGGCTAATAATTCCTTTATCGTTAAGCTGGTAGATTCCCTCAAGTGTCTGCCGATATACCTGAGTGGTTTTCTGACTGTTTTTATCGGCTACGAGCCCTTTTGAGTCCAGCTGGATGCGCCAGCCAAATTCCGTTTTATTCAACTGGCTTTCAGAGGTTGCCGTGAAAACTGTCTTCTGACTTGTGGAGGTTTTGACCTCCTCCATACGGCCGCCAATTAGCTCACCACATTGACTAAAGTTGCTTTGAATCGATGCGCGGAGATACCCATCAGGACTATCAATAGTGATTGATATAGATTTGGGAATTCCAGTTCTTGTCTGTTGGCTACTAAGGATGAAGTTGTTCAGTTTGTTCTTAGCTAAGATTTCCGCTGTGCATTGTGCTGCATAAGTCTGAAATGTGCAGAGGGATAAGAGAGTAATAAATAGTTTTTTATTATTGAATGACATTATTTGTTGTCCTCATGTTCTGGGCGGGCTTTAAACATAACATGATGTGGAAGGCGGTGTGATTCGTGGTCGGGATATTATGCTTAGCAGAGTGAAGAAACTCAGGCATCATCAGTTAAACGTTCGCTCTTCGCTCATAGCGGACCGCGCAGCGGTGCGACAGCAGAATTTAATAGTTACAATATACTAATGCGATTTAATAACAGGCGCAGGATTAGGCCGGCGAACCGGCCTGAGGCATTATCAGATGGCGCAATAAACGCGTGCTTCACGTGGCGTGTAGATACCAAACGTCACCACACTCAGTAAGCCATTAACAAACGTCTGCTGCACTTCAACCCGACTAACTTTTTCCTGGCCGCCGCACACCTGTGCCGCATCAATGCTCTTACGCTGACCGATACCTGAAACAAAGAACGGCTGGCTGATGGTTTTCGTCGCCGCGCCAACTTGATTCTGTTTCATTACGAAAGTCTGCTGCGCACAGCCGGTTAAACTCAGAGCCAACAACGCAGCAACACAAAGCTTGTTCATAAATATCCTTATTGCCTGAAATGAAAAAATAAATGCTGAGTGAAATCATCACTCAGCCAGCAATCAGGTTATCGACAACGAAAGCGGAAACATGAGAAAGATTTTTAAGTACGCCTAACGGATACGTTTTGCTGAATAGTACAGCAATAAAAAAAAACCCTGCACAGCAGGGGCTTTTTATGTTTACCGCAGCGTTTCCGCTTAGCGAGTCAAATCGTCGAAGAACTTTTTGACGCCATCGAGAAAGCTTTTTGAATGCGGACTGTTCTTGTCGCCCGCCGCACCACCAAAGCTCTATTCCAGCTCACGCAGCAGCGACTTATGCTTCTCGCTCAAAGCTGCCTGTAAGTTTCTGTCGCGCCTGTCGGCTTGGCCAGCGCCTCACGATCGCGAAAGAATTCCGCGCCCGTTCACCGCTATAAGGTACAGTTTTACAACCTCTTTCAGGGCGTTCACCGGATTTTAGCCGCTAAAATCCCGGCCAGGCACTTTTGTGCATAGCCATGCACCGTGCTAAAACTTATCAGGGGCGTTTTTTGCGGATCGGGATGGTATGCTGTGTCTTTCGGGCCGGAGGGCGCACAAACGCGCTGAGGCGCTTTATGGAGGGGGCGCAACTGATGTTAGGGTAAATACGAGTGAAGGGCAGACTGTAAAAAATAAAGGGAAAGTGGATGAGAATCGAGATATGTGATGCGTCGGATATTCCGGAACTGGCGAGTGTTTTTGTCGAAATGGAGTCGTATTATTTTGGGGACAAGGCTGTCAGCTATGACGAAATGCTTTCCTATCTGACCAACAGGGTTTTCTCTGCTTACTCTGGTGTAACGGTCCTCGGAGCATGGCACAACGGAACGCTTGTCGGTTTTGCCACGTTCACGCTGATGTTTCCTGCTCCAAAATGCTCCGGCCAGGCGTATATGAAAGATCTCTTCACATCAGCGGCCGTCAGAGGTCAGGGGGTAGGGAAATCCCTCATGCGATTTATAGCGGCTTTTGCAATTGAGCATGGTTGCACACGATTTGACTGGACTGCTGAAACCACCAATCCGAAAGCCGCCGAGTTCTATCTGTCTATCGGTGCGTCCCTGATCGAGGAAAAGCAGTACTTTCGTTTGGATCATGAGCGCTTGCAGACCTTTGCTATGCCTGCACAGTGATTTCGTCTAAGGGCGCTATTGCGGTGTTATGTTAAAAGGGAGTGACCAGCCCCCTTACTCTGACTTTTGTTCCCACTCATCTTGGGTCAGTGTAAACAGCATGCTTGCGGGCGCATTTTGCACATCATGAACGTCCCGCAGGTACCGGAGTCCCGCACTAGTTAGGACTTTCTGCGATGCCAGGTGGTTTGCTCTTACCACGGCAGATATCTCAGGTAGTTTTATCTCACCGAATCCGTAGTTGACCGCGTATTTAGCAAACTCTGTTGCCAGGCCTTTTCCCCATGACTCAGTGGAAAAACGATACCCCAGGTTATTGATAGAGATATCGGCATAACTGATGATGCTTAGCCCACCAAAACCAATGATCCTTTCGGGTGTATCCTTCAGCGAGATAGCCCAGCTCCCGAAAAGGTGAGTTTCCCAGTGGCTTATCCATCGAGCCAACACATTTCGTGCATGGTGAATATCAGGATAAGGACCGGAGGGATTAAACGTGTTCGTAGCAGGATCGCCATAAATCCTGAAAAGATCATCTGCGTCTGATGTGATTACAGGGCGAAGATGCAGTCGAGATGAGGTTATCTGCAAAATAATTTCCCGAATTATTTGTTCATTTTATGAATTATCTTGCTGTTTTATATCTGTAATACTTCAGGTTCACAACACAGATGTTATGTTCAATACGGATGGCCTGCGGGGTCACCTTGAAATATGGCTAGAGTGGTGAGACGGCTTCCACTTCGTGCTGGAATACGTAGGGATCTGAAAGCAACTCAAACTCTTCGTCATCCGGGTAGGTTACGGCCACGTTATAGTTCTCGCCTGCAAATTCCTTCACCGCATCGAGATCCTGCCAGTAAGTAGCAAGGAAAAAATGCTCCCAGTTATCCTGAGTTTCTCTGCGCACTTGTGCTCCCCGGTTACCACGAACGCTTTTGGAATGTTCAACACCCGTTTTCTCAAGGTGTTTTGCAAAGCCCTCCGCATGCCTCAGTGGAACGCAGCCGTGCCATGTACGTACGATCATTAACTTTTCCTCTCCTTGTTACGGGAGGATAACCATACCACTTTGCGAATTCTGTTGGTGCACGACTGTGATTCGCCGCCCGAATGTTATGTTCAATCCGGGTGTTTTTGCAGGTTACCAGCAAGTAGGGTGCATCGCCGGGATGTGAACGGCGCGCGTCCGCTTCTCGCTCATGACTGACCTTCAATCTTAAACGAACGATATGAACGTCCATGAACATCAACTTTCTCGCCAGTAAGTCTCTCAAAATCCTCTATTGCGTCTGGATCACCATGCCAGGCCATACAACTTAAACAGTCTCCTCCACAATCCAGATTTAAGGTGTCTGGTAGTTTGCTCATAGGCTGACCACAAGTCAGGCAGTTGTTTACTTTCATTAGAAGGCGCCCTGTTTGCGTTTTCAGATTAAACATCTTTTCTGCTGCTTAACTTGCCACTTTCAGGCCTGACTTTCATTCATACCGAACTCACCCCCTCCACTTGTCTGCTTTGTGCCAAAAGCGGAAGTTCAAGAGTTCAGGAAATGCTAATTCCTTAGGCATTTTCAATCGTCTTATAAAGTCTCAGGCAATAGTTTGCACTTCAAGTTTTGTAATTTTTTTGAGTATTGTCATGAGGAGGTAGTAGCCTTTTGCGACTTAACCTGTGAAAAATTGTCGAGTTGTCTAATCCCTGGGACCAGGCAGGTTCCTAAAGTTGCTATGACTACTGCCATCGCTGAAACCAGAAGCACATTACTACTACCATAATGTATTGCCAGCGGCCCGGCGACCAGTTCACCGAAGGGAATAGCCACAAACGAACCGACAGCGTCATAGGCGTACACGCGAGCCAATTTTTCCTGAGGAATATGAGTTTGTAATGAATGAGCCCAGGAGACTCCGAACAGACCGAAAGTTACGCCAGCAATAAAAAAAGCTGTAATAAGCCACGTTGCAGAAGTAGGTTGACCAAGCATAAAAATGGGAACTGAGCAAAATGCGACTAGCATTACACCAATAAAGAGATCGCGTCGTGGACGCCATCTTAGGGCGAAGAACGAACCTGTCATAAGGCCAACACTTTGCGCAGCAACCATAATTCCCCAATTGGCTCGCCCAAAAGAAGCATCAGCAATCACAGGGCCGAGTACCATCATTACGCCACTAAATGCTGCATTGATAATGGTGAATTGGACCACAATTGCCCATACCCAAGCTCGGCTTGCGAATTCTTCCCATCCTTCTTTTAAGTCCTGCAAGATATTACCTGATGGTGGGCATGCTTTGATTGATGTAATGCGAATTAAGAAATAAAGCGGTGCAGAGGCTGCGAAACCTATCGCATCAATTGCCAGTCCCCAACCGGGTCCGACAGAACTGATTAGGATCCCACCAAGCGAAGTGCCGATAATTGTACCGCCATAAATACCAAGCTGAATTAATGCATTTGCTGCTCGCAAATTCTGCACTGGAACAGTTTGGGGAACCAGCGCTGAGGATGCAGGTAATGCGATGCCAGCTGCTGCTCCATTTAAAGTTCCAAGTAATGCCAGACTCATCACAGTTGCTGAACCGTCCAGCACAGACCATGCGACAATAGCTTGCGAAACTGCCGCAATAATTGAAGAGGATACCAATACTTGGTTACGAGAGTAGCGGTCCGCTAATACGCCTCCAATCAACAAGAATACAACGTTAAAGATGGAGCGGGACGCAACAACGAGACCTAAATCAGACACCGACCCGCCAATATCAAGCACTGCGAACGCTAATGCAATCGGTGCAATACCATTACCCAGTACGGTAAGAAGGCGAGCAGCAAACAGATTACGAAAAGGACTGAAGTGAAAAGCGCTAACTTTTTTATTAAATGTTTTCATTATGAAAATGGCTTCTGGGTTAGAGGTTCTTTTTTAAAACTCCTGTTTTTGCTAATACTTTAGCATGATCTGATCGTTACACTGCATTGTGCAGATTAGACAAGCAGGGAAATAACTTCCGCTCTTCGCTCATAGCGGACGATGTCTGGCCCGTAGCCCGCTGTAACCAAACGCCGAGGAATGATCTGTCGATAGCAAAACTGGGCTGCATCCGGCTCTTTTACAAAAAGTGATGCAATTAAGGGACGCAGCCTGGGGTGGGAAGGGCGTTTATTTCAGCGGTGCCGCCAGCGTGACAATCCACAACTCGCTGTCTGACTCAGGTTTCTTCAGCGGCTTTATGCCGATAGTCGTTGCAACCGGCTTATCATCTACCGTAAGCGTCCCCTGTTCGGTCACCCGATAATCCTTACGCTTCTTACCTTCAACCGGATTTTGCATGACCGTTCTCACGCCGAAGTCATTGTCATTGGTGACGGCCAGCGTTTTATTATCGATCAGCGCCAGACCTTCAGCCTTCTCCTGCTGCCAGCCGAGTTGACGTAAATCGACCACCAGCGTTTTAGCGGCGAGCTTAATGCCGCGCTGCGCCAGCGCTTTCTCGTCGTCAAACTCCGGATACTCGCCAGGCTTATCGAACGCTGCAAGCTCGGTAGCCGGGCTAAGATCCACCTTATAGATAAGATTGCGCATCGCATCGTCTTTGTCGCTGCCTTGTTCAATCAGCAGGATATGCTGATTGTCGAGCGCCACGATATCACCAATTTTTGCGTCGCTGTTTTTACCGTAAGCGGCGCTGTCGATAGGGTAACCATACATCGCGGTTTTCCCGGTCGCCGGATCGAAACTAACCAGGCGGGTAAAGCGCGCCTGCTTTTTACTTTTACCGTTGATATCCAGCGTGCTTTGCACCGCGGCGATGATACGCCCGTCCGGCATGCGGGTGAGTCCTTCAAATCCACGATTTGGCTGACGCCATTTGAGAACGTTCGGCAGACCGCCCGCGATGGATTTCTCCCCCTCTGCTGCCTGCGGCCCGTTAATTGTCAGGATCTTGCCGCGCGCATCGACGTTAATCAGGAACGGACCATACTCATCGCACAGCCAGTACCCTCCCTTGCCGTCCGGCGTAATGCCTTCCGTATCCAGACCGCGGTTATCGCCATGCAGCACTTTCAACGTATCGTTTAGCGCGATTTCATTGGTTGATCCGATGACGCCATCCTGCAACGGCAATCCGTTAATATTGCCCTTATCGTCATGCAATGGTCGGGCGTCCGTGGCCTCCGCTTTGCCGTTCTGCACCCGAATATTCATCAGCAGTGGGGCGAATTCTGGCGTGACGAAAATTTTTGCCTCTCTCTTACCCACATCAGGCGAGTCAGCATTCGGCCCGCGATCGGTGACGGTTGCGAAGGTGAACGCATCCCCCTGCTTGCCGGTAAACAGCAAACCGGAGCCAATCCCCACCGGCAAACCATTTGGAAACGCGCTGGCAAACGCGCCGTTGTAGCTTACGCGTGTACCTTCGGGAAAACTGACGATATAGCGCTCGACCTGCGGCTGCGCCGCGAGCGTTGACGAAGAGAGCGCACAGCCGACAACCAGAGAAATAGCTTTTATTTTCATATTTTTAATATCCATACAGGGAAGCTAACAGCGTAAAGAATAAAAATGACAGAAAAATGAAATCTCCGGGAAATGTTGGCTGCTAACCGATTGATTTCTTCACCGTTGAGAAGGGGATGGTGAGAGAATGAACCTGTATGTTTAGATATTATGTTCAAAATTTCAGGACAAAGGCGGTGGCATTGATGCGGACACTTGCCCGTAATGCCTAAGGCAGAAAGTTCACTGAGAGGCATCGCCTGGCAAGGTAGCTAAAGATGTTCAGTCTGGGGGCGTCTTTTCCCTGAACCGGGAACGTCCGCTTCTGGCACAAACCAGCCTGACACGGACGCACCGTGTGCTATGAGCGGACAGAGTTCATGGCCGGATAAAATTTGATTATTAGAAGACGAACCCACTTCCTTTTTTGAATTAAAATGCTATTATTTTGCATAATTAATCAAAATGAAGCGAGGTTGATATGTCAGCAGAGTCGCCTGTTAAGGCACAGTTTGAAGCATATAATTCTCATGATATTGAAGCGTTCATGTCTTGTTTTTCAGAGGAGTTTAAAGGCTACCGGATGCCCACCGAAAGCCCTTCAACCATAGGAAAAGAATCATTACGTGAGTTTTACGTTAATAATCGTGAACTTAGAGCCGAACTCATTTCCAGAACTGTGCTGGGTACTAAAGTTTTCGATCACGAATTGATATATGGCTTGTCTCCCGCTCCTTTGGAAAGCATGGCTGTCTTTGAAGTTAAAAATAATCTTATTTCAACAGCATGGTTCTATTTCCCATAAACTCAATTTTTATTGAGAGTCCCTCCGGGTTAGATTAAAAGGTCGTTTACCTCAAATGTTAGCGGACTTTTAAAGGTCCGCTTCTCGCTCATAGCGGACTTAGCCTGCCGTAAGTCCGCTTTGTGCCAGGAGCGAACAGAGAAATATTTTACCCTAAGCCTGTTTTTATACAGGTAGCCTACACAGAGAATAACCACCGATACCCGTTAGTTCGCCTTCCCTGACCTGTTACAGATCCCTTTTAGGGCAGCAATCCTCCCCTTAAGAGCGTTACGGAGTCATCACTCTGCTTCTCTTTGCGGGTATCGCAACGCACTGATAACTTCAGCCAGTGCCGGGGCCATCTGGCGCCGGTTGGCGTAATAAAGATGATAGCCCGGAAAATGGGGCCACCACTCTTCAAGCACCGCTGTTAACTCTCCCGATGCAATATAGCTTTGCGCCAGATCCAGTGGAATATAGGCAAAACCCATGCCGTCCAATGCGGCCTGTAGCATAAGATAGGTATTGTTAAAAACAGTCTGTCCCTGCACTCGCACAGATAACTTTTTTTCGTCTTTCTCAAAGTCCCATGCGTAAAGCCCTCCGCGTGTCGGCAGTCTCAGGTTAATACACAGATGCGCCGTTAAATCACCGGGTATTTCAGGCCGTTTTTTTCCGTTAAGGTAGTCCGGCGAGCAGACCACCGCCATATGAAAGTCAGGCCCGATCCTTACGGCGATCATATCTTTATCCACGATATTGCCTACCCGGACGCCGGCATCAAACTGTTGTGCCACGATATCAGTCAGCGCATAGTCAACGCTCAGCTCGACCTGAATCTCCGGATAGTGCTTCAGCAGGGCCTGGAGTCGCGGCCAGAGCACAGAGGCAATGGCATGATCGTGTGCGGTAATCCGTACAATCCCTGCCGGTTTCTCACTCAGAGCGCGAAGAGAAGCCAGTTCACTGTCCAGCTCACTTAGCATTGGCTGCAACCTGTTATAAAGACGCATACCCGCCTGCGTCAGCGAAACACTGCGCGTGGTGCGCGTCAGTAACCTGACGCCAAGCCGCGCCTCCAGAGCCGTAATAGCGTGGCTGAGGCCTGAGCGGGACATACCGAGCTGAGCGGCTGCACGGGTAAAATTACTCTCACGCGCCACAATCAGAAAGGCGCGCAGATCGTTCAGATTTTCATAACTCATTGTTGCATCCTGTGCACATACGCATTCACATTTGGCCATCTTATCAACCAATCCCTTTAGTTCTAAACTGAATGTCGTATTAACAGGCAGGACATCTCTCCCTGGCTTATTTCACCCCACTGACAAACGGAGTTCGTATGAAGAGACTTGCCGCTGTTGCTATCTCCCTTGCGCTTTCTGTTTCAGCTGTTCATTCAAAGGAGCACTTACCCATGATTACCGTAATGCAAAGTGGAGCAAAACCCTCTGTTAAAGGCCCGGCGGAATATTTCACCGGAACGGTCCGTATTGACTCCCCGTTTCAGGGTACTGAACCTGCCCGCGTAGGTGGAGCAACCGTTACCTTTGAACCCTCTGCCCGCACGGCCTGGCATACGCATCCGCTCGGCCAGACGCTGATTGTCACTGCCGGTTTGGGTCTTGTGCAGGAGTGGGGCGGAGCCGCACGCGAAATCCGGCCCGGAGATATTGTGTGGATACCCGCAGGCGTGAAGCACTGGCACGGTGCAGCGCCTGAAACAAGCATGTCGCATATCGCTATTGCCGAGGCGCAGGAAGGTAAAGTTGTCGACTGGATGGAAAAGGTAAGCGACGAGCAGTACGCATCACCTGAAAAGTCCTGAGGATAACAAGATGAGGCGAGGCATTAATTCTGCGCTGCTCTTCTGCGCTGCGCTGGCGGCTCCCGTCAGCTATGCCGCAGAGACCTCTGAACCTTCTGTAGAGAGAAATAAAATGATGAATCAACAGCAGATGCAACCCCTGACGCTGCAACAAAAGCATATCGCGGTTATTGCAATGTATGCTGCGACAGGCGATATGGCTCAACTCAGCGCTGCCCTTCAGCAGGGTTTAGATTCAGGGCTGACCGTCACTGACTGCCGGGAAGTGCTGGTCCAGCTTTACGCTTATGCCGGCTTTCCCCGCAGCCTGAACGCGCTGGGTGAGTTGATGAAGGTCGTTGATGCCCGCAGAGAGAAGGGAATTGAAGATGCTGAAGGCAATCCGCCGCGACCGCTGCCAGAGCCTGATGAGATGCTCGCTGTCGGTACCCGAAACCAGACATCGCTGGTTGGCAGCCTTGTAAAAGGGCCTCTTTTCGACTTTGCCCCTGCTATCGATCGCTATCTGAAGGTGCATCTGTTTGGGGATATCTTTGCCCGCGATAACCTTGACTGGAAAAGTCGTGAGCTGGCTACAGTAGGCGCGCTGGCAGGCATGAGCGGCGTGGAGTCTCAGCTGAAAGCCCATCTGAGTATAAGTATGAACACAGGACTTACTTATTCTCAGCTCGCCGGGCTTATCCCGCTTTTCGAAGAAAAAGGTGAAAAAAGTACTGCGGAACGCCTGCGAGTGGCACTCGATTCTGTAGGCGCTGATTAATATGCGCCTCTGCTCCGCAGGTGGAAGACCAGGGTAAGTGCTGTTCTGCTGCCGGAACAGCAGCCTGATCACCAAATTATCAGGGTGATGAACCTGTTAACGCCGGTGGTCTCTTCCAGAAGGGAAACCCGGAAAGAAGCCCTGGACGGCGCAGGTCATAAACCGCCCCGGCGGCTCAACGAAGCCGCTGCTGCCTTGCTCTGGTTTAATGGGTATTGGCTTACCCGTTGAGGGCGGTTTTACTGCCAACTGATGCCATAAATATCTGATGCAGGGATCCGGGCTGTCCGTTCATGCGTCAGCGCTTACCTCTGCCGGGCATCTTTATCACTGGTTCTGCTTGTATCCGCAGGCGGGTTCAGCCTGCCGGTGACAACCAGCGTAGCTTACGCTCCGATCAGATCCTTCAGCGGCGTTAATCTCCTTCTCTCTTTCTTCGAAGCGCATCCAGAACCAGTGAAAACGCCGGGGAAGGCTGTTTCCTGCTGGGATAGTAAAGATAATATCCCGGAAAAGGTTCGCACCACTCTTCCAGCACGCGGATCAGACGACCTTCTGCGATATGCGTACCAAACTCCTCCTCGGGTAAAAAGGCTATTCCCAGCCCGGCAAGGGCGGCATCAGTCATATGCGCCGTGGTATTAAATGTCAGCTGGCCCTCAACGCGCACGTTTACCGGCCCGTCTTTATTATCGAATTCCCACACATAAATCCCGCCCGAACTGGTCATCCGCATATTGATGCAGTTGTGATGAACAAGATCTTTCGGGGTGAGGGGAACGGGATGAGCAGCAAAATATTCAGGCGAGGCCGCCGCAGCCATCCGTAACTGTGGCCCGATAGAGACTGCAATCATATCTTTGTCGATGGTATCTCCCAGACGGACTCCGGCATCAAACCTGTCGGCAACGATATTACGAAAGCCGTGGTTGGCATCAAATTCCAGTTTGATGTCGGGATAGGCGCGCAGTAGCGGGGCCAGTTTGGGCAATAAAATGGTATGGAGTACGCTGGGGCCGCAGGTAATCCGCACCGTTCCTGCCGGTTTATCGCGCAGTTCAGTGAGCATATCCAGCTCGGATTCAATTTCATCAAAGCGGGTGCCAATCGCCAGTAGCAACCGCTCTCCGGCAGCGGTCAGCGAAACACTGCGTGTGGTGCGCGTAAGAAGGCGGATTTTCAGCCGATTTTCCAGCCCGGTAATGGCCTGGCTGAGCGCTGGCTGCGTCACCCCCAGCTGCGCAGCTGCGCGGGTAAAGCTCCCCTCGCGCGCTACCGTAATAAAAGCCATCAGGTCATTAAAATTACGCTTCATCACCACTTTCCCGCATCATTTATAAATTTTACTTATAAAGCTATTAAGAATCTATTAGCGGTTAAGCATACGCCATGCCTGTAGAATTCACATCAGTCAGTTTTACCGGCGTCGTGAAAAAACGACCGTCCGGCTTTCCCGATAATTTTTACTCTTACTGTTTTTTATTCACCGGAATAAAAACAGGCATCCGGCTGGCCTGAATTCAGAGGCGGCTAAGAAAAAGGTAAACGTAATGTCTTCACTTGCGAACAATACTCTGGACCATCAGCCTGCCGCCCACTGGGGCGGTGTGCTGGCAATGACACTGTGTGTGTTTACGCTGGTTGCGTCCGAATTTATGCCAGTCAGTCTGCTGAGTCCGATTTCCCACGATCTTGGTGTCAGCGAGGGGCAGGCCGGCCAGGGCATCGCCATCTCGGGGGCGCTTGCGGTATTAACCAGTCTGTCTGTGTCAGCACTTTCCGGCAGTCTTAACCGCAAGGCACTGCTGCTGGGACTGACCGTGTTAATGGCCCTCTCAGGCGTGGTGGTTGCGCTTGCCCCTGACTACCTGACTTATATGACTGGCCGGGCGCTTATCGGCGTGGTGATTGGCGGATTCTGGTCGTTGTCAGCGGCGACGGCGATCCGTCTGGTGCCTGAAAATCAGGTGCCGCGTGCGCTGGCTATTTTCAACAGCGGCAACGCGCTGGCTACAGTGATTGCTGCGCCGCTTGGCAGCTATCTTGGCTCTGTAATGGGCTGGCGTGGCGCTTTCCTTTGTCTTGCCCCGATCGCGCTGATCGCCTTTATCTGGCAGTGGGTCACTCTTCCTTCTATGGCTTCTGAGAAGCAGGAGAAAAAGACTAAGAATGTTTTCCGGCTGCTCGGCAATCCGCTGGTAGCAGCAGGAATGACCGCCTGCGGACTCTTTTTTATGGGCCAGTTTGCACTTTTCACCTATGTGCGTCCGTTCCTGGAAACCGTTACGCAGGTCAGCGTGTCCACACTGTCGCTGGTACTGCTGCTTATTGGTATTGCCGGTTTTATCGGTACGTTGCTGATCAGCACTGTGCTGCGTCGCGCTTTCTACCCGACGCTGATCGTCATCCCTCTGCTGATGACCGTGATTGTCACAGGTCTGATCGTAACAGGCCATCACCTCAGCGCCGTTATTCCACTGCTCGCACTCTGGGGGCTGGTCGCCACCGCCGCGCCGGTTGGATGGTGGTCATGGATAACCCGGACGCTGCCGGACGATGCTGAAGCAGGCGGTGGGTTAATGGTTGCCGTGATCCAACTTTCTATTGCTCTCGGATCGACAGCTGGCGGGCTGGCTTTCGATCACAGCGGCTGGCAGACCGCTTTCATCCTCAGCGCTATTTTACTGGTTGTGGCTGCCCTCCTTGCGTTCCTGACATCCCGTAAAGAGGCCACTCATCGGGCCTGACGGCAGCAGAGCTGGCGCAATTATTTTTCTGAAAATGTTATTTCCGCAGGTCTCACCATGAGGATATTTAAATGAAAATATTTACCATGCTTTTAGGGCTGATAGTGACTTCCTTTACTGCTACCGCAGCCGATAAAACAAACGGGGCAGATAATTTTTATCAAAGCGATAAGGTGACTCATCAAAAAGTAACCTTTAAAAATCAGTATCAGATGAATGTCACCGGGAATTTATATATTCCTGAAAACAGCGGTCGGCAGGCAAAAATGCCGGCGATTATCGTCGGCCATCCGATGGGAGCAGTAAAAGAGCAGAGCGCCAGCCTGTATGCCCAGAAGCTGGCTGAGCAGGGGTTTGTTACCCTTGCCATCGATCTCTCCTTCTGGGGAGAAAGCGACGGACAGCCACGCAATGCCGTCTCGCCGGATATCTATGCGGAGGATTTCAGCGCGGCGGTGGATTATCTTGGCACGCGATCTGACATAGATAAAAATCGCATTGGCGTTCTGGGGATCTGCGGCAGCGGCAGTTTCGTTATAAGCGCAGCGAAAATAGATCCCCGCATGAAGGCCATTGCCACTGTCAGTATGTACGACATGGGTTCGGTCAACCGTAACGCACTTCATCACTCTTTAACTCTGGAGCAGCGTAAAAAAATTATCGCGGATGCAGCTGAGCAACGTTATGTCGAGTTCACCGGCGGCAAAACCGAATATACCAGCGGAACGGTAGATAAAATCGACGAGAATACTCATCCCATTCAGAAAGAGTTCTACGACTTTTATCGTACGCCGCGCGGTGAGTTTACCCCCAAAGGTTCCTCGCCTGAATTAACAACGCACCCGACGCTGACCAGTAACGTGAAGTTTATGAACTTTTATCCGTTCAACGATATTGAAACCATCTCTCCGCGTCCGATGTTGTTTATTACTGGCGATCGGGCACATTCGAAAGAGTTCAGTGAAGATGCTTATAAACGAGCAGGCCAACCGAAAGAGCTTTATATCGTGCCGGGTGCAGGCCATGTTGACCTGTACGACCGCACTGATTTGATCCCTTTTGACAAGCTGACTGCTTTTTACAAAGCCAATCTGAAATAGAGCCAATGGAGTAAAGTTAATTGCCTGCCCGTTAATCAGTTATCACTCCCGCCCGGAAAACACCGGGCGGTTGATAAAAAGAGCGTTAAAAAATACGCCGGAAAATGTTTAACGCCGCCTCTGAGCATGCTGTGAATGGCAGGCAGAGTCAGCAGTTCCTGACTCCGCCTGCCACTGTCGCTAAAGAGTTCAGCGCAGAAAACGCAGCAGGCGCAGACTGTTGAGGGTAACCAGTAAAGCTGCGCCGGTATCGCTGAGCACGGCCATCCACAACGTCAGCCAGCCGGGGAAAATCAGCGACAGCGCCACAACCTTAATAGCCAGAGAGAAGATAATATTCTGACGGATGATGGTTGCCGTGAGTCTGCTCAGAGCAAAGGCGTGCGGCAACTGCTCCAGCCTGTCTGACATCAGCACCACATCTGCGGTCTCTATCGCAGAATCTGTACCGGCACCCCCCATAGCGATGCCGATATCTGCCGCAGCCAGCGCCGGAGCATCATTGATACCATCACCCACCATGGCAATGCGCAGACCTTTCTGCTGCCACTCCTCAATCACGCTGACCTTATCTTCCGGCAGCAGTTCTGAACGCCAGCTATCCACCCCCGCCTGCGCGGCGATAGTGCGTGCGGTACCCTCATTGTCGCCGGTCAGCATCAGCGTGTGCGTCATGCCCTCGGTACGCAGCTCTTTAAGCGCGCTTAAAGTAGTGGCGCGGATGGCATCGGAAATGGCAAATACGCCACAGACCGCATTCTCTGTCCCCAGCAGCACCAGGGATGCACCCCGATTTTTCATCTCATCCAGCGCACTGCGGATTTCCGGCGGGAACTCAACGCACGCAAACAGCTTTTCATTACCCGCCTGCCAGAGAGTGCCCTCCAGCGTGGCAACAGCACCTTTACCGGGAATGACCTGTCGGGATGAGACATCCAGACTTTTTGCACCCTGTTCACGCGCCCAGGCACTGACTGCCGCCGCCAGCGGATGGGTGGAGTGGGTCTCAATACTCAGGGCAATATCAAGCAGTTGTGCAGGATCGCCACCGAAGACCTGCCAGCCGGTGACACGCGGTTTGCCCTCGGTCAGCGTGCCGGTTTTATCAAACGCCAGCGCGCGGATGCTGCCCAGTTTTTCCAGCGTAATACCGCCTTTGACCAGAATACCGTGCCGTGCCGCATTGCCGATGGCGGATACGATGGCAACCGGCGTTGAGATAACCAGCGCACAGGGACAGGCGACGACCAGCAGTTCCAGCCCGCGATAGAACCAGTCGGCCCAGCTTCCCACACCCAGCACCGGCGGCAGCACCATAATCAGCAGCGCTACCACAAACACCACCGGCGTATAGATGGCAGAAAAACGCTCAACGAAACTCTGCGTCGGGGACTTACGGTTTTGCGCATCCTCAACCATATGAATGATACGGGCCAGGGCGGTATCCGAGGCCGGACGGCTCACCCGCACTTCCAGCACGCCATTATGGTTAATGCTGCCTGCGTAGACATCGTCACCTGGCGCTTTGTCCACGGGAATGGACTCGCCGGTAATGGGGGCCTGGTTCACACCCGATTCACCGCTGACGACCTCGCCGTCGAGCGCCAGGCGGTCGGCAGGCTTCACCAGCATAATGTCGCCGGGCTGCACCTGCGACACGGGCGTGCTGACCCACTCACCGTTGCGGCGAACAGTGGCTGTTTCCGGTGCCAGCGCCATCAGGCTGCGGATGGAGTTGCGCGTTTTTTCGATGCTGCGCGTCTGTAACGCGGTGCCGAGAGAGAACAGAAACACCACGCTTGCGCCTTCAATCCACTGACCGATAATTGCTGCTCCCAGCGCGGCAGCAGACATCAGCACATTCATATCCAGCGAGCGGCTGAGGATGGCATACCAGGCACTGCGAAACGGCTTTAACCCACCGGCAATAATCGACAACGCATACAGCAGGACCGGAATAAGCGGATGCACAGGCAGATGCGAGAACAAAAAGCCCGCGGCCAGCGCCACGCCGGAAATCACCAGCGCGCCCAGGCCGCCGAAACGACCCGTTTTCACCAGAGGGGCCGCTTCTGAAAGCTGCTGCGCCTGATAACCCGCTTTTTTTACCTCGCTGATGATCTGCTCAGGCGTCAGCTGATGCCGGACCGACAGGCGTCCGGTGGCAAAGCTGACATCTGCCGCCTCCACACCAGGCGTTTTCAGCAGGTGCTTTTCAATAGTGACCGCACAGGCAGCGCAGTCCATCCCCTGAATAAGATAGTTATCTGCATCATTATGGCGCTCTGCGTCCAGCGTAAACCCGAGCTGCTGTACGGCTTTTTCCACGCCCGGACGAACATCTGGCTGGCTCAGTTCAACCAGCATGGTTCCGGCGCTGAAGTTCACATCGCAGGCAGATACGCCGCTCATCTGCGTCACCTTACGCACGATAGTGGCAGCACAGGAGGGGCAGTCCATGCCGCCGACGCGATAATCCAGTCGGGTGACAGGCCTGGTTGCCACAGCCTCTGCCGGAGACGCGGCGCTGCTGCTGCACTCTTTGTCAGCACAGCAGCCTGGGGCGACCGCCACTGATTCCGCCGCTGGCGCGCAGCAGGCTTCACGGCATGAGTCCTCACGGATGGCGGGTTGGGGTGCGCAACAGTCAGCCTCACAGAGTGGGGCCGCAGGCGGCATGGCGAGGGGACGTAAAACCTTTGCCGGGCCAGTTGTGCTGCTTACCGGCGTAAAGCGCACGGCAGGCGAAGAGGGCGCACAGCAATTATCCTCACAAACGCCTGGCTGCTCTTCTTTCTTAACCGGTTGCAGCGGCTTCAGACCGGTCACTGTTGGGGCGCCGGAAAAAATCACAGGTCTGGCGGCGGATATCGGGCCAGGTTTACCGCCCTTAAAATCAGGCTTCCTGTTCATCTTTTTCTCCCGGCACCAGTGATGCATTCATAGCGCAGCAGGCCACATCGCAGCCGATCTCATCCATCAGGACGTCCAGCATGTTCAGAAAGTCCAGCATGTGCGGGCCGGACAGCGCGTAAAAACAATATTTTCCCTCCTGACGGCGGCTGATAATCCCGCAGCCCTTCAGACAGGCAAGATGCTGTGAAATATTGGACTGGGTGCCGCCGGTGAGCGCAGTGATTTCATTGACGGTTTTTTCGCCCTCACGCAGGGTCAGCAGAATAGTCAGGCGGGTTTTCTCCGCCACACCGCGGAGAAACTTAATTTTGGGATCGAGGATTTCAGCCATGGCTCTTATATCAGTGAGGATTAATATGACATATATTAGCAGGCACTGATATAAACAGCCAGGATGCATATGCTAAGTTTCCTGAACCGCAGCCGGCCAGGTTAATCCACAGACATGACAACGTTCCTGCCGGCAGGGGAAGGCCAGATGAGAGGCAGGCAAGGCAAACAAAGAGGGGGTTTTGGGGATCCGGGAACGCTATCCTTGTTTAAGGATAGCGTGGCTTCGCCCCGTTGAACTCACAGGCAGAAGCTGAAGTCTCTGACATTATTTCTTTTTATTAAGCATCGACTTTAAATCGGCAAAAGGATTATAGGTAGCTGCATCAATATCATTTTGCGCATCCTCACCAGCCACCACCCTTGTGCCGTACTGGTCAGCTTCAGTGTACTTGGAGTGTTCATGATCATGACAATAAAGGCATAACAACTCCCAGTTACTGCCATCTTCCGGGTTATTGGTATGATCGTGATCGATATGGTGAACCGTTAATTCACGCAGGTTTGAATAAACAAACTCCCGCGAACAGCGCCCACATACCCATGGATAGATTTTTAACGCTTTCTCACGGTAGCCGCTTTCCAGCCGCGTGTAGTTTTTTGGGATCAGAGCCATTGCCGTTGTTACCTGTTATCAGGAGATAATTTTACCAGAGTGCCCCCAATATATCCCAAAACGGAACAGAAGGAGAACATTGCGGCGGTGACGATGACAGCCACCAATCACCCGCCTCTCTGTTAATCAGGCAGGGAACGTGCGGGTCGGAGAGGCGGAAAAGCTGGCGGAAATGAAAAAACAAAAAAGCCGATATCTTGCGATATCAGCTTTCTTTAATTTGGCTCCTCTGACTGGACTCGAACCAGTGACATACGGATTAACAGTCCGCCGTTCTACCGACTGAACTACAGAGGAATTGTTGGAACGGGGCGCATAATATCCAGAGGGCTGATGGATGTCAAAGGCTGAATGCACCTTTTTTACTGACTGCTGAATAAAGCAGCATTTTGTTGAAATTTCCTCAGGTTGGGGCAAGTTTATCTTCGCCGTTGTGTGCGAAAGGCCCCGCATAGCTGGAGCAGATGACGACAAGCATTGCAGATACTTTCGTCAGAATGATCACGTTTATTTCATTTTTTGATTGTCGCCCCTTATTTTGAAATATACATTCCATGCACGCGCTTCGCTCACCTGCAAGGAACCACAATGGAAAAGGTCAGAATTGGACTGATTGGCACCGGCTATATCGGACGCTGCCACGCAATTGCTTACGCACAGGCTTCTACAGTTTTTTCGCTGAAGGGGGAGATCGTGCGGGAAATGGTGGCGGAGGTGAATCCGGCGGTGGCGAAGCAGCAGGCTGCATTGCTGGGGTTTAACCGATCGACGGGCGACTGGCGTGAGCTGGTGGCCGATCCTGAGATTGATGTTGTGGATATCTGCGCACCCAACTTTCTGCACAAAGAGATGGCGCTGGAGGCGATCCGTCACGGTAAGCATGTCTATTCCGAAAAGCCGCTGGCGCTGGATGTGGCAGATGCCGAAGAGATGACCCGAGCAGCAGAAGCGGCGGGGGTAAAAACGCTGGTGGGCTTTAACTATATGAAAAATCCCACCAGTCAGCTGGCAAAGGAGATCATCGCCCGCGGAGAAATTGGCGAAGTGGTGCATTTTTACGGTACCCATAACGAAGATTATCTGGCAAACCCCAGCACGCCGCTCGACTGGCACTGCCAGAAGGCGCTGGCCGGACTGGGTGCATTAGGGGATTTGGGCGCGCATATCGTCAATATGGCGCACTTCCTGGTGGGGAATATCAGTGAGGTATCCGGCGACACGCTGACGGTGATAAAGCAGCGCCCGGACCCTGAAGATCCCTCCCGGCTGCGTGATGTGGAAAACGAAGATCAGGCCAGCGCGCTGCTGCGTTTTACCAACGGGGCGCACGGCGTGATTGAAACTTCACGTATCGCCTGCGGCAGTAAAATGGGGCTGACCTACGTGGTCACCGGCACGAAAGGAACCCTGCGCTATACCCAGGAGCGGATGGCAGAGCTGGAGCTTTACAGCCATGACGATCCTGCCGGGCGCCAGGGGTTCAAAACTATCCTCACCGGCCCGGCTCATCCTGACTATGCCAGTTTCTGTGTTTCGGCGGGGCATGGCATTGGCTTTAATGACCAGAAAACCGTTGAGATCCGTGACCTGATCAACGGCATCGCCGCTGGCGATCGCATGTGGCCAGATTTTGCCGAAGGGTTGCAGGTTTCAAAAGTGCTGGAAGCCATCGCCATTTCCGCCCTGGAGCGCCGCTGGATCGGGGTTTAACAGAAAGGCAAAGAGATGTAAGGCTCCCAGGCAGGCCAGGCAAATAAGCCTTCAGGTGCTGGCGCGCCATTCAAGGGTGTAATTGATGCGCTCAACCAGCGGCTCTGTCTGGGTAGCTTCCAGCATGCTCATCAGCCGCTCGCCAACTTGCTGACCCAGCGCAGCATAATCCAGGCGCATTGCGGTCAGGGTCGGGAAGGTGTGATCGCAGTCAGCAGAGCCTTCCAGGCAAGCCACGGCCAGGTCATAAGGCACTTTCAGCAAGCGGCGCTGGCACTCGTGAAGAATGCCAAAAGCGATCTCTTCATGGCTGCAAATCACGGCATCCATATCGGGATGGCTTTGCAGCAGCTCGCTCATGGCGTAACGCCCAAATTGCAGGCTGGGCGCATCCGGCACGGTGCGGATCAGATCGGCATTCTGGTACTGGGCAAGCATGGCTTTGCGCCAGCCGTTAAGCTGCTGTTTCTGAAGGCGGTTATCAGTATGCGCACCAATATAGGCAATCTTTCGGTAACCCGCTGCCAGCAGTTTTAGCGTCAGCCGCTCTGCGGCTTCCGTAAATGCCAGATCAAGAGAGATATCAGCATTAAAGGCTTCTGCACCGCCGACGTTTACCGTCACCAGTTCAGCAGCCCCGATGATTTCCAGCGTCTGGCTGGAGAGCGGTGCGCCAAGCAGGACCAGCGCCGCCGGGCGATTCTGCAACAGCTTCTGCACAATCCTGGCTTCGCCATGCTGATGGTATTCATGGCAAGCCATCACCAGTTCAAACTGCTGTTTGCTGACGGTGTTCTGAAGCGCCTGCAAAAAACGGGCGCTGGCGCGATCCTGCTGGAAGGGGTAGAGCACCGCCACTGTATTAGGCTGGGATGCCGCTAACGCGCTGGCGGAGGCATTGGGGACGTAACCCAACGCCTCAATCGCCGCATTGATCTTCTTTAATGAGCTGTCAGCCACCAGCGTCGGATCGCGCAGCGCTCTGGAGACGGTCATTACGCCTACGCCAGCATGGCGCGAGACATCCTGTAGCGTTACGCGTTGGGTGCTCTTCACCACGGCGCTGGCATCGTGATTGGGCGTGTAGCCCAGCGAGCGCGCAGCCTGTTCAACCTTGCTGCGTATGCTGTCAGAGACCAGTTCCGGCGTGCGCATCACGCGTGAAACGGTCATGGTTCCTACTCCAACGTAGTCGGCAATATCCTGCAACGTCACTCTGCCGCTGGTACGACGTTTGCGCATTTCCTTCTCTCCAACTTCATCATGGCCCGCGTCGCGATACCTCATCCGGCAAGTGTGCCTGTGCAGCGCGTCAAACAGCAAGCGTAAGCCGCACTTGTGATAACCCGATCACAGAGTCTGATAACGCTAACAGTTAGCGTTATCTTTTAAGATCCCCGTCACATTATTCTCGCAGCCCGACCGCTACGCTGCACAGGCTCATTCAACGAGGTGACCCTGCAATGCTGACCGATTTACTGACACCCGATGTCATTCGTCTTCATCCCAGCTGTAAAGGGTGGCGCGAGGCGATAGCCCTGGCCTGCGAGCCGCTGTTAACTAACGGCGCTATTGAGCCAGAGTATCTGGAGGCTATCTACCGCAGCCATGAGGCTATCGGGCCTTACTACGTTGTCGGCCCCGGTATCGCCATGCCGCACGCTCGTCCCGAAGAGGGCGTAAACCGGCTGGCGCTGAGCCTGACGGTGATTCAGGAAGGGGTCAATTTTGATTCCGAAGGTAACGACCCGGTGCGACTACTGATTGTGCTGGCCGCTACAGACAGCCACAGCCATATCGAGGCTATCGCGCAACTCGCCGCGCTCTTTGATTGTGAAGAAGATACCGCGACGCTGATGGCAGCAAAAGAGATAAACACCATTCTTTCCGTAATTTCACGTTATTAATCCCAGAGGAAATCTTATGAAAATCACCGTTGTTTGTGGAAATGGCCTGGGCACCAGCCTGATGATGGAAATGAGCATTAAAAGTATTGTTAAAGATCTCGGCGTGGCGGCGGAAGTCGATCATGTCGATTTGGGATCGGCGAAAAGTACCCCCAGTGATATCTACGTGGGCACCAGTGATATTGCTGAGCAGCTACAGGCTCAGCAGGTAAACGGTAAAATCGTGTCGCTGAAAAACATGGTAGACAAGGCTGACATGAAAACGCGGTTATCCGCAGCACTGACCGAACTGGGCGCACTATAAGGACTGATAAATGGAATTTTTCCGTTTTTTAATGAGTGACGTGCTGTCAGAACCTTCCATACTGGTAGGTCTGATTGCGCTGATCGGGTTAATCGCCCAGAAAAAACCGGCTACCGAGTGCATCAAAGGCACGGTGAAAACCATTATGGGCTTCCTGATCCTTGGTGCCGGAGCCAGCCTGATCGTCTCGTCACTCGGTGATTTTGCGGTAATTTTCCATCACGCTTTCGGCATTGCCGGCGTGGTGCCGAACAACGAAGCTATCGTGGCCGTGGCGCAAAAGAACTTTGGCACAGAAATGGCGATGATCATGTTCTTTGCCATGGTGATTAACATTGCCATTGCCCGCTTCACGCCGTGGAAATATATCTTCCTGACGGGGCACCACACGCTGTTTATGTCGATGATGGTGGCGGTGATCTTAGCGACCGCTGGCATGAAAGGCGCCACGCTGATTGCGGTTGGTTCCGTGGTGGTGGGGGTATCTATGGTCTTCTTCCCGGCGATTATCCACCCTTATATGAAAAAGGTGACCGGATCTGACGATGTGGCGTTTGGGCATTTTTCGGCCATATCTCAGCTGCTCTCCGCCTTTATTGGCAGCAAATTCGGCAATAAAGAGAAGTCCACTGAAGATATGGATGTGCCTAAAAGCCTTCTGTTCCTGCGCGATACGCCGGTAGCGATCGCCTTCACCATGTTCTTTATCTTTATTTTCACCTGTCTGGTTGCTGGCCCGGCGACGGTAAAAGAGCTGAATGCCGGGGGCAAAAACTGGTTTATGTTCTCGCTGATGCAATCGATCACCTTTGCGGCTGGCGTCTATATCGTGCTACAGGGCGTGCGGATGGTCATCGCTGAGATCGTTCCGGCGTTTAAGGGGATCTCTGACAAGCTGGTTCCGAATGCCAAACCGGCGCTGGACTGCCCGGTGGTCTTCCCTTATGCGCCTAACGCGGTGCTGGTAGGGTTCCTCAGCAGCTTTGTTGCGGGTGTGCTCGGCATGTTCATTCTCTACTTCCTGAACATGACGGTGATAATCCCAGGCGTGGTGCCGCACTTCTTTGTCGGCGCAGCGGCTGGCGTCTTTGGTAATGCCACCGGCGGTCGCCGTGGGGCAATACTGGGTGCCTTTACCAATGGGTTACTGATCACCTTCCTGCCGGTCTTCCTGCTGCCGGTGCTGGGCAGTATTGGCCTGGCAAACACTACCTTCAGCGACTCCGATTTTGGTGCGCTGGGCATCCTTCTGGGCATTATTGTTCGCTAACTCACGGCGGTGGAGTTTACTCTCCGCCGCACATGTACGAGGTAATAATGGAATTCTATTTAGATACCGCAGATGTGGCCGTGGTTCGTCGTCTGGCAAACGTGCTGCCCATTAAGGGCGTTACAACTAATCCAAGTATTGTTGCGCGCGGTAAACGCGACATTTATTCGGTGCTACAGGAGTTGCAGGAGGCCATCGGCGCGGAAGGCCAGCTGTTTGCCCAGGTACTGGGGCGCGATGCCGAAAAGATGGTGGAAGAGGCACACAAGCTGCGTGAGGCGATCCCTTCACTGGTGGTGAAAGTGCCGGTGACGCACGCCGGACTTTCGGCTATCAAACAGCTCAGGGCGCTTGATATCCCCACGCTAGGTACAGCCGTTTACGGTGCCGGACAGGGGTTTTATGCCGCGCTGGCGGGGGCCAGCTATATTGCGCCCTATGTGAATCGTCTGGACAGTCAGGGCGGTGACGGGATTGGTCTGGTACGCGAACTGCAAAAGCTTGTGGATCTGCACTGTCCCGAGACTCAGGTACTGGCCGCCAGCTTCCGCACGCCGCGGCAGGTGCTGGAGTGCATGCTGGCAGGCTGTAAAGCCATTACGGTTGATCCTGCTGTGGCAGAGTTATTCCTGATGGATCCGGCGGTGGAAGATGCGTTAAACCGTTTTGATCACGACTGGTCAGCAGCATACGGTGCAGTGGCACTGTAATAGTCACCGCAATCGTTGCGCAGGGAAGCGCAACCTGGCTGAAGGCGCTATTGCCCGTTGCGGCGGTAAAGCCAGAGTGGCCACGGTGCCTGAGTTATAGCGTCGGAATAAACGGGAGCGTAAGCGCCCGTTTTTTTTCGGCTGCTTCACATTCACGGTAAAAAATTCCCCACTCTATTGATCCCTCCCGCATTTTTGCACCAGCGCAGTGCGCACTCTACAGGCAGTGCAGCTATGTTTACCTCTCTGGCCGGTCAGGAAACCCCGTTTCCCGGTCAGCCTTGTCAGGGCTGTTACGCTTGCCGCTGGAAAATGCCCTCCTGAAAAGAGCGTAGAACAGCAGCTTACGCCGCGTCACTTCACATCTTTTAAGGAAATCAGGTGCTTCTCACCATCATGGCGAGATTATTGCTTGTTCACTACCAGCCGTTCGCGGCCCGCTTCTTATCAGATTTTCGACTCACTCAATGATGTTTCCCGCGCCGCTGGCCGGCGTTTAGTTCTGAACAGTGCTGAGGAATACATAATGTCTTTGAAACTGCTTAAGTTACCCCTTCAGGTTGTCATAGCTGGTTGTTTGAGTACGGCGCTCTCTGCGCAGGCAGATGTGAAGATTGGCGTGGCAGGCCCGTTTACCGGCCCGAATGCCACCTACGGGGCGCAATACTGGAAAGGGGCGTCGCAGGCGGTGGCGGATATCAACGCGGCTGGCGGCATCAAGGGGGAGAAAATCGTGCTGGTGCAGGGTGATGATGCCTGCGAACCCAAGCAGGCTGTAGCGGTGGCTAACCGGCTGGTGGATGAGTCCAAAGTCTCAGCGGTTGTTGGCCATTTCTGCTCCTCCTCCACCATGCCTGCATCAGAAGTGTATGACGAAGCGGGTGTGCTGACCATTACGCCTGGCTCCACCAACCCGAAAATCACCGAGCGCGACATGAAAGGGATGTTCCGCATGTGCGGACGCGACGATCAGCAAGGTACGGTTGCGGCTAACTACATGCTTGACGTTTTAAAGGCGAAGAAGATCGTCGTGATCCACGACAAAGATACCTATGGTCAGGGGCTGGCGGACGCCACCAAAGCCGCGCTGGAGAAACGCGGCACCAAAGAAGTGCTCTATGAAGGGCTGTCTCGTGGAGAAAAAGATTTTAATGCGCTGGTGACCAAGATCGGCTCGCTCAAGCCTGATGTGGTTTACTTCGGCGGCTGCCATCCGGAGGCCGGCCCGCTGGTGCGCCAGATGCGTGAGCAGGGCGTACAGGCCAAATTCTTCTCCGGCGACTGTATCGTCACCCAGGAGATGGTCACTGCGGCGGGCGGCCCTCAGTATACCAACGGCGTGCTGATGACCTTTGGCAATGACCCGCGCACCCTTGCTGCGGGTAAATCGGTAATTGAGAAGTTCCGCGCCGGCGGCTTTGAGCCGGAAGGCTACACCCTCTACGCCTACGCCTCTATCCAGGCAATTGCCGCCGCCTATAACGGCGCAGGTAAAGATAATGAAGAAGCCAGCGAGTGGCTGAAGAGCCACAGCGTCGATACGGTAATGGGACAGAAAGCGTGGGATGGCAAGGGGGACCTGAAAGTCTCGGACTATGTGGTCTATAAATGGGACGACAAAGGCAAGTATCACCAGCTTTAATCCCGGGCACTCCTTTCTGCCCACAGGCAGAAGATCGCAAACGTTAAGCCAGCGCGGGAAGTGCCAGCGCTGGCCTACTTCAGGCGAGACTTTTCACAATGGAAGCATTCTTTCTGCAACAGCTGATCAATGGCCTGACGCTGGGGGCCGTCTATGGCCTGATCGCCATCGGCTATACCATGGTTTATGGCATTATCGGCATGATCAACTTTGCCCATGGCGAAGTCTATATGATCTCCGCTTACCTCTGCGCAATTGGCCTGGCGCTGCTTTCTTACTTTGGTATTCACTCTTTCCCGCTGCTGATCTTCGGCACGCTAATTTTCACCATCGTCGTCACCGGCGTTTATGGCTGGACAATTGAACGTATTGCCTACCGGCCATTGCGAAACTCTACCCGGCTGGCACCGTTAATTTCAGCTATCGGCATGTCACTTATCTTGCAGAACTATGCGCAAATCAGCCAGGGACCCAATCAGCAGGGGATCCCTACGCTGCTGACGGGCGTGCTGCGATTTGAGGTTGGCGATGGTGTGGTGCAAATCACCTGGACCAAAGTCTTTATTCTGGCGGCGGCGCTGGCTGGCATGGCGCTCCTCACCTGGATTATTCAGTACACCCGGCTGGGAAGGATCTGTCGCGCCACGCAGCAGGACAGAAAAATGGCCTCCATACTCGGCATCAATACCGACAGGGTTATCTCGCTGGTCTTTGTTATCGGCGCAGCGATGGCCGGTCTGGCTGGGGTGCTGGTGACGATGAACTACGGCACCTTCGACTTTTATGCCGGGTTTATTATCGGCATCAAAGCCTTTACCGCAGCGGTGTTGGGCGGCATTGGTTCCCTGCCAGGTGCGATGCTGGGTGGGCTGCTGCTGGGCATTGCCGAGGCGCAGTTCGCCGGAATGGTGAACTCCGACTACAAAGATGTGTTCTCGTTTGCGCTGCTGGTGGTGATCCTGATTTTCCGCCCGCAGGGGCTGTTGGGACGTCCGCTGGTGACCAAGGTGTAAGGAGTCTGTGATGACGGATGCTGCAACGAAGCCGGGGCTGGCTATCAGGCAGAGCCTGATCGATACGGTGCTGGCGGGGCTGTGCGCGCTGGTGGTGTTTGGGCCGATTGTCGGCATAGTGCTGAAGGGCTACAGTTTTGAACTTTCCCCACAGCGGGTGGCGATCCTGGTCGCTGCGGTGATGGCGGGCAGACTGCTGCTGAGCCTGACGTTGCAGAGCGCCACCGGACGTAAATTTGTCGCCCGTTTTGAAGGCGCTGATGACGGGGTTTATGTCCGGCCCGCGGATTACCGCAGCCGCCTGCGCTGGATCATCCCCTTGCTGCTGGCGCTGGCGATCCTGTTTCCCTTTATTGCCACAAAATACCTGCTCACCGTGGCTATTCTGGGGCTGATCTACGTGCTGCTGGGCCTGGGGCTGAATATTGTGGTGGGGCTGGCGGGGCTGCTGGATTTGGGATACGTGGCGTTTTATGCCATCGGTGCTTATGGTCTGGCGCTGGGGTATCAATATCTCGGGCTGGGCTTCTGGGCGATGCTGCCGCTTGGCGCACTACTCGCAGCGTTAGCAGGCGCGCTGCTGGGGTTCCCGGTATTAAGAATGCACGGGGACTACCTGGCTATCGTCACGCTGGGCTTTGGTGAAATTATTCGTCTGGTGCTGACCAACTGGGTCAGTTTTACCGGCGGCCCCAACGGTGTTTCTGTGCCTGCACCCACCTTTTTTGGCCTGGAGTTTGCCCGGCGAGCCAAAGAGGGCGGGGTGCCTGTCCATGAGTTTCTGCATACCACCTACAACCCTAACCTGAAGTTTATCTTTATCTATGCCGTCCTGATCCTGGTGGTGCTGCTGGTGCTGTTTATCAAGCACCGGCTGACCCGCATGCCAATCGGGCGGGCATGGGAAGCGCTGCGTGAAGATGAGATTGCCTGCCGCGCGATGGGGTTAAATCACGTGCTGGTTAAACTCTCTGCTTTTATGCTGGGTGCTTCAACCGCAGGCATTGCGGGCGTGTTCTTCGCCACCTATCAGGGCTTCGTTAACCCCACTTCCTTTACCTTTTTTGAATCGGCGCTGATCCTCGCCATCGTGGTGCTGGGCGGTATGGGTTCGACGCTGGGTGTGGTGCTGGCAGCCTTTGTGCTGACCGTGGCGCCCGAACTTCTGCGCAGCTTTGCCGAATACCGCGTTCTGCTGTTTGGCGTACTGATGGTGGTGATGATGATCTGGCGGCCACGCGGGCTGGTGCGCACCAGTCGTGTGGGCGTGGCAATGCGCAAGGGAGTAGCACCATGAGCGACAGCATTCTGCGTGTTGAACATCTGATGATGCATTTCGGCGGCATCAAAGCACTGAACGACGTGAGCCTGGAGATTGAGCGCGGCTCGGTCACGGCGTTAATCGGGCCAAACGGCGCGGGGAAAACTACGGTATTTAACTGCCTTACCGGCTTTTATCAGGCCACCGGCGGCTCGATACTGCTCAACGCCCACTCCCGCAGGACCGATGTCATTCAGATATTGGGGCAGAAAATCCGTTACGGCGATTTTCTTAACCCTGCACGACTGGGGTCGAGGATCTATTACAAAATGTTCGGCGGCACGCATCTGGTTAACCGGGCTGGCCTGGCCCGTACCTTCCAGAATATTCGCCTGTTCCGCGAGATGTCGGTGGTGGAGAACCTGCTGGTGGCGCAGCACATGCAGGCAAACCGCAATCTGATTGCCGGGATACTCAACACGCCAGGCTACCGCAAAGCGGAGAATCAGGCCCTCGACCGCGCTTTTTACTGGCTGGAGGTGGTGGATCTGGTGGCGTGCGTCAACCGGCTGGCCGGTACGCTCTCCTATGGTCAGCAGCGCAGGCTGGAGATTGCGCGCGCCATGTGTACCGGGCCGGAAATGATCTGTCTGGATGAACCTGCTGCGGGGCTGAACCCGGTGGAAACCCAGGCGCTGAGCAAAATAATCCGTTTCCTTCGCCAGCAGCATGGGGTGACGGTATTACTGATTGAGCATGATATGGGCATGGTGATGGAGATTTCGGACCATGTGATTGTGCTGGATCATGGCGATGTCATCGCCCGCGGCACCCCCGCAGAGATCCAGAGTAATGCCAGCGTGATTGCAGCTTATCTGGGTGCGGAAGAAGAGGAGATTACCGGATGAGCCAGATCCTGCTTGAGTTTCGCCATGTCAGCGTTTTCTACGGCCCTGTTCAGGCATTAAAAGAGATTTCGCTGACGGTGAATGAAGGCGAAACGGTGGCGTTGATTGGCGCGAATGGTGCCGGGAAATCAACATTGTTAATGTCGATATTTGGTCAGCCGCGTATTGCTGCGGGGGAGATCCTCTATCGCGGGAAAGATATCAGCCACAGTTCGACCCACTTTATTGCCAGCAACGGCATTGCACAGGCGCCGGAAGGGCGGCGTATTTTTCCCGATATGACGGTAGAGGAGAACCTGCTAATGGGCACCATCCCCATTGGCAGTCGATATCAGAACGAGGATAAAGCGCGTATGTACAGCCTGTTCCCCCGTCTGGAGGAGCGGCGCAGCCAGCGGGCCATGACCTTATCAGGCGGCGAACAGCAGATGCTGGCCATCGCCCGCGCCCTGATGAGCAGGCCAAAGCTGCTGCTGCTGGATGAACCCAGTCTGGGGCTGGCACCCATTGTGGTGAAGCAGATTTTTCAGATCCTGCGGGAACTGACGCAGGGAGGAATGACGCTGTTTCTGGTGGAGCAAAACGCCAACCACGCGCTAAAGCTCTCGGACCGGGCGTATGTGATGGTGAACGGGCAGATCCGTCTGACCGGTACCGGACAGGAGCTGCTGGCAGATCCTGAGGTGAGAAGCGCCTATCTTGGGGGGACTTAAGATTAACGTTTAGCTTCAGCCTCTCTCGGGAGAGGCTGAGATAGCATTTCAGCCAGCCAGCCAGCCAGCACTGGCAGGCTGGCTTTAGCCCTAGCGGAACGGCGGCTCGTTAAAGGTTCGCAGTTTGCGGGAATGCAGTTTATCCCCTTCGGCGCGCAGCAGATCTATAGCACGAATGCCGATTTGCAGATGCTCAGAGATCGCCCCTTCATAGAAACGGTTGGCCTGGCCAGGTAGCTTGATCTCGCCATGCAATGGCTTATCAGAGACGCAGAGTAACGTTCCGTAAGGCACGCGGAAGCGATAACCCTGCGCGGCAATCGTGGCGCTCTCCATATCTACGGCTACCGCACGGCTGAGGTTGAAACGCAGCGCGGAGGCGGAATAGCGCAGTTCCCAGTTACGGTCATCGGTAGTCACCACCGTACCGGTACGAAGTCGCTGTTTAACCTCATCGCCAGGCATACCGCTGACCTGCTTGGTGGCGTCATAAAGCGCCCGCTGTACTTCCGCGATGCTGGGAACCGGGATATCGGGCGGAAGCACATCGTCCAGCACGTGGTCGTCGCGCAGATAGGCGTGAGCCAGCACGTAATCGCCAATGGTCTGGCTCTCGCGCAGCCCGCCGCAGTGACCAATCATCAGCCAGGTATGAGGGCGCAACACCGCCAGATGGTCGCAGATGGTTTTAGCGTTGGATGGCCCCACACCAATGTTAATCAGCGTGATCCCCTGGCCCTCTTTAGCGATCAGATGCCAGGCGGGCATCTGGTGATTTTTCCACGCCAGTCCAGAGATGACCTGCAAAGGATCGGGCGTTTCCGCCGTGACAAAAATGCTGCCTGCGCAGGATAACGCCTCATAAGGCGAGTCAGGGTCTGCTATCTGTTCACAGCCCCAGCGGACAAACTCATCCACATAACGGGTGTAGTTGGTGAACAACACGTAGGACTGAAAATGTTCAACGGGCGTGCCGGTGTAATGACGGAGCCTGGCCAGCGAAAAATCGGTGCGCAGCGCATCGAAGTGAGAGAGCGGGAACGCTTCGCCCGGCTGATAGAGACCATCGGCGTTTTCATCGCCAATCTGTGCCAGCTCAGTGGTGGGGAAGTGCTTGGCCAGCCCGGCGCTCATGGTGCGGTCCAGCCCCAGGTTGGAGCCATCAATCACATAAGGGAAGGGGATCTCCTGGCTGGAGGGTCTCACTTCCAGCGTCACCGGATATTCGCCGGCCAGCATCTCAAGCTGTTCAGAAAGGTAATGCCTGGCCAGGGCCGGGCGGGTGATGGTGGTGGCGTAGCTGCCCGGACGGGTAAAGCGGCCAAAGGCTCTGGTGAGGCGGTGGCCTGCATCGTCACCTTCCCAGCTCACGCGCAGTTCAGGGTAAACGAACAGGCCGCTGGCGCGCGCGGCTTCGTCCGGTAACTTACCGCTGCTGATATAGGTGGTAATCGCTTCGCGAAGCGCGGTAACGGCCTCTTCATAGAGGGCGTCCAGCTTGTCCAGCGCCCCGGCTACGGACAACCCTTTCGGGGCAGAAGGCTGAGTCATGGTATCTCCCTGGTCTCGGTTTCTCATTATCTTCACAGCATCCTGGCATATTTTTACCGTGAACGCCTGCCGGAAAACAGGTAATTACCTGACCCTGCTGGGAAAAATCTCACGCCTGCTCGCCTTATATACGGAGTTGAGCTTCAACCATTCAACGTTATGTGTTGAATGAGCTGATGCCTTCTCTGTGTAGCAGAAGCATATCCATAAGAAACAGTGACTGTTTGGCGAACCAAATTTTGGGGCTGACCGAAACGAAAATAGCAGCCTTAAAGGGGGATTAAATACCGTCGAGAAGAAAATCAATCGCGGCTTTGATCTGGGTACGATAATGGGAAGCATCGCAGAATACTGCCCCCAGAGAACGAGCGGGAATGCTTGCCATCTCATGCGTCATAACTGCATATTCTTTATCGTCGGTCAGTCTGATAAGCGGAACCAACCGTTCGGGGCGTGTGCTGCCTGGGTACTTTTCAACAGGCAGCAGGGGAACAACAATCCTGCGGTTTAACTGGCCGATAATATCGCTGGTTACATCAAGCAGCAGGGGATAGAGGGCGCTTTTCCCGGTGTTACCGTATACAGTGAACTGCATGCTTAAAATGTCCTGTACTCGTCGCTGAAACAACCGAATTCATCGTGAAAGCGGTTAAGCGCTTCCAGCGCTTCGCTATTTTCCTCCTGCCACTTTTTCGCTTCGTACTGGCGTAGTTCAGCGTCAAGGGCTGCGGTCAGGGTGGCGCTAAGATTAATTCCAGCTTCACGCGCACGGCTGAGTAAGGTTCGTTCTACGGTCATGGTAACGCTTTGTGTTGCTCGTTGTGTTGCGGTCATAAATACCTCGCGTCAGATGCCGTGTAATCAACACGGCTAATTGGACGTAGCATAACACTAACAAGGCAAAGGAGCGAAAAAATCGGGGGGGCCGGCACAGAACTCTGTTAAGTATGTTAACGGGCCGGAACAAACGAGCAAGTTGTTAATGTCATGGATTAATCAGCGGGATATCACTCTTATGTTTATCCTGGCCGGTAAACTTCCGCAAAATGCCTGTATCAGGCGAAATTAATCATACGTCGCCAGTGAGCCAGCGCACAAACCAGCACTAAAATCCTCCACGGAAATTAACATAACCCTATGAATTTTAACAAGCATAGGGCATTTGCCTGAGCGTTATCGGGCAATACCACATATCCGCCTGCCATTTCAGCTGCGTATACCTATAGCGGTGCTTTTGACCCTACAGGTGACGCATGACACAACAACGCTATGAATTATCACCCGATCACGAGGCGCATATCGCTTCCGCCATCGGCAAGTTTTTCCGCCGGATCATTCCGATGCTGGCATTGATGCTTATCGTTAACCAGATTGACCGTGCCAATATTGGTTTCGTGAAAGCCCAACTGCAAACCGATGCGGGTATCAGTGCCGCCGCTTTCGGCTTAGGCGCAGGGCTGTTCTTTATCGGCTATGCGCTGTTTGAAGTGCCGAGCAATATGATGTTGAAGAAGCTCGGTGCACGTGTGTGGCTCACGCGCATTATGATCACCTGGGGCATGGTGGTGGTGCTGACCGGTTTCGTTAGCACGCCGCTGCATTTCTATCTGCTGCGTTTCCTGCTCGGTGTAGCGGAGGCTGGCTTCTTCCCTGGCGTGCTGTTCTATTTTCGTCAATGGGTGCCGAATGCCTGGCGAGGACGTGCTACCGCCATGGTGTTAAGTGCAACAGCCAGCGCCTTTCTCTTCTCCGGCCCGCTTACCGGCGCAATCCTGATGATGCATGATGTTGGCGGCATCGCCGGCTGGAAATGGGTGATGTTTATGGAGGGCGGCGGATCGATAGCGATCGGTTTGCTGGGAGCACTTGTGTTGGTCTCTAAACCAGAAGGGGCGAAATGGCTCAGCGATGCAGAGAAACAGGCGCTGGCGCAGCAGCTGGCTCTGGAAGATGCTGCACGTGAAGAGCATGCGGTAACGCATGGTCGCTGGGGATTGCTCGCCGATCGCAGCCTTTTGTCTTACTGCCTGATCTTCTTCACCATGACCATGACCGGCTACACCCTGGTGTTCTGGTTACCGCAAATTATTCAGCGTATTCAGGGCTTCAACAGTTTTGAAACCGGACTGCTGACAGCCATTCCGTGGCTGTTCGCTATCCTGGCTCTGTTTATGCTGGGCAAAGCCACCGATCGCTATCGCGATAAGCTGAGTAAAGGGCTTGGCGTCGCCATGCTGATCGCCGCTTGCGGTACTTTTATGGCCACCTTTGGCTCGCCGTGGTTTGGCTTTGTGGCGATGATTGTGGCCTGTATTGGCTCCAAGGTAAGCGCCGCGTTCTTCTGGCCGATGCCGCAAAGCGAGTTGCCCGCCTCGATCGCTGCGCCTGGCATTGCGATGATCAACTCAGTTGGCAACCTTGGCGGATTCTTTGCGCCCACGGTGTTCGGCTATCTCGAAATGCACACCGGCAGCACCACCGGCGGACTCTACGCGCTGACCAGCGTCTCAGTAGTGACCGGGTTGTGGCTGCTGCTGCGTAGTAAACCTGTTCCCCCCGCATTCGGTCACAAGGAGAGAAACCATGTCAGACAGTCCAGTCATTAAATCCATGCGCATCGTACCGGTTGCCGGCTACGACAGCATGCTGCTGAACATTGGCGGCGCCCATAACTGCTTCTTTACGCGCATTATCGTGATCCTGACCGATTCTGCCGGCCATACCGGCGTTGGCGAAACGCCGTGTCATGCCTCAACCTTGCAGTTGCTGGAGCAGTTTCGCCCGCTGATTGAGGGCAGTTCGCTGCTGCGCCTTAACGCTACGCTGAGCCAGCTCTTCAGCAGCGAGGCGCGTCAGCAGCAAACCTCACATACCAATGACATTCATATTCCGCAGATGAACCCGGAGAAGTTTTATAACGCTGCCGCCGCCATCGAAGCCGCGTTGCTGGATCTGCAAGGCAAACTGTTCAACCTGCCGGTGGCGGATCTGCTTGCCAGCGGTAAACAGCGCGATCGTATTCCGGTGCTGGGTTATCTGTTCTACATCGCCGACCGCAAGCTCACCAATATGAACTATCGCTCGGGCGATAATGAGCAAGATGGCTGGTTCCGTCTGCGTCATGAAGCGGCGATGGACAAAGCAGCCGTGGTGCGGCTGGCCGAAGCGGCGGTAGAGCAGTACGGCTTTCGTGACTTCAAACTGAAAGGCGGCGTACAGGCTGGCGAAGTGGAAGTTGAAACGGTTGAAGCGCTGCTGGCTCGTTTTCCTGAGGCGCGCGTTACCGTTGATCCCAACGCCAGCTGGTCGCTGGAGGAAGCCATTCGGTTTGGTAAACAGCTGGCGGGTAAGGTGCCCTATCTTGAAGATCCCTGCGGCGCAGAGCAGGGTTATTCCGGTCGGGAAACCCTGGCCGAATTCCGTCGCGCCACGGGCGTGCCGGTTGCCACCAACATGATCGCTAACGACTGGCGACAGCTGCATCATGCGCTGCAACTGAATGCTATCGACATTCCGCTTGCCGATCCGCACTTCTGGACGATGCGTAACGCCAACGTGGTGGCGCAGTTGTGCAATGAATGGGGGCTGACTACCGGTTGCCACTCCAACAATCATTTTGATATCTCGCTGGCAATGGTGGCGCACCTTGGTGCAGCGGCGCCGGGCGATCGTCAGACCGCTTTTGATACCCACTGGATTTGGCAGGATGGCCAGCAACTGACGCGCCAACCGCCGCAGATCCGCGATGGCTATCTGGAATTACCGCCGGGTCCGGGTCTGGGCATTGAGCTGGATATGGAACGCGTCGAACAGGCACATGCGCTCTACAACGCGCTGCCGGATAAAAATCGTAACGATGCGCTGGGAATGCAGTTTTTGATTGATAACTGGCACTATGACGCCAAACGTCCCTCATTAGTACGCTAAGGAAGCAGCATGAAGAAAATATTACTTACGGTGACGCTGCTAGCGTCGGTTGCAGCCAGCGCGCCATTGCTGGCGCAGACTTTTGTTTACGTGTCAGAAGCCAGTGATGGCACTATCGCGCGATATACGCTTAACGAGAAAACGGGCGCGCTGAACCTGTTGGGACGCACGCAAACCGCTGGAAAAGTGATGCCGATGGCGCTGAGCGCCGATCATAAACATCTTTATGCGGCGATTCGCAGTAAACCGCTGCAACTGGTGAGCTGGAGCATCGACAGCAAAACTGGCGATCTGAGCCAGTCGAATTCCGTGGCCGCTGCGGCCAGTTATCCCTATATCAGCACGGATAAACAGGGGCGTTTTCTGCTTGGCGCCTCTTATGATGGCGACGTGGTGCACGTCTATCGGCTCGCCAGCGATGGCAAAGTGAATGCCTCGCCGGTCGGGAGCTTTAAGACCGGACATGCGGCACATTCGGTAATTGTTGATGACAGCGGAACAAATGCCTATGTCGGCAATCTCGGTACCGATCGTGTGTTGCAGCTGAAACTGAGCGCCGGGGGGGAGTTGACGGCGCTCGGTAAGGGGTATGTCAGCACTGCCGCAGAGAATGGACCGCGCCATTCGGTGCTGTCACCGGATAATCGCTATCTCTACAACATTGGCGAGATGGGCGGCATCATCACGCAGTTCCGTCGTGAAGCGAGCGGCGAACTGGTAAAAGTGGCGGAGATCCCCAATGCCGTGGCTGAAAAATACAAACTGGAACATGGAAAAGAGCGTCCAGCGGACTACAGCGACACCACGCCGCGTATCTGGGCAGCCGATATTCGCATGACGCCGGATGGGCGTTTTCTTTATGTCAGCGAGCGGACCAGCAGCACCGTTACCGGTTATCGGGTTAACAAGGAGGACGGCAAACTCACGCTGATTGACAGCTGGCAGGTTGAAAAACAGCCGCGCGGCATAGCGATTTCCGCTGACAGTCGCTGGCTGATTGCCAGCGGTGAGAAGAGTGCGGTTACCGGCAGCTATGAAATTAATGCTAAAACCGGGGCGCTTAAGCGGGTGGGCGAAGCACCTGCCGGAGGTGATGCGAATTGGGTCACCGTGGTGACCTATTAAGTTCACCCTGTAAGAAGCCACCCGAAAGGCCGCTATTCATGGCGGCCTTTTAACTGCTCTGCGCGGATGTTGCAAGGTCGTATCGGGAAGGGCATCAATAGCAAGGGTAAACAAAACCTTGCCAGAATTAACGGACTGACCAGGAATATCCCGCTGAATCCTGCGGCTGCGGTTACTGTTATTCGTGGGGAAGGGGATGTTGAAAGGCTTTAAACGTTACTTCTTATACACTTCCTTGTGGCGATTTCATCTCTTATTGATCGCTCCAATCCCTGAGGCTGATTTAAATACCTGACTACGCTTTGACACAGGATTGATCCGGGCTTGCTGGGCGGCTTATGTGATTGCATATAAAAATTATGCTCTCTTAACCTCAAAAACGCGCCCAGCCACTTCCGGCTAACCGGAAGCCAGTTAACGCTTACGCATATCCGGAATGATCAGATCGCCGCGCAACACGGATGATCCCAGCATATTTTGGGTTTTTGTCGTCAGCCAGTTAACAATCCTGGAAGCCATGGCATCCATTGAGTATTCAATAGCGGGAATGGTAGGGATACCGGGCAACTGGAGGGAGCCTGCCAGGCTGAATACCATGATGTCGGCGGGGACGGATTTATTAAATGCCTGCAACTGGGCAATCACGTTCTGCGCTTCTTGTTCATTAGCCACCAGAAGGGCGTTGAAATTACGGGTACTGGCATTGTTCAGCAGCATCTGAATGGCTACAGAAGAAGATACCGAATCCATAATAACCAGATTGCGGTTGAAGGGCAGAAAATTCGTTTCCAGCGCAAGTTTATAGCCAAAGAGTACCGGCTCGGCGGCGCCGCCTGCTTCAGGATAGATCAACGCGATTTGGCGTTTGCCCTGGTTAATCAAATAATTACAGGCCGTCTCAGCGGCAAAGGAGTGATCAAACTGAATGCTGTTTGGCCCTTCAGCTTCCACGCAATCCACCAAAACCACATTCTCATCTGCAATGTTCAGAGGAAAGCGGGCGCCAATAATCAGCACGTCATCGCACAGACCGCAGCTGAGTTCATCCAGCGCATTCATAATCTCTGACTGGCTATTCGCAAAGCGCAACAGCAGATGTTTTTGATGCTGGCTTAACTGCTTCTCCAGCGCGTAAAGATAGGCGGTGGTCTGGTTGATATTTTCCTGGGCGCAGATAACGCCGATGCAGTTAGTGGTCTGACTGAACAGGGATTGTGCGATCACATTAGGTCGATATTTCAGTTCATCGGCCGCTTTCAGTACGGCAAGACGACTGGCTTCCTTAACGCCGCGCGAACCACTCAACACCCGTGAAACTGTGGCTTTTGACACCCCAGCCAAACGTGATACATCGTTGATAGTAGACATCTTTCTCCCGTGGACCCTGCGTATTACTTTTCAATATGAATGCAAACGTTAGCGCATTTATTCACCGCATAAAGTATAGCCATTTCCCTTTCGCATGGAAACTCATTTTCCATTTGGATATTTCAGCTATCCAATTTGCCCGAAATTATGTGACGCAAATCGGATAAAGAACCCCCTTAAACCCCAGATATTGATAAGTATCACAGTTCTTATCTTCATTGATGGAAACCGGTTTCCATATGATATCCAATCATCGCCACACTAAAGCGTGAAACCCTGAGGATGGAATGGCGATGTACAAAATAATGTTGTGTTGCTCGGCAGGGATGTCCACCAGCCTGCTGGTGCGAAAAATGGCAGAAGTTGCTACAGAAAGAGGCTTAGAGGTTGAAATTAATGCCTTTGGCATCGCGGAATTTGATGAACAGTTCCCGCGTTATCAGGTGGTGCTCCTTGGGCCACAGGTAAAATACATGCTGAAAACATTGTCAGAAAAAGCGGCCACCCAGGGCATTCCCGTTCAGCCTATCGAGATGATGGACTACGGCATGCAACGCGGTGACAAGGTTTTAGACTACGCTCTGTCGCTCATTGAAGCGGCTAACTAAAAAGGTGCGCTTATGAGTTCGTTATATCAATCCATGATTGCGGTCATTGAGCAATCCATCACGCCGTTAGCGGGTCGTCTTGGGCAACAGAAGTACGTCATTGCGATCCGTGACGGCTTTACCGCCGCGCTGCCCTTTATGATTATCGGCTCTTTCATGCTGGTATTTATTTTCCCGCCTTTCTCTGAAACCACCACCAATGGCTTTGCCCGAGCCTGGCTGGATTTCTCTACCACCTATCGCGATCAACTGATGCTGCCGTTTAATCTGAGCATGGGCGTGATGACATTTTTTATCTCGGTTGGTATTGGCGCGAGTCTGGGGCGGCAATTTTCGCTCGATCCTGTGATGTCAGGTTTGCTGGCATTTATGGCCTTCCTGCTGGTTGCCGCGCCCTACAGTGATGGCACCATTTCCACGGAATATCTCTCCGGGCAGGGGATTTTTACCGCGCTGATCACCTCCATCTATACGACGCGCATCTACGCCTGGCTCAAGCAAAACAACATCACCATTCGTTTACCCAAAGAGGTGCCAACCGGTGTTGCCCGTTCGTTTGAGATCCTGATCCCTGTCGTGGTGATTATTGGTACGCTGCATCCGCTTAACTTATTTATTGAAGCCAAAACCGGCATGATTATTCCGCAGGCCATTATGCATCTGCTGGCGCCGCTGGTTTCTGCCTCCGATTCTCTGCCCGCGATCCTGCTCTCTGTGCTGCTGTGTCAAATATTCTGGTTCGCCGGTATTCACGGCGCGCTGATTGTCACCGGCATCATGAATCCTTTCTGGATGGCTAACTTATCCGCCAACCAGGCGGCTCTGGCGGCGGGCAGCGCACTACCGCACATCTATCTGCAAGGCTTCTGGGATCACTTTCTGCTTATTGGCGGTGTGGGATCTACACTGCCGCTGGCTTTCCTGTTACTGCGCAGCCGCGCCGTCCATCTGCGCACCATCGGCAAAATGGGCGTGGTACCGAGCTTCTTTAACATCAATGAACCGATCCTGTTCGGCGCACCGATTATCATGAACCCGATCCTGTTTATCCCGTTCGTCTGTGTCCCGATGATCAACGCCGTACTGGCTTACACGGCGACCAAAATGGGCTGGCTGGCACAAGTAGTGTCGCTCACGCCATGGACAACGCCAGCCCCGATTGGCGCGTCGTGGGCAGCAAACTGGGCGATCAGTCCGGTGGTGATGTGTCTGATTTGCATGGTGCTCTCAGCCCTGATGTACCTGCCTTTCCTGCGTGCTTACGAACGTTCACTGTTGAAAACAGAAGAGCAGAAAGCGCAAAGCAGTAGCCCCCTTGCTGAAACGATTGGCACCAACTAATCACTCTGGAGAGTAAAGCGATGAAATATACATTTCCCGAGAATTTCTGGTGGGGCAGTGCCAGTTCTGCCTTGCAGACCGAAGGCGACAGCCTGGCGGGAGGCAAAAGTGCCACCATCTGGGATGTCTGGTATCAGCAGCAGCCCTGGCGCTTTCATCAAAACATCGGTCCGGCCAGGACCTCAACCTTTGTTCAACACTGGCAACAAGACATTTCGTTGCTCAAAAAGCTTAACCACAACAGCTTTCGTACCTCGCTGAGCTGGTCCCGCCTGATCCCGGACGGCACGGGTGAGGTGAACCCTGAAGCGGTCACCTTCTACAACAACGTGATTGATGAACTGCTGGCGCAGGGCATAAAACCTTTTATCACGCTCTTTCACTTTGATATGCCGATGGTGATGCAGGAAAAAGGCGGATGGGAAAACCGGGAAGTCGTTGCTGCATTCAGTCGTTATGCACAAATCTGTTTTGAGCTTTTCGGCGATCGGGTAGGGCATTGGTTCACCTTTAATGAGCCGATTGTACCGGTTGAAGGTGGCTATCTTTATGATTTCCACTATCCCAACGTCGTCAACTTTAAACGAGCGGCAACCGTGGCTTATCACACCGTTCTGGCCCATGCGTCGGCGGTAAAGGCCTATCGGGCTGGGCACTACAACGGCGAGATTGGCATCGTTCTGAACCTTACGCCCTCATATCCACGTTCGCAGCATCCGGCAGATATCACCGCCGCCCATCATGCTGACCTGTTGTTCAACCGCAGCTTCCTTGACCCGGTATTGCGCGGCGAATATCCCGCCGATCTGGTGGGGCTGCTCCGTCAGTACGATCAGCTTCCTGCTTCGCTTCCGGGCGATAGTGAACTGATAGCAGAAGGGAAAATCGATCTGCTGGGTGTGAACTACTACCAACCACGCCGGGTAAAATGTCGTGACAGTGCGGTAAACCCCGCCTCACCCTTTATGCCCGAGTGGTTTTTTGAAAACTATGAAATGCCGGGCCGGAAAATGAACCCCTATCGTGGCTGGGAAATTTACGAACCTGGTATCTATGACATTCTGACGAATTTACGGGTTAATTACGGTAATCCTCGCTGTTTTATCTCTGAGAATGGTATGGGCGTTGAAAATGAGCAGCGATTTGTGCAGGAGGGGAGAATAGACGACTACTATCGTATCGAATTTATTGCTGAGCATCTTAAATGGCTGCACAAAGGAATAAGCGAAGGCGCCAACTGTCTTGGCTACCATATGTGGACATTTATCGATAACTGGTCATGGTGCAACGGCTATAAAAACCGCTACGGATTTGTGCAGCTCGATTTAGTCAGCCAGCAGCGCACCGTGAAAAAAAGCGGCGAATGGTTTGCCGCAACGTCAGCTAATAATGGCTTTAGTGAGCAGGAGTTAAATAATGATTGATTTAGAAGAGGCAGTGATGGAAATCATTGTGAACTCAGGACAGTCAAGAAGCCTGTGCTTTGAAGCGTTGCAGGCAGCACGCCAGGGCAGCATCGGGGAGGCGCAAAAGCTGTTAAAAGAGTCAGATACCTTTGCGCTTCGGGCACATAAAATGCAAACCAAATTAATTGAGCAGGATGCTGGCGAAGCGAAGCAGCCGATGACGTTAATTATGGTGCATGCACAGGATCATTTAATGACGTCACTGCTAGCGCGTGAGTTATCTGCTGAGATTATTCATCTCTATCAGCGATAGCTTATTATTCATTAGCCGGAGTAATAAACTTAACCCTGTATAAACTAACCCTGACCTCTGTGAATAAAAAATAAAACAGCTCTCACGGGCGCGGCACGCTTTTGTGCCGCGTCCGGCGAGAACGCTATTGTCTGAAAATAATTAACTATATTGAGACAACAATGAAAAAAGATAAAATGCTTCCAGCCTCGCTGCTGGTTGTAGCTTCGCTGTGCTCTGCATCCGTGGCCGCACAAGAATTTACTCAGGAACAAATTGACGCCATTGTGGCAAAAGCCGTCGATAAAGCGCTGACGGAGCGGCAGGCCAAAATGGATGCGGCAGTGAACAAGCAGGCTGATGTCATCACTGAACCACAAAGTACGGCGCAATCCCCCGATTTGGCGATCCCTTTTGGTGTGAAGTTTACCGGCTACGCTCGTTACGGCGCGCAATACCAGAGTGGCGATCAGAAATATGTCGCAGTGGATGGCTCTTATAATGGCGCTTCGGCTATCGGTCGCCTGGGTAATGAAGGCAATGGCGGCGAATTTCAGCTTTCCAAAGCCTTCCGTGGCGATAACGGCGCGATTTGGGACGTTAACGTGATGATCGATCACTGGGGCGATGAGGTTAACCTCAAAAAAGCCTATGCAGGCGTAACCAATATACTCGCCTCTAATCCTGACGCCTATCTCTGGGCAGGCCGCGATTTTCACCAACGGCCCCAGCAGGGCATTAATGACTATTTCTGGATGAATCATGATGGCCAGGGTGCTGGTATCAAAGACTTTGACCTGGGCGGGGTGAAATTTGATGTTGCTGGCGTCGCTGCCGTTGAATCCTGTAGCCCGGAAGTCATGGATGATGAAGCAAACCCTTCACGCATTACCTGTACCGGCGGCTCAGGAACCGGCGATAAGGGGAATTATGCGTTGACCTCAAAAATTCATGGTATGAAGGTTGGCCCGCTGGATCTGGAGATTTACGCGAACTATGGATTTGACTCAAAAGCGGTTGAGAGCGAAGAGCGGCTGAAAGCCTGGCAGGGCGCGTTTGTATTGAGCCACACCGGTGATAAAGGCGTTAACAAAGTCATCGCCCGCTACTCCGACAATTCTGATAACAGCGTCTATAACAAAACCGATGACTTAAAAACCATTTATGCCAGCTTTGAAGGTAACTATAAATTCACGCAACAGGCGCAGGTGGAGTATCTTCTCGCCTTCCATGACTACACCAACGATGCAGATGAGAGCGATAACCGCAAAAACTATGGCGCCATTGTGCGTCCTATGTACTGGTGGAATGAAGTTCATTCAACCTGGCTGGAAGCGGGTTATCAGCATGTAGATTATGATATGGGCGGCGATAACCATGGCTGGAAGCTGACGTTATCGCAAAATATTTCCATTGCTATGGGGCCAGAGTTCCGGCCAATGCTGCGGTTCTACGTTACCGGCGGTGAAGTGGATAACAAACGCACGGCGCGCGTAAATGGCAGCGATGACGATACGCAACTCGACTCGTTCAACGTTGGCGCGATGTGGGAAGCCTGGTTCTGATCAAGTGATCAACAGACGGGCAGCATCTGAGATGTCGCTGCCTGCCGTAACGGGCCTGGGTAAAACCGTCCCTGTAAAAAAGTCCTTTTTACCCTGACGTACCCACCTGGCATGAAAAAGCGAGCTATGCGGATTTATCTTCATTCGTATAATCCGCATCGGTTTTCAGTTGTCGTAGTCAGGCTCATCAGATCTGATATGCAACCGGACGATTGCGGTCAGCTGTCAGCTCCTGACACTCTTCACTCAGTGACCGGTACATCTGAAATAATGATGTCATTACCATCACAGCTGCCGCCGAAGGTAATTTTATTTGTCTGCCCAGCCTCAGAAGTCACAGGTGATATAAACTCAACTAGCAGTTTTACCTTACAGTGAATGCATTGTTAGCTGTTTCAAGTGAAGAAATGTTGCCTGATACGGTTTAGCAGCCTGTATAACGAGTAACCTGTCTGGCAAAAGTATAAAAAGAGTGGAACAACATGAATAAAATAACCTTAATACAAGGCGATATCACAAAAGTAGCTGCGCAGGCTATTGTGAATGCTGCTAACTCCTCGTTACTGGGAGGAGGCGGAGTAGATGGTGCAATACATCATGCTGGTGGGCCAACGATTCTGGCTGAGTGTCAGGTAATCAGAGATCGCCAGGGAGGCTGCAAGGTAGGTAATGCTGTTATCACCAGCGCCGGTAATTTACCTGCTGATTATGTCATCCATACCGTTGGGCCACGCTGGCATGGCGGGAGGCAACACGAAGATGAGCTTTTGAAAAATGCCTACCTGAGTTGCTTTAAACTTATTGATCAATATGATATCGAAACGGTTTCTTTCCCCAATATCAGTACCGGGATTTATGGTTTTCCCAAAGAAAGGGCCGCTAAAATTGCACTGGAGGTGATTACGCAGTGCGTGCGTGAAAATACCAAAATACAAAAGGTTAATTTGGTCTGTTTTGATGAAGAGAACTACAACCTGTACTTCACTCTAATGGCTTAAAACTCCTTACTGTCACTCGCTCCTCTTCCAGTCGCAAGTTTTTGAAAGCGCAGGCAGGTAATTTCCTGCCTCGGGCAGCATTTATACGGAAGTTATAATTTAAAGGTAAGTTAAAACCCTCCTCTTGTAAGGTTGCAAATCCGCGCTTTTCTGCTGTGGCCAGAGCGGCATTTCTGCGTGATCAACATACTGAAAAAGCTGTTCGCTTAGGGGCACTCTCTTTTCAATACGGAAAGAGATGATATTTAAAAGGGTGCCGGGGAGTGAACAGCGATGTTAGCAGGTAATCACGGCCACTCCTGCAAGGGAGGCGTCAGTACCGCCGACAAATCCTTCAAAGCCCTGCCAGCGCCAGGAAAGGGTAATCCCTTACTCATCGGTAAAAAATGCTCACCGGGGCGTGCTTAAAACCATTATGCAAGAAAGGGTTAAATTAACAGCAGAGAGGCCACTGAACCTGCACTCACTACGGCAGACCGGTGAGGGGTGTGACAGGGCATTATCAGCTGAAAATTCTGACTCGCTAAGCCGCTCCCCCTCGGCTAAAACCAGGCCCTGCCACGAGCAAGCCCTGTAATCTGGCACAGCCTCCGTAATTACAGGTATAATCCCACCCATGATCTAACGGGTTCAGGAACCAGAATGACAAAACTTACTTTACAAGAGCAGATGCTAAAAGCGGGATTAGTCTCCAGCAAAAAAATGGAAAAAGTGCAAAGAACCGCTAAAAAATCACGGGTGCAGGCGCGTGAGGCAAGGGCGGCAGTAGAAGAGAATAAAAAAGCGCAGCTGGAGCGTGATAAACAGCTCAGTGAACAGCATAAGCAGGCGGCTTTATCCAAAGAGCATAAAGCTCAGGTAAAACAGCTTATCGAGATGAACAAGATCGACATTGCCAGAGGCGACATTGGTTTTAACTTCACCGATGGTAATTTAATCAAAAAAATCAGCGTTGATAAGGCGACTCAAGCCCAGCTGATTAACGGGCGTCTCGCCATTGCCCGCCTGAGCGTTGATGAGAATGGCGAAAGCAAATACGCCATTATCCCCGCAAGCGTAGCCGATAAAATTGCCCAGCGGGATGCGAACAGTATTGTCTTAAACAGCGCACTCAGTCAGGAAGAGCAGGATGAAGAAGATCCTTATGCTGATTTTAAAGTGCCTGACGATTTGATGTGGTAATTAACGGCTTGCAGAGGCTGATGCAGGAAAAGCCTTTCAGGACTTTCCATCAAAATTTTATGTTCAGCCAGTTGATGATTAAACGCAGGTCTTTATCGGGTGGCCACGCCGGCAGAGAGGAGCTTTCAGAACGGGCTGGCACTGCGCGCTTTGATTAGCTCTCCGTTAATGGGATGCACAAAATTCAGCTCGCTGGCGTGAAGCATCAGCCGCGGCGTCATTTCTGTGCCAGGCAGAAGACGACCGCCATACAGGTCGCAGCCCAAAATAGGGTGGCCCAACTGCTGGCAGTGAATGCGCAGTTGATGGGTTCGCCCCGTCTCCGGGGTCAGCTCTACCCGCGTCACCGGCAGTAAGCGCCTCTCTCCCAGCTCATGATAAAAGCGCTCAACAACCCGATAGTGGGAGCGGGCTGGCTTGCCGTGGGTTGCACAAATCGACATAAGTGGAAACAGTGCCGGATCTTTGGCAATGGCTGCCTCTATCGTCCCCTCATTGTTGTGCAGATGTCCGCAGAGTAGCGCGCTGTAAACTTTGGTCACTGTGCGCTGGCTGAACTGCTGGCAGAGGGCAGCATTGACCGCCTTATTGCGGGCAATCACCATCAACCCGGAAGTGCCGAAATCAAGACGGTGGACCAGAGTGCAGCCGGGGAAAAGCTTTACCAGCCGGTAATGCACCGAATCAAGATTTTGTGGGTTTTTCCCCGAAAGGCTCAGCAACCCGGCGGGTTTATTGATCAGCACCAGGTGCTCATCCTGAAAAAGATTTTCGATCTTTTCATGGCACGGCGGGGCGATAAAGGTATCAATAATTTTCGACATCAGGCTACCAGCGGGAAAGGGGGAGCGGATGATAGCGAATTTTAAGCGGGCTGGCGAATCCGCTCTTGCCCTGGAGGGAGGCCTGAAAAAAGGAAATAATGATGATATTATTTGGCGCTGGCAATGCAGGCCGCAACTGATACAGATCTTAACTCCGGGAATGAATGATGAACGAAGAAGTGCCAATTAAATTTTATGACATCGTGGATGAGTATTCGACAGAATGTGCAAAGCCAGTGGATGAGTCAGAACGTGGCCCTCTGGCGCGCTATTTCCAGCTGCTGTTCACTCGTTTAGAGAACAACGAAGAGATCAGTGAGGATGCGCAACAAGAGATGGCCAGTGAAGCGGGTATCGCCGGGCAACGTATCGACGAGATAGCGGCGTTTTTGAATCAGTGGGGCAATGAGTAACACCTGATGAGGCAAGTGTGAAAAAGGCGGAGGGGGTCTTTTTCTCTCACTTAAACCAAAGGCGTAGTCTGCGCGGGCAATGTGCTTTACACTGCGCGCTGAAAAAATTGAGCAGATAAACGATTAAGCAGGCGGTAATGGCGATGAACGGAACAATCACAACCTGGTTTGAAGATAAAGGTTTTGGATTTATCAAAGATGAAAACGGGGATAACCGTTATTTTCATGTGATTAAGGTCGCCAACCCCGAGCTGATCAAGAAAAATGCGGCAGTGACTTTCGAACCCACCACGAATAACAAGGGTTTATCAGCGTATGCTGTGAAGGTCGCCCCGGAAAGCAAATATATCTATATTGCAGGTGAGCGTATTAAGCTCACCTCGATCAAGTCTTACCTGGTTTACAGTGAAGAAGTTCCTGCCGAGACGCGCATTGATAAAGAGAATGCGGTGCTCTCTGTGGGGATTCTGATGAACAGCATCAAGCCAAAATCCGCCACTGAGGCTGGTGAAATGCGCTCGCTGAAAAAACTCGCTATCACTACCTTCCAGGGAACAACCTTAATCTTCTCGGAAGAGGAGATAGACGTTGATGCCACGGTGAAGCTGCTTAAAATCTGATAATTACAACGGATTAAGCGAACGGTTCATCGCTACAACAGCTTCATGAGTGGGATTGGCACCCAGTTTACCAAACAGCTCCGGCAGGCGATCGCGTTTCGCTGCCGCTTCGCCCCTGACGGCGGCAGCGAGGCCTCTTTTCATCTCCTGTGCATTGTAATCGCAGCAGTAGGCTGGCGTTGAAGGCTGTTGCCGCCATGACTCTTCCAGAGAGCCAGCATCGACAGGATCGAAACCGGTATCTTCCACCAGACTCATCACCACCTGTTTGTGCTTAACGTCATCGCCCGCTACGGCCACGGCTAAGCGTGATGGCGACCCTTTTGGCTTGCCGGACTCTGCAAGTGTCCAGGCGAGAATATTGTTAAAGGCCTTAATCACTGGCCGGGAAAGTTGCTTCGACACCCAGATACTTTCAATCATCCCCTGATCAATTTCAGCAATACGCGGATCCCGTAAGCCCGGATAGTAGTTACTGGTATCAATTAGCGGGACCGTTTCGGGAACGCCATCAAAAAGATCTTTGGGTAGCGATGCCAGGGCCGGTAATGGAATCGTTAAAACGATCGCTTCGGCCCCTTTAACTGCGCCATAGATGTCGGCTGCCGTTGCCCCGATTTCATCAGCAAAACTCTGAACGCCCTGAATGCCACGGGAGTTTGCCACGCGCACCTGATGGCCAGCCGCGATAAATTTGCGGGCTAGAGTGCTGCCGATATTGCCTGTGCCAATAATGCCTATTTCCATGTTTTTGCCCCTTGTTGAAAATGTAAGGTGATAGTACTGGTCATGCTAGTCCGTACAGATTAATATGGCAAGAACAGACAAATAAGTAAGTAACACCCTAAAAGGTAAGTATGAAACAAGAACGAATCTGGAATTGTGAAGATCCCAGCCAGCGAATGGTATGGGCGGAAACCACTACCGAGGCGCTTCAGGTGCTGGAGGGCAAGTGGAAAATCATCATCATCTGCCAGTTATTTGCGGCAAAAGGCCCGATACGCTTTTCTGAGCTGGAGCGGCTGGTGACCGGCGTGAACCAGAAAATGCTTATTCAGCAGCTGCGGCAGCTGGAAAGTGATGGCATTGTTGCCCGTACCGTTTATCCGCAGGTACCCCCAAGAGTTGAATATAGTCTGAGCGATATCGGTATTGCGTTGGGGCCAGCCATGGAAGCGTTGATCGACTGGGCTGAAGAGAAGCGCCGTATCATGGCTACAAAGTCTGAGGCGGAATAAGCCCTGAGAACAGGTTGCCTTACCATGAGTTCACAACCGGATTCTGATTAGCTGTTCAGGAACAGACAGGGCGCACTGAAAGTCCTTGAGTGAGTCCGGAGTTGTGACTAAATTATATTTTAGTTACTCGTTTAATCAGGGTACTTTGAGCTAAGCTGGAAAAATGACTAAACACACTACTGTTAATCCCTCCCGTGGGCCATCGGACCACAACATCCGCGACAGGGTCGTGGAAGCCGCAACAGAGCATTTCGGCCATTTTGGCTATGAGAAAACCACCGTCTCTGACCTGGCTAAAGCAATCGGTTTTTCAAAGGCCTATATCTATAAATTTTTCGATTCCAAGCAGGCAATTGGCGAGGTGATCTGCACCAACCGGCTGGCGATGATCATGAGGATTGTTGATTCAGCCCTCGCTGATGCGCCTGGTGCCTCGGAAAAAATGAGGCGTTTACTAAAGGCGCTTATTGAAGCCGGGAGCGATCTCTTTTTTCACGATCGCAAGCTCTATGACATTGCCGCGGTTGCAGCACGTGATAAGTGGCCCTCGGCAGAAAAGCATGAAGAGCGTCTGCGTCAGCTCATTGAGCAAATAATTCTTGAAGGGCGCAGCACGGGCGAATTTGAGCGTAAAACGCCGCTGGATGAGGCTACACATGCGATATATCTGGTTATGCGGCCTTATATCAGTCCGGTTCAGCTGCAATACAATCTGGAGACGGCCTCAACAGCCGCTGCGCTGTTATCCTCACTGATCCTGAGAAGTCTCTCACCCTGAATGTGCTGTGCAGAGATAGTGACTATTGACATTATTGGTCACTAGTTTGAGAATGCGGCTACCGTCCTGCTAATCTTTAAGGGAACCCATGCTCAGGCTCACCCCTGTCACCTTTGCTGTTTGCCTGTTGCCGCTTGCCCTTGCAGCCTGCGGCGATCCTTCTGTCACTGACGATCCTCGTAATCAGCCTCCTGTGGTCAGGGCTGCCACCGTGGTAAATGCGGAGGGTGCCTCGCGCGCATTTACCGGCGTTGTTGTCGCCCGCATTCAAAGCGACCTGGGTTTCAGAGTGCAGGGAAAAATCCAGGAACGTCTGGTGGATACCGGTCAGGCCGTTAAAAAGGGGCAACCTTTGATACGTCTGGATCCCGCCGATCTCCACCTTCAGGCGCAGGCTCAGCAACAGGCGGTTGCTGCTGCGCGAGCGCGCGCCAGGCAAACCGCTGCTGATGAAGCTCGTTATCGCGGTCTGGTCACTTCAGGTGCCGTTTCTGCATCGGCCTATGATGGAATAAAGGTGGCCGCAGAGACCGCCCGAGCCGATCTCAGCGCTGCGCTGGCACAGGCAAATGTGGCGCAAAACGCAACGGGCTATGCTGTACTGCTGGCCGATGCCGACGGCATGGTAATGGATACGCTGGCAGAGCCAGGTCAGGTTGTTACCGCTGGGCAGCCGGTGGTCAGACTGGCCAGAGCAGGGCAGCGCGAGGCCATCGTGCAGTTGCCTGAGACACTGCGTCCTGCCGTGGGAAGCGACGCGCAGGCAACGCTCTACGGTAGCGGTAAACAGTTTGTTCCTGCAAAACTGCGCCTTCTCTCCGATGCCGCCGATCCGGTTACGCGCACCTTTGAAGCCAGATATACGCTTGAGGGTGCGCTGGCAGGCGCGCCGCTTGGAGCCACCGTGACGCTGTATATTGCAGAGGATAAAACCAGCCGCCAGGTACTCCAGGTGCCTGTAGCTGCCCTTTATGATCCGGGTAAAGGGCCGGGTGTCTGGGAGATTTCAGGCAAGCCCGCCAAAGTTTCATGGCGGCCCGTTCAGGTGCTGGCATTAAGTGACGATGCGGCAAGTGTCACCGGAAGTCTCAGGCCGGGAGAAGAGATAGTTGCTCTGGGCGCGCATCTGCTGCATGAGGGGGAAGCGGTTCGCATCGCTGAACAGGGCAACGGCAGGATGCAGCCATGAGCAGCGGACGTTTCAATCTTTCAGCGCTGGCTGTTCGCGAGCGATCTGTCACTCTGTTCCTTATCATCCTGATTACTGTCGCCGGTATTCTCTCGTTCTTCGGGCTGGGTCGCGCTGAAGATCCTCCCTTTACCGTCAAACAGATGACGATAATTTCTGCCTGGCCGGGCGCTACGGCGCAGGAGATGCAGGATCAGGTAGCCGAACCGCTTGAAAAGCGTATGCAGGAATTAAAGTGGTATGACCGCAGCGAGACTTACACCCGCCCCGGTCTGGCTTTTACCCTGCTTTCGCTACAGGACAGTACGCCGCCTTCACAGGTGCAGGAAGAGTTCTATCAGGCACGCAAGAAGATGGGCGATGAGGCTAAAAACCTGCCGTCCGGTGTTATCGGCCCGATGATTAATGATGAATTCTCCGACGTCACCTTTGCGCTCTTTGCGCTCAAGGCGAAAGGGGAGCCACAGCGTCTGCTGGTCCGCGATGCGGAATCGATGCGTCAGCAGCTTCTCCACGTGCCCGGCGTGAAAAAGGTCAACATTATTGGTGAGCAGAGTGAGCGCATCTTTGTCTCGTTCTCCCATGACAGGCTGGCTACGCTGGGTATTGCTCCCCAGGATATCTTCTCTGCCCTCAACGATCAGAACGTACTGACCCCCGCCGGTTCGATTGACACCGCCGGGCCGCAGGTCTTTATCCGCCTGGAGGGTGCCTTCGATAAACTGGAGAAGATCCGCGAAACGCCGATTGTGGTTCAGGGCCGGACGCTGCAACTTTCGGATGTGGCAACCGTTGAACGAGGCTACGAAGATCCGGCGACATTCAGGGTACGTAACCAGGGTGAGCCAGCGCTGTTGCTGGGCATCGTGATGCGGGAAGGCTGGAACGGACTCGACCTTGGCAAGGCGCTGGATGCGGAAACGGCCAGAATCAATAAGGGCATGCCGCTCGGTATGTCACTGACCAAAGTTACCGATCAGTCCGTCAATATCAGCTCAGCCGTTGACGAATTTATGATCAAGTTCTTTGTCGCCCTGCTGGTAGTGATGGTGGTCTGCTTCGTCAGTATGGGCTGGCGGGTAGGCGTGGTGGTCGCCGCTGCCGTACCGCTGACGCTGGCTGTCGTCTTTGTGGTGATGGAGGCCTCGGGCAAAAACTTCGACCGTATAACCCTGGGTTCTTTGATTCTGGCGTTGGGTTTGCTGGTGGATGACGCCATTATCGCCATCGAAATGATGGTGGTGAAGATGGAGGAGGGATACGATCGCATCAAAGCCTCCGCCTATGCCTGGAGCCACACGGCCGCGCCAATGCTTGCGGGCACGCTGGTGACAGCCGTCGGCTTTATGCCCAACGGGTTTGCCCACTCTACGGCGGGTGAGTATACCAGCAACATGTTCTGGATTGTGGGTATCGCCCTGATAGCCTCCTGGATAGTGGCGGTGGTGTTTACGCCTTATCTGGGGGTGAAAATGCTGCCGCAAATCAAAACGGTGGAGGGCGGCCATGCAGCCATTTATAACACCCGCCATTACAACCGTTTTCGCCGGATACTGACCCGCGTCATTGCGAGGAAGTGGCTGGTGGCTGGCACCGTTATTGCCATCTTTACCGTCGCGCTTCTCGGTATGGGGCTGGTGAAAAAACAATTTTTCCCTACCTCTGACAGACCGGAGGTACTGGTAGAAGTGCAGCTGCCGTATGGCACCTCCATTGAGCAGACCAGCGCCACCACCACGAAAATTGAAGCCTGGCTGGAGAAGCAGAAAGAGGCAAAAATCGTTACCTCCTATATCGGGCAGGGTTCACCGCGTTTTTATCTCGCTATGGCACCGGAACTGCCCGATCCCTCCTTTGCGAAAATTGTTGTGCTGACGGAGAGTCAGCAAGATCGTGAGGCGCTCAAATTCCGGCTGCGAGAAGCGGCGGCTAACGGTCTGGCACCTGAGGCACGCGTGCGTGTGACGCAGCTGGTATTTGGCCCTTATTCTCCTTATCCGGTGGCGTATCGCGTTATGGGGCCGGATCCAGCCACACTGCGTATGATTGCAGACAAAGTCGAAGCGGTAATGCAGAACAGCCCGATGATGAGGAGCGTTAACACCGACTGGGGCCAGCGGGTGCCGACGCTGCATTTCACCCTCAACCAGAGTCGCTTACAGGCGGTGGGCCTGACCTCGGCTGCGGTTGCTCAGCAGCTTCAGTTTCTGCTTTCTGGCGTTCCGGTTACCTCGGTACGTGAGGATATCCGCTCAGTGCAGGTTATGGCACGCGCAGCCGGAGATATCCGGCTCGACCCGGCAAAAATAGCGGGCTTCACCTTAGTGGGATCTTCAGGTCAACGCATTCCGCTCTCACAGATAGGGGAAGTTGAAGTGCGCATGGAAGAGCCTGTGCTGCGTCGGCGCGATCGTACCCCGACCATTACGGTGCGGGGAGACATTGCTGAGCAGCTGCAACCGCCGGATGTCTCCACAGCGCTGCTGAAAGCGTTACAGCCTGTTATCGATAAGCTGCCGGCTGGATACCGCATTGAGCAGGCAGGTTCGATCGAGGAGTCAGGAAAAGCCACTAAAGCGATGTTACCACTGTTCCCTGTGATGATCGCCCTGACGCTGTTGATTATCATCCTACAGGTGCGGTCAATGTCCGCGATGGTGATGGTCTTCCTTACCGCGCCACTGGGATTAATTGGGGTCGTGCCCACGCTGCTGCTCTTCAACCAGCCGTTTGGCATTAATGCGCTGGTTGGGCTGATCGCGCTGTCGGGCATCCTGATGCGCAATACCCTGATCCTGACAGGGCAGATCCATCACAACGAGCAGGAGGGCCTTACGCCATTTGATGCCGTGGTAGAGGCCACGGTTCAGCGCGCCAGGCCGGTACTGCTGACGGCGATGGCCGCCATTCTGGCGTTTATCCCGCTGACGCACTCGGTGTTCTGGGGAACGCTGGCCTATACCCTGATTGGCGGTACGTTTGGCGGCACCCTCATCACCCTGGTATTTCTGCCGGCAATGTATGCCATCTGGTTCAGAATCCGTCCTGATGAACAGAAGCCTGCTGAAGAGAAGGCCCCTGCGCCACTGTGAAACTAAAACGGATCTCATCCCGTACCAGGATTTTACTATCCTGTAGATAGCGAACTGAATAAAGAGGTTTTAACCATGGCTCCTGAACACCATAAACGAATAGTCGTTACCGGCTGCGGCACCCTGACTCCGCTGGGATGTGGTACAGAGAAGGTCTGGCGCAGGCTGCTACAAGGAGAATCTGGCATAAGATCTCTTCCTGCTGAAATCAGTGACGGAACAGGGGTTACCGTAGCGGGACAGGTTCCTGAGCTTTCCGAAGATCCCGAAGCAGGCTATGCGCCAGAGCAGTTTATACCGGCCAAAGAACGCAAGAAAATGGACCGTTTTATAGAGTTTGCTCTTATCGCGGCGCAGGAAGCGCTGACTCAGGCTGGGTGGCAGCCCGCTAATGAACGGGAGCGAGAACGTACGGCCACCATTATCGCCTCGGGAGTGGGAGGCTTTGGGGCAATTGCGGAAGCCGTTCGCACCACCGATACAAGAGGCCCGCGGAGACTGTCGCCTTTTACCGCGCCCTCATTTCTTGCCAATATGGCCGCCGGTCACGTCTCTATCCGTTATGGTTTCAGAGGGCCGATTGGCGCACCGATCACCGCCTGTGCAGCAGGAGTGCAGGCAATTGGCGACGCGGCCCGGCTGATCAAAAGTGGGGAAGCGGATATTGCCATTTGTGGTGGTACAGAAGCCGCAATTGATCGTGTCACCCTGGGGTGTTTTGCCGCTGCACGCGCGCTCTCCACCGGTTTTGCAGACAAACCTGCCGAAGCCTCAAGGCCTTTTGATCGCGATCGCGATGGGTTTGTTATGGCAGAGGGGGCGGGATTATTAGTGATTGAATCTCTTGAACATGCGCTGGCACGCGGCGCGACTCCGCTGGCTGAACTGGTGGGATATGGCACCAGTGCCGACGCATGGCATCTTACCGCCGGGCCGGAGGATGGCAGCGGCGCCCGCAGGGCTATCGAGCTGGCTATGACTCAGGCTGGGGTAAGTGCTGAAGATATACAGCACATTAATGCCCATGCCACCTCAACCCCGGTAGGAGACAGAGGGGAGCTGGCGGCGATCCGCGCTCTGTTTGGCACGCATTCAGGCGTGGCAATCAGTTCAACCAAGTCAGCGACCGGCCATCTGCTGGGGGCGGCGGGTGGCGTTGAAGCCATATTTACTGTGCTTGCCCTGCGTGATCAGGTTATCCCACCCACGCTGAATCTGCATAACCCGGACGAGGCAGCCCAGGGCCTTGATTTTGTGGCGTTAAAGGCACGTAATGCTGCCATAACCTATGCGTTATCCAACGGCTTCGGTTTTGGCGGCGTGAATGCCAGCGTTGTTTTTCGTCGATGGGATGCCTCCTCCTGAAGAGATCTCAACTACTTTCGTATTTTAAAACGACAGTAGCTGAGTAAGCGCCCGGCAGGTCGCCATCGTTTATTTTTATGCGGTAAAGAGATCAGATTTATAAGGCCTGAACGCTGACTCTTTGCCGCTTAAATCCGTTAATACATTTCCTTTCTTCAGTTCGATTCCCTGCAAACGTAAACCTTTCCCTGGCCAGCTCTGAGAAGCTGAAACGATAAAGCAAATAGTGCTCTGCACCTCATTTATTAAGTAACAGCCAGGTTTGCTTTCATTAAACTGTGATAATCACAGCATTTTCTCGGCGTATTAAGTGCAATTTCCCTTCAGTTGAAGCCCATCACATTTCTTTAACTTTCTTAGCCGTATATTTTCCGGGCAAAACAAAAATCGATTCAGCAAAAAGGGATAAGAGATGAAAACAAAACTGGTTCTGACGATGCTTGCGGTCATGATTTCAGGTCAGGCTGCGGCTAAAACCTGGGTGCTGACCAGTGCTGAAGCTGGCACAGAGAAAGGAAACTGGAAGATTTCAAGTAAGGAGCTGAACGTCAAAGATAAAACGTTCAGCATCGAGCAAAAAGTGTTGCATGGCGGTAAGCAGGAAGGCAGCAAAGTGATCGTCATCAGCAGCAAGGATGGGCTGACCATTACGCTGAGTCCAACCCGTGGCATGAATCTTCTCAGCGTAGAGGGGTTTGGTTCGCGAATGGGGTGGGATTCTCCTGTTAAAGAGGTGGTTAACCCGGCGTTTATCAATCTGGAAAGCCGTAACGGCGCAGGCTGGCTGGAAGGTTTCAATGAAATGATGGTGCGCTGTGGCTATGAGTGGACAGGTCATCCGGTTACTGCTGACGGCCAGATCTACACGCTGCATGGTAAAGCGGGGAACACGCCTGTCTCCCAGACAGAAGTCGAGGTATCAGATACGGCACCTTATGAAATTCGTATCCGTGGCCTGATAAAAGAGAGCACCTTCAAGAAAGCTGATTTGCAGACCATGACTGAACTGCGCTACGTGCCTGGTAGTAACAGTTTCAGCCTGCACGATCGCTTAACCAACCATGCAGATTATCCGCACGATTATCAGATAATCTATCACAGTAATTTCAGCACCCCGATTCTGGAAGAGGGCGCGCGCTTCCTGGCACCGATGGCCAGTATCAGCCCGTTTAATGATTATGCTAAAGCCGGGCTGAAAACATGGCAAACTTATGCCGGCCCGACCAAAGGGTATGATGAAATGGTCTTTAACATCAAACCGCTCTCCGATAAGAACGCTCAGACGCTGGCGGCAGTAGTCAACAAGAAGGGAGATAAGGGCGCCTCTATCCAGTTCGATACCCGTCAGCTGCCCGTGCTGACGTTATGGAAAAACACTGACACAATAAAACAGGGTTATGTGACCGGAATTGAACCCGGCACCAGCTATGCCTATCCGGTAACCGTTGAGCGGGCGCAAAAACGCGTGAAGCAGTTGCAGCCGGGAGCCAGCACCCAGTTTGATCTCACCTATACATTACTGCACAACAGCGAGCAGGTTGCAGCTACCGAGAAGAAGATCGCTGCTATTCAGGGCGATACCAAAATCGATGAAGACGCAGCACCAATAGCGAAAGAGTAAACGCTGGCGGAACAGTTATAAGCAAAAAGCCCGCTCAGGTTTCCCTGAGCGGGCTTTTCTATGTATGGCTCCTCCAGACCGAAACGGCAATTTGCCTTTCGTCGATCGCCTACTCAGCGCGATGATTGCCGGAGCGCCGGTCGGAGGAGATAAGCGTGGTCTGAAGTCGGCGGCGCTTAAAATCTGCCATCAGCGCCAGTATCTCAGCGTTGACTGTTCTGACTTATCTCTCGCCGCACTGGCGGAAATCCTCGAGCAAACCCGTAAGCCGTCCTGTGCAGATTTCTTTGCCGCTCTACCCAAAGGCAATCCGCGTTAACTGGCCATAAGATTCATTATGTTCGGGCAGCGCCATGATGGTTCTGTACTGGCCATGCAAACCGGCAAACGTTTTCTGACAAACATATCCTTTTATATTCAAACTTACGTCAGTACGAGCAGGCGCACAGCGGGCAAGTGTCCGTCGGTATGGTCCCCGGCAGTGCGGTGCCCAACATGGCCGCCCAGCTGCTACAACCCTGGTGCTTTCCACATCGACGTTGTTAACGCCCTGTCTACTAACCCCAGTTGGTCCAGGTAAACTGCCTGCCAGTTACTCTTCTGCAACAGATAAATTTCATGATTCACCGCGTCGGGTTGGTACTCCCGCTCCCAGCGCACTAAGGATTCTCCGGTTTCGGCGAGGGTGGAATAGACACCCGCCGCCACGCCAGCAGCAATCGCGCAGCCCAGGGCCGTGGCTTCTTTCACGACCGGCACTTTTACCGGAATTCCGGTCACGTCGCTGAGGATCTGGCACCACAACTTGCCTTTCGAGCCGCCACCGGCGAACACCAGCGACCTGGCGCGGATGCCGGAGAACTCGGCAATCAAGTCCAGGTTACAGGCCGAGACAATCGCGGCGTTTTCCTCCAGGGCGCGGAACAGGGTTTGCTTATTGCAGCGTTCAGGGTCGATCGACAAATTGATGAAAGAGGGCGCGGCGTGATACCAGGTTTTGAAATGCATCGCGTCGGAGAAAATCGGTGTGACGCCCCATGAACCGACTGGCACACGGGCGGCCATATCCTCCAACAGCGAGTAGGTATCGACCCCCAAACGCTGGGAGAGCAGCTTTTCTTCGGAGCAGAATGCGTCACGGAACCAGCGCATGGTCAGGCCGGTGAAGAAACTGATCGACTCGGCTTGCGCCATGCCGGGGATCACGTGCGGGTTAATGCGTATGTTCATTTCCGGATCGGTGACTGGCTCTGGCAGGTTAACCACTTGCTGCCAGAAAGTGCCGCCCAGCACGGCGGTCTGCCCGGCGCGCACCACGCCCAGCCCCAACGTGCCGAGCTGTACATCGCCGCCGCCCATGCCCACAGGCGTACCAGCCAGCAGACCGCTGGCTTCTGCTGCTTTGGCTGTGACTGAGCCAAGCCGGGTGCCGGTTTCGGCTACTGGAGAGAGCATATCGGCGCGCAGCCCGGCCATGTCGAGCAGATCCGGGCGCCAGTTGCGGGTGGCGAGGTCTAACATGCCGGTGGTGCCCGCGTTGGAAGGGTCAACCGCCAGCTCGCCACTCAGCATACAGGCCAGCCAGTCGCTAATCATGGTAACGGTGGCGGCCTGACGATAAATATCCGGGCGATGATGTGCCAGCCAGAGCAGGCGCGGCATGGCACTTAGTGCCAGCGTCTGGCCGGAGCATTCATACACTTCGCGCTCGAATTCAAAATCATGAATTTCCTTCAGCTCGGAAACTTCGCGGCTGGCACGTGCATCGACGTTGGCGCAGGCCCAAATGGGCTGACCGGTTTTATTATAAAGAACGATGCCTTCGCGCATTGAACAGGCAGCGACGGCGCGAATAGTGGAGGCGGGGATCTGTGCTTCATGCAGAGCCTGGCGGATGCACTGGCAGGCCAATTGCCAGTTCTTGCTCAAATCAAACTCCATCGAACCGGGCACGTCCGGCACTGGCAGGTGGATCCACTCGGCCTGTCCCGCGGCTATCTGCTCCCCTTCGAGATTGAAAATTACCGCGCGGATGCTGCCTGTGCCGGCATCCAGTGCCATCAAATAAGCATCCTGTTTTGACGCAGATGTTGTGCTCATAGTCGCCTCTCATACCGGTTTTTGCCCATACCCGTTACCTCCGCCACGCAGAACACACCTTGCGCGTCAGTCGAGTAGCGCCAGCATCGCCTGTGCCGTGTTCTCTTCGGTAACCAGTGCGTTAATTCTTTTACCTTTCAGCGCCGCGACAATCGCCTCGGCTTTTTCCACCCCAGCGGCGACGCCCAACACGGTGGGGATATTGGCTAATTCATCCGGCGAGACGGCAATCAGCTCGTCATGGATCGCCATATTCTCCGCCAGCTCGCCGTTGCGCTGCATGAAGTAGCCGAGAATGTCGCCGACCGCGCCTTTGCGGCCAAAAATCAGTTGTTCACCTTCGCTGATATAGCCCGAGCGCAGGATCGTTGCGTCGTGCTTCTGGTTCAGCGAGCCAATGCCGACGATGGCGATGTCCGCCGCGCAGGCCGCCAGCATCACGTCATGCACATTGCGCTCCTGGCGGAAAATCGCCGCGACACTGGCGGAGGAAGCCCGTAGTGGTGCGGGGATAATGCTTACGCCACAGGCCGCATCGAGCTGGCCGATGCCAGTCATATAAGGCCCCACGCCACCGGACAGCGTCACCATGCGAATCTGCTGCGAGCTGATAAACCCACTCAGGTGCTGCAAGGTGCTCATCGCCGTTTCGCCAAAACCCACCGCCAGCAGCTGACCGGGCTTGAGCAATCTCATCAGCATGTGCGCGGCACCCACGCCCAGACGGCTGCTTAAAATGCCTTCCGACAGGTGCGGTAACACGCGAATATGCTGCAAATCAAAGCGATTCAACAAGGTATTTTCCAGCGCCAGACACCCCTCAAAACGTGAGTTAATCTGCACGCGGATCACGCCGGACTGGCGGCCTTTTTCCAGTAAACGCGAGACTTTAAGGCGCGTCAGCCCCAGTCGGTCACCGATTTCATTTTGGGTCAGGCCGTCGTGGTAATAGAACCATGCGGTGCGTGCCAATAGCTCTTCTTCGCCCATGCCGTATTCCATCAGGATAGTCAGGTTGGACTGCGTTGCTTTGTCATTCATACTGAACACTTATCAAAGTTGAGATCAATTGTTCGTTAACAAAATAATGTTAACTGTGATGGATATGGCAAATCGTGAATGATTGCTGTTGGAATCATAACGCAGAGTCGGTGGATTGAACAAACTGTGATCGCTGCTCAAGTTTTATCCGCCGCTGAAGACTAGCCTTTGAACAATATTAAATAGCAAATACATTTGTTCATATAAAACTATTTTCACTCAGAGGCCATTTCATGCGCACAGACTCCCTTGACGCGTTATTACAGGTTTCCGGTGTCAGCAAAGGCTTTTCCGGCGTGGCGGTACTTAAAAATATCGACTTTACCCTGCACGGTGGTGAGATCCATGCGCTGCTGGGGGGCAACGGCGCGGGGAAATCAACTTTGATGAAAATCATCGCCGGGGTCGAGGTAGCAGACAGCGGAACGCTGTGGCTGAACGGCAAAGTGCAAACCGGCATGACGCCCGGCAAGGCCCATCAGGCGGGGATTTATCTGGTGCCACAGGAGCCAATGCTGTTCCCCAGCCTGACGGTAAAGGAGAACATTTTGTTCCGTTTGCCCGCCTGTCAGGCCAGTGCTGAAAAGCTGAAACAGTGCCTTGACCAGTTGGGCTGCTCCTTGCCCCTCGGCGCGCTGGCGGGGACACTGGAAGTCGCCGACCAACAGTTGGTCGAGATTCTGCGCGGGTTGATGCGCAATGCGCAGCTGCTGATCCTTGATGAACCTACGGCGTCGCTGACTCCTGCTGAATCCGCCCGGCTGTTTACGCAGGTTAAAAAGCTGACTGCGCAGGGCGTCGGCGTGGTGTTTATCTCCCACAAGCTACCTGAAATTCGCCAGATTGCCGATCGCGTCAGCGTGATGCGTGACGGCAAGATTGCCCTCAGCGGCGCGCTGAGCGAACTCGATAACGACCAGCTGATTCAGGCCATTACCCCGCAGGCGGCCGAAACGGCGCTGCCCACCGAACAGAAGCTATGGCTGGAGCTGTCCGGTTCGCGCCGCACTGGCGTGGCCGGTACGCCAGTGCTACAGGTGGAAAACCTGACCGGCGAAGGCTTTATCGATATTTCCCTGACGGTGAATGCCGGAGAAATCGTCGGGCTGGCCGGCGTGGTCGGGGCCGGCCGCACCGAGTTGGCGGAAACGCTGTATGGCCTGCGTGCCGCGCGGGCCGGGCAGGTGTGGCTGGCGGGGCACGATATCACTTCGCTCAAGACCCTGGCCCGGCTGGAACAGGGACTGGTGTACCTGCCCGAAGACCGGCAGGCCTCCGGTTTATATCTTGACGCGTCGCTGTCATGGAACGCCACCTCGCTGACATTTAACCGCACAGGCTGGTGGCTCAACCCCAAACGCGAAGCCGCCGTGCTCGAGCGCTACCACCGTGCGCTGGGCATCAAATATTCCCACGGCGAGCAGCACGCTCGCACGCTGTCCGGCGGCAATCAACAAAAGCTGCTGATTGCCAAATGCCTTGAAGCGGCCCCCGCGCTGCTGATTGTCGATGAGCCAACCCGTGGCGTGGACGTTTCCGCCCGCGCCGACATCTACCAACTGCTGCAAAGCGTGGTGAAACAGAATGTCGCCGTGCTGCTGATTTCTTCCGACCTGGACGAGATAGAAGTGCTGGCGGACCGGGTCTTTGTTATGCATCAGGGGGAGATGAGTGGCGAGCTGCGCGGCGACGACATTAACGTTAACGGCATCATGCATATCGCCTTCGGCAGTGCTCACCCACCCGCACTGGCCAACGCTTTAGAGGGAGAAGCCTGATGCTGAGACTGATTCAGAATAACCGGGAGCTTACCGCGCTACTGGCGATTGTCGCGCTGTTCGGCCTGCTCGGCGCGATGGACAGCCAGTCCTTTAGCTTCCAGACACTGGGGATGATTTTTGGCAGTGCGCAGATCCTGATGCTGCTGGCGATGGGCGCCACGCTGGTGATGCTGACCCGCAATATCGACGTGTCGGTGGGGTCGATAACCGGGCTGTGCGCCGTGTCGCTGGGCATCTTGCTCAATAGCGGCCTCGCCTTGCCGCTGGCCTGTCTGGCGACGTTGGCGGTGGGGATCGCGGCGGGCTTATTCAACGGCGTGCTGGTGGCGTGGCTGCGCATTCCGGCGATTGTCGCCACCCTCGGCACACTGGGTCTGTATCGCGGATTGATGCTGCTGCTGACGGGTGGCAAGTGGATTGAGGGGTTGCCTGCTAACTTGAAATCTCTCTCTACGCCGCTGTTACTGGGTATTTCGCCTCTTGGGCTACTGGTGATTGTTCTGTTGTTGGTGATGTTGTGGATGCTGTCGCGCACGGCTTTTGGCCGCAGCTTCTACGCCGTCGGGGACAATCTACAGGGCGCTCGCCAGCTCGGCGTGCCGGTGAACCGCATACGTATTTTGGCTTTTGGCATCAGTGGCGCGATGGCGGCGCTGGCCGGTATTGTCTTCGCTTCGCAGATTGGATTTGTCCCGAACCAAACCGGCAGCGGGCTGGAAATGAAAGCCATTGCCGCCTGCGTGCTGGGAGGGATCAGCCTGCTTGGCGGCACCGGCAGCATTGTTGGCGCGGTATTGGGGGCTTATTTCCTGACGCAAATTGACAGCGTGCTGGTGCTGCTGCGACTGCCCGCATGGTGGAACGACTTCATCGCGGGCATCGTGTTGCTGGCGGTACTGGTGTTTGACGGGCGTTTGCGTCAGGCACTCGACAAAAACCTGCGCCGCCAGAAGTACGTCCGTTTCCAGCCGAAAGCGGTGGAGGGAGCCAGAGCCAAAACCAACCCGTCGGAGCCGCGCGCTTCCCGACGCATGAACGCCAATAAAAGCGGGGTGCTGTGATGAACAATCTGAAGCGTTACGGCTGGGAAGGGGCATTGCTGGCCCTGCTGGTGGTCGAGATTTTACTGTTCGGCCTTGCCAACCCACGCATGCTGGATGTCAACACGCTGCTGTTCAGCACCAGCGACTTCATCACCATTGGCATCGTGGCGCTGCCGCTGACAATGGTGATTGTCAGCGGCAGCATCGATATTTCGTTCGGTTCAACCATCGGCCTGTGCGCCATCGCGCTCGGTGTGCTGTGTCAGGCGGGCGTGCCTCTGCCACTGGCGATCGGCCTGACGCTGGCGCTGGGGGGAGCCTGCGGCCTGCTTAATGCCGCACTGATCTTCTATACCGGCGTTAATCCGCTGGTTATCACCCTCGGCACGTTATATCTGTTCGGCGGCAGCGCGCTGCTGCTCTCGGGGCTGGCAGGCGCGACAGGTTTTGAAGGCATCGGCAACTTCCCGACGGTCTTTACCGACTTTGCTAACCAGGTAGTGCTGGGCCTGCCAATGCCGCTGCTGATTTTCCTCCTGGCGACGTTATTCTTCTGGGCCTTGATGCACCGCACGCGCACTGGCCGCAATGTGTTTCTGATTGGGCAAAACGCCCGCGTGGCGCGCTATGGCGCACTGCCAGTCAGCCGCACCTTGTTCGCGCTTTATGGCATGACCGGGCTGGCCTCGGCAGTGGCGGCAATAATCATGACATCCTACTTCGGCTCTGCGCGCTCAGACCTTGGCGTCTCCTTACTCATGCCCGCCATCACCGCAGTGGTGCTCGGCGGCGCGAATATTTACGGCGGTTCTGGTTCGGTGCTCGGCACGGCGCTGGCGACCTTGCTGATTGGTTATTTGCAACAAGGGCTACAGATGATCGGGATTTCCAGTCAGGTCTCCAGCGCACTTTCCGGCGCGCTGCTGATTCTGGTGGTGATTGGCCGTTCAGCCAGCCTCAACCGTGGCCTACTTCGCAGTGTTTTCCAGCGCTATTACCGGCGTTGGTCTGCGTCTTCTGCTTCTCTGACCTCGAAATAATGTGGAGTGAATGATGAAAATAACCGCGTGGAAGAACCTTTTCGCTGTCAGTGCATTAGCTTTCGTTTGTCTCAACGCACAGGCAGCAGATCGCATTGCTTTTATCCCGAAGCTGGTGGGAGTTGGCTACTTCACCAGTGGCGGCAATGGCGCAATGGCGGCGGGCAAAGAGCTGGGCGTCGATGTGACCTACGACGGCCCGACGGAGCCGAGCGTGTCGGGGCAGGTGCAGATGATCAACAACTTCGTCAATCAGGGTTATGGCGCCATCGTAGTGGCGGCAGTCTCCCCAGATGGCCTCTGCCCAGCCTTGAAACGCGCCATGCAGCGCGGGGTGAAAGTCCTGACCTGGGACTCGGACACCAGGCCCGAGTGCCGCTCGATTTACATCGATCAGGGCACGCCTCAGCAGCTCGGTTCCATGCTGGTGGATATGACTGCCAGCCAGGTCACTAAGGAGAAAGCCAAAGTGGCGTTTTTCTACTCCAGCCCGACGGTAACTGATCAGAACCAGTGGGTGAAAGAGGCGAAAGCCAGGATCGTCAAAGAGCATCCGGGTTGGGAAATCGTCACCACGCAGTATGGCTATAACGACGCCACCAAGTCGCTGCAAACCGCCGAAGGCATCATAAAGTCGTGGAATGATCTCGACGCCATCATCGCGCCAGACGCGAATGCCTTGCCAGCGGCAGCGCAGGCAGCGGAAAACCTCGGGCGCAAGGATATCGCCATCGTCGGCTTTAGCACACCAAACGTCATGCGTCCGTATGTCGAGCGCGGCACAGTGAAACAGTTCGGCCTATGGGACGTGGTCGCGCAGGGCAAGATTTCGGTTTATGTCGCTGAACAGCTGCTGAAAAAGGGCGAGCTGAACGTAGGCGACAAGCTGAATGTGCCAAAAATCGGCCAGGTTGAAGTCTCGCCGAACAGCGTGCAGGGCTACCAATACGAAGCCAAAGGCAGCGGCATTGTTCTACTGCCGGAGCGCGTGGTGTTCTCCAAAGAGAACATTGGCAAATACGATTTCTGACATTAACGTCCCTGTAAGGAGAGCTTGAGATGGCTGATTTAGACGACATCAAAGACGGGAAGGATTTTGGTATTGGTATGCCGCAAAGCAACCGCGCGTTCTTCCTCAAAGGAAGCGGGGCGCTGGACTGGGGGATGCAGTCACGGCTGGCACGAATTTTCAATCCGGTCTCCGGGCGCACCGTCATGCTGGCATTCGACCACGGCTATTTTCAGGGGCCAACCACCGGCCTTGAGCGAATCGATCTCAATATCGCGCCGCTGTTTGAACACACTGACGTGTTGATGTGTACGCGCGGCATTTTGCGCAGCGTGGTGCCCGCTGCTGTCAATAAACCCGTGGTGCTACGGGCCTCAGGGGGCAATTCGATTCTGACCGAGTTGTCGAATGAAACGGTTGCCGTAGCGATTGAAGACGCGCTACGCCTGAATGTATCAGCCATGGCCGCGCAGGTATATATCGGCAGCGAGCACGAGCATCAGTCGATCAAAAACATTATTCAACTGGTGGATCAAGGCACCCGCTACGGGATGCCAACCATGGCGGTGACCGGCGTCGGGAAAGATATGGTGCGCGATCAGCGTTACTTCTCATTGGCAACCCGTATTGCCGCCGAGATGGGGGCACAAATCATCAAAACTTACTATGTGGACAGCGGCTTCGAGCGCGTCGCCGCAGGCTGCCCGGTGCCGATTGTTATCGCCGGTGGCAAGAAACTGCCCGAACGCGAGGCGCTGGAGATGTGCTTCCAGGCAATCGATCAGGGGGCATCAGGCGTGGATATGGGGCGCAACATCTTCCAGTCCGAATCGCCGATTGCCATGCTGAAAGCGGTACAGGCCGTGGTGCATGACAATGCCAGCGTAGACCACGCCTACAAGCTGTTTCTCGACCAACAATGCTGAGCCGGAGGAGGAGTGATGGAAGTCACACTAGTAGAAATTAATGTCAAAGCCGATAAGGTTGATGAGTTCATGAAAGTGTTTCGCGACAACCACTTAGGTGCAATTAAAGAGCCGGGAAACCTGCGGTTTGATGTGCTGCAAGACGAGCAGGAGCCTACCAGATTCTATATCTATGAGGCTTATGCCGATAGTGACGCCGTCGCCGCGCACAAGAAAACGCCACATTATCTTAAGTGCGTCGAGGCGTTGGAGGAAATTATGACTGGCCCAAGGAAAAAGAGCAGTTTTAAAGGGATCTATCCCTGAAAACAGGCTTTTCTCCCGCCACTAAATGTGTTTGTGCCCGTAGGCTTGAGAGCTTTAGCATCCAATCTAAAGCAAAAAGCCCGCTCAGGTTTCCCTGAGCGGGCTTTTCTATGTATGGCTCCTCTGACTGGACTCGAACCAGTGACATACGGATTAACAGTCCGCCGTTCTACCGACTGAACTACAGAGGAATTGTTTCAACGGGGCGCATGTTATCGACAGCGCACTCTGATGTCAAAGCCCTTATGCAAAATTCCTGTGCGTTTGCTGGCAAAACCAGCGAATGGGCGATTTCACCTGCATTGTGCAACCTTCAATCTCTTGCGCCAGATCTCACTTTGATCGGAATCCTTTGCCGATGTTAGAGGTGTGTCAAATTTTTGTTATTTGTTGATTTTAAAACAGGCGTTTCGGTGCTTTCATATTGAAAATTTCAAATGACTTTATTTTGAAACAAATGAACTGCCTGGCGTGATGTCGCAGGCAGTGGCCAGTAACTGAAACGTGAGTTTGAAATTAACAAGCTGATTTAAAATGAAAAAACAAGAAGGAGCAACAACCCTGATCTGGTCTTACCTTTAACACTTTCTCCCCTGTAATTTAATTAAGCCGTCGGTGAAGTTGAGTGAATGTAAAAAATATTTTTCATTCGATGTCCAGCCAGCCTGCGCATACTAACGATAAAAAGGGCTTAGCCATGAACGTCAAAAAAACGATTTTAGCGTCGCTGTTAGTGTGTATGTTACCCGTTTCCGTCTTTGCCAAAGATTTGCAGGTCGGTGTCTCAATGGCGCTTTTTGATGACAACTTCCTGACTATTCTGCGTACCTCTATGCAGAAAGAGATGCAGAAAGAGAATGTGAAAGGGCAGATTGAAGACGCGAAAGGGGATGTTGCTCAACAACTCTCGCAGGTGCAAAACTTTATCGGCCAGGGCGTCGACGCCATTATCGTCAACCCTGTAGATACCAACGCAGTGAAGCCAATCATCGATCTGGCGACGAAAGCGTCCATCCCCCTCATCTTCGTCAACCGTCAGCCTGCCCAGCAACTCGGCGACAAAATGGCCTATGTCGGTTCCGATTCTGAACTGGCTGGTCGCCTGCAAATGGAAGCCCTGGCAAAAAATATGAACTACAAGGGCAACATCGCCATTCTCTTGGGCGATCTGGCTAACGAATCTACCCGTAAACGCACTGCGGGCGTAAAAGCTGTGATTGCAAAATATCCGGGGATGAAAGTCAGCAAGGAACAGACCGCAAAATTCATGCGTAACGATGCGGTAGATGTGGTGAGCAACTGGTTAACCGCCGGCGATGAGATCCAGGCTATTGCCGCCAATAACGACGAGATGGCTATCGGCGCACTCCAGGCTCTGGGCAAAAATGACGCTCACGTACTGGTTGCCGGTGTCGATGGCACGCCCGATGCGTTGCAGATGATCAAGAACGGAAAAATGGTTGCCACGGTATTCCAGGATGCAAAAGGTCAGGGTGAAGGGGCTGTTAAGACTGCCGTGAAGCTGGCTAACGGTGAGAAAGTGCAGAAGGTCGTCGATATCCCGTTCCAGCTGATCACCAAAGATAACTACACCAAATTTACCAGCATGAACCAAAAATAACCCCGCCGTACGGAGGTGAAGCATGGCCGCATATGCGCTTGAAGCCGAAGGCATCAGCAAGTTTTTTCCCGGCGTAAAGGCATTGAATAATGTCTCTTTGCGCGTGAAGACAGGAACAGTCCATGCGCTGATGGGCGAAAATGGCGCGGGCAAATCCACTTTAATGAAATGCCTCATCGGGATTTACCGTCCCGATGAGGGACAAATAAAAGTTAAAGGGGAGCCGGTGCAGTTCATGGATACCATGGACGCGCTGCGTGCCGGTATCTCAATGATCCATCAGGAGTTGAACTTAGTCCCCCATATGACCGTGGCGGAGAATATCTGGTTAGGCCGTGAGCCGATGAGGTTTGGTTTTGTCGACCACGGCAGGCTCAACAGAATGACCAAAGAGTTGCTGAACAAGCTGAATATCCGTCTCTCTCCTGACCGGATGGTGGGCGATTTGAGTATTGCTTCACAGCAGATGGTGGAGATTGCCAAAGCTGTCTCCTGGAATGCCGATGTGGTGATCATGGACGAACCGACCTCGGCGCTGACCGAAACGGAAGTTGCGCATCTGTTTGCCATCATCCGTGACCTGCGCGAGCAGGGCAAAGCGATCATCTATATCAGCCATAAGATGGATGAGATTTTTGCTATCACCGATGAAGTAAGCGTCTTCCGTGATGGTGCCTGGGTTGGCAGTGACACCACCGCCAGCTACTCGCGCCAGTCACTGATTACCCAGATGGTGGGGCGCGAACTGACTCAACTGTTCCCGAAATTTAACAACGATATCGGTGCCGACGTGCTGACGGTGCGTAACCTGCACCGCAAGGATGTTTTCCATGACATCAACTTCAGCGTGCGGCGTGGCGAGATCCTGGGCGTGGCGGGGCTGGTTGGCGCAGGGCGCAGTGAAGTGATGGAAAGCCTGTTCGGCATGACCAGCCTTGACGGCGGAGAGATCCTGATTGACGGTGTGCCGACCAAAATTGACTCGCCTTCAACGGCGATTGAAAAGGGTCTGGCATTCCTGACAGAAGATCGTAAAAAGTCGGGCCTGTTTCTGGTGCTGTCGGTGATGGAGAACATGAGCATCGTCAACATGCCGGAATACAGCAGTAAAGGGGGATTTGTCAGCCATGTGCAGATGGCGAAAGATTGCATGGAGCAGATCCGACGGCTGAACATCAAAACGCCGACCATGGATCAAATCATCAATAACCTGAGCGGTGGTAACCAGCAGAAGGTGCTGATTGCCCGCTGGCTGCTGGCGCAGCCTAAAGTCCTGATCCTCGATGAGCCAACACGCGGCATCGATGTGGGCGCCAAGGCGGAGATCTACCGCCTGATAAGCGAACTGGCGAATCGCGGCGTTGCCATCATCATGGTCTCTTCTGAACTGCCTGAAATTCTGGGTATGAGTGACCGGGTCATGGTTATGCACGGCGGTCGTATCACCGGCATCCTCAGTAAAGAAGAGGCTGACCAGGAAACCATCTTGTCGTTGGCGTCCGAGTAAGGACGTAAGGTAACCCTATGAGTGACGTAAAAATGACTACTCCACAACCCGCTCCGTCGGGATCCGTATTCAGTAACCTGAAAGGCAGAATACCTAAAGATACCGGCATTTTTATCGTGATGGTGGGGATAGCGCTGATCTTTGAGGCGTTTGGTTGGTATGTGCGCGATCAATCCTTCCTGATGAACCCAAACCGTCTGGTGCTGATCATTTTGCAGGTTGCCATTATCGGTATCATTGCGGTCGGCGTGACCCAGGTCATTATCACCACCGGTATTGACCTCTCGTCCGGGTCGATTATCGCTTTAGCTGCTGTTGTGGCGGCCAGTCTGGCGCAGACCTCAGACAGCCTGTCGCCAGTCTATCCTTCGCTGGTAAATATGCCTGCGGTGGTGCCCATCGTTGCCGGGATAGGGGTAGGGTTTCTCGCCGGTGTGATTAACGGGGTATTGATTACCCGAACCGGTATTCCCCCTTTTATAGCCACGCTGGGCATGATGGTGTCGGCTCGCGGTCTGGCACAGTACTACACGCAGGGAAATCCCATCAGCTTCCTGTCTGACGGCTTTACCTCCATCGGTCAGGGCGCGATGCCGGTTATTATCTTCCTGGTGGTGGCGGTTATCTTCCATATCGCTCTGAAGCATACCCGCTACGGTAAATATGTTTACGCTATCGGCGGCAACATGACCTCCGCGAAAGTCTCAGGGATCAAGGTTAATAAGTACCTGATTATCGTCTATACCATCGCAGGTGGTCTTTCCGGACTGGCAGGCGTGGTGCTGGCTGCCCGCGTCAGCAGCGGACAATCCAGTATGGGGATGTCTTACGAACTGGATGCCATTGCCGCAGCGGTTATCGGCGGCAGCAGTCTGATGGGGGGCGTAGGCCGCATCACCGGTACGCTGATCGGGGCGGTGATTCTGGGGCTGATTAAAAGCGGGTTTACCTTTGTTGGTGTGGATGCTTACGTGCAGGACATAATCAAAGGCATCATTATTGTGGCTGCCGTTTCTATTGATATGTACCGCAACCGCAATAAACGCTGAGCCGTTTTCCGCATCACATTCAGGGCCAGGCTTACCAGTCTGGCCCTTTTTGCCGCAGTGAAAACGATTACATGCACAGCAGAACAGCATATTTCGCACCATCACGGTGCAAAGCCCGAGGCTCATCCGACCTCACGTCCCTGAAAAATTGCCGCTACCTCTAAAGGAGTAATCAGATTCTCTTATTTTTCGGCCTGTTAGCCATAAGCTGATGCCCCGGTCAGCTCTTAAGAAAAATCTGGCACGTCCTTTGCAATTACCCCTCTGCACCAGAGTGAAAACTTATTTCTTATCGCCACTTAAAATGGCACGCGGGGATCCGTGACGGAGGCAACATGAACTTAAGACGACTCAAATATTTCGTTAAAATCGTCGATATCGGCAGTCTGACCCAGGCCGCAGAAGTCCTGCATATTGCGCAACCTGCGCTCAGCCAGCAGGTCGCTACGCTTGAGAATGAACTGGACCAGCAATTGTTGATCCGCACCAAGCGAGGCGTGACGCCTACAGAAGCTGGCAAGATCCTCTACGCTCATGCCCGTACCATTTTACGTCAGTGTGAGCAGGCGCAAACGGCCGTCATTAATGCCGGTCAGTCTTTAAATGGCCAGGTCTCAATTGGCCTTGCCCCCGGCACCGCAGCCTCTTCTCTGACCATGCCTTTACTGCAAACCGTGCGCGAGCAATTCCCTGATGTGTTGGTCTATCTGCATGAAAACAGCGGCGCCTCATTAAACGAAAAAGTGATGAATGGGCAGCTTGACATGGCGGTGTTATACGATCGTGCGCCTACGGCGGGCATTACCAGCATGCCGCTGATGAAAGAAGAACTTTATCTGGTTGGTGCCAGCGAATGTCCCGGACAGAATATTGATCTGGCCGATGTCGCTCTGATGAACCTCTTCCTGCCGCGAGATTACAGCGCGGTACGCAAACGTGTTGATGAAGCGTTTTCTCTGCGGCGTCTGAGCGCCCGCATTATTGGCGAAATCGAATCTATCGCTACGCTGACTGCCGCCGTCTCCAGCGGTATGGGTGTGACCGTGTTGCCTGAATCCGCCGCCCGTGCGCTGGTCAGTTCCACCAATGCCTGGATGGCGCGTATCAACAGCCCCACGCTGAATCTGCCGCTGTCGCTGAACGTGTCAGCCCGCCTGCCGCTCTCCCCATCGGCACAGGCCGTGAAAAATATTCTTCTCTCCCTGCTCAACAAGCCGGTAGTAGAAGATCGCGAACTGATGTTAGTGAGCTGATTCCCCTGTCGGGCGCGCAGCAGCGCGCCTCACTTCTTAGCACTAAAAAGCATATAAAACCTTTTTTTATTATTTGTTGATATCAGTTAGCCTCCTTAACATGAGCTAAACCAACAGATAACAGAAGGGGTGCCCGCGTGAATTTTCAGCAACTTAAAATCATCAGAGAAGCGGCACGCTGCGATTTCAATCTCACTGAAGTGGCCAATACACTCTTCACTTCGCAATCTGGCGTCAGCCGCCATATCCGCGATCTGGAAGATGAACTGGGCGTGGAGATTTTCATTCGCCGTGGGAAACGTCTGCTGGGTATGACAGAGCCAGGTAAAGCGCTGTTAACCATTGCTGAACGCATCCTGGATGAAGCGGGCAAAGTACGCCGGCTGGCGGATGTCTTTACAAATGAATCCAGCGGTGTGCTGACCATTGCCACCACTCATACGCAGGCCCGTTACAGCCTTCCACGAGTGATTAAAGCGTTTCGCGCGCTCTATCCAAACGTGCGCGTGGAGCTGAATCAGGGATCGCCGCAGGAGATCGTTGCGATGCTGGCCGCGGGCGAAGCGGATGTGGGCATAGCCAGCGAGCAGCTGGTAAATAACCCGGCGCTGGCAGCCTTCCCCTGGTTTAACTGGCACCATGCGCTGCTGGTTCCCAAAGGCCATGAGCTGGAGCAGCAGCAGCCGGTATCCCTTGCAGCCCTGAGCCGCTACCCTCTTATCACTTACCGGCAGGGGATCACGGGCCGTTCCCGCGTTGACCGTGCTTTCCAGGCCGCCAGCCTTAAACCAGATATTGTTTTAAGTGCACAGGATTCCGACGTGGTGAAAACCTATGTCGAACTGGGGCTGGGAGTGGGCGTGCTGGCCGATCAGGCCTGCCAGCTGGATCAGCATTCGTCGCTGACACGGCTGGAAGCCAAACATCTCTTTGAATCCAACACCGTCTGGCTGGGCCTCAAGCGCGGGCAGTTGCAGCGTAACTACGTCTGGCAGTTCCTGGAGCTTTGCAACGCCAACCTCTCCCTGGAAGAGATCAAGCGCCAGGCGCTTTCCGTCACCGCAGAGGAGCCGGTACTGGACTTTCAGATTTGAGTGGTCATGATATCGGGACTCACTGCCCATAAGGCGGAACAGCCATCAGGGAGAACGGCATGACCGTAAAGATTACCGCAATGCAGGAAAAGCATCTGGACCAGGCTTATCTTTTGACGCAGAAGCTGAAATGGCCCCATCGCCGTGAAGACTGGCAGCAGGCATGGCAGTTGGGCGAGGGGGTTGTTGCAGAGCAGAACGGCAAGGTTCTGGGCACCGTAATCTGCTGGCGCTGGGGGCAGGATTATGCCTCTACCGGGCTGGTTATTGTGGCCGATGAAGCGCAGGGCCAGGGGATCGGCACCCAGCTTATGCAGGCTGTACTGCATAAGCTACAGGGCGTTAACGTTCGTCTGCATGCCACGGAAATGGGCCAGGGTTTATATGAAAAGCTGGGCTTTGTGGCTACCGGGCAGGTCAGGCAGCATCAGACCCCTGAACTCGCCAAAATCGCGCCTGTTATGCCAGAACAAACGCAACGGCTGCGCCAGGCCAGCGCTGACGACTTAACGCGCATGGTGGCCCTGGATACAGAGGCACATGGGCAGTGCCGATCTGCACTCATTCATTATCTGTTACACCATGCGCAACGTAATTTGCTGCTGGAAGAGCAGGGAAGTGTTCAGGGATTCGCTTCTCTCCGCCGGTTTGGTCACGGCTTTCTTATCGGCCCTGTTATCTGCCGCGATCTGGCTGCGGCAAAAGTGCTGGTGAGCGCCTTGCTGATGGATCTGGAAGGGCAGTTTGTGCGGATGGATACGCCCGAACAGGCTCTGAGCGCCTGGCTGAACGCCTGTGGACTGCATGAAGTTGATGGGCCTGTTGCGATGATCCGTGGCGTTCCCTGGCAACCTTCCGGCATGCTGACATTTGGCTTAATGAGTCAGGCAATGGCCTGAAAACAGGGCTGGTTCCTTTTCTGCTCCGGCGCCTCATTTCGCTCACTCCCCCATTTGTCATCTATCCTTATTAGCCTGAACCAGAAAACTGGAGGCTAATAATGAGCACCAAAACCAGCGATTTTTTTGTTGAACGCCTGAAAGCGTGGGGCGTGACCCGTATTTATGGCTATCCCGGAGACGGCATAAACGGCGTGCTTGGCGCGCTCCAGCGTGCGGAAAAGCGCGGTGAAGGCATCGAGTTTATCCAGGTTCGTCACGAAGAGATGGCCGCCTTTATGGCAGTGGGCCATGCCAAATTTACCGGCGAGCTGGGTGTTTGCCTCTCTACCGGCGGGCCTGGCGCAACGCACCTGCTGACCGGGCTGTATGATGCAAAAATGGACCACGCGCCGGTGCTGGCCATTGCAGGCCAGGCGGAAACCACCGCGCGGGGGGCCAGCTATCAGCAGGAGATGAACCTGGATCGGGTATTTGCTGACGTAGCCAATTTTGTTCAGGAAACCGCCACGCCCGCGCAGCTGCGGCATCTGGTTGATCGTGGCGTGCGCATTGCTAAGGCGCAAAATGGCGTGGCGGTGCTTATTCTGCCAAAAGATGTTCAGGATGAACCCTGGGAATCTCCCGCTCATGCTCACGGCTTCACCCATTCTGCGGTGGGTTATCAACGTCCCAGAGTGGTGCCTTATGAAGCCGACCTGGCTCGCGCCGCTGAGGTGCTGAACGCCGGGAAGCGCGTGGCGATCCTGATTGGCTCTGGTGCCAGAGGCGCTGCCGTCGAGGTGGTACAGGCCGCCAATCTGCTGGGTGCAGGGGTGGCAAAAGCGCTGCTGGGCAAGGATGTGCTGCCGGACGATGCGCCTTTTGTTACCGGTTCTATCGGGCTGCTGGGCACCAGGCCCTCGGCCGAGATGATGAAATCCTGCGATACCCTGTTAATGATCGGTTCAGGCTTCCCGTGGACGGAGTTTCTGCCGGAAGAGGGCCAGGCCAGAGCGGTACAGATTGATATCGATCCCGCCATGCTGGGACTGCGTTACCCCTGCGAGGTGAATCTGCATGGTGATGCGGCAGAAACTCTCCGTGCGCTGCTTCCCCTGCTGACGCATAAAGAAGATCGTCAGTGGCAGGAGGAGATTGCCCGTCAGGTGCAGGAGTGGTGGACGGTGATGGAGGATCGAGCCATGGCTGCCGCTAAGCCGGTTAATCCACAACGGGTTGTCTGGGAAATGTCTCCGCTGCTGCCGGATAACGCCATCGTCACCTCCGATTCAGGCTCCTGCGCCAACTGGTTTGCCCGTGATTATCGCGTGAAGCAGGGGCAGAGGGCGACCCTCTCTGGCGGTCTGGCCTGTATGGGGGCGGCAGTACCTTATGCCATTGCGGCAAAATTTGCCGAGCCGGACAAACCTGTGGTGGCGCTGGTAGGCGACGGTGCCATGCAGATGAACAATATGGCTGAGCTGATCACTATTCAGAAATACTGGAAGCAGTGGGCAACCCCCCACCTTATCGTCTGCGTATTCAATAATCAGGATCTTAATCAGGTGACCTGGGAGCAGCGCGTAATGGAGGGCAACCCTCGTTATGAAGCGAGTCAGGATGTGCCGGATGTGCACTATGCGCAGTTTGCGGAGTCGCTGGGCCTGAAGGGCATCTATGTGGATGACCCTGAAAAGCTCCAGAGCGCGTGGGCTGAAGCGCTTGCCGCCGACCGACCGGTAGTGCTGGAGGTGAAAACCGACCCGGAAGTCGCGCCGCTCCCGCCGCATATTACCTTTAAACAGGCAAAAGCATTTATGGCCTCTATGGCGAAAGGCGATCGTGGCGCAGGCAAAGTCCTGGCCGATACCGCCAGCCAGCTGCTGAATGAAGTTCTGCCGGGTAAGCATTAAGGCAGCACGCACAAAAAAATTACCTTTGCGCCAGGCATCTGTGCCCTAAGCCCCGCCCGGTTAATTTAGCCGGGCGGGGCTGTTACTGCGCAAAGGCCTGACGAGGACAACGACATGACTACAGAAAAAAAACCGGTCTGGTTTATTACCGGCTGCTCAACGGGCTTTGGCCGCGAACTGGCAAATGAACTGATAAAGAAAAAATATAACGTGGTGGTAACCGCCCGCGATCTTGCCAAAGTGGAGGATTTGGTTTCAGGTGCGGAAGAGCACGCACTGGCGCTGGCGGTTGACGTTACCGACAACGGCACGATCAAAGAGGGGGTTGAGGCGGCGCTGGCGAAATTCGGCACTATTGATGTGTTGGTCAATAATGCCGGATATGGTTATCAGTCCTCCGTGGAAGAGGGTGAAGATGCGGAGATCCGTGCCCAGTTTGATGCTAACGTTTTCGGTCTGTTTGCCATGACGCGGGCGGTACTGCCGACAATGCGTAAGGCCGGAAGCGGCCATATCATCAATATCACTTCGGTAGCCGGGATCATCGGCTTCCCTGGCTCGGGTTACTATTCAGCCAGCAAGCATGCGGTGGAAGGATGGTCAGACTCGCTGCTGGCTGAAGTTGGCCCGCTGGGCATTCAGGTGACCTGCGTGGAGCCGGGGCCGTTCCGCACCGACTGGGCTGGTCGTTCGCTGCATCAGACCCCAAGCCAGATCGATGACTATGCCGAAACCGCCGCCGCCCGCATGAAAGGGACAGCGGAAAACAGCGGTAAGCAGGCGGGGGATCCGGTACGGGCTGCCCAGGCGATGATCGTCATTGCAGAGGAGGCTGACGCCCCGCGTCATCTGGTTATGGGAGCCTGGGGCTATGATGCGGTTACCGCCAAAATCAAAGCCCGTCTGAGCCAGATAGAAGCGTGGAAAGAGACTACCGTAGGCACCGATTTTCCGAAATAGTCGTCAGGGGAGCGCCTCCGGGCACTCCCCTTGTTCACGCCGGAAACAATTTCAGTTTTGCAATACGCTCCAGAGCGGTCATTAACTCCTCACTCTTCACCGTCAGGCTGATGCGAATATACTGACTTCCGCCCCTGCCAAATCCTGAACCTGGTGCGACCAGCACATGCGCATCCTGTAGCAGTTTCGCGACAAATTCTTCCCCGTTATAGCCATGCGGCACAGGCAGCCAGAGAAAAAAAGTTCCCTGCTGTTTACGAACGGGCCAGCGCATTTCTGCCAGCTTTGTCAGCACCTGTTCCCGGCGCTGGTGGTAAATTGCGGAAAGCTCGCGAAGACGCGGGGCGGGCAGCGTCAGCGCTGTTACGGCGGCATCCTGTACAGCGCCATAGACTGTGCTGTAACTGTGGGTATGCAGCTTCTTAAAGGCGGCGATAACAGAGGCATTACCGACCGCAAAACCAAAGCGCCAGCCTGCCATCAGAAAGCTTTTAGAGAGCGTGTAAACCTCTACTCCCCACTCTTTTGCGCCGGGCTGAGCAAGCAGGCTGATGGGCTGTTCCTGTTGGCTGCTGCCTATCGTGGCGTAGGCAAAGTCATGCAGCAGCGGGATGTGATACTTCCTGGCAAATTGCAAAGCAGCCTGAAACAGCGCCGGGGTCGCAATGGCGCCTGTTGGATTATGCGGGTAATTGAGCAGCAGCAGACCGGCACGGCGGGCGATCTCTTCCGGAACCAGGCTGAAATCGGGCAGAAAATCCCTGCTTTCTTCCAGCGGGATACCGTAAAAATCGGCCTGTGCCTGAACAGCGGCGGAGCGGTAAATGGGGTAGCAGGGATCGGTAGAGATCACTACCTCGCCGGGGTTGAGCAGCGCACGCGGCATACCGCTGACAGCAATATGCGAACCCTGAAATACGGCAATTTCGCTGTCGGGGTCGAGTTCCACGCCATACTCACGCAGGTAAAAAGCGGCAATAGCCGCGCGGATTTGTGGTTTGCCCCAGAACGAAGGGTACTCGTGATTGGCCGGGTTTTCGGCGGCAGATTGCAACGTGGCGATAATTTCCGGGGGCGTTATCTGACGAGGGCTACCTGATGAAAGATCGATAAGCGGTAAAGAGGAACTCTCCACCTGGGCCGCCAGCTTTTCCAGTACGCTAAATAAATTCTCTTCCAGTTTCTGTACTAATTGCGATGCGGCAAAGTCAGGCATAGATCCCCCGAAATAAGGTAACGCTCAAACGCCAAGCATGGCATATCTCCCGTTGCGTTAACATTGAAATAAAGCCCGTTGATTAGCAGAAAAATAGCTATCGATTCCCGTTAAACGTTATTTCAGCCAGTAACTATCCTTAGTACAAAAAAGCCGAAGCGACGTGCGAGATTAGCTTCTCCTGCCAGGTTTTGCTGTGATTTAATCTCTTTCTTTTTATTATCCGTAATAAGGATTTATTTATGAAAAAACAGCTTTTACCGGGGATGGTATTAAGCCTGCTCTCGTCATTCACGCTGCTGGCAGCAGCCCATGCAGATGATAATAAAGTGATAAGGATCGGTTTCAATCCTGGCCCTTATAAAGAGCAGTTTGAAAAAGGGGTGGCGCCCTGGTTAATTAAAAAAGGCTATAAGATAGAATATAAAGACTTCAGCGATGGTATTCAGGTGAATGATGCGGTTAATCGCGGCAGCATCGAGGCCAATATCATGCAACACCCCATTTATCTGCAATCGGTAAACGACCGGTTAGGCATCGATAACGTCGGGATTGTCCAGGTGCCCACGCCGCCGATGGGGCTTTACTCAGATAAAAACAAAACGACAAAGCCCGCGCCTGGCGCTACGGTTTCGGTACCCAATCAGGCCTCTAATGAGTATCGCGCCGCGCTGTTATTACAAAGTATCGGCTGGATAAAAATCAGCCCAAAAAGCGATCCTGCCACCTTCTCCCAGAAAAATGTCACGGAAAACCCCTATAAAATCGTGCTGAAAGAGATGGATAATGCGCAGCAGGTCAGGGCGCTGCCTGACGTCGATTACGGCGTCATACAGGGTAACTTTGCCGTCTCCAGCGGTATGAAACTTAATTCTGCGCTTAAGCTGGAAGATCCCACCAGCAACTTCATCAATATCGTAACCGTCGCCGGCAAAAACAGAGAAGCCCCCTTTGCCAAAGATATTATCGCTGGCTATCACTCCGCTGAATTCAAACAGTATATCCAAAGCCATGCTGAGTATCAGGGCTATCTGCTGCCAGACTATTTCAAATGAGCCAGCCAACCATTGCGTTTCGTAACGTCAGTAAAACTTTTTCACGTCAGAACGTGGAGTTCCTGGCCCTTGACCAGATCGACCTCACTATTGAAAAGGGCGATATCTTTGGCGTTATCGGCACCAGCGGGGCGGGGAAAAGTACGCTCCTGCGGCTGATTAATCACCTGGAAACCCCCAGCAAAGGCGAAGTGCTGGTAAACGGGGAATCGTTGCAGAGCGTCAGCAAATCCCGACTGAATGAGGTCAAGAAAGACATTGGCATGATCTTTCAGCATTTTAATCTGCTGAATGCAAAAACCGTCTTTCACAACGTGGCGATCCCGCTGATTTTACAGCGGCGTGAAAAAGCGTTTATTCGCGCCAGGGTAGAAGAGCTGCTGGCCTTTGTCGGCCTGAGTGATAAAGCTGGCAGCTTTCCCGATGAGCTTTCCGGCGGTCAAAAACAGCGGGTCGGTATCGCCCGCGCGCTGGCGACCAATCCCTCTGTGCTGCTCTGTGATGAAGCGACCTCGGCGCTGGACCCGCAGACCACGGTGCAGATCCTGCTGCTGCTGAAAGAGATAAATCAGCGCTATGGCATCACTATCGTGCTGATCACCCACGAAATGTCGGTGGTACAGAAAATCTGCAATAAAGTGGCGGTGATGGCGCAGGGGCGCATTGTCGAACAGAGTGATGTGCTGAGTCTGTTTGGCAACCCTCAGCATGCCGTCAGCGCCAGTTTTGTGCAGTCGGTGATCCACGACCGCCTGCCGGAACAGACCTTAGCTCTGCTGGGGCAGGAAGAAAGCACGCAGGCGTTGCGGCTGGAATTTATTGGCACTACCGCTCAACAACCCATTATCAACCGTCTGATCCGCGACTTCCCCGTAGAGGTCAATATCCTGTTTGCCAATATGTCAGAAGTGCAGAGCACTATTCTGGGTTTTATGATCGTGCAGATCAAAGGCGAACAGTCGCAGACCGAAGCGGCCACTCTTGTCCTCAGCGAATCGGGAGTGAAAATCACCTATGTCTGACTTTTTTGATACCGCCGTCACCGGCGACCAGTTCCTGCTCGCTTTACACGATACTGCGGTGATGATCGCCGTCTCACTGGGGTTTGGTGCACTGGCCGGCATCCCTCTGGGCATCGTGCTGGTGATTTGCCGTCCGGGCGGCATTCTGCCCAACCGATTTGTGCATCAGGTGCTGAACCCGATTGTTAACGTTATCCGCTCGCTGCCGTTCATTATTCTGCTGATCGCTATCCTGCCGCTGACGCGTCTGCTGGTGCACACCACCATTGGCACGCCGGGAGCCATTGTGCCGCTGGTCATCTTTATCGCACCCTATATTTCGCGGCTGGTGGAGAGCGCATTGCTGGAGGTGGATGAGGGTATCCTTGAATCTGCGCAGGCCATGGGGGCTACCACGCTACAGACCATCTGGTATTTCATGCTGCCGGAAGTCGCCTCTTCACTGGTATTGGCGCTCACCACGGCCACCATCGGCCTGCTGGGCGCGACCGCAATGGCGGGAACGGTGGGCGGGGGTGGCATTGGCGATTTAGCCATCACCTACGGCTACCAGCGGTTTGATGCTTTTGCCACCTTCTCCACTGCGCTGGTACTGATCGTTATCGTCCAGCTGCTTCAGACCTTTGGTACGCGCCTGGCGCGCCGAATCCGCCGCGAGACATAACCAGATGAAGAATAATGATTTAGCCGTGATGCATTGGGGCACCTGCCGGGTAACCGTCGAAGAGGGCATGCTGACGGAGGTAAAACCCGTAGAGTGGGATCGCAATCCTTCAAAGATTAGCGAATCGTTGCCTGGTGCAATCCAGGGAGCATCAAGGGTAGCGCGACCGGCGGTGAGGCTGGGCTTTCTTCAGGGGAAGGCGGCCTCACGCAGCGCGCGTGGCAAAGAACCTTTTGTCGAAGTCAGCTGGGAAGTGGCGTTAAAGCTGGTGGCCGACGAACTGGCGCGGGTAAAGCAGCAGCACGGTAATCAGGCGATCTACGGCGGCTCCTACGGCTGGTCCAGCGCCGGGCGGTTTCACCACGCCCAAAGCCAGCTTCACCGTTTTCTGAATCAGTTTGGCGGCTATACCGCCAGTACCAATACCTACAGTATCGCCGCCGGTGAGCGCACGCTACCCCATATTCTGGGCGATCTGGATGAGTTGCAGCGCCACCATACCCACTGGCCAGTATTAGCGGAAAACTGTGAGCTGTTTGTGGCAATCGGCGGCCTGCCGCTGCGTAACGCACAGGTTAACGGCGGCGGGGCGAACGATCATGCGCTGGCCTACTGGCTGGAAAAAATGCAAAAGCAGGGCACCCGCTTTATCAATATCAGTCCGGTGAAAAACGATCTCTCTTCGGTGCCGGAAGCAGAGTGGCTCGCTATTCGACCCGGTACGGATACCGCGCTGCTGCTGGCGCTCTGTCAGGTACTGATTGAGGAGGCGCTTTACGATCGGGACTTTGTTGAGCGCTATACGGTGGGTTTTGCGCACTACGCCGCATACCTGCGCGGCGCAACGGATGGCGTCACGAAAAGCCCTGAATGGGCAGCGGAGATTACCGGACTCCAGCCTGAAGAAATCCGTCAACTTGCCCGTCGTCTGGCAGGCAGTAAAACCATGATAAATATTGCCTGGTCCGTGCAGCGCGCGCGGCAGGGAGAGCAGGCTTTCTGGGCCATTGTCGCCACTACCGCCTTACTGGGGCAAATTGGCACGCCCGGAGGAGGGCTGGGATTTGGCTACGCCTCGACTAATCTGGCCGGGGCTGACCGGCGAGTTTTCTCCGGCCCGCGTTTGCCGGTGGGGCAAAACCCGATCAAAGCGAGCATTCCGGTAGCACGCATTGCCGATATGCTGTTGCAGCCTGGCGAAGGGTTCGATTTTGACGGAAAGCGGCTGACCTATCCGGATATCAGGCTGATCTACTGGGCAGGCGGCAACACCTTTCATCATCATCAGGATTTGAACAAGCTTATCAGCGCCTGGCAGCATCCGGAGACCATTATTGTGCATGAACAGTTCTGGACCGCGCAGGCAAAATTTGCCGATATCGTCTTGCCTGCCAGCACTTCACTCGAGCGTGAGGATATCGGCAGCGCCAGCAACGACGGCTTTATGATCGCTATGCAACAGCACATTCCTGCGGTTGCGGAAGCGAAGTCTGATTATGCCATCTTCTCGGAGCTGTCGAAGCTGTTGGAATTCTCAGCCTTGTTCACCCAGGGCCGGACGGAGAGAGAGTGGCTGGCAGCAATCTACGAGGAAGCAAGGCCCCGTGCAGAGGAGCAGGGGATTTCACTGCCTTCCTTCAACGAGTTCTGGGCGAGCGGCAAGCTTGAGTATGCCCGGCCTGACGGGCCGCAGATCATGCTGCGGGAGTTTCGTGAAGATCCCAAAGCGGCACCTCTTTCCACCCCTTCCGGCAGGATTGAACTTTACTCCGCTACCGTGGCGAGTTTTGGGTATGAGGAGGCGCCCGGCCATGCGTACTGGCATCAGGCGGAGTATGAGGCTCAGGCCCGGCTCAGGCAGCAATGGCCGCTGCATCTGCTCTCCAGCCAGCCGCGCACGCGGCTTCACAGCCAGTACGATCACGGCAAAGTCAGCCAGCAATCCAAAATAGCCGGACGGGAACCGATCTGGATGCATCCTGATGATGCCACTCAGCGTGGTATCGGCGAAAGAACCATTGTGAAAGTATTTAACGCCCGTGGGGCGCTGCTGGCGGGCGTGCATCTGACGCGCGATATCCTGCCTGGCGTGGTGCAGATGGCGACCGGCGCCTGGTACGATCCGCTGATGAGTGGGGAAGCTGCGCCGCTGGATAAGCAGGGGAATCCCAATGTGCTGACGGAAGACCGGGGCAGTTCACGCCTGGGGCAGGGATGCAGTGCGCAGACCTGTTTTGTGGAAATAGAGCTTTACGATCAGCCGCTCCCGGAAATAACCGCTTATCAGCCTCCGCACTTTATTAAATGGGGGCCGGAAAGCCTGCCCGAAAAATAGCTTTTATTACCCTTAATGAAATTCCACTCTTTGCATATTGATTGCAGGATTCCTTCGTAGTTAAGCCCCGGTGGAAATGGCATTGTTATTCTTTGTGATACCCAGGGGACTTAAAGAATGAGCCATTCAGATTCACTTGCGTTACCCGTTATTGATTTCGCCCTGTTAACCGGCGATGAACAACAAAGAAAAGAAGCTGTTGAGAAACTTGGCAAGGCCGCACGTGAAGTGGGATTTTTTTATCTGATTAATCACGGTGTCGTGCAGGCGTTATCAGAAAGCGTACAGAATGTGGCGCGCACTTTTTTTTCGCTGCCGCAGGAGGAAAAACTCAAAGTAAAAATGGAGAATTCGCCTCACTTTCGCGGTTATAACCTTGCAGGCGTGGAGATCACCCGCAGCCAGCCTGATTACCGTGAACAGTTTGATATCGGTGCCGAGCGCGAGGCGGTTGTAAATTCTCCAGAGTCACCTACCTGGCTGCGTATGCAGGGGCCGAATCAGTGGCCGCAAGCCTTGCCGGAATTACAAACTGTGCTCACCGGCTGGCAGCAGGATATGACGCAGGTGGCGCTGGAGCTGCTGCGGGGCTTTGCAGAGGCGCTGGAGCTGCCTCGCAACGCCTTCGATAATCTTTACGGCGACTATCCCAACGAGCATATCAAGCTGATTCGCTACCCCGGACGACAGGAGTCTGAATCCTCTCAGGGCGTGGGGGCGCATAAAGATTCCGGTTTCCTGACGCTGCTGTTGCAGGACGACCAGCCCGGTTTGCAGGTGGAAGTGACGCCCGATAACTGGGTTGCCGCCTCGCCGCTGCCAGGTTCATTTGTGGTCAATATCGGGGAGCTTCTGGAGCTTGCCAGTAACGGTTATCTGCGCGCCACTATCCATCGCGTCGTGTCGCCAAAAGCGGATAAAGAGCGGCTGTCGGTGGCCTTTTTCCTTGGCGCGCAGCTGGATGCGGTAGTACCGGTTTATCCGCTGCCGGACTCTCTGGCCCGGCTGGCTATTGGCCCCACCAGCGATCCCCTGAATCCTTTATTACGTGAGGTTGGCTGGAATTACCTGAAAGGCCGCCTGCGCTCGCACCCTGAAGTGGCAAGACGCTTCTACCCGGAACATAGCAACAGTGAATAACAATAAGAGAATAATGATGATCAATAAAACACTATTTACCCTGGCTGGCCTTTCACTACTGGTGGCACAAAGCCTGCACGCTGCACCGTTGCGCGTCGCGGCCGATCCGGTACCGCATGCCGAAATACTGGAATATGTGAAGAGTATCGACCCAAAGCTGGATCTGAAGATTGTTGAACTCAATGGCGGAGTCAACGCCAATGAGCTGCTGTCAGCAGGGGATGTGGATGCAAACTACTTTCAGCATCTGCCCTACCTGAAGGATCAGGAAAAGGCGCTTGGCAAGACGTTCAGCGTGGTGGCCAGCGTGCATATTGAACCGCTGGGGATCTACTCCCGTAAAGTGAAAAGCCTGGCTGCTCTGCCGCAGGGCGCTTCCATCGCCGTCCCTAATAACACTACCAACCTGAGCCGGGCGCTCTGGTTGCTACAGCAAAAAGGGGTTATTCGCCTGAAAGCGCAGGGGGATGCCGCCTCCACGCTGGTGACGCCAAAAGATATCAGCGACAACCCAAAACAGATCAAAATCATTGAAATTGAATCTCCGCAGCTGCCGCGTTCGCTGGATGACGTCGATGCCGCCATCATTAACGGTAACTATGCGCTTGAAGCAGGGTTAACGCCTTCTAAGGATGCATTAGGGCTGGAGTCAGCGGAACATAACCCTTATGCCAACCTGCTGGTCACTACGCCAGAGCTGGCGAAAGATCCCCGTGTATTACAACTGGCAAAAGATCTGACATCACCGCAGGTGGCAGACTTTATCCGTAAAAATTATAACGGCTCGGTGATCCCGGTTTCGGATGCGAAGCATGATTAAACTCACTAATCTCAGCAAAGATTATCCCGGCGCTTCAGCGCCGGCGTTAGATAAGATCACTTTAGAGATTCAGGAGGGGTCCATCTTCGGCATTCTTGGACGAAGCGGGGCAGGAAAAAGCACCCTGCTGCGTTGTCTGAATCTGCTGGAACACCCCTCATCCGGGCAGATTGAAATAGATGGGGAAGAGATTGCAAAACTGACTCTGCCGCAGCTGCGCCGCCAGCGTCAGCAGATGGGCATGATTTTCCAGCATTTTAATCTTCTTCATTCCCGTAACGTTCACGACAATATCGATTTGCCGCTGGAGATCGCCGGGATGCCAGCCAGAGAGCGCCGCGCACGTGTCGATGCTTTGCTGCAACTGGTTGGGCTGGAGCAGTTTGCTCAGGCCTGGCCTTCACAACTCTCCGGCGGGCAAAAGCAGCGCGTAGGCATTGCGCGTGCGCTGGCAGCCAGGCCTCGCTATTTGCTGTGCGATGAGGCCACCAGCGCGCTGGACCCGGAAACCACCGCCTCAATCCTTGATCTGCTGGCCGATATTCAGCAGCAGCTCAACATTACCATTGTGCTGATCACCCATGAAATGGGCGTGGTAAAGCGTATTTGTGACGGCGCGGCGCTGCTTGAACAGGGCCGACTGATAGAGAGCGGCAGCGTGGCGGAGATCATGAACCGCAGCGAGAGCCGACTGCGTGAGATGCTGTTGCAGGATGGGGCGGCGGATCGGGCCTTTATCGCCAGATTTCAGCGTGGAGAGTTGACCAGATGCGTGGCGTAAACTGGGACCGCTTTCAGGATCTGCTGCTGACCGCAACTTATGAAACTCTCTATATGGTGGCGCTCGCCGCCGTGTTCACCGTTGCGCTTGGCCTGCCGGTTGGCTGCCTGCTGTTTCTGACGCGGCAGAAGGGCATTTTGCCCAACCGTCCTCTTGCCGCCGTGCTGAATACGGTCGTAAACGTTGGTCGCGCCTTGCCCTTTGTGGTGCTGCTGATTGCCCTGATCCCCTTTACCCGCCTGCTGGTGGGCACCACGCTCGGCAGTACGGCTGCCATCGTGCCGATTACGCTCGGTGCCTTCCCGTTTTTCGCCCGCATCGTTGAGAATGCGCTGGATGAGGTCGATCGGGGTCGTATAGAAGCCGTGATCTCAATGGGGGGCAATCTCTGGCATATCGTCAGCCGGGTGCTGCTGCCTGAAGCGCTGCCAGCACTGATTGCCGGGATGACGCTAACCATCGTGATGCTGATTGGCTTTTCTGCAATGGCGGGCGTGGTGGGCGGTGGCGGGCTGGGCGATCTCGCTATCCGCTACGGTTACCAGCGTTTCGATAACCAGATTATGGCTGCCACTATTGTGGTGCTGCTGGTGATGGTGCAGGTCATACAAAAGATTGGCGACAGAGTGGTGAGATCGCTCGCCTACCGACGTTAACTGGAAAAGGAAGCAGCATGTTTACCCTTAAATCGCCCGGTGCCTATCTGCAACGCCCCGGACTACGAGCCGAAGTGGGCGCTATTGTGGCGCCATTTGGGCACCGCATTCATCTCTTCACTTCTCCCCAGGCCTGGAAGGCGGTAAACCCGGCGTTAAGCGAGAGCCTGGAACGCGCCGGTATCCGCTGGCAGCTCGACTTCCTGACGGGGGAGTGCACCGATGCGGCCATAGAGAAACTCAGGTCTGACCTTGTTGCGCAGAATACAAAAGTTGTTCTGGCTGTTGGCGGTGGCCGGGTGCTGGATTGCGCCAAGGCGGTGAATGATGCGCTGCCCGATCTGACATTAATCAATTTCGCCACGCTGGCGGCGACCTGCGCCGCCTGGTCACCGCTGGCAATCATCTATAACGAGCAGGGCGGCCATCTTCGTAGCCAGCCCTTAAACCGGCTACCGGAACGGGTTCTGGTGGACAGTGAAGTGATTGCCCGCAGTGACGTCCGCTACCTGAAGTCCGGCATCGTGGATGCGCTGGCGAAGTGGTATGAATTTGAGCCTTACCAGCGGCAGAATCCTGACCGCCTGGCCCTGGATCTGAAGGTGGCCGCAGCGCGACAGGCGGTAGATATCTTTGAAAAATGGGGAGAGCAGGCGGTTGAGGATAATCTGCATCAGCAAGTAACGCCTGCGCTGGAGAAGGTCATCGAAGCCAGTATCGTGCTGGCCGGGCTGGCGAACAGCTTTCAGGATCGGCTCTCCACGCCGGGGTTTGCCCATGTTATCCACGACCGTCTGACGCATCAGCCGGAATTACATCACTGGCTCCACGGCGAGAAGGTAGGTTTCAGCCTGCTGGTGCAGTCGCTGGTTGAACAGGAGAGCGGGCAGCCTGACACCACTCTGCTGCGTTTATTACAGCGTTTTGATACGCCGCTGTCACTGCCGTTTGCGCACCCTGGCAGGCAGGAAAAAGTCCGTATGCTCGCTGAAGAGATCCGCTTTCCGCCAGACAGCCTGCAACACCTGCCGTTCACCATTACGGCCGCGAAGCTTGAGAAGGCTCTGTTAAGCACTTTTAAGGAGGGAGAAGTAGCGGCCTGATCGCTGAGATCCCTTGTTTTTGTAGACCACCTCACCTTCGCTGAAGCGCCTGCCTCAGGCGCTAAAACCAAATTCATCTTCCGGACACCTTGCCTTAACCCCGTTGTCATATTGCGCCTGCAACATACCTGCATTGAAAAAGTCAGGTCGCCCGGTTTTCTTCCGGACGACGCCGCCGCCTCCCTGTGAATGAGGATTTTCAGATGCTGAACCTGTCCAGACATCCGACCACTGTATATCAGGCTATTGCCGCCCAGCTGGAGAGTGAACTGAGCACTCATTATCGCTGCGGTGACTATCTGCCTTCTGAAAAGCAGCTGGCGGAACGCTACGCCGTTAACCGCCATACGCTGCGCCGTGCGGTAGATGAACTGGTCAGCAAAGGGCTGGTTCAACGGCGGCAGGGCGTGGGCATTCTGGTGCTGATGCGGCCTTACAACTACCCGCTGCACTCGCAGGCGCGCTTCAGTCAGAACCTGCTGGAGCAGGGCAGTCATCCCACCAGCGAGCGGCTGCTGGCAGTGCTGCGTCCCTGCAATGCCGAAATTGCCGCTGCGCTGGGTTCTCCGGAGGGAGAGACGGTTATCCATCTGCGTACACTTCGCCGCGTCAACGGCGTGCCGGTCTGCGTCATTAATCACTATCTGGCCGATCTGCACTGGTGGCCCTCCTTACAGCAGTTCAGCAGCGGGTCGCTGCATGACTATATGCAGCAGCATCTCTCGCTGGCGTTATCACGCAAACAAACCCGAATCACCGCCCGCCGCGCTCAGGCCAGGGAGAGCAAGCTGCTGGAAGTGGCGCTGCACTCTCCGCTGCTTTGCGTACGCACGCTGAATATCACCGGTGAGCAAAAGGCGGCGGAATACTCCGTCAGCCTGACGCGCGCCGACATGATTGAACTGACGCTGGAGCACTAGATGGACCCCATTAAAGCAAGAAAGCGCTGGCTTTCGGTACTGGCCCACAGCCAGCCAGCTCAGCTGCTGGCCTGCTGGCAGCCGCTGGATCTTCACCCCCACTATGAACGGCTGCGCGCGCCTGAAACTGGCCTGACGCGCCTGCATGCCAGGATGGGCGGCACCGGTCGCCGCTTTATCCTGGGCGATACCACGGTCACCCGCGCCGTGGTGCGTCTGGACGATGGCATTTGCGGATACAGCTATCTCATTACCCGCAATAAAGCGCATGCCGAACTGTGCGCCCTGTTGGATGCCCTGTTGCAGCAGAGCAGCAGCGCGGAACTGATCCAGCAAAAAATTATTGCGCCGCTGGCCGCCGCCCGCCAGGAGCAACTCACCCTGCGTGCACGCGAAATAGCCAGCAGCCGCGTCGACTTCTTCACCCTTGTCCGGGGAGATAATTAATGACTTTACTTGCCAGTTTTGCCCATCCCGTTGCGGATGCGCAGCGGGCTTTTCGCCGTATTCTGAAAGCCATGAGCGAGCCGGGGGTGATGGTTTCGCTGCCGCAGCTTCCTGCCTGGGGCAATGCTTCTCCCGCTGCAACCGCGGTGTTGATGACTTTGGTTGACCGTGAAACACCGCTTTATCTCGACAGCACGCTGAGTAACGAAGCATTGCTGGCTAACCTGCGTTTTCATACCGGCGCGCCGGTCAGCAAAGAGACCGATGTGCCTTTTGCGCTGCTGCATGCCAAATCTGATACCGCCATTCAGCAGTTCTCGCCAGGCAGCAATCATTCACCCGAGAAAAGCACCACGGTAATTATTGAAGTCGCCAGCCTTAACGGCGGTCTGACGCTGCGCCTGAGCGGGCCGGGGCTGATGGAGTCCCGCGCGATTGCGCCTCAGCTGCCGGAAAGCGTGCTGCACTATCTGCGCGAACGTCCGCACCGCTTTCCGCAGGGGATTGATCTGATCTTCACCTGCGGCGAAAACATGATGGCGCTGCCCCGTACTACCGACGTGAGGGTCTGCTGATGTACGTTGCCGTTAAAGGGGGCGAAAAGGCGATTGCCTCCGCCCATCAGTTACAGGAAAACCTGCGCCGGGGTAGCGAGGGCAACGAACTGCAATGCCAGCAGATCGATCAACAATTGGGGCTGGCCGTAGACAGAGTGATGACCGAAGGGGGAATTCACGACCGTGAACTGGCGGCGCTGGCCATCAAACAGGCGAGTGGCGATCTGGTCGAGGCCATTTTCCTGCTGCGCGCCTACCGCACCACGCTGCCACGCCTGGCAGACAGCCTGCCGTTGCAGACGGAAAAGATGCGCCTGGAGCGCCGTATCTCTGCGGTTTATAAAGATTTGCCTGGTGGTCAGGTACTGGGGCCGACCTGTGACTACAGCCACCGCCTGCTTGACTTCACGCTGCTGGCCGAGGGAAAGGCACCGCAGGCGCCACGCGCTGAACAGCCGCTGGATGAGCGCTGTCCACACATCTTCGACCTGATGACCCGTGAAGGGCTGGCCCAACGTGAAGAGGATGACGGCAGCGAGCCGCTGGACATCACGCGTGAACCGCCCTCCTGGCCCGCTCCGCGCTCCGCCCGTTTGCAACAGCTGGTGCGCGGCGATGAAGGCTTCCTGCTGGCATTAGGCTATTCAACCCAGCGCGGCTACGGACGCAACCACCCCTTTGCTGGCGAGATCAGAACCGGATATGTCACGGTAGAGATCGAGCCGGAAGATCTGGGCTTCCCCCTGGAAATTGGCGAAATCCTGCTGACCGAATGTGAGATGGTCAACGGCTTCACCACGCCAGAAGATAGCGCGCCGCACTTAACGCGGGGCTATGGTCTGGTGTTTGGTCGGGCCGAGCGTAAGGCGATGGCGATGGCGCTGGTGGATCGTTCGTTGCAAACAGACAGGTACGGCGAACGTATCACCAGCCCGGCACAGGACGAAGAGTTCGTGCTCTCCCATGCTGACAACGTTGAGGCAGCGGGCTTTGTTTCGCACCTTAAACTTCCTCACTACGTTGATTTCCAGGCGGAGGTTGAGCTGCTTAACCGCCTGCGTGCCGAATACCAGGAGAAGCACCGTGACTGAACTCAGCGGTTATAACCCCGGCTACCTTGATGAACAAAGCAAACGCACCATCCGCAGGGCAATCCTCAAAGCGGTGGCCGTCCCCGGTTATCAGGTGCCGTTTGCCGGACGTGAAATGCCGATGCCTTACGGCTGGGGAACCGGCGGCATCCAACTGACCGCCAGCGTGATAGGCGAGCATGACGTGCTGAAGGTGATCGATCAGGGCGCGGATGACACCACCAATGCCGTTTCAATCCGGCGTTTCTTCCAGCGCGTAAGCGGTGCGGCCATTACCGAACGCACGGTGGATGCCACGCTGATCCAGACGCGCCACCGCATTCCGGAAACGCCGCTCACCGAGGATCAGATCCTGATTTTCCAGGTGCCGATCCCGGAGCCGCTGCGGTTTATCGAGCCGCGCGAGACCGAAACGCGCACCATGCACGCGCTGGAGGAGTACGGCATCATGCAGGTGAAACTCTATGAGGATATTGCCCGTTACGGCCATATCGCCACCACCTATGCCTACCCGGTGAAGGTCAATGACCGCTACGTGATGGACCCCTCGCCAATCCCGAAATATGACAATCCCAAAATGAATATGATGCCAGCCCTGCAACTGTTTGGCGCCGGGCGCGAAAAACGCATCTATGCCTTACCGCCTTACACCAAAGTCGAAAGCCTGGATTTTGACGATCATCCCTTCACCGTGCAGAAGTGGTCGGAGCCGTGCGCACTTTGCGGCTCCCGCCACAGCTATCTGGATGAGGTGGTGCTGGACGACCAGGGCACCCGGCTGTTTGTCTGCTCCGATACCGATTACTGCCATCAGCAACAAGAGGCGCAACAAGCATGATCAGCGACCAACCGCTGCTGGCGGTCAACCAGCTAACGCATCTCTATGCGCCGGGCAAAGGCTTCAGCGACGTCTCTTTTGACCTCTTTCCGGGCGAGGTGCTGGGCATTGTCGGTGAATCCGGCTCGGGAAAAACGACGCTGCTGAAGGCCTTGTCTGCCCGGCTGGCACCGCAGCAGGGCAACATTATTTATCAGGGCCAGGATCTCTACGCGCGGAGTGAAAGCGATCGTCGTCGCCTGCTGCGTACCGAATGGGGCGTGGTGCACCAGTACCCGATGGACGGACTGCGGGCGCAGGTCTCGGCGGGCGGTAACATCGGCGAACGCCTGATGGCCGTTGGCGAGCGGCATTACGGCGATATCCGCGAGAAAGCAGGCCGATGGTTGCAGGATGTGGAGATTCCGCTGTCGCGTATTGATGACCTGCCAGGCACCTTTTCCGGCGGTATGCAGCAGCGCTTGCAGATTGCCCGTAACCTGGTGACCCATCCCAGGCTGGTGTTTATGGATGAGCCAACCGGCGGGCTTGATGTTTCGGTACAGGCGCGCCTGCTCGATCTGCTGCGCAACCTGGTTCGCGACCTGAACCTTGCCGTGGTGATTGTCACTCACGATCTGGGCGTGGCGCGTCTGCTGGCGCACCGCCTGCTGGTGATGAAGGATGGGCAGGTAGTGGAAAGCGGGCTGACCGACAGGGTGCTGGACGATCCGCATCACCCCTATACCCAGCTGCTGGTCTCATCTGTCCTCGCCTGAGCATTGAGCCAACCTAAACAGGAATTTGCCATGAGTCTTCAACTGCGCGTCGAAAATTTGTCTAAAACCTTCGTGCTTCACAACCAGCATGGCGCCGAACTGCCGGTGCTGGAGCACGCCAGCCTGCAAGTCTCTGCCGGTGAGTGCGTGGTGCTGCATGGCCATTCGGGCAGCGGGAAATCCACGCTGCTGCGTTCGCTCTATGCCAACTATCTGCCGGACCAGGGGCATATCTGGGTTAAACATCAGCAGGAGTGGGTTGATCTGGTCACGGCGCCTGCGCGACAGATTCTGGCGCTGCGGCGTGACACCCTTGGCTGGGTCAGCCAGTTTTTGCGGGTCATCCCGCGAATTTCCACGCTCGATCTGGTGGCCCAGCCGCTGCGTGAGCGCGGGGTGGAGCGGCAGGAGAGTGAAGAGCGGGCAAAATTGCTGCTCAGCCGCCTGAACGTGCCTTCCCGCCTGTGGGATCTTGCTCCCTCCACCTTCTCCGGGGGCGAACAGCAGCGGGTGAATATCGCCCGCGGATTTATTGCCGACTATCCGGTACTGCTGCTGGATGAGCCGACTGCTTCGCTGGACAGCGCCAACAGCGCTGCGGTGGTCAGCCTGATTGAACAGGCCCGCGATCGCGGCGCGGCTGTAGTAGGCATCTTTCACGATAACGCCGTCCGGGAACGGATTGCTAACCGTCTCTATGTGATGAACCCCATTGCGGAGCGCGCCGTATGATCATCAATAACGTCAAACTGATTCTGGAAAATGAAGTGGTCAGCGGCTCGCTGGCGTGTGAGAACGGCATTATTCAGGCTTTCTCCGATACCAGCAGCCAGTCGCCGGCGGCAATCGATGGTGAGGGCGGCTGGCTGATGCCGGGAATGGTGGAGCTGCATACCGACAACCTTGATAAGTTCTTTACGCCGCGTCCAAAAGTAGACTGGCCTGCGCACTCCGCCATGAGCAGTCACGATGCGCTGATGGTGGCCAACGGCATCACCACGGTACTGGATGCCATTGGGGTAGGGGATGTGCGGGATGGGGGCCATCGCCTGGATAATCTGCAAAAGATGATCGATGCCATCCGCTACAGCGAACAGCATGGCCTGAACCGCGCCGAACATCGTCTGCATCTGCGCTGCGAGCTGCCGCATGACTCGACGCTGCCGCTGTTTGAGCAGCTGATGCAGACGCCAGAGCTGTCGCTGGTCTCGCTGATGGACCATTCGCCGGGGCAGCGCCAGTACACCTCGCTGGAAAAGTACCGCGTTTATTTCCAGGGCAAGTACAACCTGAACGATCGGCAAATGGACGAGTTTGAGTCCAGCCAGCTGCGCTTAGCTGAGCGCTGGTCGAAGCCCAACCGCGAGGCGATTTCAGCCTGGTGCCGGCACTATCAGATCCCGCTGGCCAGCCATGACGACGCCACGCTGGCGCATGTTGAGGAGTCTGAAACCCTGGGCAGCGTGATTGCTGAATTCCCCACCACGCTGGAGGCGGCAAGCGCTTCCCGTAAGCAGGGTTTACAGGTGCTGATGGGCGCGCCGAATATTGTGCGCGGCGGTTCGCACTCGGGCAACGTGGCGGCGCATCAACTCGCCGCGCTGGGGCTGCTGGATATTCTCTCATCTGATTATTATCCCGCCAGCCTGCTGGATGCGGCGTTCCGTATCGCCCGCGATGAGAACAATGGCTATCAGCTGCCCGCCGCTGTGGCGCTGGTGACCAGCAACCCTGCGCGCGCTATCGGCCTGACCGATCGCGGCGTGATTGCGGAAGGCAAACGCGCGGATCTGGTGTTGGTGAATCACCATCAGGGGCAGGTCCACGTGCGCTCAACCTGGGCGAAAGGACGGGCGGTTTACTGATGGCCAGGCTTATCTGGTTGATGGGCGCATCCGGTTCAGGCAAGGACAGCCTGCTGAACGCGCTGCGCGAGGCCGCACCCGAAGGTGTGGTGGTGGCGCATCGTTACATTACCAGGGCTGCTGATGCCGGGGGCGAAAATCATATTGCCCTCAGCAAGGCGGAGTTTCACCGACGGCGCGCAAAAGGGCTGTTCGCAATTGACTGGCTGGCGCATCAACAGGCCTATGCGGTGGGCATCGAAATCGACTTCTGGCTGGCGCAGGATCTTGACGTTGTGGTGAACGGGTCACGGCTACACCTGCCAGCCGTTGAACAGCGTTATGGTACGCAGCTGCTGCCGGTGTGCCTGCAAGTTTCGCCCGGTGTGCTGGCTCAGCGGCTGCGGCAGCGCGGCAGGGAAGGAGAGGAGCAGATAGCGCAGCGCCTTCGCCGTGCCGCAGAAGGCGCACCCGCTTGCTGCATGATGCTGAACAATGACGGCCCGCTGAGCCAGACGCTGAATCAGCTGGTGGCGCTGCTGGCAGAGCAGGCGGAGAGGGAAGCCGGTTCGCCAGCGGAACCACTCTGTCTCAGGTCGTCAGGCTAAAGATCATTATGAGTTTGTGCCGCGCAGATGGCTGAGCGATGAGCACTATGCTGCAAGGGAGACCGAACATCATGCAGTTCACTTTTTTAGGCACCGGTGACGTCCGCCAGGTTCCGGTTTTTGGCTGCGATTGCGCCGCCTGTCTGGGTGCTCAGCAGCACTCCGCGCGAAGGCGCACGCCCTCCAGCGCATTAATCCGCCAGGGTGGCGAAACCACGCTACTGGATGCGGGACAGTGCCATCTGGAGGAGCAATTTGCGCCGGGCGAGCTGGACCGCATTTTTCTGACCCATTTTCATATGGACCACGTGCAGGGGCTGTTTGCGCTGCGCTGGGGGATGGGAGCCAAAATTCCGGTTTACTGTCCGCCCGATGAAGAGGGATGTGACGATCTCTATCGCCATCCCGGCCTGCTCGCCTTTCAACCTTTCCTGCGACCTTTTGATCCGCTTCCCTGCGGCGATCTGCTGTTTACGCCGCTGCCGCTGATTCATTCAAAAATCACCTTCGGCTATCTGATTGAGCATCAGGGTTTCAGGCTGGCATACCTTACCGATACCGTCGGGCTGCCTGTGGAGACGCTGCACTGGCTTCAGCAGCGAAAAATCGATCACCTGGTTCTCGACTGTAGTTATGCCCCCAGCGACCTGCCGCCGCGCAACCACAATGACATTTCGCTGGCGCTGGCTTTACATCAACAGCTTGCCCCCCAGCAAACCTGGCTGACCCATATCGGGCATGAGGTGGATAACTGGCTGGCAGAGAATGCGCTGCCGCCAGGCGTAGCCGCAGCCTGTGACGGCTTGACGCTGCAACTGTGACGTTGTCACTTTTTCCCGCGTCATTTTTTCATCATCCCGCTGTCATTAAATCGTCACTGCGCTCGCCGTTAATAGGGCGCACAAGGCGTAATGCCTGACTCACTACGGGAAAGATTATGGCACAGGCACTGTTGAAACCGGCCCCCGCTCCTGAGGTCTCGCCGCTGCGCACGGCGCAGAAAAAAGTTCTGGCCGTCAGAGGCCTTGGCAAAGCGTACAACGCGCAAAATCCTGTGTTGCAGGAGATTAATTTTGATCTGCATGCCGGTGAGTTGGTGGCCGTTGTCGGACGTTCCGGAGCGGGTAAATCCACGCTTTTGCATCTGCTGAACGGCACTCTTGCCGCCACAGAGGGCGAGATCCTGAATTATCGCGAATCCGGTGAGCAGCAGAACATCGTTGCGCTGAATGCGCGCCAGATGCGCGAATGGCGTAGCGAGTGCGGCATGATTTTCCAGGACTTCTGCCTGGTTCCGCGTCTGGATGTGCTCACTAATGTTCTGCTTGGCCGTCTCAGTCAGACTTCCACCCTGAAATCCTTTTTCAAAATCTTCCCGGATGCCGATCGCGCCAGGGCTATTGGCCTGCTGGAGTGGCTGAACATGCTGCCGCAGGCGTTACAGCGTGCGGAAAACCTCTCCGGGGGACAGATGCAGCGTGTGGCAATCTGCCGTGCGCTGATGCAAAACCCCAAAATTCTGCTGGCCGATGAGCCTGTCGCCTCGCTCGATCCGAAAAACACCCGTCGCATTATGGATGTCCTGCGTCAGGTGAGCGACAACGGCATCAGCGTGATGGTCAACCTTCATTCGGTTGAGCTGGTGAAAGAGTACTGTACCCGCGCCATTGGTATTGCCCAGGGGCGCATCGTGTTTGACGGACATCCGTCGCAGTTAACCGAAGAGCTTCTCCATACGCTGTATGGCGAAGAGATGACGCAATTTAACTAAGATCTTTTGGGACCCGGCAATGAAAAAATTATTATTAACCTCACTTCTGGCCAGCGTAATGGCGTCCGGCTTTGCTCAGGCTGCCACGCCAAAAGAACTGAATTTAGGCATTTTGGGGGGACAGAACGCCACGCAGCAGATCGGTGATAACCAGTGCGTAAAGGATTTCTTCGATAAAGAGCTGGGGACAGAGACCAGACTACGTAACTCTTCCGACTACTCCGGCGTTATTCAGGGGCTGCTGGGCGGCAAAGTGGATATGGTGCTGAGCATGTCTCCCTCTTCCTATGCCTCTGTCTATATTAAAGATCCCAAAGCGGTAGAGGTTGTGGGTATTGCGGTAGACGACACGGATAAATCAAAAGGTTACCACTCAGTGGTTATCGTGAAAGCTGACAGCCCTTATAAGAAACTGTCAGATCTGAAAGGCAAATCTTTCGGGATGGCTGACCCGGACTCCACCTCGGGCTTCCTTATCCCTAATCAGACCTTCAGGAAAGAGTTTGGCGGCAGCGTGGATGATAAGTACAACGGCTTCTTCTCAAGCGTGACCTTCTCCGGCGGCCATGAGCAGGATGTTTTAGGCGTACTGAATGGTCAGTTTGAAGGCGCAGTGACCTGGGCTTCCATGATCGGCGATTACGACACCGGCTTCACCAGCGGGGCATTTACCCGCATGATCCGCATGGATCACCCCGATTTGATGAAGCAAATCCGTATTATCTGGGAATCGCCGCTGATCCCTAACGGCCCGATCCTGGTGAGCAACAAGCTGGATGCCGATTTCAAACCTAAGCTGGTCGCCGCCATCAAAAAGCTGGATACAGAGAACCACAGCTGCTTTATCAAAGCGATGGGCGGCACACAGCATATCGGCCCCGCTACCGTGGCTGATTACCAGAATATCATTGATATGAAGCGTGAACTGACTAAGGGCGCGCGCTAAGTCGCCCTGCGGGAGCGCCTGACTCAGGTCACTGAGCAGGCGCTCTTTTTGTTTCAACTCTTAACCGGTTAATTTATGCATAACACTGATTTTGAGCGCTATTATCAGCAAGTTCGTGGCAGGCAGAAACGCGATACGCTCCTCTGGTCGCTGATCCTTCTGGCTCTTTATCTGGCTTCCGGCAATCTCGCCGAATTCAGCCTGACTACCCTCTGGACGTCGCTTCCTCATTTTTTTGATTACCTTGGCGAAACGCTGCCAGTGTTGCACTGGAACCGGCTGTTTGCTGACGGACATACCCAAGGCTCGCTGGCTTACTGGGGTTACCGGCTGCATATTCAGCTGCCGTTAATCTGGGAAACGCTTAATCTGGCGCTGGCGGCAACGCTGCTGTCGGTGATGGCTGCCGTTTTCCTCGCGTTTCTTGCCGCTGACAACACTCACTCCCCGGTCTGGCTACGCTATGCCATCCGCACCGCGGTAGCCTTTTTACGCACCATGCCGGAACTGGCCTGGGCGGTGATGTTTGTGATGGCCTTTGGGATCGGCGTCATCCCAGGTTTTCTGGCGCTGGCGCTGCACACTATCGGCAGCCTCACCAAACTCTTCTATGAAGCTATCGAGAGCGCATCGGACAAGCCAGGACGAGGCATGGCCTCCTGTGGGGCTGGCCCCATACAAAGGATGCGCTTTGCGCTCTGGCCGCAGGTGAAGCCGGTGTTTCTCTCTTACAGCTTTATGCGTCTGGAGGTAAATTTCCGCCAGTCCACCATTCTCGGGCTGGTAGGGGCCGGAGGAATTGGTCAGGAGCTGATGACCAATATCAAGCTGGATCGCTACGATCAGGTAAGTATGACCATTTTGTTGATTATTGTGGTGGTGTCGCTTCTGGATACTTTTTCCGGCCATCTGCGCCGCTGGGTGGTGGAGGGGAGAGCAGCATGATCGCCTTGGCCGGTTCTGACTCTTTAAACAGTATGAAAGCGAAGCACAGCGAGCTGTTCTCTTTGCAACGTCGCTATCTGCGCAGGCTTGGCATGATCGCTACCGCCGTGCTGCTTTATTATCTCTTCTTTTTTAATATGTTCGGCATTTCCTGGGCGCAGTTAGCCACGGGCTGTTCGCAAATTGGTCGTTATTTTCTGCGGATGTTTGTCTGGCACGATGTGGCAAACTGGCCGTTTGCTTACTATTTCAATCAAATTTTCATCACGCTGGCAGTTGTTTTTGCCGGCACCATTACCGCCACGCTGATAGCGTTACCGCTGTCGTTTCTGGCCGCACGTAACGTGATGTCATCCCAAGCGCTGCGCCCTGTGGCGATGGTGATACGCCGTCTGCTGGATATTCTTCGTGGTATCGATATGGCAATTTGGGGGCTGATTTTCGTGCGTGCCGTTGGAATGGGGCCGCTGGCTGGCGTGCTGGCAATTGTGATGCAGGATGTGGGTCTGCTGGGCAAGCTCTATGCGGAAGGGCACGAGGCAGTAGAGCGCTCGCCGGGCAGGGGGCTGAATGCAGTGGGGGCTAATTCATTACAAAAACATCGTTACGCCATTTTTACCCAGTCCTTCCCGGCATTTCTGGCATTGAGTCTCTATCAGATTGAGTCTAACACCCGATCGGCTGCGGTACTGGGTTTTGTCGGTGCGGGCGGTGTCGGTCTGGTCTATGCCGAGAATATGCGCTTGTGGAACTGGGACGTGGTGATGTTTATCACCCTGATTCTGGTGGTGGTTGTGATGGCGATGGATATCGTCTCCGCAAAATTGCGCAAACGCTATATTACCGGTAAGGCGATCCCGCTGTTTGGTCAGGAGTAGGGTGCAGATAAAACCGGGGGCGGTGAAGTGGTGCCATCCATTGAATTCAGTGTTGTTGGTGGGCCAGGTTTTCACAAAGGTCAAAATCTGGTCGGTGGAAAGGGCGTCACCCCGGAGTGCCTTATCCGGGAAGCCGCAGTGCGAAATGTTAACTTTGATATGTTGCGCGGCATCAGCGTAAGCCTGGCTGCCGCATCCCTGCGGCATACACTCGGCTAACGTACTCCGTGGTGCCACCCATTGAATTCGGGGTTGCTGGGGAGTCTGGTGTTCACACAGGTCAAAACCGGATCGGTGCAAATGCGTCACTCCGGAGTGCCTTATCCGGAACGCCGCAGTGCGAAATGTTAACTTTGATATTTAGCGCGGCATTAGCGTAAGCCTGGCTGCCGCATCCCTGCGGCAGACACTCGGCTATTGCACTCCGGGGTGCCACCCAACGAATTCGGTGTTGTTGGTGAGTTTGGCGTTCACACAGGTCAAAACCAGATTTGATGCTGGATTTGGCTTTGGCTTTGCCTTTGGCTTTGGATTTGGATTTGGATTTGGAAGTTGGTTTTGGTTTTCTGTAACAGGCAACACCAATGCTGTGGGGAAGGGAGAGGGGGCTGATAAGCAAAAGCTAAGCGGCATGGACGCCGCTTCGCAGCCCCCAGGGAGGGGTTCACGGCGTTTTTGTGTTCAGCCCCCTCTCCCTGACCAGGCAACACATCCCTCAGACAACGTGCCCTTAAAACAAGCCATATAAAACGCCATCTTCCCGAACCTTACCACCAGTTCCCTCAGACAACGTGCCTTCAAAACAAGCCATATAAAACGCCATCATCCCGAACCGTGTCTCCACTTCATCCAGACCACGCGCCTTCCGCCGCTTAACCGCTACCCCATCAAGGGGTCCACGCCAGCCTTACGTAACATTTCGCACAGCGCAATCAGCGGAAGCCCAACCAGCGTATTGGGGTCGCGCCCTGAAAGCCGTTCAAACAGCGTAATACCCAACCCTTCGCTTTTGAAACTGCCTGCACAGTTAAGTGGCTGCTCCTTTGCCACATAATTAACGATCTCTTTCTCAGTTAGCGTTCTGAAATCGACACTAAAAGGCTCACACACCACCTGTAGTTGATTCCGTTTACTGTCAAAAAGCGCCAGCCCGGTATAAAAAATAACACTATGCCCGCTCGCCAGCTTTAACTGCTGGTGAGCGTTCTCTTCAGTGTGCGGTTTTCCGGTTATTTTGCCATCAATCACACAAACCTGATCGGAACCAATAATCAGATGTGCGGGATAGTTTTTCCCCACGGCTTTGGCCTTCTCCGCAGCCAGCCGCATAACAAGATCGGTAGCAGATTCATCAAGTTGCGCTGATTCATCAACCTGTGGAGCAGCAGTGATAAAGGGCAGGCCCAGCTTTTCAAGCAGAGACTTCCTGTAGGAAGAAGTTGAAGCAAGTACCAGTTGAGTCATATTTTTTTCCAGAATAGATAGCGAATCACTTCAAGGCATTTTAAACTGTGCGCCGCACTGGATGCGAATATTGGGTGAAAGATGCTGTAAAACGGCCTTTTTCTTTGACTCTATCTCGTTACAAAGTTAATATGCGCGCCCTATGCAAAAGGTAAAATTACCCCTGACTCTCGATCCGGTTCGTACCGCTCAAAAACGCCTTGATTATCAGGGCGTCTACACCCCTGAACAGGTGGAGCGTATTGCCGAATCGGTAGTGAGTGTGGACAGTAATGTAGAATGCTCCATGTCGTTCGCTATCGACAACCAGCGTTTAGCGGTACTTAACGGTACTGCGGCGGTTTCCGTCACGCTTTGTTGCCAGCGCTGCAACCAGACATTCCCGCATCAGGTCCACGTGACGTATTGTTTCAGCCCGGTCGTTACTGACGAACAGGCTGAGGCGTTGCCGGAAGCGTACGAGCCGGTCGAGGTCAACGAGTTTGGCGAAATCGATCTGCTGGCAGTGGTTGAAGATGAAATTATCCTCGCCCTGCCTGTCGTTCCGGTGCATGATTCTGAACACTGTGAAGTGTCCGAGGCGGACATGGTCTTTGGAAAATTGCCTGCAGAGGCAGAAAAACCAAACCCATTTGCCGTATTAGCCAGTTTAAAGCGTAAGTAATAGGAGTAAGGTCCATGGCCGTACAACAGAATAAACCAACCCGTTCCAAACGTGGCATGCGTCGTTCACACGATGCTCTGACCACTGCCTCTCTTTCCGTAGATAAAGTTTCTGGCGAAACGCATCTGCGTCACCACATCACTGCGGATGGTTACTACCGCGGTCGCAAGGTCATCGTTAAGTAATTCTTGCGGATTCGCAAGGCGATACTTTGCCACGTCTGACCCTGGCGATAGATGCCATGGGCGGGGACTTCGGTCCCTGCGTGACAGTGCCTGCTGCAATGCAGGCACTGGCCTCTAACTCGCAACTGCATCTTCTTCTGGTCGGCGATCCCGACAACATCTCGTCATTACTCGCAAAAGCTGATTCAGCGCTGTTGGCACGTCTACAGATTATTGCTGCCGAGTCGGTTATTGCCAGTGATGCCAAACCCTCCCAGGCGATCCGCCAAAGCCGCGGCTCCTCTATGCGCATGGCGCTTGAGCTGGTTAAAGAGGGGAAAGCGCAGGCTTGTGTCAGTGCCGGCAATACGGGAGCACTGATGGGTCTGGCAAAAATGCTGCTCAAGCCGCTCGACGGTATCGAGCGCCCCGCGCTGATGACGGTCTTGCCAAATCAGCAGCAGGGGAAAACAGTGATACTGGACCTGGGTGCGAACGTCGACTCAGACAGTACGATGCTGGTGCAGTTTGCGATTATGGGCGCGGTGATGGCAGAGGAAATCCTGTCAGTGCCGCATCCCCGCGTGGCATTATTAAATATTGGTCAGGAAGAGACCAAAGGTTTAACCAGTATTCGCGATGCCGCAGCTATACTGCGTGAATTGCCAGATATTAACTTTATTGGATACCTCGAAGGCAACGACCTTCTTACCGGTGAAACGGATGTGCTTGTCTGTGATGGTTTCGTGGGCAATGTCACCCTGAAAACCATGGAAGGTGTGGTAAGAATGTTTCTTTCGCTGTTGAAATCACAGGGCGAAGGTAAAAAAAGGGCCTGGTGGATGACGCTGTTAGGACGTGTCCTGAAAAAACGTCTGGCGAAGCGCTTCGGCCACCTCAATCCCGACCAGTACAATGGCGCCTGTCTGTTAGGATTACGCGGTTCCGTGATTAAAAGTCACGGCGGAGCGAATCAACGCGCATTCACTGCGGCGATAGAACAGGCAGAACAGGCGGTGCAGCGGCAAGTTCCAGAGCGAATTGCTGCGCGCCTTCAGGCTGTATTACCTAAGAGTGAATGACGTACATGTATACGAAAATTATCGGTACGGGCAGCTATTTGCCCGAACAGGTGCGGACTAACGCCGATCTGGAAAAAATGGTGGATACTTCGGACGAGTGGATTGTCACCCGCACCGGTATCCGTGAGCGTCGCATAGCGGCACCTGATGAAACCGTTGCAACAATGGGCTATCAGGCTGCGCTGCGCGCGCTGGAAATGGCCGGTGTTGATAAAAATGACATCGGATTGATCGTGGTGGCAACCACCTCTTCCAGCCACGCCTTCCCAAGTTCAGCCTGCATGATCCAGCAGATGCTGGAAATTGAGGACGCCGCAGCTTTTGACCTTGCAGCAGCCTGCGCTGGCTTTACCTATGCCCTGAGCGTTGCCGACCAGTACATCAAAAACGGCGCGGTGAAAAATGCGCTGGTGATTGGTGCCGACGTGCTGGCCCGTATGCTGGATCCGGCGGATCGCGGCACTATTATTCTGTTTGGCGACGGCGCCGGTGCTGCGGTACTGGGTGCCAGCGAAGAGCAGGGCATTATCTCCACGCATCTGCACGCGGATGGCCGCTACGGACATCTGTTAACGCTTTCCAACCAGGATCGTGAGCATCAGGATCAACCTTCTTACGTCACCATGGCGGGTAACGAAGTGTTCAAGGTGGCCGTAACCGAGCTGGCGCACATCGTTGAAGAGACCCTACAGGCTAATAACCTGGAGCGTGAGTCTATCGACTGGCTGGTGCCGCATCAGGCTAACCTGCGTATTATCAGCGCCACCGCCCGCAAACTCGGCATGGGTATGGAAAAGGTAGTGGTCACGCTTGACCGCCACGGGAATACTTCCGCCGCCTCAGTGCCTTGTGCATTAGACGAGGCCGTGCGTGATGGCCGCATACAACGCGGTCAGCTTATTCTGCTGGAAGCCTTCGGGGGTGGATTCACCTGGGGTTCGGCGCTGGTTCGTTTTTGATTAACAGGAATAACAATGACGCAATTTGCTATGGTTTTCCCGGGACAGGGATCGCAAACGGTAGGCATGCTGGCTGAACTGGCCGCAGAAAATCCCACCGTTGAACAAACTTTCCGTGAAGCTTCCACGGCTTTGGGCTATGACCTGTGGTCACTCGTCCAGCAGGGGCCTGCTGAAGAGTTGAACAAAACCTGGCAAACTCAGCCGGCACTTCTGGCCGCATCTGTTGCTATTTTCCGCGTTTGGCAGGAAAAAGGCGGTTCAAAGCCAGCAATGCTGGCGGGACACAGCCTGGGCGAGTATAGTGCGCTGGTTTGTGCAGGCGTGATCGATTTTCAACAGGCGATCAAACTTGTTGAATTGCGAGGCAAACTGATGCAGGAAGCGGTTCCGGAAGGCACCGGTGCCATGCAGGCTATTATTGGTCTGGATGATGCGGCTATTGCTAAAGCCTGTGAAGAGTCTGCACAGGGTCAGGTAGTATCACCTGTTAACTTTAACTCGCCTGGTCAGGTTGTTATTGCCGGAAATAAAGAAGCGGTAGAGCGTGCCGGTGCAGCCTGTAAAGCTGCCGGCGCAAAACGTGCTCTGCCGTTGCCTGTGAGCGTACCTTCTCACTGTGCATTGATGAAACCTGCCGCCGACAAACTGGCGGAGGCACTGGAAAAACTGACCTTCAACGCCCCGGAAATGCCGGTGGTTAACAACGTTGATGTGAAGTGCGAAACCTCGCCTGAGGCCATTCGTAGTGCGCTGGTGCGTCAGTTGTACAATCCGGTCCGTTGGACGGGCTGTGTAGAATTTATGGCGCAGGAAGGCGTAACGTCATTGCTGGAAGTTGGCCCTGGAAAAGTGCTGACCGGCCTGACGAAACGTATTGTTGACACCCTGACCGCGGCACCGGTGAACGATCCGGCCAGCCTGTCAGCGGCGCTTTAACAGTCAGACGAGGATGAACATGAGCTTTGAAGGAAAAATCGCACTGGTTACCGGTGCAAGTCGCGGCATTGGCCGCGCCATTGCAGAAACACTGGTAGCCCGTGGCGCAAAGGTGGTCGGTACAGCGACCAGCCAAAGTGGCGCAGATGCCATCACTGCCTATCTGGGCAGCAACGGCCGTGGCATGCTGCTGAATGTGACCGACAGCGCCTCTATCGACAGCGTGTTGGAAAATATTCGTGCTGAATTTGGCGAAGTGGACATTTTAGTCAATAATGCAGGCATTACACGTGATAATCTTCTGATGCGTATGAAGGAGGATGAGTGGCAGGATATCCTGGACACCAATCTGACTTCCGTATTCCGCCTGTCAAAAGCGGTAATGCGCGCTATGATGAAAAAACGCGTAGGCCGAATCATTACCATTGGCTCCGTTGTCGGAACGATGGGTAATGCGGGCCAGGCAAACTACGCGGCAGCAAAAGCGGGTTTGATCGGCTTCAGCAAGTCACTGGCGCGTGAAATCGCGTCACGTGGTATCACCGTTAACGTTGTGGCTCCCGGTTTCATTGAAACCGACATGACGCGTACGCTGACTGAAGAGCAGCGTGCGGGCATTCTGGCGGAAGTGCCAGCGGGTCGCCTTGGCGACGCGCAGGAAATCGCCAATGCCGTTGCATTTTTAGCTTCTGACGAGGCTGCGTACATCACTGGTGAGACGCTGCACGTCAATGGCGGAATGTATATGGTCTGATAATCACGAAACTATTTGCGTTATTTGCGGTAATGCCCGCAAAATAGCGTAAAATCGTGGTTGGACCAGCCGGGATTTAGTTGCATCTTTTTCAACATTTTATACACTACGAAAACCATCGCGAAAGCGAGTTTTGATAGGAAATTTAATAGTATGAGCACTATCGAAGAACGCGTTAAGAAAATCATTGGCGAGCAGCTTGGCGTTAAGCAGGAAGAAGTTGTTAATACTGCCTCTTTTGTAGAAGATCTGGGCGCTGATTCTCTTGATACCGTTGAGCTGGTAATGGCTCTGGAAGAAGAGTTTGATACCGAGATTCCGGACGAAGAAGCTGAGAAAATCACCACCGTTCAGGCTGCTATTGATTACATCAATGGTCACCAGGCGTAAGTGAGCCTCTCCAGGCGGTCATTCGACCGCCTGAGTTTTTTCTGAAAGTCCCACATAGTGTCATTGTCATTTTTTCCCTCCCTGGAGGACGAACGTGTCTAAGCGTCGTGTAGTTGTGACCGGTCTTGGCATGTTGTCTCCTGTCGGCAATACCGTAGAGTCTACCTGGAATGCTCTTGTTGCCGGTCAGAGTGGCATCAGCCCGATCGACCATTTTGATACTAGTGCCTACGCAACGCGTTTTGCTGGCTTAGTAAAGAATTTTAACTGTGAAGAATTTATCTCGCGCAAAGATCAGCGCAAGATGGATGCCTTCATTCAGTACGGCGTAGTTGCTGGCATTCAGGCCATGCAGGACTCCGGTCTCTCTATTACGGATGAGAATGCCGATCGTATTGGTGCTGCTATCGGCTCCGGTATCGGTGGTCTCGGTCTGATTGAAGAAAACCACGCCTCGCTGGTCAACGGCGGCCCGCGTAAAATCAGTCCTTTCTTCGTTCCCTCCACGATTGTAAACATGATAGCGGGTCACCTGACTATTATGTATGGCATGAAAGGTCCAAGCATCGCTATCTCTACTGCCTGTACTACCGGTGTGCATAACATTGGTCAGGCGGCGCGCATTATTGCTTATAATGATGCCGACGTGATGCTGGCAGGCGGTGCCGAAAAGGGCAGTACCCCACTGGGTATTGGCGGTTTTGGCGCAGCACGTGCCCTCTCAACCCGTAATGATAGCCCCCAGACGGCAAGCCGTCCCTGGGACCGGGATCGTGATGGCTTTGTGCTGGGCGATGGCGCAGGACTGGTGGTGCTGGAAGAGTACGAGCACGCCAAAAAACGTGGCGCAAAAATTTATGCCGAACTGGTTGGTTTTGGCATGAGCAGCGATGCTTACCACATGACCTCGCCGCCGGAAGATGGGGCAGGTGCTGCGCTGGCGATGAAAAACGCTCTGAAGGATGCGCAATTATCGCCAGAACAGATTGGTTATATCAACGCGCACGGCACCTCGACGCCAGCCGGTGATAAAGCCGAGACACGGGCGGTAAAGACCATCTTTGGCGCCAGTGCAAACAGCGTAATGGTCAGCTCAACCAAATCTATGACCGGTCACCTATTAGGCGCAGCGGGCGCAGTAGAGTCAATCTTCTCTATTCTTGCCCTGCGCGACCAGGTGATCCCGCCAACCATTAATCTGGATAACCCGGATGAAGGTTGCGATCTGGATTTTGTGCCGCACACTGCACGTCAGGTAAAAGGACTGGAGTATGCCCTGTGTAACTCCTTCGGCTTTGGTGGAACCAACGGTTCGTTGATTTTCCGCAAAATCTGATTGCTGCCTTAACCTTCTGAAGGCCCGCTTAGCGGGCCTTTTTTGTGGGATTTTTCGGCTGCTGCCGCACTTTTTCATCCCGGTACAATTCTCCGGAGACAAGCAGATGAATCTGCCGCGGCGTCAGGGTAATCTTTACCGCTGTGAAACGATCGCTCAGGGGAACATATGGTCTGGATAAACGGAGAGCCGCAGGAAAGGGTAGAAGCTCGCGATCGTGCGGTGCAGTTTGGTGACGGCTGCTTTACTACAGCCAGAATACTCCAGGGGAAAGTTGTCTCGCTAAAAGCGCATCTTTCACGGCTGAAGGCTGGTTGCGAACGGTTGATGATCCGCAACGTGGACTGGGATGCGCTGGCTGCTGAAATGCAGATCGCCGCCGCAACGCGATCGGAAGGGGTGCTGAAAGCGCTTGTATCAAGAGGAGCGGGCGGGCGCGGGTACAGCGCTCAGGGCTGTGCACAGCCCTCGCGGATGATTTTTCTCTCTGACTATCCGGCCCATTACCAGCGCCTTCAGCAGACGGGTGCCAGGCTGGCGCTGAGCAGCGTTAGGCTGGGGAAAAATCCGCTGCTGGCCGGGATCAAACATCTTAACCGGCTTGAGCAGGTACTGATCCGTACAGAGCTTGACCAGACCGCAGCCGACGAGGCGCTGGTGCTTGACAGTGACGGCAGCCTGGTGGAATGCTGTGCGGCAAATTTATTCTGGCGCAAGGGCGATCAGGTTTTTACGCCCGATCTCAGCCAGTGTGGCGTCAACGGCATTCAGCGGCAAAAGGTGATCCAACAGCTGCACAGCCTGGGGATGCCAGTGCACGAAGTCAGCCTGCCGGTAGAGACGCTGGCAGAGGCAGAAGAGGTGTTTATCACCAATGCGCTGATGCCGCTACTGCCGGTGAATCAGATCGATAGCTGGCATTATGCCTCGCGCACTATTTTTAACCTGCTACGCCTGCATGACGATTAACAGGGAAATTTCATGACTGTTGTAAAAAAAGTAGTAACCGGCATGGTCGTAATTGTTGTGGCCCTGCTGGCGTTCAGCTACTGGCAGATCCGCCAGTTCGCTGATTCATCGCTGACCATCAATAAAGAGACGATTTTCACGCTGCCGGCAGGTTCCGGGCGGGTGGTGTTGGAGGCTGAACTCAATCAGCAGCATATTGTGCCGCAAAAGCTCTGGTTTGGCTGGCTGCTGAAGCTGGAGCCGGAGCTGGCAAACTTCAAGGCGGGCACCTATCGCTTTTCTCAGGGTATGACGGTACGCCAGATGCTGGAGCTGCTGAGCAGTGGTAAAGAAGCACAGTTCCTGGTGCGTTTTGTCGAAGGCACCCGTATGCAGGAGTGGCTGGCTGAACTCCGTGCGGCTCCCTATATCAAACACACGCTGAAAGATGACAAGCTGGCAACGGTTGCTGCCGCGATGGATCTGCCTGAACAGGATGTGGAAGGGTGGTTCTACCCTGAAACCTATGCTTATACCGCCAATACCACCGATGTGGCGCTGCTTAAGCGTGCGCATGATCGTATGGTAAAGCTGGTGGAGGCGCAGTGGCAGGATAAAATTGACGGCCTTCCTTATAAAGATAAAAACGATTTAGTCACCATGGCCTCTATTATCGAAAAAGAGACGGCGGTGAGTGAGGAGCGCAGTAAAGTAGCCTCGGTCTTTATCAATCGTCTGCGCATTGGCATGCGTCTGCAAACCGATCCAACCGTTATCTATGGTATGGGGGAGAGCTACACAGGTTCGCTGACGCGTAAAGATCTGGAGACGCCAACGCCTTATAATACCTACACCATTTCCGGGATGCCGCCAGGACCGATTGCGATGCCCGGCAAGGCCTCTCTTGAAGCGGCCGCGCATCCGCTGAAAACGGATTACCTCTATTTTGTTGCTGACGGCAAAGGCGGACATACGTTCACCACCAATCTTGCCAGCCATAATCGTGCGGTTCAGGCGTGGCGTCTTGCCGTGAAGGAAAAAAATGGACAGTAAATTTATCGTTATTGAAGGCCTTGAAGGCGCAGGGAAAACCACGGCCCGTGAGGTTGTGGTGGAGACATTGCGCGAGCAGGGCATCAGCGACATTCTCTTCACACGTGAGCCGGGCGGCACGCCGCTGGCGGAAAAACTCCGCGATCTGATCAAACAGGGCGTTGAGGGCGAACAGGTGACCGATCGCGCAGAGCTGCTGATGCTCTACGCGGCGCGGGTTCAGCTGGTTGAGAATGTTATCAAGCCAGCTCTGGCCAGAGGTGCCTGGGTGGTGGGTGATCGTCACGATCTCTCTTCCCAGGCGTACCAGGGCGGCGGACGTGGCATGGATACTCAGCTGATGGCGCAGCTTAAGCAGAGCGTACTGGGTGATTTTGCACCAGATTTAACGCTCTATCTTGACGTGACGCCTGAGATTGGGTTGCAGCGGGCGAGAGCGCGGGGCGCGCTTGATCGTATTGAGCAGGAGTCGCTGAACTTTTTCACCCGCACCCGTGACCGCTATCAGGCGCTGGCGGCGGCCGATGCCAGTATCAGAACCGTCGATGCGACCCAGTCAATAGAGCAGGTTTCCGCTGCCATTCGCCAGACTCTGTTAGCCTGGTTCAGGGAACAGGCATGAACTGGTATCCCTGGCTGAACCAGCCTTACCGACAAATAATCAGCCAGCATCAGGCAGGGCGTGGTCATCATGCACTGCTGCTGCATTCACTGAGCGGTATGGGAGAGGCTTCGCTGGTCTGGGGGATCAGCCGCTGGCTGATGTGCCAACGGCGTGACGGTTTGAAAAGCTGTGGAGCCTGCCACGCCTGCCAGCTGATGCAGGCCAACACCCATCCAGACTGGTACAGACTGGAGGCGGAAAAGGGGAAAAGCGCGCTGGGGATTGATGCAGTGCGCAGCGTGACGGAGAAGCTCTACCACCATGCGCAGCAGGGCGGCGCAAAGGTAGTCTGGATCCCTGATGCGGCTCAACTGACCGAAGCGGCGGCCAATGCGCTGCTTAAAACGCTGGAAGAGCCGCCGAAAAATACCTGGTTTCTGCTTAACAGCCAGCAGCCTGCCCAGCTGCTGGCTACGCTACGCAGCCGCTGCTTTACCTTCCATCTTGCCCCGCCAGATGAGGCGCCAGGCCTGCAATGGCTGCTGAAGCAGCGCCCGATCACTGAGCAGGATGCGCTGACGGCCTTACGGCTCAGCGGCGGCGCACCCGCAGCGGCCCTGGACTTACTCAGTGAGAAGCGCTGGGCGGCCAGAGAAGCATTGTGTCAGGCGCTGCCTGAGGCGCTCCGGGGAGATATGTTAAGCTTGCTGCCCGTTCTGAACCACGATGATGCTGTCCAGCGCACCGGCTGGCTCTGTTCTCTACTGGTTGATGCACTGAAGTGGCAGCAGGGTGGAGGGCAGTTTATCGCTAATGTCGATCGGCAGGCGTTAATTGCTGAGCTGGCGATGCAGCTTCCTGCCAGCGCGCTGGATAAAAGCGTGCGGCAGTGGATGATTGCCCGTGACCGTTTGCTTAACGTGGTCGCCCTGAATCGTGAATTATTGTTGACTGACCAGCTGCTGGGCTGGGAGCAGATGCTCCATCCTGTAGCAGGCCGGTCTGACTAGCCTGAAAAGAGAGTATTTATGTTTTTAGTAGATTCGCATTGCCATCTGGATGGGCTGAATTATGAGACGCTGCATCAGGATGTCAGTGATGTGCTGGCGAAAGCGGCAGCCCGTGACGTAAAGTTTATGCTGGCCGTTGCCACCACGCTGCCCGGCTATAAAGCGATGACCACACTGATTGGCGATCGTCCCAACGTCGCTTACTCCTGCGGTGTGCATCCGCTGAATCAGGCAGAGCCTTATGACTTTGCTGAACTGCGCCAGCTTGCTGCTGATGAACGCGTTGTGGCGATGGGGGAAACCGGGCTGGATTACCATTATCAGCCTGAAACCCGCGCACAGCAGCAGCTCTCCTTTCGTGAACATATCCGTATCGGGCGCGACCTCAACAAGCCGGTCATTGTTCATACACGGGATGCCCGCGACGATACGCTGGCCATCCTGAAAGAAGAGAAGGTGGAAGGGTGCGGCGGCGTGCTGCACTGCTTCACGGAAGATCGTGAAACCGCAGAAAAGCTGCTGGATATGGGGTTCTATATCTCCTTCTCCGGGATTGTGACCTTCCGTAACGCGGAAACCATTCGCGAAGCGGCGCGCTATGTGCCGCTGGACAGAATGCTGGTTGAAACGGACTCCCCATACCTGGCACCTGTACCTTACCGTGGCAAAGAGAACCAGCCAGCCTATACGCGTGATGTGGCAGAGTATATGGCGGTTGTAAAAGGGGTCACTATCGAGCAGATGGCTGAAGCCACAACGCAAAACTTCTCGGATCTGTTTCACGTTCCGCTTTCCCGTCTCACCGATCGGTAACCATACCTGGCCTTTCAGGGCCTGAGCGGCCCCTCTCTCCGCATCGCCCTCTGGACGGTGCGGTTTTTTATGGCCTCTTACTGGCGCTTTTCCGCGCTATAAGCGGGCAAAACGCGCCAGGTTAAGGGAAACGTGATGCTTATCAAACATTAAATTAGCGATTTATTTTACTCTTCGTAATAAATAGCGAGCGCACACAGACGCTCACTTTAAAACGGGAACCTCCCTCCCGTTAATACGCGTAACACACCCTACTCAGGAGCTTCACATTATGTTTAAGAACGCTTTTGCTAACCTGCAAAAGGTTGGCAAATCGCTGATGCTGCCGGTATCTGTTCTGCCGATAGCCGGGATATTGTTAGGCGTTGGCTCGGCCAACTTTAGCTGGTTGCCTCTCGTGGTGTCCCACGTCATGGCAGAAGCGGGCGGCTCGGTCTTCGCCAATATGCCGCTGATTTTTGCCATTGGCGTAGCGTTGGGGTTTACCAATAACGATGGTGTCTCCGCCCTGGCTGCGGTCGTGGCTTACGGCATTATGGTGAAAACGATGGCGGTGGTCGCGCCGCTGGTTCTGCATCTGCCCGCCGCAGAGATTGAAGCCAAACATCTTGCCGATACCGGCGTGCTGGGTGGGATCATCGCGGGGTCGATTGCCGCCTGGATGTTCAACCGCTTTTACCGCATCAAATTGCCTGAATATCTGGGCTTCTTTGCCGGCAAACGCTTTGTTCCTATCATCTCTGGCTTTACCGCTATTTTCCTGGGCGTGGTGCTCTCCTTTATCTGGCCGCCCATTGGTACCGCCATTCAGGATTTCTCTCAGTGGGCAGCCTATCAGAACCCGGTAGTGGCGTTTGGCCTGTATGGTCTGATTGAACGTACGCTGGTGCCGTTCGGCCTGCATCATATCTGGAACGTTCCTTTCCAGATGCAGATTGGTGAGTTTACTAATGCAGCAGGTCAGGTCTTCCACGGCGACATCCCGCGTTATATGGCAGGCGATCCCACAGCAGGCAAATTGTCTGGTGGCTTCCTGTTTAAAATGTACGGTCTGCCCGCCGCAGCTATCGCTATCTGGCACTCTGCTAAGCCTGAAAACCGCGCTAAAGTGGGCGGCATTATGATCTCCGCCGCGCTGACCTCTTTCCTGACGGGCATCACCGAACCGATTGAGTTCTCATTTATGTTTGTGGCCCCGGTGCTCTATGGCATCCACATTCTGCTGGCTGGCCTGGCGTTCCCTATCTGTATCCTGTTGGGAATGCGTGACGGTACCAGCTTCTCTCATGGTCTGATCGACTTTGTGGTGCTGAGCGGCAACAGCAGCAACATCTGGCTGTTCCCGGTGGTTGGCGTTATTTACGGCCTGATCTACTACACCGTGTTCCGTCTGGTCATCACTAAATTCAACCTGAAAACGCCGGGCCGTGAAGAGACGACTGCCGAGCAAACCGTGGGCACCGCCAATGAGATGGCGGGTAACCTGGTGGCGGCGTTTGGCGGTAAAGAGAACATCACTAATCTGGATGCCTGCATCACTCGTCTGCGCGTCAGCGTGGCGGATGTGGCTAAGGTCGATCAGCTGGGCCTGAAAAAACTGGGCGCGGCTGGCGTGGTGATCGCTGGTTCCGGCGTTCAGGCTATTTTTGGTACTAAATCAGATAACCTTAAAACTGATATGGATGACTTTATCCGTAACAGCTAAGAGATCTGCCGCAGCAAAGGGGCGCGAAAGCGCCCCTTTTTTTATGCCAGTAAAGGGTAAATGGTGCAAAGGCAGACGATTAACGCAAGAAAAATCACGGGAAGGTTGAAAGAAAACAAATATCTCGCTCATACTGCGTGAACTCTCCTCATCGTTCAGGGATTTGCTCATGGTCGAAGAAACGATTTTCAGTAAAATTATCCGCCGCGAAATTCCGGCAGACATCGTCTATCAGGATGAGCTGGTAACAGCATTTCGTGATATCTCCCCCAAAGCGCCTACGCATATTCTGGTTGTGCCAAACATTCTTATTCCCACAGCCAATGATGCCGTACCGGGCCATGAAGCGGCGCTGGGCCGGATGATCACCATTGCGGCAAAAATTGCGAAACAGGAAGGGATTGCTGAGGATGGCTACCGTCTGATCATGAACTGCAATTCGCATGGCGGACAGGAGGTCTATCATATCCATCTGCATCTGCTGGGTGGCCGCCCTCTCGGGCCGATGCTGGCTAACTAATCGCTCTCTGATGCGGACACACTCTATTATGCGGGCAATGGTCACAGGCTTGACGTTACTGACACTCCTCAGCGGATGCAGCAGCGATCGCGCCACTATTAATACCTCACAGTCGCTGGTGATGGAGTCTTCCGTGCTCTCCGCCGGGATCACTACCGATGAGCCGGTGATCTCTGTGCATGAAGGGCAGCAGCGCGCTTCCGCTGTTCTCTATAACCAGCAGGTCACGCCGGTAACGGTGCATTATCGCTTCTACTGGTATGATGAAAAGGGCCTGGAAATCACCCCCTTTGAGCGTCCGCGAACGGCTACCGTGGCCGCAGACGGTAAAGTTGAAATATCATCGCAAACGGGTAACCTGACGGCCAGTAAAGTCAGGCTCTATCTGTATCTTTAGGAGATTATTGCGTGGAAAGGAACATAACAAAACTCTCTGGCGTGATGCTGCTGGCACTGGTTCTGAGTGGCTGTATCAGCCAGCAGCAGCAGCCTCAGCAACCCGCGCCAGTTGAACCCGTTCAGCCAACGCAGCCCGCGCCGCCGCCGGTTCAGCCGCCGCCGGTTGAAACTGTGCCCCAGCCACCCAAGTTCCAGTCGATTAACTGGGATGCCAGCGTAACGCCGCTGGTTGCGCAAATGCTGAAGGCAGAAGGCGTCACGCCAGGCAGCGTGCTGCTGGTGGATGGCATGAAAAACAGCACCAACGGCAGCCTACAGACCTCTAAAGCTACCGCGGCGCTGCATTCAGCGCTGGAGAATAATACCCAGTTTACGCTGGTCACGCCGCAGCAGCTCGCTACTGCCAAACAGACGCTGGGCCTCTCTGCCGAAGACAGCCTGGGTTCGCGTAGCAAAGCTGTCGGGCTGGCACGTTATGTTGGCGCGCAGTATGTGCTCTACAGCAACGCACAGGGTGACGTGAAATCTCCCGCCTTGCAGATGCAGCTGATGCTGGTGCAAACCGGGGAAATTATCTGGTCAGGCAACGGTGTCGTACAGCATTGATCCGGCGCTCGGCAGAGTCATTACCCAACAGTTTCCGGCGGCAAAGTCCGCCGGTTCTTTTTTTCCGCTCAGCGGCCTGACCGGGCAGACAGGCAAAGTTGTTATCGGAGAAAGAGTGCTGCTGGCGCGCCATCAGCATCCAGTAAACATTATTCCAGGTGTTGACCGCCGCCGTGAATACCATATTCTTCGTAAGCTGTCAGGCAGCGGGTTGGGGCCAGCAGTTTATGGTTTCGCTGACAGATGGTTACTGCTCGGCTGGCAGCCTGGTGAGGTGCTGAGTCCGCAACAGTTTCTGCAACAGCTGGATGCGCTGGTGCCGTTGATAGCCCGGTTGCACAGCCATTCGCTGAGCGGGTATCGCCTCTCTCTGCTGCGGCTGCTGGAGCAGTACTGGCTGCTAAGCCATCCGGCCAGACGACACTGCGGCTGGCTGCGCGCGCTGAGGCGATTGCAGCAGCAGGGGGAACCAAAACCCCTACGGCTGGCCCTGCTGCATATGGATATCCATGCGGGCAATGTTATCAGCAGCCAGCAGCTCAGCGGGCGGGAAGCGGCCGTTAAGAGCGACGAAACGCTGGCGGATAATGCATCAGAGACTTTCACCGGCAGCCAGACGCTGCGGCTGATCGACTGGGAGTATGCCAGTGACGGCGACGTGGCGCTGGAGCTGGCGGCAATCGTGGCGGGTAACGGGTTGCATGGGCAGCAGCAGGCTCAGCTGACGGCTGCTTACGCCGCCGCTCAGCGGCTCGACCCTGCGCTGCTGGCCCGCCAGATGCAACGCTGGCAGCCGTGGCTGAAGCTGTTGATGGCAAGCTGGTATGAACTGCGCTGGCAACAGACGCAGGAAGAGACGTTTTTCACGCTGGCAGCACAGGCCTGGCAGCAGCTGTTATCAGAGTAAGAGGTGAAGTGTGGGACCGGTAATGTTAGACGTGCTCGGCTACGAGCTGGATGCAGAAGAGCGTGAAATTTTACAGCATCCGCTGGTGGGAGGGCTGATCCTGTTCAGCCGCAATTATCATGACCCGCAGCAGCTTGCCGAACTGGTTCGCCAGATCCGGGCCGCTTCCCGTCATCGGCTGGTGGTGGCCGTCGATCAGGAAGGGGGGCGCGTTCAGCGCTTCCGCGAAGGATTTACACGCCTTCCCGCCATGCAGGCTTTTGCCGGGCTGAACAGTGAAGAAAAAGCGCTTGAGCTGGCACAGGAAGCGGGCTGGCTGATGGCGTCGGAAATGATAGCGCTGGATATCGACATCAGTTTTGCACCGGTGCTGGATATTGGCCACGGCAGTGCGGCGATTGGCGAACGTAGCTTCCATGAAGATCCGGTTATTGCGCTCAACATGGCCCGGCAGTTTATTCGCGGCATGCACAGCGCAGGTATGAAAACGACCGGTAAACATTTTCCCGGCCACGGGGCAGTGAGTGCAGATTCTCACAAAGAGACGCCGCGCGATCACCGCAGCGAGCAGGAAATCCGCCAGCACGATATGCAGATCTTCAAACAGCTGATAGAAGAACAGGCGCTGGATGCCATTATGCCCGCGCATGTTATCTATACTCAGATCGATCCGCGTCCTGCCAGCGGCTCTTCACACTGGCTGCAAACGGTACTGCGTGGCGAGCTGGGTTATGACGGCGTGATCTTCTCAGACGACCTCTCAATGGAGGGCGCTGCGATTATGGGCAGCTATGCTGAACGTGGACAAGCTTCTCTGGATGCGGGTTGCGACATGATTCTGGTGTGCAATAATCGCGCAGGAGCGGTCAGCGTGCTGGATAATCTGTCACCGATCAATGCTGAGCGCGTCAGCAGGTTGTATCATCGGGGAACATTTACGCGTCAGCAACTGCTGGCTTCGCCTCGCTGGAAAGAGGCGAGCCAGGCGCTCTCCAGGCTGCAAACGCGCTGGCTGGAGCAGGAAAACCGCTGACGACAACTCAGGAGGAAGGCGATGATCATCTATCTTCACGGCTTCGATTCCACCAGCCCGGGGAACCATGAAAAGGTTCTTCAGCTGCAATTTATCGACCCCGACGTTCGTTTACTCAGTTACAGCACGCTGCATCCCAAACATGACATGCAGTATTTGTTAAATGAGACCGATAAAATAGTGCGTAGCGGTGACGATGAGAGGCCACTGATTTGCGGCGTGGGACTGGGCGGTTTCTGGGCCGAGCGAATCGGTTTTCTGAGCGATATCCGCCAGGTGATGGTGAACCCGAACCTCTGGCCGCAGGAGAACATGGCGGGGAAAATCAACCGTCCGGAAGAGTACATCGATATCGCCACCAAATGCGTCAGCAATTTCCGTGAAAAGAACCGCGACCGCTGTCTGGTGCTCCTGTCGCGTAGCGATGAAGCGCTCGACAGCCAGCGTTCAGCGGAGGAGCTGCATAATTTCTATGAGATTATCTGGGATGAAGTGCAGAGCCACAAATTCAAAAACATCGCCCCGCATTTGCAACGGATAAAGGCGTTTAAAACCCTCGGTTGACCTGTAGCGGGGCCGTGACCAGCTTATGGTCCCGCACTTTGCCTGGTATTAATCTGAGTTTCTCTGGATAAAATTGACCTGTGTCAATTTTAAGAGATCTCATCTTCACGCCCGTGCTATCCTGCCTTCAGATAGCGAATAAACTCGCCAACCCTATGTTAACTAAGGATATTAATTTAACCTTTGGTTAACGATTGGTTCACATTTTTAAGGGGGTCAATTGACTACACCACTCAAGAGAATTGTTATTGTCGGCGGGGGGGCCGGTGGGCTGGAGCTTGCCACTCAGTTGGGTCACAAACTGGGGCGTAAGAAAAAGGCGGAAATAATCCTGGTAGACCGCAATCACAGCCACCTGTGGAAGCCGCTGCTGCATGAGGTGGCCACCGGCTCGCTGGATGAAGGCATTGACGGACTGAGCTACCTGGCGCATGCCCGAAATCATCATTTCCAGTTCCAGCTGGGCACGCTGACCACGATTGAGCGCGAGAGCAAACGTCTGCACCTGGCGGAAATCCGTGATGCGCAGGGCGAACTGCTGGTTCCGGAGCGCGAGCTGGCTTACGACACGCTGGTAATGGCCCTGGGCAGTACCTCCAACGACTTCGGTACGCCTGGCGTTAAAGACTACGCTATCTTCCTCGATAACCCGCACCAGGCGCGCCGTTTCCATAATGAGATGCTTAACCTGTTCCTGAAATTCTCTTCCAGTGAACGGGCTGAGGAAAAAGTGAATATCGCTATTGTGGGCGGCGGCGCTACAGGCGTGGAGCTTTCCGCAGAGTTACACAATGCGGTAAAACAGCTGCACAGTTATGGCTATAAAGGGCTGGATAACCAGGCGCTGAACGTTACGCTGGTGGAAGCTGGCGAGCGCATTTTGCCTGCGCTGCCGCCGCGCATCTCCACTGCCGCTCATCAGGAGCTTACCAAGCTGGGCGTACGGGTGCTGACGCAGACCATGGTCACCAGCGCAGATAAGCATGGCCTGCACACCAAATCTGGCGAATTTATTGCAGCGGATTTGATGGTCTGGGCTGCCGGGATCAAAGCGCCGGACTTTATGAAAGAGATTGGCGGTCTGGAAACTAACCGCATTAACCAGCTGGTGGTGAAGCCAACGCTACAGACTACGCTGGATGAGAATATTTATGCCATTGGCGACTGTGCTTCCTGCGCACTGCCATCAGGCGGTTTTGTGCCGCCACGAGCGCAGTCGGCTCACCAGATGGCTTCGCTGGTGCTGGATAACATCCTGGCGCAGATGAAAGGCAAAGAGCTGAAGAACTATGTCTATAAAGATCACGGTTCGCTGGTGTCGCTCTCCCGCTTCAGTACAGTAGGCAGCCTGATGGGGAATTTGATGCGTGGGTCAATGATGGTGGAAGGGCGCATTGCCCGTTTCGTCTATATTTCTCTCTACCGTATGCACCAGGTCGCCCTGCATGGCTACTTCAAAACTGGCCTGATGATGCTGGTAGGCAGTATTAACCGGGTGATCCGCCCGCGCCTGAAACTGCACTGATCGCACTTTTTGCCAAATAGTACCACTCAGTAAGTCAGTCCGGGGCTTATAGTAACGCCGTTACTATAAGCCTTTCTTCTTGCAAAGCTCCCCCAGCCGCCGTTCGGAACACTCTTAAAAGCTTTCTCTTATGGTAAGCGAGCCTCATTTCGTCCTGTTTTCTTATTGTCACAATTGGTCCTGATGCGCAAAATTTACCTCAAGACTACACGGCGCGTCGCGCACGTCGGGTAACTGCCTCTGCCAGGGAGCAGGCAGGAGGCAAAAATGCGCGGTAACAGTTTCAGGAGGATGTCCTGTGAATAAATCAATGTTGGCGGGTATTGGAATTGGCGTGGCGGCAGCCCTGGGTGTGGCTACTGTTGCTGGCATGAATGTTTTCGATCGTAGCCCGCAGTATGCGCAGGTTCTGTCGGCAACGCCTATTAAAGACACCATCAAAAATCCGCGTAAGGAATGTCGCAACGTCACGCTGACGCATCGTCGGGCCGTACAGGATGAACACCGTATTGCCGGTTCGGTACTGGGTGCTGTCGCCGGTGGCGTGCTGGGCCATCAGTTTGGCGGCGGTCGTGGCCGTGATGTGGCAACGGTGGCGGGTGCCGTCGCCGGTGGCTACGGCGGTAACCAGGTGCAGGGCGCAATGCAGGATCGTGATACCTACACCACGACCGAGCAGCGCTGCAAAACGGTTTATGACAAGCAGGAAAAAATGATGGGCTACGACGTTACCTATAAAATTGGTAACGAACAGGGCAAAATCCGTATGGATAACGATCCCGGTACGCGTATTCCGTTAGACAGCAATGGTCAGCTGGTGCTGAATGACCGCGCCTGATCCACTCCATGAGTGAATGCTGACAGATCGTATTCGTGCAAAACAATGCTGGTCACCTTAAGTGACCGGCATTAGCCGTACAGGCCCTCCTCTTTATTTATACTCTTTTGGTTTTTCTTCATCTTTCGGTTCCCTCCGCCAGGCATCATCATATTTTATGACCCCTGGAATATAGAACCACTCGATACTATTGTATCTCAGCCCAATAACCTCAAGCATATTAGGTGAACGAGAGCCTTGCACATAAGCATGCGAGAAGTCTGTCGAAATAATAACAACCCTTCCCATTGTTACTCGATAAACCTCAGTTTCAACTCCGGCATCCGTTGTTTCATAATATTTTATAACTGCCTGTTTGAATACTTTTCCAGTACAAACAGCATTATTGAGCATTGGGGAGTTTTTATCTAACTGTTTATGTAATATGTAAGAATGATGTTGACGAGCACCACTCAAACGTCCCGTTGCGCCATCAGCAGGTTGATATATACCATGCTGGCTACTCATAATTTCAATGCCACCCCGATGACCTTCTGATAACTCAATTTCTCCAGCGCCATTATTAGTGTTGCTAATTAACATTCCATTTTCATCATACAGAAACAGATATGCGGGCAATGACATCTTTAGCTCCTTTTTTTATTTATGTCTATTGTTCCATTTTTATCCACATCAAACTCATATCGATACTTAATGTCATTCATTATATATAAAACCCCGTATTTACTTCCGGGGTTAAGGTTTATTTTGAAGCAATTGTCAGGAAAGTAAAGGTTCAACATTACATCCCCTGAGTTAAGTAATGGCTTATTTATGCCCTGTACTATCTCCTCAAGATAGTAGTAGTTCAACGCGTCAGCTTCACCTGACTTACCAATACAAAAAGAATCACCATTAGTAAATACTGTACCAGCCTCAGTGAATACCAGTCTGTCAGCATCACTCTGACATGCAGAAAGAACCAGACTAATAATTACAGCAAATGCCAATTTTCTCACGATGGGAAGCCTCTCAATATTCTCTGATATTTAGCCATAAGCTCCTTTACAGGCTCCGAAGGATTGTAATTTTTTAGACGATAAAGATTATTATGTCCATAAAAGCCATAATGAATTAATAACCAATAATCTGATACGATACAGGCTTGCTGTTCCATCGGGTAATCTGAAAGTTTATCCTCATCTAAGGTATATTGATAATCTACAGCCCATGAAAATGCACCTCTGGTTCTTACCCACATACCTCGTTGATGTTGGTAGACATGCATCATCTCGTGTAAAAATAAATGTTGTGAATCAATCAGAGCCATTGAGAAATCGTCTTTATAAGTGCCTTCCTGAAAATATAACTCTCCATTAGGGGACATGGCGTAATTTTCAGCTTGTAGATTAAATGGGAGATAACTTTCTCTGTGTACCCAAACTTTATTATATCGGATGCTGAATCCGTAGACTGCTGTTGCAAGATGAACCTCACCCAAGGTTAAGCGCCTTAATCCGCCTCTTTTTATCGCGTTAAATAGTGCTTCCATACGCAACTCCTTCTGAACGAAAGTTACATTGTACAACTTTCATATAAGGATTGAAGGTCTCTTTATAACTAATTAATAAAGGTTTTAGTTTTAATCTGTCGTATTAACTCTGAAAGATTTGACTGTTTCTTTCTGATTTAATTTTTATGTACGGTGTTACCGCGAAGTGAAACAGGGAATGCTGGACAGCCTCTGGACCCTGCGCTGCCGTCTGCCTGAACTGGTTCGGCAGGAGCTGGGGGGATCCTGCTGGCGTATAACCTGTTGAGAGATCAGATGGTGATGATGGCAACGCATCTGAAAGGGGATTATCTGGCGTGTCAGCTGAGCTTCAGTGGGGCAATCCGTGAGATATGGTGACTTGATGACCTTACCTGGGGCTTCGCCAGGAACGATCCCCGGCGAGTTGAGAACGCTGTAGGAAAAGGCGAAATGGCTGATATTTCCAGGCCGCAGAGAGCGAAGTTAACCGCGAAAAATGCGGATAAGAATCCGGAAATATCCTGATAAAAACCGCCGGTCACCCTAAGTGACCAGCATTAGGCGCTAGGCCGCTTTTTACTGGGGCAAACTCAGGCGGCATTCGCCAGAATCTGAGTCATAAAGTCCCGCACCCATTTCATCCGTACCTTCCGTTCTGCCAGATCCCGGATAAACTTGATTTTGGTCGGCCCATCCAGTCGCCAGTGCTGCGGCTCTTTCTGCAACAGCCCAATCAGCCAGCCAGGGTCTGCGGCGTTCTTCTCGGCAAACTCAATGAATCCGCCTTTATCGCTGGCCTCGACGCGACGAATACCGATTTTCTTCGCCAGCAGACGCAGGGCAGCAATGTCCAGCAGATTGCGTGCAGCATCTGGCAGGTTGCCAAAGCGGTCTATCAGCTCAACCTTCAGGTCGTCCAGCTCACCCTCTTCCTGAGCGCTGGCAATGCGCTTATAGAACGAAAGCCGCGTGTTGACGTCAGGAATAAAGTCATCGGGCAGCAGGGCAGGCATACGCAGCTCGACATCGGTCTGACTGTTGGTAAGATCTTCCAGCGAAGGCTCGCGTCCCTCTTTCAGCGCATCCACCGCGTTTTCCAGCAGCTCCATATAGAGCGAGAAGCCGATGGTTTCCATCTGTCCGCTCTGATCTTCACCCAGCAACTCGCCGGCGCCACGGATCTCCAGATCGTGCGTTGCCAGCGCAAATCCGGCACCCAGATCTTCCAGAGAGGCGATCGCTTCCAGACGCTTATGGGCATCGGTGGTCATGGCTTTGGGATGTGGCGTCAGCAGCCAGGCATAGGCCTGATGATGCGAACGACCTACGCGGCCTCGTAACTGATGAAGCTGCGCCAGACCAAAGTGGTCTGCCCGCTCAATAATGATGGTATTGGCTGTGGGAATATCGATGCCGGTTTCAATAATCGTAGTGCAGACCAGTACATTAAAGCGCTGATGGTGGAAATCATTCATCACCCGCTCCAGCTCGCGTTCGCGCATCTGGCCGTGACCCACGGTGACCCGTGCCTCAGGGATGAGTTCAGAGAGGCGGTGGGCCGCTTTCTCAATGTTTTCCACATCATTGTAGAGGTAGTAAACCTGGCCGCCGCGCAGAACTTCACGCAGGATAGCTTCGCGCACCACCAGATTATCATATTCGCGCACAAAGGTTTTTACCGCCAGACGGCGAGCCGGCGGCGTGGCAATAATCGACAGGTCGCGCATGCCGCTCATCGCCATATTCAGCGTACGGGGGATTGGCGTGGCGGTCAGCGTCAGGATATCCACGTCGGCGCGCATCGCTTTGATGCGTTCCTTGTGGCGCACGCCGAAGCGGTGCTCTTCATCGACAATCAGCAAGCCTAAATCACGCCATTTAATCTCGGTGCCCAGCAGCTTGTGCGTACCAATAAGAATATCGATTTTGCCTTCACGAGCCTGCTCGAGGATTTGCGACTGCTCTTTGGCAGTACGGAAGCGGGAGATCATTTCAATGCGTACCGGCCAGTTGGCAAAGCGGTCGCGGAAATTGTCATAATGCTGCTGAGCAAGCAGGGTCGTCGGCACCAGCACCGCCACCTGCTTGTTGTTCTCCACCGCCAGGAAAGCGGCACGCATTGCCACTTCGGTTTTACCGAAGCCCACGTCGCCACAAACCAGCCGGTCCATCGCCAGCGGCTGGCACATATCGCTCAGCACGGCATTGATAGCCTGCGCCTGGTCTGGAGTGGTTTCGAACGGGAAACTTTCGCAGAAAAGCTGATACTGCTCTTTATCATGCTTAAAGGCGAAGCCTGTTTTCGCTTCGCGCTGGGCATAGATATCCAGCAGTTCGGCTGCCACGTCACGCACTTTTTCAGCCGCTTTCTGGCGGGCGCGCGACCAGGCATCGCTGCCTAATTTATGCAGCGGCGCATTATCATCCGCGCCGCCTGCGTAGCGGCTAATCAGATGCAGCGAAGAGACCGGGACATAGAGTTTGGCGTCACCGGCGTAGGTCAGCATCAGATATTCGGCGGTGATCCCCCCGGTTTCTAACGTGGTCAGGCCCATGTAGCGGCCCACCCCGTGCTCCAGGTGCACCACCGGCTGACCGGGATGCAGTTCCGCCAGGTTGCGGATCAGAACATCAGGATTGATGGTGCGGCGGTTGTCCTGACGGCGACGGCTGACGCGCTCGCCAAGCAGGTCACCTTCACAAATCAGCGCGCGCTGACGCAGGCCATCCACAAACCCTTTTTCACTGGCGCCAATCATCAGATAGTGACCGGCGACCGAGGCGGCGGAGAGAGCATGAACAGATTTAGGCAGAATTTTAATCCGCGCCAGCAGCTCCTGTAACGCCTCACGCCGGCCTTCACTCTCTACAGAAAATACCACCGGACCCGCGAACGCTTCCAGGAAACGCCGCAGCGCATCCAGCGGCGCTTTGGCCTGAGCCTGCACCGCCAGATCCGGCAGCGTCTGGTAATTGAGGTTGGTATTGGCCGCTTTCTCCGGCAGCGCTTCGCTTTTCAGCTGTACACGCGGCCATTTTTTCAGCTCGCTAAACAGCTCGTCGGTCCGTAACCACAACTTTTCCGGCGGCAGAAGAGGGCGCATCGGATCAACCCGGCGGTTTTCATAGCGCGAGGTGACATCCAGCAGGAAGCGATCGGCACTGCTTTCCAGCTCGCCGGTATTCACTAACAGGGTGTTGCCTGGCAGATAGCTGAACAGCGCGGGCAGCGGCTGTTCAAAAAAGAGCGGCTGCCAGTATTCGATCCCCGTCGGCAGCGTACCTTTACTGACCTGCTGATAGATGTGCTCGGACTCGCGCCTGACGTCGAAATGTTCCCGCCACTGCGTGCGGAAAAGCTCAATGGCCGTTTTATCGGTCGGGAACTCATGAGCGGGCAGCAGATTAACGGCTGGCACCTCTTCCAGCGTGCGCTGGGTATCGACGTCAAACAGCCGCAGGCTGTCAATCTCATCATCAAAGAAGTCGATGCGGTAGGGCTGGTCGCTGCCCATGGGATAGAGATCGAGCAGCGCGCCGCGGGTGGCGTATTCACCATGCTCCATCACCTGATCAACGTGACGATAACCGGCCTGTTCGAGCTGCGAGCGAAGCGTGTCGCGTGAAAGCCGCTGGCCTTTTTTCATCACCAGCGCGTGGCCATGCAGGAAACTGTGCGGGCAGACACGCTGCATCAGCGTATTCACCGGCACAATCAGCACGCCGCGTTCCATCATCGGCAGTTGATAGAGGGTGGAAAGGCGGGAGGAGATGATATCCTGGTGCGGAGAAAAGCTGTCGAAGGGCAGCGTTTCCCAGTCGGCCAGACTCAGCACCGGCTCATCGGTAAACTGTTTAATTTCATCATGCAGACGGAGCGCGTTTTGCATGTCGGGGGCGATTAGCATCACCGGGCCAGAATGGCGCTCAACGATCTCGGCGCATTCTACCGCGCAGGCGGCACCGGTCAGTTGCCCTAACTGGCGCTGGTCACCTGCTTTGACGGGCAGGGTGTATCGATAGTGTTCAGGCATAATCAGTCAGACGGTCTCTTCGCGAAATGGAGAGCAGGGAACGGCTGTTCCCCTTTAGCTAACAGGAGTATACCTCTATTTCGGCGATTGTTGGGTGTAGTGCATTCGGGGGCGGTCAATGTTTGCCCAAATCAACTCTTTTTCACCGTGATAACTGTGGTTGCCATCGTCCCATTTCACGTAATAGCCTGCCGCGCCATCACCCTGTTCGAATACATTGACAACCATTCCTTTAATGTCGCCAGTTTTGTGTCTGACAATGCTGCCTTTGGGATATTTAGACATCTTTACCACTCCTGCGCTTGCTCACTCTGGCACCAACACTCTCCCCCTTTGAAAAGGGGATTAAACTCAGTTTATGCTGATTTGCGTCCAACAATTAAGCAATTAAAGGATGTTTTTTAAACGATAGCGGCATGATAAATGCGCTTGTTGCCTTTGCTGACAAAACAAAGCAGCAGAGTCAGCAGCTTAGAGGTTCCATAACGACCGCCTGTCCTTTATTATCTTCGATCACTTTTTGCTAACGCTTTGCCAGAAGACGGATTCTATGTATCAACCTGTCGCGTTATTTATCGGTCTGCGTTATATGCGTGGACGAGCTTCAGACCGCTTCGGCCGGTTTGTTTCCTGGCTCTCTGCTATCGGCATCACCCTCGGCGTGCTGGCACTGGTTACCGTGCTTTCGGTGATGAATGGATTTGAGCACGAGCTGGAAAAGAGCACCCTGAGTCTGATGCCTCAGGCGCTGATCGCAAGCCAAAATGGCTCTTTTAACCCTCAACAGGTCCCGTCCAGTTCACTGGCGCTGGCAGGCGTGAAAAAAATCACCCCTTTAACCACCGGTGACGTGGTGCTGCAAAGCGCGCGCAGCGTAGGCGTGGGCGTGATGCTGGGTATCAATCCGGATGAGCCGGATCCTCTGACTCCCTATCTGGTTAACGTAAAGCAGAGCATCCTGCAACCGGGGCAGTACAACGTCATTATCGGCGAACAGCTTGCCAGCCAGCTTGGCGTTAAGCGGGGCGAGCAGTTGCGCCTGATGGTGCCCTCTGCCAGCCAGTTCACCCCAATGGGACGCCTGCCAAGCCAGCGACTGTTTACGGTAGCCGGCACTTTTGCCGCAAACAGTGAAGTGGACGGTTATCAGATTCTGGTCAATCAGCAGGATGCCTCCCGTCTGATGCGCTACCCGGCAGGTAATATTACCGGCTGGCGTCTGTGGCTCGATAAACCTTTGCAGGTGGACAGACTAAGCCAACAGAAACTGCCGGACGGGCTGGTGTGGAAAGACTGGCGTGAGCGCAAAGGCGAGCTGTTCCAGGCCGTACGCATGGAGAAAAACATGATGGGGCTGCTGCTGAGTCTGATCGTGGCGGTGGCGGCGTTCAACATTATTACTTCTCTTGGCCTGCTGATAATGGAAAAGCAGGGAGAAGTGGCGATCCTGCAAACTCAGGGCCTGACCCGTCGACAAATCGTGATGGTATTTATGGTGCAGGGGGCAACCGCCGGTATTGTCGGTTCTCTGGTTGGCGCGCTGCTTGGCGTGTTGCTGGCCAGCCAGCTGAATAACCTGATGCCGCTGATCGGCGCCTTCCTGGATGGCGCGGCGCTGCCGGTCGATATTTCAGTTCCACAGGTGATAACCATTATGGTGACCGCGATGGTTGTGGCGCTGCTTTCCACGCTTTACCCTTCCTGGCGCGCGGCCGCCGTTCAACCCGCTGAGGCTTTACGTTATGAGTAACCCGATTTTGTTGCAGTGCAGTAACCTGTGCAAACGCTATCAGGAAGGCAGCGTCCAGACGGATGTGCTGCGCGATGTCTCTTTCAGCGTAGCGCCGGGCGAGATGATGGCGATTGTGGGCAGCTCCGGCTCCGGCAAAAGTACCCTGATGCATCTGTTAGGCGGGCTGGATACGCCAACGTCCGGTGACGTGGTATTCAACGGTAGATCTCTGAACGGCATGAGTTCGGCAGCAAAAGCTGAGCTGCGTAACCGCGAGCTGGGCTTTATCTATCAGTTTCACCACCTGCTGCCGGACTTCAGCGCGATGGAAAATGTGGCGATGCCGCTGCTGATTGGCAAAGTCGCTAAAGCAGAGGCTGAAGCAAAAGCGATGCAGATGCTAAGCGCCGTAGGCCTGGATAAACGTGCTAAACATCGCCCCTCTGAACTTTCCGGCGGCGAGCGTCAGCGTGTGGCGATCGCCCGCGCTCTGGTTAACAATCCTCGCCTGGTATTAGCCGATGAGCCAACGGGTAACCTGGATGCCCGCAACGCAGACGCCATTTTTGACCTGCTGGGCGAACTGAACGTGCGTCAGGGCACCGCATTTTTGGTGGTGACCCACGATCTGCACCTGGCGAAGCGTCTTAACCGTCAGATGGAGATGCGTGACGGACAGCTCACTGGCGATGTGACGCTGGCAGGGATGGCGTAATGGCAGGCAATCTCTCCCTTCTTTTAGGCCTGCGTTTCAGCCGTGGGCGCCGCCGCAGCGGCATGGTGTCGCTGATTTCGGTGATCTCAACCGTGGGCATTGCGCTGGGCGTGGCGGTGCTGATTGTCGGCCTGAGCGCCATGAACGGTTTTGAGCGTGAACTCAATAACCGCATTCTGGCCGTGGTACCTCATGGGGAAATCGAGCCGGTTAATCAGCCTTTTACCGGCTGGCAGGCATTATTGCCGAAGGTGGAACAGGTGAAAGGTATTGCCGCTGCGGCACCTTATATCAACTTCACCGGCCTGATTGAGAGCGGCGCGAAGCTACAGGCGATTCAGGTAAAAGGGGTGGACCCTCAGCAGGAAACCAGGCTGAGTGCTCTGCCAGCTTATGTGCAGAATAATGCCTGGCAGAGCTTCAGCGCCGGTAAACAGCAGATCATCCTGGGGAAAGGGGTGGCTGACAGCCTGAAACTCAAGCAGGGCGACTGGCTGACTATTATGATCCCTAACAGCGATCCAGAGCATAAGCTGCTGCAACCGAAACGGGTGCGGTTGCAGGTAAGCGGCATCCTGGCGCTGAGCGGCATGCTGGACCACAGTCTGGCGCTGGTTCCCCTGGGCGATGCGCAGAACTATCTGGCAATGGGTGACAACGTCACGGGTATCGCGCTGAAAATGAGCAACCCCTTTGCCGCGCAAAAACTGGTGAGAGATGCGGGCGAAGTGACGCACTCTTATGTCTACATACGCAGCTGGATCGGCACCTATGGCTATATGTACCGCGATATCCAGATGATCCGCGCCATTATGTATCTGGCGATGGTGCTGGTGATTGGCGTTGCCTGCTTTAACATCGTCTCCACGCTGGTGATGGCGGTGAAGGACAAGAGTGGTGATATAGCCGTATTGCGTACGCTGGGCGCGAAGGATGGGCTGATCCGCGCTATCTTTGTCTGGTACGGCCTGATGGCCGGGCTGGTGGGCAGCGTCAGTGGCGTGGTGGTTGGCGTGCTGGCGGCGTTTAATCTCACGCCGATTATTCGCGGCCTTGAAACCTTAACGGGCTACCATTTCCTCTCAGGCGATATCTACTTTATCGATTTTCTGCCTTCGGAAGTGCACTGGCTGGACGTGGCCATTGTGCTTGTCACCTCGCTGGTGCTCAGCCTGATTGCCAGCTGGTACCCGGCCCGACGCGCCAGCCGAATCGACCCGGCTCGCGTCCTGAGCGGACAATAGCATCATGTATTACGGCTTCGACGTGGGCGGCAGCAAAATCGCGCTGGGCGTTTACAACCTTCAGCGTCAGCAGCTCTGGAGCAAGCGGGTTGCCACGCCAAAGAACGACTATCCCGCGCTGCTGGATCTGCTGGTTTCGCTTACGGAAGAGGCGGATCGGTTTTGTGGCGAAAGGGGCAGCATCGGCCTCGGCGTACCGGGTATTCCGGTACCGGATAATGGCACGCTTTTCTCTGCTAACCTTCCGGCTGCAACAGGCCGGACGTTAGGAGCCGACCTGACAGCCAGAACAGGTCGTCAGGTACTCATCGATAACGACGCCAACTGTTTTGCGCTCTCCGAGGCCTGGGATGAGGAGTTCCGCGCTTATCCGGTGGTGATGGGGCTGATCCTCGGTACCGGTGTCGGCGGTGGGCTGATTGTAGAGGGTAAACCGCTGACCGGGCGCAATTATGTGGTTGGCGAATTTGGCCACATGCGCCTGCCGATAGATGCCCTTGAGGTGCTGGGGCAGCAGACAGAACAGCCGCTTTGTGGTTGTGGTAAGAGAGGGTGCATCGATTCCTGGCTCTCAGGCCCCGGCTTCTCGCGCCTCTGGCAGCTGCATTATCAGCAGGCTCTCAGTGCACCGGAGATTATCACTCGCTATTATCAGGGGGATGCGCAGGCTATCGCCCATACGGAGCGTTACCGGGAGCTGTTAGCAGTATGCCTGGGTAATTTGCTGACGCTGGCAGACCCTCACCTGGTGGTACTGGGGGGTGGGCTGTCCAATTTCGACGCGCTTTATCAGGGGTTGAGCGATCGGGTCAGTCACTATCTGCTGCCGGTGGCTAAACCGCCAAGATTTGAAAAGGCGCGTCACGGAGACGCAGGAGGAATGCGCGGTGCCGCATTCCTGCACGTAAAGGAAGAGAGGAATTATGTTGCGTACACCCCGTCGCCGACTTAGGCTGGCACGTTACAAGAAGACCCGACGCCAGGTGCATCAGCGTTTTCGTCAGCGTATTTTTGAGCGTGACCGAAATTTAGAGATCGCCCAACATCCATTGCCGCGAGTCGTGGTGCTGACAGGCGCGGGTATCTCCGCTGAATCGGGTATTCGCACCTTTCGGGCTGCGGATGGGCTGTGGGAAGAGCATAAGGTTGAGGATGTCGCCACGCCTGAAGGGTTTGCGCGCGATCCGCAGAAAGTGCAGGCGTTTTATAATGCCCGCCGCCGACAGTTGCAGCAGCCCAATATTCACCCTAACGCCGCACATGAGGCGCTGGCCGAGCTGGAAGCGGCACTTGGCGATCGTTTTCTGCTGGTAACACAAAATATCGATAACCTGCATGAGCGGGCCGGAAACCGTAATGTGATCCATATGCACGGTGAGCTGCTGAAGGTTCGTTGCGCCACCAGTGGTCAGATCCTGCACTGGGTCGACGACGTAAAGCCTGACGACCGGTGTCACTGCTGCCAGTTCCCCTCAGTGCTGCGTCCGCATGTGGTCTGGTTTGGCGAGATGCCGCTGCAAATGGATGAGATCTACGCCGCGTTAAGTGAAGCGGACTATTTTATCTCCATTGGTACCTCCGGGCACGTTTATCCGGCGGCTGGCTTTGTGCACGAAGCGAAACTACAGGGCGCCCATACCGTAGAACTGAACCTTGAACCCAGCCAGACTGGCAGCGAGTTCGAGGAGAAAGAGTATGGTTTAGCCAGTGAAGTGGTTCCGGTATTCGTCCATAACCTGCTGGCGAAGATTGGCCGATAAGCTCCACATCTGGTATCTACAGAGCGGGTTATTGGAGTAACCCCGCTCTGATCCCGCTCAAGAACAAGAACCTGAATATCGCGCTGTTCTGCCCGATCTTTTCTGGTTCTGCACAAGCCAGGTCACTCTTTTTCCCCTGGCGGCAGAGAAAAGATCAGGTGCGCAAGCGCGCCGCCGAGCAGTCCCCAGAAAGCTGCACCCACGCCAAGCAAACTCACGCCTGAAGCAGTGATCAGAAACGTGATCACCGCCGCCTCCCGCTGTTTCTCCGTGGCTAAGGCGCGTTGCAGGCTGCCTGCAATTGTGCCCAACAGCGCAAGCCCTGCAATGGTGTGGATCAGCGCGGGCGGCAGGGCGCTGAAGAGCTGGCCGATGGCTCCGCCAAAGATCCCCGCCAGCAGATAGAAAAATCCTGCACAAGCCGCTCCCCAGTAACGTTTTTTCGGGTCAGGATCGACCTCCTGCCCCATACATATCGCCGCTGTTATGGCGGCGATACAGACGGAAAAACCGCCAAAAGGCGAGAGCAACAGCGAGACAAACCCTGTCCAGCTCATCAGCGGCGAAACCGGTACCTGATAACCGGCTGCCTTTAATGTGGCTATCCCCGGCGCATTCTGCGAAGCCATCGTTACCACAAAAAACGGTATACCAATGCCCACCAGCGTCGAAAGCGTAAAGTGCGGGGCGATAAATTGCGGCAGGGTAAAGGTGACGGGTTGCGGGGAAAAATGGATCTCTCCGCACACGCCAGCAACCAGTAATCCGGTTATCAACGTCAGCACAATGGCGTAGCGGGGCAGATAGCGTTTGCACAGCAGGTAAGCCAGACACATGCTGCCAACAAGAGGGAAATCAAGTTGCAGTGCGCCAAAGGCATCCAGGCCAAATCGCAGCAGGATCCCTGCCAGCATCGCGGCGGAGAGCGCCTGGGGAATGTAGTGCATCAGGCGCGCAAACAGCCCGGTTACCCCACAGAGGAAAATCAAACCCGAGGCGAACATAAATACGCCAATGGCCTCGGCTATGGGTGTGCCCGGCAGGCTGGTTACCAGCAAAGCTGCACCGGGTGTGGACCAGGCCGTGAGAACAGGCGCGCGATAGTACAGCGACAGGCTCAACGAGGTCAGCCCCATCGCTATGCCTAACATACTGAGCCAGCCGCCGGTTTGCAGTTCAGAAGCGCCCGCCGCATGCGCCGCCTGAAAGATGATCGCGGCTGAGCTGGTATAGCCCACCAGCACCGCCACAAAGCCCGCCGTCAGAGCGGGGAAAGTCAGATGTCGGAAGGAAAACGGTGGGCGCATGCTGGCTCCGGGAATGTACGTTATAACGCACAAGCTACCACTGTGCGTTATAACGTACAAGTGGTAGACTGCTTTCAGATAAAAGGAGAAGGCGATGATCCCCGATATTGGTGCTGTGCTGAAAGCTCAGCGAAGCTCCCGCGAATGGAGCCTGACGCAGGCCGCAGAAAAAACGGGCGTCAGTAAAGCCATGCTTGGCCAGATCGAGCGCGGCGAGTCCAGCCCTACGGTCGCCACGCTGTGGAAAATTGCCACGGGCTTTAACGTGCCTTTTTCACTTTTTCTCTCTGATCCTGCGGCTCCCGCTCTCGCACAGGTACAGAGCAGTAAGACCGCGCATCCCTGGCAGCAAAATCCCAGCATGCAGGTGACCCCGCTCTTTCCCTTTGATGCCGAGCTGGGCTTTGACATGCTGGAAATTACACTGGCGGCGGGCGCACGCAGCGACTCCTCCGCTCACGATTCAGGCGTGATCGAACATGTATTAGTGACATCTGGCTCGCTGCTGCTGACGGTCAAAGAGGCGCTTTACCGCCTGGAGAGTGGGGAAGGGCTGCGGTTTCAGGCTGACTGCCCGCACAGCTATTATAACGACACCAGATCGCCGGTTCGTTTTCAGAGCCTGATCCACTATCCTAAAAGCCGCTAAAGTTAACGCATGTCATCATCTCTGTCGGTTAACACGTCACGGTAATGACCTGACGCAATATTTCAACCTGCCGGGTTTACCATACTGGGTATCCGGACTCAGAAGGAACGCAGATGAATAATTTACTCGACCGCTTCTTACGCTATGTCTCAATGGATACGCAGTCTAAGAGCCATGTTCGTCAGGTGCCCAGTACGGAAGGGCAATGGCGACTGGCGCGAGAGTTACAGCAGGAGCTGCATACGTTGGGACTGAGCGATATTACCCTCAGCGAGCACGCTATTGTGATGGCAACGTTGCCCTCAAACGTAGACTGGCCGGTGCCCACCATCGGCTTTATCTCTCACATGGATACTTCACCCGATTTCACCGCTAAAAATGTTAATCCGCAGATTGTGGAGAATTATCGGGGCGGCGATATCGCACTGGGCACAGGTGATGAGAGTCTCTCACCGGTGATGTTCCCCGTGCTGCACACACTGACAGGCCATACCCTGATCACCACCGATGGAAAAACGTTGCTGGGGGCGGATGATAAGGCCGGGATTGCCGAAATAATGACCGCTGTCGCGCAGCTGAAAGCGGACAACACTCCCCATGGCGATATCCGCATAGCCTTTACGCCTGACGAAGAGATAGGCAAGGGCACCAGCTGCTTTGACGTGGCAGCCTTCGGTGCAGAGTGGGCCTATACCGTGGATGGCGGTGGAATGGGGGAGTTCGAATATGAAAACTTCAACGCCGCTTCCGCCACGGTAAAGATTACCGGAAACAATGTCCATCCCGGCACCGCGAAAGGGGTAATGGTCAACGCGCTGGATCTGGCGATGCGCTTTCATGCGGCGATGCCGGAGAATGAGGTGCCGGAAAAAACCGCAGGCTACGAAGGTTTCTACCATCTGCACAACATCAAGGGCAGCGTGGACAAAGCCGAGCTGCATTACATTATCCGTGATTTTGACTTTGCCAGCTTTACCGCCAGAAAACGCAGGCTGGAAGCGCTGGCCGCCGCGCACAGCGAAGGGTTGCAGCCGGGCTGTGCCATTGAAGTCCATATTGAAGAGAGCTATCTCAATATGCGTGAGAAGGTGGAAGCGCAGCCGCATATTGTTGAACTTGCGTTGCAGGCAATGCGTGAATGCGATATCGAACCCGAGGTGAAGCCTATTCGCGGCGGCACCGATGGCGCGGCCTTATCCTATATGGGGCTGCCTTGTCCCAATCTGTTTACCGGCGGCTATAACTACCACGGCAAGCATGAGTTCGCTTCACTGAACAATATGGAAAAAGCGGTAACGGTGATCAAGCGCATTGCGACGCTGACCGCCGAAAAAGCCAGACGCCAGCCATAAAAAAAGGCCGGTTAAACCGGCCTTTTCACCTCTTGCCCGGCCCTGAATATGCCGGGCATAACACTACTCTTCGTCGCTGAAATACCAGTATCCGCAGTTCACCAGCGCGGCAAGCTGCGCCAGGAAGGAAGGATCGTCCAGCGCTTCCGCCAGATCGTCCGCACCCAGTGAGTGCCGATTAGCCAGCGCCGTCAACGCAGCATGGTGCGGTGATGACATCTGTTCACCGTTAACGAAGACGGCTGGGCCAATCGTCAGTACCCGCAGGCCACCCAGGCGGGTTAGCTTATCGCCCTGTTGCAGCGCATCGTAGATCTCATCTGGCTGATAAGGCGGCTCCGGCGGCGCCACATCCAGTTCATGGCGTGACTGGGAGATAAATTCGCCAAACCACTGATTAAACTGCTCCGGCTGATTGATCATCTCAATCATCATGGCGCGAATGCCCTCCAGCTCCTGCGGCAGGATCTCCGCTTTGTGCGTACGTGAAGGAACATCCGGGTCGCTGAAGCGGTAGCTGCCTAATTCACGGGCAATGGCGAAATCGGCAAAACCGCTGATCAGCTCACGGCCGCTGGGCGCGCGGAAACCAACGGAATAGTTAATGGCACTCTCCAGCGAATAGCCTTCGTGCGGGAATCCTGGCGGAATATAGAGAATATCGCCAGGCTCCATCTCTTCATCGATGATCGCATCAAAAGGCTCAACCTGTAGCAGATCCGGGTGAGGGCAGTGCTGTTTCATTGGCACTTTATCACCCACGCGCCAGCGACGGCGGCCTGTACCCTGGATAATAAACACGTCGTACTGATCGAAATGGGGGCCAACGCCGCCGCCAGGCACTGAGAAAGAGATCATCAAATCATCAATACGCCAGTCAGGCAGGAAGCTGAACGGGCGCATCAGCGCAGCAGAAGGCTCATGCCAGTGATCGACCGCCTGTACCAGCAATGACCAGTTGTTTTCACCCAGATGATCGTAGCTCTGAAACGGGCCGTGGCTGACCTGCCATTTCCCGTCCTGATGGCTGACCAGGCGGCTGTCGACTTCATTTTCCATGGCCAGACCGGCGAGTTCATCGGGCGAAATGGGATCAACAAAATTTTTAAATCCGCGCTTGAGCACTACCGGACGTTTCTGCCAGTAGCGCTGAATAAAGTCGGGCCAGTCGAGGTCGAGCTGATAATCCATGATGAGGTTTCCTGAGACATAATTTCTTTAATTATAACAGTGCCGGGAGGAGTGAGGTAAAGCATTTGGCAGAGGAGCTTGCGTCCGGCACTATTCGTCAGCGTGGATCCCCTCCTGATGTTTAAAGATCACCTCCATTCGCGCACCGCCCAGTGCGCTGGTGGTGGCGATAATGTCTCCGGCGTACTGCTCCAGGATATCTCTGGCCACCGCCAGCCCAAGCCCCTGACCTGGCCGTAGCGTATCGGCTCGCTGACCGCGAATAAAAATCAGATCCCGTTTGCTGACCGGGATCCCTGGCCCGTCATCTTCCACTATCAGATGCAGTTCATCATCGGTCTGACGGGCGCTGATTTCCACAAACTCCAGACAATATTTGCAGGCATTGTCCAGCACGTTGCCCATCACTTCCATCAGGTCGTTGTGCTCGCCAACAAAGGTCAGCTCAGGGGAGATATCCAGCGTCAGCACCACCCCTTTACGCTGATAAACTTTATTCAGCGCTGAACAAAGGCTGTCAAGCAGGGCAGGAACAGAGTGCAGCTCCCGCTTCAGCACGCTGTGATCGGAACGCATGCTGGCGCGGTGCAGGTAATATCCCGTCTGCTGAGAGATACGGCTGATTTGCTCAAGCATGATCGGCTCCGCCTGTTCAACAGAGAGGTTTTTCCCGCCTCTCAGCGAACGTAACGTGGATTGCAGCACGGCCAGCGGCGTTTTCAGACTGTGGGTTAAATCGCTCAGTGTGGTGCGGTAGCGGGTATAGCGCTGCCGTTCGTTATCCAGCAGCAGGTTCAGGTTGCGTACCAGGCTTTGCAGCTCCTGCGGCGGATGCGGGTCAAGCGTCTCACGCGCGCCGCTCTCCAGCTCCCGAACCTGGGCCGCCAGCGCGCCAATTGGCCGCAGGCTCCAGTGTGCAGCCAGCCACAGCAGCGGAATAACCAGCAGCAGATTGACCAGCAGTACATAGCTGAACCAGGACCAGACCACATCCGAATGCTGCAATTCCTGCGGAATAGTATCAACCACCACAATCGTCAGCGCGGGCAGGGTAGGCGTGGCTTCATAGCGATTTACCGCCACCGAGTGGGTAAAGGTATCGTTGTTGTCATCGTCGTAAGCGGTGAGTTTATTCTGTGCTTCCTGGTTGTTTCCTAACGCCTGCCGACTGGTGCTGTTAGAGGTGTCTATCTCGTAAAAATCAGAGTGTTTCAGCCATTCTCGTTTGATTTTATTACGGATTTCCGGCACGTCGCGCAGCTGCCACAGCAGTTCGCCTTGTTCGTTATAGATATAAACCAGGGTGGGGAAATTCAGCGAGACTCTCTCGGGTTTGGCGATGGTTAACTTATCGTTTTGCCATTGTGCCAGGGTAAAGAACAGGTTGCTTTCGCCCCGCATCACCCGGTAGGTGTTTTTGTCAAAGCTGACCACATAACCCACTACGGCAACCATGCCGTAGGAGAGCGACATAATCAGCACTACGGCGGCCGTAGCAAGTAGAAAGCGGGCGCGGAGCGAGAAAGGCGTTTTAGGGCGTAAACCTGGCATAAATTACAGGTCGAACCTGTAGCCCTGACCGCGAACGGTGGTGATCACCTCCTGCGGATGCTCTGCCTGCATTTTTTTACGCAGGCGACCCATCAGCACATCAATGGTGTGGCTTTCCCGCAGTTCAGCATCCGGATAGAGTTGCAGCATCAGGGAGTCTTTACTGACCACTTTCCCCGCATTACGGATCAGCGTTTCAATAATGGTGTATTCAAACGCGGTCAGTTTAATCTGCTGCTCGTTGATAGTGAGTTCACGGCGGGACAGATCGATCTGGAAAGGCGGCAGGGAGATGATTTGCGAGGCCAGCCCGCTGTTGCGGCGCATCAGTGCCTGCATGCGTGCCACCACTTCTTCAATATGGAACGGCTTGGTGACATAGTCATCTGCACCAGCTTCAAGCGCTTCAACCTTGGCCTGCCACCCTTCACGGGCAGTCAGCACCAGAATAGGTTGCTTTATATCCTGACCACGCCAGCGGCGGATCAGTGACATACCATCTTCATCCGGCAGCCCCAGGTCAACCAGCGTGATATCCGGTGTATGTTCGTTGAGAAAATAGTCCGCTTCCCTGGCATCTTCTGCCGCATCAACCTGATGACCCATATCGCGTAACTGCACGGCGAGATGATGGCGAAGCAATTGATTATCTTCAACAACCAGTACACGCATAATTTATCCTTTCTGTATTTCAGAATTGTGGCGTTAAGTTTTGCAGAGGTTGAGACAAAGTATAGGTGAAAGCAGATAAACAGCAGGTTAACGCGAGCCGACTTCTGCCGGCCCGCATGACAGGATTACTTCAGCTCATCAACCATTTGTACCGCGCGGCCGATATAGTTTGCCGGGGTCATGAGTTTCAGACGCTCTTTCTCTTCTTCAGGCAGCGCCAGGCTGTCGATAAAGGCTTTCATACCAGCAGCATCCACACGTTTGCCCCTGGTCAGCTCTTTCAGCTTCTCGTAAGGCTTTTCAATGCCGTAGCGACGCATCACGGTCTGAACAGGCTCAGCCAGCACTTCCCAGTTGTGATCCAGCTCATCCAGCAGACGGTCACGGTTCACTTCCAGCTTGGAGATGCCTTTCAGCGTGGACTGATAGGCAATCAGGGCATAGCCCACACCCACGCCCAGGTTACGCAGCACCGTCGAGTCGGTCAGGTCGCGCTGCCAGCGTGAAACCGGCAGTTTGCTCGCCAGATGCTGCATTACCGCGTTGGCCAGACCCAGGTTACCTTCTGAGTTTTCGAAGTCGATAGGGTTAACTTTATGCGGCATGGTGGAAGAACCAATTTCGCCAGCGATCGTTTTCTGTTTGAAATGGTTCAGCGCGATATAGCCCCAGACATCGCGATCGAAATCGATCAGGATAGTGTTGAAGCGCGCCATACAGTCAAACAGCTCTGCAATGTAGTCATGCGGCTCGATCTGCGTGGTGTAAGGGTTCCAGGTGATGCCCAGCGAGGTCACAAAGCTTTCGCTCAGCTGGTGCCAGTCCACTTCCGGGTAGGCAGCGATGTGCGCATTGTAGTTGCCGACCGCGCCATTGATTTTTCCCAGCATCTCGATGCGCTCCAGCTGACGCAGCTGGCGTTCAAAGCGATAGGCTACGTTAGCCATCTCTTTACCCAGCGTGGAGGGCGTGGCGGGCTGGCCATGGGTGCGGGAAAGCAGGGGGATATCACGGTACTGAACAGCCAGATCTTTCACTGCGGCGATGATTTTCGTCCAGTAAGGCACGATCACTTCGCGGCGGGCCGTTTCCAGCATCAGCGCGTGTGACAGGTTGTTGATATCTTCAGAGGTACAGGCGAAGTGAATAAATTCAGATACCGCATGCAGCGCGGCATTGGGTTCAACCTTCTCTTTCAGAAAGTACTCAACCGCTTTCACATCGTGGTTAGTGGTGCGTTCAATGGTTTTGATACGGGCCGCATCTTCTTCACTGAAGTTGGCGATAATCGCCTCAAGGAAAGCGTTTGCGTCGGCATCAAATGCAGGAACTTCCTTGATCTCTGCGCAGGCAGCCAGTTTTTGTAACCAGCGAACTTCCACTTCAACGCGGAACTTCAGCAAGCCGTATTCGCTGAAAATGCCACGCAATGGGCTGACTTTGTCGCCATAGCGGCCATCAACGGGTGAGACGGCGGTCAGAGAGGATAATTCCATCAGTGCAACTCCTGGAGAGGTTAACAAATTAGAGTGAAGAGTCAGTGATACGGGACAGCATTTGCTTCGCCTCACTGGCGAGGCGATTGCGGGAAAACATCAGTTGCAGGCGGCCACCGCCAACCTGCTGCCACAGCACCGCAGAGCGGATACCGGCTAACAGCGTGGCGCGAACCTTGCTCTGGATCTGCGCATTCTGCAATACGGCGGGCGAGCCGGTTACCTGGATACGCGGTCCCAGGGGGCTTATCACATCCACATAGATGGCGGCCATGGCACTCAGCAGCGTTTCAGATTCCAGCTCATAATGTGCCAGCTGGCGATCGAGCTGGCTGATACGTTGGGATAATTCATTCAGCGCGCTTTTGTTGGCGCTGAGCTTGCGCTCCAGTACCATCATGCTGAGGGTGTAACGGGTCAGTTCAGCACCAGCCCCGTGGCGGCTGCTGCTGTTGAGTACACCCAGCAGTGATTCCAGACCAAAACGCAGGTTGGCCTCATCATTGCCATAAATAGCAAGCGTAGAGGCGGGATTAAGATCCACTACGCTTTGCAACGAAATTTTCAGCGGCTCAGGCGGGCAGTGGCCCTGATGAGCAAGCTGTTGCACCAGGTGCGCAGCCTGGCAGATGCCCGCCAGGGCCAGCGTAATATCGTAATAATTCTTCGCCACGGTCGCTCCAGTCATCGCCTGCGCTGCTACAGCAGGCGCTACGAAATTGTCTGTTGTTGCTATCCAGTGCGCGGCGCCGGGCCGCGCAGACACTGCTTAAAGCAGCGGCAGGCGCGCTTCAATGACACCGCCGCCCAGGCAAACCTCACCAAGATAAAACACCGCAGACTGACCCGGCGTTACGGCAGCTACCGGTTCGTCAAAGCGAACCTCAAGGCGATCTTCGCCCAGCGGCATCACCGTGCAGGGAATATCGGCCTGACGATAGCGTGTTTTAACGGTGCAGCGCAGCGGAGCCTGCAAAGTTTCCCGGTCAACCCAGTGCAGCTGTTGGGCTATCAGCCCTACAGACATAAGGCGCGGATGGTCATGGCCCTGTGCCACAACCAGTACGTTGTTAGCGACATCTTTATCCACCACGTACCACGGCTCTTCGCTACCTTCTTTGGTACCGCCAATGCCCAGCCCTTTACGCTGGCCGAGGGTATGATACATCAGCCCCTGGTGTTCACCGACTACTTCGCCTTCAGGATTAAGGATGGCGCCTGGCTGAGCAGGCAGGTAGCGGCCAAGGAAATCACGGAATTTACGCTCGCCAATAAAGCATATACCGGTTGAATCTTTTTTCTTCGCCGTGACCAGCTCCAGCTCTTCCGCAATACGGCGAACCTCTGGTTTCGCCAGTTCTCCCACCGGAAACAGGCTTTGTGCAATTTGCTCGTGACCAAGCGTATAGAGGAAGTAACTCTGATCTTTATTGTCGTCCAGCCCGCGGAGCAGGCGGCTTTTGCCCGCCAGATCCTGGCGACGAACATAGTGCCCGGTGGCGATGAAATCTGCGCCTAAGTCTTCAGCCGCAAACTCCAGAAACGCTTTGAATTTGATCTCTTTGTTGCACAGGATATCGGGATTGGGGGTGCGGCCCGCTTTGTACTCTTCCAGGAAGTGTTCAAAGACGTTGTCCCAGTACTCGGCGGCAAAGTTCACCGTGTGCAGGTAAATGCCTAATTTGTCGCAAACCGCCTGCGCATCGGCCAGATCTTCCGCCGCGGTACAGTATTCTTCACCGTCGTCCTCCTCCCAGTTTTTCATAAACAGGCCTTCAACCTGATAACCCTGCTGCTGGAGCAGCCAGGCGGAAACGGAGGAGTCAACACCGCCGGACATACCGACGATTACTTTTTTCTGGCTGGACATGAGAAGTACCCGACTTTGAGTTGCAGTTAAAGGCTGCACTTTAAAATTGCGGCATATTCTACCACGCGTCCGCGGCGGGCGCATCCTCGCTATAGGGCCATTGAAAGGCGCTAAGGACTTCCAGCGGATAGCGGGGGCCTTGCTGATAAACCCGAATGCTCTCTGCAACCAGCGGAGAACGCAGCTTCTTCGCCGTCATGATCTCCTCCGGCGGCAGCCACCAGCAGCGATCGATATCGCGGTCCTGCGGATAGGTGGGCACTACTTTTGCTAAATCCAGCGCAAACAGAAAGCGTAAAAAAGGGGTGTTATCTGGCGCTAACCACTGATGCAGCCGTAAAAAAGCCTGCGGAACCCCTTCAATGCCCGTCTCTTCATACAATTCACGCGCTGCGGCCTGAAGTAAGGTTTCATTAGCCTCAAGATGACCGGCTGGCTGATTCCAGGTGGCGCGGCCGCGGACCATCTCTTCCACGACTAAAAATTGTCCTTCGGCCTGGACAACGGTTGCGACGGTAACGTGGGGCTTAAACATGGCTGACTCCTTAACTGAAAGGCTCAAAGGGGGAATTCACCGGTAACGTCTCGCCATTCACCCGGCGCTAAATCTTGCAACAGCTGGTTTCCCATCGCAAAACGGATTAAACGCAGGGTGGGAAAGCCTGCCTGGGCCGTCATGCGTCTTACCTGACGATTGCGCCCCTCATACAGGGTAATTTTCAGCCAGCTGGTGGGAATAGTTTTACGCTCCCGTACTGGCGGGTTTCGGGGCCATAACCACGCCGGTTCAGCAACCCTTTCCACACCAGCGGGCAGGGTAGGGCCATCTTTCAGATTAATGCCAGACCGGAGCGGCTGAAGATCGCTCTCTTCAGGTTCGCCTTCTACCTGAACATAGTAGATTTTACCGGTCCTTTGGCCTGGCTGCGTGAGCTTTGCCTGTAGTGCGCCATCGTTGGTAAGCACCATCAATCCTTCGCTGTCACGGTCCAGCCGCCCGGCAGCATAGACACCCGCAACCGGTATAAAATCCTTCAGCGTACTGCGTCCCGCTTCGTCGGTGAACTGCGGCAGGACATCGAATGGTTTGTTAAAAATAATGACACGCCTTGGCCCTCTCTCTGCCCTGACGGCAGCAGCGGGCGGGCTGAATCGTTTAACGCGGTGATTCTTAACGGAAGATTTACGCATAATCTTTGCACTTGAAAACAATAAGCGCATTATACCGCAAACCCGAGATGATTGGCGCGGGGTGAATATTCAAGTAGTATTGACCCGCATCTTACAAATCATTAACAAAAAAAGCGCTCGAAGGAGAGGTTAATGGAAAGCAAAGTAGTTGTTCCGGCGGAAGGTCAGAAAATCACCCTGGATCAGGGAAAACTGAACGTACCTGCCAACCCAATCATCCCTTTTATTGAAGGTGACGGGATTGGTGTGGACGTTTCTCCAGTGATGATCAAAGTTGTCGATGCCGCTGTACAGAAAGCTTATAACGGTGAGCGTAAAATTTCCTGGATGGAAATTTACACCGGTGAAAAATCGGTAGAGCTCTACGGTCAGGATGTCTGGCTGCCAGAAGAAACTCTCGACCTGATTAAAGAGTATCGCGTCGCTATCAAAGGCCCACTGACGACCCCAGTTGGCGGCGGTATTCGCTCCCTGAACGTGGCGCTGCGTCAGCAGCTTGATCTCTACATCTGTCTGCGTCCTGTGCGTTATTACACCGGTACGCCAAGCCCGGTTAAACGTCCTGAAGAGACCGATATGGTGATCTTCCGTGAGAACTCCGAAGATATCTATGCCGGTATCGAGTGGAAAGCGGGTTCCGCAGAAGCGGATAAAGTGATCAAGTTCCTGCGTGATGAGATGGGCGTGAAGAAAATTCGCTTCCCTGAGCAGTGCGGTATCGGCGTTAAGCCATGTTCAGAAGCGGGCACCAAACGCCTGGTTCGTGCGGCTGTGGAATACGCTATCACCAACGACCGTGACTCGCTGACTCTGGTTCACAAAGGCAACATCATGAAGTTCACCGAAGGCGCTTTCAAAGACTGGGGATACCAGTTAGTGAAAGAAGAGTTCGGCGGTGAGCTGATTGACGGCGGCCCGTGGATGAAGATCAAGAACCCAAACACCGGCAAAGAGATCGTTGTGAAAGACGTGATCGCCGATGCGTTCCTGCAACAGATCCTGCTGCGTCCAGCGGAATATGACGTTATCGCTTGTATGAACCTGAACGGTGACTACATCTCCGACGCCCTGGCGGCGCAGGTTGGCGGTATCGGTATCGCCCCTGGTGCAAACATCGGTGATGAATGCGCACTGTTCGAAGCCACCCACGGTACGGCACCTAAGTATGCCGGTCAGGATAAAGTGAACCCAGGTTCCGTAATCCTTTCCGCAGAGATGATGCTGCGTCATATGGAATGGTTCGAAGCCGCAGACCTGATTGTTAAAGGAATGGAAGGCGCAATTGCTGCCAAAACCGTTACCTATGACTTCGAACGTCTGATGGATGGCGCTACGCTGTTGAAATCGTCAGAGTTTGGTGACGCAATTATTAAGCATATGTAATTAGCTCTATGCAACATTCAGCCAACATAGATGTAAAATTTATGTTGGCTTTTTTCTTATCTCAACCTTTCCCCAAAACTCCCCCAAAACTCTTCCCCAAAACTGGCTATAAAACATGCTGTTCAAACGGCTACGACCGTCCATTCTTTTCCCCGGTCATCATGGTATTTTGCCGTCTGTTGAGGTGATTTGTGACCGAGTAATTTTTGCGTATCAATACCCTGAGCCTCATACAGCCTTTCTGACAGCGAACGTTGTTCATGAAATGTCGGAGCCTTTCCTTCAGGCCAAGAAAGCCCGGAGCTGTTTCTGGCTTTTTTGAACTTTGTTGTTATCGAACTGGCTGAAACTCTGCCACCCCTCGTTGCCTTTGATGTGCTGTGCCGGAAATGTACCAGGTATTTACTGACCACAGCATCACGGCATTTAGCAACAACTTCACGCAGGGAAATATCCAGCGCCTCACAGCGCAGTGACAGCGGCAACGCTACTTTAGCGCCAGTCTTTTCATGCTCGACGTGGAGCATGTCATCCCAGATATCGGAGAACTTCATCCAGGAAATATCCCCGATACGCTGTCCGGTGACGACGGCCAGCAGCATCGCGCACTGAAGGTAGGGTGGTTGATGTTCAGCTGCGGCGTAAATCGCTTTCCACTCTTCAAGGGAAAGGCGTTCGCGTTTTACCTGGTTGCGCGGCTGACGTGTGGCCTGCGCCGGGTTAAGAGCCAGGAGGAACATGCCCGGCGTGCTGGGCTTCCTTGAACACGTCGATCAGTGTTGCCCGCACAACCTGCGCCATACGGTTGTAGCCCTGGGCTTTAACCTCATCCACGACTTCAGCTATTTCCAGTGCGGTTATGTCTTTCAGATACATCATCCCAGAGTGCTGGCGTAGCAACTCGACTGGTTTTTTCTTCTGTTTCACCGAGTTTAACTTTATATCACCCGAATCAAGCCGATCCTGCTGGATTGCGAGATACCGATCCAGCCAGGTGGTAACGGTGATGAATTCTCTGGATTCCCGCATCTGGGCAATTTTTTCGTTTACGCTGAGGATCTGCCGGGTGCGCTGTTCTGCGATGATATCGTTGGCCTCACTGGCGACCTGTTTGGCTTCCTCTGCATCGGTGCCGAGGCTGTGAAACTTCCTACTAATGGGATGTTTGTACTGCCAGTAAACACGACCAGTGCGTTTATCCAGCTTTGAATAAAGATTCGGTATGGTAATTTTATGGGTGCGTGGTCTTGCAGCCATCTTCAATAATCCTTCTTAATTTCGGGTTCGCTGTCGGCGCAATTTTGGGTGCTGCCAAAATGCCGGTAAAACGAGTTTCACGATCGATCATCCATTTTTTTGCCAACTTTAACCGCTGGTGGTGCCATCATTCTGCTTTTCGCGTAAGCTTTCAGCGTGCGCAGACTGGGCGCTTCTTCTCCGAATTCGACTTTAGCCCAATCTTCCAGGTTCACCATTCTTGCCATGTTCAACCTCACAGGCGGCCAGGATATTTAGAGCTGGCCGTCGTTAACTCAAAATTTTTATTTTACTGGTGCTGGTGGCCGGATAAATAAAGCTGTTCCGGCGGGCAGCGGACGATATCCGGGTGAGTGCGTGACTTGGCGGAATCAGCACGGCAGGGCGCACCGGTAGATAAAGAGTGCGATCGTTGTTCTGGCCGGGGATTCAGGCGTATGCCGGCGACACGGGCGTTCAGAGCGGTGAAATTGCTGGTACCGGAACTGCACGAACGCACCTGGAACCGCAACTGGAAACCATTTTTCGAGAAACTGGTGACTAAGTGCGAGATAGAGGAGAACCATGCTGATGCTGAGTTCAGGAGGGTTACGTGTTGACATGAATGAATTAGATTTCTGGGGCTACATTCGCTGAAAACCAGCAAAATCTGGTGTCAGGATTATAGCCCCGAATATCTAAAATGGTGATGCATTCAGGTATATCGTAGTTGAGTAGCTCGCCCCATTATTAAAACGATATACAGCCCCGTGCACGGTCAGGTGAATAGCCCCGTCATTTATTTCAACCTTAGTGCATGCATCGGATGTTGATAAAAATGGTTGATATTTATCACCTACATTTTTCAGGAAATCACTTCTGGTGATTTCTGGTGATACCAGGTAAAACTGGTAAACAAAATTTGTCGTAGCACCTGCGCTCCCCTCAGTGATATATAACGTTATCCGCGAATTGACTTTCTCAACTTTGTAAACGGTTTGCTCGATAGGAGAAGTAATCACTTTCCACGCACCGTAAACCGAAATTATGAGCAGAGCCAGCACTACCCACTTAAAAACCCGAACGTTTCGCATAATCTATTCCAGCTCTTATCCACGTCTGGTCCTGAGGATCATCACCGTAAGAGTCAGGGCCCTGATAATCAGCAAACTCGGGCAGGCTCGTACCTGCAATAATTTGCGCCGCACCTGCAGCAGGAAGTAGAATTTGTTCAGGAATTCCTGCGGCCGTCCCAACAGCACCATAGTTGAAATTCCCAAAATTTGCGTACTGTTTACCGCGTTGATTTTTGTAGTCCCAGGGGCCGTGATTGTGAACCTGATAATAAAACCAAATGTAGGTGAGAGCTGACGGCCCCTTATGAAAACGGGCAATCATCATATTATTCATCAGGGAAACCCCTGGCGGTATAAACGAGACGATATCATATGGCGGATGAGGCGAGGCTGCTAACGCTGGATATCTCATGCCTGAACCCTCTCATTCCAGCTATCAGCAAACATCAGATTACCATCACAATGTTTCCAGGTAATTTTTTCATAGCGGAATTCAACACATTCCAGGTGGTTGTGTTTTTCTTTGCCAGGATCTTTGGTGTCATGCATTATGGGGGATATTCCCACAATTTTAACGCCCTCAAGAAGGATATTAAAATATTCAACTTCCTGGCCTGCATCATTGATGTGATACCACTTGAATTCAGCAGATTTTAGCGTTTGTCCGGTGGCTACGGCTTTATAAAGATAAGGGGATGAGTGATCGAACTCTTTCTGGATCAGAACGGCTGAATGTTTTCTGGTTCCGGTTATTTTTCCGGTCATTCCGTCTGTAGGCAGACTAAGGTTATGCGAAAAACCAGTAACTTCTATACTGCCTTCCCTTTTCGCAACGTCTACAGAGCCTTTGACAGGAGCACCGCCATCATCTTTAAGCCACAGGTACGCTGGAATAGCCATATTATTTCCTTATTGTGTTTGCTGGTTAAAAATTCCTTTTACGTTGATAAATAGCAAGAGCGCGTGACGTTTTACCAGTACCGGGAATGCAAAGTTAAACCAAACTTAACATGCATCAATTAAGGGTTGATTTTGTCCGAAAATGGCGTATTTTTTGCCCAAAGTGGGACTTTTATGCATGTGCCACTTGAAGATTATGAACCTCGCCCCTGGCGGGGTTTTTTGCTTTTTGCAGCGAGATAAATGTTGCTGGTTAACCGCACCAGAGTTATGTCTGTGTCATGTATAAAAAACAGGGAATAACCATGATAAAACAGCCAGATATGACTGAGTCTTCAGAGGCAGTATTACATTTCCTTTCCCCGCAATGGACCACAGTTTCCGAAATCTCACAGATAGCTGGAATGACGCCAGCACGATGCCAGTTGATATTAACGCAGCTGGTCATGGCTGGGATGGCTGAGGAAGAACCCGTGGGGAGAAATACATTCAGGTGCTGCGAAAAATCGCAGTAAATACGCTGTGAAATGGGCGGCTGGTGGATGTTGGTAGCATCCACCAGCCATTCGTCCGTTAAAGAGATCACGGGCGAACCAAGGCCCACCGCTTCAGCGCTAAAGCAGGGTGAGCCTATCAAAAAAAGGCCCACGTTATTTATGAAACCCTCAAACTGTTTATCCACCGTTCAGCTAGTGAATGATGATTCATTGAATTTTATTAAAACACTGCCTGATAACTCTGTTGATCTCATCGTTACCGATCCACCGTATTACCGGGTGAAATCATGCTCATGGGATCGGCAGTGGGATAGTGTCGAGGATTATCTCGCCTGGCTGGATGAGTTTCTCGCAGAGTTCTGGCGTGTACTGAAACCCGCTGGCAGCCTCTATATTTTTTGTGGATCCCGGCTGGCGGCAGACACTGAGATTATGGTTCGCCAGCGCATGAATGTTCTGAGCCATATAATATGGGCAAAACCTAATGGTCCCTGGTTGCGCCAGAAAAAGGACAACCTGCGGGCATTTTTTCCCTCAACTGAACGAATCGTATTTGCTGAACATTATGGAGCAGATGGTTTCGCTAAGGGGCAGGTGGGTTATGCCAGCAAATGCAGCCAGTTAAAAGCCCAGGCATTCGCCCCTCTTATAGACTATTTCATAAATGCCCGTGAAGCGCTGGGCATTACAGCAAAAGAAATCAACACGGCCACTGGCAGGAAAATGTGTAGTCACTGGTTTTCCCGTTTCCAGTGGCAGTTGCCAAATAAAGAACAGTACGAACGCCTGCAGGAGTTGTTCGCACGCTGTAGTGGCACACTGAATTTGGCCACCTGAACAGAGGTGATATGCTCACCTCAGAACAACACAGGTGCTCCAGTGAAAAGAAGAAATTTCAGTCCTGAATTCAAACGTGAATCCGCTCAGCGGGTTGTCGATCAAAATTACACCCTCTCTGACGCTGCTAAGGCTATGGATGTTGGTCTTTCCACGATGACGTAATGGGTCAAACAATTGCGTGATGAGCGTCAGGGCAAAACGCCAAAAAGCTCTCCGATAACGCCGGAACAAATCGAATTTACGCAGCCAGGTACTTGAGCTACATAGCACAGCCATGGTTCGGCCGGAGCAAGAAGCATTGCCACAATGGCAACTCAGAGAGGCTACCAAGGGAGGCGCTGGCTCGCTGGCAGGCTCATGAAAGAGCTGTGGCTGGTCAGTTGCCAGCAGCCGACTCACCCGTATAGGCGTGGCGGTCATGAGCATGTTGCTATCCCGAATCATCCTGAGCGACAGTTCGCCGTAACAGAGCCAAACCATGTGTGGTGCGGTGATGTGACCTATTTCTGGACAGGTAAGCGCTGGGCGTACCTCGCTGTTGTTCCCGACCTGTTCGCAAGGAAACCAGTGGGCTGGGCAATGTCGTTCTCGCCGGACAGAAGACTCACCATGAAAGCGCTGGAAATGGCATGAGAAACCCGCGGTAAGCCCGTCGGGGTGATGTTCCACAGCGAGCAAGGCAGTCATTATACGAGCAGGCAGTTCCGGCAGTTACTGTGGCGATACCGCATCAGGCAGAGTATGAGTCGGCGTGGAAACTGCTGGGATAACAGCCCAATGGAGCGCTTCTTCAGGAGTCTGAAGAACGAATGGGTGCCGGTGACGGGCTATATAAGCTTCAGCGATGCAGCTCACGCAATAACGGACTATATCGTTGGGTATTACAGCGCACTAAGACCGCACGAATATAATGGCGGGTTACCACCAAACGAATCGGAAAACCGGTACTGGAAAAACGCTAACGCAGTGGCCAGTTTTAGTTGACCACTACAGTCATCTTGTCACCCATCAGAAATAAGCGGATCATAGGCTTACCCCAGTTGAACACAGCAAATTCCATGTTAATCAGCACTGAGAATTCACGTAGTAACATTGCAGACACGCGGCTCGCTTGCACTCTTGCTGCCGTTGCGGGAGCCTTAAACACAGCAGCCTTTGAAGCTGTAGGTTTTTTCTCTGCCAATATGACGGGTAACGTCTCTTCACTGTCCGATCATCTTGCCAAGGCTAACCTTGCACCAGCCCTTTTTTTTCTGTCGATTGTGAGCCTTTTTATTGCCGGTTCCGCATTCTCGACAATGATTATCAATTCAGGTCGCAGGAGAAATATGCGTACGGTATACGCCATCAATATTATTATTGAGGGGATGGGGCTTGTGGTGCTGGGTATTGTTGAGAGTTGGCTGAAGCCACTTTCGCCAGGCGTATTGCTTATCCTGTGCCTGAGCTTTTTAATGGGTTTACAGAATGCAGTAGTGACCCGCATCTCTAACGCGCGTGTAAGAACAACCCATGTCTCTGGAACATCTACGGATATCGGTATAGAGCTGGCCATGCTCTTCGATGTGTTAAGACGTAAGGAATCTCCAAAGGATGCTCCGCTTTACCTGGAGAGACTCAGGCTACACTCTTTTACCTTACTCTCTTTTCTGGCTGGTGGGATGGCCGGGATATGGCTGTTTCATTTACTTGGATATGTATTCCTGATTTTTATAGGTGTCGGCGTGATTTTGCTGGCACTGCATAACATGCTAAAAAAACAACAAAGTCAGTAATTATTATCACCGCCTGCGGGCGGTCTTTTGTCGTGAATATAATGATGAGTAAACCTGTTAATTTAATAATATCAACCCAACTTATATTTTATCTTTAATTCCTGCGTTTGCTTTTAAAGTTAAATCACTCCGCTAACTTTCAATGCGCGTTCAGGATGGCGATTGTGTGGTTGATCTTATAATATGTTGCTGATAATTTTTTTAAAATCTCAGGGAAAATGCCTTATCAGGCGAAAATGAAAATTCAAATTTTTCTCAGGAAGAAGTAGAGGAAACAATAGAGCGGGCAAAGCTACTTTATGATTACTCTAAAGAGCAGTATGAGCAATATCTGGAGAGGCTAAGGCTGTCAGAAGAAAAAGGGTTTAAAGTCTTCGGTTCCATCAGTGTTATCGTCACTGCGTTAATTCTTATCGCCCGCTTTGGCGCTGACTTAATCTTAAGCGCTATAAAAAATCATCCTTATCCTGGCGTGGCAGCGCTGGTTTGCGGTGCTGTGACATTTATCGGGTTATGCTCAAGCTGGTCATTTGTCTTCAGGGCGGTGGTCCTGATCAACAAGCCCACCTTGCCCGTTGAAGGAATTGACCGGGTATTTTTTCTGAATACACGGGATGATTCGTTATATAGCATGGCTCAACTCTACAGTGATGCATAAAAGAAAACAGAAAAAATACATGATGAAAAGGCGTTTCTCATCGGAAAGTCTTTTGAGGATATGGAATTTCCTGATTGGTGCTTCGTGGTTTTTTTTAATTATTACTTACATCAGGATGGCCCAGGAGAGAAAAAATGGTTCAGAAAAGTAACCAGGGTTCTACCCCGACATCTCAGAATTTCTCTGCGGGTATACGTAAGCCCGTGAATGCTCAGGCATTGGTGGGGATGCCTGAATTAGTGCAAACGCCTTCGCTGGGTGTCTCACTGGAAAGCCTTTAATCACTGATTGAAAAGCGCAGAATGGCGCAAAATCAGTAACGTCGTTATCACTGAATAAGAGAAAAGGGAGCGGAAGGCTCCTTTTTCTCAACTCAACTCAGCTCTATTCAGTTTACTCAATTAACCCTGAAGAAAACTGAGTAAATCCTGATTGATGCGATCTTTATGGGTACTGCATAGCCCGTGCGAAGCCCCGTGATAAACTTTCACGGTTGGGTTGGCCAGCAGTTTAATTGCCGCCTCACTTGAGGAAGCCGGTGGCACGATCTGATCGTCATCACCATAAATAACCAGCGTGGGAATGGTCATCTTTTTCAGGTCTTCTCGCTGATCCGTTTCAGAGAAGGTTTTCACGCAGTCATACAGCGCTTTGATTGATCCCTGCATCCCCTGAAGCCAGAAGCTATCCTTTAATCCTTGTGAAGCCTGAGCGCCATCCCGGTTAAAACCATAAAACGCCGTAGGCAGGTCTTTAAAGAATGAGGAACGATCTTTCAGCACGCTTTCACGAATACCATCAAACACCGTTTTAGGCAGTCCATCCGGGTTGAAATCCGTTTTAATCATTATTGGGGGTACAGCGCCAATCAGGGCGGCTTTGGCTACCCGATCAGTACCATGGCGAGCGATATATCGTGCGACTTCACCGCCACCTGTAGAGTGGCCAACGTGAAAGGCATCCTGCAAATCCAGCGCAGCGGTAAGCTCCGCCAAATCGTCAGCATACTGATCCATATTATGCCCGTCCCAGGGCTGGGAAGAGCGGCCATGCCCACGACGGTCATGAGCAATCACTCTGTATCCGTGAGAAGCCAGAAAAAACATTTGATCTTCAAAAGCATCGCCAGACAAAGGCCAGCCGTGGCTGAATACCACCGGCTGGCCCGCACCCCAGTCTTTATAATAAAGAGTTGTCCCATCTTTGAGTTGCAGATAGCTACCTGATGACATTATTCGGTTCCTCATACAATTAACTGATTGATTGGGAATGACATTAGATGTGGCTTAACGGGCAGTTAAAGGCTAGTTCATTGCCGGAAGGTTGTCGTCCGGCACAGTCTCATTAAAATTTCCCGCAGGCAGAAAGGTCTACCATACAGCACCAAAAATAGATCATTAAAACACTCACGCGTACGCATTAAACGATCTAAGGTAATAACATCATTAGCAGCAACGACTACAGATAAATATGCAGAACCCTGGCTTCGGCCGGGGTTTTTTATTGTTCAAATTTCTTGAGAAGAAGCTGTAGCAAAAGGGGGCATTATGTTTGAGCATTTACTCGCCGTAAGCGCAGGCGCGGCATCTTCAGCAGAGACATTGATGGCTGGCATCAATTACAGCGTGCTGTTCGGCGCCTTTGCCGGTGCTGTGTACTATGTCACCAGCGCCGCAGATTTAAGGATCATAGTGCGGGCCGCCTATTTTATGGTTTCGTGGATAGTGGGCGTATTTGGTTCAGGTTTAGCTGGTGCGAAACTCGAACAGTTATCAGGTTACACGGACAGACCACTCGATGGGCTGGGAGCCGTCCTGCTTTCAGCGCTGGCAATCAAAACCTTAACATTTTTCACCGAGCAGGATCCGGTCACCTGGCTTGCTCGCCTGAAAGGAGGCTTCCATGGTCACAAATGATCCTATGGTGATCGCGAACGTTATCATCTGTACTGCCATTGCACTTCGGCTGATGTTTTTTCGTAAAGCGGGTGCACATCATGAGGGCTGGGCCTCGTGGCTGGCATACCTGTTTGTGCTGGCTTATGGCTCCATTCCCTTTCGCTATTTTTTCGACCACTACGACCACACCTCCTGGTCGGCCCTGCTGGTAAACATGATTTTTTGCGCAGCAATTTACCGGGCTAAAGGAAATGTGGCCGAGGTACTGGCTGTTCTGCGACCACAAAAGTAGAGGGAAACCTTATTCTTTTACAGGCGATGGCATCACCAGCGCTTTATTTACCCTGCGATTGCTGCCGGTCAGGGCCTGGGTGAGTTGCCGATCGAATTTTTTACAGGTTTCCCGATAGCGTAAAGCTCTGCGTTGACGTGAGTTCATAGACGGCATCCTCTGACGTTTGATATGCCTAAACGTTAGATAAATTTTTAATATGCGTCAAACGCAAAATTTACTGACACAATCAACCCGCACAAAGCGGGTTGATCTTTCAACCGTGACGCCTGAACTGCTGCGACTGACTTAACATCACGCGTCCTGCCACGTGCAGCATTGGCATTTCATCAGCTGAAATGGTCCACTCTTTGTAGCGCGGGTTATCAGAGATAACATACAGCTCTGTTTTCACTTTTTGCAGTCGTTTTACAAACGTATCTCCATTGAAGTCAAAAACATAAATGCCATCTCCGTCGAAGTAGGGCACGCTGACATCAACAAATATCAGGTCGCCTGGCTCAATGGTGCCTTCCATGCTGTCCCCACGCACGTTTATCAACTTAACAATGGCCTCAGGTTTATTGCCAAAGATAACGCCCGCCTCCTTACGGACATATTCAATCGATCGGATAACCTGAACCACTTCTTTTGCCGGTGACCCTTCGCCAGCGCTGGCAGATACGTCAAGGACATCAACACGATACACATCATCTCTCCCCATTTCAGTTAACGACTGAACACTGTATGTATCTCCAGTGTTCGTAAGCTCCCCTGATGAGAATAGCGCAGAAATGGGCACCTTGAGTGCATCCGCTATTTTTTGGAGTAATGTGTCGCTATACCCCTGTCTTCCCCGCTCAAGCCGGGACAAGTTCCCCACGTCACTCTCTACCTGAACAGCAAGCTCGTTCAGGGTCATCTTTTTTGCTTTACGAAGCTGTCGAATTTTCTCGCCGGGTTTCATCGGACTCACACCTTTTTTCTGCGTTATACACAAATTACCTTGCGCATATTCAGAGCTGCGCTAATATGCGTAATACGCATTAAATAATGCCACTGAGCAACAACGGGTGTTATTTCGCTCTTTTTAAAATCTGGCTGCACCGATACAGGTGCCTGTAAATCTTCACTTTTACAGCATTCTCTTGCGCTTTCCAAACCCCGGAACCGCGGCGTTTCAGCGCCTTGCGGCTGACTGATTACCTTTTGCGTAGAAAGAGGAGGAGTCATTATGAGCCAGATAGTTTCAATCCTGAAGTATGAAGAAGGTTATCGCGATGTGCCCTTTATTGACACCCTGGGTTATCCCACCCTGGCAGGCGGGATAAAGATTGGGCCTGAAGGGGCCTCACTTGCCAGTTATATCTTTAAAGATCCTCAACAGGTGGGGGATCTCTGGATGCAAACGCTGATTGAAGGAAAAATTTTCGACCTGAAAAAGCGGGTGCCTGTAGCCGCTGCGCTCTGTCAGTGCAATGCCCCGCGCGCAGATATGCTTTACAGCATGGCATATCAACCGGGTGTGAAGGGGCTGGCTGGTTTTAAAGAGACGCTGAACTCAATTGCAAAAGGCGATTTTTCCTCTGCGGCCGACAGTATGCTGAACAGCTTGTGGGCCAGACAAACGCCCGCCAGAGCCAGACGGCAAGCCGCAGTGATGCGCAGCGGGGCCTGTGAGAGCTACCGGGGGCTGATATGAAATTTACCTTCTATCTTTCTCTGGTCCTTGTTGCCCTGCTGTTGTTATTACTGATCAGGCGCTACAGCTCGGTTGAATTTGTTCATCACGCAAGATTACTGTTTAAAACCTGGTCGGTGTGGCTGGCTTCAGTGGGGTCGGTAACGGGCGCCTGGGTACACTCCTTTCCTGATTCCGCAATGCGCGCGTGGCAAGTGCTGCCGCCAGACCTAAAAAGCGTTATTCCGCCTGACTACCTCGGCATTATCAGTGCATTTCTGGTCGCTATGGCGGTAATGGCTCAGTTTGTGCGCCAGCGTCCCCTGGTCAATGAAAGAGATAAGCTCGACAGCGCAGGAAGCCAGTAAGCCGCCTCCGTTGTCAGTAGTCCACCGTCACACCTTCTGTTGTTTCAGCTTCTGTTCTGCAACTCCCTTCCGTTCATCCCGCCCGTAACGGGCATTTAGTCACATCACTCTCCCCCGGAGGTCTTTATGATCGAAGTAAACTGCTTTGCTGATTTAAGAACCACTGCGCCAGTAAAAGCTGGTGATATCGCGGCTCTGAAACGCTATTACGATAAAGATTCGAGTTTTCATGGTGGCGGCGATTTTGTCGGTTTCCTGGGCACTACCTCACTCAGTGATGATGGTGGCTCTTTAGCAAAAGGGAACGGCTTCTACTGGAAGCGCATCATTAATGATACTGAACAGGTGAACCTCTACCATTTTGGCGCTAAAGGGGATGGCATCACTGATGATACGGATGCGTTTAAAAGGATGTTCAGCTGGTCGCAATCTTATGACGTGAATGCGAAAGATATTGGTGTTCGCTTTCCGGCCGGGAAATTTTTCATCTCGCCGGTGGATCTGTCGATCAGCGAAATTCCCTGCTTCGCACTTTATGGGGACGACGCACCCTATGGTGTGACGCCGCGCACGGTGATCGTCTCCGATAAATCCTTTAACACAGTATTTAAAGTCAATGCCCGCCGTACCATTATTCGCGGTATCAGCTGGAACGGGCAGGCCAATGCGGATACCGTTGCCAATACTGGCGCTATCACTCAGGCTATGCTCTCAAACGTGCAGCCCTTTTTTGAAAACACCACGATAGAAGGGCAGTTCGTTAACATCCGCTGCTTCCGCGCGCAGAACAACGGCGGTACGGTGATCAAACTTCTGGATACGCTGGATACCCGCTTTGATCAAATCTACACCCAAAATACCTACGCCCGCGTATTTGATATCGGCTGGTCTAACTCACCCAATGGTGTCTGGGACCACTCAACCGCCGTTGAGCTTTCCAACGCCAATTTCCAGTATGGCTATGGTGATGCCACGCTGGTGATGCCGCGAATGACCCAGGGTATGATCCGCAACGTCTGGATTGAACATACCCGCTTTCCGGGGGATCTGAGTAACGGGCAGTGGATTATCGATGCGCTGAGCGTGGAGGATTGCGATAACCCGCTGTTGCTGAATAACAGCCGCGTACAGATGCGCCAGCTCAACCTTCAGGCTGGCTCAAAGGTCAATCTTGATAACACTTCTGAACGCTGGTTATCAGGTTATGAGAGTGGCTGGCGTCGGGATGAGAATTTCGGCACCACCATGACCGGTTCAATGAAAGCGGGGTGGTACACCGGCTATAAACTGACGAATATCTCAGATAAGGACAACTGGTACCGTATTGGCAAATTTGTCTTTCCAAAGATTAACCAGCAATGGACGCTGGAGTTTATCAGCAAACTTTCAACGGCCAATCCCTCCGGTATAGCGACTAATCCCTTACAGACTGTCTCATCCGGCGTGACCTGGCTCAATTTGCAGCGCTGCGTCAGCTCAGTGTGGGCAGATATGTTTCATCGGGGGCTGACCGCAGTGCTGGACGTTAAGTATCAGCGAAGTTACCAGAACATCGTTGAGGTGTGGGTAAAACTAAAAGCGGGCAGCGGTGACACGATGTTTAATCTCCGTTCAACTGGGCCAACGCGATTCGAATCGGGGGAGTGTTCCTTGTTTACGCCGGATCTGAGTGAGGTCATGGATTTGACAACGCTGGGAACGGCTACGCCAAGCGCACGCCTCAGTATTCACAACGGGCTGGCAGGGATAGGAGCAAATGAAAATGGCGTGGTCACCATAGCAACAGCCGAGGCGACAACGCCCGCTACCAGTGCGCCGGTAGGGTATATCACCCTTAACGTTAACGGTGTGGATCGCAAAATTCCTTACTATGGCTGAAAAATCGCAGATAACCTAAAACCGCCTCCCCAGGGCGGTTTTTTTTTAAGTGTAAATTTATTTACTTTTTAAGGGGAGAAAGGGCTGGTAGTGGGCCTGAAACGATGAAATAGTGAAGCTGTATCTCCAGGACTAATCTGTTTTTTTCAGCGGATTTTCCCGATGTGGTCAGATAAAAGGCCTTTTTGGGCAAAAAAGCAGAAAAACAGGCCAAAAAGCGATCCTGCCAAAAATCAAGACTTGAGATGGCGGAGCGTTGGTCCGTAAAATAGGGCCAAAACACAAATCAGGAGAATTCTGTGTCAGAAGCTGCCACTTTAGAAGACGATCTTAACCGGCTTGAAGAAGCAAAGAATATCGCGCTCGGCTGGCGTATCGTGGGCCAGATGGAGCCACATACTCTGGAGGATGCCATCCAGATGCTGCGTGACAGCTCTGCCCATGCGGCGAAGGTGTACGAGCTGCTCTATGCAGAAATTGCACACCGCTCTAAATAGTCCGCCTGTTTTCGCCTGTCAGGCCAGCCGCGTATTACCGGCTAAGCGATGATCTCTCCAGGCTTCCCAACATTTTGTGGGGTCGATATCCTGGTAGCCACGCAGTGGGTCCATGGTGCGTAAAAGTTCGTCCGGCACTGAAATGCAGGTGGCGCCATCACGAAGGGTTTCAACTTCATGCTGCGTTAACGGGTAGCCTTTTTGCGCTTCTGCCTTTTCCAGCAAGGCAGCCAGGGAAGGGATAAACAGTATTGCCATGCCTGACGTTCTCATGAGATTTATGCTGTACAGATTTTCGGCATTGAGCGGCGAAACTTTAGCAATTCCCAGATAATAAGGCAGGAAAGCGAGGCAGGAAAAACTGGGGATCAGAAGCTGAAGCGGTGGTAAATCATCAGCACAGTTAAGATATAACGAAAAAAATGCCCGCAGAGCGAATCATAACGGGCCAACACCAGGGAAACTTAATACGTTAAGCCTGGCATGTTGTGACGGGAATGCAACGCGAAAATCGGTCCGGGTGCGCATAACATTAAAATATTTCAACGAATAGTCCTGTTGTGGTTCAAAATTCTTCAGAGATCAGCCACTGGTCCGCTTCATCGAACATTTCTTCAATAATTCTCAACATTACCGACTTATCACTTTTACTGGCATCGGTCTTTACGCCATTGGCCTGCATGGGTTTAACCTTCACTTCTGCTTCAGGAAAAACGCGCTGAATACGTTTGGTCAGCTCGGTCAAAATCAGCTCCTGAGCATTGGGCAGTCCGGCGACGTTGCGCTTATCGTAAATCAGTTCAACAAACATGGCTTCTTCCTGGTTATAAATGCTGTATAAAAATACAGTTATTGTCCGCAATCTTCAATGAAAATTTCGCAGATAGTGGTCATTTAAAAGCCACGCAGCCCGCTAAATGGGTGAAATGAAGTCACTTCTCCGCAACTATCATCAAATTCCAAAAATCGCCTGGGTTACACTGCTTCTTCCCGAACAAAAAAGTGGAGCAAATCATGAAAAAATTATCTTATATCGCAGGGATTCTGGCTGGAGGTTTGTTGCTTGCGGGTTGCAGCAGCGACCACATATTGCACATGAAAGATGGCTCTACCGTGGTGGTTCAGGGCAAACCCAAAGTAGACAGCGCCACCGGCATGGTGGTTTATACCGATGAGCAGGGGCAGCAGCAGGCTGTGAACCAGGATCAAATTAAAGAGATGAGTTCGCTGAATAAGTAGATCCCGGCAGGCAATTCTTCACACTTAAGTCAAACATGGGCAGCTTCCTGTGATACGCTTTCTGCTAATTACTGAATTAAATCAGAGAGTACTGTCCGGAGAACCCTGCCCATGTTCCGCACTATCGCCGCTGGATGTCTTATTGCCTGTGCCTCCTTTACCGTTGGGGCAACCAGTGATTCGCCCAGGCTCAATACTAAATTTCAAATCAGCTGTCCCGGTCGTCCGACCATGACCGTCACCAAAGCGCAATATGGTTTGACCACGCTGATGTGGCCTGGCGATCATTTCCAGATTGCGGCCGGCAAGCAGCGCTCTGAAACCGAAAATGGCGATAAGGTGTCGATTGTGCTGTTCCGTAATGGCGATCAGATGGTGGTAAACCAGTCTGATGAGAATATTTTCTTCTCCTACGATGGCGCAAACAAGCTGGTTTCCTGTACGCGCAGCAGCGAAAGGGATAACAATGCTGTGGAACTGCAACGTACCGACGCTTCTGGTCATCTGGCGTCCTGATCTCGTCTCACTCATATACTTAAGGAAAAGAGCATGGAACTAACCGTTACGCCTCGCCCTACGCCGGAAGATTTAGCCGAGATCCGTGCAGCGATGATCGCCTTTAATGCCGGTCATATTAATATTGATGAGATGAAAGATATCGGGGTATTTATCACTGGCCCCGACGGAAAAAAACTGGGCGGGCTGACGGGCTCAACCATTGGAAACTGGCTGCGGATTGATATGCTGTGGGTCAGTGAAGCCCTGCGCGGGCAGGGGGCAGGCACCAGGTTAATTCGGGCAGCAGAGGAAGAGGCCCGCCAGCGTGGGTGTCTCTACGCACAGGTAGACACAGCAAGTTTTCAGGCCAGACCCTTTTACGAAAAGATGGGTTTCACCGTTCAGCTTATGCTTGATAACTACCCGCGCGTGCATCAAAGAATTTACCTGACCAAAACGTTGTAGGCGTTACTCGCTCAGCCGCTGGCGCAGATCCAGCGGCGAATTTTCTGCCTCATCCAGCAGCGCCAGCCACTGGCGCATATCCACTTCCTGCCAGGCAAGATGACCTGCGGTAGTGCCCATCAGCACCACATCCGGTCTTAGCGCCCGGTAAAACTCTATCGACTTCTTTAAATCGGCCTCGTTGCTTTCAGGAACCAATACCGTTATCCAGCGATCCTGAGAGAGGGTGATGGTATCACCTACAAAGAGATAGGTTTTGCCATACGGGGAGGCGTAAAGGTAGCTGGTGCTGCCAGGGGTGTGTCCGGGCGTGGGAACAACATGAAAGCTGCCGCAGTGTAGCTCAGCCTGATTAAAGGTGTCGTCAGGCTCTGCAAAAGGACTCACCGGCCCCAGCGCGCGGGTATGGCAGTAGAGCGCTGAGTTAAAACGTGACTGCAAAATGCGCGCGCCCGGTCCTGCCTCATGCCAGTGGGTAAGATAATGGCGGATCATGCCGCCTAAATCCTCAATTGCCTGATGGTCGCTCAGATTTTCCACGCGGGAAATCAGTAAATTGCCACGCATATGTTGCAGCAAAAAACCGTGCATCATCAGTTCCGGTTCATTTTTACTCGCCGAAAACTCCGGTGTGGAAACCCAGAGATCCTCATACAGCTGCTTCATAGGCGCTCCAGGAGTTAGCGAAGCGTCGGATGCCCTGATATCGTCAGCGTACTGTCTCTACCTTTGACCTGCAAATGACCCTGCGCACCTAAAGGTAGCGTTACGGTATTCCAGTGATGGCCAAATTCAAGACCGGTGACCAGCGGTATGCCTGTCACCTGACGAATCAGCGTCCAGACGCTGTCGAAGTCATAGCCATTGTCATAATCTGTCAGGGTTGCCCCGGTAAAACTCCCCAGCACTATCGCTTTCTGACGTGCCAGAATGCCACTTTGTGCCAGCTGCAACAGCATTCTCTCCACGCGGAAAGGGTGCTCGTTAACATCTTCAATCACCAGGATGCCCTCTTCGATCTCAGGCAGCCAGGGCGTTCCGGCCAGGGAGGCGATCATCGCCAGATTGCCGCCCCAGATTTTTCCGGTGACGTTGACCTCTTGCGGCTCTGTTTGCCAGCTAAGAATTAATTCAGGCGAAGTCAGAGCGCGCCAGAAGTGCTCCACCGTGAATTCAGATAAAACCTTAGCGCCAAAGTTACCCGTCAGCATCGGTCCGCTGAAAGAGACAGCGCCATGGTCAAGCAGCGCAAGCTGGATAACCGTGAAGTCACTGTGACCACAAAGCGCTACCGGATTATCCCGCAGCCAGCCAGCCAGGGAGGCGCGCGCCAACTGAGGAAGCAGCCTGGTGGCGCCATAACCACCCCGCACGGCCAGTACGATATCCGGGCATGTTTTCAGCGCAGGCAGGCCGTTGAGATCCTGTAAGCGATCTGTCTCATTTCCGGCAAAACGCTGGTCACGACGGGCAATCACCTCACTGTTTAAAACCTGATGACCCTGCGCACGCAGTCGTTCAACAGCCAGCTGCGCAGCCTGCTGATTATGACAATAGCCAGAAGGAGCGATCAGATGAAAAGTGCGGGGAGTAATGGACATAATATTCACTTTTATCCTTAATGCGGTTAAAGAGTTATCGCAAATCAACGGCATTACGTTTACTGGCGTACGGCAATGTCGCTTTTAAAGGCTAAGTGGGCAATTTTTATGCAGTGAAAAAGGGATTTTTTACGCCACTTAGGGTCCAATACCTTTGATGATGACGAAAAGCGTGAATGAAGTCACTCGCAAGCGTAGAAATTTCAGAGTTTCGGCAATTTTATCCTGTCTGGCGCAAGCTATTATAAAAGCGCGAGGCTAAGGCTCAGAGGATGAATATAGCGTGAGAAAGATAAAAACGGTGGCGATAGTGAGCGTGTTATTGCTGGCAGGCTGTGCCAGCGAACCGCATAAAAGAACCATAACGCAGCAGCAAACGCCGTTAACACAGGCACCGCCTGTAAAAGTCGCTCAGGCCTGGTCGATGTTCACGGAGAGTGCGGCTAATAACTACGGCGTTGACCAGAAGCTGGTTGAGGCGATCATTTCAGTCGAGTCGGGCGGCAATCCAACGGTAGTCAGCAAGTCGAATGCCATTGGATTGATGCAGATTAAAGCCTCCACCGCAGGACGCGAGGTTTATCGGGTTCAGGGGCGCCGCGGGCAGCCAAGCAGTAAAGAGCTGCGGGATCCGGTAAGAAACATCGATATCGGCACGGCTTATCTGAAGATTTTGCAGGATCAGTCGCTGGCAGGGATCCGCGACCCCAAAACGCTGCGCTATGCCACTATTGTTTCCTATGCCAACGGCGCAGGGGCGTTGCTGAGAACCTTCTCGCGCGATCGCGATCGTGCTATAGCGATGATCAATGCCATGTCGCCGGAAGAATTTTACCAGCATGTGCAGAATAAACACCCTGCGGCACAGGCTCCCCGCTATCTCTGGAAAGTCACTACCGCTTACCGCACCATCTGATGCTAACCGGTGTGCTCTTCTCTGGCACACCGGGGGCTTTTATGCGGTTGAGCAGGGGATCTTCTTCGAAGAGGGAGAGAGCGTCTTGCCCACCCTGGCTGTGCTTTTTGGCATAAAAGGTAGAGCTGTTAACCCTGATTATGCAGAAAAGTGCGTGTCAGCCCAGGGGCTGATACCTGACCTGCCTTTCTCTTTATCACTCTTCTGCCAGGCTGGCGTCATTACTGAAAACGTTTCGCTTTATCGCGGGCAAGCCGCTCCAGAGAGAAGATAATCTGTTGTAGTGAGCGCTCCTCACCTGCATTCAGTGAACTGAAGCGAAAGCTGAGTCGAGGCGTTACCACAGTTTCATTTTTATTGCCGACCACGCTGCGTTTACCGATGTGAATCAGACAGGCGTCTACTTCAAAGCGGCCATAGTCACCAAGCTCAACGCGAAGTTTTTTGAACGTCTCTCCGCCATGCAAAGAGTCAGGGATCGGCGAGTCACCAAGCACGGCAACGCCGCCCAGTGAGAGATCCTGGAGGCGCATCCGGCCTTCACCGCTGCCGTCCGGCCACTGCGCATAGCAATAAAAAATGGGGTCAAGCGGCGCAGAAACGCGGAAAAACTCGCGGCGCTGGATCATCCACAACAGGTCGGGCAGGGCAGCGCTAAAAGCAGGCAGCCCTTCAAACTTATCTTCCTGTAGGACACCAAGCGCAAATTCCACTTTTGCGCCATGCGTTTCAGCCGTGAAATGCAGCTCTTCTGCTGCAACAGCCATCTGGTTTTCATAATCATTACTGCCAAGGTCGAGGATCAGGCGATCCTGATCGGCATCCAGCAAGCGGGTAATAAACTGGCCGCGACTGTGCGATACCAGGATAGGCGTCTGATTTTTCAACAGATTCTTAAGTACGCCAAGCACAGCCAGCGGGCCGCGCTTCAGGTACTGTTCTTTATTTTCTTCTTCTTTCACATCCCACTCCAGTTGAATGTAAGAACACGCGCTTTCAGCGGTATACGTCGAATTATCGGCAATAAAAGAGGGGGCTTTAGCCCGCCAGGAAAAAAAATTTCTGAAAAAGTTTAGATTTAAATCACAGAGTTAGAATCCTGACCTATACTTACCCCGTCTAATCAGCAAGCCACAAGGAGCAGTAAATGGGTATTTTGTCATGGATCATTTTTGGATTGATCGCAGGGATTATCGCCAAATGGATTATGCCGGGTAAAGATGGCGGTGGAATTATCATCACCGTGATCCTGGGCGTTATCGGTGCCGTAGTCGGGGGCTGGATCAGCACCCTGTTTGGCTTCGGCAGAGTAGATGGCTTCAACTTCGGCAGCTTTGTCGTTGCGGTTATTGGTGCGATTGTCGTGCTGTGGATTTACCGCAAAGTGAGAAGCTGACCTACTGGCTGCAAAGAAAAGGGAGACGATTATCGTCTCCCTTTTTTTATGCCCCCGAGCCGGGCGTCAGCTTACCCAATGAAAAATTCACGGGTCCCGGCTCGGAATGCACTTATATCCGGTCAGAAATCATAGCCTACAGTAGCGACCACGGTGCGCTCAGCGCCCCAGTAGCAGTAACCGGTGCCGTAACAGGCAGAAACGTAATCACGATCGGTCACGTTATTGGCGTTCACCTGCACAAATGCCCCTTTCAGGCTGCTGTTCCAGGCACCCAGATCGGCGCGTACTGAAGCGTCGAACAAGGTAGTGGAGGGCAGGCGAGTGGTGTTTTCATTGTCTGCCCACTGTTTGCCGATGTAACGCACGCCAGCGCCCACGCTGATACCCCAGTCTAACTGATATTTCGCCCAGGCCGACGCCATAGAGTTTGGCGTGACGTAAGGCGTGTGGCCGTCGTTGCCATCCACAGAATCTTTGAAGCGAACATGGCTCAGGGTGTAGTTGGCGATGGTGCTCAGACGTGGCGTGATCTGGTTATGCGCTTCCAGTTCAATGCCCTGCGAATGCACTTTTCCTGCCGGTTCATAGTAAGAACCTACCACCACCCGGTTGCCCACATCTTTCTGCGTCAGATCGTAGAGGGCAACGGAGTAGAGATCGGATGTGCCGTTTGGCTGATATTTCACCCCGGCTTCATATTGCTCTGAGGTGGTGGGCTTCAGCAGATTATCATTGGCATCAGAGAGTGACTGCGGCGTAATAGCCTGGCTGTAGCTGGCGTAAGGCGAGATGCCGTTATCAAAGGCGTAGAGCAGGGCGGCACGGCCACTGATGTGATCATCCTGTCGACGATGTTTAGTGCTGGTGGAGTAAGTTTCGTTTTCCGACACGATGCGATCGTAGCGGCCAGAGAGATCCAGATGCCATTTCTGCCAGATCATCTCATCCTGCAAATAGACGCCGGTCTGATAATAACGACGCTGCGAATGAACAAAGTCGTAGTTCTGACGGCTGCCCACAGCCTGGCCAGTCAGGGCATTAAGCTGATTTGCCGGGCCGCTGGCATCGCTTAAATCATTTTTGTACTGATGGTATTCGCCACCCAGCACCACTTTATGCTCGACTTCGCCCGTGGCGAAATCCGCCTCCAGCTGGTTATCGATAGCAAAAGCATCAAGCGATGAACGTGACCCAGAATAGTAGCGGTTTAACAGATCGGGATTGGCGCTGTCCCAGCCTATCTGATAAACCTGATCCAAATCGACATTAGAGTGGGAATAGCTGGCATTGGAACGGAACGCCCAGGTGTCATTGAAGCGATGCGAGAATTCGTAGCTGTAAATCTGTTCATTACGCTTGAACTGGTCCAGCGAGCTGTCGCCATCGTAAAAGCCATTACTGAGCTTACGACCATTGTGTTCCGTGATGCTGCCGTCGCCTGGCACGGCACTGTGATAGCCGCCTGAGGGATCTTTTTGCAGATAAGCGCGCAGCAGCAGCGAGGTATCTTCATCCGGCTGCCAGAGCAGAGAAGGAGAAATAGCATACTTCTCTTCGCGAGTGTGATCGTACTGCGTATCGCTGTTGCGGGTGATACCCGTCAGGCGATACGCCAACTGGTCATTGATCGCATTGGTGTAATCAAAGGCGGCGCTGTTAGTGGCATTAGTGCCGGTCGAGGCGCGGAAATGGCCTTCCTGAGTAAACTGCGGTCGTTTAGAGGTTTCCATGACCAGGCCACCGGGCACGGTCTGCCCATAGAGGGCGGAAGAGGGGCCTTTGATCACATCGATACGTTCCAGGAACCACGGATCTACCTGCAAAACGTTATAGCTGCCAGGGTCGCTCATCAGCCTTAACCCGTCCAGGAAGACGTTATCAACATCGCCGCCGTGGAAGCCACGCAGGGAGACGGTGTCATAGCGAGTCGCTGCACCCGCGAAATTAGTAAATGCACCAGCGGTATAGTTGAGCGCCTGGTTGACGTTCATCGCACCCTGATCTTCCATCTGCTGACGGGTCACTACGGAAACCGACTGCGCCGTGGTGATCAGTGGACGATCCGTTTTTGTCGCGCCTGTAGAGGTTTTAGCCGTATAACCCTCTGTTGGCGTGGATGCCGTTTCAGCAGGCTGGGCGGTGACCACCAGCGTTTCTGCTGCAAAGGTAAAAGCTGGTGCAGCCAGCGCGATCGAGCACAGCAGAGCAGAACGCTTTAAGCTAAAAGCCATTCTCATTGTCAATTCCCTTACAAAGTGCGAAATAAGAACCGTTGGCGCAACGCAGAGAGGTCAGGCGCGCATGACGGTAATGTAAAGATGTATGATAATCTCAATGAGAATTATTATCTTTCCGTAAAAACGTTTCAAGCATTGATTTTGCTTATATTTTCCCATGCTAAAATCAGGGGAATAGACTTTATACACGGAGTGGGCCTGCCAGAGGCAGAGCATTCACCGCAGAGAAGGTAATCAGAGCTTGAGTATCAGGGAAGTTGATCAACGGCCAGGTCAGGCAGGGTGGCGGCCCACGGAAAAATCAGGGCCGCCAGAAGAGAGATTATTGACCGGAAGCCATATCCCCTACGTTGTTACAGGTTTTGTTCTTCGGACAGTAGAGATCCATCAGCTTGAGGGTAACGCCGTTAGTCCAGCCAAACCCATCCTGCAACGGATATTCACCGCCGCCGCCGCCGCCCAGGCCTTTGCCTTCCACGACATATTTCTCCACCAGCTTATGCTCCTTATCATAGGTGTTCTGAACATTTTTCAGGAAGCGCATGCCGATATCTTTTGCCAGCGTCTGCTTGCCGTAATTGTTCAGCCCCTGCACCGCCGCCCACTGTAGCGGCGCCCAGCCGTTTGGTGCATCCCACTGCTGGCCATTATTGACGTTAGTGGTCACCAGTCCCCCTTCCTTAACAAGTTGCGCCTGCACCGCCGAGGCCGTACGGGTCGCTTTCTCTTCGGTAGCGGCCTGCATGTAAAGAGGGAAGAGCGCAGCTGCCGTCAGCTGAGGACGGACTGAGGCTTTTTTCCAGTCATAATCGGCATACCATCCCTGTTTATCATCCCAGAGATAACGGTTAATGGCCGCCTGGCGCGTTTCCGCCAGCTGGCTAAAGTGTTCAGCCGCCTGGTCGTTTTTCGCCACCTTATTTGCCCTGGCAAGGGTTTTCTCCAGATGGAAAATCAGCGAATTCAGATCGACCGGGATAATGCGGGTGGTGTGAATAGTGGAAAGGTCGCCTGGTTTATCAAACCAGCGGGAACTGAAGTCCCAGCCGGAGGCCGCACCAGAGCGTAAATCACGGTACAGCTCCGCTTTATTTCGGTTATCAGCTTTATCTGCGGTGGCGATATCATCCATATAAGATTCCGTTCTCGGAACCTCACGGGCATCCCAGTAACGGTTCAGCAAGGTGCCATCTTTAAGCTTCACCACGCGTTTGGTGGCTTCTCCAGGCTTGACGCTGTTGGCATCGGCCATCCAGTAGTCATACTCTTTTTGCAGCTGTGGCAGGTATTTACTGTATACGCTGTCACCCTGATGCTGAGCCAGCAAATCAACCATCATGCTGAAGAAGGGCGGCTGAGAGCGGCTGAGATAATAGCTGCGGTTACCGTTCGGGATATGACCGTAGGTATCCAGCTCGTGGGCAAAGTTGTCTGCCATATCCTGCACGCGATCCCAGTGCCCGCTTTCAGCGAGGCCGAGCATGGTGAAATAGCTGTCCCAGTAATAGACCTCACGGAAGCGTCCGCCAGGAACAACATAAGGTTTTGGTAGCGGTAGCAAAGAGTCCCACTGGTTAGCCTGCTGGGCTGAACGGGTCAGCACCGGCCACAGGCCATCTATGTGCTCGCGCAGGCTCTGCCCGGCTGGAGGCACATATTTTTCACCTTCAGCCGGAAGCGTGAAGTTAGCGTTCACGAAGCGCTTGAGATCAAAATTGCGCTGAGATTTCTGCATCTGCCAGTCGGCCAGAATCGAGGCGGGGTTGCTTTTAGGCACCGCGTCAGCAAAAGTTTTCTGATCCGGGAAAAGTTTGGCCGCCTGAACGGCATGGAACAGTGGCCCAAGGCGGATATCTGGCGGCTGAGGAACCTGACTCAAAAGATGCTGTTCGCTGTCGCTTTGCGCCGCATAACCCGTTTGTGTCAGTGCGGCCACCATAAACGGCAGCACCAGCACCGCTTTCCATTGACGCTTCTCGACTCTTTGCATTGATAGTTCTCCATGTCCGGACGGTAAGTAGTTGACCCTGAACCAAACTTTAGTCGAAATTTTGGTTAACCACCTTGTTGCAACCGGGAAATGTGAACTGGTCTGGATTTTCAGCTAACGGAAACCGGGAAATTAACGGGCTTCTCTGGCCCTGGGGACCAGCGGGAATGGCCCTGTGCTTACCGAATCTCTGATTATCAGCTCAGAAACAAAGCCATTCTCTTTAACCAGCGTCCCGCCATCCAGCATCGAAATAATCTGGGCAATCACCTCATTCACCATTTCGCTCACCGGATCTTTTACGCTGGAAAGCGCAGGATTGAGCCAGGGAGCGGTAGGAATATTATCGAAACCGATCAGCGAAACCTCTTCCGGCACCCGCAGAGCGGCCAGGCTGAGTGCTTTCATCGCACCAATTGCCATCTCATCGTTACTGGCTAACAGGGCGCTGAAAGAGACGCCCGTCTGAAGTAAGGTTTCAACAGCCTTTGCACCGCTGGCGGGAGACCATTTTCCCGGCACAATCAGCGCCTCCTCAACGGGCAGCTTATAGGCTGTCAGCGCTGCTTTGTAGCCAGCAAGGCGTTCAGTGGCGGTAGGCGAATCAAGTGAGCCGGTGATAAACGCAATTTTTCGGTGGCCCTGATTAATCAGGTATTCGGTGGCGTGAAAACTGGAGCCTTTGTGGTCGCAGAAAATGCAGTGGCTCTGGTGCTTGCGCAGTTTCCGGTTTACCACCATCACCGGCTTTTTATCATTGTCGATGATGCTGTCCAGCTCATCGCCTGATAAAAAACGAGGGTAGATGATGATGCCATCGCAACGAAGATCCCGCAGAAATTCAATGGCGGCGCGCTCTTCATCAGCGCTGTTTTTGCCATCCACCAACAACAGCTGGCGGCCACAGGCGTCGAGCTTTTTGGCAGCCTGAGAGATCAGTTCATTGAAATAGGGGCCGTTATAGAGGGTATTGGTGACCACCAGACCGATGCACATCGATTTACTGGTAGCCAGGTTTCTGGCCAGCAAGTTAGGCCGGTAACCCGCCTCTTCAATGGCTTTAAAAACCTGATCTTTAGTCTGCTGGCTGACGTAGCCTTTACCCGAAAGCACACGAGAAACCGTGGCTTTAGACACGCCCGCTTTGGTTGCCACTTCCTGCATTGTTGACACAGGCCCCTCCTGGAAGAGTAACGTTGATGCGCCATTCTACACATTCTGCCCGCACTGCGGCGAATTCCCCTGTAACCCGATCGCTATCACAAATTTCAAACGCCATTTTAACTAACTCTTGAAGTCTGGGCAGGAAGTGAACATTCTCGTGTGAAACCGGTTACCTATTGTTTCAGTCTGAACGCTCTTTTGCTCTGCCGGCATCACGAAGCTTCACTGAAATTCGCTTAACCTTATGATTCTGGAGTGGTTTCATGGCAAAGAACTTTGCACAACTGGCGGAGTCAATCGTCGATGCGCTGGGCGGTGCGGATAACGTCGCGGCGGTTACACACTGCATGACGCGGCTGCGATTTGTGCTGCATGATGAGTCGGTGGTGGATGCTGCGGTACTGAAGTCGCTCTCAGGCGTGATGGGCGTTGTGCGCAGTGACACGCAGTGCCAGGTGATCATCGGCAACAATGTCTCCCAGGCCTATGCGGAAGTGCAAAAGCTGCTGCCGGAAGGGGTGAGCGCTAAAGAGGCCTCGCCAGCCAAAAGCCGCCTTACGCTACGGCGAATCGGTGCCGGTATTCTTGATGCGCTGATTGGTACGATGTCCCCGCTGATCCCCGCTATTATCGGCGGCTCGATGGTCAAGCTGCTGGCGATGATCCTGGAGATGTCCGGCGTATTCAGCAAAACCGATCCGACGCTGGTGATCCTTAACGTTATCGGCGATGGCGCATTCTTCTTCCTGCCGGTGATGGTGGCGGCCTCTGCGGCGGTCAAGTTCAAAACCAACCTGTCGCTGGCTATCGCGATTGCCGGGGTGCTGGTGCATCCGGCGTTTATTGACCTGATGGCCAAAGCGGCGCAAGGACAGAAAGTGGAGTTCGTGGGCCTTTCGGTCACGGCGGTAAAATATACCTACACGGTAATCCCCGCGCTCTGCATGACCTGGCTGCTCTCTTACATTGAAAAATGGGTAGACCGCATCACGCCAGTGGTTACCAAAAACTTCCTGAAACCGATGCTGATCATGCTGATTGCAGCGCCAATTGCTATTGTGCTGATCGGCCCTCTGGGGATCTGGATCGGCACCGGTATTTCTGCACTGGTCTATACCGTGCACAGCTATCTTGGCTGGCTTTCAGTAGCGATTATGGGGGCGGCCTGGCCGCTGCTGGTGATGACCGGGATGCACCGCGTCTTCACCCCAACCATTATTCAGACCATTGCGGAAACCGGCAAAGAGGGCATGGTTATGCCGTCTGAAATCGGCGCTAATCTGTCGCTGGGCGGCTCCTCCCTGGCGGTGGCCTGGCGGACCAAAAACCCGGAGCTGCGCCAGACCGCGCTGGCCGCGGCCGCTTCCGCCATTATTGCCGGCATTTCAGAGCCTGCGTTGTATGGCGTGGCGCTGCGGTTAAAACGGCCATTGATCGCCTGCCTGATCAGCGGGTTTATCTGTGGAGCCGTGGCGGGGATTGGCGGACTGGCCAGCCATTCGATGGCCTCGCCCGGACTGTTTACCAGCGTACAGTTCTTTGATCCTGCCAATCCGATGAGCATTGTCTGGGTGGCAGGGGTAATGATCCTGGCGGTGGTGATCTCCTTTATCACCACCTTACTGCTAGGTTTTGAAGATATTCCGGTTGAAGCGCCACGCACTGCCGCGCACAAAAGCAGTGAGGCTGTACCTTCAGCCGCGCTTACTGCGTCACCCGCAGTAAAAACACATTGATAAAGAGGGCTGATATGCAAGCATCACCATTTCCTGAAGGCTTTTTATGGGGCGGCGCCTTAGCCGCCAACCAGGCTGAAGGGGCAAGTTTTACAGGGGGAAAGGGGCTGACCACGGTGGATGTCATCCCGCATGGCGCTCACCGGCTGGCAGTGAAGGTCGGGCTGGAAAAGCGCTTTGCGCTCCAGGAAGGGGAGTTCTATCCCAGCCACCAGGCCATTGATTTCTATCATCGCTACAAAGAAGATATCGCTCTGATGGCGGAAATGGGCTTTACCGTGTTCAGAACCTCCATCGCCTGGAGCCGGATTTACCCCAATGGCGATGAGCTGGTGCCGAATGAGGAGGGGATCGCTTTTTACCGGGATCTCTTCAACGAGTGCAAAAAGTATCATATTGAGCCGCTGGTCACGCTGTGCCACTTTGACGTGCCGATGCACCTGGTGCGTGAATATGGCTCCTGGCGCAGCCGGAAAATGGTGGAGTTCTTTACCCGCTATGCCCGTACCTGTTTTGAAGCCTTTGACGGGCTGGTGAAATACTGGCTCACCTTCAACGAGATCAATATCCTGCTGCACAGTCCTTTCTCCGGTGCCGGGCTGGTCTTTGAGGAGGGCGAGGATCAGGCGCAGGTGAAATATCAGGCGGCGCATCATGAGCTGGTAGCCAGCGCGCTGGCGACGAAAATTGCGCATGAAATCAATCCGGCAAATCAGGTTGGCTGTATGCTGGCAGGCGGTAATTTCTACCCCAGAACCTGCAAACCAGAGGATGTCTGGGCCGCGCTGGAAAAAGACCGCGAAAACCTGTTCTTTATAGATGTTCAGGCGCGTGGCGCTTATCCCGCCTATACCCGCCGCCTGTTTGCAGAAAAAGGGATAACGGTAGAAATGGAGGCGGGCGACGCTGAAATCCTGAAAAATAGCGTCGATTTCGTCTCCTTCAGCTATTACGCTTCGCGCTGCGCCTCGGCAGAGATGAATGAGAGCAACAGCAGCGCCGCCAACGTCGTGAAATCCCTGAAAAACCCCCATATCGAACTCAGCGAGTGGGGCTGGGGCATCGATCCGTTAGGGCTGCGGATCACCATGAACATGATGTACGACCGCTATCAGAAACCGCTGTTCCTGGTGGAAAATGGGCTGGGTGCCAGGGATGAGATCGACGAGCGGGGCGAGATTGTTGACGATTACCGTATCAGCTATCTGCGTGAGCATATCAGAGCGATGGGCGAAGCGATTGCAGACGGCATCCCGGTGATCGGCTATACCTCCTGGGGCTGCATCGATCTGGTTTCGGCCTCCACCGGTGAAATGAGCAAGCGCTACGGCTTTGTCTATGTGGATCGTGATGACAGCGGCAACGGGACGCTGGCGCGCAAACGAAAGAAATCGTTCTTCTGGTATCAAAGGGTGATAGCCAGCAACGGCGCAGACCTGAGTTAAAATCGGGGTGTTGCCCAGGTGGCGGCGAGCTGTTGTTTTAGCTGCAAAAAAATCCCGGCCTCTGCCGGGATTTTTACTGCTTCTCAGTCGCCTGTCAGGCCATTACTTCACGCATTTAGCGCACTGCTCCTGACTGATTTTCTGGAAGAAATCGTTGCCTTTGTCATCCACCAGAATAAAGGCCGGGAAGTTTTCCACCTCAATTTTCCAGATAGCTTCCATTCCCAGCTCCGGGTACTCCACGCATTCCAGACTCTTGATGCTTTGCTGGGCCAGCACCGCTGCCGGGCCGCCGATGCTGCCAAGGTAGAAGCCACCATGCTTCTGACAGGCGTCCGTCACCTGCTGGCTGCGGTTACCCTTCGCCAGCATAATCAGGCTGCCGCCCGCTTCCTGTAGCTGATCGACATAGGAATCCATACGGCCTGCGGTGGTCGGTCCGAGAGAACCGGAAGCATAGCCTTCAGGCGTCTTGGCTGGTCCCGCGTAATAGATGGGGTGATCCTTCACGTACTGCGGCAGACCTTCTCCCTTATCCAGCCGCTCTTTCAGCTTCGCATGGGCGATATCACGTGCCACGATGATAGTGCCGCTCAGCGAAAGGCGGGTGGAAACCGGATGCTGAGAAAGCTGCTCTAAAATCTCCTTCATCGGACGATTCAGGTCGATATGCAGCACTTCACCTTCACCCTGCTGACGCAGCTCCGCCGGAATATAGCGGCCTGGGTTATCTTCCAGCTTCTCAATCCAGATCCCTTCACGGTTAATCTTCGCCTTGATATTGCGGTCCGCAGAGCAGGAAACGCCCATCCCGACCGGGCAGGAGGCGCCGTGACGCGGCAGGCGGATCACGCGGATATCGTGCGCAAAGTATTTGCCGCCAAACTGTGCGCCCAGCCCCAACTGTTGTGCTGCCAGCAGCAGTTCTTCTTCCAGCTGCACGTCGCGGAATGCCTGACCATGCTCGTTGCCTTCGGTTGGCAGGCCGTCGTAATAGTGGGTTGATGCCAGCTTCACCGTCTTCAGCGTACTTTCAGCGGAGGTTCCGCCAATCACAAAGGCGATATGGTAGGGCGGGCAGGCAGCAGTGCCAAGCGTCAGCATTTTGCCAATCAGGTAATCCTTCAGCTTAGCCGGACTGAGCAGCGCCTTGGTTTCCTGATAAAGATAGGTTTTGTTGGCAGAGCCACCGCCTTTGGCGATGCAGAGGAATTTGTATTCATCGCCATCCACGCTGTAAAGATCGATCTGCGCCGGCAGGTTGGTGCCGGTATTCACTTCTTTATACATATCCAGCGCAACGGTCTGCGAGTAGCGCAGGTTATCTTCGATATAGGTGTTATAAACCCCCTGTGACAGGGCCGCTTCATCGCCGCCGCCGGTCCAGACGCGCTGGCCTTTTTTACCACTGATAATTGCCGTGCCGGTATCCTGGCAGGTCGGCAGCACGCCCCTGGCGGCAATTTCAGAATTCCTGAGGAACTGGAGTGCCACATAGCGATCGTTCTGGCTGGCTTCAGGATCTGCCAGAATTGCCGCAACCTGTTGCTGATGAGCGGGGCGGAGCATAAAGGAGGCGTCATGGAACGCCTGCTGCGCCAGCAGCGTCAGCGCCTGCGGCTCTACCTTCAGCACTTCCTGGCCGTCGAATTCTGCGACAGAAACATAATCGGAAGTCAGCAGATAATACTCAGTATCGTCAGGGGCAAGAGGGAAGGGGTTCTGATAATAGAAAGGTTTATTCGACATTGTTTTCTCACTTCATGACGCCCTGGGCCGCAGCGACAGGCCCACAGGCGACTAAGAGTTATGATTTTAATCCGGCCGGCCAGCACCTCTGGCCGGGGGAAGATGATATAACAATATTTCAACATCTGCATGCTTATGCAGCGCAGCCGGGAACATCAGAACATCATTACCATCCATGGATAGGCAATCAGCATCATGCCGCCCAGGAAGATAGCCCCAAAGATGGTGCCAAGGCGCCAGTAATCTTTGGTTGGCAGATAGCCGCTACCGTAATAGATGGGGCTTGGGCCGGTACCGTAAGGGGTGATGATGCCCATCACGCCCAGAGAGGTCACCATCATCAGGCAGTAGCCCGGCATATTTATGCCCGGAATAGCGGCGGCGATGGTCAGCATGGCTGGCAGCAGGGCGGTGGTGTGCGCGGTGGTACTGGCAAACAGGTAGTGCAGCAGGAAGAAGGCGATCAGCAGCATCACTGCCGCAACCTGTGGGTCAAAGCCGTTTAGCAGCTGACCTCCCTCTTTGCCCAGCCAGGCGATAAAGCCGACGCGGGCCAGACCATCCGCCAGAGCAACCAGCGTGGCGAACCAGGCAAAGGTGTTCCAGGCTGGCTTGTTGCTGGTGATATCATTCCAGTTTAATACGCCAGTCCACAGCATCAGGACCACCACCAGCAGCGCAGCCATTGCCGGTTCAATCCATGAGGTGGCGAAGATCCACATCAGCAGCGCGCTACAGACAAACACCAGCAGCAGGATTTCATTGCGGGTCAGCTTGCCGAGTTTTTCCAGCTCGCTTTTCGCCCAGCGCGGCACTTCATCATTAATTTTCACTTCCGGCGGGTAGAACCAGTAGGCCAGCAGCGGCATGGTCAGGATCAGCAGCACGCCCAGCGGCAGGAAGGCCAGGAACCAGGTTCCCCAGGAAATTTCAAAACCAACGATGCTTTTAACCAGCGCCAGTGCCAGCAGGTTTGGTGCCAGAGCCGACAGAAACATAGAGCTGGTGATACAAGCGGCAGTGATAGCCACCCACATCAGGTAAGAGCCGATCTTACGAGCGCTGGGGTCGTTGGGTTTAGAGCCATATAAAGGAGGAAGGTTGGCGATAATCGGGTAGATGGTGCCACCGCTTCGCGCAGTATTGGAAGGCGTAAACGGTGCCAGCAGCAGATCCGCGAAGGTAATGGCATACCCCAGCGTCAGGCTGCGTCGGCCCAGATACTTCACCAGTATCAGCGCCAGGCGGCGGCCAAACTGCGTTTTATCGTAGCCGGCGGCGAACATAAAGGCACCGAAAATCAGCCAGACGGTAGAGTTGCCGAAGCCGCTCACCGCCCATTTGAACGATTCGCTGGCCATTTTGAATTTCGGGTTAGCCAGTTCTGCCGGACTGAACAGCAGCCACTGGCTGAACAGGGCGATCACCACCACCCCGGTGAGGCCAATTACCGCACCAGGCAGCGGTTCGAAGATTAAACCGACAATGACGCCGACGAAAATGGCAAAGAAGTGCCAGGCATGGGGTTCTAACCCTTCCGGTACCGGAACCAGCAGCAGGAGCACCGCCACCAGTACCGGTAAGAACATCATGATCAGGCGTTTTTTGGTTCCCTGAGCGGATGGTGCAGCTTTGGGAGGTTCACTGACTGTCGCTAGTGGTTTCATAGTATTTGTCTGCAAGTTAAGGAGAATGCGTTATGGCGTTGCGGTTAATTGTAGATGTGAATGCTTTTTTTAGTTTAATAATGCTTTTTTTATCGGTTAATCGCAACGACCGAAAATAGAATGAGCTGTTTATTTCTCTGGTGACAAAGACTTTATCAGGTACTGTGAATATCATGCGATTTGCATGAAATAAGAATATTGATCTGGATCAATAAATATTTCCCTCGGGTTTCTGTTTTTTAAAAAATCACAATAATTCCTTTTCTCTCTCTGCCTGTTATCGGCAAAAAGGGTATTCCGCCCCTGGGGTTAATTTCCTGAAAACAAAAAAGTAATTTTTAATTAATTGATTAATATAGGTTTATTTTTGGTGTTAATCAGAAGTTGCTTTTTATCAACTATTGGTTAACAATTAAAGGTGGTTTTTATCTTTTTGCCGTTAATTATAAGCTCCATATTATTTAAAAGTTTAAAAACTAAATTTATCGCTTATATAAGCAAAGAAAAGGGTATATTAAGCACATGACATCGGACCACTTAATTATAGGGAAATAATGCGTCCGCGAAAGATTTACAGACTTTTAAATTTTTGGAGTTGTTCATCATGCCAACACTCACCCCGATCCTGAATCCCCTCACATTACCTAACGGCGCAGTCCTGAAAAACCGTCTGCTGATGGCGCCGATGACCACCTGTACCGGTTATTATGATGGTACGGTGACCAGCGAACTGGTGGAGTATTACCGCGCACGTGCCGGCAGCATTGGCACGGTGATTGTCGAGTGCTGCTTTATCGACCCAAAAGGGCCAGCTTTCCCCGGCGCTATCGCTATCGACAGCGATAACAAAATTTCCGGCCTGAGCAAAATTGCCGAGGCGATCAAATCTCAAGGCTCGAAAGCTATTCTGCAAATCTATCACGGCGGCAGAATGGTGGAACCTGAGCTGATCGGCGGCAGAACGCCGGTCGCGCCTAGCGCTATTGCCGCTCCGCGTGAAGGTGCCACCACGCCACAGGCGCTGACGGCGGATGAAGTGGAGGTGATGATCACCAAATTCGGTGATGCGGTAAACCGCGCCATCAAGGCGGGCTTTGATGGCGTCGAACTCCATGGCGCAAACACCTATCTTATCCAGCAGTTCTATTCGCCAAATTCCAACCAGCGCGACGACAAATGGGGCGGCAGCCGCGACAACCGCGCCCGGTTCCCACTGGAAGTGCTGGAGATCACCCACAAAATGGTGGAACGTTTTGCCGATGCCTCTTTTATCATCGGCTACCGTTTCTCACCGGAAGAGCTTGAAGTCCCCGGCATCCGTTTTGACGACACAATGTACCTGCTGGAGAAACTCGCCGCGCGCGGGCTGGATTATGTGCATTTCTCCGTAGGCCAGCTGCTGCGCCCATCCATCGTAGACCTGGAAGATCCAACCCCGCTGATCACCAAATTTATCGCCAGGCGTTCAGAGACGCTGGCGAAGATCCCGGTGATTGGCGTGGGCGGGGTAGTAAATAAAGCCGATGCTGAAAAAGCGCTGGAGTACGGTTTCGATCTGGTGGCGATAGGCAAGGCTTGTATCGCCTATCCCGACTGGGCAGACCGCATCATCAATGAAGATCATCTTGAGTTGTATATCGACAGCCAGCGCCGCGAAGAGCTGAAAATCCCGGAACCGCTCTGGCGCTTCTCGCTGGTGGACGCGATGATCCGCGACACCAGTACCACCGGACGGAAATACAAAGCTGGGGTGTATCAGGAGAAAGTGGAAGCGGAGGCGCTGAAGCTGAAAATTGCTGTTACCCTCGACACTGACCGTATTACCGATATCTCGCTGGTGCCGGACGCCTCTCTGGACGTGGACTTTACCACTACCTTTGAAAGCCTTCGTACCCGTATTCTGGTGGCTAACAGCCCGCACGTAGATGCCATTACCGGCGCGACGACGCAGAGTGAAGCGCTGAAAAAAGCCGTGTCACGCGCGCTGGCAACCTCCAGTAAAGAGCATGTTATTGAAGAGGGCGGTAACCCGCAGGCACCGCAAAATTATGATGTGGTGGTTGTGGGAAGCGGCGGTGCAGGTCTGGCCGCGGCGATTCAGGCTTACGATGACGGCGCTCGCGTGGTGATCATTGAGAAGATGCCGACCATTGGCGGTAACACCATCAAAGCCTCTGTGGGCATGAACGCGGCCGAAACCCGCTTCCAGAAGCTGAAAGGTATTGTGGACAGCAAAGAGCTTTTCTATGAAGAGACGCTGAAGGGCGGTAAGTTCAAAAACAACCCGGTGCTGCTGCGTGAGTTCGTCGACCTGGCGCCGGAAGCCATTGAGTGGCTGGCCGCGAAGGAGATTGAGCTGAAGGATATTACCATCACCGGCGGCATGAGCATCGACAGGACGCACCGTCCCGCTGACCGCTCAGCGGTCGGGGGCTTCCTGATCAGCGGGCTGGTTAAAAACATCAACAAACGCGATATTGAAGTGCTGCTGGAAACCTCCGTGGCGGAGATCCTGTTTGAAAACGGGGCCGTTGCGGGCGTGAAGGTGGTGGATGAATATAACGACAGCCGTATTCTCTACGCAAAAAGCGTTATCGTCGCCACCGGTGGCTTTAGCGCTAACCGTGAGATGGTCGTGAAATATCGCCCGGAACTGGACGGCTTTGTGACCACCAACCACAAAGGTGCCACCGGTAGCGGTATCGCCATGTTGCAGAAAATTGGTGCGGATACCGTGGATATGGGTGAAATTCAGATCCACCCCACAGTAGAACAAACCACCTCCTATCTGATTTCTGAAGCGATTCGCGGCGGCGGCGCCATCCTGATCAGTCAGGCGGGTAAACGCTTCTTTAATGAGATGGAAACGCGTGACAAAGTGTCGGCGGAGATTATTGCGCTGCCGGAAAAAAGTGCCTGGGTATTGTTCGACGAGCAGGTTCGTCTTAACAACAAGGCGGCGGATGAGTATATCGCTAAAGGATTTGTGATCAGTGCGCCCTCTCCTCAGGAGCTGGCAGTGAAGCTGAACATGGATATGCATGCGCTTCTGGCGACGTTAGAACGCTACAATCTCTTTGTTGAGAAACAACATGACGAAGATTTTGGCCGCAAAACCGCGCTGCGCCACCCTCTGAAACAGGGGCCGTTCTATGCTATCCGTGTCGCGCCTGGCGTACACCACACCATGGGCGGCGTAACGATCAATACCGATACGGCGGTGCTGGATGCGCAGAAACAGGTGATTAAGGGAGCCTGGGCTGCCGGTGAGGTTGTCGGCGGTATCCACGGCGCTAACCGTATTGGCGGCAATGCCGTAGCGGATATCATCATCTTTGGTATTCTGGCCGGTAAAAACGCGGCAGCACTTGCCCGTCAACAGAGCTGAACAGGCGCCGAAGAGATCCGGCGTTTGCCAGTCAGGGAAGTTGTGGCGCTGCGACAGGAGAGAAAGTATGTCAGCTGAAGAACGGGTATGTGCTTACTCCGCCGTGTTAATGGGTTCCCCGATTCTGCTAAAGCTGTTTGAACATGATGAAGCGCTCGCCGCACGCGTCTTCCGCCTGATCAAGCAGTATGAAATCCTGCTTACCGTCAATCGTCCGCAGTCAGAAGTGATGAGTATCAACCAGGCGGCGGGGCTGCATCCGGTTAAGGTCAGCCCGCCGGTTTTCGACCTTATTGCCTGCGCCCATGCCGCCAGCCTTTTTCCGGAGAGCCTGTTTAATTTCACCATTGGCCCGCTGGTTAAGCGCTGGAAAATCGGCTTCAGGGGCGACAGTATCCCGCCTGCGGAGGAGATCGAGGCGCTTCTTCCGCTCACCGATCCCCGCCAGGTATTGCTGGACAAAGAGGCCTGTACGGTGTTTCTGCAACAAAAGGGCATGGAGATCGACCTGGGTGCCATTGCTAAGGGCTATATTGCCGATCGGGTGCGGGATTATTTGCAGCGGGAAGGCGTGACGCAGGCGCTGATCAATCTGGGGGGAAATATCCAGACCCTGAGCGGCCCGCCGGAAGAGGCGGGCTGGGGCATTGGCCTGAAAAAGCCTTTTGCCGCCCCGGATGCCCTGATTGGTGTGATCAACGTCAGGGGTAAATCAGTAGTGACCTCTGGCATTTATGAGCGTTATTTCGAACTCAACAACCAGCGCTATCACCATATTCTTGATCCCCGCAGCGGCTACCCGCTGGATAATGAACTGCTCAGCGTCACCGTTATCTCAGAAGATTCCATTGAGGGTGACATCGCCACCACCTTGCTGTACGGCATGGGGGTGGAAAAAGGCCTCGCTTATCTTCATACCCGGCCAGAGCTGGAAGCCATTTTCGTCACCAAAGCGGGCCAGGTCATCTGTTCTTCACAGCGGCTCTCATCTTTTACTCTGCTGGATAGCGAATTTCAGCCTGAGATCGTTACTGACAAAACTGTTTAAGAAGCTGGGCGTGTTCGGCCTGTAAACGGTAACGGTAAACCGGTCTTCCTGTCAGCCCATAGTGCAGGTTGGTGGAGAGGATTTTCCGCTGCGCCAGCCAGATCAGATATTTACGGCAGGAAACGCGCGAAATATTCACCGCAGCGGCAAGGTCGTCCGTAGAAAATTCTGTGTCCGGATGCGCATCAATCCACAGGCAAAGCGTGCGCAAGGTCTGAGGCGTTAAGCCTTTGGGCAGGCGGTGCGCATCAGCCATCTCCGGCAGGTTGCCATGCAGCAGCGCATCCACATCCTCCTGCTTGTACCAGCTGTGCGTCTCTTTCAGCGTCTTTTTATGCTGCCAGCCGGTCAGCGCCTCTTCAAAACGGGCAAACTGAAACGGCTTGATCAGGTAATCCACCACGCCATAGTGCAGAGATTGCTGAATGGTCTGCGCATCCGCCGCTGAAGAGATGACAATCACATCAATGGTGCGCTTCGCAGCGCGAACTTCCGGCAGTAAATCCAGCCCGTTCTCCTGCTGCATATAGATATCCAGCAGGATCAGATCGATATGCAGATCGCTGTGCAGCACCATCTCTCTGGCCTGTTTCAGCGTGGAGGCCACGCCGCAGCAGGAAAATCCTGGGATCTGCCCGATGTAGCAGCGGTTTAGCTCGGCCACCATCGCATCATCATCGACCACTAAAACATTTAACATGCGTTCTCTTCTCCTCCATCCCAGGGAAGCTGGACTAAAAATTGGGTATAAACCCCAGGGTCGGACTCTACAATAATTTCGCCGCCAAGGCTCAGGGTTTGCTGCTTACAGAGGAATAAACCCACTCCGCGCTGCTCGCCTTTGGAGGAAAACCCTTTTTCAAAGATAGCGTCAAGCTGTTCCGGCGGAATTCCCGGCCCGTCATCGCTGACTTCGCAGGTCAGCCAGCCCTGCTGATAGTGCAGCAACACGCTGACTTCACCTTCCGGCTGCTGGCTCAGGGCATCAAACGCATTCTCAATAAGATTCCCCAGAACGGTGATCAGGACCGAAACCTGCTGTTCGCTGCCTCTGTCCGGCAGGAAACTCTCTTCACTCAGTACCAGCCGCTGCCCCTGATCTGAAGCCCTGTTAAGTTTACTTAATAAAAAACCAGCTATCACCGGCGACTTTATTTTTCGCAACAGCGATCCGATTTCAGTCTGATAGTTGTTGGCAGTTTTCAGAATGTATGCCTCAAGCTGCTCGTAGCTTTTCATATGCAACAGACCCAGAATGACATGCAGCTTATTCATAAATTCATGGGAGTGCTGACGCAGGGTATCGACATAGTTGACCATCCCGCTCAGGCGCTGGGTAAGCCGGGTGACTTCCGTTTTATCCCTGAAGGTACAAATCGCGCCGATGATGTTGTTTTTGCTGCTGACCGGCATGGTGTTGATCAACAGATCGCGTCCCCGGAAGTGGATCTCTTCATCACGCTGGGGCTTGCCACTGTTCAGCACGGCGCGCAGGTTGGCGATCAGCGGGCCGGAAGCTTCCAGGTTCCGGACAATCTCCTGTTCTGAAGCCTGCGGCATGCCGGTTTCACGAAACAGCTTGCGGGCGGCGTGATTAATCAGCGTCACCTGCGCGTTGAGATCTACGGCGACTACCCCCTCTTTGATGGCGTACAGCATCGCCTGGCGCTGTTCAAACAGTGCCGAGATTTCATAAGGCTCCAGGCCGAATAACATTCTGCGGGAAGCCCTGACCAGCCAGAAGGTGCCTGCCGCGCCCACCAGACTCCCGAACAGCGCCGTCCAGAGAATATTCCAGCGGCTCTGATTGATCTGCGCATTCACTTCACTCAGCGAGATACCAATCACCACCACACCGATCTGGCGGTGTTGCGGGTCATAAACGGGGGTAAAAACGCGCAGGGCTTTCGCCAGCTGGCCCTGGTTAACAGAGACGTTTTCTTTACCCAGCAGTGCAGGGCGCAGATCCGGGCCGATAAAATGCTGGTTAATGGCTTCCCTGACCGGATGGGAATAGCGAATGCCCTCCATATTGGTCACCACCACATAGAGCAGGTCGTTGCTCTTCTGCACCTGAGAGGCGACTGGCTGGATCAGGTTAAGGGTTGCGGGTAAAAGCAGGGCGTGCTGGATATCCGGGGAGTTCGCCAGCGTGCGGGCCACCGCCAGCGCCTTATGCTCAACGCTCTGTCGCGTCACGCTGGAAATCTGCAAAAAATAGAAAAAATGGACCACCACCAGCACCGCCACGATCACTGTACTCACCATCAGGCTGACGGAGGTAGTGAGTTTCATCGGACGTTTCCGTGCTGGTTGCTGCGCCGTGGGGTTATTCATGGAAGCTCCTTAACGATAAAAAGAGCCATGAATGCTGTTCCAGCCTGACTCCGTGGCGCTAATATAACGTGAAGCATCAGCTTTGGTGATGATTTTCCACCAATTCCTTTACTTTATGCAGCGCATCAGGAATGTACCAGACCTCTGCTGGTTTCCAGGGTTTGATGTCGACTTGAAGAGAGTTTCAGCCTGCAAGTCATACTTATCTGTGCAACTTTTTAGTTAAGCAGTCACTCACGTTTGATAACCCAGCTGGCAAGCCTGCCAATGGACATGCCCTGCACCAGCACCGAGAACACAACAACCAGATAAGTCAGGGAAACAACGGTGTCGCGGGCATCACCCGCAGGCAGTGAAAGCGCCAGCGCTACAGAGATGCCGCCCCGCAACCCGCCCCAGGTCAGTACCGCCCAGGATCCTTTTGGCAACCGGAACAGATTCGTAAACAACGCAACAGGCAGGCCCACCGTAAGCAACCGTGCAGAGAGCGTAAGAATAATAACCATGCATGCAACGCCAATAAGCGTATGGCTGAAATGAAGTAATATCACCTCAAGCCCAATTAACACAAAAAGCACTGCATTGAGTATTTCGTCAATAAGCTCCCAAAACATATCTACATGCCGTTCTGTCTCTTTTGACATGGCATATGAACGCCCCTGGTTACCGATAATCAGTCCCATCACTACCATAGCCAGCGGGCCGGATACCTCGAGGTGTGTTGCCAGCGCATAGCCGCCCAGTACTGCGGCGAGGGTGAGCATCACCTCTTCCTGATAGCTGTCGATGCTTTTAAGCATTAAATAGATAACGTAACCGATAATCGCTCCCAGCAACGCACCACCGCCAGCTTCTCTCAACAGCAGGATCGCCCCCTCGGCCACGCAAGGGACTTCTCCGTTCCCCAGCATGGTAAAAATCAAGGAAAACAGCACTACGCTAACCCCATCATTAAAGAGTGACTCACCTGACATAACGAGTTCAACATTTTTGGGCGCACCAGCAGACTGCAAAATGCCTATCACGGCAATTGGGTCGGTAGGCGAGATTAACGCACCGAAGATCAGGCAATAAGCAAAAGGCAGCTGTAGCCCGCTGAGTGAGAGAATTCCCCATAAAGAGGTACCGATAAGCAGAGTAGAGATTGCCGTTCCCAGGAATGCCAGAGAGGCCACCTGCCACCGGTAAGCCCGCAATTGTTTGAAATCAACATGCAGAGCACCTGCAAACAGCAAAAGTGACAGCATTCCCTGCATCAGTAGTTCAGAGAAATCAACAGATTCGACCAGAGAGTGCTCAAGCTCGTTTAAGAGGTGAAAACCCATCCTGTCGGCGAACATATTCACCAGGGAGATGAGCAATGCAATGCCCATGACGCCGATAGCCGGAGGTAGCCCCACGTAACGCCTGTTTAAATAAGCCAGTAGGGCAGTGACAGACAAAAATATTGCTGCAACATTCAGCATGTTGATTTTCCTTCACTCTGAAAGTCTCTTTTAAGACGATCTGTCAAATCTTACTCAGCAACGTAAACAGAGTCAGCCAGGCGGGGCTAATAGCTTTGTTATGGTTGCCCAGCCCCAGGTAACATTCTGAACCGCCAGGCAGGGAAGCCACTTAAGCCGCTGCTGATTTACAGATAGCGTCAGCATTGACGCAGCAGCCGGTTGCGCACAGATAGCGCCATTTCCCACGCCCTCTGTAAATCTGACTGAAAAACCTGGTGTCCTGCTGCATAAAACGGAAATAATTAATGAATATAGTGTCAACAGAGCAAACGTACCTGGTGCGAAGTTAAGTAAAGGAGCCTTCCCGTGTCCCTCACTCTTGAAATTGACTTAAACGCCGCCGGTCATAGTCTGACTGAAGTGCATGCCCGGCGCGCTCCATTGCCTGAAGGCGGTGTTCTTTAGCTGGAACAGCAAATACCGAAGGGTTTATCGCTGCCAGCGCCTTCAATGCCTTTTGCAGTGCTATCTGTACTTCAATCATTCCTGCTCCGTCTCTGGCGATGCCGGTGAATAAATCATCAAACAGCTCGGCGGGATTCAGCGGACGCATGTAAAGATGAGGATAATGAACGCTGCTGTCGCGCTCTGACACGCTGGGCCAGTGGGAAAGCAACCTCACGCCGCGTCCTATTACGTCAATAGCGGTACCCGGGTCGTTAACTGCGGGAGAAAGAGCTCTTGAGGCAATTTCCGATAACACGCAAAAACCAAATCTTGGATCCTGATCGAAAGAGCGCTGTGGCCTGACGGTGAAGCTGCTAATCAGCAGTTCTGTATCGACCTTCGCCTGCGCAGGAGATATCCAAAGTAGAGGCTCCGCAGGGTGAATAAACTCTCCCGGCTGTCTGGCGATAAATATTAACAGCGCTTTTTCATTAGCATGATCCGAGAGCGACTGCATATCGATATGCTGAATATAGCCCACATCTTTTAAATAAAAGGGGGTAGCATTCTCCGCTGAGAGGACCTGTTCACGCCATTCGCTGGCACCCGAAAGCGGATTGTGTAAACGATCAAGAAAGGTCCGGCGCGTTGCGTCCTCTACACGCTGCGTGGTTTCGCCTAACTGGCCAAACTGAGCAAGGTGCTGTATCCAGCGTAGCAGCGTAATGATGATTAATATAATCACTACCAGCGTAACGAAAAACAGTACAACGCGGCCTTCTTTACCGTAAGCCCCCATACTCAGCGCAATGATGCCTACCAGGCTATATAAAAAAGAACCTATAAATGTGGCCAGAACGTTCTGTGTGGTGGGATCTTCAACGAGCAGTCGGGTAGCGCGTGGTGTCACGCTACTGCTGGCGGCGTTGTAAGCAGAAACCATGATATTGAGTGAAAAGGTGGTCACTGCAAGCATACTGGAAGCCAGAATGCCCAGAATTTTATCCACCGCATCAGTGCCAACCAGGCCTGATAACGCAGGTGGCATAAAAGACTTAAACACAATGGATATCAGGGCGGTTATCACAGCGAGGATGGCGAAAAGCGATGTGCGGAACCAGAGCTTGCGGGTCATTTGTGAGAGCAACCAGTGCCATTTTGAGGTCATAAAAAATCCCTTTAATTTTATTGCGACAGAGAACGTAACTCTGCGTTAAGAAGCAGGAAAAGTGTCTTATTAAGGTGTCCAGGCGCTAATGTCACTGTTTTAGCAGGCTTATATTCGCCCGCTGATGAATTCCTGCTAAACCACAAAGCGCACAGCGACCAGCGACCAGCAACTGTTAAAGTGGAGAAAGTCAGGCTTATGACAGTTAAAGCTTACTTGATCCTGCGCCACAATGGAGTTTTTCAGCGTGACTTAACGTGGAATAAAGTACTGCCCTGAAAACCCCTTCCTCTTACCCAGTTGCTGTTGTAGAACACGCAGAGAGCAAGACATGACAGGTGGTAGGGTGTCTTCCTCAGGTTGGCTCCACTCGCAGGGTGCTGGGGTAAAATGACACTCTACCTGAACAGAACCCTCTTTTTCGATTGTTTCGTCCGCAGGAAGAGGAGAGCTGTATGGCCTGACACTTAGCCAGTGACTCATGGTCACAGGATAACAACATGCCTTCCAGGGCTGCTTTGATCTCTCTAAGATGAATTCATCGCGGCAGACTTGCTTAGCGGAGTAATACAGCATTGAGCACTCTCTTTGTAGAGAGACAAAATCACAAGGCCGGTTTTTACCTGATATAGAGACGACCGGTCTACTAAATACAAACTACGTTAACTTACCGGAGATACACGATGAAAATTCTTATGGTTCTGACCTCACACGATCAGCTGGGTGATACCGGACGCAAAACAGGTTTCTGGCTTGAAGAGCTGGCAGCGCCTTACTACGCCTTTAAAGATGCGGGCGCAGAAGTCACCCTGGCTTCGCCAAAAGGAGGCAACCCGCCGTTAGATCCAAAAAGCAACGAGCCTGATTTCCGCACTGAGCAGACGCACCGGTTTGAGGCCGACGCCGACGCCATTGCGCAGCTGGCCGAAACGGTCCGCCTGGACAGCGTGTCGCAGGCCGATTACGACGCGGTCTTTTATCCGGGTGGCCATGGCCCACTGTGGGATCTTGCGGAAGACAAGCACTCCATCGCATTAATCGAGGCCTTCCTGGCGGCAAACAAAAACGTCGCGCTGGTTTGTCATGCACCCGGCGTGCTTCGCCACGTCAAAACGCCTGAGGGCGCGCCGCTGGTTCAGGGTAAAAAGGTCACCGGCTTCACCAATACCGAAGAGGAAGCGGTCGGCCTGACCCGGATTGTGCCTTTCCTGGTGGAAGACGAACTGATTGCCAAAGGCGGCCTCTACTCCAAAGGCGCGGACTGGAGTTCCTATGTCGTCAGCGACGGCCTGCTGATTACCGGTCAGAACCCGACCTCTTCTGCGGCCACGGCGGCACAGCTTCTTAAGCAGCTGGCTGAATAACATCCGGCGGTGAGGAGGCGGCCTGACGGCACGCCTCCTCTGCATAATCCTGTTCATGCGTGAACGCGCCTCTGCCGGTCAGTGAACCGGAGCGGCTCCAGACATTTGCGAGAAAAAATCATGTTTAAAAAATCATTGACCTCCCTGGCATTAAGTTTGTTCCTCTCCACCTTTGCTCAGGCTTCAGTGGCTGAACCGGTGAAAAACGTGGTGCTGGTGCACGGTGCTTTTGCTGACGGCTCTGGCTGGTTACCGGTGGCGCGTATTCTGGGCAAAGAGGGCTATAACGTTTCCGTGGTGCAGGAGCCGGAAACCTCGCTGGCTGATGACGTTGCCGCGACCCGCCGCGTGCTGGCATTACAGAAAGGAAAAACGCTGCTGGTGGGCCACAGCTACGGCGGCATGATCATCAGCGAGGCGGGAAATGACCCGTCGGTGGCGGGCCTGGTGTATGTGGCGGCCTTCCAGCCAGAGAAAGGCGAGTCGCTGCTGACCCTTGCCGGCAAAAACCCGCCGGCCAGCAAGGCGATTACCGAGACCACCGATCACTATCTCTATCTGAAACCTGAAAATTTCCACGCAGACTTTGCTGCCGACCTGCCGGCAAAAGAGGCTGATTTTATGGCGCGCTCTCAGGTTATGACGGCGGCGGCGGCCTTTAACACACCGGCAGGCGCACCGGCATGGAAAAGCAAACCGAGCTGGGCGGTGGTCTCCACGGAAGATCGCGCCATCAATCCTGAGCTGGAGCGCTTTATGGCTCAGCGTGCGCACAGCACCGTGACGGAGCTGAAGGGCAGTCACGCCATTTACGCCTCGCAGCCGGAAAAAGTAGCCGCCCTGATTGAGAAAGCGGCAAAAAGCTTATCGCAATAATGGGGCATGGCTGGCCAGTTATCGTTAAGAAGCTGTAGCCGATCAAGCCAGCCACCCTGACGCAGATATTTTATGCAGTATCGAATAAATACCAGACTGCCCGCATCCGGTGGGCCTGAAAACTTAATAATGAACACATTATGAAAAACCTGACCAAAGCCATCACTGCAATCGTATTTACTGCCGCTTCTTTTGCCACTTTGGCCGCAACAGAAGTCAGCACTGTCCCTGTTAACGCACAACGGCAGGGGGTAATTAACGCGTCAGTTTTCGGGAATAACCTGGATGAGCTGCAAAAAAGCCTGGCTGAAAAAGCCGCCGGGCAGGGCGCAACCTCTTTCCAGATTATTTCAGCCAGTGGAAACAACCATCTCTATGGAACTGCGGTTATTTACAAATAAGCCAAAGAGTAAAAAACAGGGGAGCGTTTGTTATCGGCGGATTAACTGTTTTCTGACCAATCAGTTAGCCTGACTGTTGTCGGTAGATAAATAGCAAACAGCCTGCCACTGGCAGGCTGCCAGGAGAGATAAAAAATAAGGCAGGGATCCGCGAGCTTATTGACTCATGCTGCCTTTTTTCATCTCATCTTTCTTCATATTGTCTTTGTTCATACTGCCGTCAGACATCGCTCCTTTGCTCATGTTGTCTTTTGACATCGAGGCTTTCGACATGCTCTCCTTCTTCATATGATCTTTTGGCATGCATTTTTTGCTCATCCCCTCTTTATCCATACCCTCCTTTTTCATACAGTCTTGTGACATGCCCTCTTTTTTCATGCTGTCAGCTGCATAGGTTACACCAGCCATACCCATTATCATGGCGCCGGAGATCAGCACTACATTCATCATCTTTTTCATGGTCGTTCCTTAGTTTCAGTCAGCACAGGATGTGCAGGGAGCAGGCGGAAAAGAGGTTCAGCTGCCGCCAAACCAGTTGTAGCCCTGGTCTTCCCAGTAACCGCCAGGGAAGGTGTTAGTTACTTCAATTACCTGAATATGTTTGGGGTTTTTATAACCCAGCTTGGTAGGTATCCTTAATTTCATTGGATAACCATATCTGGCAGGCAGAATGTTGCCATCCCAGGTCAGCGCCAGTAGCGTTTGAGGATGAAGGGCCGTCTTCATATCAATACTGGTGTAATAGTCATCTGCGCACTTAAAACTGATGTATTCCGCGCTCAGGTCAGCCCCAATCAGCCGGAGGAAATCAGCAAAAGGCACGCCGCCCCATTTGCCCACTGCGCTCCAGCCCTCCACGCAAATATGGCGGGTCACCTGACTGACCTGCGCCATGTTATAAAGCTCTGGCAGTGACCAACTTCTTTTATCCAATACTTTCCCCGCGATTTTCAGGCGATAAGTTTCACCCCTGACTTCGGGCACCTCTGCTTCGTCGTAGAACGCATTAAAGGGAAAAGGGCGGGTAATGGCTGATTCCGGATAGATCGGTGCCAGACGATTGCTGCCAAAGAGCCAGTGCTGTACCCGATCGTTACTGCGAGAGATGGCATTCAGGGCTTTATCCACACTGGCGTTATCACTGATATCACAGCCTGACAGCATCGCAATGCCCCCTAACGTCAGCCCTTGCCGCAGAAACCGCCGGCGCGAAGAGGTGTCCAGCTGACGAGCGATCAGCTGTTGCGCTTCTGCCACAATCTCCTGGTTGTGGACTGAAGCGAACAGGTTGATAATTTTCTTCATTGCAGTTCCTTAGCGTCCACGGATCATGGCCAGCAGGGTTTTTGGCACCAGCGCCACCATCACTACATGCAGCACCACAAACCCCATCAGTGAAGCCATTGCCAGAAAATGGAGATAACGCGCGGTGTCATAGCCGCCCAGTAGCTCTCTCAGCAGCGGAAACTGTACGGATTTCCACAGCACTAATCCTGAAATCGTCAGCAGTACGCCGTCAAACATCACAAAGCCGTAAGCCATGCGCTGAACCATGTTGTAATGCCGTAAGTCAGCATGCTGTAAGCGCCCCCGTAAGGCCTGGGCCAGATCGCGAACCAGCGCCGTAAAGCTTAACGGCCAGTATTTCTCTTTAAACCGGCCAGTAAGCCAATTCAGTAGCAGATAAATCAGTCCGTTAAATCCAAATAACCACATTGCAGCGAAGTGCCATTGCAGTGCGCCACCCAGCCAGCCCCCCAGCGTGATATCGCCCGGAAACTCGAAAGCAAACAGCGGTGAAGCGTTGTAAATTCGCCACCCGCTGGCGACCATCATCAATACGGCCAGCGCGTTGAGCCAGTGCACCACACGCAGCCAGAGTGGATGAATGACCACTGGTTTACTGGCTGCATCAGAGGTTGGCAGATCCATGTAGTCTCTCCTCAGGCAATGCGTTTCGACCGGGTCAGTATTGGGCGAAGCAGATCCCCAAGACCTCACGCAGAGTTAAACAAAATGTGATAACTCCGGGCAGGGGCTTTGTGTAGACTGCATAAATAATCCGCAGTCAGGGGCCGCCAGTGGAGAGCAAAAAAATATTGATCATTGAGGATGATGCCGACATCGCCGAGCTGCTTTCACTGCATCTGCGCGATGAAAACTATCTCATCACTCATGCCGCTGACGGCAATCAGGGCGTGGCGCTGTTGGAAAAAGGGGGCTGGGATGCGCTGATCCTTGATCTGATGCTGCCAGGTGTGGACGGGCTGGAAATTTGCCGTCGGGCGCGCAATATGACGCGCTACACGCCGATAGTTATTATCAGCGCCCGCGCCAGTGAAGTTCACCGGGTGCTGGGGTTAGAGCTTGGCGCGGATGATTACCTGGCAAAGCCCTTCTCGATGCTGGAGCTGGTAGCCAGAGTGAAAGCCCTGTTCCGCCGCCAGGAAGCGATGGCGCGCAACCTGAAGATGGATGCCGGCACATTAAGTTTCTCTGGACTGACTATTGATCCCGTGGCGCGGGAAGTTTTTCTCCATCAACAGTTGATTGAGCTGACGCCGAGGGAGTTTGATCTGCTCTATTTCTTTACTAAAAATCCGGGCAAAGTTTTCTCCCGACTCAGCCTGTTGAATCAGGTTTGGGGCTACCAGCATGAGGGGTATGAGCACACGGTAAATACCCATATCAATCGCTTACGGATCAAAATCGAAGTTAATAGCGCGGAACCGGAAAGGATCCTCACCGTGTGGGGCAAAGGTTACAAATTTTCTACCGGGGCGCAGGACGCCTGAGGAAGGGGTATGCGGCAGTTTTCGCTTTCACAACGCCTGATGCTGGTGTTCGTTTTGTTGCTGGTCGCCTGCTGTGCCATTTCCGGCTATATGCAGGTCCGCACCGCCAGCCAGTACAGCCAGTCAGTTATTCAACGCCTCTCCGTCAATCTGGCTTCACAAATAGCCAGTAACAATCCGTTGCTCAGTGAAGAGGGGCTGGACAAGGATGCCGTTCATAAACTGTTCAATCAGCTGATGGCGGTCAACCCCAGCGTGGAAGTTTATCTGCTCGATGCGCAGGGTAACATTGTGGAAAATGCTGCGCCAGCAGGCAAACTAAAGCAGGTCAGTATTGACCTTGCGCCGGTGAAAGCGCTGTTATCGGGCGCGACCATGCCGGTTTATGGTGACAACCCCCGTGCGCCTGGTCAGCCCGAAGTGTTCAGCGCCGCGCCGCTCAAAACGGGTCACGAACTGAAAGGCTATGTCTACATCGTGCTCCAGGGAGAAGAGTACACAGCGCTGGCAAGCGAAGCTCAGTACAACTCTGTTATCAAAATGGCGCTGCGCTCAATGGGGATGGTGATCCTCTTTGGCAGCGTGATTGGCGTTATTGCTTTTCGCTGGGTTACGCGCCCGGTACGCAAATTAACTGAGCAGGTTTCCACACTGGACAGCGGCGGTATGCCAGCCATTCAGGCGCTGGCGCAGAGCGGATCGGCCGAGGCACAGCCAGGCGATGAGGTTGCTCAGCTCAGGCAGGCTTTTGTTCAGCTGGCAAAACGAATTGATGAGCAGTGGCAAAGCCTGACGATGCAGGATCAGATGCGGCGGGAATTTGTTGCCAATATTTCACATGACCTGCGCACGCCGCTGACTTCATTACACGGTTACTTAGAAACGCTGTCGGTCAAAGCTGACTCTCTGAGCCATGCCGATCGCCAACGCTATCTGGGTATCGCGCTGGCGCAGAGTCAGAAAGTAGGCAAACTGGCACAGGAGTTGTTTGAACTGGCGCGGCTGGAATATGGCGTGGTAAAACCGCAGAAAGAGATCTTCAGTCTGAGCGAGCTGGTTCAGGATGTGTTGCACAAATTTGAGCTGATGGCAGAGTCACGCCATCAGCATATCCGTGTGGAAATCCCGCCCGCTATGCCGCCAGTTAATGCCGATCTTGGGATGATCGAGAGAGTGTTTACCAATTTGCTGGATAACGCACTGCGGCATACGCCAGATGAAGGATTAATTGAAATATGCCTGTATCTGCACTCCGGCAGCATCACGGTTCAGATAAACGACAGTGGGCCAGGTATTGCGGAGGAGCAGAAAACCGATCTGTTTATGCGGCCTGCGTTACTTGATATGCGTAAACACCGCGTGGGAGGCCTGGGCCTGATGATCGTCCGGCGTATTCTTCAGCTACATGACAGCGATATTCACCTGGTCGACAGACCCCACCGTGGCGCCTGCTTCCAGTTTTCCGTGCCTGTTTAATCGCTTCCTGCGCTCATCTGGCGTGGTGAGCGGCAGCCGGAGGGCAGGGCGCCGCCGACAGATGACGCCTGTGGGAAAAGCTGGATGATAATAGCAAAATGCGCAACGTGCTGAAGGCAACCGCCGTAACCCTTAAGCCATCAGGTTGAAGCCCTCTCCGCTTTCACCTCCATAAACGATATTTATCCGCAGCACTCAGGCTGGAAAATAGTGATCAATCAGGATCAATTTCTGGTCGATGAAGCAGCAGAATAATTTTCGCTAAATGTCTAGCATGCTTAAACTTTTTACATCACCCCTTCAGATCAATAAATTGTATAAAGCAAAGTAAAGAGCGTAAAGAATAAAAAACTTGTTAAGCGGGTATTGCTATTATCTGGGTGCGCGCTAGGATTAATCTCAACATTAATTATCAAATGAGAATGCTTTTGCAAACTTTCTTACTTAATAGCGAGGAGATTTAATGCTTACCATCTATACTTTCATCTCACAAAATTTAATTAAAAGGAAATAGTAACCATTGGAAATCATGCTTAAGCTTATTATTAAACATTTTGACTCCAGAAGAGAGCAATAGAAAGTTTTTCAGGCGTTGTTTATCCTTATACAAAGGATTGTATTCCTGAACTGTGGGCTAAGGTGAAAGTCAATTTGAGAATGCCTTGCATAACAAAAGGTCTTATGTCGCTGATAAAAGAACATAAGGAGACTGAAATGAAGTGGGTGATCGAAAGAAATTTAGTATGTCCTTCAACAGGTGTCTGCTTTGCCCTGCTGTCGGGGTTAAAAAATTTGCGGCTGGTTCTGTTCTATCAGGGAGAGTATTTCCTCAGAGCAGGAAGTATTCTTAAAACCAGTGAGTTCGGCTACGTGGTAAATGGTATGCTACGCAATATTAAAGTGATTCATTTCCTGCCCTTCAACCCGTCACTTTGGCAGACGCTGGAAGATAAGTTGGACTGCCCCGGCAACAAAGTAGCTTTACTGAATGAATGTGATAAAAAAACAAAATGCGTATTAAAAATGTGTCCTTATGGTGCTCTTTAGTGGGCATGTCTCTGTAAAACATAGAGTTAAGTTGTTGTGCTGTTTTTATCCGTTTCTGTTTTATTAGCCTCCTAAATCCCTGTTGCCGGTTTGCAGGCAGAGTTTTGCTCTGGCTCAGGGTTCATTTTAGCGGCTTTCAACACCTGAACGCTTTTATTTTCTGTATCAGGCCCAGAAAGTGAAAACCACGCCATGTTCCCTCCTGACTGGAATGGTAGTTTGCACAGAAATAGCTACTCACATCAAATTCTGTCTGTTATTCCGGTTTTTTTCTGCGCTTCTCAGAATACATCACAGCATCGCTCTCTTTTACCATATCCAGTAACGAACTGTATTGACCTGAATAGCTGTTAAGGATACCGTATGAATAATTGATACTATAAGGTTTTTCAGCGTGCTGGTTATACGCTTCCAAACCTTCACGCAGCTTATTCAAAAAAGGCTGAGGATCGCTATCAGTTGTCAGTAACACTGCGAACTCATCACCTCCTAAGCGACCAACGATTTCCCCGGTGCTTAAATGTTGTTTCAGCTGCGCCGAAAATATTTTCAACACCTCATCGCCTTCACCATGACCCCAGAGGTCATTTACAGACTTGAAGTTATCAAGATCAAAATAGATGATATTGAACGGCTCTTTATTACGGTTCAGTTCCTTAAAAAGTTTTTCTCCGCTACGGTAAAAACCCCGTCGATTAAGAATGCCCGTCAGGCTATCGGTCATCGCCATATCTATTACCTGAAATTCATCTTCCACGATAAATGCCAAATCCCTTAGCGAGGCGATATCATCCTCACTAAAATCGCGCGGTGTGGTATTAATCAGGCAAAGCGTTCCAGCCACCGTACCATCTGGCAGATGCACTGGATAACCGGCATAGAAACGGATAAAGGGTTCGCCAGTGACCAGCGGGTTATCATGAAAACGTTCATCAAGACGGGCATCGTTAACGATCAGCGGCCCTTCCTGCATAATAGTGTGCCCGCAGAACGAGACGTCGCGCGTGGTTTCACGCGTATTAAGTCCCTGGCAGGCCAGAAGCCACTGGCGATCACGGTCGAGCAGGCTAATCAGAGCTATCGATACATTAAACAACTTCTTCCCTATGCGGGTTAAACGCTCGAAGCGCTCATCATCAAAAGTATCAAGTAGATCAATCATATAAAGCGATTTCAGTCGCTCTTCTTCATTTTCCGGAGTCCCAGGAAATTTCATCTTCTTGCTCCATGTTCATCACGGGAAATCCGTCAGCTTTTCAGAAAAGTCATTCCAGCAAAAGGTGTATCCCTTTCAGGGAGGAGGGTAGTTACACTGCCTGGCACCAACTTTTTACCAGCTAACTACAAAGTTTGAGCCGTGATTAATTATAACATGAGAGCCTTCACTCTGGCCCGATGAGTCCGCTTTATGCTTAACGCCCCTCTCAGCCCGTTGAGGTAAGCGGATCGGTGACAAAAGGAGTGGGCTGAGAGGCTGAAGCATCACTCTCTGTTCCCTGGCCTGTAGCGGTTTCATCCCTTATGGTGAGGAATAATGAGCTGGCGCATAGTTGACGATCGTGAGTAAAAAAGAAATTAGGGACATACGCGGCACCGATTACTAACGCCGGTTCCCTAACATTTAGCGATAGTAGAAGCAGTGTTAAAACCCCGTAATCAACAAGATATTGCAGCAGACCAAAGGTCGGCGCGCTTCACGTGTGCACTGCCACTCCAGCTACTTTGGGGAGCGCGTGGTTGTTGGCCCCTGCCACGGTTTATCGCTAGCCAGCGGATAGAAACTGCTTCGCGAGACGTGAATGACGGGGCACAGGAGTGTGGCAGAATAAGTTGGCAGCGGAACTGGCCTTCTTGAGTATTATTCCCAGCGGCGATGCGATGGACATCAATACGATGTCGACGCGACCGGCTGCCCAGGGCCGAAAGCTGCCTGTCAACGCAACCAATTCATTTACTGTTAGCGTGAGCATGCAGTCGTCGATTCCAGGCACGTTTGCAGCCAGGGGCCGCCAGGAAAATATCCTACGTTAAGCTTATTTCATAAACAGGCATAACAGGCCGCTTTGAGCGAAAAGCTGACATGGAGATCTGACATCGGAGGATTTTAAAACTGACGGTTACCTCTCTTTGTCAAAGAAGAGCAAATCATATCTCCGCTGGTGGTTCTGCACAAAAAACATGCAGGTTTTCATCTTAAAAATCGCCCCGTGATTCAGTGAAAAGAGTCGGAGGGTTCGACCCCAAATTCTGGATGCTTGTGATCGCAAACCCGGAGTCTGTACGAGCGGGGAGCGCAGCCCATGACGCGCTTAAATGCTGTACTGAATGCGCTCTCCGAGGCATATCCAAGCGACGCCGAGATCGCTGCCACGCTTTCGATACCTGGGATCAGGCGTTCGCACGCCAACAACATCCGCCAGCGAATTAAGTAATCTATCGGTGAGGTGCCGGTGGTGGCTTTGAATCTCGCGGCAAATTTGGACCGCGACATTCCGGCCCGCCTGGCCAGAACCGGCAGAGTCCACCCTTCGCCTGGCGTGGCGTGGATGGCGCTGATCGCCCTCGACAGTTGTTGATCGGCCAGCGCAAATAACCAGCCAGTCTGGCGCCCGACGCCCTGAGCAATATAGAGCCGCAGTGCCTGTACCAGCACCAGGCGGGCCAGGTGCTCTGCCACCAGCACAACACCTGGTTGCATCCGGCGCAGTTCAGTTGACATCCATTGAAGCAGCGAACGTAAGCCCTCTTTGTCGCTGGCCTCGCGCAGGCTCACAATGGCTGGCATGACGCCAAGAAGCAGGCTGGTATGCGCATCGGAAAACGCAAAATGCCCGGCGAGCATAACGGTATCACCGCCACCATTGACAGTTGCGATGCGCCCGTACCAATCCTCTCGCGAGATATCACCGAAGGGGGTGGGTGCAAGCGACGGATCCTTTGTCAGAATAAACGTGACTCCATTCGGCAGCAGAACGCAATCACCTGCTTCCAGCAGGACCGGCTTCGCTTCTCCCTCAACGATGATCCAGCCAGCTCCGGAGACGCAGGCATAACATTTGATTCCACTGTGCGCGTCGAACCGCAGCGACCATGCACCACCCAGGTCAAGACCTCCCGCCGCATAGGACTGGGGTTTCATCATGGCAAGGATATCGGAAAGCGGATCCAGCGACATTCGGGACAATCTCTAAAGTATTCAGGACTTTCAATTATAGATTATCCAGACCAAAGTACATAGAGTCTGTGGGTAGCCGGACATCTGCCAGCCCAACAGGAGCAAAATCATGGTCAAATTAATTATTATGTTCAAGCGCGTTACAGGCATGACTCAGCAGGAATTCCGTGATTATCGGCGTGACGTGCATGCGCCGCTTCTGCTTGCCATTCCGGAAACAAGCCAATACATCCGTCGATTCGTTGTGTCGTACCCGATCGACATGCCCAATACGCCAGCCCCGGCTTATGACGTGCTGGTAGAAGGCTGGTTCGATAATCTGGATGATCTGGAGTCCTTCTACTCATCCGACAATTTCATGCAGAAGGTCGATCCGGACCACAAGAATTTCATCGACTTAACATCGGTGGTGCGGTTCGTTTCGGAAGAGATCGTGGTGATTGCATAATCGGACGGGTGAGGGAAGGGGAATGACGTGCGCTCTACGCGCTTTCAGTCTGGTTGCTGGAATGGTTTACAATGCGTTATCCGGATTGAATTCTCATGCCGCTTGAAAGAAAAAATCCACGCAATTGCGTGGATTTAATAAGTTTTTCCAGTCTCTGTGAGATTTTCTGCAACCTCATAAGACAGCGGAAGTTGTTTAGACGTTAAACCGTGATTTTGCTGTTATTGAATTGATATTTAATGTTTTTATTTTTTTATGTTATTTATATACTCATGTTTGCACTCACTTTAGCTGATGCTATCAACTGAGGCTAGTTATCACAGCTACAGCCAATTCTTGTTCACCCGGATTGTGTGGTACGGCTTTTTCTTTATCAATGAATAGATTCGATGGGATTGTCGAGTATTCAATAAGTGGAAGTGTAGTTGTAAGCACTTTCACAGGAATATATCTTATTTGACAGAGCGATTTTTGCTGGTAACGGGCATTTCGAACGCCATTGATACGTCAATCGATGGAGAGCCCGGCTAGAGTCCTTTCAATGACCAGCAGGCAAAGATTTCTGATAATTTTAGCCAAAGAAGGGGGATGTAATGTCAGAGATTAATCCAAAGAATGCTGCACCTATTTTCCCCCAAGATCGGGAAGAGCTGTATCACTTGGTCTGGCGCGAACCTGCGGAGCGTATAGCTGCCCTGTATGGCATTAGTACTAGTACTGATTTACTGGCGAAACAATGCAGTGAAATGCGTATACCTAGGCCGCTTGCGGGTTACTGGAAAGCGCTGGCGAAAGGGGTTGCACCTGCAATCCCCGAGCTACCAGCTATGAAAAAGGATAAGGTGGTAAAGGCGCTTGTGAATAGCAACCCACCAGTGCAACCTTCCACCATTGCGTTACCGAAACCAGTACTTTCCGTAACCCGAAAGCAAGCTCCTGTTACAGGGAATGGCTATGGATTAATAAATGATCTCAAAACGTATCTGCCGGTCTCCTCGGTTACAGAAGATGGCTATTACAAGCCTACGAAAAAGAAATTACTGGATCTCAACGTTTCTGATACGGGATTTGATAGTGCGATAGAGTTCCTGAGTAGATTCTTTGATGCCCTGGGAAATAAGGGATACCGAGTTACGTTGGATGTGCCCGGAGAAAGGCTACATCGTGCGGATATCGATATTAAGGAAGATTCGAAAGAGGGTGGGCATCGCTGGGGTAATCTATGGCGGCCTTATACTCCAAGTATTATTTGTATTGGGGATATGTACTTTGCATTTAATCTTGCTGAAATGACGGAGTATGTTCCAGCGAAAAAAGTCAAGAATCGCTATGTACGTGACGAACAGATGGGGAAGTGGGTACGGGGAAGAAATAGTGAACCTTTTCTTCACGTATAGAAACATACCTTGCCCACTGGACGATTTCTGTTGCAGCTTTACTCACCTTATACTTCCGCAAAATGGTTACTTCAGTTCCGGCAGACAAAACAATGTGGATTAATTAGTCAGATCCCTAAGATGATTTCGGCAATGCAACAGGCTGTTCCGTTAATTTTAAAGCAACTAGAAAAGGCCAGAATTGAAGCTGAGGAGTGGCGCATTTGTAAGTATCCCAGCTTTAGTTCCACACACTTTTTGAGAGTTCCGGTTTTTCAGCCATCAGCCGGTATTCTTCCGGCGTCAGGTTGCTCAGGGATTCATGAGGCCGCTCGCTGTTATATTCCGTCAGCCAGCGCTCTGTAATTTCCCGTGCTTCATTCAGTGTTCTGAACAGGTAAAAATCCAGGATTTCTGTCCGGTCTGTCCGGTTAAAACGTTCGATAAACGCGTTCTGTGTTGGCTTATCCGGCTTGATAAATTCAAGCTGCACGCCATGTTCTTCGGCCCATTGTGCCAGCGCCAGTGAGACCAGTTCCGGCCCATTGTCCATCCGCATCTTCAGCGGGTAGCCGCGGTTTACCACGATCCTGTCCAGCACCCGGACGACTCGCTGAGCCGGGATATTAAGGTCGATTTCTATCGCCAGCGCTTCACGGTTAAAATCATCCACCACATTGAAGGTCCGGAAGCGTCTGCCGCAGACCAGCGCATCGTGCATAAAATCGATGGACCAGCTCTGGTTTAACGCTTGCGGCGTCGCCAGTGGTGCTGGAATACGCACGGGCAGCCGCTGTTTTCCCTTACGACGAAAATTCAGTTTCAGCAGGCAGTAAATCCGGTGAACGCGTTTATGGTTCAAGATATTGGCCTGCCTGCGAAGCAGCTGAAACAGCTTCTTAAAGCCGTAGCGCGGATAGCGTTCTGCCAGCTCAGTCAGCGCATGGATCACCGGTTCATCACGCCGGGTATCGGGCTGATAAAAATACACCGTCCTGCTCAGCGATAATGTCCTGCACGCCTGGCGGATGCTCATGGCAAATTGTGCCGCCAGATAGCTGACGAGCTCCCGCTTTATCGCTGTCTTTAAAGCTTTTTTTCGATGACGTCTTTCAGTGCCCGGCATTCAAGGCTGAGATCAGCAAACATCTGTTTGAGGCGTCGGTTTTCATCCTCCAAGTCTTTCATCTTTTTAATATCGGAGGCTTCCATACCTCCATACTTTGCTTTCCAGTTGTAGTACGAAGCCTCTGATATTCCCGCTTCGCGGCAGACATCTTTGACGGTGCGTCCGGCTTCGACGGATTTCAGAACGGCAATGATCTGGTGTTCGGTGAATCGGGCTTTACGCATGGCGATCTCCTCAGAGGACATAAACAGTATGTCGGAAGATCTCTAAAAGTGAATGGTTCGGTTAAGCGGGGTACTTACAAGTCGACTTACCATTTCCGTTAGATCCAGAAATAATATTGATTTGTGTAGGTTGAAGGATATATCAATGTGGCAAGGGAGTCTGATGCGAATTGGTGAAGGCCACTTTCCTAAAATTTGCGAATGATAAATAAGTCACCGGTATCATATTTCCTTGTTCGGTAGGTAGTTGTTGTATCAGGGCAGCATAATACAGCACTCGACGTCCTGGCAGCCAGTTCTGCTCACTATGAGTCTGTCATGTAACCCAAAACGTGACATCATAGCAACCATGGTAGGTTAGATGGTTCACTGTATCGGCTGAAAGTCTATGGTAAAATTGGATTAAAAACTGCCATGCAGATTTAGATTTGGTAGAACAAAAATTGATACTCAGGAGCCTATAGAATGCTAAACAGGCAAGTCAGGCAAATCTATCCTCAACAGGATAAAGATACCCAAACGATGGTATTTAGTGATTATTCTCACTTTCCGAACATTGTTCTGCTTGGTGATCCTGGTGCTGGAAAAACGCACCTCTTCAAACAGTTTGCGGCATTACAAAAGGCAAAATATCTGACAGTACGTCACTTCTTAAGTGGCGTACCGATTGATAATCAGAAAACGCTATTCATCGATGCGTTAGATGAGAAGAGGAGTGCCAGTAACAGTAGTGATGTTGTAGATGACATCGTCCGTAGGCTTTTTTCCCAAACGCCACAAAATGTCAGAATTTCTTGTCGCTCTCAGGATTGGTTAGGCGAATCAGACTTGTCAGCATTTTTACCCTATTTTGAGCAGACGGGAGGCTATGTTGTTTTACATTTGCAGTCGCTCTCAAAAGAAGAGCAGACTGCGATTCTACAAGCTAATGGTGTAGAACACCCCGAAGCGTTTCTGGCTGAAGCAGAAAAACATGCCGCCAGCGAATTTCTTTACAACCCACAAAATCTGCTAATGCTGGCTGAAGCCGTTAAAGAAGGAAATTGGCCCCGTACAAGGTCTGAACTTTTCCACTCTGCAACACAATTCCTTTTAACTGAACATAGCCAAGAGCATATGCGGCTAACTTCAGGAATTTATACCTGCGACGAATTAGAGTATCCTGCTGGATCAATTTGCGCGTTGCGCATATTGAGTGATGTTTCCGGGGTTTCTCTGCTTCCGAACGATATCCGACCAGAATACCCCAGTTACAGAACCATCTCGTTCTTCTCACATAAAATAATTAGAGCGGCGTTATCGAGGCGGGTTTTTTCTGCCGGAGATGAGCTTGAGACTGTTGAGTACAGCCACAGGACAATTGCTGAGTATTTAGCGGCAAAATGGTTAGCCGGGATCGTTAACAAAGGGCTACCCATGGGACGTTTGAGAAGTATGCTGGGATTTGAGGGGTATCCGTCTTCAGAATTGAGAGGTTTACACGCATGGCTAGCGGTCTTTTTACCGCAATACGCCCAGGTATTCATTGAAGCTGATCCTTACGGCGTTCTGACCTATGGCGATGCAGCTTCATTACCGATAGCGGAAAAACAAAATCTACTGGTGGCACTGTCAAAACTTTCAGAACGTGATCCCTGGTTTAGAAATCACGGTCTCCATTCATATCTGAATGGCTTCGCGACAGTAGAAATGGAAACTCTTTTGCGAAAGATAGTGCGCGATCCTCATTCGTCATTTTCTCTGAGAATGATCGTTTTGGAATCCTTATCGGTAACAACACCGATAGTCGCATTGAGTGATGATTTAATTAATATTGCCAAATCGGAGGATTCCTCGTATGCGGAAAAAGAGGAAGCAATAACAGCATTAATCCATCTTGGAGTGTCTGGCCAGAAATTTTCGGTACGTTTTTTTGCGGGATTAAAAGACAAAAATCACGATAGCATCCGGTTGCGTAACCATATTATTCAGTTGCTCTATCAAGATTACTTTGTACCGCAGGATATAGCACAATTGCTGGTCGATACATTAAATATAACCAGTGAGAAATTACCGATAGGCGCATTATGGCGATTGAATGATATTGTACCGACAGCTGATCTTCTCGCCATCTTTGAGTATCTTGAACGGTACCATAGCGATCACAGTAAAGATTGGGATTCCTCACCTAAGAATCAATATGAAATTGTGTATTTTCTCGAAGCTGGCTTATCGCGCATATTGAGTGAGGATAGTAATTATAGTGCGGATCAGATATGGTTGTGCTTAAAAACGCTCTATAGCTACTCCCATAATCACCACTATCGCAGTTATGATAATGTGCAGAAATCTATCGTTCATGAGATAAAAAATCGTAGCTGGCAATATGAAGATATTATAGACGCCGCCATTCTCTCATTTACACGCCATGATACCCGATACTTGTTCTTACATGAATTTACTGAAAGCACCTTTCATCATGTCCCTGATGAGCTTTTGCTGGCTCGTTTTATCCACTATTTATCCCATGCTGAAGCTGGTTCAGATAAAACTGAATGTATTTATCGACTGACATTTGCTGTCCTTTACCGATGTGCCAAGCCTTCCCAAGAGACGTTTGAATTTCTTTCAGCATACTGCCATTTAAATGTAAAGTTGACTACTGTGTTTGAGACCTCCATCGTCTGCGAGATTGACGATTGGCGAGTAAAACATAATCTTAGACAAATAGCGTATGAGAAAGAACGAAACGCGGCGCGTTATGAAGACAGGCACAGTTTCGAGTTATGTCGTCAGGAAATTGTGTCGGGCCAACATTTGGAGTGGCTCAAACATATTTCCTATATTTACTATTCGAAATACAGCGATGTTGATGACAAATTGACGCCAGTGCAACGCTGTGCAGACATATTAGGTGCCGAAAACGTCACTGATGCAATATCCGGTCTTTTAGCGATTTTAAATCGTTCAGATCTGCCCACACTTGATGAGTTGAATTGTGCTTTGCTGAAGAGGGAGTATTACGGATGGTGGTATGCAGTACTGGCAGGAAGCGATGAGTTGTTTAAAAAACATCCTGATGTTACACAATGGAACGAAGGTTTATTAACAACGTTATTGACTCTGGATGTTATATTAGCACTTTTCACCAAAGACAATAATGTTGTAAGTGATTATTCATTACCGTGGAAAAGGGATGTGATACTTAAAAAAACAGCATTTTTCATCAAAACATATTATCGCATTATCAATTTCTGCATTAATAATCAGTTGCAAGATATTCGTGCACTTAACTATCTGTTAAATGATACCTGCATTCCCATCGACTATGCCGTTCCTTTAGTTATGAGACTAGCTAAAGAGCACCCTGATGATGTTCTCCACTTACAAAACCTAGTGGGGTGGTTGTTAGCGCATCCTGAGAGTCACGCAGAGTTGTTGCAGTTATCTGAGTTGATGGTAGCGCAACCCTCAAAACTCAAAAATCCAAGTTATCAAATTTGGCTGGTATGTACTTATTTATTCGTTCCAGACCAGTGCCAGGATCTATTTTTATCTGAATCAAAATCCGCGCCGGAAATGATAGCGCTCATTCGTCAACTATCAGGTAAGGCGAAAAGAGGCCGTGGAAGTAGTGAGCAGCGTTTATCACTAATACAATTGGAAGCGATAATCACTGTCTCTGTTACTCATTTTCCTAATGCAGATCGCGTTGCAAGAAACGACTCTAACTCAGCAAATAATTGGGAGTATGCTGATTTTATCAAAAGATTGATTGATGACGTTTCTTCTTTTTCCTCATACGATGCCGGTGAAGTATTTGAACGTTTATTATTACTGCCAGAATGTACAAGTTACCGGGATTATCTCTTGCACGCCCAAAGCAACCAGAAGGTGCGGTATCAGGAATCACAGTTTCAACACACTAACTGGAAGCAAGCGTTGAATACACTTAAAAATCAGACCCCAACTAATGTAATGGATCTCTATGCGTTATTGTTAGATCATTTGCGGGATATCGCTAACCGAGTTACTTATGAAAATACCGATATTTATAAACAGTTCTGGAATGAGAACGGCAATGGTCAAATTTTAGTGCCTAAGCCTGAAGAGAGCTGTCGGAATTTTTTTCTGGAGCTGCTTAGAGCACGACTCCATCCGTTACAAATAATCTGTGAGCCAGAAGGCCACATCGTTTCGAGTAAAAGGGCTGATATCATCATTTCACTTCCAGGAATAAAGATCCCCATTGAGATAAAGCGTGATTATCACCGGAACGTCTGGAGCGCACTTAACGAGCAACTTGACCAACTTTATACTACCAATCCCGATGCCGCAGGCTACGGCATCTATCTGGTCTTCTGGTTTGGTGCTTCTCGACCAAACGCTATCCCTCGCCCGGAGAAAGACACGCCACCCCCATTAAACGCCACGACAATGGAGGACATTCTCAATGAAGCTGTGCCAATGGTTAAGCGAAACCGCCTGTCTGCGATAGTAATTGACGTATCAGGTGAGGCTAATTCGACTATTGAAACGCAAAAATCATCTATGTAAGGAAAGTGAATCATGATTACAAAAGAACTTGTAGATGAAAGTCTCAATATTCACCGACTGGTTGATTGTGGTGATTTTGACCTGGCATACCAGCAATCCGTTGTATTCCTGGAAAAACTGGGAAAAATAACGGTCAAAGGTGAAAATTATTTTATAGTGCTGGGGAATGTGGCTGGCGGTCTTGTTGATATTGGGCAAATGAGCAACCATAAAAATGCAGCAGAGCTTGGTTTTAAGCTGATGGATGATAACAAGGAAGCATTAGCGCATGTACAAGGAGAGAGCCATTTTTATTATAATTATGGTAATGCCTTGTCTAATAAGATAAGTGTTGATAATCCTCACGACCACACATTCCAGTCAATAGAAGAACTTGTTTCGTTAAAAAACATCTACTGGCGAGCCTTTAGATTCTCCTCACAAGAGAGCGAAGAGTTTCAGGCGGAACTGTCCGTAAATCTGGCCAATTCGCTAAGAAGCCAATTTAGGCTGAGTGAGGCACTGAGATATTATGATCTCACTAATCGCAAGGGATTAGATATACCACAGTCTTGGGTTAATCGTTCTGCCGCGCTCATTGAGCTAAACCTTATTTCATCTTCATACTCCATTAAGCAATTGAAGGAGATACGAAAAGGTTATATTAATGGATCTGTTTCCAAAAAAATTCCTCCACAATGGGAATCATTTTATCTTGGTCGTATAGCACAAACGAACGTTAAAATAGAAAAATGTGTATCAGCATACGGCGAAACGGACGAGCATGATGACATGCTCACGCAACAGGAATTTGACGCATTGAGTGCTTACAGGCAATTCTGCCTAATAAATTATCTGACGCTGTCCGAGCACGGTCTTTATTGCCCCTGTGTGGGGAGTGCCACCGATAACCTTGTCATCTCTTCTTCTGGTGTAACCGGTGATTTTATTATTCCAATGGAGATGGCATTAAACCGATTTAAATCGGAGTTTTCACTTGCCCGCCATCTCTATTTTGAATACCTTTATCCTCAGGATACGGATGAAATTAAAGAGGAATGCCATTTTTTGGAGTTACATAATGACGAGATCTTAGGCATTGATATTGAGAAGATCAGAACGGCCTTTCGTCTCTGTTTTGGTATTCTCGATAAGATTGCGGTATGTATCTGTGAACTTCACAAAGTTTATCCACCTGCAAAAAAGGGCGGGTTACAGAAAAATATCTATTTCCAAAGCTTCTGGCAGTTAGACGTTGATAACAGAAGACAACGATTTGAAGATATAAAGTCACCTGGACTTTTAGCATTGTACAGCATTGCTACTGACCTGAATAAAAATAAAGGTGGTGAATTGGCTTTTTATAAAGAGTGGCGCAATGGTTTAGAACATAAATTTTTGGTGGTACACAAAAGTGATAAAGCAGAAGATCTTTACCAGTCTTATAAATTGATTAAAGATATTCTTTTTATCAAAGAGGATGAGTTTATTCACCATTTCGGTCAGTTGATTCAGATAACCCGTTCAGCAATATTTTCATTTGCTTTTATGGTTAGACATGAAGGTAAGAGACATAAAAAAGAGAATATTTCGTATATTACCAATGAACTGCATATGAAAAAGTATTTTTCAGAACCTAAGTAAAAGGCAGCAAGCAAAGCGGTATGTAAGCTTCCCTGCAAAACTACTAGAGAGTCTTTGGCACTCCAGAGTCCGCTTCTGGCACGCAACGGACAGGCTACGTGGTCATTGGGTCTGCTTTGAGCGAGGTGCGGAACTTGGCAATTATTTTCACAGCTGATAAAGGTATTATTAACATCACGTATGTATTAATCAACGGGGAGCAGGCCAGAGGTGAAGGACAGTAAAAATATGTAAAACCTTTATTTTTCTTAGTGGAAAGATGAAAGCATAGGGCCCAAAATACGGAGAGATATATGAACGTATCAATGCCTTGGAGTTTAGCTGGACGCCTTTTAAAGTGGATATGGGGCAAAATTACTCGGTTATGGTTACTAAAGACCTATCAAAAATCTCACGAGTACAAAGCTAGTCGCCTTCGGTTAGGAGCGCGTTGGGAACCACTTGGTGAGCACCTGGAGTACTCGTTGCGGCTTTCTAGTCCTGCCGATCATGAAACGGTAAAATCCTGTATAGCTTTTCGGGCAAAAGAAATTCTGGTAGAGAATGTTAAACTTTATTTTGAAGCGTCTGGACACGGTATTCGTTACCAGCAAAGAATTGAGTTGGTAAATCTGGACCAATCTGTCCTGATTGTTTACTTAGATCAAATTCCTCGGCAGGAGCTTGTGGAGGCTTCTGAGCACGGTATATTCTTTTCAATTACCGAAACGCAGTTCCTTCAATGCATCATTACGTTAGCCGGGGGACAACAACAGCAACCCTTTGATTCAATAAGGTCCCACCTAACATATAACTGGTTGCTTAATGACAAATGGGTGCGACGTTGGGGAGAGTTATGGAACTGTAATGCCATTGAGCATGCGAAAACCGAAATGAAGTCTTACTGGCGTTGGCGATTGGGAGAATTTAAACATTTTTCCCTTTACAGTGCCGGGCTCGGGTCTTATCCCTGGAATGGAATATTACGCAAAAGCCTGTGCAAGCTTTTGATCAACAATCATATTATTACAGTACAGTTCTGGCTGGCGGTACATTCTGGGCGGTATGTTCTTGGAGATGGAAAACTGAAGCTTAACCAGCGACGAATTAGAAAAGTAAAGCCCAGCAAAGCTTCGAACCCTTGAGTTGAGTTACATTGTTCATTCCGAGTCCTAGGCGCTGGGGGACTGACAAAGGTATTACCGTGAATAATAGCCTTCACTGCAGAAACTGCCAGTCCTCCTGTAAGCACCTATGACGATTACATGGTGCTTCAACGCATCACTTTGTTCCAGTCGATTACATGACCAGCAGCCTCGAGTTCACGAGAAAGAGATTGCTTCCATCCATTATTATCATCCATTGGTTCCCAAACAGCACCGGCGAAATCACTGGGTATTTCTACTGCCCCTTTTTTAAGGGCGCAGACTTTATCCCGTCCAAGATGACCAATAAAAAAACCTAACTCCAGAAGCACATTTTGGCGTGCTCTGGGTTCAAGTGATCTGCTCCCCTTAAACGAATGCAGCATGATGTTAGGAACTTCCGCTCTTGGCACAAAAGTGGACCCTGAAGAATGAGTTCTATCCTCGTAGTTCACTAAGTGCAATAACTTCTACTCTGATCCTGCTACCCATTTGTCCAACATATCAGCCCATTCCTGCATCATCACTTTACGCTCATCAAGATAAGTTGCATGGTTGTATGTGCGACGAACATTGTTGGTATCAGCGTGTGCAAGTTGGGCCTCAATAGCATCAGGTCGATAGCCCATTTCGTTCAAACGTGTACTGCCTATGGTTCGGGTTGCATGTGGGCTATAAGTACCACTCCAGCCCAGGCTTTTCAGTAGCTGACGAAGAGAGTGCGATGTCATTGGACCTAGTGGATTATCCCTGCCCGGAAAAAGGTGCTGCCGATGCCCGGTTAATCCCTGTAGTGTTCTGAGCATTTTAACAGCTTGGGAGGGTAGGGGAATAACGTGTTCTCTGCGGGCTTTCATTCGCGCTGCCGGAATGGTCCATAGTGCATTATCAAGATCAAATTCGGCCCATTTTGCTTCAGTGACTTCGGCTGGGCGTGCCAGCGTCCACCACATTAGCCACATGCAATAGTTAACCTGGTATGAGCCGCGACTGTTGTCAAAACAGCTCAAAAGCTTCCCGATTTGCTGTGGATTCAATGCCTGTTTGTGCTGATTTTTGTTTGCCGGAATCGCCTTACGTACGGGCCAGACAGGATCGCTATCTGCTCTGAGCGTCGCCACCGCCAGCTCAAAAACGGATGAAATGGTGCGGCGGGCTTCAGCGGCAACGGTCGGAGCGCCGCGCTTAGCCGTTTCCTGAAGAATTTTAAGAATGTGGAGCGGGGTGATTTCCCTGATAGGGAGTTTGCCAATGGCGGGGAAAACTACACGCTCAAGCATATCAAGTCGGCGTGTTTTGGTGATTTCGGCCCAGTCTTTCATCTGCAACCACTCTTTGGCGATTAGCTCAAAGGTGTTGGATGCGTCATTGACCTTGCGGATCTTATCCAACTGGCGAGCCTGTGTCGGGCTAACACCATCCGCGACTTGCTTACGCGCTTGCTCGCATTTCTCGCGAGCTTCGGCAAGTTTGACCGTCGGGTACTGACCCAGCGCAAACATGCTGGATTTACCGTTGAGTTTAAACCGATAGCGCCATGCCTTTTTACCATTGGGTTTCACTTCGAGGTAAAGACTGTTGAAATCATTGAGTCGATAGAGTTTTTCTTTCGGCTTGGCAGTGCGGCATTGCGTATCGGTGAGCATAACGGGGCCTTGTTTATTTATTATACCGTTATTGTACTCACTTAAAATGAAGATGGAAGAATGTTGTACTCATCCATGTACTCATTTCTGACAGCGTTGTTACGAGATGAGCTGAGACGTTATGAAAAGAAAAATCCACGCAAGAGCGTGGATTTTATAGGGTTTTCCAGTCTTCATGCGATTCGCTGAAATTGCATGAGACAACAAAAGCAAATTAGACGTTGAACAGGAAGTTCATCACGTCGCCATCTTTAACGACATAATCTTTACCTTCAGAGCGCATTTTGCCGGCTTCTTTCGCGCCTTGCTCGCCCTTGTAGGTGATGAAGTCTTCATAGCTGATGGTCTGGGCGCGAATAAAGCCTTTCTCGAAGTCGGTGTGGATTTTACCCGCTGCCTGCGGGGCAGTTGCGCCAACCGGAATGGTCCAGGCACGCACTTCTTTCACACCAGCGGTGAAGTAAGTTTGCAGGTTCAGCAGCGAGTAGCCTGCGCGGATAACGCGGTTCAGGCCTGGCTCTTCAATACCCAGCTCAGCCATAAACTCTTCGCGATCCGCATCTTCCAGCTCGGCAATATCGGATTCTACCGCAGCGCAGACTGGTACCACGATGGAACCCTCTTTGGCAGCGATCTCACGCACTGTCTCCAGGTAAGGATTGTTCTCGTAGCCATCTTCGTTCACGTTGGCGATATACATGGTTGGCTTCAGCGTCAGGAAGCTCAGGTAACGAATAGCCGCTTTCTCATCGTCACTCAGATCCAGCGAACGCAGCATTCCGGCCTCGGAGAGGTGCGGCAGGCACTTCTCCAGCGCAGCCTGTTCAGCTTTGGCATCTTTATCGCCGCCTTTGGCACGCTTCTGCACGCGCTGCAATGCACGTTCACAGGTATCCAGATCGGAAAGCGCCAGCTCGGTGTTGATAACCTCAATGTCGTCAGCCGGATCCACTTTATTATTCACGTGGATGATGTTGTCGTTTTCAAAACAGCGAACCACGTGGCCAATAGCTTCAGTTTCACGGATGTTGGTCAGGAACTGGTTACCCAGGCCTTCGCCTTTGGAGGCCCCTTTAACCAGGCCTGCAATATCCACGAACTCCATAGTGGTGGGCAGAATGCGCTGTGGTTTCACGATTTCCGCCAGCTTGTCCAGACGGGAATCAGGCATTGGCACCACGCCGGTATTAGGCTCAATGGTACAGAACGGGAAGTTAGCTGCTTCGATGCCCGCTTTGGTTAACGCATTGAACAGAGTCGATTTCCCGACGTTTGGCAGGCCCACAATACCGCATTTGAATCCCATGTTTGAATCACCTTAATTGCTTGATAATCAGGAAGAAGAGTCACTTCCCAACCGGTCTGAGTTGGTTGTTACTGACAGTTACCGCGCATTATACACGGAATTATGCTGCGATTGGCGCTGATTTCTGCGAGAGAAGGCAGGATTAAGGTTGAGATCTGCTTCACAATTCCCGATACTGACTTAACTTTACAGCTGACGGAGACCGCCGCAGATGCATCGCTTCCTGCTTACGCCGCCTTAAGACTCCTGCCAGCAACCTCTGTTGCGCCCCTCGTCTTTCTGACGAGTCTCTTTGCGCCCATTTTTAAGCGGTGCAGGATTTCACCTGTATAACGATAACTGGAAATATCTATGTTTAAACTGAGCAACCTCAGGGCTACCGACGTCAAAAACGACGTACTGGCTGGCGCTGTTGTCTCTGTGGCCCTGATCCCGGAAGCCACTGCCTTCTCTCTGCTGGCGGGACTCTCGCCCACTATTGGGCTGCATACGGCGTTTATGCTGGGTCTGGTCACCTCACTGTTTGGCGGCAAGCCAGGCATGATCTCCGGCGCGGCCGGTTCTATTGTGGTGGTGCTGGTCAGCTTAATTCAGACGCATGGCTATGAATACGTCCTGCTGGCAACGATTTTTGCCGGGCTGATCCAGCTGGCAATTGGCGTGCTGCGACTGGGTAAATTTATCCGTCTGGTGCCGCAACCGGCCATTTATGGCTTTGTTAACGGCCTGGCTATTGTTATTGCGCTGGCACAAATTCCGATGATCAAAAACCAGGGGCCGGTGATGTATGGGCTGGTAGCTCTGGCGATGCTGATTGTCTGGCTGTTCCCTAAATTAACCAAAGCGATCCCCGGCTCGCTGGCAGCACTGATTGCTATCAGCGCCATCGCTATCGGTTTTGGGCTGGATACCAAACGCGTGGGCGACCTGGCGGATATCTCCGGTACGCTGCCGATGTTCCACCTTCCCGCCGCGCCGTTAAGCTGGGAAACGCTGAAAGTCGTGCTGCCTTACTCGGTGATTATCGCGCTGGTGGGATTGATAGAATCCCTGCTAACGCTGGCGGTGCTCGATGAGATGGGCAGCAAGAAGGGCGATGGCAATAAAGAGTGTGTGGCGCAGGGGATTGGTAACACCATCTGTGGTTTCTTCGGCAGCTTTGCGGGCTGCGCGATGATTGGTCAGTCAATCATCAACTTTACCTCTGGCGGCAGAGGACGCATTTCGAATCTGGTTGGTGCCGTGCTGCTGATCCTGTTTGTGGTCAGCCTTTCCAAATATATCGCTTTGCTGCCGGTCGCAGCGCTGGCGGGCATTATGTTTGTGGTCTGCATCAACACCTTTGAATGGAGCTCCATCAGGCGGCTGAAGCGGATGCCGAAGCCGGACGCAGTTATCATGGTGGCCGTCACCATCGTCACTATCTATACCGATCTGGCGATGGCGGTGATATTTGGGGTGATCATTTCGGCATTAGTCTTTGCCTGGCAGCATGCACGGATCAGCATCCTTTCGCAGCAGGAAGAGGAAGGGGAGAAAACGATCCGTCTGGAAGGGCCATTGTTCTTTGGCTCTGCGGCCAGTTTCCAGGAGCTGTTTCACCCGGAGAATGACCCGCAAAATGTGGTGATCGACTTTGCCCGGACGCGAGTGATGGACTCCAGCGGCGTCGAGGCCATTGATAAGCTCACTGCCCGTTACCTGGCGGCTGAAAAAAGCGTGCGGTTACGCCACCTCAGTGAAGATTGCATCAGCCTGTTAAAGCAGGCCGGTCCGTTCTGTAGCCATGAACTGGATGACCCGGATTATAAAGTTGCTGCCGACAAGGGTTAATGCATAAAGCTGCCGTCAGTTTGGCCGATAGATATAAAAATCGTCGTATTGATTCGCATTTTTACAGAATGAACGGCTAAAGTTTATCTGTACGACGATTTTTACCCCTGACAGGACGCCCGCACCTTGGCAAGATGGCATGATACATAACTATAATTGCGTTCCTATTCATACAGTTAACGGCGAGCTTATTGCGCTGGATCTCACGCCGGGTGAACCAGAACGCACCGGCGAGAGATTGCAGTCAATAAAACAGGACCCGGAAGCGCATCTGCTCAATCAGCTTTTGACGATTGAGCATTACGCGGACTACTTTCAGCAGCACGGCCTGTTGTGCTGCCTGACGATCAATTTTCAGCTGGCGAAAGTGGTGACTCAGTCCACTTTTATTCAGCAAATTCTCAGCCATTTGCCCTTTGTTCGTCTGAAACTCTCCGAGGATTTCCCCAACCTTCACGATGGCCTTAATAACCCGCTGTTGCGCACGCTGATTGAACAGCTGAATATTCTGTGGCTGGATGATCTGGGAGCTGGCGACGCCAACCTCAACGCACTGCAATCAAAGATGTTCGAAGCGGTGAAGCTGGACCGCCAGTTTTTCCTGGATAACGTAGCCAAACCCTGGTTCAGCATTCTGATCGCCAATATCCGGCAGTACACCAACCGGGTTATTGTCGAAGGGGTGGGGAGTGAAATGCAGCTGAAGAAACTGGCCGACAGCAAAATCTGGGGCGTGCAGGGTTACTTTCTGCCGGTGCTGACGCTGAAAGAGCTGGAAGATCCTGGCCGATAACCGTTGCGCAGGCAGGGCAGGGAGTAGCCCGGTTTAACCTGGGCTAATACAGGGTAAATGTGGTGAATGTGTTGTCTGAAGTAATCAGGATAACATTTGTCTGTGGATCGCTATTTGGGCAGAAAGGTACTTCTCAGCCACGCTTAAACCTGACCCTTAAAGCTGTGCAGCCGGTTCATCGCTTTTAAACGGTCTTCTTTCAGCCAAACTTCCGTGCAGCGCGCGGCTTCATCAATGGCGCTGTCAATCAGCGTTTGTTCCGCTGCCTGAGGTTTACCCAGCACAAAGCCCACCACTTTATTGCGATCGCCAGGATGACCAATGCCGATGCGCAACCGATGGAAGTTAAGATTGTTCCCCAACCTGCTGATGATATCTTTCAGGCCGTTATGGCCGCCATGTCCGCCGCCCTGCTTAAATTTCGCCACGCCAGGCGGGAGATCCAGCTCATCGTGCGCCACGAGGATCTCTTCCGGTGCGATGCGATAAAAGGTCGCCATTGCGCCTACTGCTTTCCCGCTCAGATTCATAAACGTGGTCGGCACCAGTAACCTGACATCTTCGCCACCTATATTCAGCCGCGCGGTATAGCCATAAAATTTACTCTCTTCCTTTAATGCCTGATTGTGGCGCTGTGCCAGTAAATCAACGTACCAGGCACCTGCATTATGACGGGTGGCGGCGTATTCAGCGCCGGGATTAGCAAGGCCTACAATCAGTTTAATGCTGCTCACTTGTCTGTTTTCCTGAGGAGTGCGAAGGATCAGGCGCTAGTGTACTTTGCCGCGCCGAAGAACTCAAAATTGCAGATAATAATCTCTCTGAATAACAATAGTTCAGGTCGGTGATAATATGAATTCTATTAAAAAGCAGGGGCTTACGCGTAAAGTTTTGTCAAACTTTGTGCAGCAAATGTGATCTGACCCGCACCGCACTGTTCAGCTATTGCATAAACTTATGACATCTGAACAAGGCTGGTAACGGGAGAGCAACAATGAAACGTAAACATGCCAATCTGACCGGAAATGCACTGATGGTGCTGGGGCTGGTGGTAATGGTGGCGGGAGTGGGTTATTCCGTACTGAATCAGCTTCCTCAGCTCCAGTTACCGCAGTTTATGGTGCACGGCGCTATTTTCAGCATCTTTATTGGTGCACTGTTATGGCTGGTGGGCGCGAGCATGAGCGGGCGTGAAAAAGTGTGCGACCGTTACTACTGGGTTCGTCATTATGGCGATGAGCGATGCAGAAGATCGAACGGGAGCAGCCACCACTAATCTTAATGCCGCCGAACAACGCCTCTTTAATAAGAGGCGTTTTGCTTTTGAACGACAGTTACCTTTGTACAGCGAAACTCCAGCTCAGGGGCGGGTTGCGTTCAATGCTTCATCACTCTCCGGCTCGCCAGCCTCGGCCGGCTGAAAGCGTATCACCCGGTTCCGCCCCAGCGCTTTTGCCTGATACAGCGCTTCATCCGCAGCCACCATCAGCGGCGCAAGGGAATGAAAGCTCTCGTTACCGCTCGCTACGCCAATGCTCACGGTATAATGCACCCCTTCCGGCTGGGAGCATTCAACGGCATAGCGAATTTTTTCTGCACAAAGCACACCTTCCTCTTCGCTGAGCATAACAATGGCGGCAAATTCTTCCCCGCCCAGTCGGGCAAAGATGCTTCTGCCGGGTATCAGTTGCTTTACCTGTTCACAAAAATCAATTAATACCCGGTCGCCCTGATTGTGGCCAAACCGATCGTTAATGCTTTTGAAATAGTCGAGGTCGAACAGCATGATGGTCAGCGGCTGCGATGTTCTCTCACACTGACGACCCATCTTTTCGCCCAGTTCAAACAGCGCTCTGCGGTTCCAGATGCCGGTGAGAGGATCGAGCAGGGAGGCATTTTTATACTGGATCTGCGTTCGCTCGTTCACCATCGCCAGCATGGCGAAGGTCAGCCCAATCACCATCAGGATGGATTCCATAATCACGTACACCGAGAAGGTGGAGCCGCCAATCGCACCATGCAGCGGGCTGGTAATACCGCCGTCCATCACCCCTCTGACAACATGAAACAGCAGATGGATCCAGAGCAGTAGTTGCGCAGGCCAGTAGGTGACGGGGAGGGCAGCGCGTGAACGATGCAACTCCAGAATCATCCAGCCGGTATAAACCACGCAAAACACGCAGACGGCCAGAATACGGTAGCGCATGGAGTGATAAAACGTCGGAGAGAGGCAGAGCAGAACCCAGACCAACGGGCCGAGCGTCCAGAGCCATCCACAGGAGGCGCCCCGAAAAGAGCGGAAGGCCATCACCAGCAGGCTGTATGCCAGCATGACCAGCAGGTTCCCTACGGCAACGGGCAGGAATAAGTCTCCTTCGCTGCGCAGGCTGCTTAAAAATACCGCGACGATAGTGACGCTCAGCGACAGACACTGAAAGCCTAAGACGCGATTGTACTGCGACCCTTTCCAGGCGAATACCATAATGATGCAGAGGAAGAACAATACATAAAGCTCGCAAACGAAAAGAGTATAGACGTCGAGCGTCATGATAAGAATATTCCTGGAGGGTCGGTTCAGGCAAAATATCACTAATGATTACAAGCCAAAAGGGCTGGCAGGGTGCTTTGCGAAAATAAATAGTGCGGGGGTTATTTAAGTCAAATGGCGCAGTGGCAAAGGGGAGAAATAAAGGCTTGGGTTTTAAAGAGAGTTATCGACAGGCAAACCGGTGGCAGAGTGGAGAGCGGTAAAACTAAAAGCGGGACGGGCGAACCCGTCCCCCCATGGCTATCAATGCTCGAACATTGCAGAGATAGACTCTTCATTGCTGATGCGACGAATCGCTTCAGCCAGCATGCCTGACAGCGTCAGCGTACGGACGTTTGGCAGGGCTTTGATCTCTTCCGGCAGCGGAATGGTGTCGCAAACCACCACTTCGTCGATCACGGAATGGCGCAGGTTCTCTACGGCATTGCCAGAGAAAATCGGGTGAGTAGCGTAAGCGAATACACGCTTAGCACCACGCTCCTTCAGCGCCTCAGCGGCTTTGCACAGGGTACCACCAGTATCAATCATATCATCGACCAGCACGCAGTCACGGCCAGCAACATCACCGATGATATGCATCACCTGAGAGACGTTAGCACGTGGGCGGCGTTTATCGATAATCGCCATATCGGTGTCGTTCAACAGCTTAGCGATAGCGCGGGCGCGCACCACGCCGCCGATGTCCGGAGAGACCACAATCGGGTTCTCTAAACCAATCTGCAACATATCTTCCAGCAGGATTGGGCTACCAAATACGTTATCAACCGGGACGTCAAAGAAGCCCTGAATCTGTTCAGCATGCAGATCCACAGTCAGTACGCGATCGACACCTACGCTGGAAAGGAAGTCAGCAACCACTTTGGCCGTAATAGGTACACGAGCGGAACGTACGCGACGATCCTGACGGGCGTAGCCAAAATAGGGGATGACGGCAGTAATACGGCCAGCGGATGCACGGCGTAGGGCATCTACCATTACAACCAGTTCCATCAGGTTGTCATTGGTAGGGGCACAGGTGGACTGGATGATGAAAATATCACCACCGCGTACATTTTCGTTAATTTGTACGCTTACTTCGCCATCACTAAAACGACCGACGGCGGCATCGCCCAGGCTGGTGTAAAGGCGGTTGGCAATACGTTGTGCTAGTTCGGGTGTGGCGTTACCAGCAAAAAGCTTCATATCAGGCACGAGAAGAACCTCAGGCTTTGCGTCCAGAGAATGAACATCATCGTTAGCGGCACTGGGCGGAATACCGTAACGACTGTTTCATACGGGTATAGTCATCTACGTGCAACATCAGGAACGGGGCGATGCTGTCACGGTCACTCTAATAGCTCTGCAAGGCGGCGGTGCAGCGGCGAAACGTTAACGCCTCGCGCAACAAAGCTCTGCCACTCTTTCGGAGCCAGCTCAAACACCTTACGGGCAGCAGACTCAGTGTCGAATTCAGCAAACACACAAGCGCCGGTCCCGGTCAGGCGCGACGGCGCGTATTCTAGCAGCCAGGAAACAAGCTGTTCAACCTCGCGAAAACGTTTTCTTACTACTGGCTCACAATCATTGCGAAATTCAGTGCTTAATAACTCACTGATTTCACGAGCTGGAGTGTGCCGAATCAGCTCAGGATCGTTAAACACCGCCGGCGTGGAAATGTTAACGCCGGGATGAACAACAAGATACCATTTTTCTTCCGGCGACACCGGAGTCAATTTTTCACCCACCCCCTGCGCCAGGGCGGCAAAGCCCTCGACAAATACCGGTACATCCGCACCCAGCGCCAGTCCCCATGCGGCCAGCTCACGCAGGGAGAAGCCCGTTTGCCACTGGTGATTAAGCGCAACCAGCACGGTGGCAGCGTCTGACGAGCCGCCGCCCAGGCCGCCGCCCATGGGTAAGCGCTTCTCGATAGCCAGGGCTGCACCAGCATTACGCGGCAACGTGCCGCGAGCCTGGGCATGCTGGTGCAGGAGTTTTGCCGCGCGGACAATTAAATTTTCTTCTTCAGGCACACCCTCAACCGGCGTCAGCAGGCTGATTTTACCGCTGGCGTTGGTTTCAATATTCAGCGTGTCGCCATAATCAACAAACTGAAACAGCGTCTGCAAGTTGTGGTAGCCGTCAGAACGACGGCCGGTGATATAGAGAAATAAATTGAGTTTTGCCGGCGCAGGCCAGGCCTGGCGGCGGCTGACGGTCAGGGTCTTACCTTCACTCATTTAACGACCCAGCTGTCCATTTTCAGTTTGATACGCTGGTTGCCCTGTTTCAGTTCCAGATTTGAAGGCAGCGTAGGATTCTGTTTACTGTCGTAACCCTGATAAGTCACCTGCCACTGCTGTCCGTCACGGCTGTAGTTGACGGAACGCAGGCGGTACTGATCATCCAGCGCGTAATCGGTAGAGTCGCCCGGCAGGCCGACCATCCACTGGCGCAGGCTGTTAAGCGGGATATCCATACCGGTGAGCTGCGAAATCATCTTCTCGGCATCGTTGCTGGTATAGCGCTTACCTTTATTGTCCACTAACTGCACTACGCTGCCCTGTGCGTCCAGTTGCAGTTCGGTGCTGCCCAGTGGATTAGTCAGGATCAACCGATAGCGATCTGGCGCGGTCTGCTGCCAGTTAAAACGTGCATAGACTTTCTGGCTATCAGAAAGATAGGCAAAAGCGCCGCGGGTTTGATACTGAGTGATTTTTTCAACAGCCTGCTTGTGTTGCTGCCATTGGGGGGAGGTCAGGCTCTGCCCTGGGCCCTGGGGTTTATTGAGGGTACAGGCGGTCAGCAGCAGGCCGGCAAGCGGGAGAAGCCGCATCAGGCGGCGATTCTGCATAAACATTAGGGGTCAACTCCTCAGACTCCGAAAGGGCTTTCATGCCCAAAGTAACCGTTCAAGCTAACCAGCCAGAACGGCGGCGTCAATGCTCAATTTGTCTTATTTGATGCATAATAGCTATATCTTGTTACAGCGATCGGTGAACGATGGCTTTTCTTGATCTCGCGCATCTTGTAGAATGCGCCTAACAAAACCCTATCAACAGTGGGATAACCCCGACCTAATCACCATGACCCTGCTTGCACTCGGAATTAATCACAAAACAGCACCAGTGGCACTGCGTGAACGCGTGACGTTCTCGCCAGACACCCTGGATCAGGCCCTGAGCAGCCTGCTGGCCCAGCCTCTGGTCCAGGGCGGCGTCGTGTTGTCTACGTGTAACCGAACCGAGCTTTATCTTAGCGTGGAACAGCAGGAGAACCTGCAAGAAGAGCTGGTGAAGTGGCTGTGTGATTACCATCACCTCAGTGCCGAAGAGGTGCGTAAAAGCCTCTACTGGCACCACGATGATGAAGCGGTAAGCCACCTGATGCGCGTGGCAAGCGGGTTGGACTCGCTGGTGTTAGGGGAACCGCAAATCCTGGGACAGGTAAAAAAAGCCTTTGCGGATTCACACCGTGGGCAGCCCATCGCCAGCGAACTGGAGCGGATGTTCCAGAAATCCTTCTCGGTTGCCAAGCGCGTGCGCACGGAAACCGAGATCGGCGCCAGCGCCGTCTCTGTGGCCTTCGCGGCCTGTACGCTGGCACGACAAATCTTTGAATCTCTGGCCGATGTCACCGTACTGCTGGTTGGGGCCGGGGATACTATCGAACTGGCTGCGCGCCACCTGCGCGAGCACAGCGTCAAAAAATTGATTATCGCTAACCGTACCCGTGAACGTGCCCAGACGCTGGCCGATGAGGTGGGTGCGGAAGTGATTAGCCTGGCGGATATCGACGCCCGCCTGGCTGAAGCCGATATCATCATCAGTTCTACCGCCAGCCCGCTGCCGATTATCGGCAAGGGGATGATGGAACGCGCGCTGAAAAAGCGCCGTAACCAGCCGATGCTGCTGGTGGATATCGCCGTTCCCCGTGACGTAGAGCCGGAAGTGGGCAAGCTTGCCAACGCCTATCTCTATAGCGTGGACGACTTGCAGGCCATTATTGAAAGCAACATGGCGCAGCGTAAAGCCGCCGCCGTTGAGGCTGAAAGCATTGTTTTGCAGGAAAGCAGCGAATTTATGTCCTGGCTCCGTGCGCAAAGCGCGGTCGAGACCATTCGCGACTACCGCTCTCAGGCGGAGCAAATTCGTGCGGAACTGGAAGCGCGTGCCGCTCTGGCTCTGCAACAGGGCGCCGATCCGCTGGAAGTGATGCGCGACCTCGCCCATAAACTGACCAACAGATTGATCCACGCCCCGACCAAATCTCTTCAGCAGGCTGCCCGTGACGGGGATGATGAACGCCTGCAGATTTTACGCGACAGCCTTGGGCTGGATTAGCGTTTCGCCAAATGATTACAAGGTAAAACAAAACCAATGAAGCCTTCTATTGTCGCCAAACTGGAAGCCTTGCAGGAACGCCATGAAGAAGTTGAGGCGATGCTGGGTGATGCTGGCGTCATTGCCGATCAGGATCGTTTCCGTGCGCTCTCCCGTGAATATGCGCAGCTGACCGATGTCAGCCAGTGCTTTGGTAAATGGCAGCAGACTCAGGAAGATATCGCCGCGGCAGAAGAGATGCTGGACGACCCGGAAATGCGCGACATGGCGCAGGAAGAGCTGAAAGAGGCTCGTGCCGCCAGTGAAGCTCTGGAGCAGGAGTTGCAGGTTCTGCTGCTGCCGAAAGATCCGGATGATGAACGTAACTGCTATCTGGAAGTGCGTGCCGGCACCGGCGGAGATGAAGCGGCCATTTTTGCGGGTGATCTGTTCCGCATGTACAGCCGTTACGCAGAAATGCGCCGCTGGAAAGTGGAGATCATGAGCGCTAACGAAGGCGAACATGGCGGCTATAAAGAAGTGATTGCCAAAGTAATCGGTGAAGGTGCCTACGGTCGTCTGAAGTTTGAGTCAGGCGGCCATCGCGTGCAGCGCGTACCGGAAACCGAATCTCAGGGCAGGATCCACACCTCCGCCTGCACCGTCGCCGTGATGCCAGAGCTGCCTGAAGCAGAGATGCCGGAAATTAACGCTGGCGACCTGAAAATTGATACCTTCCGCTCATCGGGAGCGGGTGGTCAGCACGTCAACACCACCGACTCGGCAATCCGTATTACCCACTTGCCAACCGGAATTGTGGTGGAGTGCCAGGACGAGCGCTCACAGCATAAAAACAAAGCGAAGGCCTTAGCCGTGCTTGGTGCGCGTATCCGTGCTGCGGAAACGGCCAGGCAGCATCAGGAAGAGGCTTCCACAAGGCGTAACCTGCTGGGAACGGGCGACCGCTCTGACCGCAACCGCACCTATAACTACCCGCAGGGCCGTATTACCGATCACCGCATTAACCTGACGCTTTACCGGCTGGACGAAGCGATGCAGGGCAAGCTGGATATGCTGATTGAGCCAATTGTTCAGGAATATCAGGCGGATCAGCTGGCCGCGCTCTCTGGTCAGGAATAATGATTGTCCGCCAGTGGCTGCGGGCGGCCATTGCCCAACTGCCCGAAAGCGAAAGCCCGAAACGGGATGCCGAAATCCTGCTGAGTTATGTCACGGGCCGCTCCCGCAGCTGGATCATCGCTTTTGATGACCACGAGCTGGAGTCTGAGCAGCTTGGCCGCCTGGCTGAGCTGCTGGCTCGCCGGGCCAGGGGCGAGCCGATAGCTTATCTGACCGGTGAACGAGAGTTCTGGTCATTATCCCTCAGCGTTTCCCCTGATACGCTGATCCCCCGTCCCGATACCGAACTGTTGGTAGAGCAGGCGCTGGCCCATCTTCCGCAGCACGCTGTGGAGATCCTCGATCTGGGCACCGGCACCGGAGCCATTGCGTTAGCGCTTGCCAGCGAGCGGCCAGAGTGCCGGGTGACGGGTGTGGACCGCATTGCCGCCGCGATAACGCTGGCAGAAAGCAACGCGCGGCGGCTGGCGATCGACAATGTGCAGTTTCGCCTCAGTAACTGGTTCAGCGCCCTGTCAGGCGAACAATTCTCGCTGATTGCCAGTAATCCCCCCTATATCGACCAGGCCGACGAGCATCTCCGGCAGGGCGATGTGCGGTTTGAACCCGAGAGCGCGCTGGTGGCGAGTGATAACGGTCTGGCGGATATCAAATGGATTACGGAAAATGCCGGAGCACACCTGCTTCCCGGCGGCTGGCTGCTGTTTGAACATGGCTGGCAACAGGCGGAACAGGTGCGGACTATCCTGCGCGAAAACAAGTTTACCGCGATTGAAACCTGTCAGGATTATGGCGGCAACGATCGCGTGACGCTGGCGCAGAAACCGTAAACAAGGAAAAAGAGCATGGCTGAGTGGTACAGTTCCATTAAAACCCTTCATCTCATCACTGTTGCAGTCACGGTGGTGCTGTTCCTGACCCGATTTTACTGGCTACAGACCGGGTCGGCGATGTTGCACCAGCGGTGGGTGCGAATTTTGCCGCATCTCAATGACACACTGCTGCTGGTTTCCGGTATCCTGCTGGTTACAATAACCCACTTTTATCCTTTCAGCCCGCAAGGTGCGTGGCTGACTGAGAAGCTTTTTGGCGTTATTATCTATATCGTGCTCGGGGCGATTGCGCTCGGGCGCAGGCCACGCGCACAAAAAGTGCGCTGGATAGCATTTATCGTGGCGGTGGTCGCCCTGGTGCTAATCTGTCAACTGGCCACATCGAAAATGCCATTGTTGGGGAGTATATGACGTCGATAGCAAATGTTGATCTCACAGCTTTACCGCTGTGCGAGGCAGTGATAGCCGCTACGCAGGCTATCCGCCCCGATTTTTCTGCTGAAGACGTGAAAAAGCAGTTAGCGGTGCTGGTAGAAGAGGCCCGCTCAGTGATTCCACAGCAGTTGCCGCAGGAAACGCAGCTTGAAAAATTGATCGAGCTGTTCTGGAAGAAGTGGGGCTTTGGCGGCGCAAGCGGCGTTTATCGCCTTTCAGACACGCTGTGGCTGGATAACGTGCTCAGAACCCGTCAGGGCACCGCTGTTTCACTGGGTATCCTGTTCCTGCATATTGCCGAACAACTTTCCCTTCCGCTGATGCCCGTTATCTTTCCGACACAGCTGATCCTGCGCGCTGACTGGATTGACGAAGAGATGTGGCTTATCAATCCGTTTAATGGCGACACGCTTGATGAACACACGCTGGAAGTGTGGCTCAAGGGTAATATCGGGCCGGTAGCGGAGCTGTATGATGACGATTTGCAGGAAGCGGAACCTCAGCTGGTGCTGAACAAAATGCTGGATACGCTGAAATCAGCGCTGATGGAAGAGAAGCAGATGGAGCTGGCGCTACAGGTCAGCCAGGTGCTGGTGCAGATGGACCCGGAAGATCCCTATGAGATCCGCGACCGGGGGCTGATTTTCGCCCAGCTGGATTGTGAACATGTGGCGCTCAGCGATCTGACCTATTTCGTTGAACAGTGTCCGGAAGATCCGGTCAGCGAGATGATTAAATTGCAGATCCATTCCATTGAGCAAAAACAGTTTACGCTGCATTAATTTAATACGCTGTAGCATCCGGCAGGGCAGGCGAAAGGCCCCCTGCGGAAAGAGACTGCTCTCTAAATCCCCTTAATGAATAAGGCGAAGACATGAAACAAAAAGTGGTTAGCATTGGCGATATCAACGTCGCAAACGATCTGCCTTTCGTGCTGTTTGGCGGCATGAACGTGCTGGAATCACGCGACCTGGCTATGCGTATCTGTGAGCATTACGTCACCGTTACGCAGAAGCTGGGTATCCCTTACGTGTTTAAAGCCTCTTTTGATAAAGCCAACCGCTCCTCGATTCGCTCTTACCGTGGCCCAGGCCTGGAAGAGGGAATGCGTATGTTCCAGGACATTAAAGCGGCCTTCGGCGTGAAAATTATCACTGACGTGCACGAAGCCAGCCAGGCACAGACCGTGGCCGACGTGGTTGATGTTATCCAGCTTCCGGCATTTCTTGCCCGTCAGACTGACCTGGTGGAAGCGATGGCGAAAACCGGTGCGGTGATCAACGTCAAGAAGCCACAGTTTGTCAGCCCCGGCCAGATGGGTAACATCGTTGAGAAGTTTGCCGAAGGCGGTAACGAAAAAGTGATCCTGTGCGATCGTGGCGCAAACTTCGGTTACGACAACCTGGTGGTCGATATGCTGGGCTTTAATGTCATGAAGCAGGTTTCCAACGGCAGCCCGGTAATCTTCGACGTGACCCATGCGCTTCAGTGCCGTGATCCGTTCGGCTCTGCTTCCAGCGGACGTCGTGGCCAGGTGACCGAGCTGGCTCGCGCCGGTATGGCTGTGGGCCTGGCGGGGCTGTTTATCGAAGCGCATCCGGACCCGGCAAATGCAAAATGCGATGGCCCCTCCGCGCTGCCGCTGGATAAGCTTGAGCCATTCCTGGTACAGATCAAAGCAATTGACGATCTGGTGAAGAACTTCCCGGAACTCGATACCAGCAACTGATATCCTTACAGGGAATTTTTGCGACATGGAGTGGATGATGAAAAACAGGACCCTGATTCTGATGGGCGCGATGCTGCTGGCCGGCTGTACTACCGTTTCTCAGCCAAATGAAAAGGAACTTGCCCGCAGCTTCCAGCTCAGTTCCGTGGATGGCCAGGCCATCACGGCACCGCAGGGCATGAAGCCCGGCATCAACTTTAGCCGGGAAATGCGCGTCACTGGCGTGATGTGCAACCGTTTCTTTGGCCAGGGGAAGCTGGAAAACGGCGTGCTCAGCGTGCCGCAGATGGCCTCCACGCGTATGATGTGCAGCGATCAAAAGCTTAATCAGTGGGAAATGACCCTGAGCAAGATGCTGACGACAGGGGCGAAACTGAAGCTGGAAGAGAATACTCTGACGCTTGAAGGGGCGGGCCACACGCTGGTTTACGTCGCTCAGTAGTTTTTCTCTGGTTCTCTGTGAAAACGGGGCGAACACAGTTCGCCCCGTTTTTTTATGCTTCACGTTCAGCGGCCTGCTGGCCGGGAAAAGTTACAGCATAATGGTCATCAGATAGCCCACAAACAGCGCCAGATGCGCCGCCCCGTTCAGCACGTTGGTTCTGCCGGTAGAGAAGGAGATCTGACAAAGCAGCAGCGCTGCAATCATCATGACCATCTGCGGCGGCTCCAGGCCAAATATCAGCTGCTGGCCGGTCAGAGTTGCAATAATGGTCACCGCCGGGACGGTGAGCGAGATGGTCGCCAGCACAGAACCAAAGAAGAGATTCATGGCGCGCTGCACCTGATTCGCCAGCACCGCTTTGATTGCGCCCAGTCCTTCAGGGGAAAGGATCAGCAGCGCCACCAGGAAGCCGGTGAACTGCTCCGGCGCGTTAAGTTCTGTCAGCAGCGACTCCAGCGGCGTGGCGTTCATTTTGGTCACCGCAATCACCGCAATAAGATGAACAATCAGCCAGAGGGAGTGCCAGACGTTAGAATGGGCAGAGGGCTTGCCGTGATGCGGATCGTCACCTTCATCTTCATGCTCATACACAAAGAGGCTCTGGTGCGTTTTGGTCTGGATAAGCAGGAAAACGCCATACATGGCGGCTGAAATAGCGGAGATCAGCAGAGCCTGGCCCACGGAGAAATTGCCGCCGGGCAGGGCGTTGGGGAACACCAGCACCAGGATCCCCAGGGGGAAAATAGCTATCAGGTACTGCTTAACGCCCGCCAGATTGACATACTGGGTGGCAAATTTGCGCCCCCCCAGCAGCAGCGCAGCGCCTACCAGCCCACAGGTGACAATCATAATGATCGAATAGAGCGTATCGCGCATCAGCGCTGGGGCCGCATCGCCCGTGGCCATTAATGCCGAGATCAGGCTGACTTCAAGGATAACCACCGACAGGCTGAGGATCAGCGAGCCATAGGGTTCACCCAGACGGTGAGCGAGCACATCCGCATGGCGCACCACGCTGAAGGCGCTGCTGAGTATGGCAAACAGGGCCAGCAGGTTGATGGTGATAACGACAGAAAGGGTACCCGAGGTGCCCCAGAACCACAAAATAACCAGCGCGGCGAGAGGGAGGAGAAGAGAAGTTTCTTTGTGGCGTGTTTTCACGCCTTCATGTGCACTCATAGGCCGAATTTCCTTTTTATCTGTCGTCTGCCCGAAATCAGGTGATGCCTCCAGGCATAAAGAGTAGCAGTGAACCCACGTGGTTATATTAAAAACAGTAAAGAGTGTAACGGCACAGCGGCTTTCTGCCTGTAATATTTACGATAATTTACAGCTTTAGCTCTATAATCACTTAAGATTGCCATAAGTGACTATTATTGATTTCATCATTATGTTTTATAAGTAAATTAATTGAAATTAATTCAAAATAAATAATGATTTATACGGCTTAATGCTGCCGTTACTCAAGCTAAAAAATAATTATCAACCTCTTTGTTATGAAGAGTCCCTGAAGCCTGAGTTGGAAAAATTTGCTCTTCCAGGCCAGGCTTAACGGGTGTCTTCAGAAAGGAGAAAGCAGATGCCTTATCAATCCCGTACTGCGCTGCCAGACAGCGTAAAAAACGTGCTGCCAGCCCACGCCCAGGATATCTATAAAGAGGCGTTCAACAACGCCTGGGATGAGTATAAAGAGAAGAAAGATCGCCAGGGTGATGAATCCCGCGAAGAAGTAGCCCATAAAGTGGCCTGGTCGGCGGTGAAGCATAGCTATGAAAAAGGCGATGACGACAAATGGCATAAAAAGCATTAAGCACACAGGGCGGCTGCGGTCGCCCGTTAACTGAGGTTCCCGCTTCGTTCTCCCTTTCAGCCAGTGTTATATCCTCCTGATGCACTCCCGCTACCCAGCACTCAGCCTGACCCGCCAGCCATTCTGGCCTTTTGTCGTCCCGGAGCGAAGCTATCCCCGGAAAGTGAACGGTTTTTTATTCGTTAATCCTGGCTTTAGCATCTGAAGTTTTCCCCTAAAATGCCGATGATGAATTAAGTGAAATTTTTTCTTTTGTGACGCGCATCAACCTTGATTGCGCGGGACGAATGACTTAGGGTCATTGTTAGCATGAAAACGATGAGTTTTTTAATTATTCAATTTCAGGGATGTTAAGTGGCCGTGGGCAGGGAATAAGCAGTGGCAGGAGGAGGGGCTGTGTTAACAAGAGAATTCTTATTAAAAGCGGATTGCAAGACGGCTTTTGGTGCTATTGAGGACTCGTTGTTATGGACCTGTGAGCAACGGGCCGCTTCCCTGGCGGCGACGCTGGCGTGTCGCCCCGATCACAGTCCGGTGTGGATTTTTGGTTACGGATCGCTGATGTGGAACCCAATCTTTGAATCTGACGAAGTGGCCGAAGGCACGCTGTCAGGCTGGCATCGGGCCTTTTGCCTGCGGCTGACTGCCGGGCGGGGCACAGCGAATCAACCGGGGCGTATGCTGGCCCTGAAAGAGGGCGGAGAGACTACCGGCCTGGCCTTTCGCCTGCCGGAAGAGAAGCTGCACGAGGAGCTGGAACTGCTGTGGAAGCGGGAGATGGTGACGGGCTGCTACCTGCCTACCTGGTGCGAACTGAAGCTTGCTGACGGCCGCAGAGTCACGGCGATGGCGTTTGTTATGGACCCCCGCCACCCCCTGTACGAACCTGACTCCTGTCCAAAAACGATTGCGCCTTTGATAGCCCAGGCGAGTGGGCCGCTGGGCACTAACGCACAGTATCTTTTCTCGCTTGAACAGGAGCTGAAGACGCGTGGGTTATATGATGATTGCCTTACCGACCTGGTGCAGCGCGTTCGCGAACTCCAGCAGTGTCATAATCATCTGGTGGGGTAACCCACCGCTATAAGCCGGGATTGATAAGCCAGGTGCCCCCTTTGTTGATCTCCAGTTGCTGAGTGCGTACGGCCGTTCCTGACTGTACTTCAATTTTATAACTTCCTGCCGCCAGGTTCAGTGAGGCGTAACCGCTGTTGTTCGGTTTAACTTCTATCGGCGTACCGTTCAGCAACACGGTTTCGCCAGCGGTGAGCTTGAGGTAAACCGTGGCCATCATTGGTGCGTTGGCAGGCGGCGTGGCAGGCGCTTCACTGGCGACAGGGGCCGCTGATCCGCCGCCCACGGCTCCGGCAGGCTGTTCAACCTCATTCTTGCCGCTGCGGTTAAGCACTATAACCAGTGCCACTACCGCTATCACGGCAAGAGCGCTGAGCAATATCAGCGGTTTTGACAGCTTACGCGCAACCTGCGGGCTGACCATCTCCGCCGCTCCCGCTGCGGGATTCACTGCCACCACCACCTGCTGCTCCTGCGGCGCTTCTGCTTCCGCCACCGGCTTCGGCTCCGGTAAAGGTTCAGAGATACGGGTCACCGTGGTCACCAGCTCTTCTACCGTACTCACCGGTAACTCAATCAGTGCAGCCAGTTCCTCAATGGACTGCGGGCGATCCTGAGGCTTCATCGCCAGCGAGCGGTCAATGGCATTCAGCAGCGGCAGTGAAAAGCCTTCCGGACGTAACTGTGTAAGAGGCTGGTAACGATCCTCAATGCAACGCACCACGCTGACCGGCGGAGGATTGCCGGTGACCAGCGTATGCAGCACGGCGCCCAGCGCATAGATATCAGTCCAGGGACCTTGTTCGTTATCGCTCTGCTCGCTGTACTGCTCAATAGGGGCGTAACCGGGCTTCAGCATGATCTCCGTTTCATCGGAGAGGTTGCCTATCTCTTTTCGCGCTGAGCCAAAGTCGAGCAGGACAGGAAGCTGGCTCTCCTGAATCTGAATATTATCGAGCGAGATATCGCGGTGCAGGTAGCCGCCACGGTGGATGGTATCTATGGCGCCAAACAGCGGTGGCAGCAGCTGACGGATCCACTCATCGGTGATGCTCTCCGGGCTGACCTGCTGCCACTCTTTCAGCGTCATGCCGCTGTAGTAGAGCGTCCCCATATAGGCGGTGCCGTTCTCTTCCCAGAAGCGCAATACGTGCAGCAAGCCGGGATGATTGAAGCGGGCCAGCAGGCGGGCTTCCTGAATAAAGCTGTTCAGGCCGGCGTTAAACAGCTTCTGATAGCGTTCTCCACGCAGCACGATGGTGAGATCATCCTCACGGGAGGCCAGAGAGATGGGCAGATATTCTTTGATCGCAATAGTACGCTCAAGCAGATGATCCCAGGCCCGATAAACGATACCGAAGCCGCCGCCGCCAATCACTTCCTTGATCTCAAACTCATTGAAACGGTGTCCAGCCGGAAGGGCATTGGGCACTTTTTTCGTGTTATCGCTTGCCGACATAGTATCCATCCGCAGTTAGTTAACGGTGCGCCAGGCGCCAATAGCCGGATCGGCCAGATCGGCATGCAGGTCATCTACCAGCAGCACGGTAATTTTTGTTTGCGGATTGACTACCGCAGCCCAGGATTTGCGCAATGCCTCTATCCGGGTTTTCAGGGCTTCCGGATCGGCAGCCTGTGCTTTATCCATTTTCACCAGCAGCACGCCGTCAAATGACCAGACATGCAGGGTTGAATTAAAGGGCAGCAGCAGCCAGCTGTCAGGCGCATCTTCTTTTGCCGCCACCAGCCGCTGATTATTGGCAGCAACGATATCGAGCACGCCCGCCGCAGGATGAACGTTTTTCAGCGGATAGCCTTCATAGAACTGCACCGGCACCGGTACTGACTTGCCGTTGCTGGAGAGTGTCAGTTCACTGCTGCCCTCCAGCCAGCCTTCCGTTGAGCAGCGCAGCGTTTTTCCATCGGGAATAAACAGCGACTGACCCTTTTCATCCCACCAGGTGCGGAAATGGCAGCCCGCAGGCAGGTCAAAGTGCTGTAGCGGCGCGCTGTTAGCAGGTTGGGAAAGATCCAGCGGAGCCGCGTTACTGGCGGTGGCAGCGGCTGTTGCATCAGCAATCACAATCGGCCGCCAGCTTTGCTCTTTCGCTGCGGTGCCGGTAGCCAGCACCGAGCCGCTGTCGTTGGTCATCTGCCAGGGCAGCTCCACCAGCTTGCCGCACTGGTTCTGCAACAGGTTGCCGACGCGGGGCAGGAAGGTGGTCAGAATGCTGGACTCTTTGGTTTTTCCGGAAACGATACGTAAATGAATATTTTCCTGGCACCAGGCCTGTGGAGCATTGCTCTCAACGTTATCAATAAACACCTCCAGCGCCAGGCTGGGGGAGTAAACGACACGGTAATCTTCAGCCTGTACGGCAGTTGCTATCAACAGAGTGGCAGTCACTGGCAACCAGTATTTCATAGCGTTCCTTGGTGTTAATCGCGCGGCGGTAAAAAACGAGCGGAATCCGCCATAGATTGTAAAAGGGTGGTTTCCTGTGGCGATCCTACCCAAACGGCCACAGCACTCAGATTGTCTTTTTTCTCACTGCGATTAATCGCTTTTTGCATCAGCGCCAGCCACTCTTCCGGGGAGTTGACCATGCGCAAAGCCTGCTCCATCTCCTGCGGCGTCAGGCTGCACCAGAAGCCATCCGTGCAGACCAGAAAAGCATCGCCATCTTCCAGCGGCAGCACCTCACTGTAGCTGACCGGCAGGGCGCCATCCGCGCCGAGCGCATTATAGAGTAAATTACTGTTAATACCGGAATTATCAACACCCGCTTCCTTCATCTGCTGGGCGAGACTGTGGTCCCTGGTTACCGCATGAATGAACCCTCTGCGAAAGTGGTAAACGCGGCTGTCGCCAGCGTGGGCCCACCATGAGCGCTGCTCTACGCGGTCAATAAACAGCGCCGCCAGCGTGGTGCTCATCTGCTGAAAATTCAGATTATTCCTCTGCGCCTGGCGGATCACCTGGTCCGCATTCATTACCCACTTTTGGGTTTCAGCAGGATTAATGGCGCGATCTTCCTCCAGTTCAGCCAGCAATGCGTCTCTGGCAAGCTTTGCTGCCGTTTCGCCGCCGGGCGTTCCGGCAACGCCATCACAGACTAAAAAGCAGGCAGAGTGTTGGCCAGCCAGTGCACCCGTTTCGTCCTGATTACTCTCTCTTGCGCCAATTTCTGACGTTGAAGCGAAGTTAATATTCATTCATCGTCCGGTCGGTTTTGTGAGTCTTTATATTGGTTTACTTCCATGTCATAAGCTTGCAGGAACGCATCGCCAAACAGGGTATGGAAATCATCTTCTATTTCGCCCGAGGTATTCTGGTAATGGCGCAAAAAAGCGTCCCACATCGCCGCTTTTTTGCTGCCGGGCAGGCCAAATTTGGGCACCACGCCATCGCGTCGGGCGTTATCTTCCAGACGTTGAGGATTAAATGATTGCAGCATGGCGGCAATAATCGCCCGGATGCCGGCAATCATCCCCAGCTGATGCGCCTGGAGATCCACCAGCGCATCACGCACGGCCTGCTCTGGCGGCATAAAGCCGGGCATCTGGCTCTGGTAGATTTGCATCAGTACCGTTTTGCCCGAGGGCAGGATCTTGAACGGATTGTTAGCTTCGTTCAGGATCATCGTCATCTCTGCTTTAACGCCCCGCTTCAGAATAGAGCGGGAGGAGAGCAGCGCAACGGTTCCCTGGGAAAAGAGGCTGAGCATTCTGCCGGTAACCCGCAGCTGATCTTCCGTTAGCGGCGGTTTTCCTGGCCCCTGTTCAAGCCCCATTCCTTCCATCAGTGCCGCCAGTAAACGGTCTGAATGCCCCTCTTTGTCTGCTCTTTCCGGGTAGGGCGTATCATGACTCAACGGCTCAATCCCCAGACGGGCATCGTTCTGGCGAGCCGTGCGGGCCGCTAACTGCTCGGGGGTTTGTATTTCTGTTGCCGGGTGAAAATGAAGAGCAGCGCTTTCATGCTGCATTCCCAGCGGGTCGGCAGCGAACGAGGTATCTTCACTGAACAGGGCGAGCGGATCGACATCGCTGAACAAATTGTCGTTTACACGGGTGGGATCGCTGACCTGAATTTTGTAGTCGCCAATGCTAATCAGATCGCCATGTTGCAGCACGATCTGGCTGCCACGCGGCAACGGGGTGTGATTATGCACTACCGCAATCACGCTACCCTGGCTGGTGAGCCGACACTCTCCTCCGCTGGCCACATGAACCACAGCCTGTAGCCGGGAAATAGCCCGCTCTTCATCAGGCAGGATCAGATCGTTATCCACGCTGCGGCCAATGGTGCCGCCTGGCGCCACAAAGTCACAGCTGGTGACGGGCGCCTCAGTTCTGCTCTCAACAATGGTAAATCGCATGCGCTTTTCCTGAAGCCAGGGCCAGAGGCCAAATAACTCTATTCAAACATGGGTGGATAGAGTCCATGTCGACCCGGTTGCGCGACAGCATCCGGATCGAATAATTGTGAAAATAGCTGAGCGGTGAGGTTACCGCTGTGTTTGTGACTGGCCAGAGGGTAGCCATCACTCTGATTTGTCCACCAGTAACTGGTGTACTGGCTGGGATTGAACCGGGTCGCCACTTCATGCCAGGCGAGCGTACAAGGCAGATCCTGATATCCGATAACATCCATAATATCTGAACGGCCCGTATCCGGCACAGTGAGCGGCGGTAACGCCAGCAGCGAAGCGGCAAGCTGTTCCGGCGTAAAGACGTTACTGACAGCCTGATGAAGCGTCCTGCCTAATTGCTGAAACCACTCTCCGGAGACCGCCAGCTGTGCCGGATGCCAGTGGCTGACGGCAACGCTTTGCAGCGCCATCAGTGGCCAGGCGCGTCCTACCCTGTCCCTGGAGGGAAGCAGACAGCCAATCTGCACCCGTTGAACGCCCAGCGTTGCGGGCAGAACAAAATTCCAGACGGGCGCCCGGCTGAAGAGCGCGCCGTCTCTGTGATGATGCCAGTGGGACAGCCCCAGTTGAAACCAGTTTGACCAGCTGGTTACGATATTTTCCGGCAGGCGTCGTTGAAGAAAATCGCCGGTACCAGGCAGCTTTCCATACCATCCGAGCACTGTTTTTTGTGGCATTGTCACGACCTTTTGCTCAGTGAACGTTTGATGCAAACCGCACCGGCGCTGCAATAATAGCCGGGGTGTTATCGGGCTGTCGGCCAGCATTTTCCAGATTAACCGCTAATTTTCTCATCATCAGCACATTGTCCCGCACAAAGGGAGAGCTTTGAATCTGTCGGTCCAGCAGCTGGCTCAGATGCCAGTCCAGCTGCTGGAGCTGACGGGTAGTGACGTTGGCAGGCAGAGTGCGCTGCAAGTTTTGCATCACCCAGCCGCGTAAAAATTCACCGTCATAGCTGCGTGGCTGATAAAGCATCTGGTAAGCGCGTAACGCATTGCGGCTGAACTCGCTGTCTTCCCCTGTATCCTTTCTCAGGGCCAGGGTGATATTTTGCGCCACGCGCGGCAGCAACAGTGATTTCAGCGCGTTTTGGTAGACACCCCAGGCTGCATCGCTTACCTGATCGCCGCGATAAAGTCCGCCCCGCATACTCAGCGGCGGTGCTTCCAGAGAGAACTGGCTGCTCTGCGGCAGCGCCACCAGGCTGTTCAAGAAGGGTAGCAGATCCAGGATATCCCCGGTGTTATTGTCTGTCAGCACCTGGGCCTGCTGGTGAATGGCGGCGACCCGGCTCTCTACCTGATGCAGATATTGTTTGTTTTTATAATAGCTGGTGGACCAGAGCAGGGTGGCAATCAGCAGGGCGATCCCCAGTGAGGCGTAGCCTGCCCAGTGAAGCAGCCGGTTACGGTGCTCCCATGAGCGGTCACTCCCGGCAAGGCCGCTTTCCGCAAATATCATCTCGCTCATCAACGAGCGGATAAAATAGCTCTGCCCCTTGTTAGCCGGTATTGGCGAGTGACGATTAACCGAGTCCCAGCTGGCAATAGAGTGGCCTGAAGCCAGCGGCAGCTGAAGTTTACGTGTCAGTTCACCCATGATGCGGTCAAACGGCAAACCTTCCTGCGTGCCGCTGGTAAAGAACACGCCGCGTACCGTCCAGGGCATCTCGCCCCCTTCAGGCGTAAAGACAATATCAAGATATTCCGCCAGTAAGGGACGCAGAGAGGCAAACTCCTGCGGGAAGAGGAAGCAGTCGGCCCGTAGCGTTAAATCACTCTCTTTCGCCATATTGCTGGCCAGGTCCTGCTGCAACCGGAGCGTCAGCTCGTGAAACTGGCTGTCAAACAGCGCTTTAATGGCGGATTCGCTCTGTCGGTTATTTTCCCAGGGGAAGCTGAATCCCCAGATACGATCGCGCTGCGCTTTATCCAGCGAACCGAAGTAACTCATAAAGCCCTTCAGTAAGTCGGTTTTCGTTACCATGACATAAACCGGGAAATGGATCCCGGTTTGCTGGTGCAGCTCAGACATGCGCTGGCGCAAAGAGGTGGCCTGATTAAAGCGCGCTTCAGCAGAGTCGCTCAGCAGATCGGCCACGCTGACCGTCATAATAACGCCATTGACCGGCTGACGGGTGCGGTAACGTTTAAGCAGGGTGATAAAGGTTTGCCACTCGCTGGCATCGCGGGCGCGCTGGCTCTCCTGCAATGTGTAACGGCCTGCCGTATCCAGCAGCACCGCTTCATCGGTAAACCACCAGTCGCAATGCCGGGTGCCGCCCACGCCGCGCAGGGCCGTTTTGCCATGAGTGTCGCTCAGAGGGAATTCAAGACCGGAATTCACTAGTGCCGTGGTCTTACCCGCACCCGGAGCACCCACAATCATGTACCACGGCAGCTGATAGAGATAGTGGCCGTTGAAGCGCTGGAACCACCCCTGTTTTTCTCTTTTTTGCTGAGAACGCTTAGTAAAATGCGTCTTCTTCAGCATCGCTGCCGCCTCGCTGAAACGTGTGTTCAGCAGCTCTTCCGTCATCGCCTGATCGGCAGCGTCGACATTGGCGGTTTGCAGATTAGTCAGCAGTTTATTATTGAACCAGGCGCGGTAGAGCTGCGGGATCAGCTGGAAAATGATCCACAGGAAAAAACAGAGGCCGATGGCGACCTGCCGGTTGAGGGCGGGTTCAAGCCAGTGAGTGCCCTTCAGGGCCAGCTGTGGCCCCAGGATCCAGATCAGCGCGGAAAGCGCGGTAATACCGGAAAAGCCCCACAACAGGCGGCTGGAAAAGAGGGAGAACAGGCGAGATGGCATCAGGGAGTCCCCGCTGGAGGTTTGCTGCTGGCCTGAGTGGCAGGCGCAGGGAAAAGCATGATCTCTACACGACGATTCTGCGCCCGGTTTTCCTGGCTGTCGTTGGGCAGCAGCGCATTGCTGTCGCCACGGCCTTCACCGCGGATCGTATGTCCCGGCAGGATCATTAACTGCTGCAAAATCGCCATCAGCGTGTGCGCCTGCGCCAGCGAATATTCATAGTTAGAGGAGAAACGGCCAGATTGCACCGGCTGGTCATCGGTATAGGCGCTGACCTGAATAGTCCCTTTAATGGTATCCATGGCGGCGGCAACCCGCGTCATGATCGCCCGACCGGCGGGCGAGAGATCGGTTCCGGCAGTGTTGAAGAGCTTGTCGGAGGCAATAATAATCTTGCTGCCGTTGGTGCCATCTGCCACATCAAGCGTTCTGGCCGCTATCAAGTCGTCCAGACGCTGGTGCAAATCGAGCATCGCCTGCGAGGTCGCGCTGCGCCTGACAGATTCAGTTTTGGGCAGCGGCATTTGCCAGATTGATCTGAGTACCGGCTCAGCTGCGTTACCTAACCGCCAGTTGAGGCCGGACCAGATCAGGGAAGCAACAAAGGCGGTGAGGGTGATGCAGACCCAGAGCGGAACAGGCGGACGCCAGAAACTATTCTGACTGGCGGGGACGACTGGCGCTGGTTCAGGCCTGGCCGGTTGCAGCCCACGGGTATCCTGGATCAGCTGGGCCAGACGGCTGCGCAGGGCATCACGTTGGATCCGGCCCTGCTCAATGCCACGATAGCGGCCTTCATAGCCCAGCAGCAGGCAGTAATGAATCACCTCAAGCAGCGGCAGGTGTTGAACAGGGTTTTGCGACACGCGTGAAAGCAGCTGGAACACTTTTTCGCCGCCCCAGCTTTCATTATGAAACGTGACCAGCAGACCGTTGCCCGACCAGACGCCACGGGTTCCCCACGGCGTTTGGGCGGCAGCCTCATCCAGCACGCTGCACAGACAGTAACGGGTACCGATAATCATATCGAACGGTAAACCCGCCTGCTTACAGCGCGTCTCAAAAAGGCGGATCTCGTCCACCAGCTGCTGCCGCAATCCGGCCGGATCGTCATGCGTTGCTGCCAGACGGATCTGTACAATGGCGTTCAGCAAAGGCGCCGCTGCGGCCAGTAACGGGTTTTCTTGACTGACGGAGAGCGTGGAGTCAGCAGGACTGTCCGGGGTCATCAGGCTTACTCTAAAATCCAGGTAGCCGTATCGTTGTTGCGACAGGCTTTGCTCTTGCCTCCAACGTCAACGCACACCTTTTTCGCATTTTTACGCGGGCGGGGACGATCGCTTTTCAGCGTGGCATCATACAAATCGGCTTTCACCCCAGCTTTGAAGGGCACATAGCCTATTAACTGCTCCTGATCCGGGTCAGCTATGGCCAGCCAGTGATTTTCCACTTCACCCAGTACGGTAAACGGCTTGCCGTTTTCAAGGTAGCGAACAATTTTCCCGCTAAAGTCGGGGCTGGTCATCACCGAGGCGTTATAGAGCGCACGGTAAGTTTCGTTGACCGGAGAAAAGGATTGAGGAACCTGAATCGCATGGCGATGGGTAAATTTGACACCATCAACTTCACTGGTGATCAGCGTATCGTCCGTCATCGGCGGAGGAGGAGCTTTGCATCCGGACAGAGAGAGCACTGCCAACAGGGTAAACGCGATGCTTATTTTCACATTGTTCCTCATGAATTTCATCAGTGTGACTTATCGTCCACAGGCAAAACCCCAACATTTTTGTGCGCTTTCTGCGCTGTTTCGCCGCAGAGAGCATTAAAAATTATTCAGGTTTACAGAAAGATATCTATGGCAACAGTTTACAGGAGGCTTTTGAGAATGGGAACCATTGCAGAGCGCCTCTTTACATGTTATCTGGCCAGAGATAGGTGACAATCTTTGCCTGAAAGGTGACAACAAGTCAATTTGATTAGTAGGAATAATCTGTATTCATGCCGCTTGCAGCAAGGTTTTGAGCGGTACCAGGCTTGAGGTTTTCTGGTAACAACAGAAATATCAGTTTTTCTTAACTATTTTTTCGCCTTTTACTTTGAACGCTTCGCGTTTTTTTCAGCGAAAAGCCAGAGCGCTAACGCTTAAGGCACAGAAATTGCTTCTCTCTGAAAACCCTAATTTTTTATGGAGAGGCAAAATGAGTGGAACCCTCCCTGCGGCTCACTCCTGGCTGCTGGCTTCGCAACAGTGTGAACGGGTCGGACTGCAAAATTTGCTACAGACTGGTCGCCTGACCGACGTGATAAGCCAGCTTATCCATGAGTTGCAGCGTGAACGTGGGGCCAGCAACATATGGATCTGTTCTCAGGGGCAGCTGTTTGGAGATGAGTTGCCGCTCCGGGAGAAGCAGGTAAGCCAGGCGATAAACAGCCTGATGCACCAGCTGCCCCCGCTGCCTTCTGCGGAGCACGCATGGCCGGGCAACCGCCGTCTGTTCAGCAGAATAGCCACTGCGCTTCACGCCATCAGCGAGCTGGCCGCGCTCCGGGAGGGCGTCAGGCTTTTCCGGTTCACTCATTCCGGTGCGATGGACAGGTTCAGCTACATCATTCGTCAACTGCTAAACCTGGTTTTTGAAACGATCGACACGGCCACCGATCGTGATGTTTCCAGAGCGCAGATCGCCATCTTCACTTTTATGCAGGGGAAAGAGCTGGCGGGTCAGGAGAGGGCTATCGGCTCGGCAGGCTTTGCCGCAGGCCACTTCAGCCCTGAGCAGAGTGAGAAAATAGTCAGCCTGATAGCGGCTCAGGAGCGCTGCTTTACCAGTTTCGTTCAGTTTGCAGATGCACAAAGCCTGCAAAAATGGCGGCAGGTCAGCAGCAATGAAAATGATGTGGAGCGGTTAAGACGCATCGCCTGCACCCGCAGCCAGCCAGAGGCAGAGGGAACTGAAATGGCGCTGCGCTGGTTTCAGTTAATGTCCCGACGTATTGACGGGCTGAAGAGTATTGAAGATGGCCTGGCTCAGCAGCTGATGCTGCGCTGCCGCGACAGTCTGCGGCGGGCAGCAGACGCCAGCAGTGGCGAAGCCGCTTTACAGCAAAGGGTGGAGCAGCTGAAAAATGAACCCGCTTATACGGTTTTTGTTGCCGGTAATGAGGGAATGGCGAGTGGCGGGCCGCTGGAAACAGACGGGCTGATGCCTGAACTTGGGCGTTCCGTACTTGGGCTGGTTCAGGAGCAGTCGCAGCGGTTACAGGCGCAGGATGATGAGCTGGCCGCAATGCGCACCACCCTTAACGAGCGCAAGGCGATTGATCGCGCTAAGGCGATGCTGATGCAGCACCACGCCTACAGCGAAGAGCAGGCCTGGCAGATGCTGAGAAAAATGGCGATGGATCAGAACCGTCGCATGGTGGATATCGCCAGCGCGCTGCTCTCGGTTGCCGCAGTTTTCCCCCCTACCACCAAATGAGTAGTTGCACAAAGGGTGTGCGAATTCTGCCTCATGCTGGGGCATATAGGCGTTGCGGTCAGCGGCGTTCAGAGCCTTCACTTCCCGTAGCGCAAGGCTTCAGGCACGCAACAACGGCTGAATCGAACCTGGCACAGCCTTTGCAATAATTTAATCACAATGATGCATTTGCTTCGCCAATGGCGGTGGAGCGAGTGCTTTGGATAAAGGCGTCCTGCCGCATGCTTTCAGCATGCTGGTCGGACGCCTTTTTTTATGCATTTTTTTCAGGAAGCCCAAGATGAGTAAAACGAGATTTCCGCTCTCCAGACGACGATTTCTTGCCGGAAGCGCCCTGCTTGGCGGCGGTTACCTGATCCCTGGTCTGATGAACAGCGTCTGGGCTGCCGGCTCTGATGCACCGGAAAAAACCACGGTCAGAGTCGGCTTTATTCCTCTGACAGACTGTGCGCCGGTGGTAATGGCTTCTCTCAAGGGCTTCGATAAAAAATATGGCATCACGCTGCAACCCAGTAAAGAAGCGAGCTGGGCGGCGGTGCGTGACAAGCTCACTTCCGGGGAGCTTGATGCGGCGCATATTCTCTACGGCATGATTTATGGCCTGCAACTGGGCGTAGCCGGGCCGCAGCATGAGATGGCGAACCTGATGACCCTGAATCAGAATGGCCAGGCTATCTCTTTGTCAAATCAGCTGAAAGAGGCTGGCGTCACCGAGATAACCGGCTTGCAGAAAGCGATAAAAGGGCAACCTGCGGGCACCTGTACCTTTGCGCACACCTTTCCAACCAGCACCCATGCAATGTGGCTTTACTACTGGCTGGCGAATGGCGGTATCGATCCCATCCGGGATGTGAGAACCGTGGTCGTGCCGCCGCCGCAAATGGTGATGAACATGAAAATTGGCAACCTGAGCGGCTTCTGCGTGGGCGAACCCTGGAACGAGCGCGCCATCAGCGACAACATCGGTTTTACCGCCGCCACCTCCCAGCATATCTGGCCCGATCATCCTGAAAAGATCCTGGGTACCCGCGCGCAGTGGGTGAAAGAGAATCCTCATACCGCCAGGGCGTTAACCGCCGCCGTGCTGGAAGCTGCACGCTGGATTGATGCTTCCGACGCAAACCGTAAAGAAACCGCACAGGCGATTGCCGGCCGGGCTTACATCAATACCAAACCGGAAACGATCGAGGGCCGGATGCTGGGGCACTACAGAAACGGGCTGGGGAAAAGCTGGCAGGACGCTCATGCAATGCGCTTTTTCAACGAGGGTGCGGTCAGCTTTCCCTGGCTCTCTGACGGCATGTGGTTCCTGACCCAGCAGAAGCGTTGGGGGCTGCTTAAGCAGCACCCTGACTATCTGGCGGTGGCTAAACAGATCAACCAAATCGATATCTACCGGCAGGCGGCCAGCGCGGTGGGCAATATTTCCCTTCCTGCCAGCGCAATGCGCAGCAGCACGCTGGCAGACGGCAAGGTTTGGGATGGCAGCCAGCCCGCTGAGTATGCCGACAGCTTTGCTATTCACTCTGGAGGTCAGAAATGAAAAATCAGGCTCGCGTAGTGCCGTTAATCGCAAACACCCCAACGGCAGAAGTCAGCGTTATCCCGTTAAAAACCCGTACCGTGCAGCCTGAGCCGATCAGACGGCAGTGGTTACGGCCCGCTGTCCAGCGTGTTCTTCCCGGCTTTTGTGGCATGGGTTTGCTGCTGGCGGTATGGCAACTGGCCGCCCTCTACAGCAAGGGGTTTCCTGACCCGGCATCCACCTGGCAGGCTGCGGTTACGCTGTTTGCCGATCCTTTCTACAACGCAGGGCCGAATGACCAGGGGATTGGCTGGAACGTGCTGGCCTCGCTGGAGCGTGTGGCGACAGGATTCGGCCTGGCGGCGCTGGTGGGCATTCCCGCAGGATTTGTACTGGGCCGCTTTACTTTTCTCGGGCGGATGTTCAGTCCGGTAGTGGCGCTGCTGCGCCCGGTCAGCCCGCTTGCCTGGTTACCGATAGGGCTGCTGCTGTTCCAGCGTGCGGAGCCAGCCTCCAGCTGGACCATTTTTATCTGCTCGATCTGGCCGATGATCATCAACACCGCCGAAGGGGTAAAGCGCATCCCCGAGGACTATCTCAACGTGGCCCGCGTGTTGCAGCTCACGGAGTTAACCATCCTGCGTAAAATTCTTTTTCCTGCCGTATTGCCGTCGGTACTGACCGGCGTGCGTCTCTCCATCGGCATTGCCTGGCTGGTGATTGTGGCAGCCGAAATGCTGACGGGCGGGCTGGGGATTGGCTTCTGGATCTGGAACGAGTGGAACAACCTGAACGTGCAAAACATTCTGGTGGCAATTGGCATTATCGGGGTGGTGGGGCTGCTGTTAGAGCAGGGAGTGATGCTGCTGGCCCGCCGTTTCTCATGGCAGGAAGGAGGCAAATGATGCAACCCATTATTCAGGTACAGCAGGTCACCCAGCGTTTTACCACCGCCAGAGGAGAGTTCCTGGCGCTGGACAACGTCAGCTTCGATATCCACCGGGGAGAAACCCTGAGCCTTATCGGCCATTCAGGCTGCGGGAAATCAACGTTACTGAATCTTATTGCCGGCCTGACTCAGCCAGGTGAAGGCGTGTTGCTGTGCGATAACCGTGAAATTGCCGGCCCCGGCCCTGAGCGTGCGGTGGTGTTTCAGAACCATTCGCTGCTGCCCTGGCTGACCACCTATGACAACGTAGCGCTGGCGGTGAACCAGGTGTGCAAAGGGCAGAGTAAAGCTGAAAAGCACGCCTGGATCCTGCACAACCTTGAGCTGGTACAGATGAGCCACGCGCTGACCAAACGTCCCGGCGAGCTGTCAGGGGGCATGAAGCAGAGGGTCGGGATTGCCCGTGCGCTGGCGATGAAACCAAAGGTGCTGCTAATGGACGAACCCTTCGGCGCACTGGATGCCCTGACGCGGGCGCGCCTTCAGGATGCGGTGATGGAGATCCAGCAGAGGCTTAACACCACCATTGTGCTGATCACCCACGATGTGGATGAGGCGGTACTGCTCTCCGACCGGGTGGTGATGATGACCAATGGGCCGGCGGCAACGGTGGGAGAAATTCTGACGGTTGATCTGCCTCGTCCCCGCAGCAGGGTGGCGCTGGCCGATGAGCCGCGTTACCAGCATCTTCGTCAGCAGATACTGCATTTTCTCTATGAAAAGCAGTCAGCGGCATAAGGCATAAGGAGAGGCTGATGGCGGAGCATCTGGTAGTGACAGGTAACGGCATGGCGGCAATGCGCATGGTTGAAACTCTGTGGACGCTGGCGCCGGAACGTTACCGCATTACGGTAGCAGGGCGTGAGCCGTACGGGAATTACAACCGTATCCAGCTCTCGCCTGTGCTGAGTGGGGAAAAGTCTTTTGCTGAAACCCTGTTGCACCCCCCCGAATGGTACCAGCAACGCGGCATCACGCTGCTCAGCGGTGAAGAGGTGCTGTCACTCGATCTGACCGGCAAAACCGCAAGGACAGCGTGCCGCACGCTGCACTGGGACCAGCTGGTGCTGGCTACCGGATCTGAACCGGCAATGCCTTTTATTACGGGCATCGGGCAGCCGCACGTCAGCGGCTTTCGCAAGCTGGCTGACGTAGAGCAGATGCTGGCGGACGACGGCCCGGTGGTGGTGCTGGGCGGTGGGCTGTTGGGCGTGGAAGCGGCGGCGGCGCTCCGCCTGCGCGGCAGAAGCGTCACTTTGCTGCACCGCAACGGCTGGCTGATGGATCGTCAGCTAGATGCTAAAGCTGGAGAACTGCTGGCGGAAACCCTGACGGCACGAGGGATTATCTGCCGGATGAACAGCGGCATTCAGCATATTGGCAGCAGAACCGTCACCCTGACCGATGGCAGCCAGCTTGCCGCTGCCAGGGTCATTGTGGCCGCAGGGGTGATGCCAGCAATCAGCCTGGCACAGCAGGCGGGACTTGTCTGCAATCGTGGCGTCGTGGTGGATCGCCAGTTTCGCACATCGGTGCCAGAGGTCAGCGCCATAGGGGAGTGCTGTGAGATTGAAGGCGAAACATTCGGGCTGGTGGCGCCATGCCTTGCACAGGCTGTTCTGCTGGCGCAACGGCTTGCAGGCGCACCGGTAAAGGATTTTTACAGCGATGATAACGGTACCCGGCTCAAAGTCACCGGCATTGAGATATTCAGCGCCGGGGAGATTACCCAGAGTCCGGGCACCCGCTGCGCCACCGCTTTTGACCCCACAGCTCGCCATTACCGCCGCCTGTTTTTCCGTCAGAACCGGCTGACAGGGATACTGCTTTATGGCGATATAAGTGACGCTGTCACTTTGCTGCCCCTGATGCAAAACGGCACCCCCACCCACACCAGCGTGCTGTTTGATCCCACTAACCCAGCGCAGCCGCAGGCTGCAGGAAGCATAGAGATGAGCAAACCTTCACTCGTTGTTATCGGCCACGGTATGGTTGGCCACCATTTTCTGGAGCAGCTTGTTGCCCGCCAGCTTCACCAGCACTACCACATTGTGGTGTACGGAGAAGAGCGCCATGTGGCTTACGATCGGGTACATCTCTCCGACTATTTTGCGGGTAAAGGACACGCCGAGCTGTCGTTAGTGGCCGAAAACTTTTTTGCTGAGCACGGTATTGAACTGCGTACCCATCGGCCCGTGGTGGCTGTTGACCGGGAGCGTCGCTGCGTGCGCGAGGTCAGCGGTCATGAAATGAGCTGGGACAAACTGGTGCTGGCTACCGGTTCTTATGCCTTTGTTCCTCCCATTGCGGGTAATGACAGCCCTGGCTGCTTTGTCTACCGCACGCTGGACGATCTGGATGCTATCGCAGCGAAAGCACAGCACTCACGCAAAGGCGTGGTGATAGGCGGAGGGTTGCTGGGGCTGGAAGCGGCCAACGCGCTGAAACAGCTGGGGCTGGAAACGGAAGTTGTTGAGTTTGCCCCGCGCCTGATGGCGGTCCAGCTGGATGAGGGCGGTGCTGGCATGCTGCGGCGTAAAATCGCTGCGCTGGGCGTGCAGGTGCATACCAGCAAAGCCACCCAGTCAATTGAAACGCTGGAAGAGGGCAAGTTGCGGCTGAACTTTGCCGATGGCAGCACGCTGGAGAGCGATCTGGTGCTGTTCTCCGCAGGAATTCGTCCCCGCGATCGGCTCGCCGCTGAAGCCGGACTGGCGCTGGGCGCACGCGGCGGCATCATCGTCGACAACAGCTGCGCCACCTCTGATAAAGCTATTTTTGCCATTGGCGAGTGCGCGTTGTGGCAGGAGCAGATTTTTGGACTGGTTGCGCCCGGCTATCAGATGGCCAGGGTGGTTGCCGACACGCTGGCTGGCGAAGCGTCACAGTTCAGCGGGGCAGACATGAGCACCAAACTCAAACTGCTGGGCGTGGAAGTCGCCTCTTTTGGCGATGCTCACGGGCGCACGCCGCACAGCCAGAGCTACAGCTGGCACAACGAACCGCAGGAGATCTACAAAAAAATTGTAATCTCCGCAGATGGCAAAAAGTTACTGGGCGGCGTGCTGGTGGGTGACAGCAGCGACTACAGCACCCTGTTACAGATGATGCTTAACAGCCTGCCGCTGCCATCCCAGCCAGAAATGCTGATCCTGCCTGCAACGGAAGGCGCACCGGTCAGAGCGCTGGGCGTGGCGGCGTTGCCGGAGAGTGCTCAGGTCTGTTCCTGCCACAATGTCACGAAAGGCGATCTCTGTGCGGCGGTCTCAGGGGGCTGCGGTGATATGGCTTCGCTGAAAAGCTGCACCAGGGCGGCTACCGGCTGTGGCGGCTGCGCTGCGCTGGTTAAACAGGTAATGGAGCATCAGCTCTCCACCCTGGGTGTTGAGGTGAAGAAGGATATCTGTGAACACTTCGCCTTTTCGCGCCAGCAGCTACATCATCTTATCCGCGTGGAGGAGATCAAAACTTTTGACGCGCTGCTGGAAAAACATGGTCACGGACTGGGCTGTGAAGTGTGTAAACCGCTGGTCGGCTCTCTGCTCGCCTCCACCTGGAATGAGTACCTGCTGAAACCGCAGCATCTGCCGTTACAGGATACTAACGACCGCTATTTTGCCAACATTCAGAAAGACGGAACCTATTCAGTAGTCCCGAGGATCCCGGCGGGGGAGATCACCCCTCAGGGATTGATTGCCATCGGAGAAATTGCTCAGCGCTACAACCTCTACAGCAAAATTACCGGCGGCCAGCGCATCGACTTATTTGGCGCAACCCTGGATCAGCTGCCGGAGATCTGGCAACAGCTGCTGGCCGCAGGGTTTGAAACGGGCCACGCCTACGGCAAATCGCTGCGCACGGTGAAATCTTGTGTGGGATCTACCTGGTGCCGCTACGGCGTACAGGACTCTACCCGCTTCGCCATCGATCTGGAGAACCGCTATAAAGGCTTGCGTGCTCCGCATAAAATCAAAATGGCGGTGTCAGGCTGCACCCGCGAATGTGCCGAAGCGCAAAGCAAAGATATTGGCGTGATTGCCACCGAGAAAGGGTGGAACCTCTATGTTTGCGGCAACGGCGGCATGAAACCGCGTCACGCCGATCTCTTTGCCAGCGATTTGGATGACGCCACGCTGATCCGCTATGTCGATCGCCTGCTGATGTTCTATATCCGCACCGCTGACCGTCTGCAACGAACCAGCGTCTGGATGGATAACATGGAAGGCGGCCTGGCCTATCTGCGCGAAGTGGTAATCGGCGACTCGCTGGGCATCGCCGCCGAACTGGAGCAGGAGATGGCGAGGGTGGTGGCGTCCTGGCAGTGTGAATGGCAGACCACCCTGGCTGACCCCGAACGTCTGGCGCTGTTCCACGCCACGGTCAACAGCACCAAACCTGATGAGTCTGTGCGCTGGTCGCAGCAGCGCGGCCAGATCCGTCCGGCAAGCGATCCGCTTCCTCACCCTGTTTCAGGGGAAGTTCTGCCCTGGACCGAAGTATGCAGGCTGGAGGATATCCCGCCTCAGGCAGGGATTGGCGCCCGCTTTGGCGGCGAGCGTATTGCGCTGTTCCGGCTGAATAATGAGGTCTTTGCGCTGGAGGATAAAGAGCCGGGCACCGGGGCCAGCGTGATGTCGCGCGGTATTCTTGGTGACAGCGCGGGCGAAGCGATGGTTGTCTCCCCGCTCTATAAACAGCGATTCCGCCTGCGCGATGGCCTGGCGCTGGATAACAGCGGCGCAGCAATACGCTGCTGGCCGGTAAAAATCGAAGGCGGAAGGGTGCTGATTGCCACGCCTGAGTATCTTGCGCTACAGGCGGAGGCATCATGAAAACCACCTGTCCCTATTGTGGCGTAGGGTGCGGAGTGGAGGTGTTGCCGCAGCCTGACGGCAGTTACCAGGTCAGTGGTGATGCAGAGCATCCCGCTAACTTCGGCAGGCTCTGCGTAAAAGGCTCGGCCCTGGGCGAGACGTCAGGGCAGGCGGGCAGATTATTACATCCGCAGATAGCGGGTCAGCAGGCCAGCTGGCCCCAGGCGCTGGATGAGGTAGCCCGCAGGCTGCAACAGGTTATTGACCAGCATGGCCCGCAGGCGGTGGCCTTTTATGCCTCTGGTCAGCTGCTCACTGAAGATTACTACGTTGCCAACAAGCTGATGAAAGGCTTTCTTGGCGTAGCCAATATCGACACCAATTCACGCCTGTGCATGGCTTCCGCGGTGGTGGGTTACAAAAGAGCGCTGGGTGCTGATGCGGTTCCCTGCTGTTACGACGATTTTGACGCTGCCGATATGGTGATCCTGGCGGGGTCGAATACCGCATGGGCGCACCCGGTCGCCTGGCAGCGGCTGGTGCAGGCGAAGAAGGCCAGGCCAGAGATGAAAGTGGTGGTGATCGATCCGCGCCGGACCGCTACCTGCGATCTGGCCGATTTACATCTGGCGCTGAAACCCGGCAGCGATGCGGCCCTGTTTAACGGCCTGCTGCACTGGCTGGAAGAGCACCAGCAAAGGGATGAAAGCCTGGCGGAGCATGTTGTGGGGCTGGAGGCAGCTTTAGCCACAGCTGCGGAGTGGAATGTTGATGCCGTAGCGGAATATTGTGAACTTAAGGTCACGGAGGTAAGGGAATTCTACCGGTTGTTCAGCGCTTCTGCGGCCACGCTGACGCTCTACTGTATGGGCATCAATCAGTCCGGCAGCGGCAGCGACAAATGTAATGCCATTATCAATGTCCATCTGGCGAGTGGCAAAATCGGTCGGGCAGGCTCTGGCCCCTTCTCATTAACCGGTCAGCCCAATGCCATGGGGGGCCGTGAGGTGGGTGGCCTGGCAAATCAGCTGGCGGCCCATATGGGCTTCTCTGCGGAAGAGGCGGCGCTGGTGCAACGCTTCTGGCAAAGCCCGAGAATTGCCAGCCAGCCGGGCCTGCAAGCGGTCGAACTGTTTCAGGCTGTCGGCCGCGGTGAGGTGAAAGCGATCTGGATAATGGGAACCAATCCCGCCGTTTCACTGCCGGATGGCAGCGCCGTGCTGAGCGCGCTGAAGAGGTGCCCGTTAGTTATTGTTTCGGATGTCTGTGCTGCAACCGATACCACCGCGCTGGCCCATATTCTGCTGCCTGCTCAGGGATGGGGGGAGAAAAATGGCACGGTCACCAATTCTGAGCGACGTATCTCCAGACAGCGGGGGTTTATTGCACCCGTGGGGGAAGCGATGCCTGACTGGTGGATCTTGTCTCAGGTTGCACAGCGGTTAGGGTTTTCCGGGGCGTTCGACTGGCAGCATCCTGCGGAGATCTTTCGTGAGCATGCCGCTTTGTCAGGTTTCGGAAATAACGGCCAGCGGGCATTTGATATCAGCGGGCTGGCGAACATCGATAATCAGCAGTGGGAGAGGTTGCAGCCCATTCAGTGGCCCGTTAATCAGCAACATCCCGCTGGCTGCGCCAGATTATTTACTGACCTTCGCTTCTTTCATCCCGACGGCAAAGCGCGCCTGATCGCCGTTACTCCACGCCTGCCGGTAGCGCAGGCCGATCGCCACTATCCCCTGATTGCCAACACCGGCCGCATCCGTGACCAGTGGCATACCATGACCCGCACCGGCACGGTTCCGCGTCTGATGCAGCATTATGCGGAACCTTTTTGCGAACTGCATCGGGACGATGCGCGGCACTATGGTCTGCGGGAGGACGATCTGGTGAGGGTGCAGTCCAGCCGTGGCTGGATGGTGTGCCGGGCGAAAATCAGCGAAGGCGCGCTGCGTGGCAATCTGTTTCTCCCCATGCACTGGAACCGTCAGTTTTGCAGCCAGGGCAGCGTGGATGCGCTGATTGCGCCGACCGTCTGTCCCGAGTCCGGGCAGCCGGAAAGCAAGCAAACCGCCGTGCGCGTGCGCCGCTGGAAAAGTGACTGGCAGGGTATTTTATATCTGCGAGAGGCCGCCTCGCTGGGAGAAAGTGCATGGTGGGCCAAAATTCCGCAGCGGGGAGCAATCCGGTACCACCTTGCGGGAGAGGGAACGGCGCTGGCCTGGCTGACCGCTCAGGGCCTGCTCAGCGGACTGGAGCTACAGACCGCGCAGGCTGATAAGGGCTATTTCCATCTGCTTGGCTGGAAAAAGGGGCGCCTTGAGCTGGCCTTCTACAGCGATCGCGAGAGGTTACCCGATATTGATAACGAGAGCGTAACCGGTGCTTTTACTCAGGCCCCGGTTACGCCTCAAGGTCGTTTTGCGCTGCTGGCTGGTCAGGCTCGCGCCGGCAGCAGCCAGGGCAGAACAATTTGCAGCTGTTTCGGCGTCGGCGAACAGCGGATTGCAGCAGCAATTGCCAGGGGATGCGACACCGCCGAGGCGCTGGGCGTGGCGCTGAAATGCGGTACCAACTGCGGCTCCTGCTTACCTGAACTTAAACAGCTGATTGCCTGCGCGCAGTCGCCAGTCTGAAAGAGGTTAACGATGACAACACATATTGCAGGGCTGGATAAGCTGCTTGCCAGCGAGAGCCAGCGCCATCAGGTTGGCTCGATATGGCTGGTAGGCGCCGGGCCGGGCGACCCTGAGCTGTTGACGGTGAAAGCGCTGCGGTTAATTCAGCAGGCAGAGGTCGTGGTCTTTGACCGGCTGGTGAGCGAGGCGATTCTGGCGCTTGTTCCGCCAGGGGCGCTAAGCATCGATGTGGGGAAAACGCCTGGCTTCCACGGCATGAAACAGTCGCAGATCAATCAATTGCTGGTGGAGCTGGCCGCCGCCGGACAGAAAGTTATCCGCCTGAAAGGGGGCGATCCTTTCATCTTTGGTCGCGGCGGTGAAGAGATGGCCTCGGCTCAGCAGGCCGGTATTGCCTGCCATATTGTCCCCGGCATCACGGCGGCGGTCGGCTGTGCAGCCGCTACCGGCATCCCTTTGACGCATCGTGATATGGCACAGTCGGTGCGCTTTATTACCGGGCATGGCAAAGAGGGGAAACCGAAGCTGGACTGGTACAGCCTGAAAGATCCCTGCCAGACGCTGGTGTTTTATATGGGGCTGACCTGGTGCGAAGCATTAAGCGAACGGCTGATCGCCTTTGGGCGTGATGCGCAAACCCCGGTGGCGATTGTGGAGCGGGGCACGCGTGCCGATCAGCGCGTCACGCTGACCAGCCTGCGGCAGCTTGCTGAAACTGTGCGCAGGGAAAAGCCGCAGTCGCCTGCTTTACTGATTGTGGGGGAGGTTGTGCAGTTCTATCGGGCTGACCTGGCGGGCGTAATGGAAACTGCTCCCGATGAAGCAGCCGTTTATTCTGAACAGGGCTTAAAGGCTGTGGCAGAGAGGATGTGAACGCACAAGGTCACAGCGGCTGTAAAAGCCGCTGGTTTTCTCCTTCCGCTAAGGCGTGGCGATCAACACCTTTACGCCCAGCGCTTCAAAAGCCTCGACCGAGGCTTTAGTAATGCCCTTATCGGTGATCAGATACTGAATATTGCTCCAGTCACAGGGCAGCGCAAACATCGAAACCTTGTCGATTTTACTGGAGTCCGCCACCACATAAACAGTGCTGGCAGAGTTGATCATTGCGCTTTTCACCTTGATATCCGTTTCGCTGGGAAAGCTCAGCCCCAGCTTAGGTGAAATACAGGCGGTGGCGAGAAAGAGTTTTTCTGCCAGCACGTTCTCAAAAAAGCTGGCCGCTTTCTCGCCAGAGGTAGAGAGCGTGGGAAACTTAAAGGTGCCGCCGGTAAGCAAAATATTGACGCCCGGTTCGCCACCCAGCATTAACGCAATATTCACCGCTGTGGTAACCACTGAAAGCTTGTTGATATGGCCAAGGTGCTGCGCTATTGCGGTGGTGGTGGTGCCGGAATCGAAAATGACCGTATCGCCATTTTCGATGTGTTGCGCAGCCAGCCGCCCGATGGCATCTTTCTCATCAAGATGCGTCTGACGTTCCAGCATCAGCGCACCGGTATTCTGCTTGCCGGTCATTAACGTGGCACCGCCATGATAACGCTGCACAAAGCCCTCTTTCTGTAACACGCGCAGATCGGTACGGATCGTGGCCTCTGTCAGGCCAAAGGCCTCGGTGAGCATCCTGACGGTGACCGTGCCATCTTCCCTGATCATCTCCAGAATTTTTTCTCGCCGCTGTTGCATATCGGCTAATTGTTCGTTTTTGCTTTTCAACCGAAATTCTCCCTTTACTACGAAGAACGGGCCTGAATCCGCAGCAGGCCTGTTGTTATGGCAAATATTAACCCTGCTATCGCATCAATGCGAGTCCTGTCCAAAAACTCTTTCTGTTTTCGAATGAAAGCCTACCACTAATAACCACCTTGATTTAACACATGTTTTTAGCATTATCGTCACTACGCGTTAAGGCGTAAAATGCTTATATCTCGTTAAATCAACCGGTTAACTATTTAACAGGCTTTTGATTGAAATTTGATCTGCCCCACAATATGCTTAAAAACGATAGCGTATATTTTTATTCGAAAACGAATGAGCCGCAGGCGTTCGCTATCTGGTCAGCGGCGCGACAGACGAAGAGGTAATGATGGACTTTCAGGCAATCAAACAGACTGCGCGTCAGGCCCGGCGCTACGTCCTGCAAATGAATCATCGGGCAGGAAAAGGGCACACCGGCGCCGACCTCTCCGAGGTAGACATCATCTGCACGCTCTTTATGGGCGTGATGGATCGCTCCGCGGCACGTCCCGATCAGGACCGCTTCATTTTGTCGAAAGGGCACGGCGCAGGCGGACTCTACTGTAGCGCGGCCGCTATGGGCCTGCTTGACCCGACGGTGCTCGATCAGTTTATGGGTGACGACACGCTGCTGGCCGGTCATCCGGTGCGACAAAAATTGCCCGACCTGGTGGAGATTAACTCAGGCGGTCTGGGTCATGGTTTGCCTATCGGCGTCGGCCTGGCGCTGGGCAACAAGCTCTCCGGCATGGGCCATCGTCGCGCCTTTGTTCTGCTGGGTGATGGTGAGCTGGCGGAGGGATCAAACTGGGAAGCGGCCATGTCCGCCAGCAAATACAAGCTCGATAACCTGATCGCTATCGTTGACCGCAACCGTCTGCAACTGGCGGGCAAAACGGAAGAGATTATGCCGCTGGAGCCGCTGGCTGATAAGTGGCTGGCGTTCGGATTCGAGGTACTGGAGTGCGACGGGCACGATCCGCAGGCTATCGCCAATGCGGTGAACCAGCCCTCTGCTGGCAAACCGCGGGTGATCCTCGCTAATACCGAAAAGGGCCACGGCATCTCCTTTATGGCTAACGTACCGGCCTGGCACCACTCGGTTCCCAATGATGAGCAGCTGGCCCTGGGGCTGGCAGAGCTGGAGGAAGAATAATGCAAGACTTACGCGACGCGGTCATCGCCACGCTGGTGGATGAACAAAATAACGGGGCGAACCTCAGCGTGATGGTCGCTGACTCTACCTCAACATCGAAAATTGCTCCGTTCGAGAAAGCCTTTCCGGAGCGGGTGATCAATGTCGGAATTGCCGAACAAAACATGATTGGTATGGCAGCAGGGATGGCGCTGAGCGGCCGTACCGTATTTACCGCTAATGCCGCACCTTTTCTGTTTGCCCGCTCCAATGAGCAGGTGAAAAACGACATCTGCTACACCGAAACCAACGTCAAAATGCTGGGGCTGAATGCTGGCTTTGCCTACGGGCCGCTGGGAGCCACGCACCACTGTACCAACGATATCGCCATTGCCCGCACCTTCGGCAATCTACAGGTTTTCGCGCCCGCCGATGCCGTTCAGGCCAGCGCCATCGCCCGCTATGCCATTCAACATAACGGGCCGGTTTATATCCGCATGGACAGCGATAAAGTGCCGGTGCTGCACAGTGAAGAGTATGAGTTTGTACCCGGTAAGCCTGAAGTGTTGCAGCAGGGAGAGGAAACCCTGGTGTTCTGTCTGGGAACCCTGGCCCATGAAGCGCTGGCTGCCAAAGATGAGAGCATCACTATCGTCTCGCTACCTTCGCTCTGGCCGCTGGATGAAGCTGCGGTGGTGAAGCTGATTAGCGCTCACCAGCAGGTGATCACCATGGAGGAGCACTCGTTGAGCGGCGGACTGGGCAGCATTATCGGTGAAATCCTGCACAGGCACAGCCTGCGTCAGCGCTTTACCCCGCTGGGTATTCCGCCCTATGAGTTTACTCACAGCAGCAGCCGCGCCGCGCTGCGCAGCCAGTTCCGTATTGATGCACAGGGATTACGTACCACTTTACAACATGTTGTGGCTGCTGCCTGAGGAGATCGCTGATGAGTAATGAATATGATGTCAATCTGCGTTACGGCGTGGATATCAATATGGATTTGCGCGGCAAAGTGGCGGTGGTCACGGGCGGGCTGGGCGGGATAGCCATGGCCAGCAACCAGATGCTGCTGGAAAAGGGCGCGAGCCTGGCGCTGCTTTACCCGGCGTTTGAGCAGGAGAAAGTCAGCGACGTGGCCGGGCAGTTTGATCTGGCCCGCGTGCAGTTTGTGCAGTGCGACGTTACCGACCCCTTCTCCGTTGAGCAGGCGATTGAGCAGGTAGAGGCGCATTACGGCCACATTGATATCCTGGTGAACTGCGCTGGTTACGTGATGCTGCAACCGGTGCTGGAAACTGAATTCGCCGAGTGGCAGAAACAGGTCGCGGTAAACCTTACCGGCCCGTTCCTTTGCTCGCAGGCGGTGGCGAAACGGATGGTGAAAGCGGGAAAAGGCGGAAAAATTATTAATATAGCCTCTCAGGCAGCCTCCATCGCTATCGATAACCATGTGGCCTACACCTCCGCCAAGGCGGGTCTGCTGGGCATGACGAAGGTGATGGCCAAAGAGTTCGCGCCGCACAAAATCAACGTAAATACCCTCTCTCCGACCGTGGTGCTGACGCCGATGGGCGAAAAAGCCTGGCGGGGAGAAAAGGGCGAGGCGATGAAGCAGCTGATCCCGATGGGGCGCTTCGCCTACACCGATGAAATTGCCGCTGCCGTACTCTTTTTCGCCAGCAATGGCAGCGACATGATCACCGGCGCCGATCTGATGATCGATGGTGGTTTTACCATCTGGTAATCCTTCGCTAGCACCAGAGCCGTAACAAACGCAATACCCTACGCGCTGTACCTACAATAATGAGAGAACATCACTATGAACATGCGTTTAACTGTATTAGCCGTTGCCACCGCCTGCACCTTTTCCCACGCAGCGCTGGCAGCTGATAAAGGCACCATTATGATTATGGTCAACTCGCTGGATAACCCTTATTACGCCTCGGAAGCGAAGGGCGCCAACATGAAGGCCCAGGAGTTGGGGTACAAAACGTCCGTGCTCTCCCATGGCGAAGACGTTAAAAAACAGAGCGAGCTGATTGATGCCGCCATTGGCAAAAAAGTGCAGGGCATTATTCTCGACAACGCCGACTCCACCGCCAGCGTCGCTGCTATTCAGAAAGCCAAAGATGCGGGCATTCCGGTGGTGCTGATCAACCGTGAAATTCCGGTCGATAACGTTGCGCTGGAGCAGATCACCCACAACAACTTCCAGGCGGGATCTGATGTCGCCAACGTCTTTGTGGAGAAGATGGGTGAGAAGGGCAAATATGCCGAACTGACCTGTAACCTCGCCGATAATAACTGCGTCACCCGTTCAAAATCCTTCCACCAGGTCCTTGACCAGTATACCGACATGCAGAGCGTAGCAAGACAGGATGCCAAAGGTACGCTGATCGACGGCAAACGCATTATGGACAGCATCCTACAGGCGCATCCGGATGTGAAAGGAGTCATTTGCGGTAACGGCCCCGTGGCGCTGGGTGCGATTGCGGCGCTGAAAGCGGCAGGCCGTAACGATGTGATTGTCGTGGGCATTGATGGTAGCAACGACGAGCGCGATGCGGTGAAAGCGGGCACGCTGAAAGCCACCGTGATGCTACAGGCGCAGGCTATCGCCGCGCAGGGCGTGACCGATCTGGACAACTTTATTCAGAAAGGCACTAAACCAGAGAAACAGCGCATCATGTTCCGCGGCATTCTGATCTCCCCGGAAAACGCCGCTAAGGTTCAGGATTTCAACTTCAAATCTTAAGTCGTCGATACTGCTGCGCCCCTGCGGGGGCGCAAAGGAGAGAACCTATGTCAGGGCGAGTCTGGCTGGCAATGAGCGTGTTAGTCCTTGGCGGCTGCCGCATTGTGTCGCAACAGGAATTAGCCGACCTGAAAAATCCCCCCAATCCGCAGATGGCGAACATTACCAGCACTTACCAGCAGAAAATTGTGCCGCAGGTATTGAAGGAGGCCAAACCCTTGGGTGAGGTGATGAAAGAGCTGGCGGCGGCAAAAACCTTTGACGATGCCTGTAAGCAATTTGGTTACCGCAGCCAGGATGAGAACCCTTGTGTCTTCACCGTGAAGGTGAACGGCACCGTTTCAGCGGTGAATACCACCTCGCGCAGCGGCAAAATGACGGTAAAAGATGTCAGCGGCCAGCAGGTCGTGGTGCAAATCGGGCCGATCATCCGTGGCACCGCGCTGCGCGATGTGTACAGAGGCGCCAGCTACCAGGATTTCAATGACCAGGTCATGTTTGGCGACTACGGCAAGGCGATCAACACGCTCGCTTCCAACGAGGTGAAAAAGCTACAGCCGAAAGTGGGCGACAGTGTGGAAGTGGATGGCGTGTTCAGCAGTTGGGACGTGCCGCAGACCCCGCCTGATATCACCCCGGCCCGTGTCGTTCGTCAGCAGGAGTCAGATCATGGCGCACAGTGAAGCAGATGTTCTGACCACGGCTGCCGGGCAGTCAGAAGTGATTATTGAAACCCGCAACGTGTCACGTATCTACCCTGGCGTGACCGCGCTGGATCAGGTGGACTACCGCGTCTACCGCAACAAGGTCAACGTGCTGATTGGCGAAAACGGCGCGGGAAAATCAACCATGATGAAAATGCTGGCTGGCGTGGAAGTCCCCTCTACAGGGCAGATCCTGCTGGATGGTCAACCCGTTTCGCTGCACTCCACGCAGCAGGCGGAAAAACATGGCATCAGCATTATTTTCCAGGAGCTGAACCTGTTCCCCAACATGAATGTGATGGACAACATTTTTATTGGCAATGAGTTCTTTCAGCGCGGCGTGATCAACGAGAAATATCAGTATCAGCTGGCGAAAGCGCTGCTGGAAAGGCTGGAGCTGGATGTGGATCCTTACGCCTCGCTGGGTGAGTTGGGGATAGGTCACCAGCAGCTGGTGGAGATCGCCCGCGCGCTCTCAAAAGATACCCGTGTGCTGATTATGGATGAACCTACCTCGGCGCTCAGCCAGTCTGAAGTAAAGGTGCTGTTTAACGTCATCGCCGCCCTCAAGCGCCGTGGCGTCACCATCATCTATATCTCCCACCGGCTGGAAGAGCTGATGGAAATTGGCGATCACATTACTATTTTCCGCGACGGGCGCTTTATCAGCGAGCGCGAAGTGCGGGACGCCAGCGTGCCGTGGATCATTGAGCAGATGGTGGGCGACAAGAAAAAACATTTCGATTATCAGGCCGCTGACCAGGGCGAAACGGTACTCAGCGTCACCGGCCTGACGGCGCTGGCGCAAAACGGCGGCTACAAGCTGAACGACGTCACCTTCTCGCTGCGTAAAGGCGAAGTGGTGGGCATTTATGGCCTGCTGGGCGCCGGGCGCACCGAGCTGTTTAAAGGGCTGATTGGCCTGATGGCGTGCCAGAGCGGCAGCGTGACCCTGAACGGCGAGTGTCTGGACAAGCGCAACTTTCAGCAACGGCTGAAGAGAGGCATTGCGCTGGTGCCGGAAGATCGTAAGGGGGAAGGGGTTGTCGAACTGATGTCGATCAAAACCAATATGACGCTGAGTGACCTGAGCCTGCGCGGTTTTCGCCGCGCCCTGAATCTGCTGCATCCGCGCCGGGAAGAGATCCGCGTCAATGAGATGATCGAGCGGCTGGCAATCAAAGTCAGCGATGCCGAACTGCCCATCACCTCGCTCAGCGGCGGCAATCAGCAGAAAGTGGTGCTGGGCAAAGCGCTGATGACCGGGCCGGAAGTGGTCCTGCTGGATGAACCCACGCGCGGCATTGATGTGGGTGCCAAAACGGACGTTTACCACCTGATCGGGTCGATGGCCCGTCAGGGACTGGCAGTGATGTTTTCCTCCTCTGAGCTGGATGAAGTGATGGCGCTGGCCGATCGCATCCTGGTGATGGCGGACGGAAAAATCACCGCTGATTTACCCAGGGTTGAAGCCACACGTGAGCGGCTTATCACGGCTTCCACCCCCCACGATTAGCTAGCGCCCTGGGCGTTAAGGAACACCTTATGAACCAGAAATACCTGCTTTATATGTACCTGCTGAAGGCGCGGACGTTTATCGCACTGCTGATCGTGATCGGTTTTTTCAGCGTGATGGTGCCGAACTTTTTAACGCCTTCTAACCTGCTGATCATGACCCAACATGTGGCGATTACCGGCTTACTCGCCATCGGCATGACCCTGGTGATCCTGACCGGCGGCATCGACCTCTCTGTCGGGGCCGTGGCGGGGATTTGCGGCATGGTCGCGGGCGCGCTGCTGACCAACGGTGTGCCGCTTTGGGGCGGCGAAGTGCTGTTCCTGAACGTGCCGGAGGTGATCCTGGTGGTGGCGATTTTTGGCGTCATCGTCGGGTTGATCAATGGCGCGGTTATTACCCGCCTGGGCGTAGCCCCCTTTATCTGTACGCTGGGGATGATGTACGTCGCACGCGGCGCGGCGCTGCTCTGGAACGATGGCAGCACCTATGCCAACCTGGTCGGCATGCCGCAGCTGGGTAACACCGGCTTTGCCATTCTGGGTTCCGGCACCGTGCTTGGCGTCTATCTGCCTATCTGGCTGATGGTCGGTTTTCTGCTGCTGGGCCTCTATATCACGCGTAAAACACCGTTAGGGCGCTATATCTATGCCAGCGGCGGTAATGAGTCGGCGGCACGCCTGGCCGGTGTACCTATCGTCAAGGTCAAGGTCTTTGTTTACGCCTTCTCCGGACTCTGCGCGGCGCTGGTGGGGCTGATTGTGGCTTCCCAGCTGCAAACGGCTCACCCCATGACCGGCAACATGTTCGAAATGGATGCCATCGGGGCAACCGTGCTTGGCGGCACCGCGCTGGCAGGCGGACGCGGGCGCGTGTCAGGTTCCATTATCGGGGCGTTCGTGATCGTTTTCCTTGCCGATGGCATGGTAATGATGGGGGTCAGCGACTTCTGGCAGATGGTGATCAAAGGTCTGGTTATCGTCACCGCCGTGGTTATCGACCAGTTCCAGCAGCGTTTGCAGAGCAAAGTGGTGTTGATGCGTCGCCATGAAAAAAAGCAGGCGGCCGCGCCGCTCTCTGAGGTCAGCCATGGCTAGAGATTTGATCGTCGCGCTGGATGAAGGCACCAGCAATGTGAAAGCGGTAGTTATTGATGCGCGTGGACAGGTGGTGACAAAAGCTTCACGTCCGCTGACGGTGGAAACGCCGCACGCTGGCTGGGTGGAGCAGGATGGCATGACGCTGCTGGAGACCTCGCTGACGGTTATCAGAGAGGTGATCCAGACGGTGGGCGAGAACCGTATTGCGGCGCTCGCAATCAGCAATCAACGCGAAACGGCGATGGGCTGGGAGCGCGAGACGGGGAAACCCATTGCGCCCGCCATCACCTGGCAGTGTTCACGTTCGGCGGCATTTTGCGATCGCCTGCGAGCGGATCATCAGGATGAGAAGATCCGCTCGATTACCGGCTTGCCGGTTGCGACCCTCTTTTCCGCATCGAAAATGCGGTGGCTGCTGGACAATACGGCTCAGGGAGCCGAGCGGGCGGCGAAGGGCGAGATTTGCCTTGGCACCGTTGATGCCTGGCTGCTGTGGCATTTCACCGGCGGCAAGCAGTTCCGCTGTGATACCTCGAATGCTGCCCGTACGCAGCTGCTTAATCTGCAAACCGGGCAATGGGACGAGAGCATGCTGGCACTGTTTGGCCTGCCGCGAATAGCGCTGCCGGAGATCTCTCCTTCAAGCGGCCTGTTTGGCACCACCCGCGGGCTGAGCGGCATTCCCGATGGCCTGCCTATTCTGGCGATGATTGGCGACTCCCATGCCGCGCTCTATGGTCACGGCCTGGGGATGGCGGGCGGAGTGAAAGCCACTTATGGCACCGGATCGTCCGTGATGGCGCCGTTGCTCACGCCGGATACCAGCATTACTGAACTGGCTACCACCGTGGCCTGGCATGATGGCGAGCGTATTGTTTATGGCCTGGAAGGCAATATCCCCCATACCGGCGACGGCGTGGCGTGGATGGCACAGGCCACCGGGCTGACGGATGGTAAAGGCGAGGTGCTGAGCAGGGCGCTGCATGAGCTGCCGGCCAGTATCGACTCCACGCTGGGCGTCTACTTTGTCCCGGCACTGACCGGGATGGGCGCGCCCTGGTGGGATAATCAGGCGCGTGGGGTGATAAGCGGCCTGAGTCGGGGCGTCACGCCAGCGCACCTGATCCGCGCCTCGCTGGAGGCGATCGCTTACCAGATAGCAGACGTTATTGCCGCCATGCGTCAGCATCCCGATTTCCATCTGGAGACGCTGATGGTGGATGGCGGGCCGACGCAAAATCCGTGGCTGATGCAGTTTCAGGCCGATCTGCTTGGCTGTCCCGTCGCCCGGAGCAGTACGCCAGAGCTTTCAGCACTGGGGGCAGGGTTACTGGCAAGGCGTGCGCTGGAACAGCTTGATGAGCGGCAGCTGAGCGCCTTGCTGCCTGAACACGAAGAGTGGCTGCCTGACGAATCGCGTCACCAGCAGCTGGCCGAATCCTGGCAGGGCTGGCGTGACGCAGTGCAGCGTACGCTCTGGCAGCCTGCTGCACCTATTCCTTAAGGAGAACAGAATGAAACGTAATTTTCAGGGTAAAACCGTGGTGATCACCGGTGCCTGTCGGGGCATTGGTGCGGGTATCGCAGAACGCTTTGCCAGCGAGGGTGCTAACCTGGTGATGGTCTCTAACGCAGAGCGGGTCTTTGAAACCGCAGAAGAGTTAAAGGCGGCGCACGGCAGTGAAATCCTGGCCATGCAGGCCGATATCACCGATGAAAATCAGGTGCAGCATCTCTATCAGGAGGCTGCCGCGCGCTTTGGCGCTATTGACGTTTCGATTCAGAATGCTGGCGTCATTACCATCGATTACTTCGACAAAATGCCGAAGTCTGATTTTGAAAGAATTCTGGCGGTCAACACTACGGGCGTCTGGTTATGCTGCCGTGAAGCGGCAAAATATATGGTGAAACAGCGCTCCGGCAGCCTGATCAACACCTCTTCCGGGCAGGGTCGTCAGGGCTTTATCTATACGCCCCATTATGCCGCCAGCAAAATGGGGGTAATCGGCATTACGCAAAGCTTGTCGCAGGAGCTGGCTCCCTGGAACATCACGGTAAATGCTTTCTGCCCCGGCATTATCGAAAGCGAAATGTGGGATTACAACGACCGGGTATGGGGGGAAATCCTCAGCACGGCTGAAAAAAGCTATGGCAAAGGTGAGCTGATGGCTGAATGGGTGCAAAACATTCCGCTGAAGCGGGCAGGTCAGCCGCAGGATGTGGCGGGGCTGGTGGCCTTCCTGGCGTCCGATGATGCGCGTTACATCACCGGACAAACCATCAACGTTGATGGTGGCTTAATCATGTCCTGATGCGTGTTTAGTCGTTGCCATAACGTCCAATCAGACCGGCCGCACCCAGGGTGTGGCCTTTTAATTTACTCAGTAATTCTTCCCTGGTTAATCCCTGTCCCAGCCCGTTTGCCGGTAAGTCGGTGGCAATCAGCGTGAAATTGTAGTGATGCTGGCCGGTTCCCGCTGGCGGGCAGGGGCCGTAGTAGCGCAATGTGCCGGGACTGTTTTTCCCGCCGGTATAACCTTTCCCGTCACTCAGCTCACCGCGGGCAAAGCTGGTGCGCTGAAACGGAATGTTGTAAGCCACCATATGGTTCACCCCCAGCCCTTTCGCGCCAACCGGATCAATCAGGGTAAGGGCAAAACTCCTGGTGCCTTTCGGTGGGTTCACCCAGCTCAGCGCCGGGGAAATCCCTTCGCCACTACAGCTGGCATTACCTTCAGCGTTCCCGGCAAAGGTTTTAGCCATCACATCGTTATCGTTAAAATCGGGTGAACTCAGGGTGAACAGCGGGGCCGCGCTGGCCGCTGTAGCACAGGCCAGCAGGGAAACAGAGAGCAACGTTCTTTTCATCGGACAATTCCTTTTTTAAACAGGTCAGGAGCAAGCCTGGTGGATAAACCTCTGTTATGCCAGCGAGTTAACCTGTTCCCTTGCTGAAATCAATCTGCCACAGCGCTGCCGTCAGGGGGCCAACTTGTGTTAAGCTAACCTTTCACTCATTTTGTGAGCTATCTTACGTTTTCGCTTATAAAACAGTGTTGCCAGACGGCAATTAATGAGGTTATGAGAAAATTTTACCCCCTCCGCTCCCTGAGTGGCGCACTGGTGCTGTTAATGGCTGGCGGTGCTGACTCACATTACGCGCAGGCGCTGACCACGGATACCCGTGTCGCCGATGCGCCCTTCGACGATCCCACACGTTTCAGCCAGCAGCTGCCAGAGCTGGCAAGCGATGCCAGTGACAACAGCGCGCTGGAGAAACGTCTGGCCCAGGCGATAAAAACTATCGGTGAGGCCAGCATGAACAGCAGTGAAGATCAGTCACTGGGCAGTCAGGCGGGGCAGTGGGCGTTTAATCATTTTCGTGATGAAGCCGCAAAACGCGCCGAAACCGAAGGGCAAAATCTGCTCTCTCCTTACGGCAGGGCCAGCCTGTCGCTGATGGTGGACATGGAGGGCAGCTTTGACGGTACTTCAGCCCAGCTGGTAACGCCCTGGGCGGACAATTACCGCTATCTCACCTTCAGCCAGGTGGGCGTGCAGCAGACGGATTACGGTCTGGCAGGCAATGCGGGGTTGGGTCAGCGCTGGGTGGCGGGTAACTGGCGGCTGGGCTATAACGCTTTTATTGATGATATGCTGGAGTCCAGCCAGCAACGTGGCTCGCTGGGTGCCGAAGCCTGGGGAGATTATCTGCGCTTCTCGGCAAATTACTATCAGCCGCTCTCTGGCTGGCGCGATAAAACGCATCTGACCACTATGCGCATGGCCCGCGGCTATGACATCACCACCCAGGGCTATCTGCCGTTCTATCGTCAGCTCGGCGTCTCGTTAAGTTATGAACAGTATCTGGGCAATAACGTCGATCTCTTTAACAGCGGTACGCTGGGCAGCAATCCGGCAGCCATTGAACTGGGCGTCAGCTACACGCCAGTGCCGTTGTTCACCGTGACAGCTTCCCATAAAACCGCCGATACGGGCGAAACGCAGGATCAGTTCGGCCTGAAGATGAACTATCAGATTGGCGTGGCGCTCAGCAAACAGCTCTCGGCGGATAATGTGGCTGCCGCCCGTTCGCTGAGCGGCAGCCGCTACGATACGGTAAACCGTAATAACACGCCGGTGATGGAGTTCCGTCAGCGTAAAACGCTTTCGGTCTTCCTGGCGACGCCGCCCTGGCAGGTTCAGCCGGGTGAAACATTGCCGCTTAAGCTGCAAATCCGCAATGCCAATCCAATCAAGGCGATCAGCTGGCAGGGTGATACTCAGGCGCTGAGCCTGACGCCCCCAGCCAGTAATGTCTCTCCGCAGGGATGGAGCATTATTATTCCGGCCTGGGACAGCACGCCGGGTGCAAGCAATGAGTATCGTCTGTCGGTGACGCTGGAGGACAGCAAGCAGCAGCGTGTAACCTCTAACTGGATCACCCTGAAGCTGGTGCCACCGGTTACGCTGCAAAACGGTGAGGCAAACTCGTTCGACTTAATGACGCCTTAATTCCGGGGCATCAGCGTTACGTCTGCTCAGAGATATCTGCGCTGCTGATGCCTACAATGTCATTGCGTCAGCGAATGACCTCGTTTACCAGATATCAGCCCCGTACCTGACGGGTCTGAATCATATCTTACCTCACGGTTTCTGCATTTTTAGCCTCTGGTACTCCCTGAACCCTGAGTCACGCTGTGACTCAGCGGTGGCTCTCTGAGGGTGCAGATGCGCCTTTTCAGGGCATTAACTGCCTCATTTTAAAGCCTGATCCCGCTTTTGATCACAAAAGCGATATTTTATTTCGCCATTGCATAATTCTTCTCTTTTTTATGCGGCAAACCCGCCCCGACCAGAAAATTATTCACTTTATATGCATTTTAACTGCATAGCGAATCCGCGTAACTCATTGATATTGCGTCTTTGAAAACCATTTATGCATTTTTATCGCTGGCTGGCACGAAGCGTGCAATTTACATTACAGATGCAATGAATCATTTCATTAACATTTTTAAAACTTTTAAGTTACCTGCCAGCGGGCAGTAAACAGAGGCCGTTATGACACCGTCAGTATCTCGCGAAAATTTTGATCAGTGGATTGTTCCTACCTACGCACCTGCAAGTTTTATCCCGGTGCGTGCCGAAGGCTCCACACTTTGGGATCAGCAGGGAAAATCTTATATCGATTTTGCTGGCGGCATCGCGGTAAACGCCCTGGGTCATGCTCACCCCGATTTACAGCAGGTCTTGCAGCAGCAGGCTGCGCTGCTGTGGCATACCGGCAACGGTTACACCAATGAGCCGATCCTCCGTCTGGCTAAGCAGCTGATAGATGCCACTTTTGCAGACCGGGTATTTTTCTGTAACTCAGGAGCGGAAGCGAACGAAGCGGCCCTGAAGCTGGCAAGGAAAGTGGCCCACGATCGGCTGGGCGAGCAGAAAAGTGGCATTGTGGCGTTCAAAAACGCTTTTCATGGCCGTACGCTGTTCACCGTTTCTGCCGGTGGCCAGCCCGCCTACTCCAAAGATTTCGCACCGCTGCCGGGGGGAATTGACCATGCGGTCTATAACGATCTCGCCTCTGCCGCCGCCTTGATCAATGACCAGACCTGCGCGGTGATTGTTGAACCTATTCAGGGAGAGGGCGGCGTAGTGCCGGCGGATCCTGCTTTCCTGCGTGGCCTGCGCGAGCTTTGCGACCAGCACCAGGCGCTGCTGATCTTTGATGAAGTACAAAGCGGCGTAGGCCGTACCGGGTCGCTCTATGCCTATATGCACTACGGCGTGACGCCGGATGTACTGACCACCGCGAAAGCGCTGGGCGGCGGTTTCCCGATGGGCGCAATGCTGACCACAGAAGCCCTGGCAGCGGTAATGGGCGTTGGCACCCACGGCACTACCTATGGCGGTAACCCGCTGGCTGGTGCCGTGGGCGGTAAGGTCATGGAGCTGATTAATCGTCCAGAGGTGTTAGCGGGCGTTGCGCTGCGTCATCAATGGTTTGTTGACGGTCTGAATCAAATTAACCAGCGGCTGCATCTGTTCAGCGAGATCCGCGGTCTGGGGCTGCTGATCGGCTGTGTGCTGAACCAGGATTACAGCGGACAGGCGAAACTGATCAATCAGGCGGCGGCGAAAGAGGGGCTAATGGTGCTGATTGCCGGGGCCAGCGTGGTGCGCTTTGCGCCTTCACTGATCATCACTGAGCAGGAAGTCAAAGAGGGGCTGAGCCGCTTCGAAGCGGCGTGCCGCGCAGTTATTGCCGGTGCAGCATCATGATGTTCATCCGTCCTGTTGAACGCGACGACCTCGCACAACTGATGGCGCTTGCCGGCAAAACCGGTGGCGGACTGACCTCTTTGCCCGCTGACAGCGCAACGCTGTCAGCCCGTATCGATCGCTCTATTCTTACCTGGCAAAACCAGCTGCCCCGTGCGGAACAGGGCTATGTGTTTGTGCTGGAAGAGAGCGAGACCGGCAGAGCCGTGGGCATTTGCGCCATTGAAGTGGCGGTGGGCTTGCAGGATCCCTGGTACAACTTTCGCGTCGGCACCCAGGTTCACGCTTCCAAAGAGCTGAATGTCTACAACATGCTGCCCACGCTTTCGCTCAGCAATGACCATACCGGCAGCAGCGAACTCTGTACGCTGTTCCTGGACCCCGATTACCGTAACGGAAAAAACGGCTATCTGCTCTCAAAATCACGCTTTCTCTTTATGGCCGCCTTCCGCGATCGTTTTATGCAGAAAGTGGTGGCAGAGATGCGCGGCGTTATCGACGAAGCGGGCCATTCCCCATTCTGGGAAAGCGTCGGCAGCCGCTTCTTTTCCATGTCTTTCAGCGAGGCGGACTACCTGTGCGGCACCGGACAGAAGGCGTTTATCGCCGAGCTGATGCCCAAGCATCCGCTCTATATTGACTATCTCACCGCAGAGGCCAGGGAAGTTATCGGGCAAACCCATCCCCAGACTGCTCCGGCACGCGCCGTGCTGGAAGCGGAAGGTTTCCACTATCAAAACTATGTCGACATCTTTGACGGCGGCCCCACGCTGGAGTGTGATATTGACCGCGTGCGCGCTATCCGTAAAAGCCGCCTCTTAACCGCTGTTATCGGGCAAGCGGGCGACGAGTCACTGCCGCTCTGTCTGGTGGCTAACGAGCGGTACGACGATTTCCGCGTACTGCTGCTGAATGCCGACCCCGATAGCGAAACCCTCAGCATCAGCAGAGAACAGGCAGACATATTACGCTGCGCCGTGGGCGATCCCCTCCGCGTGGTGACATTATCAGCTTCGGAGAAGAGAGCATGACGCATTTTATTGACGGCCAGTGGCTCACTGGCGCAGGTGATGATTTCAGCAAGTCCGACCCGGTGAGCGGTGAAGTGCTCTGGCAGGGAAAAGCCGCCAGCGCCGCGCAGGTCTCTTCTGCGGTTACGGCTGCCCGCCGCGCTTTTTCTGCCTGGGCGCGCCGTCCTTTTGCAGAACGTCAGGCTGTTGCAGAAAAATTTGCCGCTCTGCTGGATAAACACAGAGACGATTTAACGGTGACCATTGCGAGGGAGACCGGTAAACCCCGCTGGGAAGCGGCCACGGAAATTCAGGCCATGATCAATAAAATCGCCATCTCCGTGAAGGCTTATCACACCCGCACCGGCGTGACGGTGGAGGCGGAAAGCTCCCTTCGCCACCGTCCTCATGGCGTGATGGCGGTGTTTGGGCCATACAATTTCCCCGGTCATTTACCGAATGGGCATATCGTCCCCGCTTTGCTGGCAGGCAATACCCTGGTCTTCAAGCCGAGTGAACTGACGCCGGGCATCGCTGAGAAAACGGCACGCCTGTGGCAGAGTGCCGGCCTGCCGGATGGCGTGCTGAATATGGTGCAGGGCGGCAGGGAAACCGGTCAGGCGCTCGCCAACGAGCCGCAGATTGACGGCCTGCTGTTCACCGGCAGCGCAGCAACCGGTTATCAGCTACACGCCCAGTTTGCCGGACGACCGGACAAAATGCTGGCGCTGGAAATGGGCGGCAATAATGCGCTGATTGTGGAAGATCCTGCCGATATCGATGCGGCTGTGAATCTTGCCATTCAGTCCGCTTTTATCACGGCGGGGCAGCGCTGTACCTGTGCGCGTCGTATGCTGGTGAAGCGCGGCGCGGCGGGAGAGGCTTTCCTGGCCCGTCTTACCGAAGTGGCGGGGAAAATCGAGCCTGGCGGCTGGGACGCGCAACCGCAGCCGTTTATGGGCAGCGTGATATCGGTGCAGGCCGCAGAGCGTATTTACGCCGAATGGCAGGCGCGTATTGCAGCCGGAGGAACGGTGTTGCTGCCAATGCGCTGGCCAGATCGTAGCAGCGCGATCCTCACGCCAGGCATTATTGATATTACCGGCCTGAAAAATATCCCTGATGAAGAGGTCTTCGGCCCGCTACTCACCGTGATCCGTTACGACGACTTTGACCAGGCGATCGCGATAGCGAACGAGACCCGTTATGGACTTTCCTGCGGGTTGATTTCACCCAGCCGCGAGCAGTTCGACCAGCTGCTGATTGAGTGCCGCGCGGGCATTGTGAACTGGAACAAGCCGCTGACCGGCGCAGCCAGCAGCGCGCCCTTTGGCGGTATTGGCGCTTCGGGCAACCATCGTGCCAGCGCTTTCTATGCGGCTGACTATTGCGCCTGGCCGATGGCCTCGCTGGAGAGCGCAGAGCTGACGCTGCCCGTGACGTTGTCACCAGGGCTGGACTTTACCCCGGCAGGAGAGACGCGATGAGCGCATGGGAAGCAAACTTTGATGGCCTGCCGGGGCTGACGCACCATTACGCCGGGTTGTCTTTTGGTAATGAGGCTTCCACCCGCCATCAGCACCGTGTTTCAAACCCGAAACTGGCGGCGCAGCAGGGGCTGATGAAAATGAAAGCGCTGGCGGATATGGGGTATCTACAGGGCGTGATCCCGCCCCACGAGCGGCCCAACGTGGCAGCACTGCGTTTGCTTGGCTTCAGCGGCAGCGATGCTCAGGTGCTGGCTAAGGCCGCCGCCCAGGCGCCGCAGCTGCTGTCTGCTGCCAGCTCTGCGTCAGCGATGTGGGTGGCCAATGCGGCCACCGTTTCGCCCTCCGCTGACAGCGCAGACGGCAAGGTACATTTTACCGTGGCTAACCTGAACAATAAATTTCATCGGGCGATGGAAGCGCCTGGTACCGCTGCGCTGCTGCGCGCTATATTCCGCGATCCGCACCATTTCAGCGTGCATGATGCGCTGCCGCAAGTGGGGATGTTTGGCGACGAGGGCGCAGCAAACCATAATCGCTTCAGCATCTCTCACGGCGAGGCAGGCGTGCAGCTCTTTGTCTACGGGCGGGAGGAGGCCAACGGGGGGCTGGTGCCCGCGCGCTATCCTGCCCGACAGACGCGGGAAGCCAGCGAAGCCGTTGCCCGCCTGCATCAGCTCGATCCTCAGCGCACGGTTTTTGCCCAGCAGAATCCTGCGGTGATAGACCAGGGCGTGTTTCATAACGATGTTATTGCCGTCAGTAATCAGCAGGTGCTGTTCTGTCATCAACTCGCTTTTCTGCATCAGCCAGCCTTACTGGCGGAACTCCGGGAAAAAATGCCGGGCTTTACCGCCGTGGTGGTGCCAGAAAGCCAGGTGAGCGTGGCGGATGCGGTGGCGACCTACCTGTTTAACAGCCAGCTACTGAGCAAGGCAAACGGTAAAATGATGCTGGTGCTGCCGGAAGAGGCCCGTCAGCATCCGGGCGTCTGGCGTTATCTGTGTGAGCTGGTGGAAAGCGGCGGCCCGATTGATGAGCTGAAGATCTTTGACCTGCGCGAAAGCATGAATAACGGCGGGGGGCCTGCCTGTCTGCGGTTGCGTGTGGTGCTTAACGAGCAGCAACGTGCTGCGGTGAATCCTGCGGTGATGATGAACGACACGCTGTTTGCCACCCTTAATGAGTGGGTGGCGCGCCACTACCGCGAGAGTCTGACACAGCACGACCTGGCAGACCCGCAATTGCTGGTGGAGGGACGCACGGCACTGGACGAACTGACGAAGCTGCTAAACTTAGGCAATGTTTACAACTTTCAGCAGTAATCACGGATGAAGCGAGGCGCGTCATGGTACCTTGTGACGCGCCTTATCTTGATGAAGGAGCAGAAACCCATAACAAGGAGAACGCATGCAGGACTTTCTGAAACAGACCCTTAGCGGAGAGCCACCTGAACACTCTTCAGGCCGGAATGACCAGCTCAGCTGGCAATGGCTTGATGAAGGGATCCTTGAAATGACCCCGGTTAACGCCTCAACCCAGGCGATGGTAATTTCCGCTGGCGTACACGGTAATGAAACCGCGCCGGTAGAGATCCTCAACGAACTTATTGCTCAGCTACTTCGAGGTGAGAAGCCGCTTCTCCCCAGACTGCTGCTTATTTTCGGTAATCCCGCCGCGATGCGCGCTGACAAACGTTATCTGCGCTGTGATATTAACCGCATGTTCGGGGGACGCTGGCAGCAATATGAAGATTGCCCGGAGGCGCGCAGGGCGTGGATCCTTGAGCAGGCGATGGAAAATTTCTGGCAGGCCGGTAGCAGTGAAGAGATCCGCTGGCATCTGGATTTGCACACCGCAATCCGTGGCTCCTACCATTCACGCTTCGGCGTTATGCCGCTGCGCGAAACGCCCTGGCCGGAAGATTTCCTTCACTGGCTTGCGGCGGCAGGGCTGGAGGCGCTGGTGTTCCACCGTGCCGCAGGCGGCACCTTCACCCATTACAGCTCCAGGCACTTCAACGCAGCGAGCTGCACCCTGGAGCTGGGAAAAGCGTTGCCGTTTGGCAGCAATGACTTAACGCAGTTCAGCGCGGCGCGGCAGGCGCTGGCTGGCCTGCTCTGTGGTGAAGGGCTGCCTGAAGTAGCAGAGCCACCGCGGCGCTACCGTGTTTCGCAGCAGATTACGCGCCATACCGAGGCGTTCAACATGCATATGGGCCAGGAGACGCTTAACTTTACCGCTTTTCCCCAGGGTACGCTGCTGGCAGAAGATGGTGAAAAACGGTTTTACGTTCAGCAGGCGCGCGAATATGTGCTGTTCCCCAATCCCAACGTGGCGCTGGGACAGCGGGCAGGGCTGATGCTGGTGGAAGATAACAAGCATAATGAGGCGTTAAGCTCATAATCTTCAGGAGTCTCTGGCTGACCAGGCAGGGAGAGGGCAGAACTCCTTCTTATCAGGCGTGAAATGCCTGTTCTGTTGCTGGAATCAAGGGTCACCAGAAGTTAACTTCTTAGCCTCCGGGCTGAACGCCGGGGGCGATCGTAAAACCGGTCGCCCTGCCCATCGCGGGTTAAACCCTGTCATTCGAAATCCCCCCCAGGGCAATAAACCGCCTGCTGTTAACCCTTATTCAGGCTTACTTTTTCCTTTCCCGTTCCTGTCATTGGTATTACACTTCTCCACAGTTTCTGCATTAATCGCTTTAAATTCATATCTGTTAGCAATTCCTCACGATAATCTTCGCATTCTCTCCATGATCGACGCCATTTTGTCTTTTATGCTTTCAGGGCTTTACCCATGCTCTGAGTACTTGACGTTCAGCGCAATAAACTTGTTTCCGACATCGCGACACTGCTGTCGTTTTAGTACTGAAAATTAAAGGATAAAATGATGCGTAAATTAACTTCTCTTGTTGTTGCTATGACGCTGGCCCTGGGTGCTGCGAACATCGTTCACGCTGCGGCCGATAACATGACGCCTCCGCCAGCCGGAGCCGACAAAACCATGATGCACAAGCCGCCTCGTCATGGTGGGATGCATGAAATGTTTAAAGGCCTGAATCTGACGGATGCGCAGAAAACGCAAATGCGCGCCATCATGAAAGATGCCCATAAAGATATGAAACGTCCTTCGCTGGAAGAGCGTCGCGCTATGCACGACATCATCGCTTCAGAGAGCTTCGACCAGGCCAAAGCGACTGCGCAGGCAGAGAAAATGTCCGCCGAGGGCAAAGAGCGGGCAATGAAGATGATGGAGACGCAGAACAAGCTCTATAACGTGCTGACGCCTGAGCAGAAAAAGCAGTTCAATCAGAACTTTGAGAAACGTCTGACTGAAAAGCCGCACCATGAAGGTAAAATGGCACCAGCAGAAGGCTAAGCCCTGCTGAGATAACCTGAGAACGCCGGCGTTGTTCACACTCTACAGAGTGCGGACAGCGTCGGCGGTTTCGTTTTTGCCCTTCAGGAAAGTGGCAGAATGGGATATTTTCCGCTGAGAATGGGTTTGCAGAGAATTTTATAGCCGTCGCTGTCGAAGCCTGGCGGCGTTTTCGTCAGCTCGCCGGCCTGAGCGATATCCTCAACCGAGCCAAGATAGAACCAGTTATTGATGATATGGATCTGCTGGTGGGTCAGCCCCTGCTCAACAACGCCTACCGCGCCGTCCCACGGCCAGCACGCTACCCGAACCTGTTCCAGCGCCAGCATCAGGCGTTGATGATGCTCTTGCACACTCTCTTTGCCGCAGCAGGCCCCGGCACAGCGCCCAAGGCTGGCACGGAAGCAGGCACGATCTTTATTGACCTTCTCAATTCCCAACAAACCCAGGCAAAGCCGCTGTTCATCGGCAATTTTTTGCAGTTTTTCCAGCGCAGCGTGACGGCTGGCATAGAGACCAAAAAGGTTTGGCGTATGTGAGAAGTCCAGCTCTTTGGCATAGACCACGCTCGGCTTGCCGCCGCTGATATGCAGCGAACAGAGCTGGCGGTTTTTACGCAACCTTTTGTTGAACAGCGGCTGCTGGTTTTTGATCATCCTGGCCTCCAGCAGCAAGGCTCCAAGCTCGCCTGCTGTCTGAATAAAGGTTACCTCACGCGCCAGACGAAGCATTTTCGCCTCATCTGCCGTGCGGAAATGCGACATCACCCTGGTGCGTATATTCACGCTTTTCCCGATATAGAGCGGCATGGTTTCGCTGTCGCCGTGGAAAATATAGACGCCCGGCACCGAGGGCAGGCCTTCAAGAAAAGGACGGAGATGATCGGGATATTGATAAATCGCCGCAGGTTCAAATTCCAGGCGATGGCTTGCTACACGTCTTGGCACATGTCACTCCGGTTACTGGTTACATGTACAGTGTAGCAGGCTGCCCCCGGAGAAAAAAGCACCAATTAGCGGGTGGCCCGCCAGCAAATCAGTGAGCCAAGCGTGACCATCATCACCCCTTGCCAGAAACTGAACGAGGGGGTGAGCTGAAGCCACAAAGAGGCGAGCAGGGCTGAAAATACCGGCGTGAAGTAGGATGCCGTGGCTAACAGAGTCATATTGCCGTGCTGAATACCCCTGTTCCAGGCTGAATACGCCATTGCGGTGGAAGCGGCCATAAACAGAACCTCCATTATGACCACCGGGCTGAAGCGCATCGGCTGCGGCTGTCCGCTCACGGCAAACTTGATCCAGAGTGCAATAGCGGTGATCAGGAAAAATAAGGTGACGCCACTCTGGCCTCCGGCATAACGGCGCGTGACATTGTTATAAAGCGCCCAGGCGATAGCCGCAAAGAATGCCAGTCCATAGGCCAGCGGATTATCCATAACGTTGTGCCACAGCAGCAGCGGTGTCCAGGCGCTGTCTCCCTTCAGCACCCAGATAATGCCTCCCGCTGCCAACGCCAGCCCCGGCCAGAGCCACCAGCGAAAGCGCTGTTGATTTAACGGGATAGCAAACAGCAGCGTCAGACTGGGCCAGAGATAATTAATCATCCCTAACTCCAGCGCCTGTGGACGCGTGTGGGCCAGACCAATAGAGATTGCCAGGCAGATTTCGTAACTGACAAACAGCGCGCCGCCCCACCATAAATAGCGGGAGGGAAGTTGACGCCAGCGCGGGAAGCCGCCAGCCAGACAGAGGAACAGCGCACTGGCGCTGTAAATCATTGCGGCACCGCCGGTAGCGCCCAGCGATTCTGCAATAGAGCGGATTAGCCCGACCGTGGTGCTCCATAAAACGATGGCGCAAAGGCCAGTCAGCGTCGCGTGTTGCGATGTCAGTGCCATATCATCCCTGTCGGATCAAAAAAGGGCGGTGTTAGCCGCCCCGCATGCTTTGAGGAAATTACTTCTTCCAGAAGTCATCAAACACCGTGATTGGCGGACGTCGCTTGTGCTCGGTTTTCAGATACCAGCCTTCAATGATTTTGGCGGCGGCCTCGTCAATGGTCTTGCCTTCAAGGTACTGGTCAATCATCTCATAGGTCACGCCAAGCGCCACCTCATCCTGTAGGCCCGGACGGTCATCTTCCAGATCGGCGGTAGGGTGCTTGAGATAGAGATGTTCCGGGCAACCCAGCTCTTTCAGCAGGGCTTTCCCCTGGCCTTTATTCAGACGAAAGAGGGGATTGATGTCCGTGCCGCCATCGCCATACTTGGTAAAGAAGCCGGTTACCGCTTCGGCAGCGTGATCTGTACCTACCACCACGCCCGAGTACATGCCGGCAATGCTGTACTGCGCTTTCATACGTTCGCGCGCTTTTTCGTTACCCCGCACAAAGTCGGAAAGGGTGACGCCCGCTTCGCGCAGCGCTTTTTCGCTGGCTAATACCGCTTCTTTGATATTTACCGTCAGCACGCGATCGGCCTTGATAAAATCTATCGCATCCTGACAATCCTGCTCATCAGCCTGAACGCCATGAGGAAGGCGCACGGCAATAAACTGATAGTCGTTTGACCCGGTTTCTTCCCGCAGCTCCGTAATGGCAAGCTGGCTGAGTTTACCCGCCAGCGTGGAGTCCTGACCGCCGCTGATGCCTAAAACCAGGGATTTGATCCCCGGATATCTCTTCAGGTAGGCCTTCAGAAAGTCAACGCTGGTGCGAATTTCCTGTTTTACATCAATAGTGGGTTTTACACCCAGCGCTTCAATAATTTCCTGTTGCAGAGCCATTTACTTCTCCTCTGTTCAATCCGCTTTAGGGGCGGTGATGACAAGTCGCCTCAGGTAAAACTAGCCTGCCCGAGGTGAAACAACAAGAATCAATCCTGTTATTTCAACGCTTTTGGCTGATTAATCAGCCATTTTCGGTTTCTGCGCCAGCAGCACAAACATCGTTATCGCCAGCATATAGCAGCCAAAGATGGTGGCGGTCATCGTCAGAACCGAGGTTCCGCCGATGCCGGTGACAGGAACAGCAATCCCCCCCAGCGTAAACATCGTTACCCCCATCACTGCGGAAGCGCTGCCGGCACGGTGCCCCTGACTTTGCATCGCCAGCGAGGCGGCCGCCACGCCTACGGCGCCGTTACTGGCGACGCTGAAGAAGAGTGCCACCAGCACCACCGGCAGGGCGGCTCCGCTCAGACCGGTGATCAGCAGGCTGCCTGACGAGAGGAAAGCCAGCGCCAGAGCGCCTTTCACTACGCGATACTCGCCCCATAATGGACTGAGACGCGCACTGATTTGAGATGCAAGGATCAGACCAACCCCGTTGGCGGCAAAGCAGAAGCTGAACGCCTGGGGCGACAGGCCATAAATCTGCTGTAGCACAAAGGGGGAGGCGCCGATATAGGCGAACATGCCGGACATCATAAAGCCCTGGGTCAGGCAGAAGCCCATAAACGGACGATGTTTCACTACCTGCCCCAGCGCGGCCCATGCGGAGAAAAATGAGCCCTGGCTTCGCCGCTCCAGGAGCAGCGTCTCATGGAGTTTGACCTTCGCCAGCACAAACAGCAGGGCGGCAATGGCGGCAATCACCATAAACAGCCCGCGCCAGTCCAGCACCGCCATCAGTGCGCCGCCCATTACGGGCGCGGCGATAGGGGCAAGACCGTTTACCAGCATCAGCAGGGCAAAGAAACGGGTAAGTTCGTGTCCGCTGTACATATCACGGGCAATCGCCCGTGACAGAACCGCACCGCCCGCGCCGGAGAGACCTTCAAAGAGGCGAGCCAGCAGAAGCTGGTTAATATCCTGGGCCAGCGCGCAGCCAACCGAGGCGATAAGCAGCAACACCAGTGACAACAGCAATGGCCGGATACGGCCATATTTGTCGCTCATCGGGCCAAAAATCAGCTGGCCCAGCCCCAGTCCCAGCAGACCGGCGGTCAGACTCAGCTGCGCCGTTGCGGTAGGCGTTTGCAGATCCCGCGCCAGCGAGGGCAGGGCGGGAAGATAAAGATCGATACAAAGCGGCCCTAACGCCGCAAGAAGGCCTAGCGTAATGGCATAGCCAAGACGATTGGGGTGTGCAGGTGTCATTTTTCCTCTGTCTTAAATAGGAGATCGGTGAGTTTTTGGTATAAGGCGTAGAGTTTTTCTGCTGACGCTTTCTGGGGCGTCAGTCGGCGAAAGGTTGTTCCCTCTGCCAGCACAGCAAACATCTCCACGCAGGCGCAGATATGTTCGTCGCTGAAGTGGGGATGCTCTTTTTTCAGGTTCTGGCAGGCGTGCGAGAACATGCGGTTATCTGCCTCCACCATCATTCTGGCGACCAGCGGATTGCGGGTGGCTTCTGCGGCCACTTCCAGCATTAATGCTTCATCATCTTCATCCAGCACGTGACGCCAGGCCAGCAGCCCCGCCAGGTTAGCCGAGGTGGCCGTTTGTTCAATATAAATCAGGCGTGAATCGATAATGCGTTTAACGATCTCTTCAATAATGGCGTCTTTATTGGTGAAGTAGCGGTAGATTTGCCCGACGCTCAGTCCCGCCTCTGCCGCCAACTGCGCCATGCTGGCGCCGTGAAAACCTGACCGGCGAAAACAGCGGCGTCCGGCTGCAACGATCTCATCCTGCCGCTGGCGATGGCGGGCATCACGGGCTTTATTCGGTGTACTCATCCTGACCTTTACCCACAGACATTAAGCTGTCAGCCGGACGCCCCAGAGAGGTCGCGCTGAGAGCGAACGTTCATTCTCAAAGCGCGCATTATAAGCTTCAGTCGGGGGAAGGCGCACGGAATTTTACTTTTTTGCTGCCATAAAGTTGATAAATCAGCATTTATGTTCCAGGCTTATCCCTACATGGAAAAATCAACGAGGAATAAAAACATGAAAAAGTTAACCGGATTTATTGGTGCCGCAGTTGCGCTGGCCGTCTTGTCTGGCTGTACTGCTTACGATCGCGCGGAAAGCTACGTAACTAAACCCGTTGTGCAGGATGTGAAAAAAGGGATGACCCGTCAGCAGGTTCGTGACATCGCGGGGCCACCTTCTACCGAAATCACTATGGTTCATGCCCGCGGTACCTGCCAGACTTATGTTCTGGGCGAGCGTGATGGCAAGGCGCAGACCTACTTCGTCAGCTATTCTGACACAGGTCGCGTAATGAATTACGGCTTCCAGAGCTGTAAAGAGTACGATACCGATCCGCAGGCTGCTCAGTAATTTTAGCGGTGGTATTATAAAAAACGGTCACTTCGGTGGCCGTTTTTTTTGCCCCTTTTCGGGCCGCAGCATAAAAAGCCAGCCCTGACAGATCGTCCGGGCTGGCTTTTTCACAGGCCGGGTGGGCGGGGCACTTCCAGATAACGCCCATCAATATCCCGACGGTAATAATGCCCTTCCTCAACGTAAAAGCGCTCGCCATTATAATCAAGTGCATGCATCTCGCCGCTGACAGGCTCTGACGGCGGCTGCACGACAACATAGGTATTATCTTCCTGCCGTTGATAGTAGTGACCGTTCAACGCATAGTAGGTCAGCCCACCGATCAGCACGGCTGCGGCGGCCTCTGGCAGGAAAGTGAGATGCCCCGGCCCGCCGCCGCCGTGATGCCAGCCAGGCCCCGGCCCATGACCCCAGCCACCCGGATGGGCAGAGGCCAGCGCCGGTGATAACAATGTAAAGGCCAACAGTGTACACATCACCTTTTTCATAAGGTTTCTCCTGGTTCTGACTGGGGCTAACATTACGCCGGGCCGGACAAAACGCAAGAGGCAGCCCACCGCCATTGTGGGTTGCTTACACTGCTTAACGCATTCTTAACTCTCCCTCCATGATAGCTGTCAGATTGCCTCTTTGCGCTCGCCGGGCCAGCAGGCAAGATCTGCCGTCATCCGCTTTTCCGGTTGCAGCAGCGTCATCGCCAGCATGCTGCAAAAAGCGATGGCTGCCGTCGCGCTGAACATGGCGTTATAGCCATAGTTCTCTGCCAGCCAGCCGCTGAGCAGAGGGGAGATAACAGATGCCAGATTAGCAATGGCCAGGGTGATGCCGCTGTAGGTGCCAACGGTAGATTTTGGCGTAACGTCGATCACCACCGACCAGTAGACATTGTTGACCAGCGCATTCAGTGCGTTGCCCAGCGTCATCATCAGGATAATCCCGGCGGGGGAAGGCATATAAGGTATGGTCATAAAGCAGGCTGCCGTCAGGAGCAGCGTCACGGAAGCAAAGAGATTGCGTGCCAGTCTTAAGTTATTGAAGCGATTCAGAAGCTTATCAGCAATTTTCCCGCCAAGCAGTACCGTAAAGCAGGCGCCGCTCCAGGGGATCATCGCCACGTACCAGAGAGAGTGCAGATCGTAATGGAAACTGTCCTGTAAATATTTTGGCCCCCAGGTCACCAGGGTGAAGGTGATGTAGAGGAAAGAGAAATAGCCCAGGGCATTACAGACCAGCGTGCGGTTGGTAAAAAAACGCCACCACGGCAGACGTGGCCCGCTGGCCGCTTCTGCCTGACCGTTGGCAATCAGGGCGCGTTCTTTAGCGGTTACCGCTGGGTGTTGCTCAGGCGTGTCCGCAAAGACTTTCGCGAACAGCAGCATTGCAGCCAGTGAGAAAACGCCCAGCAGCACAAACATCACCCGCCAGTCACCGGTTAACAGCAGCAGGCCCACCGCGATTGGCGCGGTAAGCAGTGCGCCTACCTGCGTACTCAGCAGGCCGATGCCTAAGGCAAAACCCCGCTCGTTATCCGGCGCCCAGTTTGCAATGGCTTTATTCATCAGCGCATAGGCCGGACCTTCAGCAAAGCCAAACAGCACGCGCATCACTGCGAATCCCATAATCGCGGAGCCGCTGAACAAGGCGATACCTGCTTCGCCTGCCCAGGCCGTTGCAATCTCCAGCAGCGACCAGAGGATCCCCGCCATCAGCCACACTTTGCGGGTGCCCAGCCGGTCTGCCAGAAATCCGCCGCACAGGGAACCAAACAGATAGCCAAAGCCGAAATAGCTCAGTACTGCGCCGAGCTGGATTTTACTGAAATGGAACGCCCCGGCAATGTCGTTAGCGGCAAAGGAGAGCGCTCCGCGATCGATGTAATTGATCAGGGCAATAAAAAACAGCATGGCAAAGATGCGGTAACGATAACGATGATGGGCGGCAACAGTCATAGAGTTTCTTCCTTACGTCTCAGGTAAGGTGACTGAAGCAACATTAATGCCAGAATTCAGACCAGATGGTAAAACTTGACAATGCGGGGAAGAAAACAGAGGAAGAGAAAGGTGCAGCCCGGCCTCTCTGGCCTGCTGCACCCGGATGGAACATTACCCGCCGCTTTAAAGTGCAGGTTAAGCTGGTACGCTCAGCGCTTTCTGACTACGTGACCAGATACGGTGGGCGCCCATAGCGGAGAGGAACTCACTCATAAAGACACCTTCTGCTTTACTGTCCTCAATAATGCCTTCCTCCTGTTCGGTTTCACCCAACCCGAACTGAGATTTAAAGCGCCGCGCGTCACCACTCAGCCCAATGACCTTCAGGTGCTTGTAGGCTTCCAGCAGGAAGTAGCGGGCATCACCACTTAACAGCAGGGCATCAATATTGCCGTCCGGAACGATGACCGCATCGAATGTCAGCGAAGGCAGACCACTGAAGGTGGCGTCAACCGGCAAGTCTGAACCATCATCAGCACGAACGCGGCCCATATGCGGCGCCAGCAGTTTGGCATGGACACCCTGCGCTTTCAGCTCCTGAAGGATAGCCAGCGTATCGGCCGCTATCACGCCGTCGCTCATCAGAAGAGCGACCTGCCGGCCTTTAATGGTTCCGCTTGGCACGGCATACAGGCTCAGACTGGCATCTTTCTTCAGGCCGTTGACATCTTTCGGCGGTGCGGTGTGCAATTTTTCATCGGAAAGGGCAATCCCCAGGTTCTGGGCTACGCCATGCGCCAGCGAGACGTCAATATGCACCAGATGATCCACCACGCGTTCACGGATATATTCCCGGGCAACCTTACTCAGTTCAAATGAGAAGGCATCAATAATATGCTGCTGCTCCACCGGGGTCTGGCTGCACCAGAACAGGCGCGGCTGGGAATAATATTCGCCAAAGGAGGGGCTGCGCTCGCGCACTTTGTGGCCTTCAATACGTTCCTGATGGCTTTCAAACCCGCCGCGATGAGGGGCAGAGGGGGTTTCACGCGGCCAGTTGTCATTGATGGAGTTAGGTTCGTAATTGGCCGGATTGGTATCAATATCCATCCGGTGCATGCCCTGACGCTGGAAGTTATGGTAAGGGCAAACGGGGCGGTTGATCGGGATCTCATGGAAGTTGGGGCCGCCCAGACGGCTAATCTGCGTATCCGTATAGGAGAAGAGGCGGCCCTGTAGCAGGGGATCGTTAGAGAAATCCATGCCGGGCACGATATGGCCGGGATGGAAGGCGACCTGTTCGGTCTCAGCAAAGAAGTTATCCGGGTTACGGTTGAGCACCATTTTGCCAATCAGCTCTACCGGGACCAGCTCTTCCGGGATCAGCTTGGTGGCATCGAGCAGGTCGAAATCAAATTTGAATTCATCTTCTTCCGGGATCAGCTGAACGCCCAGCTCGTACTCGGGGAAATCGCCCGCTTCAATGGCTTCCCACAGGTCACGGCGGTGGAAGTCAGGATCGCGGCCGGTGAGTTTTTGCGACTCATCCCACAGCAGAGAGGCTTTACCCGCCACCGGCTTCCAGTGGAAGCGGACAAAGGTAGCTTTGCCTTCCGCGTTGATAAAGCGGAAGGTGTGAATGCCAAAGCCTTCCATCGTGCGGTAGCTGCGCGGAATACCGCGATCGGACATCGCCCAGATTACATTATGCAAGGTTTCTGGCTGTAGGGAGACGTAATCCCAGAAGGTATCGTGCGCACTCTGGCCCTGCGGGATTTCGTTATGTGGCTCAGGTTTCACCGCATGGACAAAATCAGGGAATTTGTGCGCATCCTGAATAAAGAATACCGGCGTGTTATTGCCGACCAGATCAAAGACACCTTCTTCGGTGTAGAACTTAGTCGCCCAGCCGCGAATATCCCTGACTGTATCAGCCGATCCCGCTCCTCCCTGTACGGTTGAGAAACGTACAAACACTGGCGTGACCTGCTCCGGGTCACGCAGGAAATCTGCTTTGGTGACGTGGCTCATATTTCGGTAGGGCTGAAAATAGCCATGCGCCGCCGAACCCCTGGCGTGCACTATGCGCTCCGGAATGCGCTCATGGTCAAAATGGGTAATTTTTTCCCGCAGAATAAAATCTTCCAGCAGGGTCGGGCCTCGCGTGCCTGCACGCAGTGAATTCTGATCGTCTGCAATGCGGGTGCCCTGATTGGTGGTCAGCGGGAAATTCTCGCCGCCTTTACGGAAGTTTTCCAGCGCATCAAGTTTGGCATTATGCGTATCAGGTGCCTTCAGGCTACCCGGTGCAGTCGGTTGTTTACCTGGCGCGGTAGGTTCCGCTAAAGGTTTGTGTGAACCATCTTCAGGGGCTAATGAATCCATGCCTGGTCTGGCGGAGTCGGGGCCGGTTAAGGGCGCGTTATGGCTCAGTTCCTTGTTATCGGTTTCTTTCGACATCGTCACTTATTCCTGTAGTTGTGATCCTGGACTTCAGTAACTATAGAACAGGGGAGCGGGTATGCCTGGAAACAGAAGGGATAATCAGAGGAAAGCAGCGTTAAGCGGGGGAAAAGTAACCGGGCTGGTAAAAACCAGCCCGTAGAGGATTAGCGATGGGCTAATTCCACCTCGTTTTCTGCATCGGTATTAAGCAGCGTTTTATCCGTCTGCTTCAGCCACTGGCTGGTCAGCGTACCGGCTGTCATAGAACCGTTAACGTTCAGCGCCGTGCGGCCCATATCAATCAGCGGCTCAATGGAGATCAGCAGCGCAACCAGCGTGACGGGCAGGCCCATAGTGGGCAGGACAATCAGCGCGGCAAAGGTCGCACCGCCGCCCACGCCAGCGACACCAGCCGAGCTAAGAGTGACAATGCCTACCAGCGTAGCAATCCATATCGGGTCGAAGGGATTAATGCCCACGGTTGGCGCTACCATGACGGCGAGCATGGCGGGATAAAGACCCGCACAGCCATTCTGGCCGATAGTGGCACCGAAAGAGGCAGAGAAGCTGGCAATAGACTCCGGAATGCCAAGGCGGCGGGTCTGCGCTTCGACGCTTAACGGGATAGTGGCGGCGCTGGAGCGGCTGGTAAAGGCGAAGGTGATCACCGGCCACACTTTACGGAAGAAACGCTTCGGATTGACGCCATTAACGGAGAGCAGCAAAGCATGGACGGCGAACATAATCGCCAGGCCCAGGTAAGAGGCCACCACAAAACCACCCAGCTTGATAATGTCATTGACGTTCGAGCTGGCCACCACTTTAGTCATCAACGCCAGCACACCGTACGGCGTCAGCTTCATGATCAGGCGAACCAGCTTCATCACCCAGGCCTGCAACACATCAATCGCTGCCAGCACGCGTTCGCCTTTCGGCTTGTCATCACGCAGCAGGTGGAGCGCGGCCACGCCCAGGAAAGCGGCAAAAATTACCACGCTGATGATTGACGTCGGGTTTGCGCCCGTCAGATCGGCAAACGGATTTTTCGGCACGAAGGAGAGCAGCAGCTGCGGCGTGGAGAGGTCTGCGACTTTGCCCACATAGTTATTTTGCAGCGCGGCAAGCCGTGCGGTCTCCTGAACGCCCTGCACCAGACCGGTGGCGTTAAGGCCAAACAGCCAGGTAACGAAAACGCCTACCAGCGCGGAGATGGCGGTGGTAAACAGCAGCACGCCGATGGTCAGTACGCTGATCTTACCCAGCGAAGAAGCATTATGCAGGCGGGCAACAGCGCTCAGGATAGAGGCGAAGACCAGCGGCATAACGATCATCTGCAACAGCTGCACGTAACCATTGCCGACGATATTGATCCAGCTGATGGACTCTTTCAGCACCGGGCTTTCTGAGCCATAAATCGTATGCAGGGCCAGACCAAACAGTACGCCGACTACCAGCCCAAGCAGGACCTTTTTCGACAGGCTCCAGTGGGCGGCACCGCATTTAGCCAGGATAACTAACAGGGCAACAAAGGCCACCAGGTTAGCAATTAATGGAAGGTTCATTCCCAGTACTCCAGTGAGGACGACGTAATCCCTACGTCTGTAAACGGATAATTTTCAGCGCGCACCAGGTGCGTCCAGTGGAGGAATGGTAACAGTTCAGGCTGAAGCTGCTATATATCCAAAAGGAATGGTTTATAACAATTCGGTTTAAATTGAGGGTTTAATGCGCACTTTGCATCTTTATCAGGCGGTTCATGCTGGTTTCTACAGAATTAATCACTTCCGTAGTCCAGCCAGACGCACCAAAAGGGAGCGAACCGGCAGGAAACCACATGGCAAAACCTACTAAAGCAAAACACAAGACTCGCTCCAGCTGGTTACCTTTTTGGCTTCTGAGCAAGGGCAGGCGAAAACGCCAGCGGCAGGGCCAGAGCAGAGGCACGCCAGCGGGGGTGAGCATATCGGCCGCAATGTGGCTCAGATAGCCAAGTACCAGGCTCTGAAACACATCCGCCGGGATCACCCACTCTTTTGGCACCTTCAGATGAAACAGCGCCACGCCGCCCAATACCGCAAGCAGGCTGTGGGTAAAACCACGGTGACCAAACAGGCGGGCGATGGGTTGCGAGATCCAGCGAAAGCGCTGCCCCAGCGTGGATTTGGGATGATCGATATCGGGTAACAGGCAGGTCAGCAGCGTGGCAGGCACAATATGCCACCAGTCGCCACTACCCAGTTCTGGCGTCAGCTCAGCACGTTTGGCGAAAATGGCACTGGCGATGGCAAATATTACATGGCCTTCGGCCGTCATAGGGATACCTGGCTACAGAACTGTCGATGCATCCAGTATAGGGGATATATACAGTAGAAGAAATATGTGACGCTGTAACGAAAGATTAATTTTTTAACGTTTCAGGCCATTTTTACCGCAATCACCTTAATTTTGGCAACATGGCGCAGAGACCGGGCGTTGCCCGGCCTGAACAACACTATCCATGCAGATGGGCAGAGGTAAGCTCCGTCAGGGAATTCAGCTTCACATTAGCCAGAGACCAGCGGGGATCGTCCGCATACTCCTTCGCCGGGATAACCACAGAACGCATCCGTGCCGCTTTCGTGGCAATCATCCCGTTCAGGGAATCTTCCAGCGTCACGCAGTTAAGCGGATCAACCCCAAGACGTGCTGCGGCATCAAGATAGACCTGCGGGTGGGGTTTGCTGTAAGGCAACGCCTCGGCGGAAGCGAGCACATCAAAATAGCTGCGCAGCTCAAACAGCTCAAGTACGCGCTCAAGCATGTGCAACGGAGAGGCTGAAGCAAGCCCGATTTTTAATCCTTCCGCTCGGCACAGTTTCAGGGCCTGCTCCACGCCCGGCAGCAACGGACGACGCTCTTCGACCAGGGTCATAGCGCGGGTAATGATGCGCTGGGTGACCTCCTCCTGCGAAGGGCCGTTCCAGGGTAAGGTTTCATGCCACATCCTTACCACCTGATCGATACGCAGGCCCAGAGTATCCGGCAGCTCGCTGCGTCGGGTGAGGTCGATGTTTAAGGTTGAAAACACATCCATCTCTGCCTGATCCCACAGCGGTTCAGAATCTATCAGCAGACCATCCATATCAAAAATAGCGGCAAGCACTGGGCGTGAATAAGACATATTGCGGCTCCATTAACTAATTTGACTTACCTTAGCATGAACTCTTAAATGACAACATCCGGGGTTGAGAGGCATCTTTCCCGCCTTTTCGCACGACAGCGCAACTTTTTTCAGGCACATTTCCTCCCCTGAAGGTAAACTTACCACCTTAAACCATAGTCAGGAGAAAGCATGACTTATCAACAAGCTGGACGGGTCGCCATCCTCAAGCGAGTCGCTGGCTGGATTATTTTTATTCCGGCGCTGATTTCCACACTGATATCGCTGATGACCTTTCTGGAAAAGAGCCGCGAGAAGCGCGAGGGGATCAATGCGGTTATGCAGGATTTCTCGCATGTGATGATCGATATGATCCGCTTTAATACCCGCTTCCTGGATATGTTCTGGAATAACTCACCGCAGCCCGATTTCAACCACGGCAGCAATGTTACCTTCTGGATTATTTACATCCTGATTTTTGTCGGGCTGGCCCTTCAGGCTTCCGGGGCAAGAATGTGGCGGCAGTCGCGACATCTGCGTGAAGGAATTGAAGATCAGCTGATTCTGGAGAATGCAAAAGGGCCGGAGGGACGTTCGCGCCAGCAGCTGGAAGAGCGAATTGTGGTGCCGCGCCACACCATCTTCCTGCAATTTTTCCCGCTCTATGTCTTACCTGTGTTGATTGCCGTGGCGGGCTATTTTGTTCTGAAGCTGCTGGGCTTTATCTACTGACAGAACGGCCTGAGAGCGCTGTCAGGCCGGACGGGCGTGCAGTTCATCCTCATCCAGCAGCGCACCAACAGCCTGCTGTGCTTCGCCAAGCCAGTAACCGCCAAAGACGTTAGCCCGGTTGAGCAAATAGTAAAGTTGGTAAACGGGCTGGCGCAGCAGGTAATCCTCCGGCAAAGGCCAGACGGACTCATAGCCCTCAATAATCTCCAGAGGCAGATCTTCATACCAGCCGAGCATGGCTAAATCGCACTCTCTGTCCCCCCAGTAGCAGGCTGGGTCAAAGATCCACGGGCCGCTGCTGCTGCCTCCACAGTTTGCCGGCCACAGATCGCCGTGGAGCAGAGAAGGTTGGGGATGATGGCTGTTCAGCCTTCTCTGGGCACAATGAATAATTAATTCACTGTCGCCATAGAGAATGCCTTTTTCAGCGGCCAGTTGCAGCTGCCAGCCAATACGCTGTTCGGCAAAAAACACTGACCAGCGCTTCAACCAGCTGTTGGGTTGCGGAGAGGTAGTGAGATTATTATCGTAGTCCAGACCAAACTGCGCCTGTTCACTCCACTGATGAAGCTGCGCCAGCTGCTGCCCCAGCTCCCTTGCGCTCACCTCATTCAGCGGCTGCAAGGGGATGTATTCAAGCAGCAGAAAGCTCACTTCACGATCGCTCCCTACGCCATAAACAGCCGGTACACGCACGGTTCTGGTCCGCGCAAGTAGCTGGAGCTGGTCTGCTTCCCATGCAAAGAGATGCAGCATCTCCCGGCTGTTGCACTTTACGAATACTTCGTGTGAACCATAACGAATATGCCACGTCGGATGGACATCGCCGCCCGGAAGCTCAGTACGCTGGTTGATTTCAGCATCGCCAAACTGCTCACTCAACAGACGACTAATGGCTGACCACATAGGGGTTTCCTCTTTTCGCTGTATGCTGCTGGAGAAACTGATAATAACGCTTAAATAATAATCAAAACCAGCGCTTGCGCAATGCATGGCACCTTTTTTATACAAACTTAGCTTTTGCTGTCGTGGAGAAACTCTTCCCACGTCTCGACTTCAACCTCTGGCTTCTGACCAAGAACCATTTCGCCCAGCCCCTCGGCCTGTTGCCGAATCTGCTCTTTATCCAGGGCGCTGGTGATGCCAAAGCTGTTAGTACCCAGCTCGTGCGGGTGGCCCTCTTTATCATTCAGAGAGGTGGTAAAGCCGCCTGTGGTCAATGCACTGTTTAGCTCCAGGATATCGGTCAGTCCCTCCTCCTGGTAGCGAAACGTCACCACATATTGCGTAATATCAGATGCACTCATTATTCACCTCGTTGTTTAACCGTGAATTTTCAGCATAGCCCATTGGCGATAAAAGGAGGAAGCCAGGCGCTATTGTTGCTAATGCAATTAATTATCATTATTATCCGGTCAGTGTTTTTTAATACTCAATGACCGGAGCCTGACGTGCTACTTAAGCCAAAATTTGCTGTTCTTGCCACCTTGCTGGCCCTCTCATCTTCTGCCTTAGCGACCACTTATCCTGTCACGCTTACCGACAGTGATGGCAAGCAAATCACGTTGCAGCAGGAGCCGCAGCGGGTGGTCTTACAGGATGGCAGGGACATACTGACGCTGGCTTTGCTGGATCGTGACGATCCTTTTCATCGTCTGGTTGCCTGGAACAATCTGTTGAAAAAAAGCGATGCCCCTACCTGGGAACTGATGGAAAAGAAGTGGCCTGACGCGAAAAAAATTATCGATATGGGCTTCAGCGACAAAGGCGAGGTTAACCTTGAGAGCGTGGTAGCTGAACATCCGGACCTGATGATCGCACAGCTTCGCTCAAAACCGTCGCTGGTGCAGGGCGGTGTGCTGGATAAAATGAAGCAGCTCGGTATCCCGGTGCTGTTTATTGATACCTTTGAGCACCCGGTAGAGGATACGCCGAAAAGTGTCACCGCGCTGGGCATTGCCCTGAACCGGGAATCGGAAGCCAAAGCCTATACGGATTTCTATCAACAGCACTATCAGGCTATCGTCGCTAAAACGCGTGATGTGAAGCCACAACCCCAGGTATTTATTGAAGCCAAAGCGGGGCTGGGCGGCCTTGAATCCTGCTGCTTTACCCATGCGCATGTTGGCTGGGGAGCCATGGTAGAAGCGGTAGGAGCGAAAAACATCGGTTCAGGCTTGCTGCCGGGCGCAACGGGTGACATCTCTCTGGAGAAAGTGATCGCCATGAAGCCAGACGTCTATATCGTCTCGGGTTCGCAGTGGGCCAGTAAAAACAATGCAGCCGTGCCCTTTGGTTACAACGTCACGCAGGCTCAGGTAGATAAAGCGTTCGACAATATGAAACAGCGGCCAGGTTTTGCAGAAGTCTCGGCGATCAAAAACGATCGCTTTTATGGTCTTTACCACAACTTCTATAACCACCCTTACAACATTGTAGGGCTGGAATATCTGGCGAAATTTATTTATCCGCAGCAGTTTACACAACTTGACCCGGCTAATACCTGGAAAGAGATTGTCACGCGATTTACCAAAGTGCCGCTGGGCGAAGGCGTATTGGGTGCTCAGGCGCCAGTAAAATAATTTTGCCTGCTGGCTGCAATGGGAAATAAGCGAGAAGGGTGGCTTGAATGAGCCACCTTTTTAACGTTTAAGAGGTCAGGTAAAAGAACGCTGTAAGAGACACTGCTTACATCAGGAGACTCTTTGACATGCACAGAAACATTATTTCCCCTTTTCAGGGAAGATTCTTATTTACCCCGCGCTGCAAAAGTTGCAAATAACCCTTATAATGCGCGCCGTTAATGGGAATCTTCCCATTCAGAGTCTGTTCAGGCAGGGTTGCCTGGTAAAAAAAGCGATTTCATAAAATGTTACGATTCTTACCCTAAAAGGCATTGATCGTCCTGCAAAACGCTTCAGACTCCTCTTTTTTAATCTGTCGTACGGGTCACAATTAATGAAAGCGTTTAACAAGCTCTCTGTAGTTCTTTTACTCTCCGGGAGCGCGCTCTGTCAGCAAGCTCTGGCGGACAACAACGTCTTTACGGTCATGGATGACCCCTCCACGGCAAAAAAGGATTTCGAAGGAAATGCCGCCGCTGGCTATCTGGCGCAGACTGGTAACACCACCAGTTCTTCATTAACTGCCAATACCAACATGACCTGGTATCAGCCGAACACCGCTTACAGCCTGTGGGGCAACGCCAGTAATACCTCTTCCAATGATGAACGTTCTGCTGAAACCTATCAGGTGGGTGGTCGTACGCGTTATAACCTCAACAGCTTTGACTACCTGTTTGGTCAGGCAAGCTGGTTGAGCGATCGCTTCAACGGTTACGATGGTCGTACCTTCTTCGCTACCGGTTATGGTCGTCAGCTGTTGAATGGCCCGGTTCACTCGCTGCGTGTGGAAGCGGGTCCTGGCGTACGTTATGACGACTACCATGACGGCGGTCACGACACCACCGCGCTGGCTTATGGCGCGGTGAGCTACCAATGGCAGCTGACCGACACCACCAAGTTCATTCAGGGTGTCTCCGTGTTAGGTAGCGACGATACGACAGTTAACTCCGAAACGGGTTTGCAGGTAGCTATCAACGATCACTTCTCGCTGAAGCTGGCTTACAACGTGACCTGGAACCAGAATCCGCCAGAGTCTGCGCCGGATAAAACTGACACCAAAACCACGGTTATGCTCTCTTACGCCATGTAATCTGAGGCAGGCCGCCAACGGCGGCCTGTCCTATCGCTACTCTGCTGAATTCAGGCGAGAAAAAACCGCCTCGGTGGGCGGTTGGTTAACTCATATTTAAATACTACGCTGGTCGAACCCTGGCCGTTGTGGGATAGCCAGTACTCCCGTTGTCATGGGTATGGTCAGGCTCAGGTTCAGTTAAAACGATATAATCCGCTCCTTTACCCTCACGCACTAAGGTCACCAACTCACCGGCGCGAGGTTTGGCGTCAAAATCATGCTCCTCTTGAATACCAGTATCATCGAATGTCACAGTTATTTTCATTTGCCTTCCTTCTTCTGATAAACCAGGTCATTACCTTTTGGGTTTCTGGCTGACCCTTACCTGTAGAATTTTAGCTGCTCCTGAACATTGGCGCGCATAACTTCCTGCTGCGGCATCTCAGCCATATGGGCAAGAACAGGTTGGCACAGGCCTTTTTATCAGCAGACTCAATCACCGTTTTTTCCCCTTAGCACTCCTTAAAAGTATGCTGCTGAGTTGCGGCTTAATGTGTCGCCTTATCTTTTTAACGTCCTGATAAGCAGAGAGAAGGGCGAGTGACTCTGCGCTGTCTCACCCTCCCAAATTCATGCTGAAATTGGGAATCCAGACATTCACTCCTTTATTGTTATCCGTATCTTTATTTCAGAGTGCCGCTGAGATCGGTCTTTTTATTCAGATTTTCGCCCCTGCCACTTCCTTTCCATGATCAGAAATCCTGCTCTGTTCAGAAACAGAATTCCGGATCGGGGACAGTATATCCCGTTGCCCGAAACGTCAGGTAAAGGGCTTTACTGGCTTTCATGCAGGAAGGTACAAGAGAAAGAGAGAGCGACTTTGAAGATAATTTCTCACTGCGGTGATGAGGGCATTAAAATTTGCCGGCGGTGACGATGGCAGTCGGATCAGGCTGTAAGTGCTTCTTTTCCAGTGATTGCTTGCCGTGCAATTTCATCTCCTGGTGTGTAAGATACTACTCCCTCGAGAGTTTATGCGAATTCGCCACTTTCGAATCTGTGTACCAGGCTGTGTACCAAATCGACAAATGTGAGTCGGTTTCAAGTTGCAACCTCCTGATGTACAATGAAAATATGACTTTTGTATGTAGCCTTTCGTGTGGGTTACCACTGCAACTAAGGATGTAAAATGCCCGTTATTACTCTTCCTGATGGAAGTCAGCGCTCTTATGATCACGCCGTAAGCGTGATGGATATCGCTCAGGACATTGGTCCTGGCCTCGCGAAAGCCTGTATCGCCGGCCGTGTAAATGGTGAATTGGTGGATGCGGTTGATCCGATCACTGAAGACGCCAACGTCGCTATCATTACCGCTAAAGATGAAGCCGGTCTTGAAATCATTCGCCACTCCAGCGCCCACCTGTTGGGACACGCTATCAAGCAGCTGTGGCCAGATACCAAAATGGCGATTGGCCCGGTTATCGACAACGGTTTTTACTATGACGTTGATATTGACCGTACGCTGACTCAGGAAGACATTGAGCAGCTGGAAAAGCGCATGCACCAGCTGGCTGAAACCAATTATGACGTCATCAAGAAGAAAGTGAGCTGGCAGGAAGCGCGCGATGCGTTTGCCGCGCGCGGTGAAACTTACAAGATGGCGATCCTGGATGAAAACATCAGCCATGATGACCATCCGGGCCTTTATCATCACGAAGAATATGTTGATATGTGCCGTGGGCCGCACGTGCCTAACATGCGCTTCTGCCATCACTTTAAGCTACAGAAAATTTCTGGCGCTTACTGGCGTGGCGACAGCAACAACAAAATGTTGCAGCGCATCTACGGTACTGCCTGGGCGGATAAAAAGCAGCTGGCCGCCTATCTGCAACGTCTGGAAGAAGCAGGCAAGCGTGACCACCGTAAAATCGGCAAGCAGCTTGACCTCTACCACATGCAGGAAGAAGCGCCTGGCATGGTATTCTGGCACAATGATGGCTGGACTATTTTCCGCGAGCTGGAAGTCTTTGTCCGCAGCAAGCTGACTGAATATGATTATCAGGAAGTGAAAGGTCCGTTGATGATGGACCGTGTGCTGTGGGAGAAAACCGGCCACTGGGAAAACTATAAAGAAGCGATGTTCACTACCTCTTCAGAGAACCGTGAGTATTGCATTAAGCCTATGAATTGCCCCGGACATGTGCAAATTTTCAATCAGGGTCTAAAATCATACCGCGACCTGCCGCTGCGCATGGCAGAGTTTGGTAGCTGCCACCGTAACGAGCCGTCAGGTGCGCTGCACGGGCTGATGCGCGTTCGTGGCTTTACCCAGGATGATGCCCATATCTTCTGTACAGAAGAGCAGGTGCGCGCTGAGGTAAACAGCTGTATCCGTATGGTGTATGATATGTACAGCACCTTCGGTTTTGAAAAAATCGTGGTGAAGCTTTCTACCCGTCCGGTAAAACGCATTGGCACCGATGAGCAGTGGGATCGTGCTGAAGCCGATCTGGCGGCCGCGCTGAAAGAGAACGATATTCCATTCGAATATCAGCCGGGCGAGGGCGCCTTCTACGGCCCGAAAATTGAATTTACGCTGCATGACTGCCTGGATCGCGCATGGCAGTGTGGTACCGTTCAGCTCGACTTCTCACTGCCGGGCCGTCTGAGTGCCTCTTACATCGGCGAGAATAATGAGCGTCAGGTGCCGGTGATGATTCACCGTGCCATTCTGGGTTCTGTGGAGCGCTTTATCGGTATTCTTACCGAAGAGTTTGCCGGGTTCTTCCCAACCTGGCTTGCTCCAGTACAAGTAGTGGTGATGAATATCACCGATGGCCAGTCCGAATATGTTGCAGAATTGACCCGAAAATTGCAGAATGCGGGCATTCGTGTAAAAGCGGACTTGAGAAACGAGAAGATTGGCTTTAAAATCCGCGAGCACACTTTACGTCGTGTGCCCTATATGTTGGTCTGTGGTGATAAAGAGGTGGAAGCAGGCAAAGTTGCCGTTCGCACCCGCCGTGGTAAAGACCTGGGTAGCATGGACGTAAACGACGTGATCGCGAAGCTGCAGGATGAAATTCGCAGTCGCAATCTTCATCAATTGGAGGAATAAAGTATTAAAGGCGGAAAACGAGTTCAACCGGCGCGTCCTAATCGCATTAACAGAGAAATCCGCGCCACAGAAGTACGACTGACTGGCGTCGATGGCGAGCAGATTGGTATTGTCAGTCTGAATGAGGCTTTAGAAAAAGCTGAGGAAGCAGGCGTTGATTTAGTGGAAATCAGCCCTAACGCCGAGCCGCCCGTTTGCCGTATCATGGATTACGGCAAATTCCTTTACGAAAAAAGCAAATCTTCTAAAGAACAGAAGAAGAAGCAAAAAGTTATCCAGGTTAAGGAAATTAAATTCCGTCCTGGAACCGATGATGGCGACTATCAGGTAAAACTACGCAACCTGATTCGCTTTCTCGAAGAGGGCGACAAAGCCAAAATCACGCTGCGATTCCGTGGTCGTGAGATGGCGCACCAGCAGATCGGTATGGAAGTGCTTAACCGCGTCCGTAAAGATCTGTGTGAAGACATGGATTTGGCGATTGTCGAATCCTTCCCTTCGAAGATCGAAGGTCGTCAGATGATCATGGTGCTGGCTCCGAAGAAGAAGCAGTAGGCCCTAAAGTAATCGAAGTCCGGGCTTCGGCCCGGACTTTTATTCGCCTGTCTGGTTCATTTTATTAACAATGCGAAGTGGATGTTTTAAATGCCAAAGATTAAAACTGTACGTGGCGCGGCTAAGCGCTTCAAGAAGACTGCCTCTGGCGGCTTCAAGCGTAAACACGCAAACCTGCGTCATATTCTGACCAAAAAATCTACTAAGCGTAAACGTCACCTGCGCCCTAAAGGCATGGTTTCTAAAGGCGATCTGGGTCTGGTTATTGCCTGCCTGCCGTACGCATAAGTCTATTTTTTTCATTCAGAATATTAAACAGGAGAGCTAAATGGCTCGTGTAAAACGTGGTGTAGTTGCTCGCGCACGTCACAAAAAAATCTTAAAACAAGCTAAAGGCTATTACGGTGCACGTTCACGTGTTTACCGCGTTGCCTTCCAGGCTGTTATCAAAGCTGGTCAGTATGCTTACCGTGACCGTCGTCAGCGTAAGCGTCAGTTCCGTCAGCTGTGGATCGCGCGTATCAACGCAGCGGCACGCACTAACGGTATTTCTTACAGCCGTTTCATCAATGGCCTGAAAAAGGCTTCTATTGAGATCGACCGTAAGATTCTGGCTGACATCGCCGTATTCGACAAAGTGACCTTCGCGGCACTGGTTGAAAAAGCGAAATCAGCTCTGGCGTAAGTCAGGTGAAAGAGGGAGCTTGCTCCCTCTTTTATTATCTGTAACTAAAGCAAAAGATTGACTTTTCTGCCCATGAGCCTTTCAATAGCTTCACTTTTTTGGCGATGGCGGCGACAGACAAGGTAACGCAAGCATGAGTTCGGCTATTTTCCGTTTCTTTTTTTACTTTAGCACCTGAACATCGGGGGCTTGTGCGCAAAGAAAAGAAACGAAAAATCGCGCTTAAAGCCTCCCCAGTGGAGGCTTTTTTGTTTCTGGCGTAGCTGATATCGGACGAACTCTCGTCCTCATATAAAAACAGACCGGCCACGGCGGCTGGAAGAAGAGGAAAGCATGTCACATCTCGCAGAACTGGTGGCGAACGCGAAAGCGGCCATTGCTGATGCTCACGATGTTGCCGCATTAGACACGGTACGCGTTGAATATCTCGGGAAAAAAGGACATCTGACGTTGCAGATGACGACGCTGCGCGAGTTGCCAGCGGAAGATCGTCCGGCAGCAGGTGCGGTGATCAACGAAGCGAAACAGCAGGTTCAGGAAGCGCTGAACGCCCGCAAAGAGTCGCTGGAGTCCGCTGCACTGAATGCTCGCCTGGCAGAAGAGACCATTGATGTTTCGCTGCCGGGTCGTCGCATCGAAAATGGCGGCCTGCATCCCGTTACCCGTACGATTGACCGTATCGAAACCTTCTTTGGCGAGCTGGGCTTTGCGGTAGCCACCGGCCCGGAAATTGAAGATGATTATCATAACTTTGATGCGCTGAACATTCCGGGGCATCACCCCGCGCGTGCTGATCATGACACCTTCTGGTTCGATGCTACCCGCCTGCTGCGTACGCAGACCTCTGGCGTGCAGATCCGCACCATGAAAAATCAGCAGCCACCTATTCGTATTATCGCGCCAGGCCGCGTGTACCGTAACGACTACGATCAGACCCACACACCAATGTTCCACCAGATGGAAGGGCTGATCGTGGATAAAAATATCAGCTTCACCAATCTGAAAGGTACGCTGCACGACTTCCTGAACAACTTCTTTGAAGAAGATTTGCAGGTTCGTTTCCGTCCTTCCTATTTCCCGTTTACCGAGCCTTCTGCGGAAGTGGATGTGATGGGCAAAAATGGTAAATGGCTGGAAGTGCTGGGCTGCGGCATGGTGCACCCTAATGTTCTGCGTAACGTCGGCATCGATCCGGAAATCTATTCAGGCTTCGCCTTTGGTATGGGAATGGAGCGTCTGACCATGCTGCGCTATGGCGTGACCGATTTGCGCGCCTTCTTCGAAAATGATTTACGTTTTCTCAAACAGTTTAAATAAGGGCGGGTCTTCCTATGAAATTCAGCGAACTCTGGTTACGTGAGTGGGTTAACCCGGCTATTGATAGTGCAGCGTTGTCAGAACAGATCACCATGGCGGGCCTGGAAGTTGACGGTGTTGAGCCGGTAGCGGGTGCTTTTCACGGTGTGGTAGTGGGTGAAGTGGTGGAGTGCGGCCAGCACCCAAATGCAGATAAACTGCGCGTGACTAAGATCAACGTGGGCGGCGACCGCCTGCTGGATATCGTTTGCGGCGCGCCGAACTGCCGTCAGGGATTAAAAGTGGCTGTGGCCACCGTTGGCGCGGTTCTGCCGGGCGATTTCAAAATCAAAGCTGCCAAACTGCGTGGCGAGCCTTCTGAAGGGATGCTTTGCTCTTTCTCTGAGCTGGGCATCTCCGACGATCATGATGGCATTATCGAACTGCCTCTGGAGGCTGCACCAGGTACGGATATTCGTGAATACCTGAAGCTTGATGACAACACCATTGAGATCAGCGTCACGCCTAACCGCGCAGACTGCCTGGGCATCATCGGGGTTGCCCGTGACGTTGCTGTGCTGAACAAGCTGGCGTTAAACGAGCCAGAGATCACACCGGTAGCGGCCACCATTCAGGATACTTTCCCGATCCGGGTTGATGCGAAAGAAGCGTGCCCGCGCTATCTTGGCCGCGTGGTGAAAGGCATTAACGTTAAGGCAGCCACGCCGCTCTGGATGAAAGAGAAGCTGCGTCGCTGCGGCATTCGCTCTATCGATCCGGTTGTCGATATCACTAACTTCGTGCTGCTTGAGCTGGGCCAGCCTATGCATGCGTTCGATCTTGACCGTATTGAGGGCGGCATCGTGGTACGCATGGCAGAGGAGGGGGAAACCCTGAAGCTGCTGGATGGCACCGAAGCGAAACTCAATGCCGATACCTTAGTGATTGCCGATCATCAAAAAGCGCTGGCCATGGGCGGTATCTTTGGTGGTGAACACTCTGGTGTGAACCAGGAAACGGCCAATGTGCTGTTTGAATGTGCTTTCTTCAGCCCGCTCTCTATTACCGGACGCGCGCGTCGTCATGGCCTGCATACCGATGCTTCCCATCGTTATGAGCGTGGCGTGGATCCACAGTTGCAGTTTAAGGCTATTGAACGGGCGACCCGTCTGCTGCTTGATATCTGCGGTGGTGAAGCGGGGCCGGTAATTGATGTGACCAGCGAAGCCGATCTGCCGAAACGTGCCACTATTACCCTGCGTCGTGAAAAACTGGATCGTCTGATTGGTCATGTGATTGCCGATAACGACGTCAGCGATATTCTGCGTCGTCTGGGTTGCGAAGTGACCGAAGGCGCGGGCTTCTGGCAGGCGGTTGCCCCAGGCTGGCGTTTCGATATGGAAATTGAAGAAGATCTGGTGGAAGAAGTTGCCCGCGTCTACGGCTACAACAATATTCCGGATGTGCCCGTACAGGCTGGTCTGGTGATGACCAGACACCGTGAAGCTAATCTGTCGCTTAAGCGCGTCAAAGCGCTACTGGTAGACAAAGGTTACCAGGAAGCGATCACGTACAGCTTCGTCGACCCTAAAATCCAGGCTCTGCTGCACCCAGGCGAAGAGAACCTCGTCCTGCCAAGCCCCATCTCTGTAGAGATGTCTGCAATGCGCCTGTCGCTCTGGACAGGGCTGCTCTCGGCCGTGGTGTATAACCAAAATCGTCAGCAAAGCCGCGTGCGTCTGTTCGAAAGCGGATTACGCTTTGTCCCTGATACACAGGCAAACCTGGGCATCCGTCAGGACGTTATGCTGGCCGGTGTGATCAGCGGAACCCGTTATGAAGAACATTGGGATCTGGCGCGTCAGGCAGTTGACTTCTATGATTTAAAAGGTGATTTGGAGTCTGTCCTCGATCTGACCGGTAAATTATCTGATATTCAGTTCCGCGCTGAGGCTAATCCCGCTCTGCACCCGGGGCAGAGTGCGGCAATTTATTTGCATGATGAACGTATCGGTTTTCTGGGTGTGGTTCATCCGGAACTTGAGCGGAAACTTGATCTTAACGGCCGTACCGTGGTGTTTGAACTGGAGTGGGATAAGGTGTCAGACCGCGTCCTGCCTGATGCGAGCGGGATTTCTCGATTCCCGGCAAACCGCCGTGATATCGCTGTTGTTGTGGCTGAAAACGTGCCAGCAGCAGATATCATCGCAGAGTGTAAGAAAGTTGGCGTAAATCAGGTAGTTGGCGTAAACTTGTTTGACGTGTACCGCGGTAAGGGCGTAAATGAAGGTTTTAAGAGCCTCGCTATCAGCCTGATTTTGCAAGATACCGGCCGGACACTCGAAGAAGATGAGATTGCTGCTACCGTTGCAAAATGTGTAGAGGCACTGAAAGAGCGATTCCAAGCATCCTTGAGGGATTGAACCTATGGCGCTTACAAAAGCTGAAATGTCCGAATACCTGTTTGAGAAGCTGGGGCTGAGCAAACGGGATGCCAAAGAGCTCGTAGAGCTGTTTTTCGAGGAGGTACGTCGTGCTCTGGAAAACGGTGAACAGGTTAAACTGTCAGGATTTGGCAATTTCGACCTTCGCGACAAAAACCAACGTCCGGGACGTAACCCCAAGACGGGTGAAGATATTCCCATCACGGCGCGTCGTGTGGTGACTTTCCGGCCCGGACAGAAGCTGAAAAGCCGGGTCGAAAATGCAACACCGAAAGAAGAGTGATTTCTGCCAGTAAAAAAGGCCGCTTATGCGGCCTTTTTCATATGAAGTGAACCATGAATTTGCTCTCAGAACATATTCACCGTGCCCGTAGACACCAGCGGCGCTGGCTTACTGCCCTGGTGCTTTTTGCCTTGCTGATGCTTATCCTGAGCCTGTGCGCGGGCGATCGCTGGCTGATGCCCGCAGAGTGGCTGACGCCTGAAGGTTCACTCTATGTCTGGCAATTGCGGCTGCCCAGAACTGTTGCGGTCTTGCTGGTGGGGGCCTCCCTTGCGGTGGCCGGCGCGGTAATGCAGGCTTTATTTGAGAATCCGCTCGCAGAGCCTGGCCTGTTGGGCGTCTCCAATGGCGCTGGGGTCGGGCTGGTGCTCACCATTTTTGCTGGTGCGGGCGGGCTGTGGCAAAGCAGTCTGAGCGCGATTATCGGGGCGCTGGCGGTGACTCTGATCCTGCTGCGCTTTGCCCGGCAGCATCTCTCTAACAGCCGTCTGCTGCTGGCTGGGGTTGCGCTGGGGATTATCTGTAGCGCGGTGATGACCTGGGCTGTCTATTTCAGCTCAAACCTGGATTTACGGCAGCTGATGTACTGGATGCTGGGGGGCTTCAGCGGCGTCGACTGGCGCTATCGCTGGCTGATGGTGGCCCTGGTGCCGGTACTGGGCTGGCTCTGCTCACTCTGGCGCGTGCTGAATCTGATCGCACTGGGAGAGGTATCGGCAAGGCAGTTGGGGTTATCGCTGCTTTTGTGGCGCAATATGCTGGTGCTGGCCATTGGCTGGCTGACTGGCGTCAGCGTGGCTTTAGCGGGCGCCATCGGTTTTGTCGGGCTGGTTATTCCGCATATTCTGCGCCTTAATGGCATCAGCGATCATCGTAGCCTGTTGCCCGCCTGTGCACTGGCGGGAGGCGCGGTGTTACTGGCAGCCGACATTGTGGCGAGGATAGCCCTCTCTTCGGCAGAATTACCCATTGGTGTGGTTACCGCCACGATAGGAGCACCGGTTTTTATCTGGCTACTGGTACGCAACCGACCATAACAGACGCACTATTTCTCACTCTACTAAACAGGAAAAGAGCAATGAGCATTTTTGATACTCAGCTGGAAACGCTGGAAGGTGAGCAGACTTCCCTGGCCGCATGGCAGGGGAAAGTTATATTAGTGGTGAACGTGGCCTCAAAATGTGGTCTGACGCCGCAGTATGAGCAGCTGGAAGCTTTACAGAATGAGTGGCAGGACCAGGGCTTTTCCGTGCTGGGTTTCCCCTGTAACGCTTTTCTGGGCCAGGAGCCGGGCAGTGCTGAGGAGATCAAAACCTTTTGCAGCACTACCTACGGCGTGACCTTCCCGATGTTCAGTAAAATTGAGGTAAACGGCCCGGAGCGCCATCCGCTTTATGCCCAGCTGGTGGCTGCGCAGCCGGAAGCTACCGCGCCAGAGAACAGCGGCTTCCTTGAGCGCATGAGCAGTAAAGGCCGTGCACCCAAAGAGAAGGGTGACATCCTGTGGAATTTTGAAAAATTCCTGATTGGTCGTGATGGCGCAGTCCTGCAACGTTTTTCTCCCGATATGGAACCGAACGATCCGGTGATCCTTGCCGCTCTGAAAGAGGCGCTGGCAAAATAGATGTTATTGCAGTGTGAGGGCGTTGCTGTCAGGCAGCGCCTTGCTCCGTTCAGCAGCGAAGTTGAGGCTGGTGCGCTGATTCATATAGTGGGGCCGAATGGCGCGGGTAAAAGTACCTTACTGGCGACGCTGGCCGGGCTGTTACCAGCTGAAGGAACCCTTCGCCTGGCAGGAAGACCTTTAAACCAGTGGCCGGCGGCGGCACTGGCCCGCATTCGCGCCTGGCTGCCGCAGCAGCAAATGCCCGTGGGGCATATGCCTGTGTGGCACTATCTTCACCTGCATCACGCAGGCGATACAGATGAAACCACGCTGGAGTCGTTGTGTACCGTTTTTCAGTTAACCGATAAACTGGCCACGCCCGTGAATCAGCTCTCCGGCGGAGAGTGGCAGCGTGTACGTCTGGCAGCGGTGTTCTGTCAGATAGCGCAGCCAGAGGGGCGGTTATTACTGCTTGACGAGCCGCTTACTGGCCTGGATCTTGCGCAGCAGGCTGCGTTTGATCGTTACCTTGCTGCCTGCGTGGCGCAGGGTCTGACGGTCATTATGAGTGGTCACGATATTAACCACAGCCTTCACCATGCCAGGACTGTCTGGTTAATGAAAGAGGGAGTATTGGTTGAACAGGGAGAGGTGAACAGCGTGTTGCAACCGGAGATCCTGAGTAAGCTCTTCGGCGTGCCTTTCCATAAATTACATGCAGAAAATCACCAAATTCTTACCACATTCCTCTAAAATGCCCGACACAGGCCCTGGTGCCAGACTTTCAGAATCAAAGGGATTTCTTATGCGCTACTGCTTTGTGCTGATCATTATTTTGTTGGCGGGATGTAGCAGCCATGCGCCGCCGCCCAACGGACGGCTTTCTGATTCCATTACGGTTATTGCTCAGCTGAATGAGCAGCTCAGCCAGTGGCGCGGTACGCCTTACCGCTATGGCGGCATGGGGCGGGGCGGCGTTGACTGCTCTGGCTTTGTTTATCTCACTTTTCGCGATCGTTTTGATCTGCAACTTCCCCGAACCACCGCGGCGCAAACGGATATTGGTACGCGTATAGATAAAGATGAATTGTTACCCGGCGACCTGGTATTTTTCAAAACCGGCAGAGGGGAGAATGGTCTGCATGTTGGCATTTATGATACTGACGACCAGTTTATTCATGCCTCAACCAGTCAGGGGGTGATCCGCTCTTCGTTAAATAATCAGTACTGGAAGAAAGCCTTCTGGCAGGCGAGGCGAATCTGATCTGCCTCTATTTAGTTTGCTAATTATTCAACGGGTGGGTAATTCCCGATGGTTTAATTCGGGCTTTGATAATTAATAATTATCTGCAAATTATGCGTTAATTAAAAAAAATGTACTTAAATCTCTTTTAAGGTCAGCTTTACGTCAAATTTTAGTAAAGCACTATTGAAGTGAATGCAGGAGTAATGATTTTTGTTACACCAATGCGTAAACTGATTAGCATCTTTCATGTCCGTTATGTGATAGTTTATCTCATTACTAAAGGTCTTATCCCGTCACTCGCAATCATACTGCAACATCACTTTATCATGGCACTGCTCAGGCCATTATCAGGTGGGACGAGATAAGCGAAATGCTCCTTCATCATGGCTGAATAAAAATGAAAATCCATCTGGAAGCGGATTATAAGAGCTACACAGCATTCTACCCGGTTTACCGTTTTGACGGGCACCTGATAGCCGTCGAGCTGCTTACGCATTTTTCTCATACCACAGCTAATGTTGCTATGCCGCAGGAGATGCTGCTGCCTCAGATGGATAAAGAGCAGCGTATTCTTTTACTCCAGAGCCAAATTAAAAGCATTGAGAAGCATCATGACTTTTTTCGCCAGCAGGGCGTCAAGGTGACGCTAAAAATTGATGAGGTTATCTCTGGCGTTATTCTGGAAAGTGAATTTCTTGCGCGTAAATTAGAGGCGCTGGCCTGGCTGGAGCTGGAAATTAACGAAAGTTTTCCCGATTTTAAATTGGGTAAAGATCATCCGCAGTTGGTGGCGTTAAGCCAGAGATTTAACCTGAGCCTGGAAAACTATGGATCGGGTAAGGCACCTTCCAAAGCGGTCTATGACGATCTCTTTTACCGCATCAAACTCGACAAAGGGTTTATCAAGCAGAATATTAACAAGCTCTCGTTTAAACCCTTTATGAGTACCGTACTGGATCATATTAAGCCGCATTGTCAGCAGGTTATCGTGCAGGGTGTGGATGATTTATCCGGCCTTGAAAAGATCAGCCATTACCAGTTTGACGGTATCCAAAGCACGCTGTTTTCGCCGGTGGCGGAAGAAGCCCTCTCGTCATTAATTGAGCCGCCTGAAGCGTTACAGGGCCATCTCTGTCCCCAGTAAAAACCCTGTAATCTGTCTGTGTTAACCTCCGGTCCCTGGGTCTACACTAAGGGATATTCTGAAAGCGGCTAACCCTTAGCCGTGACAGTACTTCGCAGGGGGATTTAATGCAGTTCAACAATACCTGGCACCATGAGCTGGAGGGATTTTACACCTCTCTTCAGCCAACTCCGTTAAAAAATCCGCGGTTGTTGTACCACAGTACCTCCCTCGCTGGCGATTTGGGTCTGGATGAAAGCTGGTTCACCCCAGAGAAAACGCCACTCTGGAGTGGGGAAACCCTGTTGCCTGGCATGCAGCCGCTGGCTCAGGTCTATAGTGGTCACCAGTTTGGCGTCTGGGCAGGACAGTTGGGAGACGGGCGGGGGATCCTGCTTGGCGAGCAAATGTTATCTGACGGACGCAAAATGGACTGGCACCTTAAAGGAGCTGGGCTTACGCCCTACTCACGAATGGGCGATGGCCGCGCCGTTCTTCGCTCGTCGTTGCGTGAGTTCCTGGCTTCCGAGGCGATGCATCACCTGGGCATTCCCACCTCGCGTGCGCTGACCGTTGTTACCAGCGATGAGCCGGTTTACCGTGAAACCACCGAGCGCGGTGCCATGCTGCTGCGCGTGGCGGAAAGCCATCTCCGTTTTGGTCATTTTGAACATTTTTTTTATAGTGGCGAGCAGGAAAAAGTTCGTCAGCTGGCCGATTACGCCATCCGGCATCACTGGTCACAGTGGCAGGATGAGCCGGATCGCTACCTGTTGTGGTTCAGTGACATCGTGCGGCGAACTGCAAGGCTGATTGCGCAATGGCAAAGTGTGGGGTTTGCCCACGGCGTGATGAACACCGATAACATGTCCATTCTTGGCCTGACGCTCGATTACGGCCCCTACGGTTTTCTGGATGATTATAAACCGGACTTTATCTGCAACCATTCCGATTATCAGGGGCGCTACAGTTTTGAGAATCAACCCATGGTGGGGCTGTGGAATCTTAACCGTCTTGCTCACTCTCTTTCCGGCCTGATGACCACAGAGCAGCTTAAGCAGGCGCTGGCGGAATATGAGCCGGAGTTGATGCGCTGCTGGGGTGAACTGATGCGCGCGAAGCTGGGGCTGGTTACGCAGAACAAGCATGACAACGATATTCTTACCGGACTGCTCTCCCTGATGACCAAAGAGGGCAGCGACTATAGCTGGACATTCCGTCAGCTGTCGCACACTGAACAGCAGCAGTCCACCTCACCATTGCGTGATGAATTTATCGACCGCGAAGCTTTTGACAGCTGGTATAACATCTGGCGTCAGCGGCTGCTGGAGGAGGGGCGGAGCGACAGCGAGCGTCAGCAGCAGATGAAGCAGGCCAATCCAGCTATTGTATTACGCAACTATCTTGCGCAGCAGGCGATTGAGCAGGCGGAAAAAGATGACATCAGCGTACTCAGCAGATTGCATCAGGCGCTGAGTCAGCCCTTTACAGAGGCGCCAGAGTTCGCTGATTTAATGCGTCGGCCGCCAGACTGGGGCAAAAAGATAGAGGTGAGCTGTTCAAGCTGAGCCAGCGTCGTGAAGAGGAGATGACTCTCAGAGTCGTCCCCTGCAAAGGATAGCTGGCAGGCTGGGCAGAGCCTTAACCCTCTCTGTCCTGATTAGCCTGCCAGTTACCCGTTCTGTTTCCTGCCTGCGGCAAGGGTGAAAGCGGTCAGGCGCCAGCGCGGTGGGTGCGCAGCGCAACTGACCAGAATTCATTTTTACATCTCGGACAATGCGGGCTTTGCTGTGCCTCAATGCGCTGCGTCAGTCCGCAGTGATTACAGGCATAGACGCCTGTTACAGGCACGCGGCGGAAATCTTCGCGATGCGCTGGTGGCAGAACGGAGAGGCCGGGTCTGAGATTGTCGCGGTCGAAAAAATAGATACTTATCTCGCCATCTATTTCCAGGATGGCCAGACGCACCTGGCCAAGATGCTCAACGCCATTCTGCCGAAGCTCCATAAAAAATTCATTTTCAGAAATATTATGCCTGTCCAGGCTCTCAAGTTCATACAGCCCGTCTTTAATCAGGGTCACAACATCACCTTCAATCCATCGCGAAAAGCGGGGAATGCGCGCGGTGAGGAAAGTGGTGAACCGGTAGAGAAAAAGCAGCACAACAAAAACCATCAGTACCGGCAGCACGGGCACGTCATCGTAGAAGGTCACGTCGCCAGAAGCAGAACCAAGAGTAAGTATGATCACCAGCTCAAAGAGAGAAAGCTGTCGGATGCCCCGGCGGCCAGATATTTTCAGAAAGCTGAAGACGACGACATAAGCAATGACTACCCGGAAAGCAACCTCAATCAGAAATGTTGCCTGCTGGTCATTAAGAAGAAAACGATGCCAGTCAAATGAGAACATAGAAAGAACGGAAACCTGCATAATCAAACGTGAGTTAATTATGACATAAGCTTATGGCATCACACAGGTTTGCGGGATAAGGTAAAAGCAGAAATGGGAGGCAGAGCTTACCTGAAGGATCTCTTCTGCCCCTGATAACCTGTTAAAAAGGACTCACTCCGAAACAGGGGGCCTCTTTCGAACGCCCCCGGACATTTGATCAGAATCGCGTCTCTACCGCTTCTGCTAACTGAGCCAGAACCTCTTCGCTGTCTTCCCAGCCCAGACAAGGGTCGGTAATTGACTGGCCGTAAACCAGTGGCTTACCCGCTTCCACCTTCTGCGTACCTTCCTGTAGGAAACTCTCAATCATTACGCCTGCAACAGCACGTGAACCTTCGCGGATTTGCTGCGACACAGAGGCCGAAACCTCTTTCTGGCGACGATGCTGCTTCAGGCAGTTGCCATGGCTGAAATCGATAACCAGCTGTTCCGGAAGTCTGAACTCACGCAGCCGCGTCGCTGCCGCTGCAATATCTTCAGCATGATAGTTAGGCTCTTTTCCGCCACGCATAATGATGTGGCCGGAGGGATTACCGCTGGTCTGGTAAATTGTCATCTGCCCATATTTATCCGGTGAGAGGAACATATGGCTGGCTCTGGCGGCGCGGATAGCATCTACGGCAATCTGGATGTTGCCGTCCGTCCCGTTTTTAAACCCTACCGGGCAGGAGAGCGCAGAGGCCATTTCGCGATGGATCTGGCTTTCGGTGGTACGCGCACCGATAGCGCCCCAGCTGATAAGATCGGCAATAAACTGGCCCACAACCATATCCAGAAACTCGGTGGCAGTAGGCATGCCCAGCGCATTGATCTCCAGCAGCAGCCTGCGGGCAACTTCCAGACCATGGTTAACGCGGAAGCTGCCGTTGAGATCCGGATCGGAAATCAGCCCCTTCCAGCCCACCACGGTGCGGGGTTTTTCAAAATAGGTGCGCATGACGATTTCCAGGCGTGAGTGATATTTTTCACGCAGGCTGTTGAGCTTACGGGCATATTCCACTGCCGCTTCAGGGTCGTGCAGCGAGCAGGGGCCAATCACAACCAGCAGGCGAGCATCTTCGCCGGAAAGGATACGGGCAATACGTTTGCGGGACTCGGTGACGTTGGTGGCGATAGCGGGGGTGATCGGCAGCCGTTGCGCCAGTTCATCAGGCGTAATCAGACTCTCGATGCGCGCGGTCCGCAGCTCATCAGTTTTGTTCATAACCATCTCTAAAATTGAGTTCTTCGCAGCGGCAGGAGTGCCGGGAAGTGATGGCGATCACAATAAACCAACCAGCGATGATTTCAACCGCTAACGCCCGCGAATCGGGCGTAACGCGATAAATATCACTTTTTAATACATTCTGCGGGTCAGGCCCATGATATCGAGGATTTTTGTGGCGATCTCTTCTACGGAATAATTTGTACTGTTGAGATAACGGATCTGATTGGTACGGAACAGCGCTTCGACTTCACCTACCTCAAGCCGACACTGGCGCATAGAAGCGTAGCGCGTATTTTCTGCCCGCTCCTGACGGATGGCAGCAAGGCGTTCGGGATCGATAGTCAGGCCGAACAGCTTGTTTTGAAAAGGCTTAAGCGCGGGCGGCAGCTTCAGGTTGTCCATATCATCAGCAATAAAGGGGTAGTTTGCGGCGCGAATGCCAAACTGCATAGCCAGATAGAGGCTGGTCGGGGTTTTGCCACAGCGCGATACGCCCAGTAAAATCACCTGCGCATCCTCCAGGCCGCGCAGAGAAATGCCGTCGTCGTGCGCCAGCGTATAATCTATCGCGGCTATACGGGCATCGTATTTACCCAGGTTATTGGCGGTTAACCCATGCGTCCGGTTGGCTATGGGTGCCGGAGCGATGCCTAACTCCTGTTGCAGCGGCGCAACCAGAGACTGCACAATATCCTGGCAAAAACCGTCGCTCTGCAAAATGATTTCGCGAATTTCAGGGGTGACAATAGAGATGAAAACCAGTGGCCGGACGCCGCTTTTCTGATGCAGCGCGTTGATTTGCGCTTTCACCGCCTGGGCGCGCTGGACGTTTTCAACAAAGGGCAAGGTGACGCTGTTAATCCCCACAGGAAACTGTGACAGTACCGCATGCCCCAGTACCTCTGCGGTGATCGCCGTGCCGTCAGAGATATAAAAAACACTTCTTTCGTTGTTCACGTCCATTTTCACTCCAGCTTTTGGGTTGCGGTCAGCCTAAATTAATCCACCCCTGAAAAGCAAATAGTGATGTCACCAGCAATACAAAATAAATAATTCATAAAATATTGATATGAACTTTTTATTTTTATAAAACAGGCTGGAAGCGATAAAAAAGCGTTTTATGAAATGATGTTTCTCTTTGCCATGCCTAAAAATAACCCTTAATAAGAAAAACATTCTAATCAGGAATCATTGCCGCTTGCGCAAACGGATTTTCCCGCTAAAAAAGCAGGTTTATCCATCTTTCTGAAATAAAAGGAATTATCTTATTTTCTCCGTTGCGCAACCGCCCATTTACGCACGGAGTTATCTTAAAATCACTCTTTTAATCCGCTTGAACGATTCAACAGTTTCTTTCTGACACAGGAATGTGGCAGGCTCAAAACGTAAGACTCTGTCCCCATATTCTTAATTAAAACGTAAAAGGATTGCTTCAATGTCCAATATAGGCGAAGTGCCGCTTGTGCTCTGGTATAACCAGCTTGGCATGAACGATGTTGATCGGGTGGGAGGCAAAAATGCCTCTCTGGGTGAAATGATTACTAATTTGTCCTCGCTGGGTGTATCCGTGCCGAACGGCTTTGCGACGACCTCAGATGCATTTAATCAGTTCCTCGATCAAAGCGGCGTCAATCAGCGTATCTACGATTTGCTGGACAAGACCGATATTGATGATGTTGATGAGCTGGCGAAAGCAGGTAAGCAAATACGCCAGTGGATTGTGGATACTCCTTTCCAGCCCGCACTGGAAGAAGCTATCCGTGAGGCTTATCAGCAGCTCTCTTCTGACGATGCTGAAGCCTCCTTTGCGGTGCGCTCTTCGGCCACTGCTGAAGATATGCCGGATGCTTCCTTTGCAGGCCAGCAGGAAACCTTCCTTAACGTGCAGGGCTTTGATGCGGTGCTGATCGCGGTGAAGCATGTTTATGCTTCCCTGTTCAACGACCGCGCCATCTCCTACCGTGTGCATCAGGGTTACGATCACCGTGGCGTGGCGCTCTCGGCGGGTGTGCAGCGTATGGTGCGTTCCGATCTTGGCTCTGCTGGCGTTATGTTCACTATCGATACTGAATCGGGCTTTGATCAGGTGGTGTTTATCACCGCTGCGTTAGGACTGGGTGAAATGGTGGTGCAGGGTGCGGTAAACCCGGATGAATTTTATGTCCACAAACCGACGCTGGCGGCAGGCCGTCCGGCTATTGTGCGCCGTAACATGGGGTCTAAAAAAATCCGTATGGTTTATGCCGACTCGCAGGAGCATGGCGAGCAGGTGCGGATAGAAGATGTTCCGGAAGAAGAGCGCGACACTTTCTGTCTGACCAGCGAAGAGGTTGAAGCGCTGGCGGTACAAGCCGTACAGATTGAGAAACATTATCAGCGTCCGATGGATATTGAATGGGCCAAAGATGGGCATACGGGCAAGCTGTTTATCGTACAGGCCCGTCCCGAAACGGTTCGTTCTAACGGCCAGGTGATGGAACGCTATACCCTGCACGGTTCAGGCAAAGTGGTAGTTGAAGGGCGCGCCATCGGTCACCGTATCGGGGCTGGGGAAGTGAAGGTCATTCACGATATCAGCGAAATGAACCGTATTGAAAAGGGCGACGTGCTGGTGACGGATATGACCGACCCGGACTGGGAACCGATCATGAAAAAGGCGTCAGCCATTGTGACCAACCGTGGCGGACGAACCTGTCATGCAGCGATCATTGCGCGTGAGCTGGGCATTCCGGCTGTCGTGGGCTGTGGTAATGCCACGGACATCCTTAAGGATGGTCACAAAGTGACGGTTTCCTGCGCGGAAGGGGACACGGGCTACGTCTACAACGATCTGCTGGACTTTGAAGTGAAAAGCTCACAGGTGGATAAAATGCCTGAGCTGCCGCTGAAGATTATGATGAACGTGGGCAACCCGGACCGGGCTTTCGACTTTGCCTGTCTGCCCAATGAAGGGGTAGGGCTGGCGCGCCTGGAATTTATTATCAACCGTATGATTGGCGTCCACCCAAAAGCGCTGCTGGAGTTTGACCAGCAAACGCCGGAGCTGCAAAAAGAGATCCGCGCGCTGATGAAAGGTTTTGACGATCCGGTTGAGTTCTATATCGCTCGCCTGACCGAGGGGATCGCCACGCTGGGTGCGGCGTTCTCACCAAAGCGTGTGATTGTGCGTCTCTCTGACTTCAAAACCAATGAGTACGCCAATCTGGTCGGTGGCGAGCGTTACGAGCCGGAAGAAGAGAACCCGATGTTAGGCTTCCGCGGCGCAGGTCGTTACGTGTCAGACAGCTTCCGGGACTGCTTTGCGCTGGAGTGTGCGGCTGTGAAGCGCGTACGTAACGATATGGGGCTGACCAACGTGGAAATTATGGTGCCGTTCGTCCGTACCGTTGCGCAGGCCAAAGCGGTAGTGGAAGAGCTGGAACGCCAGGGGCTTAAGCGTGGTGAGAACGGCCTTAAGTTGATCATGATGTGTGAAATCCCTTCTAACGCACTATTGGCTGAACAGTTCCTACAGTACTTTGACGGCTTCTCCATCGGTTCTAACGACATGACACAGTTAGCGCTTGGTCTTGATCGCGACTCCGGTGTGGTTTCTGAACTTTTTGACGAACGAAATGATGCCGTGAAAGCACTGCTTTCAATGGCTATTCGGGCGGCGAAAAAAGAAGGAAAATACGTGGGTATCTGCGGACAAGGTCCATCCGATCATGAAGACTTTGCAGCGTGGCTAATGGATGAGGGCATCGACAGCCTGTCACTTAATCCCGATACAGTAGTTCAGACCTGGTTAAGTCTGGCAGAAATCCGGGCAAAATAGCCGCATTCACCGTTATAACCCTGAAAAGGCCAGTTAATCTGGCCTTTTTGCTGTGCTACAGGCAAAAAAAAGCCCATCACATGGGATGGGCAAAGACTACACACAGCAATTCTTTTACTTTACTCAGGGAAAAAGGTTGTTTAGAAATCAGCACTTTGATCGTAAACATGTGACTCATACTATTCAGACGGGCGGGGCGAGTCATTAAGAATCCTCTTATTAGTTTAAAACCCATAACCTTTTGTGACAGATTTCCCGGACGCGGCGAGTTAAAACTGTACATAACGTAATCAATTGCGCTGCGTTGCTGGCTAAAAGGCCAAAATATGCGCATTTCTGGTAAAAAAACCTAATCAAAGTGTTTTAAGACGTGACGTACTTTTTTTTTCCAGAAGAGCGGCCAGCAACGCCAGCCGCTGAAGAAAGGTTATTTTTCGGGGTGTTCTGCTTCAAATTCCGCCAGTTCTTCCACCACCATAAGCGGATCTTCTTCGGGTGCTGGCGCTTCATGGACCCATACGGAAACCAGGCGATAGGAGACGGCAAGCACCACCGGGCCGATAAACAGCCCAATCATCCCAAAGGCTACCAGTCCCCCAATGACGCCTGAGAGGATCAGGATCATCGGTAAATCTGCACCCATGCGGATAAGCATAGGGCGCAGCACATTGTCCAGCGTCCCCACGATACAGCTCCAGACCAGCAGCACCGTACCCCAGGTGGTATCACCGCTCCAGTAAAGCCAGATAATGGCAGGCACCAGCACCACCAGCGGGCCAAGCTGCACCAGGCAGGAGAGGATCATCAATACCGTCAGTACGGTGGCGTAAGGAATGCCGGAAACAGCCAGTCCAATGCCGCCCAGCACGCCCTGAACCAGCGCCGTTACCACCACACCCAGCGCCACAGCCCGAATGGCCTGACCGGCAAGCAGGACGGCGGCATCCCCCCGCCGTGAAGCGAGCCGGAAGGCGAAATGACGAATGCCTTGCCCGACCTGCTCGCCTCGCCAGTAAAGCAGTACGCTGAATAACAGCATCAGGCCCAGATGCATCAGGAAACGACCAAAATGCCCGGCCTGAGCAAACAGGAACCCGCTGGTGCGACCTATATAAGGCTGCACGGTTGTCATCAGGGCACTGTTACCCCCCTGCGCCAGATGGTGGTAGGCGGAGTAGAGTTTCCGGCCAGCCAGCGGAATGCTTTTCAGCCAGTGCATATCCGGCAGCAGAATATGCCCGGAAGAGGCCCAGGCAATCACCGGCCCGCTATTCTCAATCAGGCCGTTTACCAGCAGCGCTACGGGGATGATAAACAGCAGGATCAGCAGAACCGTCATGGCGATCACTGCCAGCGAACGGCGGCCCCACAGGATCCCCTGAATTTTAATCATCAGGGGCCAGGTGGCAATCACCACCATACTGGCCCAGGCAAAGCCCAGCACAAAGGGCTGAACCACCCACAAGCAGGCCACAATCATTATGATAATAAACATCAGGGAGAAGACGATCTGCTGCAAATCCCATCCTGTCTGCGTGTTCTTCATGGTTGTTACGGTACCTTCAGTGTGTAATCAGTGCGGGCAAATCCTGACAGACCCCTTGTCTGTACAGATATTCCTCCAGCTTTGCGTATTAAACGCGTTTTCAGCAGAAACGCCACGCTAATCTTTTTAGCCTGATTTTGAAATCGCGACAGGCCATAAAAAAGTGTGATAAAAACAAGAGAGTGAGTTTATCTATACACAACATCTGGTCACCCGATAATGATCCCACAGATTTCTCAGGCACCCGGCCTCGTTCAGCTGGTGCTCAATTTTTTACAGGCGCTGGAGCAGCATGGGTTTACAGGCGACACCGCCACCAGCTATGCCGATCGCCTTACTATGTCCACCGACAACAGTATCTATCAGCTACTTCCGGATGCGGTGCTGTTTCCCCGCTCTACGGCGGATGTCGCCCTGATAGCCCGGCTGACAGCTGAAGAGCGTTTTACCAGCCTGATTTTTACCCCCAGAGGCGGCGGCACCGGCACCAACGGGCAATCGCTGAATCAGGGGATCGTGGTTGATCTGTCGCGTCATATGAACCGCATTCTTGAGATCAATGTCGAAAAGGGTTGGGTGAAAGTTGAAGCAGGCGTGATCAAAGATCAGCTCAATGCGTACCTGAAGCCTTACGGCTACTTCTTCTCACCTGAACTCTCCACCAGTAACCGGGCTACTCTGGGCGGCATGATTAACACCGATGCTTCAGGGCAGGGGTCGCTGGTATACGGCAAGACCTCCGATCATGTCACCGGCTTACGTGCCGTGTTGCTCGGCGGCGAAATCCTTGACACGCGCGCTGTGCCCGTCGCGCTGGCAGAAGAGCTGGCGCAGGAGCAGAGCCAGGAAGGGACCATCTATCGTACCGTGCTGGAGCGCTGCCGCGATCGCCATCAGGCCATCAGAGAAACCTTCCCCAGGCTTAACCGTTTCCTGACAGGTTATGATCTGCGGCATGTGGTCAGTGACGATCTACAGCATATCGACCTGACGCGCATCCTCTGCGGCGCAGAAGGGACGCTTGCTTTTATTACTGAAGCGCGTCTGAACATTACCCCCATCCCTAAAGTTCGCCGGCTGGTGAACATCAAATATGACTCCTTTGACTCTGCGCTGCGCAGTGCACCTTTTATGGTGGAAGCGAAAGCGCTCTCGGTAGAAACCGTCGACTCTAAGGTGCTGAACCTGGCGCGGGAGGACATCGTCTGGCATTCGGTCAAAGAGCTGATTACTGATGTGCCCGATCGGGAGATGCTGGGGCTGAATATCGTGGAGTTTGCCGGAGACGACAAGCCGCTGATCGATAGCCAGATGGAGGCGCTTTGTCAGCGCCTGGACAGCCTGATGAGCAGCGGTGAAGCGGGCATCATCGGTTATCAGCTCTGCGACGATCTCCAGGGGATTGAGCGCATCTACGCGATGCGCAAAAAAGCGGTTGGCCTGCTGGGTAATGCAAAGGGGCTGGCCAAACCTGTTCCTTTTGTCGAGGATACCTGTGTACCGCCCGAGCATCTTGCGGATTACATTGTGGAATTCCGTGCATTGCTGGATGGCCATAACCTGAGCTATGGCATGTTTGGGCATGTGGATGCTGGCGTGCTGCACGTACGTCCGGCGCTGGATATGTGCGATCCCCACCAGGAGATGCTGATGAAGCAGATCTCTGACGAAGTGGTGGCGCTGACGGCCCGTTATGGCGGTCTGCTCTGGGGGGAGCACGGAAAAGGATTTCGCGCGGAATACAGCCCGGCTTTTTTCGGGGAAGAACTCTTCAACGATTTGCGCCGCATTAAAGGGGCGTTTGATCCCGCCAACCGTCTTAACCCCGGTAAAATTTGTACCCCATTCGGGGTGGATGCCCCGATGATGAAGGTAGATGCGCAAAAGCGTGGCACCTTTGACCGTCAGATCCCGGTTAACGTCCGGACTGACTGGCGTGGCGCGATGGAATGCAACGGCAACGGGCTTTGCTTCAACTTTGACGTTAAAAGCCCGATGTGCCCGTCGATGAAAATTACCGGCAATCGCATTCACTCGCCCAAAGGACGCGCTACCCTGACCCGTGAATGGCTGCGTCTGCTGGCAGAGCAGGGCGTCGACCCGCTGGTGCTGGAGAGAAGCCTGCCGGAAGCAAAAGTCTCGCTGCGTGGCATGATAGAGCGCACCCGTAACAGCTGGTATGCCCGCCGCGGCGAATATGATTTCTCGCATGAGGTTAAAGAGGCGATGTCTGGCTGTCTTGCCTGTAAAGCCTGCTCGACCCAGTGCCCAATCAAAATTGATGTGCCCGGCTTCCGTTCACGTTTCCTGCAACTCTATCACACCCGCTATCTGCGTCCGGCCAGTGACTACCTGGTAGGCAGCGTGGAAAGCTATGCGCCGCTGATGGCCAGGGCGCCCGCTTTCTTCAATTTCTTTTTGCGCCAGCCGCTGGTGAGAGAGATAAGCAAGCGTCATATCGGCATGGTGGATTTACCGTTACTCTCTTCGCCTAACCTGAAAAAACAGCTGGCCGGGCAACCTGCGATGAAAACCACCCTGGAACAGCTGGAAGCGATGAGTCCGGCAGAGCGTCAACGCCATGTGCTGGTGGTGCAGGACCCTTTCACCAGCTACTACGAAGCGCAGTTGGTAACCGATTTTGTGCGTCTGATTGAAAAGCTGGGCTACCAGCCGGTGGTGCTGCCTTTCTCTCCTAACGGGAAAGCGCAGCATGTGAAAGGCTTCCTGCAAAGTTTTGCCCGAACGGCCAGGAAAACGGCGGATTTCCTTAACCGCGTAGCGCAGCTGGCGCTGCCAATGGTTGGTGTGGACCCCGCACTGGTACTCTGTTATCGCGAAGAATACAAAGAGATCCTGGCGGATGAACGCGGGACGTTCCATGTTCAGTTAGTTCATGAATGGCTGCTACAGGCGCTTCCTCCCCAGGAAAAGCGACCGGCGAGTGGCGAAGCCTGGTACCTGTTCGGGCACTGCACGGAAGTGACCGCGCTGCCAACCTCCACCAAACAGTGGGAAAGCATTTTCGCCCGCTTTGGCGCGAAGCTGGAAAATGTCAGCGTGGGGTGCTGCGGTATGGCAGGCACTTATGGTCATGAAAGTAAGAATCTGGAAAACTCACTGGGGATCTATGAGCTATCCTGGCATCAGGCGCTGCAAAAGCTGCCGCGTCAGCGCTGTCTGGCTACCGGCTACTCCTGCCGTAGCCAGGTGAAACGCGTGGAAGGGAACGGAATGCGTCATCCATTGCAGGCTCTGCTGGAGTTAGTGTAATGATCTGGAAGCGTCAGGTTTCGTTAGAACAACTCAATTTGCGTAGTCAGGGAACGCTGGTTACGCATCTGGGCATTCTTTTTACCGCAATGGATGAGCAGTCGTTAACGGCCACGCTGCCGGTTGATGGCCGCACCCGGCAGCCATTTGGTCTGCTTCACGGCGGCGCTTCTGCCGCTCTGGCGGAGACGCTGGGTTCCATGGCGGGCTATCTCTGTACGGAAGGGGAGGACTTTATCGTGGGTGTGGAGATCAACGCCAGCCACCTCCGGGCCGTGCGCGAAGGGGAGGTAACGGGGGTCTGCCGGGCCATTCACCTTGGGCGGCGTCATCAGGTCTGGCAGATTGAGATCTTCGACCAGCAGCAGCGCTTATGCTGCACCTCTCGTTTGACCACCGCAGTGATGTCAGGCAAGGGAAAAGAGTGATATACTTCCCGGCCTTTAAAATCGCCTCCTGACGCCTCAGATTATCCAGGAAGCGTGCTTAACGAAGTCGCTCTGGAGCTTTGTCGCTTTATCCCACTCTCCGCAGAGTGCCAGCTGATGGCACAGGCGGGTAAGCGAGTGGCGAGCCAGCTGCCAGGCTTGCATACGGAACAGCCTTTCGCGCCCGGCATTACCCAGCTCCTGAATCAGGCGGTGGTGAAGTTTGCCGAGTGCATGCAGGTAGCTCTGTTCGTCGCCGTTAAGCTGGCAGAGTTCAGCCATATCGAGGCAGGTATCATTAAATTTACGCAGCTGCTCAATGGTGCACTCCGGGCGGTTAAGTTTGGCTTGCGCCATGTAGTAATCAACGGTGATATCGCGGATTGAGAACTTATATTCATCAATTTTGTGTTGTAGCCAGGCGTTAATCGACAGCGTCATGTCAGAACCCACTCGTTAATGATAATCATTATCATAGAGTAACTGGCATAATATTCAACGCCGATGGCAATTATTTTTACCCATAAATGCTGCCTCTCAGAAAAATCGGTAATAACGATAATTGACGCGGCTGAAAGAGGTAAAATGAGTATTATTCCTGTTTAGCATTTTCGCGGCTGGATTTACTGACCTGTTTTCAATGTGTTACCATTTCGTTAAATCGACGCGTGACACAGATCGCATTCCTTCTTACAGGGTCTAAACTCAATATAGAGGGCCGAAAAACCCCGTTTGGCCTTAATCCCTGCAAAACAAGAGGTTGAAGCGATATTCATTATCACTAACATAGAGGTATTAGCCCACAGGGCTATCGACTCACGAGGTAATGTTATGCCATCAGCAACTACAGCTTCTTTTTCTCCCGACGACTATGTCTGGAAAGGAGTGACGCTCACTGACAGCGCCGCAAAACAGATCATTGCGCTAGCCGCAAATGACCCTCATGTGAAAGGCCTGAAGCTCGGCGTGAAAACGTCGGGCTGCGCCGGTTTCGGCTACACCATGGATTTGGTGAAAGAGCCAGCCGACGATGATTTGGTCTTCACCCACCAGGGTGCACATCTCTATGTGCCCTTGCAGGCCATGCCTTTCATCGACGGTACTGAAGTGGATTTCGTTCGTGAAGGTCTGAACCAGATTTTCAAATTTAATAATCCTAAAGCTCAACACGCCTGTGGCTGTGGTGAGAGCTTTGGCGTTGAGTAAAATTTATGTCCCGAAACACTGATACATCGGATGATGTGCAGGTCTGGGAAGGAAACCAGAAGTACAAAGAAGGTTTCTTCACTCAGCTGCAGACCGAAGAGTTTGAACACGGCATCAGCGAAGACGTTGTGCGTGCTATCTCTGCCAAACGTAACGAGCCAGAGTGGATGCTTGAATTCCGCCTGAAAGCGTATGCGGCCTGGCTGGAGATGGAAGAGCCGCACTGGCTGAAAGCTAACTATAAATCGCTGAACTACCAGGATTATAGTTACTATTCTGCGCCGTCCTGCGGCAACTGTGATGACAGTTGCGCCTCTGAGCCGGGTGCACAACAAGCTTCGGGATCGACCCCTGCGAACTACCTGACTGAAGAAGTGGAGAACGCCTTTAAACAGCTCGGCGTCCCGGTTCGTGAAGGTCAGGAAGTTGCTGTGGATGCCATCTTTGACTCGGTGTCAGTCTCTACTACTTACCGTGGCAAGCTGGCAGAGCAGGGGATCATCTTCTGCTCCTTTGGCGAAGCCATCCACGATCATCCGGAACTGGTTAAACAGTATCTGGGAAGCGTGGTGCCCGCTAACGACAACTTCTTTGCGGCGCTGAACTCCGCCGTGGCCTCTGACGGGACATTTGTCTATATCCCGAAAGGCGTCCGTTGCCCGATGGAGCTTTCTACCTATTTCCGTATTAATGCGGCGAAAACAGGTCAGTTCGAACGCACCATCCTGATTGCCGATGAAGGCAGCTACGTCAGCTACATCGAAGGCTGTTCTGCTCCGGTGCGTGATACCTATCAGCTGCACGCGGCGGTGGTGGAAGTCATCATCCATAAAGATGCGGAAGTGAAGTACTCCACCGTACAGAACTGGTTCTCCGGCGGCGAGTCCGAAGGCGGTATTCTGAACTTCGTGACCAAGCGTGCGCTTTGCGAAGGTGAAAACAGCAAGATGTCCTGGACGCAGTCTGAGACTGGCTCAGCAATCACCTGGAAATACCCAAGCGTGATCCTGCGTGGCGACAACTCGGTGGGTGAGTTCTTCTCTGTTGCCCTGACCAGCGGTCATCAGCAGGCGGATACCGGCACCAAGATGATCCACATTGGTAAAAACACCAAGTCGACCATTATCTCCAAAGGGATTTCGGCGGGGAAAAGCCAGAATACCTACCGTGGCCTGGTAAAAATCATGCCTACGGCGACCAACGCGCGAAACTTCACCCAGTGTGACTCGATGTTGATTGGTGCCGACTGCGGCGCGCACACCTTCCCTTATGTTGAAGTGCGTAACAACACCGCTCAGCTGGAGCATGAAGCGACAACCTCCAGAATTGGTGAAGATCAGATGTTCTACTGCCTGCAACGTGGGATCAGCGAAGATGATGCTATCTCCATGATTGTGAACGGCTTCTGTAAGGATGTCTTCTCTGAGCTGCCGCTGGAATTTGCGGTGGAAGCGCAGAAACTGCTGGCGATCAGCCTTGAACACAGCGTGGGCTAAGCCCCCGCGCTTACGGTCATTCAGCGCAGTGCCGGACAGCACTGCCAGGGAAACACTATGTTAAGTATCAAAGATTTACAGGTTAGCATTGAAGATAAAGAGATCCTGCGTGGGCTGGATCTTGAGGTCAAAGCGGGTGAAGTTCACGCCATTATGGGGCCGAACGGATCGGGCAAAAGTACGCTTTCCGCCACCCTGGCAGGGCGGGAAGAGTATGAGATCACCGGCGGTTCAGTAAGCTTCAAAGGCAAAGATTTGCTGGAGCTTTCCCCGGAGGATCGCGCGGGCGAAGGCATCTTTATGGCCTTCCAGTACCCGGTAGAGATCCCAGGCGTCAGCAACCAGTTCTTCCTGCAAACCGCCGTTAATTCGGTGCGCAAATATCGTGACCAGGAAGCGCTGGATCGTTTTGATTTTCAGGACTTTATTGAAGACAAAATTCAGCTGCTGAAAATGCCGGAAGATTTGCTGACCCGTTCAGTCAATGTTGGCTTCTCCGGCGGCGAGAAAAAGCGTAACGATATTCTGCAAATGGCGGCATTAGAGCCTGAACTGTGCATTCTGGATGAAACCGACTCCGGTCTGGACATCGATGCCCTGAAAACCGTTGCTAACGGCGTTAACACGCTGCGTGATGGCAAGCGCGCTTTCATCATCGTAACGCACTATCAGCGCATTCTGGACTACATCAAGCCGGACTTCGTGCATGTGCTCTATCAGGGCAAAATCGTTAAATCAGGTGACTTCTCACTGGTGAAACAACTGGAGGAGCAAGGCTATGGCTGGCTTACCGACCAGGAATAGTGATCATGCCCTACAGCAGTGGCATCACTTGTTTGAAACCCAGGGCGAGAACCGCTCCTTACAGGCTCAGCAGCACTGGCAGCAGGTGCTGCGTTTAGGGCTGCCGGTGCGTAAGCAGGAAAACTGGAAATATACCCCGCTGGAAACGCTTTTTGATCATCAGTTCGTGGCGCATAAAGCCGCTTCGGTAACTGCTGAGCAGATTAAAGCGCTGGCGCTGGATATCGACGCGGTCAGGCTGGTATTTGTGGACGGGCGGTTTAACGCTGCGCTGAGCGACAGTACCTTCGATCTCTTTGATATTCAGATTACCCAGGCAGCGCAGCGCCGCGAAAGCAGCGCGCCGGTTCAGCCTGAAGTCTTTCTGCATCTGACGGAAAGCCTGGCGGAAGAGGTGACCACGCTGCATCTGGCGCGCGGCAAATCTGCTGCTCGGGCTATCTATATGCTGCACATCAGCAGCAGCGCAGAAGCTGGGATGAATACCTCCCACTATCGTCATCATTTACAGCTTGATGAAGGGGCAGAGGCAACAGTAATTGAACATTACGTCAGCCTGAACGACGCCAGCCACTTTACCGGCTCTCGCTTTACGGCAACCGTGGGCAACAATGCCCAGCTGAAGCACTACAAGCTGGCCTTCGAGCACAACAGCAGCTATCACTTTGCGCACAACGATTTTGTTATCGAACGTGACGCGAATGTGAAAAGCCACAGCTTCCTGCTGGGCGCGGGCCTTACCCGCCACAATACCAGCGTTCAGCTGAATGGCGAAGGCACGGATTTGGGCATCAACAGCCTGATGCTGCCGGTTGAGAAAGAAGTGTGCGACAGCCGTACTTACCTTGAGCACAACAAGGGGTATTGTCAGAGCCGTCAGCTGCATAAAACCATTGTCCGGGATAAAGCCCGTGCAGTGTTTAACGGCATGATCAAAGTGGCGAAGCATGCGTTGAAAACCGACGGTCAGATGACCAACAACAATCTGTTGCTGGGTCGTCTTGCGGAAGTGGACACCAAGCCGCAGCTTGAAATCTACGCCGATGACGTGAAGTGCAGCCACGGCGCCACCATTGGCCGCATCGACGATGAGCAGATGTTCTACCTGCGTGCTCGTGGCATTGGCGAAGAGTCTGCGCAGCGCATGATTATCTACGCCTTTGCCGCCGAGCTGACTGAAGCCATCACGGATGAGGTACTGAAAGAAGCGGTGATGCAGCGTATTGCACAACGCTTTCCCGGAGGCATTAAATGAGTTTTGACCTGACACGCGTCAGGGCTCAATTTCCTGTTCTGGCGCGAGAAGTAAATGGCCAACCGCTGGCTTACCTCGACAGCGCCGCCAGTGCGCAAAAGCCGCAGGCGGTGATTGATGCAGAGAGTCATTTTTATGAGCATGGCTACGCTGCCGTACACCGGGGTATTCATACTCTGAGTGCGGAAGCGACCACAGATATGGAAAACGTGCGGACACAGGCTGCACGTTTCCTGAATGCGGCATCGCCAGAAGAGATTGTCTTTGTTAAAGGAACTACCGAGGCGATAAACCTGGTGGCCAACAGCTGGGGCGGCAGGCAGCTTCAGGCGGGTGATAATATTATTATCACCGAGATGGAGCATCACGCCAATATTGTTCCCTGGCAGATGGTGGCTGAACGCACCGGTGCGGAAATTCGCTTTATCCCGCTGACGGAAACTGGCGAACTCGATCTTTCCGTGTTACCTCAGCTTATCGACAGCCGTACCCGTATGCTGGCGCTGACGCAGGTGTCGAATGTGCTGGGCACCATCAACCCGGTGAAAGAGATTATCGCCCAGGCGAAAGCGGCCGGTGTTGCTACGCTGATTGACGGTGCGCAGGCCGTGATGCATGAAAAAGTCGATGTCCAGGATCTGGGCTGCGATTTTTATGCCTTCTCGGGCCATAAAATTTATGGCCCCTCCGGCATCGGCATTCTTTATGGTCGTAAAGAGATGCTGGATCAGATGCCTCCCTGGGAAGGGGGCGGGTCGATGATTGCTACCGTCAGCCTGACTGAAGGGACAACCTATGCCGCAGCGCCCTGGCGCTTTGAGGCGGGTTCTCCCAATACCGGCAGCATTATCGGTCTGGGCGCGGCGCTCAGCTGGGTTTCAGCGCTGGGTCTTGATGTTATCCATGAGCGTGAACAGGCGCTGATGCGTTATACGCTCGACAAGCTGGCCTCGGTGCCCGATCTGGTTATTTATGGCCCGAAAGAGCGTGCTGGCGTTATCGCCTTCAATCTGGGCAAGCATCACGCCTATGACGTGGGCAGCTTCCTGGATCAGTATGGTATTGCCATTCGTACCGGTAACCATTGCGCTATGCCGCTAATGAACCACTACGGCGTGCCAGCGATGTGCCGTGCCTCCTTTGTTCTGTATAATAGCGAAGAAGAGGCTGACCGCCTGGCGGCGGGTCTGACACGTATACACCGCCTGCTGGGCTGATTTTGCCCGGCGGCTACCGGAGGCACCAATGGCGTCATTGCCAGAGAAAGAGAAACTGGTGCGTAACTTTACCCGTTGCGCTAACTGGGAAGAGAAGTACCTGTACGTTATTGAGCTGGGCGCGATGCTGCCAGAATTGTCTGAATCCCTTCATCAGCCGGAAAACATCATCTCGGGCTGTCAAAGCCAGGTGTGGATCCTGATGGATTCCGATGAAGAAGGGCGCGTTATCCTGCGCGGTGACAGCGATGCTGCCATAGTTAAGGGCTTGATTGCCGTTGTTTTTGTTCTTTATCAACGCATGACTCCGGCCGAAATCCTGGCCTTTGATGTGCGTCCCTGGTTTGAACAGCTCGCTTTAACTCAGCACCTTACGCCTTCCCGTTCTCAGGGGCTGGAAGCGATGATCCGTGCCATCCGGCAAAAAGCTCAGGTTCTTTCTCAGAGCTGAGTTGCTACACTTCCCGACAGGCTTCCCGCTTCGCTGGCGGGAAGTTTCATCAGCCTGAACGGGAAATCCGCATGAAACCTCTGTCTACTTTTGCCGCACTTTTCTTTACCATTCTCACCTCCACGCAGTATGCCAGCGCTACGGAGTACCCCCTGCCTCCAGAAAACAGCCGCTTAATTGGTGAGAACACCACTTATACCGTTCCAGCCGATGGGCGATCGCTGGAAGCTGTGGCAGCACACTACAAAATTGGCCTGTTAGGCATGCTGGAAGCTAATCCAGGCACCGATCCCTGGTTACCCAAAGCGGGAAGCCAGTTGACTATTCCCACCCAGATGCTGCTACCGGATACAAAAAGGGAAGGGATTGTCGTAAACGTCGCCGAGCTGCGGCTCTACTACTATCCTGCAAATGAGAACAAGGTCATTGTCTATCCCATCGGGATCGGCCAGCTTGGGGCCAACACGCCAGCCATGGTGACCAGCATCAGCCAGAAAATCCCTAATCCTACCTGGACACCCACACCGAATATCCGTAAGCGCTATGCCGCGGAAGGCAAGACCTTGCCGGGTACCGTGCCTGCCGGGCCGGATAACCCCATGGGGCTGTATGCCATGCGTCTGGCATATGGCCAGGGCCATTATCTGATCCATGGCACCAATGCGGATTTTGGTATTGGTATGCGCGTCAGCTCCGGCTGTATCCGCCTGCGGCCTGACGACATTGAGGCGCTGTTTAACAGCGTACCTAAGGGTACCAGGGTGCAGATTATCAATCAGCCGCTGAAGTATGCTGTAGAGCCAGATGGGAAACGTTATCTCGAAGTTCACCAGCCGCTGTCACACAGTGAAAAGGACGATCCGCAGACCATGCCGATTACGCTGACCGCAAACGGCAAAAAATTTGTGAAGAGCGACAAGAGTGATGCTGAGATGATTAAACAGGTTATTGAGCGTCGTTCTGGCATGCCGGTGATAGTGAGTCAGGGAGAAACGGTAACAGATCCCAATGCATTACCCGTTAACCCGCAGCAGAGCGATTCTGAAGCGCCTCTGGCCTCTTCTGCTACTGCGACTCAGATAAAAGGCGAAAGCCCGCAGAATTGATTGTAAGGCGTTATAGCGACGTGTCTGAGGAGAAGAAGGGAGAGGAAGAACGGCAGGGAGCCACAGACAAAAAAAATGGCGCACAATGTGCGCCATTTTCAAACCAGAACTCTTACTTACGGTAAGAGTGAGCCTGGTTGTCCAGACGCTGGTTAGCGCGAGCTGCGTCATCTTTAGCAGCCTGAACGTCAGAACGCATTGCGTTCACGTCGTTGCTCAGCTGGTCAACTTTAGCGTTCAGAGTCTGCACGTCGGTAGACAGCTGATCGATTTTAGCGTTGCTTGAACAGCCAGCCAGCAAAGTTGAACCCAGGATTACCGCGCCCAGTACCAGTTTAGTACGATTCATTATTTATACCCTCTAGATTAAGTTAATCTCCATGTAGCGTTACAAGTATTACACAAAGTTTTTTCTAATGAGAATAAATTTTTGATGAGAAAGTGCTTAATTTTGATCGTTCGCTCAAAGATGCACCGTCTTTCCACTTTTTCACAAAAAAATTAGCTAAAACAGGCGGATTTAATTGGACTCATCTTCGGAAAATAAAAATTGAATCGTTAAATTCGATTGAAAATTTTAAGAGTACTCCTTATCACAGTTGTAAAAAAAGCGCCCTTAAGGCGCTTTTTTACTACAAGGCGTAATCTTCTATTACAGCACGTGCACAGAGGCGGTATTTGTGGTTCCACTTGGCACTAATGCGCCAGAAACCATCACTACGACGTCCCCTTTCTGACCATAGCCGCTTGCTACCGCCGCTTCTTTACCAAGGCGGTAGAAATCGTCTGTAGACGCAATTTCTTTTACCACAGAGGTAACGATGCCTTTGCTTAACAGCAGCTGACGAGCGGTCTGCTCATTGGTGGTTAAGGCCAGAATCGTGGCGTTAGGGAAGTATTTACGTACCGATTTGGCGGATTTACCGCCCTCGGTTGCCACCACAATCAGCGGTGCTTCCAGGTTTTCGGCAGTCTCTACCGCGCCACGACACACCGCTTCGGTGATACGCATTTTACGGTTGTCGTGCTGAGAGTCGATACGGCTTTTCATCACGCGGTCAGTCCGCTCGCAGATGGTGGCCATAATGGTCACTGACTCCAGCGGGTATTTCCCTTTGGCGCTCTCACCAGAGAGCATTACCGCATCGGTGCCGTCCAGAATGGCGTTGGCAACGTCGCCCGCTTCTGCACGGGTAGGGCGCGGGTTTTTGATCATGGAATCGAGCATCTGCGTTGCGGTGATCACCACTTTGCGCGCACGGTTACATTTCTTGATCATCATTTTCTGTGCAAAGATCACCTCTTCAACCGGGATCTCTACGCCTAAATCGCCACGAGCCACCATGATGCCGTCGGAAGCATCAAGGATTTCGTCGAAATTGTTCAGGCCTTCCTGGTTTTCGATTTTGGAGATGATCTGGATGTGCTCACCGCCATGCTGCTTAAGGTGCTCACGGATTTCCAGTACGTCGGAACGCTTACGGATAAAGGATGCGGCTACAAAATCCACGCCCTGTTCACAACCAAAGATCAGGTCGCGCTTGTCTTTTTCCGCCAGTGCCGGCAGCTGGATAGAGACGCCAGGCAGGTTAACGCCTTTATTCTCGCCCAGGTCACCGTTGTTCAGAACCTTACAAACCACGGTGTTTTCGGTCACTTCGATCACTTCCATGCCGATCAAACCGTCATCCACCAGCACGGTATTACCCACCTTCAGGTCTGCGGTTAAGCCTGCGTAGGTCACAGCAACGCGTTCAGTATTACCAATGACCGACTGATCGGTAGTAAAGGTAAAGGTCTGACCCGCTTTCAGTGACGCATCGGTGCCACCTTCCAGCTTCATGGTACGGATTTCAGGGCCTTTGGTATCCAGCAGGATAGCCGCCTGATGTCCGGTTTTGCTCATCACGGCACGCAGATTCGAGATACGTTTACCGTGCTCTTCGTAATCACCGTGGGAGAAGTTAAGGCGCATTACGTTCATGCCCGCATCAAGCAGGTTGGTCAACATTTCTTCGGATTCGGTTTTTGGACCGATAGTACAAACAATCTTGGTCTTTTTCATGACGAGTTTTCTATTAAGTTGTGATGGATGAGAAAAGCGAGATCCCGGAGCCTGAGTGAGCGCCGGATAAGAATTCGTGCCTGAGTGGCAAACTGCGATACAGAATAAGAATAGGTGAAGGTGGTACAGCGTGCAGGGGAAGTTGAGACGCGGTTTCAGCGCGCGCGCAGAAATGCGTTGCGCAACAAGCTATCGTTTTTGCTAAAGGGTCAACCATACGCTGAAACCATTCAAGTGAAACAACGTCCCGTATTATAGTCGTTAAGTGCGCGAAAACCAATTAAAAAGCAGCGGGCAATGCAGCAAAGGTTGCGGTAGATCAGCTTGTTGCGCATCGGAGAGAGCAGGAAGTTTTATTTGGAAGCGTGCAGGATGGTGCGTTCTAGAGGACTCGAACCTCCGACCCCCACCATGTCAAGGTGGTGCTCTAACCAACTGAGCTAAGAACGCTTTAATTTTGGTGCGTCCGAGTGGACTCGAACCACCGACCCCCACCATGTCAAGGTGGTGCTCTAACCAACTGAGCTACGGACGCACTGTGGTGCGTTCTAGAGGACTCGAACCTCCGACCCCCACCATGTCAAGGTGGTGCTCTAACCAACTGAGCTAAGAACGCATCTGCTTGCTGTCTTGGTAACAGCGGGGACGAATATTAACGACAGCCTCTACGCCTGGCAAGCGGAAATCTGTTTTTTTCTTCGCGACTGCTGCGCAACTGTGCGAAGCGCAGCAATTTTGAACATGGCGTGGTTAAAAATATCGATAAATTAATGCGCTGCGCGTGCCAGAATTATGTCGGCTGGCTTCTGTTGCAGGCGCCGCATCCGCCAGACCATCATTATTGCCGCCGAAGTCAGGCCGATAATAAAACCGATCCAGAAACCGGCTGGCCCCATCCCCGGCACCACCCAGTCCGTCAGCGCCAGAATGTAGCCGCTGGGCAGACCCAGCAACCAGTAGGCAATAAACGTAATAAAGAAAATAGAACGGGTATCTTTGTAGCCGCGCAAAATTCCGCTGCCAATAACCTGTATCGAATCAGAAAACTGATAAATGGCGGCCAGGAGCATCAGATGAGAGGCCAGGGCGATCACTTCAGGGTTATCCGTATAGAGTTGAGCAATATGTCCACGGAAGGTCACGGTAAAAATCGCCGTCATCATTGCCAGCGATACGCCCACGGCCTGTGCCGTCCAGGCAGAGACGCGCGCCGCTTCGGTAGATCCCTGCCCAAGTCTGTAACCCACGCGAATAGTGGTAGCCACGCCCAGCGAGAGCGGCAAAACAAACATCAACGAGCTGAAGTTCAGCGCAATCTGATGCCCTGCAACATTCACGATTCCCATTGGAGAAACCAGCAGGGCAACCACGGCAAACAGCGTGACTTCGAAAAACAGCGCCAGCGCGACGGGCAGACCCAGCTTAAATAACCGCCACAGAATTGCGCTGTCCGGCGGACTGAAACGGCCAGCTACGCGGATATCACGCATCGAGTGGGCACGACCGGCCCAATATTTCATGGCGATAAACATTACCCAGTAGACGGACGCGGTAGCCACACCACAGCCCACGCCGCCCAGTGCAGGCATGCCAAAATGGCCGTAGATAAAGATATAGTTAACCGGAATATTCACCAGCAGGCCGATGAATCCCATCACCATGCCGGGTTTGGTTTTGGAAAGGCCTTCGCACTGATTGCGGGCTACCTGGAAGAAAAGGTAGCCTGGCGCTCCCCACAGCAGCGCATGGAGATACCCTTCGGCAATATCTGCCATATGGGGATCAATATTATGCATAGAGCGGATCAGGTAACCGGCGTTGTAGAGCACCACCATGATGACGACAGCAACCATTGCCGCCAGCCAGTAAGCCTGACGAACCTGAAAAGCTATGCGATCGCGCCGGCCAGAGCCGTTATACTGTGCAACCACCGGCGTAAGTGACAAAATCAGACCATGACCGAAGAGAATGGCTGGCAACCAGACTGAGGTGCCAACAGCAACGGCGGCCATGTCCGTGGCGCTGACAGCGCCGGCCATAATGGTATCGACAAAGCCCATAGCGGTTTGCGCAACCTGCGCAAGGATCACCGGGATTGCCAGCGCTAATAATTGACGCGCTTCTGTAAAGTACTTCTGCACACATACACCTATCGGTTAAAAAAAGGGACTACGAAAGTAAAAAACGCTATTTCTGCGATATAAAAGCAGGGCTGGTCGCACAGTGTAATGTTCGCAGAGAAAATAGCCAACGTCCGCGTTAAGAATAGCTCGTTATGTCACGAGATCTGCGGGATGCCATTTGGTTTTATCCGGTGACCAGGGCAAACTAGAGCCAGAATCTTTTAAAGAGGCCACAACTATGTTTACCGGTATTGTGCAGGGCACCGCTGAGGTGCTGGCAATTGAAGAGAAACCTAATTTTCGTACTCATATTGTTAAATTACCGGCGGAAATGCTGCCTGGTCTGGAATTAGGCGCTTCTGTCTCTCACAACGGTTGCTGCCTGACGGTGACGGAAGTGCAGGGCGATCGGGTAAGCTTTGATCTGGTGAAAGAGACGCTGCGCATTACCAATCTGGGTGATCTGAAAGTGGGGGATACCCTGAACGTTGAGCGAGCGGCAAAATTCAGCGATGAGATTGGCGGTCACTTAATGTCCGGCCATATTATGACCACGGCTGAAATCAGCAAAATAGTGACTTCAGAAAATAACCGGGAAATATGGTTCCGGCCGCAGGATGCTATGCAGATGAAATACATTCTGCATAAAGGTTTTATTGGTATTGATGGCATCAGCCTGACGGTGGGTGAAGTCACCAAAACTAAATTCTGCGTTCATCTTATTCCAGAGACACTTGCCAGAACCACGCTGGGCACCAAACGCCTGGGCGATCGCGTCAATATCGAGATCGATCCCCATACTCAGGCGATAGTCGCAACTGTCGAGCGGGTGCTGGCTCAGCGGGAGGCGGCTTTGCTCGCCGCGGCTGCTTCAGAGCAATAGATAAAAAAAGGCCGACAGCGCGGGTCGGCCCTTCTGGTCTCTCATCCCCATTAGTGCGGAACGCGTAATCCCCCCTCCACGCCATGAGTAAAGACCACCTGCCAGAGCTGAATATCGCGCGCGCGGAAGGCTCCAGCACAGGCATTAAGATAATAAACAAACATTCGCTTAAAGCGCTCGCCATATTTTCCAGCCAGTTCCGGCCAGCCGGCCAGAAAACGCTGATGCCAGGCCATTAACGTGGTGTCGTAATCCTGGCCAAAGTTATGCCAGTCTTCCATCACGAAATAGGGTTCCTGTGCATCGGCAATATGACGCACAGAGGGCAGGCAGCCGTTGGGGAAAATATATTTATTGATCCACGGGTCCACTTTTTCGTCGGTAGTATTGGCACCAATGGTGTGGAGCAGGAAAATACCGTCAGGCTTCAGATTACGATTGACCACCTCGAAATAGGTCGCGTAATTTTTTGGCCCTACATGTTCAAACATGCCGACAGAGACTATACGGTCATACTGTTGATTGAGATCGCGATAGTCCTGCAACAGAATAGTGACATCCAGCCCTTCACAACGCTGCTGGGCCAGTTTTTGCTGTTCGGCAGAAATAGTCACGCCGTAGACGCTCACGCCATAATTTCTGGCCGCAAACTCCGCCAGACCGCCCCAGCCGCAACCAATATCCAGCAGCGACATTCCCGGCTCCAGCTTCAGCTTATCGCAGATCATTTTTAATTTAGCCTGCTGGGCCTGTTCAAGAGTCTGCGCTTCTTTCCAGTAGCCGCAGGAATATTGCATAAAGGGATCGAGCATCAACGAGAAAAGGTCATTGCCGAGATCGTAATGCTCTTTGCCCACAATCCAGGCGCGCTTACGTGACTGTAGATTGGTTAATCTGGCCGCAGCGACTCTCAGCGTATCTTTAAAGTGGTGGGGGAGCTGTTGATCGAGTTTAGCCAGCAGGACGCGGTGAAAGAACATATCAAGCCGTTCACATTCCCACCAGCCATCCATATAACTTTCACCCAGACCCAGTGACCCTTCCTGTAAAACGCGCTTGAAGAAGTCAGGATTGGTTATTTTTATATCCCATGGACGGGTACCGTTGATCTCAATATCAGCGTTGCGCAACATATCCTGGATGATTCGGTACCACTGATTCTCTCCAAGGCTCACTTCTTCTATACACGATGAACTCATAGCTTCTCCATCACCCTGTGTGATTGAAACCTGAGAAAAAGAATAGACAATTTCTACAGGATTTGAGAATACGCACGGCATAACCGTACGCCTGACATCCGGCGTTACAGAGGATTGATTTGAATACCTACAGAGTTGCGCAACGAAAGCCACGCGGAATAGCATGCTGACAGCCCTGTCAGGACTCTAAAAAGTGCAAAATAGTTGTTATTATTTGTAGCCTGAAATGAGTATATGCTCACGTCAGGCACAATTCAACGGAATATTGTTAGTGTGCTAATCAATTAATTCAAGCCGTTAGCGCCCGCCATGTGCGCCCGCCAGAGCCATCTCTTGTGATTTCACACGTTGTAAAATATAGCCGATTATCGACAAAACGACAGTGGAGAGCATAACCAGCGAGGTGGTAAACAGGGAGCTGGTGATAAACGTCGACACAATCAGGCTGGCAACACAGCATAAACCCAGCTGTAGCGTGTTCTGCAAGGCAGCAGCTTTGCCGCTGGATTGCGGAAAGGGCAGCAGAGCATTAGCGACCACAATCGGATAAATCGCACCATTTGCCAGCGCCATACCACAGAAAGGCGTCAGCAAAGCATACAGGGAAGGTTCCGGCAGTTGAGCGGCAATAAAGAAGGCGACGATACTCACGCCATAAAGAGCCAGCAGCCAGGGTAACAGCGCGCTTCCCTCAAGGTGTTTCAGCAGGCTGCGGCAGCCATACCCGCCAATCAGGAAAGCGAGCGTTTGCGGTACATAGCTCAGGCCGATATCTCCGGGCGTCATGCCCAGCGCTCCCAGGATGAAAGGAGACCCTGTTAACCAGGCAAAGAAGCTGGCTGAACAGGCGGCATATATCAGCACGTTACCGCTGTAGACCGGGGATTTTAACAGGCTGATAAAGCTCATCTTCTCACTGACTGTCTGAGTTGCCTCTTTACGGGGTGACGCAAGAAACAGAGTACAAATCAGCAAGGCAACCGCGACCAGCAACAGCGTGATAAAAATCGCACGCCAGGTAAAGTGGTTAAGCAGCCAGGCACCCAGCAGCGGGGCAAGCGCGGGCGAAAGGGCGACCAGAGGCATGATTGAGGCAAAAACGCGGTTAGCCTGCGCGGCCGGATAGCGGTCAACAACCAGCGCCTGCCAGCTCACTGCGGCGGCACAGATGCCGATGGCCTGCGCAAATCGAAGCGCCAGCAGCAGGGAGGCGGATTGCACCCACCACATCGCGGCACAGCTGATGGCAAACAGACTCAGGCCCATCAACAGCACGGGCTTGCGGCCAATACGATCGGAAAGCGGCCCCCAAATCAGCTGACCGCTGGCAAAACCGGCCAGAAACAGGCTGAGGCTGGCGCTGATGATGCCCGCGCTGGTTTGCAGGTCTTGCTGCATAGCGATAAAAGCAGGCAGGTACATATCGGTCGCGAGAAAACCCGCAACGCTGAGTAGCGCCAGGTAAACAATAAATCCTTTTGAAGGCATTTTTTCTCTCTTACAGGTAATGAATCGAACGCCGCAGAGTGTAAACGCGTGTCAATCAGCTTGTGAAACGGTAATATTTGCCTCTTCCCTTCAAAAAAATTGCAGGCAGCTTATGTGGTCAGAACACGCTTTGGAAGTTGTTGATGCCGTTGCCCGTTCGGGCAGTTTCACCGCAGCCGCGGCTGAGCTGCACCGCGTTCCCTCCGCTATCAGCTATACCGTGCGGCAGCTGGAGGAGTGGCTGGCAGTACCCCTGTTTGAACGGCGGCACCGGGATGTGGTGCTGACCGAAGCGGGACGGGTATTTGTGCAGGAAGGGCGAAGTGTTATCAAAAAAATGCTCGCCACCCGGCGGCAGTGTCAGCAGGTGGCCAACGGCTGGCGTGGACAGATCAATATTGCCGTCGATCGGATAGTCAAACCTCAGCGCACGCGCCAGCTGGTGGTGGACTTTTACCGCCATTTCCCCGACATGGAGCTGCATCTGTCGCCAGAGGTGTTCAACGGCGTCTGGGATGCGCTGGCCGATGGCAGGGTTGATGTGGCCATTGGGGCTACTCAGGCTATACCTGTGGGCGGCCGTTTTGCCTTTCGCGATATGGGAGCACTGAACTGGCGCTGCGTGGTGGGAGCAGATCATCCTCTGGCGCAGCACCGGGAGCAGGTTATCAGCGAAGAGGCGATCCGGGAATGGCCCTCGCTGGTGCTGGAGGACACCTCGCGAGCGCTCCCCAAACGAACAACCTGGACCCTGGATAATCAGCGGCGGCTGGTGGTGCCAGATTGGGAAAGTGCTTTCGACTGTCTGTCAGCCGGGCTGTGCGTGGGCATGGTACCGGGACATTTTGCCCGGCCTCTGTTGAAACAGGGCACACTGCACGAGCTAAAGCTGGCAGCCAGTTTCCCCGACAGCCCCTGCTGCGTCAGCTGGTCTGAACAACAGGCGTCACCGGCGCTGAGCTGGCTACTCGATTATCTGGGTGAGAGCGATACGCTGAACAGCGAATGGCTGCGCGAAGAGGAGTAAAAAGCCTGAACAGCGCAAGCCGGGGGTAAAATATGCCCCTGGCTTGCAGCAGGAAAGAGGCAGGCAGAAGGCTTAGCGGCGGTAATCCAGGAAAGGACCGTCAGCGACCGAGCGACGTTCGATCAGGGAAGGATGTACCTCAATGGTCTGCGGATCTTCCCGTTTGCTGGTGATACGGTCCAGCAGCATATCGAAAGCGGTCTCGCCTAAGCGCTCTTTAGGCTGATGAACGGTAGTCAGTGCTGGTGTAAAGTAACGGGCGTTGCGCACGTTATCATAACCGATCACCGATATATCCTGCGGAACCCGTAACCCCATCTCGTCCGCAGCGCAAATGGCGCCCATGGCCATGACGTCACCGCCACAAAAGACCGCCGTTGGTCGCTGTTTCTGCGATAAAATCTGCTGCATCGCCTGATAGCCAGACTCCGGTTCGAAATCTCCCTGCACCAGCCACTCTTTACGGAGCGTAATATTGGCTTCAGCCAGCGCCTTCAGGAAGCCGGCATGGCGGCCGCCACCGGTATTGCGCTCCATTTGTCCGGGGATCACGCCGATATCGCGGTGACCCCGATCGATCAGGTAGCGCCCGGCCAGATAGCCGCCCTCAAAAGCGTTATCCAGCACGGTATCGGTGAAGTCTCCGCGAGACTCGCCCCAGTCCATAACGACCATCGGGATATTGCGGTTCTCTTCCAGCATTTTGATCAGCGGATCGGGATACTCAGAGCACATCACCAGCAGACCGTCCACGCGCTTTTGCGCCATCATCGACAGATAGGCCTGCTGCTTTTGCAGATCGTTATGGGCATTGCCCAGGATCAGGGTATAGCCTTTTGCGAAACAGCGGTTTTCCACCGCTTCAATAATCTCGGCAAAGTAGGGCGCTTCGCTGGAGGTGGCTAACAGACCAATAGTTCTGGTGTGATTAACCTTAAGGCTGCGGGCCACTGCACTGGGGGAATAGTGCAGCGATTTAATTGCAGCCCAGACGGCCTCCCGCGTCTCTTCGGCGACAAAGCGGGTTTTATTGATGACGTGGGAGACGGTGGTGGTCGACACCCCGGCCTGCTTTGCCACATCTTTAATTGTTGCCATGAACTAGCTACTCCTGCGCTTATCTCAACGTGTTGATAAGCCTGTTGTTAATCGTTTGCCTGAAAAGAGTAAAACCTGACGTCTTAAATCGGTTTAAGTTGCTGTCGGATTCGTCAGGAAGGAAAAGAGTGGTCGTCCGCAGAATTGTGACTGAGCGGACGTTGCGCAACAAAAAGAATTCTAACAAGGCTGAGCAGAGAAAACGAGATTTTTACCGATAAGTATGGGAAAATTGATAACACTATTAACTGTAGGGCTATTCAGAGGATATATGGATACCGATTTAAAGTTCTCATTACTGACCACGGTTTGCGCTTTGGTGATGATTATGGCGTTCAGCTTTACCGCCATCATGCACTAACTATAAAAGGGGCCTGATCGCAGGCCCTTTATAACGCTTAGCGGATGGTTTTCGGCGTCATCATCCGACGGGCGCCAATATAGTGACGCTGCCAGTAATCCTCGCCCAGCGCGCTTACCTGAATATCCTTGCCGGTACGGGGGGACTGAATGAACTTACCGTCACCCAGATAGACGCCAACATGGTCAGCAACCCCGCGTCCATTAATGCGGAAGAAGACCAAATCCCCTTTTTCCAGCTCATCACGTTTGATCGAGGCGGCATCGCGCAGATGATACATTTCGTTAGCGGTGCGCGGGATTTTAAACTTCACCAAATCCTTATAGGCATACCAGACCAGCCCGCTACAGTCGAAGCCGGTTTTTGGTGAGGTTCCGCCCCATTGATAGGGTTTACCCAGCTGGCCCATCAGTTTGTTCATCGCAGTTTCACGAGCTTTCTGATAGCGGGCACGATGCGCCTTGCTCAACTTCAGCGGTGCCGGGTCGAGATCGGCTGTCAGCGCTTCCATTTGTGCTGCTTTACCGCGATGCCGTCCGTAACGCTTTTTACTGCCATTAACGCTTTTCTTTTTATATCTGCCGGGAGTAACGGCGGCCGTTGCCGGAGAGGCTTTCTTTTTAAGCTTGAGCTTTGACACGGAGGTTAAGCGGGATTTCTTGCTGGTGGTCTCTTTAACTTTTTTTGTGGAGCTTGCTTTAACCGGCCTGCGTTTACGTCGCTCATCTTCACGGGCTGGCGTACCAGCATCCTTCTTATGATGGCTGGCATTAACAGGGGCGTGTGGCGATGCGTGCGCCACGTTAAAAAAGAGCTGAGCAAACGCCAGCAAAAAGAGGGTGATGAGTAAACGCATCGTTACCATTAACAGTTTGTGCTTCGACCAGCGGCCAAAGCGTGCCAAAAACAGGGATATCTGCTTTGCAGCAGGCTCATGGGGCAATTCTAATCTAACTGTTTAACAAAGGGTAAGGTCTTTTTTGTTTCAATGATGCAGAACAAGTAAAAGCTGTAAAAATAAGCCAAATCAGCTGGTTATCTGTGCAAACCTTATCCATTTTAGCGGCATTGGCGCTGCAATAACCTCTGGAAAATGTTATTTTAATGTATCCGCCTGGGCTTGTGAGGCGCAGAAGCCGAAAATGCTCTTAGTAAAATGTCGTTTTCATCGTGCGGGCAGAGTCGCTACACTAAATAGACACGAAGTATCCGATTAAGGAAGCCATTTATGAGTACCGTTGAAAAAATTGAGCGCCAGATAGCAGAAAACCCGATTCTGCTCTACATGAAAGGTTCACCAAAACTGCCAAGCTGCGGCTTCTCGGCACAGGCCGTACAGGCGCTGTCAGCCTGTGGCGAACGTTTCGCCTATGTGGACATTTTGCTGAATCCAGAGATTCGGGCAGAATTACCTAAGTATGCCAACTGGCCGACTTTCCCGCAGCTGTGGGTGGATGGTGAACTGGTCGGCGGTTGCGACATCATTATTCAGATGTATCAGCAGGGCGAACTCCAGCAGCTGATCAAAGAAACTGCACAAAAATATCCTTCTGACACCGCTGAATAAGCGACTCAGAAAGTAAAAGGGCGAGGAAAAATTCCTCGCCCTTTTTTTATGCTTCGCTTACCGGCGCTGGAAGCGGCCAGCCGCCCAGCCGTTTCCAGCGGTTCACCAGCTCACAGAACAGATCTGCCGTTTGTACGGTATCGTACAGCGCGGAGTGTGCCTGATTACTGTCAAAGGCCATTCCCGCCGCAGCACAGGCTTTCGCCAGTACGGTTTGCCCTAATACCAGCCCGCTTAACGCCGCCGTATCAAAGGTGACGAAAGGATGGAAAGGGTTGCGTTTCAGACCGGTACGTTCAGCGGCCGCATTCATGAAGTTGAGATCAAAAGTGGCATTATGCGCAACCATAATGGCGCGATTGCAGTCCCGATCTTTAATCCCTTTGCGCACCAGTTTAAAGATGGCATGCAGAGCTTCATATTCACTGACCGCACCGCGAAGCGGGTCAGAGGGGTCAATGCCGTTAAAAGCCAATGCTTCAGGTAGCAGAACAGAACCTTCAAACGGCTCAACGTGGAAATGGAGCGTTTGGTCTTTCTCCAGCCAGCCATTTTCATCCATTTTCAGGGTGACGGCAGCCACTTCCAGTAGCGCATTGGTCTTCGCGTCAAATCCAGCGGTTTCCACATCGATCACTACCGGATAAAAGCCGCGAAAACGGCTGCTGAGGGTGTTCAGTTGGTTCGATTCAGACATCAGGATCTCATTGGCGAAAAAATGCAGCGCGCATTATGGCAAATTTCGCCGCGAGATGCAGCAGGGGAAGGGAGAAGAAGGGCGCCCTTAAGGCACCCTGGTAAATCAGGCACCCAGACCGTGGCCCGCATGCTTGTTCTCAATCAGTTCGATTTTATAGCCATCCGGATCTTCAACAAAGGCGATGATAGTGGTTCCGCCTTTCACCGGGCCAGCTTCGCGCGTTACGTTGCCACCATCCTGACGGATACGGTCGCAGGTAGCCGCAACGTCATCCACGCCCAGCGCAATATGGCCGTATGCGTCGCCCAGATTATAGCTCTCCTGACCCCAGTTATAGGTCAGCTCAATCACTGCACCTTCGCTCTCTTCGGTATAACCCACGAAAGCCAGCGTGTATTTATATTCAGTATTTTCGCTGGTGCGCAGCAGACGCATGCCCAGAACTTTAGTATAAAAATCAACGGAACGTTGCAGATCGCCAACGCGAAGCATGGTGTGAAGTAAGCGCATAACATCCTCTTGGTAAAAAACGTTATCATCCGATAACGGTTAAAAAAATAAGTATAGCGATGATTTTCCGGCAGGGTAATCAGAAGGCTCTGCCTGCGGGGAAATAAACTGCCAGCAAAGCTTATTAAGGGTACAGGCTGCGTCGGGCGCAGCCTGATCTTCTTTCTGTTAACGCTTATCCGGCAAGAGAGGGATAATCGGTATAACCTTCTGCACCGCCGCCGTAGAACAGCTCTGGACGTGGCGCGTTAAGCGGAGCGTTTTCACGCAGGCGCTCAACCAGATCCGGGTTCGCAATATAAACGCGGCCAAAGGCAGCAGCGTCAATCAGCCCTTTTTCAATCAAATCTTCAGCTTTTTCGGCAGTATACGCGCCAGCACCCACAATCACGCCGGGGTAGACGTTGCGAATAGCTTTACGGAACGCTTCGCTGTAAGGCTTGCCGCCGGCCCAGTCAGGCTCGGAAATGTGCAGATACGCCAGATTACGCTTCGCCAGCTCACTGATGTAATAGATCGCAGCGGCTTCCTGATCTTCACCATTATCCAGGCCGTTGAACGGGCCAAGGGGGGAGATGCGGATCCCGATGCGGTCAGCGCTCCAGGCGGCAATGGCCGCATCAACCACTTCCAGTGCAAAGCGGGTGCGGTTTTCTACGCTGCCACCGTAGCTGTCGGTGCGCTGGTTCGATGCAGGCGAGAGGAACTGATGGATCAGATAACCGTGGGCAGAGTGTAGCTCTACCAGGTCAAAATCCGCTTCACGGGCATTAATGACCGCCTGGTGGAAATCATTAACCACCTCTGCAATTTCATTCACTTCAAGCGCGCGTGGAGTGGATGTGGCTTCGCGTATTGCCTCTCCCTGCTCATTACGCAGGGAAGTACGGGTTTCTGCGTTAATAGCAGATGAGGAAACCGGGGCTTTACCCTCTGGCTGCACGCTGGTGTGGGAAATACGGCCAGTATGCCAGAGCTGAACGGCGCTGTGGCCATCCGCCTGGTGAATGCCTGCATTGATCGCCTTCCAGGCGGAAATTTGCGCTGCTGAGTGCAGGCCTGGCGCACCGGCGTAGCCTTTAGCCTGTGCAGAAATTTGTGTCGCTTCGGTGATGATCAGTCCCGCGCTGGCACGCTGGCGATAATATTCACCCATCAGTGGAGTAGGAATATCGCCCGGTTCAATACTGCGCAGTCGGGTCAGAGGGGCCATAAAAATGCGGTTAGGAACGGTAATCGCACCCGTTTTTAAAGGGGTGAACAGTTTTTTCAATTCCATTATTTCTCCTGGTAGACCGGTCGACTAGACACTAGTCTTTTTTTTAAAGTAGCGCTGGCAGCCTACGCGTAATCTTCTGCAAGGCATTAACCGTAAGTGCGCTCTCTGGAAGTATAGAGAGAGGAAGAGTTTAGAGCAGGCGAAGCGTTTTCGCCTGCAAAAATAGACTATTCAGGTAGCGTACCAGACCGGCAGGTCTGGTACAAACAGGGCTAGTGCGCCTGGCACGATCGGATCATATCCAGCGCTGGCTGATACTCTTTGGTCTGCACATTCATCATTCCCAGCAGCGTATGGAAGATGTTGTCCTGTGACACCGCCTCGGTTCTGGCGGCCTGGCGAAGACAGTCCTCACGGATGCCAAAGGCGCTGGCGTAATCTGGCGACATCCAGAGCAGGAAAGGAATGTGCGTCTGCTGGGAGGGAGCAAAGACGTAAGGTGCGCCATGCAGATACATGCCATGTTCCCCAAGTGATTCCCCATGATCGGAAAGATAGACCAGCGCCACGTTGAATTTATCACTCCGGGACTTCAGCAGGTTGATGGTGTCGGCCACCATCGCATCGGTATAGAGGATCGAGTTGTCATAAGTATTCACCAAAGCCTGGTGTTCACAATCCTGAATCTGATTGCTGTCGCAGGTAGGGGTGAACTTGCGCATCGCCGCCGGGTAACGCAGATAATAGGCTGGTCCGTGGCTTCCCATCTGATGCAGTACAATAACCGTGTCGTCTTTCACGCTGTCGATATAGTGGTCCAGGCGGTGCAACAGCACGTCATCCAGACAGTAATCACTTTTACACAGCGCTTTGACATTCCATTTTGTCATATCGGTATGGGGCACACGATCGCAGGCACCTTTACAGCTGCCATCATTTTCACGCCACAAGACGTTTACCCCAGCATGGGCCATCACATCCAGTACACCTTCCTGATGTCGTGCCAGGCTGGCATCATAATGTTCACGCGGCATATTGGAGAACATGCAGGGTACTGAAATAGCGGTTTCGGTGCCGCAGGAGGTTGCGTTCTGATAGTAAATAACATTCTGCTTTTTCAGTTCAGGATTGGTTTCGCGGGCATAGCCACCCAGGGAAAAGTTTTCTGCCCGGCCTGTTTCACCCAGCACAAAGACCACCAGCGTTTTTTTCTTTTCCGCCCTGATTAGCGGCCCTTTCTTCGCATCCTGACCAATCCGCACCAGCGTCTGATCGCCGGAAAACCAGCGATTATCTGCATAATGCCCCACGCTGCTGACCACGTTAACAGGGGTAATCATTTTGACCAGTCCTTTGTTATTGCGGATCAGTGAGGCGTAATCTTTATAGAAAAGAGCGGCTACCAGCAAAATCACGGCGAGCGCTGCCATCATGGTCAAAGCTCGTATAGCAATGTTCATCCACCAGGGACGATGAGAAGTAATTTTTACGGCTGCAATTAACACGGCGGGCACGATACCTAAAGCCGTTATCCACAGCAGATAACGAAGGCTGAACAGAGCCGCGGCTTCCTGGGCGTCAGTTTCAAACACATTCTGGATCATATTTGTGTCAATGACCGTGCCAAAGCTGTAGATAAAGTAGTTCGCAGCGGCCCCTGCCAGCACCAGAATGATTAGCAAAGGTTTACGGAACCAGGGCACAGCAGCCACGCTGAAGATAATCAGGAAGGCACAAAACAGCACCACGGGCAGGGAGGCAGCAAAAATATAATCATGAAATGTGGTGTAAGGGATTGTCTCCCAGGCACGCATCAGGAAGAGCGCGTTGAGAATAAACGTAAAGAAAATCGTAACATAAAGGTTAAAAGCGTTTTCGTTACACCGTAACTTTAATAGCTGTTTCATAGCATTCCATGAAAAAATAAATTCTGCGGCAAGCTTAGCGTTGGAACCTTAGTGAAACCTTAATCTGTGCTCAACAATGCGAACTCCCGCAGAAAATAGCCGCCGGTTATCTTCGGGTTATGTCCGGAACAGGAAAAGTCTTGCGCCTGCCTGTAGAGCAAAAAAAGAGCGTTCAGACTTGCGGTCGGGGAATAACCGATCTTCAATAAGGGACTGGCATATATTCAGGAGGGACAGTGGCAGAACAACTTGAGTTTTTCCCGGTGCCAAGTCCCTGTCGGGGGATTTGTCAGTCTGACGATCGCGGCTACTGCCGTGGCTGTCTCAGAAGTCGCGAAGAGCGCTTCAACTGGATGAAATTTACCGATGCGCAAAAGCGGGAGGTGATCCGCCTCTGTCGCCAGCGCTATCTTCGTCTGCAACGTGCGGGCAAAGCGGAGGTTCCTGATGAGCCGGAACAGCCTTCACTGTTTTAATCGGGCCGGTTTAGTGATGGCTCAGGTAAAAAAGAGTCAATAAACAGCTTTTAACAGGCATTTTCTCTGAAACTTACCAGGCTTATAGCTCCACTCTGGATGAGATAAGGGAAGTATATGAAACGTTTGACTCTGATGGCGCTGCTGTTGGCAACAGGTTGTTTTGCACAGGCGGCCAGTGAAAAAGTTGATATAAAGCTGGCTACTCCGCAGGGGGCAGGTGAAAGCATCGGTACCGTGACGCTGGAAGAGACGCCTTACGGCATCACGTTTACCCCAGCGCTTCATGACCTCCCGGCGGGCATTCATGGTTTCCATGTTCATGCAAAAGGGAGCTGCGAACCGCAAACCAAAGAGGGTAAAATTGTTCCGGCCGGAGCGGCTGGCGGGCATCTGGACCCGTCGGGGTCGGGTAAACATCTTGGCCCCTGGCAGAACGGACACCTGGGCGATTTGCCCGCCTTGTTTGTGACTGACGATGGCATGGCAACCTATCCGGTACTGGCACCGCGCATCAAGAAACTCTCAGAAATTAAAGGCAAAGCGCTGATGATCCATATGGGCGGCGATAACCATTCGGATATGCCGAAACCGCTGGGTGGCGGGGGCGATCGCTTCGCCTGCGGCGTGATCTGATAGCATCAGGCGCCTGCCGCACGTGCCTCTTCCGGCAGCGCCTGTTGCAACTGAGAAAGTGAACAAAACAGCCGCCAGATAATTCCCGCCAGCTCGCTGGCTTCATCATTGCCGATGGCCTGCAACCTTTCAATTCTCTGCGATAATTCTTCCAGCGTTTGCGCCAGTGAATGGTGGTGCACACCACGTTCGCCGATGATCCGGTGTAAATTTTGCAGCGTCACCTCGCGCATATCGGTCAGCTCGCTGGCCTCACTGTGCCATTCACGCAGCTGCCAGACAATATGTGAGCAGTTCAGCAGCACCACGCCCCAGCGCAGCAACCATAAACGAGCGCTGTCGTCGCGACTGCTGTTAAGTTGATTGACCCGATGGTAGATCAGCGATTCAAACGTGCTTTGGCTGAGGTGAGGACGCCGACTGAGCTGGTCGAGAAATTCCCGACGCAGAGCACGGATGTGTCTGCGGCTGCGGCGTTTATCCGAGCTGGGACGCAGGATCTGAAAGGCCAGCCAGGCCAGCATCACGCCAAAAACTTTCGCCAGATTATCATTCAGAAACGCCTGGTAATCATAAACAGGCGGGTTAGTGACCGCCAGAAACGATCCGCCAAACACAATCAGCTGCGCCCAGAGGCTGGCGCGTTTTTTCTGTTGCAACTTAAACAGCTGGAGCGTGATGAGCAAAGGGAAGAGAAAGAGTAAAAACTGCCACAGCACGCTGATCTGCACCATCAGACCAAATTTGATGATAAAGCTGAAAAGGCTCAACAGCAGCAGCGTTTTCAGCAACAACGAGACGCTGTTGCTGGGAGAAGGCACTGACGAATAGAGCACACAGCTGATAGCAGCAAGGGTAATGGCAGCATCACCGGCCTCCCACTGGGTGGTAATAGTAAAGGCGCAACCCAGCAGAATAACGATAAAAGTGCGCAAGGCGCTCCAGCTCGCTTCAGCACTGTCGGCATGACGTGCCAGCGCCGGGACGGCTGGCGGAGAGAGAGTCGTGTCGGCATCCGCACGTTCAAACTGCCTCAGCCAGCGGCTGATATTCAGATAGAGCCAGCAGAAATAGCGTAAGCGGTGCCAGAACGCCTGATGGCGATAATCTTGCTTGTCGTCAGGGGCAGCCTGGCTCAGAATTTGCGCCAGACGATATTTATTACACTCCGGTTTTGCCAGCTCGCTGAGCAGCGCCTGTAGCGTGGTAAAGAGGATCTCCGGCGGCTCTGGCCAGTTAAGCAGCATTCGGCGCAGGCTGGAGATAACGCTGGTCAGCCGTAGCTGCTGATGAAGAACGTAATTGAGTACGTTGTTCTGACGGCGAAAACGGTAGTGGCTCCAGAACGCCTGGATCCTTAACAGGTTCATGGTGAGGATCTGACCGATAACGCTCTCATGTGCGCTGCGAACGTTATCGGTGGTTTCACGCTGCAACAGCAGCCCGGCATGCTCCAGCAGACGGGTATGCATCGCTTTTAATGACTGGATCAGCGTATCGCCGTCTGAGGTGCTGGGCAGGATCATCATCATCAACCCGCCACACAAAATGCCTGAAATCACTTCGCACACCCGTGCCTGAGTAATATTCCACAGATCGTTGATGTCGGTGATATTGACCGTGGTAAAGGCGATAATAGCCGCTGTGTAGCCAGCCAGAGAGAAGGCGTAGGCGACGTTGTTTTGATAATGATTGGCAACCCAGGTGCAAAGCGCCAGCCAGGCGGACATCGACAGGGCAAACAGCCAGGGTTCATTAAGCGTATGCCCGGCAATCAGCAGCGCTGCGCCGGCTCCCAGCAGGCTACCGGCGATGCGCCCCAGACTTTTGCTGATGACGCCGCCTACGGTGGGGAAACTGACCACGGCGGCCGAAGTCATCGCCCAGTAGGGTTCATCCAGCTGAAGACCATAGGCAATACTCAGCGCCAGACACATGGCAATGGCGTTGCGGAGGGCGTAGCGCCACTGGCCTGCGGTGGCTTTACACCACGGAAGGTTTTGCCAGGCAAGCCAACTGAGATTCATGGCTGAACAGAGACGCTACAGGTGGTTCCCGCCACCAGCGGCAGATCCGCAGGGACAGATGTCAGGCGGATACGTACCGGAACACGCTGAGCCAGTCGCACCCACGGCACGTTTGGTTTGATATCTGGTACCAGACCGCTGTCCGTTTCAACGCTCTGATCATAAATAGCCCGACCAATGCTCTCGACCTCGCCCTGTAACGTCCGGTTATCGCTATAGAGACGCACGCTGGCCTTATATCCTGCACGGATATGCCGCAGCTTGGTTTCTTCAAAATAACCCATTACGTAAAATGAATGGCTGTCGACCAGGGCAAACAGCGGCGTACCGCTGGTGGCGTAATTTCCCGGACGTATCACCAGGTTAGTTATCCAGCCGTCAGTTGGTGCTGTTATCCGGGTTTGCGACAGGTTCCATTGCGCCTGCTCCAGTTCTGCCTGAGCCGCCTTTGCCGTTGCGGCCATGCCTTTGGCGCTGAGGCTGGCTGCATCCAGATCCTCTGCGGAGATCACATTGCGCGGCAGACTCTGACGGCGGCGCGCTTCATGCTGTGATTTCAGTAAATCAGACTGCGCTTTTGCCAACTGTGCCTCAGCATTCAGCACGGCAATCCGGTAAGGTTCATCATCTAAAGTCAGTAAGGTCGTGCCTCGGGTGACAAACTGATTATCTTTGATCGCCAGTTGCGCAATACGCCCGGAAACCTGCGGCGTGATATTAACCAGCTCTGCGCGGACTTTACCATCGCGGGTCCAGGGTGACTGCATATAGTAATTCCACAACCACCAACCGGCACAGAGCGCCGCTGCAAAGAAAATTACCGTGGAAAAATATTTTAATGTGCTGAATTTCATCCGTTCACCTGCAACAGCCACAGCGAAACGCTGACACAAAGAATAAAGAGAGAAAGATCCAGCAGCGTTGGGTGCCAGATTTCGCCAGAGTAGATCCAGCCCCGCAGCAGGGGATGTAGTAACAGCCAGAAGAAAAACCCCAGCAGTACGGCTTTGAAAATCGGTGGAAAAAACACCGAGGCGCCAAAAACCAGGTCTGTCAGCGGTGAGGAGGAGGAGAAATGTGCGTTATCCACGAAGTAAATCCTTCTTGCCAGGCCGTTTGCGGCGCGCCGGGTAATCAATACTTTTCAAAAGGGATGAATTTGTATTTTGTCCTGTAAACTCGCAGAATAGTCTAAAATGAGGCATGATAGCTAGCAAGCTAATTATAAGGAGATGAAATTGGATACCCCATTAGGAACGGATCTCGCCAGACTGGTGCGTATCTGGCGTTCACTGATCGATCAGCGCCTTAAGCCACTGGAACTCACGCAGACGCACTGGGTAACGCTGCACAATATTCATCAGCTGCCGCCTGAACAGTCACAAATTCAGTTAGCCAAGGCGATAGGTATAGAGCAGCCTTCACTGGTGCGTACGCTGGATCAGCTGGAGGAGAAGGGGCTGATTACCCGGACGACCTGTGCCAGCGATCGCCGCGCTAAGCGGATTAAGCTCACGGCTGAAGCTGCACCCATCATCACCCAGGTTGAACATGTTATTGAAGCTACACGGGATGATATTTTGTCAGGTATTTCGCAAAGTGAAATCGACAAACTGGTGACGCTGATAGCCCGTCTCGAAAAAAACATCCTGGAACTACAGGGTCGGGATGAATAAAAAAACCGGCTGAGGCCGGTTTTTTTATTGTTACTTATCGTGGTGAAACGGTGACCTGACTTCCGTTAGAGGCCATGGTTACACGCTGGCCAACGGCATAACGGCTGGCAGCCTGTTTCTGCACGACCATAATGGTATTGCCGTCATCTTTGCGGATTTCCAGCTCCACACCCTGCGTTTTGTTAGCTGCGCCCTGTACACCCTGACCCGCTACTCCGCCAGCCACTGCGCCAGCTGCGGTAGCAAGGCTACGGCCAGTACCGCCGCCCAGAGTATTTCCCAGGAAGCCCCCCAGTACCGCACCGCCAATTGCACCAATGACATTATTGTCATCTCCACCCTGAATCTGAACCGGGCGGACGGAAACCAGCGTTCCGTAAGTGACGTTTTGCACTTGCTTGGCTTCTGAGGCACTGTAAACATCACCAGAAAGGGTGTCAGTGTTGCTGCATCCTGCCAATGTCACGCCAGTCAGTGCCACGACTAATAAACGCTTAATCATCGTAAAACTCCTTACTTTTCCATTTGCTGCAGATAATTGCGCAGCGTTCAATAGGGTAATTATATGGCACAAGCCGCTAAGTTGGGTAAAAAAACTGCTACCCCCAGCGTAGCGCAACATGCATAAACCATAAATCAATCAGCTGCAAAATTGCGTAAAGAGAGCTAAATATCCAGCCAGCCTTTAAAAATGGTTAGTTAATCATAGAATTGCCCGGCTGATTTTGCGACGCTGTAGGCAGGAAATTCAGCAAACCCCAACGGGTAAGGCGAAACAATGAAATCAGGACGCTATATTGGCGTGATGTCCGGTACCAGCCTGGATGGCATTGATGTGGTGCTGGCAGCCATTGATGAGCATATGGTGGCGCAGCAGGCAAGCTACTGCCATCCCATGCCGCCAGCTTTGCGTCAGGCAGTGTTGGGGATCTGTCAGGGACAGTCATTAACGCTCTCTCAGTTGGGCCAGATAGACACGCAGTTGGGAAGGGTATTTGCCGAAGCGGTGCAGGCCTTGATCCAGCGTGAAGGGCTTGAGAAAGAGGATATTACGGCGATCGGTTGCCACGGGCAAACGGTCTGGCATGAGCCGCAGGGCGAGGCGCCAAATACCTTGCAGATTGGCGATAACAACCAGATTGTCGCTGCTACCGGCATCACCGTGGTGGGAGATTTCCGTCGTCGCGATATGGCGCTTGGCGGGCAGGGCGCGCCGCTGGTGCCCGCCTTCCATCAGGCTATTCTGATGCACCCTGAAGAGCGCCGGATGGTGTTGAACATCGGTGGCATCGCCAATCTTTCGCTGTTGATCCCCGGCAAACCGATCGGTGGCTACGATACCGGTCCCGGCAATATGCTGCTGGATGCCTGGATCTGGCGCCATCAGGGTAAAGGATATGATAAAGATGGCGAATGGGGCCGACAGGGCAGCGTTATCAGGCCGCTGCTGCAACAGATGCTGAGCGACCCCTGGTTCTCACTACCGGCACCTAAATCTACCGGTCGCGAATACTTTAATCTGGGCTGGGTGGAGCAACAGCTTTCTGCCTTCCCCGGACTGCAACCCCAGGATGTACAGGCGACGCTGGCGGAACTTACCGCAGTGACTATTGCGGAACAGGTCATGCTGTGCGGCGGGTGCGAGCGGCTGCTGGTTTGTGGCGGCGGCAGCAGGAACCCCCTGCTGATGTCAAGGCTGGCAGCACAGCTTCCGGGGATTGAAGTGGGCAGCACGGATGAAGCGGGGGTCGGCGGTGATGATATGGAAGCGCTGGCTTTCGCCTGGCTGGCTTACCGTACTTTATCGGGTTTGCCTGGAAATTTGCCCTCAGTAACGGGAGCGAAAGAAGCTTCGGTGATTGGCGCTATCTATCCCGCTAACCCTGCCCGTTATCGCTAACCCCTGTTCACAGGAGAGAATATGAAGAAGATACTTTTACTGTCCACGCTGGCGTTACTGTCGGGCTGTAGCTATTTCCATTCAGCACCGGAGCAGCAGAAAACCTTGCACTACACCTGCGGAACGCTGCCCCTGACGGTGGTTGTTGATAATAGCCGTGAGGAGGTTAACCTTATCCTTGATGGTAACCCGCTGACATTAAAACAGCAGGAAGCCGCCTCCGGTACCCGTTACAGTGACGGAACCTATGTTTTCTGGTCTAAAGGTGACGGGGCGTTTATCGAGCGAAATGATAAAGTCATTATCAATGACTGCCGCCTCAATGGCAGTTAACCCGTTGAAACCCATCGGGATGAAGCGCACAATGCAGCATCCCCCTTCAAGCTGAAGCCTGAGCGATGAACGAAAGCGACAACCTACAGCAGATTGCCCATCTGCGCCGTGAATATACCCGTGGCGGCCTGCGCCGTAACGATCTGCCTGCCGACCCGCTGGTGCTGTTTGAGCACTGGCTGGGCCAGGCTGTTGAGGCGCAACTGCCCGATCCTACGGCGATGAGTGTGGCAACCGTAGATCAGCAGGGGCAACCTTACCAGCGCATTGTGCTGCTGAAGCATTTCGATCAGCGTGGCATGGTGTTCTATACCAACCTGGGCAGCCGCAAGGCCCATCACCTGGAGAGCAATCCCCGCATCAGCCTGCTGTTTCCGTGGCACATGCTGGAGCGTCAGGTGATGGTGCTGGGAACGGTGGAGAAGCTCTCGATGCTGGAGGTAATGAAGTATTTCCACAGCCGCCCGCGCGAGAGTCAGATTGGTGCCTGGGTATCGAAACAGTCCAGCCGCATCTCTGCCAGAGGCGTACTGGAAGGCAAGTTCCTGGAGCTGAAGCAAAAGTTTCAGCAGGGGGAAATTCCTCTGCCCAGTTTCTGGGGCGGTTTCCGCATCAAAATCGATTCAATGGAGTTCTGGCAGGGGGGCGAGCATCGTCTTCATGACCGCTTTTTCTACCAGCGTGAAGCGGATAGCTGGAAAATCGATCGCCTGGCACCCTGAACCCCTGAAATAATCCTGTTAAGCGCTGGCACAGAGTGCGCCAGCGCTTTATTCTATACGCCTTATTTTCTCTCCGCGAATCAGCGGAAAGCTGTGTACCAGCTAAGGTGCAGACTTTTTTACATGGAGTCAAAGATGGCCAGCAGTAACCTGATCACACAATTGCAAGAGCGGGGCCTGGTAGCCCAGGTCACGGATCAAGAGGCGTTAGCAGAACGACTGGCGCAGGGGCCAATCGCACTCTATTGCGGCTTTGATCCCACTGCCGACAGCTTGCATTTGGGGCATCTGGTGCCGTTACTCTGCCTGAAACGCTTCCAGGATGCCGGGCATCGCCCGGTCGCGCTGGTGGGCGGTGCCACCGGCCTGATTGGCGACCCCAGCTTTAAAGCGGCGGAGCGTAAGCTCAATACCAACGAGACGGTGAATGAATGGGTGGAAAAAATCCGCCATCAGGTTGCCCCCTTCCTCGACTTTGACTGCGGTGACAACAGCGCTATCGCTGCTAATAACTATGACTGGTTTGGCAACATGAATGTGCTGACCTTCCTGCGTGATATTGGCAAGCACTTCTCCGTTAATCAGATGATTAATAAAGAAGCGGTGAAGCAGCGCCTTAACCGTGACGATCAGGGCATCTCCTTTACCGAGTTCTCCTACAACCTGCTACAGGGTTACGACTTTGCCTGCCTGAACAAGCTGCATGGCGTGTCGCTACAGATTGGCGGTTCCGATCAGTGGGGCAACATCACCTCCGGCATCGATCTTACCCGCCGTCTGCATCAGAACCAGGTCTTTGGTCTGACCGTGCCGCTGATCACCAAATCGGACGGCACCAAATTTGGTAAAACCGAAGGCGGCGCTGTCTGGCTTGATGCCAGCAAAACCAGTCCTTACAAGTTCTACCAGTTCTGGATCAACACCGCAGATGCTGATGTGTATCGTTTCCTGAAATTCTTCACCTTTATGAGCCTTGAAGAGATCAATGCGCTGGAAGAGGAAGACAAAAACAGTGGCAAAGCGCCTCGTGCACAATATGTGCTGGCCGAGCAGGTAACAAAACTGGTACATGGCGAAGAAGGCCTTGCCGCTGCGGTACGTATCACCAAAAGCCTTTTCTCCGGCGCGCTGAACGAGATGACGGAAGCTGACTTCGAGCAGCTGGCGCAGGATGGCATGCCGTTCGTTGAGCTGGAGCGTGGACAGGATTTGCAGCAGGCAATGGTGGATGGCGACCTTGCACCTTCACGGGGACAGGCCCGTAAGCTGATTGACTCCAAAGCGGTCAGCATTAACGGCGAGCCTCAGCTCAGTGCAGAGTACCTCTTTACTGATGCAGACCGCCTGTTTGACCGCTTTACGCTGCTGCGCCGTGGAAAAAAGAATTACAGCCTGATTGTCTGGAAATAAAACCATATCACCCCAGGCCGGCCAGTCCGGCCTTTCTTTTTAGGCAGGGTTCGTTATGAAAAACATTCTCTCTATACAGTCGCATACGGTGTTTGGTCATGCGGGAAACAGCGCGTCTGAATTTCCTATGCGCCGCATGGGCGCAAACGTTTGGCCGCTGAACACCGTTCAGTTTTCCAACCATACGCAGTATGGGCACTGGACCGGCGTGGTGATGCCCGCCACCCATCTGACCGAAATTGTTAAAGGCATTGCTGATATTGATCGTCTGAAAACCTGCGATGCAGTGCTGAGCGGCTATTTAGGCTCGGCAGAGCAGGGCGAGCAGATCCTGGAGATTGTGCGCCAGGTAAAAGCGGCCAACCCTGCTGCGTGGTATTTCTGCGATCCGGTCATGGGCCACCCGGAAAAAGGCTGCATTGTGGCACCGGGCGTAGCGGAGTTTCATACCCGCTCTGCGCTGCCCGCCAGCGATATCATTGCGCCAAACCTGCTTGAGCTGGAAATGCTGAGCGGACACGCGGTCACCGACGTAGAGCAGGCTGTGGCCACCGCCCGTGAGCTGATTGCTAAAGGGCCGAAAGTAGTGCTGGTGAAGCACCTGGCAAGAGCAGGGCTGCGCAGCGACAGATTTGAAATGCTGCTGGTGACGGCGGATGAAGCCTGGCACATCAGCCGTCCTCTGGTCGATTTCGGCGTAAGGCAGCCTGTGGGCGTGGGCGATCTCACCAGTGGCCTGCTGCTGGTTGATCTGTTGCAGGGTAAATCCCTCAAAGAGGCGCTGGAGCATATAACTGCGGCTGTGTATGAAGTGATGCTGAAAACCCATGAGATGGGCGAGTATGAATTACAGCTGGTCGCGGCGCAGGATGGCATAGCTAATCCGCAGCAGCATTTCGCGGCAGAAAAACTGTAACAGCACAAATTCCCTCTGCCAGTACAGGGCAGAGGGAACACTTCAGCCCTGTATGCCTTCAGCCTGTAACGCTGCTGCCACGGCGGGCCGTTCTGCCACTCGTTCAAACCACGTTGTTAACTTATCCAGTCCGGTGAAATCCAGCTTCACCGCCTTCGCCCAACGCATCACCGTAAACAGGTAGGCATCTGCCACGGTAAAGTGCTGCCCCATCAACCACTGTTTTCCCTCCAGTGCCTCATTTATCCGGTGAAATTTGCTCTGCAACTGTTCCCGCACCTGGGTGCGGTACTCTTCAGGCACGCCAGAACGGTAAAGCGCATAGAAATTTTCATGCAGCGCGGTGGCGATAAAATTCAGCCATTCCAGCGTCTGATAGCGCGTCAGGCAGTCGGTGGGCGCCAGCAGCTGGCGGTCCGGTTTCTGGTCTGCAATATACTGAACAATCGCCACGGTTTCGGTCAGGATCGTGCCATCATCCAGCTCCAGCGCAGGTACCTTGCCCTGTGGATTGATGGCCAGAAAGTCACCGTTCTGCTCGGTTTTTTTGCTCGTTAAATCTACCGACACCACTGTGAAATCAAGACCAGACTCATGCAATACAATGTGAGGCGAGAGCGAACAGGCCCCGGACTTAAAGTAGAGTTTCATGCAGGCTCCTACAGCTGATTAGCGAAAGATATTTTGAGCTTAATGTAGCTGGCTGAAAAGTCAGCGCCAGGGGATAACTTTCATTAATTATCTGTCTGTTTCTTAACCGGCGTCATGCTTTCGGCTTGCAGGCAGGTGAGGGCTGACAGCGCTTCCCTGGCGTTATCCCAGAATGCGCGGACTCTGGCAGGCATATATTTCAGATTCTGCGTGACCAGCTGTACGGGCAGGGGGGCAGGCCGACTGGAAGGCAGCACCTCGCAAAGCGTGCCCTGCGCCAGGTCATCATAAGCCTGATAAGAGAGCAGGCGGGTAATGCCTTTACCCGCTCTGGCGGCGATTAACTGCGTTTCCACTTCGTTAACCATAAATGTGGGCTGAATGCGCACGCGTTCCTGATGAGTCACCGCACCAAAGCGCCACTCTCTGACTGAACTCACGGAGGTTCCCGCTATCAGCGTATGGGCCGCCAAATCGGCCGGCGAGGCCGGGTTGCCGGCGCGTGCCAGATACTCAGGGCTGGCAAGCAGGATACGCTGGACGGTTCCCGTCTCCACAGCAACCAGCGATGAATCCCGTAGCTGGCCGATGCGCACGGCGATATCCAGCCCCTGTTCCAGCAGATCCTGGTAGCTGTCGTTAAGCAGCAGTTCAACCTGAATGCCGGGATAGCGATCGATAAACTCCAGCACCAGCGGAGCGATAAACTTGCGGCCAAACTGTACCGGGGCAGTTATGCGTAGCAGGCCGTTGAGCTGAGATTTAGAGGAGTCCTGAATCGCCTGTTGGTAATCACTTATGAGCGTCCTGGCCCGTTCAAACAGCGCTAGCCCGGCGGGCGTCGGGGACATATTGCGTGTGGTTCGCTCAATCAGGCTGGCCGCGAAGCGGCTCTCCAGCGAGGCCAACGCACGGGTAATCGCGGGGGGAGAACGCCGCAGCTTCCGCGCTGCCGCCGCCAGGCTACCCTGTTGCACCACTGCCACAAACACCTCAAGTTCATCCAGCTTGTCCATCACTCTTCCACTAAAAGAAATTATGAATTGCCATAATGCAGCTTTCCGTCCATTTGCTGCAAGAGTAAGCTCAGGGAAACTCAAGAGGAGAAGATCATGACCGCATTAACGCTCTACAACACTCCGTTATCGGGGCACGGACATCGGGTAAAATTACTTCTCACCCTGCTGGATCTCCCGTTTAAAGAGATCGAAGCCGGTGCGGACATACGTCAAACTGCGCAGTTTCTGGCGCTGAATCCGCTTGGGCAAATACCCGTGCTGGTGGAGGGGGAAACCGTTATTACAGACAGCAACGCTATCCTTATATGGTTGGTTAAGCGTTATGCGCCAGAGAGCCACTGGCTGCCGCAGGATCTGTTGCAGGAAGTGGAAGTGCATCAGTGGCTGGCAAAAGCTGCCGGTGAAATCCGCTATGGCCTGGCCTCTGCCAGGCTAATCAGGCAGTTTTCCACGCCGGAGAATTATGCATCGGCCTGTAGTGTGGCGGCTAAATTTCTGCCGCAGATGGAACAGCATCTGACCGGTAAACGCTGGCTGGTGGGGGAACAGGCTACGCTGGCCGATCTGGCCTGTTACGCCTACGTGGCCTGCGCGCCGGAGGGCGGCATTTCACTTGCAGATTATCCTGCCATTCAGCAGTGGCTGCAAAACGTCGAGGCAATGCCCGGTTTTATTGGGCTTCCTCCGCTGCCGCAACCTGAGTTGATTTAGCCATGTTTCATCCAGGGGAACAGCACGCCCAGCAGCGGGCGGGATATGGCGAGGTCAGGGCCGCCATCTATCCCGCCATGCCTGAGCAGCATCGTCAGTTCTTTGCCGGTCTACAGACTTTTTACCTGGCAACGCTGGGTGAGGATGGCTATCCGGTAGCGGGTCTATTGCAGGGAGAGCTGGGTTTCGTCAGCAGCGCGGGGTCTGGTCTGCTGACGCTCACACAGCGCGCTCTGCGGGCAACGCCTTTACTCCCCGCGCTGAAAGCAGGAATGGCGGTAGGAGGTCTGGGCATTGATTTCTCTAACCGCAGGCGTAACCGGGTGAATGGTGTGGTTCAGGCTGTAGATGAAGAACAAGTTGCGATCCGCGTGGAGGAAAGCTTTGGCAACTGCCCGAAATATATCCAGCGGCGTCATCTCCGCTACAGTAGCGAAAAAGGCCCGGTGGAGGTGGAGCAGCTTGCGACTCTGGATGCTGCTGCGCGTTATGCCCTTGGCGCTGCGGATACCTTTTTTGTCGCCAGCGTGGCACCACGCCAGGGGGATGTGGGGGGGACAGATATTTCCCATCGTGGCGGTCTGCCGGGGTTTCTCTCACTGGAGCAGGGAAAACTGAAAATCCCTGATTATGTCGGCAACCGTTATATGAACACGCTGGGCAATTTGCTGGTTGAGCCACGCTGCGCCCTGCTGATCCCCGATTTCCAGCAGGGCGCTGCGCTGCATATTCAGGGTAAAGCGGAGATTGACTGGCAAAGGGGGAAGGGGCTGACCGAACGCTTCTGGTATGTGGAAATTGAAAAGGTCTGGCGCATCCGCCAGCTCTTTGCGCCGGCGGGACTTGCTGTTGAATATGCTGATTCTTCGGTTGCAGCCGGATAACCGGCAATAAAAAAGGGCGACATCTCTGTCGCCCTCAGCACAGACAGCAATGCGTTATGCTTTAACTTCTTTTAAGTCGCCTTGCTCGTCCTGCGTCATGCGGTTCAGCTTAGGTGCTGTCAGCATCATCAGAATGGCGATAACACCTGTCGCGATACCAATTTGCAGGAAGACATCGCCATAGACGTTCAGGGATTGTAGCGGATCGGTGATATTTTCCGGTACGGCCATCAGGTTCGCCACTTTACCGGCAATCATTGCAGCGCCAGCGGTGGTCAGGAACCAGGAACCCATAATGAAGCCCATCAGGCGCTGTGGCACTAACTGCGCCACCATAGCCAGGCCCAGGCCTGAAATCATCAGTTCACCCACGCTCTGTAGCGCATAGCTGAGGATCAGCCAGTTAACGGAAACGATGCCCATCTGATTGGCAAACTTCGCGCCCAGCGGCAGAACCAGGAAGGCAGCCGAGCAGAGGATCATCCCCAGCGCAAACTTGTGCGGCATCGGCAGACGGTCGCCCATCTTGTTATAGATAGCGGCCAGAATCGGGCTGAAAATCATAATCCAGAACGGGTTCAGCGCCTGATACTGTTCAGCCTCAAAGGCGATGCCGAAGATGCTGTGTTCAACGTTGCGAATAGCAAAGAAGTTCAGGGAAGTAGGCATCTGCATATAGAGGACAAAGAACACCACCGCTTCGACCATCAGCATAAACGCGACGATCATTTTGCGGCGCGCGGCGCCTTTCATCGCAAAGGCTTCTTTAGCGAAGATCACAACGATGCCCGCAGCGATCACCGCCAGCACCAGACGGGCGATGCCCTGGTTGTGCAGCAGCCAGGTCGCCAGCACGATCAGTACGGCGACACCCACCAGCGTGGCCAGTAATTTGCCAACCTGAAGTGGGGCAAAATCGGGCTTAGAACCGTAATTTTTTACCCATTTGCGGAACAGCATAAAGTTGACCAGCGTCAGCAGCATACCGATAAAGGAGAGGGAGAACGCCACGCTCCAGCCAAATTTTGCCGCCAGCCACGGCGTCGCCAGCATCGAGAAGAAGGAGCCGATATTAATCGCCATGTAATACATGGTGAAAGCCCCATCCAGGCGCGGGTCATCTTTTTGGTAGCAGGTAGAGAGCAGGGCTGAGGGGTTAGCCTTGAACAGGCCGTTACCGACGGCAATGGTCGCCATGCCGATATAAACCATGCTCACGTCATGCCCTGACCAGGCCACCAGCGCATAACCCAGCGCCAGCACCAGCGTCCCCAACACGATAACGCGTTTGGTTCCCAGCACTTTATCGCCCAGCCAGCCGCCCACGGCAACCAGACCATAGACCAGCGCACTAAAGGAGGAGAACAGGGTGATCGACTCCGCTTCGGACATACCCAGCATTTTTACCAGGTAGACCGCCATGATGCCTTGCAGGCCGTAATAGCCGAAGCGTTCCCACAGTTCGATAGAAAAAATCAGATAGAACGATTTAGGTTGCTTGAACGCATTGAGGCTGTTGACCTCAGGATGTTTGTTTGCAGTTGACACTGGTACCTCTGATGTTCGTAGCCTGTTTCGACTCCTGAATAAAGTCGTCGTAGCACAAGGTGGGCATTCGCCGCATGATTATAAGAAATGAAAAGCGGCGGTTAATTTCGCCGATCGAAGCAGATCAGGCAAGCATTTTTTCTTATAAGGTACTCGGGCGCTTATCGAGTGTTAACCTGCGGTGAAATATTCATCGATAGATGAATATACTGTTAACTATTTTCCTTTAAGAATAAACAGCTTAAAAAGGACGCGCCTCTCATTTCTCGCTGTAAAAGCGGGAGTCCTGGGTGAATAAAGGAGATATCCACTGCTTGCTTTAATAAAGGTAAAATTAATAGCTATTAATGAGTCTGTTAGCAGCTATACACACCATTACATAGCGGCGGGACTTATTTTATCGCAGGGAAATGATCTAAATGTGATTCAGATCACTTTAAGCCAACATAATAATTATTGAAAATTAACTTTTTCTTGCTCTCTCTTCTTTTATTCATCCGCGCGGACGTTCCGACAAATTTAACCCACTTTTTTGTAGTGACTGTGAGCCGTCGCACGTTGAGACAGGGCTGTTGAAGCTGCGCGCCTTTTTTTTATTGATTGAACGTTCAATATAAAAAGGCTATAATCACTTTCATTCAATAGCTAAAACCGATGAAGCGATGCCAAAAGTTGGAATGAAAGTGATCCGTCAGGCGCAGTTAATTCATGCCACCCTGACCGTTATCGACAGAGTAGGGCTGGCAGATGCAAGCCTGGCACTGATCGCCAAAGAGGCGGACGTATCCACCGGGATTGTCAGCCACTATTTTGGCGACAAAAATGGCCTGCTGGATGCCTGTATGCGCCAGATCCTTTCTGACCTTTATCAGGCGGTGGTTCAGTATCGTCAGCAGGCGGCAAAGCTGCCGGAAGCGCAAATACGCGCCATTATCGACGGTAACTTTGATGTGTCGCAGATTGACAGCCCGGTGCTGAAGACCTGGCTGGCGTTCTGGACTAACAGCCTGCATCAACCCAATCTGCACCGTCTGCAATGCATTAACGACAGACGCCTCTATTCCAACCTGACGGCGCAGTTCGCAAGGGTACTTCCTGTTGAGAAGGCTCGTGCGGCAGGAGCCAGCATGGCGGCGCTCATTGACGGTTTGTGGCTGCGTATGACGCTGGCGCCACAGCCGATGGCTCAGGGCCTGGAGAACGCCCGTGCGCTTTGCTATCAAAATCTCGCGCTGTGGCTATCAGGCCCGGCACACTAACCCCCCCAAAGGAGGAGGCATGGCAGATATGCAACGCCGTGGACTTTATATCAATGGCCGTGAAGAACCCGGTCATGGCGAAACATTTACCACCATCAACCCCGCCAATGGCGAGGTACTGGCTGAGATCACCGCGGCCAGTACGCAGGATATTGACCGTGCCGTAGCGTCAGCGCATGCCGGGCAGCGTATCTGGCGCGCCTACACGCCGGTAGAGCGTAGCCGTGTGCTGCTGAAGGCGGTTGCGCTGCTGCGCGAACGCAATCAGACGCTGGCCGAACTGGAAACCGCCGATACCGGTAAACCCATCAGCGAAACGGCTTATGTCGACATCGTGACCGGGGCCGACGTGCTGGAGTATTACGCCGGCCTGGCCGTAGCGGTTGAAGGCGAGTCTATTCCTCTGCGTGACAGCGCGCTGGTCTATACCCGCCGCGAGCCGCTTGGCGTCTGCGCCGGGATCGGAGCCTGGAACTATCCCATTCAGATCGCTCTGTGGAAAAGTGCTCCGGCGCTGGCTACCGGTAACGCAATGATCTTCAAACCCAGTGAAGTGACGCCGCTGAGCGCGCTGGAACTGGCCAAAATCTTCACCGAAGCGGGCCTGCCGGACGGCGTCTTTAACGTGGTTCAGGGCGCAGCAGCCGTGGGGCAAGGCCTCAGTCAGCATCCGCAGATTGCTAAAGTCTCCTTCACCGGGGAAGTCAACACCGGTAAACGGGTGATGGCTGATGCGGCGCTGGCCAACCTCAAATCTGTCACGATGGAACTGGGCGGAAAATCACCGCTGATCGTGTTTGAGGATGCCGAGCTGGAACGTGCCGTAGATGGCGCGATGATGGCTAACTTCTACAGCAGCGGCCAGGTTTGCACTAACGGCACCCGCGTTTTTGTGCAGCGTTCACTGCTTCCGGCGTTTGAAAAACGTTTGCAGGAGAAAATGGCAGGTATCCGGTGCGGTGACCCAATGGATCCTCAGGTCAATTTCGGGCCGCTGGTCAGTGAAGAGCACTGCCAGAAAGTTGTCTCCTACCTGAATCTTGGTAAAGAGCAGGGGGCACGGCTGCTGGCTGGCGGTTCAAGGATGACAGAAGGCGCCTTTGCCAAAGGGTGTTATGTGGAGCCTACAGTCTTTACTGACTGCACCGATGAGATGCGTATCGTGCAGGAAGAGATTTTTGGTCCGGTCATGAGCGTGCTGGTGTTTGATGATGAGCAGGAAGCGATCGAACGCGCCAACAACACCGAATATGGCCTGGCAGCAGGGGTGTTTACCACCTCTCTGAACCGTGCCCACCGGGTTATTCATCAGCTTGAAGCGGGTATCTGCTGGGTGAACAGCTGGGGCGAATCACCGGCACCTATGCCGGTAGGCGGCTACAAACAGTCGGGCGTTGGCCGTGAAAACGGGCTTGAAACTCTGCATCACTATACGCGCACCAAGTCCGTGCTGATTGAGATGGGAGAGTACCCTTCCGCATTCTGATGCGCAGGGCTGGCAATCTGTTTTTTTGCCGCGGCTTTCCCGCCGCGGCACTCTGGAGGTTTAATGCAGAAATTTGATTACATCATTATTGGCGCGGGTTCAGCAGGCAACGTACTGGCCACGCGACTGACTGAGGATGCTGACGTATCGGTACTGTTACTGGAAGCGGGCGGAAAAGATCACCGCTGGGACTTCCGTACCCAAATGCCAGCCGCTTTGGCTTACCCGCTACAGGGTAAACGCTATAACTGGGCCTTTGAAACCGATCCTGAGCCGAATATGGGCAACCGCCGTATGGAGTGCGGACGCGGTAAGGGGCTGGGTGGCTCTTCGCTGATCAACGGTATGTGCTACATTCGCGGCAACGCGATGGACTACGACAACTGGGCCAGCAAAAAGGGGCTGGAGAACTGGTCCTATCTTCACTGCCTGCCCTATTTCCGTAAGGCAGAGAAGCGTGATATCGGCGAAAACGACTATCACGGCGGCGAAGGCTACCTGAGCGTCACGACGCCCAAAAAAGGCAATAATCCGCTGTTCCGTGCTTTCATCGATGCCGCCACTCAGGCGGGACATCACGAAACGGATGATCTTAACGGTTATCGCCAGGATGGTTTTGGCCCCATGGATCGTACTGTCACGCCGCAGGGTCGCCGTTCCAGCACTGCCAGAGGTTATCTGGACGTGGCAAAGCAGCGTTCAAATCTGACCATTATTACCCATGCTCAGACTGACCGTATCCTGTTCAGCGGCAAAAGTGCTACCGGCGTCTGCTGGCTGCGCAACGGCAAAGAAGAGCAGGCGGAAGCAAGGCGTGAAGTGCTGCTCTGTGCGGGGGCTATCGCCTCGCCACAAATCCTTCAGCGCTCGGGCGTAGGGCCGGAAGAGTGGCTGCGCGAGCTGGATATTGATGTGGTACATGCCCTGCCGGGTGTGGGGCGTAATTTGCAGGATCACCTGGAAGTCTATATGCAGTTCCGCTGCAAAAAGCCGGTCAGCCTCTATCCTTCGTTGCAGTGGTGGAACCAGCCTGCAATCGGGGCTGAGTGGCTGTTTAACGGTACAGGCACCGGAGCCAGCAACCAGTTTGAAGCAGGTGGATTTATTCGCAGCGATGACCAGCCAGACTGGCCTGATTTGCAATATCACTTCCTGCCGGTGGCGATCAACTACAACGGCAGCAGCCCGGTAAAAGAGCACGGCTTTCAGGCACACGTAGGGCCGATGCGCTCGATGAGCCGTGGCCGCGTTAAGCTGACTTCGAAGCATCCTGGTGCCGCACCCTCAATTTTCTTCAACTATATGTCTGAAGAGCGCGACTGGGTAGAGTTCCGCAACGCCGTACGGCTGACCCGTGAAATCATGCGTCAGCCTGCTCTGGCCGACTATTGCGGCGACGAAATCCAGCCGGGGGCGCAGGTTCAGAGTGACGAACAGATTGATGCCTTTATCCGGGAGCACGCAGAGACCGCTTATCACCCTTGTGGCAGCTGCGCGATGGGAAATGACGAGATGGCAGTGGTGGATGCAGAAGGGCGTGTGCATGGTATGCAGCGGCTGCGTGTGGTGGATGCCTCCATTATGCCGCAAATCACTACCGGCAACCTGAATGCCCCAACGGTGATGATTGCGGAAAAAATAGCCGATATGATCCGGGGTAAAGCGCCGCTGGCGCTTTCGACGGCGGAATATTATCAGTTGCAGCGTGAAAAAGCGGAAGCGGAAGAAACCCTGAGCTGAGTTATTGCAGAGAGTGAAGGGCAGCTACAGCACCAAAAAGGCGGAACAGAGGTTCCGCCTTTTTGATCTCAGATCTCAACCTTCTCTTTGTATTCACAAAGGTCTTCGATCAGACAGGAGCCACAGCGCGGCTTGCGGGCAATGCAGGTATAGCGACCGTGCAGGATAAACCAGTGATGGCAGTCCACCTTAAATTCTTTTGGCACAACCTTCAGCAGCTTCTCTTCAACCTGTTCAACATTTTTGCCTGGCGCAAAATTGGTGCGGTTACAGACGCGGAAGATATGCGTATCGACGGCAATGGTGGGCCAGCCAAAAGCGGTATTCAGCACCACGTTCGCTGTTTTACGGCCCACGCCTGGCAGCGCTTCTAACGCTTCACGATCTTCCGGCACTTCACCCTGATGCTTTTCCAGCAAAATACGGCAGGTTTTGATGATGTTCTCTGCTTTGCTGTTAAACAGGCCAATAGTTCTGATGTACTCTTTTACCCCCTCCACACCCAGCGCCAGCAACTGTGCCGGGGTGTTAGCCACCGGATAGAGTTTGGCTGTGGCCTTGTTGACGCTGACGTCGGTAGCCTGCGCTGAAAGCAGCACCGAAATCAGCAGTTCAAAGGGGGTGGTAAATACCAGTTCCGTGGTGGGATGCGGATTGTTCTCGCGCAGACGGCTCAAAATTTGCAGACGTTTATCCTTATTCACAGCGCACTCGCTTTTCCTTCTGGCAAGTTCTTCGCAGCCTGTTCGGCTTTCAGGGCCGCCCTTGCCTTGAGTTTATTGTCGATAACATATTTAGCGGCCAGCAGCATTCCCAGTCCGATAAACGCGCCCGGCGGCAGCATGGCCAGCAGCATTGGCGAATCAAAATGCACCACCTGGATGCGTAACACTTTTGCCCAGGGGCCTAAGAGCTGGTCGGCACCGTTGAAAATGGTGCCGTTACCGATGATCTCCCGCAGTGAACCCAGCACCACCATAACGCTGGTGGCCCCCAGCCCGATAGCCAGGCCATCCAACGCAGAGAGAGGCACGCTGTTTTTCGAGGCTACGGCCTCAGCGCGGCCCACCACGATGCAGTTGGTAACAATCAGCGGAATAAAGATCCCCAGCGACTGATAAAGGCCGTAAGCAAAGGCGTTAATCAGCATCTGCACGCAGCTGACAACGGCGGCAATAATCATCACGTAGATCGGAATACGGATATCAGAGGGAACCCAGCGGCGCGAAGCTGAAATGGCGCTGTTGGTGCAGGTCAGCACCAGCGTGGTAGCCAGCCCCAGCCCGAGCGCATTGGTGGCCGTTGAGGTGACGGCCAGCAGGGGACATAAGCCCAACAGCTGAACCAGTGCAGAGTTATTCTTCCACAGGCCGCCGATCACCAGGTTTTTTGCTTCACTCATTGGACTCTCCACATGAAGGCAGCGAGGCAAGCTGCGCTGGTAAGGTTGCGATATAAAGCGTGGCGCGTTTCGTCGCGTTGACCACGGCGCGTGGCGTAATGGTTGCGCCCGTGAACTGGTCAAAGTTGCCACCATCTTTCTTCACTGCAAAACTGGCGTCATCCTTACCTTTCAGCTGAACGCCGTTAAAACTGTTGATCCAGTTAGTGATCCTCAGCTCTATCTTATCACCCAGCCCCGGCGTTTCGTGGTGCTCAACTACCCGCACACCCAGCACTTTACCGGTAAAGTCCGCACCCACAATCATTTTAATAGCACCAGAATAGCCGTCCGGCGCCGTGGTCTCAACCGCGGCGGCTACGGGCTTGTCATCTTTACGGGCAAGATAGAGATGATGGGGGCCGCTACCCAGTGACGGGTCGAGCACCTGGTAGCACTCCTGCTGAATGGCATTGTTATACATCTCTGGCGGAACAACCTGATCCAGCAGGATTTTTTGCTGCAATACGGTCTGATGGTCAATCGTCGGTTTGGTCACGGCATTGATCACCGCCGTTAAGCCGGTAGTGACGGCAGCAAACAGCGCCAGCCGTACGCCGTTTTTGCGAATGGCATCCAGCATTACTTCTCCCTCCGATGACCGTAGACGCGCGGCTGCGTATAGTAATCAATTAACGGCACGGTAATATTAGCCAGCAGCACTGCAAAGGCAACGCCATCCGGATAGCCGCCAAAGCTGCGGATCAGCCAGACCAGCAGGCCAATCAGCACACCGTAAATCAGGCGACCTTTGTTGGTGGTCGAGGCGCTGACAGGATCGGTGGCAATAAAGAATGCCCCCAGCATCGTCGCGCCGGAGAATAAATGCACTACGGGTGAAACCAGGGTGTCAGGCGAGAAGATCCACCCCAGCGTGGAAAAGAGTGCCAGAGAGAGCAGGAAGCTGGCCGGAATATGCCAGCGGATGCTGTTGCTCCACAGCAGGAACAAGCCACCAGCCAGATAGCCGATGTTGACCCACTGCCAGCCCAGCCCGGCGATCACGCCACTATAAATGGGCTGCGCGCGAAGCGCCTCAGCACTGTGACCAGCGCGCAGGCCGGTTTTAAAGGTATCCAGCGGCGTAGCCTGGCTGACGCCATCAATGCCAGTTTGTAACTGCTGCATGCTATGGCCGTTCAGGGTATGGCCATGAAAGATCATGCTCAGCGTGTCCATAAACGTCGGTGTTATGGACTGTAAGGATTCGGGCGGCAGCCAGCTGGTCATCTGCACCGGGAAGGAGATAAGCAGCACAACGTAGCCAACCATCGCCGGATTAAACGGATTCTGTCCCAGACCGCCATAAAGCTGTTTGGCGATCACCACGGCAAACACCGTGCCGATAACAATCACCCACCAGGGGGCCAGCGGGGGAATGCTGATCCCCAGCAGCAGTGCGGTGAGCAGGGCAGAATTATCCCCCAGCGTTTTAGCCAGCGGCATTTTGCGCAGCTTAAGGACGGCGGCTTCCGCAGCGAGTCCGGCGGCTGCGGCAATCACTACCTGAATAAGATTCCCCCAGCCAAAAAAGTAACACTGGGCGGCAATACCGGGAATAGCTGCGGCGAGCACCAGCAGCATAATAGTGCTGGTGCTGCGGCGGTTGTGCGTATAGGGCGAGCTAGCGAGTCGAAAAGCCATTTAATCCTCTTGCGTAGAATGCTGCGCCTTGCGCGCTTTAACACGTGCGATGGCCGCCGCCACTGCCGCCTTACGGGGATCGTCAGACGCTGCTGGCGATCCGTCAGAATCGTTTTTAGTTGCGGCTTCAGGATGCTGTTCCGCTGATCCGGCAGGCTCCACCTGCTGCGGCTCAGCTTCTGCCTGCTCAGCAGCCTGTGCAGCCTTCTTCGCTTTTGCCCGTGCGATAGCAGCCGCCACCGCTGCTTTGCGCGGATCGGCTGGTGCTTCGGCGTCAGGCTCTGCCGGTTTGACTTCCGACGTAGCCTGCTGCGGCTCAGCTTCTGCCTGCTCAGCAGCCTGTGCAGCTTTCTTCGCTTTTGCCCGCGCAATGGCAGCCGCCACCGCTGCTTTGCGCGGATCGGCTGGTGCTTCGGCCTCAGGCTCTGCCGGTTTTACTTCAGAGTTTGCCTGCTGCGGCTCAGCTTCTGCCTGCTCGGCAGCCTGTGCAGCTTTCTTCGCTTTTGCCCGCGCAATGGCAGCCGCCACCGCTGCTTTGCGCGGATCGGTTGGTGCTTCAGCTTCAGGCTCTGCCGGTTTGACTTCCGGCGTTGCCTGCTGAGGCTCAGCTTCTGCCTGCTCAGCAGCCTGTGCAGCTTTCTTCGCTTTTGCCCGCCCGATGGCAGCCTCCACCGCTGCTTTACGCGGATCGACTGGTGCTTCAGCTTCAGGGGCTGCCGGTTTTACCTCAGAGTTTTCCTGCTGCGGCGCTGATTCGTGCTGATCCTGCGAAGCCTTCTTCGCCCTGGCTCGGGCAATAGCGGCCTCAACTGCCGCTTTACGCGGATCGCCTGTCTGTCTGGTGGCTGGTTCGGTCTCAGACTGTCTTTCGGCTTCATGTGCCATCGCTTGCGCATGACGCGCTGAGCGCTGCGCCGTCTGGACGGGGTTTTCTGCCGCCGTTTCGTCTGTCGGTGACTCTGCCTGCTTTTTAGCTTTTACCCGTGCGAGCGCAGCGGCAACCTGGCCATTCTCGCCGTCACTGGTGCTGCGCTTAGCCTGCTGATGACGGGCTTCCCGCGCCAGTTTTTCGCGTTCCAGACGTTCCTGCCGCGCTTCGAATCGGGCTTTAGCCTGTGCAGTACGCTCAGCCTCAAGATCGATGGCGCGAATTTCTGCCTTCTCCCGGCGATAATACTGAACCAGAGGGATATTGCTGGGGCAGACGTAGGCGCAGGCACCGCACTCAATGCAGTCCGAGATATTGTGCTCGCGGGCTTTGTCATGATCGCCGCCGCGGCTGTACCAGTAAAGCTGCTGCGGCAGCAGGGCCGCCGGACAGACATCGGCGCAGGCGCTGCAACGAATGCAGGATTTCTCCTCTTCTTCGTTGCCCATTTCGCTGGCCGACGGGGCCAGAATACAGTTGGTAATTTTCACCACCGGCACATCCAGCGTCGGCAGGGTGAAGCCCATCAGCGGGCCGCCCATCACCACCATCTGGCCAGAAGCCGGAGAGAAGTCAGCATTGTGCAGCAGGTGGCTGATTGGGGTGCCCAGGCGGCCCCAGACATTGCCAGGTTTACCAACGGAGCCGCCCGTCAGCGTCACCACGCGTTCAGTCAGCGCCTCACCGTTAATCACTGCCCGTTTAACAGCGTATGCCGTTCCGACGTTTTGCATCAGTACGCCGATATCGGTGGAACGCCCGCCATGGGGAACTTCGCGTCCGGTCAGGATTTTAGTCAGCTGTTTCGCGCCGCCGGAAGGATATTTGGTAGGGATAACCCTGATTTGCAGATCGGTAGCCTTGCCCAGCGCTTTTTTCAGCGCGGCTATCGCCTCGGGCTTATTATCTTCAATGCCGATCAGCACCTGCTCCGACTGTAATACCCAGGCCAGGATGCGGCAGCCTTCCAGCACCTCTGCGGCGCAGTCTTGCATCAGACGGTCATCTGCGGTGATGTAAGGCTCACACTCTGCGGCGTTGATAATCAGCGTTTTCACGCCGTGCAGGCCACCTTTTAGCTTGGTAGCCGTCGGGAACCCAGCACCGCCCAGACCAGCCACGCCAGCCTGATGGATCCGACTGACAATTTCACTTCGTTCACTCTGGCGGTAATCCGCCACAGGATGACGTTCACACCAGCGATCTTCGCCATCCGGCCTGAGAAAAATACACATTTCGGCCAGCGCAGAAGGATGGGCGGTCATATGGGGACCAATCCCCTCTACGATGCCGGAAGTGGGGGCGTGTACCGGCAGCATACGGCCACGACCAAACGTCAGCGGCTCGCCGCGCAGCACTTTGTCACCAGGGCTGACCAGCAGTTCGCCCTCGTGGCCGATGTGCTGCTTAATGGGAATAATAAATTGTGCCGGCAGCGGCAGCTGACGCAAAGGCGTGCCGTTAGACTGGGTTTTCATCTCCGGCGGATGAATACCGCCAGCGAAATCCCAGAGAGGCTCTTTTTTAAAAAAGTTGAACAGATTACGCATGACGTTCCACAGAAATAACCTTGACCGGGATAGTATTTAAATCCCACTTCCAGCTCGCTGTGGTGGGCGCAACCGGACGCATTTCAATACAGTCGGTTGGGCAGGGCGCAACGCAGAGATCGCAACCGGTGCAGACATCGCTAAGCACGGTGTGCATGGCGCGTGTCGCTCCTACAATCGCATCCACCGGGCAGGCCTGAATACACTTGGTACAGCCGATGCAGTTCTCTTCATCTATCCACGCGACTTTGCGCTGAGGTTCCAGCACCGCTTCTTCACCCAGCGGCTGAGGATCGACATTCAGCAGCGCCGCCAGCTTGAGCATGGTTTGCTCGCCGCCCGGTGCGCACTTGTTAATCATTTCGCCGTTGTTTCCCACTGCATCTGCATAGGGTCGGCAGCCAGGGTAACCGCACTGGCCGCACTGGCTTTGCGGCAGAATGGCATCAATCTGTTCGACGATTGGGTCTTCTTCCACTTTGAAACGACGGGAAGCGTAGCCCAACAGGCCACCAAAAAACAGGCCAAGCACGCTCAGCACCCCAACAGCAATCCATACCGCACTCATCAGAATTTCACCAGTCCGCTGAAGCCCATAAAAGCCAGCGCCATCAGGCCTGCTGTGACCAGGGCAATGGAGGAACCTTTAAACGGCGCAGGAACTTCCGCCAGCACCAGACGTTCGCGGATGCCGGCAAACAGAACCATCACCAGTGAAAAGCCCAGCGCGCCGCTGAAACCAAACAGCGCAGCCTGAAGGAAGGTGTGATTCAGGTTAACGCTGAGCAACGGCACGCCTAACACCGCGCAGTTGGTGGTAATCAACGGCAGAAAAATACCCAGAAGCCGATAGAGATCCGGGCTGGTTTTGCGCACCACCATTTCGGTGAACTGCACCACGACGGCGATCACCAGGATATAGGCCATGGTGCGCAGATAGACGAGATCCAGCGGCAGCAGAATAAGGTGGTTCACCAGCCATGCGCAGATCGAGGCCAGGGTGATAACAAACGTCGTGGCGAGTCCCATGCCAATTGCCGTTTCCAGTTTTTTGGAAACGCCCATAAAGGGACAGAGGCCGAGAAACTTCACCAGAACGAAGTTGTTCACCAGCACTGTGCCAATAAAAAGAAGCAGGTAATCGGTCATTTTTACGCCTGATAAAAAGATAGCCGCCTATTATCGGACATTGAGCGCGTGACGACAACACACCAGCAGCAAGGTTATTGCTCTAACGCACGGAGGATTAAAATTATGCTGCCTTTTTCATCACTGAACCGGCGGAAAAACCAGGGGAAGCAGCTTTCCGCAGGCCAGCTGGCACCCGTGGCGGCATAAAATGGCCTTCCCCTCGCTTCAGAAAGTACCAGGATGCCGTGCGGTAATTGGCTGCGGGAAAAAGTCTGGCTCGCCGCGTCAGCTCAGATGGAGCAGCACGATCAAAGCCAGGCGGAAGGTTAAGGCTCAATAAAGGTGTTTTTCACCCGTTGAGAACGCTTGAGGTAGGGCACAAGAACCGCCGCAGCAAACAGGGCAATCAGTAAAGTGCGAAGCGCTGCCGCGTCGCTAACCGGGGAAAAGGCAAAGGTCTTGATGGCCAACAGCACCGTCACCAGAAGCCAGATTATATAATGGCGGGGAAGACGGCGCGATCGTTTACAGAAAATCCATGTGACCCAGATGCTGTAACCCCAGACTATCAGCGAGGTAATTAATGAAATACTCCATTGCAGGGTAAAAGCATGGGTATTGTTAAGCAGCGCGCTGCGCAGTTCAGGGGTGATCAATGCGCTTAAATACATTGCCACCACCAGGGCGCTGGTCAGCATGGTCATTATTAACCAGGCAAGCGGGACCAGAAGCAGCCCGGCAATGCGCGGTGTTGGATCGGTAGCCACTCATTATCCTTATAAAACAAGCAGACCCTTTTTTATCTGAACAGGTCATGCATAACAGGGACAAAGAGTATACGAAAGGCCTGGTGAATTTTGAACGGAAATTTAAACCACATAACGCCAGACAGATTTAGGTACGCAGCCGAGATCAAACAGACGTCCCCCTGAAGTGAGTTCAGCACGACGGTGATCGGCAGCGCGATACATATTAATAATTTCTTGATTATCGGTAAGAGAATAATTCAGGTGGTCGTACAATTTTTCCAGCGTGTCAAGCGAGCTTACTTTACGAAATTTTAACAGATAATCTTGAACTGTCATGGTGGCCGTTAGCGGTCAGAAATAGGAGGCACAAGTATATTACTGACGCTTAAGGTGTCTATAGGTCAAAGTGGTAAAGCCAGCTAATTTCAGAAAACAACGTAAGGATTTCACGCAATTTTGAGACCAGACGTTTATTATCTCGCCACTTTTCCGCTCTGGCTTTAATCAGATGTGGCGTAAGTCACAAAACGGTTAAAAAGCTTTTAGCTGATACAGGGGCCGCGCCATGACAGAACCTGACCTTATATTGTAATCGCTTCCATCAGATGCGGCGATAAGCGCTTATGTTTATTACAGTTATTTAACATCCCCAAAAAAAACTTCAGGCATTTTGTCCATATCGCGTAGCCTGCCTTACAGGGTGGTAATTCACGTAACCTCTTTTAATTGTTGTGATTTGTGAGCATTGTCGAAATTGTTTTAGCCAGAATCGGTCAGGATTCAGTGGCGTTTGACCCTACACAACGAAATCCCTTCAGAGGAAAAATAATCATGTGGAAGCGTTTACTTTTAACCACCCTTATCAGTGCGAGCCTTTCTGGCGCGGCGCTGGCAGAATCAATGACGGTGGGTTTCTCGCAGGTTGGCTCTGAATCAGGCTGGCGTGCGGCAGAAACCAGCGTGGCGAAAAGCGAGGCCCAGAAGCGCGGCATCACGCTGAAAATTGCCGATGGTCAGCAGAAACAAGAGAACCAGATCAAGGCCGTGCGCTCTTTTATCGCGCAGGGTGTGGATGCCATTTTTATCGCGCCGGTGGTACAAACCGGCTGGGAGCCGGTACTTGAAGAAGCAAAAGATGCCAAAATTCCGGTGTTCCTGCTTGACCGCGCAATTGTGGTCAAAGACAAATCGTTATATATGGCGGTGGTGACGGCAGACAACGTCTATGAAGGCAAACTTATTGGCGACTGGCTGGTGAAACAGCAGGCGGGTAAGCCATGTAATGTGGTGGAACTGCAAGGCACTGTGGGTGCCAGCGTAGCGATTGACCGCAAAAAAGGGTTTGCTGAAGCGATAAGCTCGGCACCGGGGATTAAAATTATCCGTTCTCAGTCCGGCGACTTCACCCGCAGTAAAGGGAAAGAAGTGATGGAAAGCTTTATTAAAGCGGAGAATAACGGCAAAAATATCTGCATGGTATATGCCCATAACGATGATATGGCAATTGGCGCTATTCAGGCCATTAAAGAAGCGGGACTGAAGCCCGGTAAAGATGTTCTGACCGGTTCTATTGATGGCGTTCCCGATATTTATAAAGCGATGCTGGCGGGCGAAGCGAATGCCAACGTAGAGCTGACACCAAATATGGCTGGCCCGGCGTTTGATGCGCTGGAGAAATTCAAGAAAGATGGCACCATGCCGCCGAAAATCATCAAAACCGAGTCGAAGCTCTACCTTCCTGCCGATGCGCAGTCTCAGTTAGACAAGAAAAAAGGCATGGGTTACTAACCCTCTCGCCGCCTGGCAATCAGGCGGCTTTTTTCATGGTTGAGGCGAAGTCGTATGAGCATGCAAAACATGACACCGGCACCGCTGCTCTCCGTGAGCGGCGTCAGCAAAGCTTTTCCTGGCGTGAAGGCGCTGGATAACGTCTCTTTTGAGATCCGGCCCGGCGAAATAATGGCGCTGCTTGGGGAAAATGGCGCGGGTAAATCCACCATTATTAAAGTGCTGACCGGCGTTTATAAGCGGGACAGCGGTACCGTTATCCTGGACGGTCAAGCGATTAATCCGCATAGCACTGCCGAAGCTCAGGCTATGGGTATCGGTACGGTTTATCAGGAAGTGAATCTGCTGCCTAACATGTCGGTTGCGGATAATCTGTTTATTGGTCGTGAGCCACGTCGCTTTGGGTTGATCGACCGCAAAACGCTGATACGTAAAGCGCAGGCCCTGCTGAGAGGCTACGGCTTTGAGCTGGACGTTACGCGCCCGTTGGGGCAGTTCTCGGTAGCTATGCAGCAGATTATTGCCATCTGCCGGGCGGTGGATCTCTCCGCTAAAGTTCTGATCCTTGATGAACCCACCGCCAGTCTGGATGCCAGTGAAGTTGAGATGCTGTTTACGCTGATGAATCAGCTTAAAGCCAGAGGGATGAGTCTGATCTTTGTTACTCACTTCCTGGACCAGGTTTATAAAGTCAGCGACAGGATCACCGTACTGCGCAACGGGCAATTTGTTGCCACGCGTGAAACCCGTGAGCTGCCGCAGATTGAACTGATCAAGCTGATGCTGGGGCGCGAACTGCTGGAAACGGCATTGCAACGTGCGGGCAGCACGCTGAAAAGCAATCAGCCGGTGGTGGAGTTCAAAGATTACGGCAAGAAAGGCACCATTGAGCCATTCAGCCTCAGCGTTCGTCCTGGTGAAGCCGTGGGCCTGGCTGGCCTGTTAGGGTCGGGCAGGACGGAGACCGCCGAGCTGCTGTTTGGCATTAAACGCGCCGACAGCGGCAGCGCCTTTATCAAGGGAAAAAAACGTACTATCCGCACCCCGGCGCAGGCATCGCGTCTTGGCATGGGGTTCTGTCCGGAAGATCGCAAAACGGACGGCATCATCGGTGCGGCATCGGTGCGTGAAAATATCATTCTTGCGCTTCAGGCGCAGCGCGGCTGGCTGCGGCCCATTAAACGCCGTGAGCAGCAGCAGATAGCGGAGCGCTTTATTAAAAGCCTGGGTATCCGCACCCCACATGCAGAGCAGCCGGTTGAGTTACTTTCCGGCGGCAATCAACAAAAAGTTCTGCTCTCCCGCTGGCTGGTAACAAAACCTCAGTTTCTGATCCTGGATGAGCCTACGCGCGGCATCGATGTCGGTGCGCATGCTGAAATCATTCGTCTGATCGAATCACTCTGTGCCGACGGTCTGGCACTGCTGGTTATCTCCTCTGAGCTTGAAGAGCTGGTGGGATATGCGGATCGGGTGGTGATCCTGAGAGATCGTCAGCAGGTAGCGGAAATACCGCTTGAGCAACTTTCCGTGGCCTCAATTGTTAACGCTATTGCGGCAGGAGGGGCGCAGCATGCTTGAGTCACATCTGGTGCCGGGGAAGAGACCCATGTTGAAACGTAAACTGCCGGCAGGCATGCCGCAACTCGCAGCGCTGTTGCTGGTGCTGCTGGTGGACAGCCTGGTTGCCAATAATTTCTTCGCTATTCATCTTCAGGATGGGCGCCTGTTCGGCAGCCCGATCGATATTCTTAACCGGGCCGCTCCCGTTGCGTTACTGGCGATTGGCATGACGCTGGTGATCGCTACCGGCGGGATTGACCTCTCCGTGGGTGCGGTAATGGCAATTGCCGGCGCCACGGCGGCGACACTTACCGTGGCGGGCCACAGCCTGACGGTGATTATCCTTGCCACGTTAGGAACCGGCATTCTTTGCGGTTTGTGGAACGGCATTCTGGTCGCGCTGCTGAAGATCCAGCCCTTTGTCGCCACGCTGATCCTGATGGTGGCGGGGCGCGGGATAGCGCAACTGATCACTCAGGGACAAATTGTCACCTTTGACAGTGAGTCGCTGGCTCATCTGGGAAGCGGTACCCTCTGGCTGTTACCGGTGCCGGTCTGGATTACGCTGGTCATGGCGCTGCTGGTCTGGGTACTGACCCGTAAGAGTGCGTTAGGCATGTTTATCGAAGCGGTAGGGATTAACCTGCGCGCGGCGAGAAACGCTGGGGTCAATGGCTGGCTGATAGTGATGACTACTTATGTTATCAGCGGCCTGTGCGCGGCGGTGGCGGGACTGATTATTGCGGCTGATATCCGGGGCGCGGACGCCAACAATGCCGGACTCTGGCTGGAACTGGATGCGATCCTTGCGGTAGTGATAGGTGGTGCTTCCCTGATGGGAGGGCGCTTCAATCTGCTGCTTTCGCTGACGGGTGCGCTGATTATCCAGGCGATGAATACCGGGATTTTGCTTTCCGGCTTCCCGCCTGAGCTGAATCAGGTAGTGAAATCGGTGGTGGTGATGGCGGTACTGTTGATCCAGTCGCCACGGTTTATTCAACTGTTTAAGCGAGGACGCCAAGGTGGTTAAACGTCATCTTCCCCTGATGATAACGCTGCTGGTATTTGTAGCAGGTTATCTCTTTTGTCTCAGCCAGTTTCCCGGTTTCGCTTCAACCAGGGTGATTGCCAATATACTGACCGACAACGCCTTTCTGGGCATTATTGCGGTAGGAATGACGTTTGTTATTCTTTCCGGCGGGATCGATTTGTCGGTTGGTGCGGTTATTGCGTTCACCGGCGTATTTCTGGCCAGAGCCATCGGCGATTTTCACCTGAATCCCTGGGCGGCATTTGCGCTGGTGATGGTAATGGGTTCGGCGTTTGGTGCCTTTATGGGCTGGCTTATCGACGCGCTGAAAATCCCGGCGTTTATTATTACCCTGGCGGGCATGTTCTTTTTACGGGGCAGCAGCTATCTGGTTTCTGAAAGCTCACTGCCTATTGATCACCCGCTCTACACTACCTTATCCAGCCTGGCGTGGAAGATACCCGGTGGCGGCAGGCTTAGCCTGCTGGCGGTGATTATGCTGATGGTGGTGGCGTTGGGTATCTTGCTGGCACACCGCAGCCGTTTTGGTAATCAGGTTTATGCCATTGGCGGTAATGTCACTTCCGCCCAGCTGATGGGCATTTCCACCCGCAGCACCACTATCCGTATTTATATGCTCTCTTCCGGGTTAGCCACGCTTGCGGGTATCGTCTTCTCGCTTTATACCTCCGCCGGATATGCGCTGGCGGGCATGGGTGTAGAGCTGGATGCCATTGCCTCAGTGGTAATTGGCGGCACGCTGCTCTCCGGCGGCGTTGGCACCGTGCTGGGTACTTTATTCGGCGTACTGATTCAGGGGTTGATCCAGACCTGGATCAATTTTGACGGTACGCTGAGTTCCTGGTGGACCAAAATCGCCATCGGTATTTTGCTGTTCGCCTTTATCGCGCTGCAACGTCTGCTGACGGTAATGTGGGATCGTCAGCAAAATGCGCCGGTGAAAAGGCTGGCTGGATAGGGGCAGGGAGTTTGGGCTGAACTCACAGGCACAAGTTGCCTGTGGGGGAGTGCTCTGCCGGGAGATTAGGCTGAACCCAAAAAAGGGACAAGTTGCCTGTGAGGCGGTGCTCCGGTCAGGGAGATTGGGCTGAACACAAAGACGCCGTGAAATCATCCCTGATGGCTGCGAAGCGGCGTCCATGCCGCTTAGCCTTTGCTTATCAGCCCATTCTCCCTTCCCAATAGCTTTAGTGATGCCTGTTTGAAAAACCAAAACCAAAGTATTACCCCGGCACAAATTTGGCACTGTCAGCTTTTGACCTGTGCAAGCACTGAACTCACCGACAACACCGAACATTTTGGGTGGCACCATTGGGCACGTAAGCCGAGTGTATGCCGCAGGGATGCGGCATCCGGGTCTCCAGGGATGGATTCACGACGTCTCGGATAACGTGCCCAATGGTGACGCCTTGCCACCGCACCCGGTTTTGACCTTACTGCGTCTTGGATAACGTGCCCTGTGGTGACGTCTTTTCACTGTGCCCGGTCTTGACATGTATGAATGCCAAATTCACCAATAAGGCTAAATTTAACGGATGGTGCTCCGTAGTGCCAAAACATTAGTCTTACTGACGAATATTCCCAGAGCAACAGGAATGCGTTAAGATGCCAGCCATTCTTCTTCACAGGGTGTGGTCATGCTTAAGTCCCTCATTATTCTCACCTGTTTATTGCTTACTGCCTGCTCAACGACGCCCGCCACTTCTTCCGGACAACCTGAAATAATCAAGCAGGTTAAACCAAACTATCCGGTTTACGCTTACAGGAACCATATCACTGGCTTTGTGAAGTTTGACTACGATGTCGGAGCGGACGGGAAAGTGAGTGAGATGCGGATTAGAGAATCAGAGCCACAACATCTGTTTGATGACGCGGTGATTGCTGCGATGGCGCAATGGCGATTTGAGATCAATAAACCTTATAAAAACCTGCATCAGAAAATAACCTTCGCCCTTAACGGCGGCAACGATCTTATTCCCGGTACGCTCAAATAATAGCCCGGCGGACGAGCTGCGCTTATAAAAACGCCCACGTTAAGTGGGCGTTGCTGAAAATCAAAAGCGGATAACAGTTAGCGCTGATTCAGACGGTAAAATGCCTCGTTCCAGCGCAAAGCGTCTTTGAAGCCGTGAAGAGTGGTTTCCTCGTCGATGATCAGCACCTCAATGCCATGCATCTCACCATATTGGCGCATATCTTCGACCGTCAGCGCCTGGCTGAACACCGTGTGGTGCGCGCCGCCGCCCAGGATCCAGGCTTCTGAAGCTGTTGCCAGCGACGGCTGTGCATGCCACAGCGCACGGGCGACAGGAAGCTTAGGCAGCGGTTTTGGCTGCTCGATAGCATCCACCACATTCACCAACAGACGGAAACGGTCGCCCATATCCACCACGCTGGCATTGACCGCGCGGCCTGCCGGTGTGGAGAAAATCATCCTGGCCGGGTCGGCCTTGCCGCCAATGCCCAGATACTGCACGTCAATCAGCGGACGGCTCTCTTTGGCAATGGAAGGGCAGACTTCCAGCATATGCGAGCCTAAAACCAGCTCATTGCCCGGTGAGAAGTGATAGGTGTAATCCTCCATAAAGGAGGTGCCGCCCGGCAGGCCTGTCGCCATTACTTTGAAAATGTGCAGCAGCGCAGCGGTTTTCCAGTCGCCTTCGCCTGCAAATCCATAGCCCTGCTGCATCAGACGCTGTACCGCCAGACCCGGCAGCTGGGTCATGCCGTGTAACGTCTGGAAATTGGTGGTGAACGCCATGCAGCCTTCATTCTGTAAAAAGCCTTTGATGCCCAGCTCAATTTTTGCTGCATCCAGCACGTTCTGACGCTTCTCGCCATTTACTGCGGCGGCGGCGGTGAACTCGTACAGGCTCTCATATTCATCCACCAGGGCGTTCACATCACCCTCGCTGACACCGTTAATGACCTCCACCAGGTCGCCCACGCCCCAGCCGTTGACTGAATAGCCAAACTGGATTTGCGCCGCAACCTTATCCCCCTCAGTTACCGCTACTTCACGCATATTGTCGCCAAAGCGGGCAACTTTCAGCTGCTGACTGGCCTGTTTTGCGGCGGCGGATCGCATCCATTTGCCCAGACGCTCCTGGGTTGTTTTATCCTGCCAGTGACCTGTCACCACGCTGTGCTGAAGACGCATGCGTGCGCCAATAAACCCAAACTCACGGCCGCCGTGTGCGGTCTGGTTCAGATTCATAAAGTCCATATCCATGCTGTCCCACGGGATTTCAGCATTAAACTGGGTATGGAATTGCAGCAGCGGTTTATTCAGTACCGACAGTCCGCCAATCCACATTTTGGCCGGAGAGAAGGTATGCAGCCAGGTGACAATTCCCAGACAGTCATCCGCATAATTGGCCTGGCGGCAGAGCGCCAGCGCTTCATCAGGGCTTTTTACCAGCGGTTTCAGCACCAGCGTAAAGGGCAGATTCCCCTCGCTGTTCAGCCCGTCCACCACCTGCTGACCATGCTGTTCAACCTGGCGAAGGGTTTCCGCGCCATAAAGATGCTGGGTGCCAATAACAAACCAGACGTTGTAAGAAGCAGGCTTAGTCATGTAGTTCTCCTTAAATTTGGGTCGGCTGAGCGGCAAACTGAGGTTCGGCCACTTCACACCACTGAAGGTAACGTTGATAAAGTTGTTGATAGCGTGCGACGCGGGTGGCATCGGGTTGCAAAGTCGTGGCGATGGGGCTGGCCATTTTTTGCTGCGCAGAAGGGACATCCGGATAGACGCCTGCGGCAACTGCGGCAAAAATCGCTGCGCCCAGTGCACAACATTCATCAGAGGCGACGATATCCAGCGGACGGTTCATCACATCGCAACAGACCTGCATAATGGCGGGCGATTTCCGGGCGATGCCGCCCAGCGTCAGAATGCTCTCCACAGGAATGGCCTGCTGTTCAAAGCACTCCATAATGGCACGGGCGCCAAAGGCGGTGGCGGCGATAAACCCACCAAACAGCGTTGGCGCATCGGTGCCAAGGTTGAGATCGGTAATGACCCCCTGCAAACGTTGATTGGCAAAAGGCGTGCGGCGGCCGTTAAACCAGTCCAGTACTACCGGTAAATGGTCGAGTTGCGGATCCTCTGCCCAGGCTTTGGTCAGATCGTTCAGCAGGGTTTTGCGGATGGCGTCCAGATCTGGCTTCAGCTCAGGATGACGCTGGCCCGCCTGTTCAAGCGGCCAGCAGAGCAGGCGGCTGAACCAGGCGTACATATCGCCAAAGGCTGACTGGCCCGCTTCAAGACCTACCATATCTGGCACCACGCTGCCGTTTACCTGACCGCAAATGCCTTTAATTGCCCGGTCGCCAACGCGCTCCGGATCGGCAATCAGAATGTCGCAGGTTGAGGTGCCAATTACTTTCACCAGGGTATAAGGGCCAGCTCCCGCTCCCACCGCGCCCATATGGCAGTCAAACGCGCCGCCGGAAAGGGTGACGGTGGTGGGCAGGCCGAGGCGTTCTGCCCATTCGGATGTGATCTGACCCACCGGTAAATCAGCGGTCCAGGTCTCGTTAAATAACGGGGTATCCAGATGTTGGGTCAGCATTGGGTCCAGCGCATTTAAAAACTCGCTGGTGGGTAAACCCTGCCACTCCGGGTGCCAGAGTGATTTATGACCCGCCGCACAACGTCCGCGACGCATCTCCGCCGGTGCAGTAGTGCCGCTCAGCAAAGCGGGCACCCAGTCACAAAGCTCTACCCAGGAAACGGCGGCTTCACGCACGGCACGATCCTCACGGCTGACATGCAGGATCTTGGCCCAGAACCATTCGGAAGAGTAAATGCCGCCGATAAAGCGCGAATAGTCTTCAAACTCTCCGCTGTGACAGAGACGGGTGATCTCCTCTGCTTCTTTAATTGCAGTATGGTCTTTCCATAACACGAACATGGCATTGGGGTTGTCGGCAAATTCCGGACGCAACGCCAGCACCTGGCCATCGCGGTCAACAGGGGCAGGGGTTGAACCGGTTGAATCGACGCCGATGCCGACAACATTCTGCCGCTGCTCTGGGGTTAACTTGGTGACAACGTCACGGATAGCCTGTTCGAAGGCGTCTATATAGTCCTGTGGATGATGGCGAAACTGATTAATACGGCTCTGACAGTAGCGTCCCGCCTGCCAGCGCGGGTAGGCCACAACCTCTGCATATAACTCTTTGCCGCTGGCACAGTCTACGGCTAATGCCCGAACCGAATCGCTTCCGAAATCCAGGCCTATTGTGATGGCTCCCAACTGCATTCTCTGATCTCCAGACGGTATGGTTAATCCTGTCTGACTACCCTATGAATTTGGCCGGGTTTCGGTTAGGTAAAGTACGCTGCAAATATGCACTTTTCTGTCATGGGGAGGGAATCTGTGACGCAGCTCTAATGTTACATGAAGGTTAATTTTGCTGAATACATGGATGAAATTGCTGAAATCACAGGGTGTGATACCGCTCTCCCTTTCCTTGCTAAGTTCCCGTTAAAACTAGCGCTCATCGGCACAGGGCTTGCTGTCCTGACCGAAAAACTTGCGGTTTTAAGCCCTTAGCGGGGCAGCAATCTGAATGATACCGTTTACATCACACCGCCTGAAAGCGGGTACTGAGCCGGAGAGCCTCATGCACAAAATACCCTACGCGCTGGCAGCAATTGGCCTTGCAGCCGTTATGTCACATTCAGCTATGGCTGAGACCATGAAACTGGGTTTCCTGGTGAAACAACCGGAAGAACCCTGGTTCCAGACTGAATGGAAGTTTGCTGATAAAGCCGGCAAAGAGATGGGCTTTGAAGTGATCAAAATTGCCGTACCGGACGGCGAGAAAACCCTGAACGCCATCGACAGTCTGGCGGCAAGCGGGGCGAAAGGCTTTGTTATCTGTACGCCGGACCCCAAACTCGGCTCCGCTATTGTGGCTAAAGCACGCAGCTACGATCTGAAAGTCATTGCCGTGGACGATCAGTTTGTCACTGCCAAAGGCAAACCTATGGATACCGTGCCGCTGGTGATGATGGCCGCCACTAAAATTGGCGAGCGTCAGGGGCAGGAACTCTATAAGGAGATGAAGAAACGCGGTTGGGAAGCGAAGGACACCGGCGTAATGGCGATCACCGCTGATGAGCTGGATACCGCTCGTCGTCGCACCAGTGGATCTATGGAGGCGCTGAAAGCGGCTGGCTTCCCGGCAGCACAGATCTACAAAGTTCCGACCAAATCTAATGATATCCCTGGCGCCTTTGATGCCGGTAACTCACTGCTGGTGCAGCATCCGGGCGTGAAGCACTGGCTGATCCTGGGCATGAATGACAACACCGTGCTGGGTGGCGTCCGCGCTACAGAAGGTCAGGGCTTTAAGGCTCCGGATGTGATTGGCATTGGTATCAACGGCGTGGATGCCGTTAATGAACTGTCGAAAGGCCAGGCTACCGGCTTCTACGGTTCACTGTTGCCAAGCCCGGATGTGCATGGCTATAAGAGCATCCAGATGCTTTACAACTGGGTAACGAAAGATGCTGAACCGGCGAAATTTACTGAAGTGACCGACGTGGTGCTGATCACCCGCGACAACTTCAAAACGGAACTGGCGAAAAAAGGCCTGATGTAATCCCACCAGGACGGCGCAATGCGTCGTCCTGGTAAACCCGGCAGGAGGAATAATGAGTACGCAACCCGCCTATCTGAGTTTTCATGGCATCGGGAAAACCTTTCCCGGCGTTAAAGCCTTGCAGGATATCAGCTTTGAATGTGGTGCCGGAGAGATCCATGCCCTGATGGGAGAAAACGGCGCGGGAAAATCCACGCTGTTGAAAATTCTCAGCGGCAGCTATCAGCCCAGCAGCGGAGAGATCCGCCTACAGGGTCAACCCGTAAGCTTTACCCATACCACAGCCGCGCTGGATGCGGGGGTAGCCATCATCTATCAGGAGCTGCATCTGGTACCGGAAATGTCGGTGGCAGAGAATATCTATCTGGGTCAGCTGCCGCAGAGAGCGGGCTTCGTTAACCGCAAGCTGCTGCGTTATGAGGCGGGAGAACAGCTGAAAAACCTGGGGATGGATATCGACCCGGATACTCCGCTTAAATCGCTCTCTCTGGGGCAGTGGCAGATGGTTGAAATCGCCAAAGCGCTGGCGCGTAACGCTAAGGTTATCGCCTTTGACGAACCCACCAGTTCGCTCTCCGCCCGTGAGATTGAACACCTGTTCCGCGTGATCCGCCAGCTGCGTGAGCAGGGCCGCGTGGTGCTGTACGTCTCGCATCGCATGGAAGAGATTTTCGCCCTGAGCGATGCAATTACCGTGTTTAAGGATGGCCGCTATGTCCAGACCTTTACCAATGTTCCAGGCACCACGCACGATGAGCTGGTGCAGGCGATGGTGGGCCGTAATATCGGTGATATCTATGGCTATTCACCGCGCAAAACCGGTGCGGTGCGGCTGCAACTGAATGAAGTGCAGGCCAAAGGCGTGCGGAAGCCGATCTCCCTTAACGTCCATGCCGGCGAAATTGTGGGGCTGTTTGGTCTGGTCGGTGCAGGGCGCAGCGAACTGATGAAGGGGCTGTTTGGCGCGACCAGACTCACCGGTGGTGAAATGCGGCTGGATGGCGAACCGATAGTGATTAAAGAGCCAGCGCACGCAATCCGCGCCGGGATCCTGCTCTGCCCGGAAGATCGTAAGGCGGACGGTATCATTCCTGTTCACTCAGTACGGGACAACATCAACATCAGCGCCCGCCGCAACAATCTTACCGCTGGCTGTCTGATCGACAATCAGTGGGAGGGGAAAAATGCCGCGAAGCATATCCGTTCACTCAATATTAAAACGCCTTCTGCCGATCAGCTGATCATGAACCTTTCCGGAGGCAACCAGCAAAAAGCGATTCTGGGCCGCTGGTTATCAGAGGATATGAAAGTGATCCTGCTTGATGAGCCGACCCGCGGTATCGATGTCGGCGCCAAAAACGAAATCTATACCCTGATTTATGCGCTGGCGGAACAGGGCATTGCCGTGCTGTTTGCCTCCAGCGATCTGCCTGAGGTTATGGGGCTGGCGGACCGTATTCTGGTGATGAGAGAGGGCGAAATCGCCGGTGAGCTAAGCCATGACCAGGCCACGGAAGCGTTAACGCTCAGTCTTGCTATGCCAAAAACCACCCAACACACTGCCGTAGTGGCCTGATTAGAAGGAGTATTGTTATGTCATCTTCCACCACGTCTTCTGCAACGCCACCGAAGCCGACCCAGCGGGTGAATTTAAGCCGCATCTGGGATAATTTCGGTATGCTGGTAGTCTTCGCCGTGCTGTTTATCGGCTGCACTATTTTTGTGCCAAATTTTGGTTCACTGATTAACATGAAAGGCCTTGGGCTGGCGATGTCGATGTCTGGCATGGTTGCCTGCGGCATGCTCTTCTGCCTGGCCTCGGGTGATTTTGACCTCTCCGTCGCTTCAGTTATCGCCTGTGCCGGTGTGACCACCGCCGTGGTGATCAACATGACCGAAAGCCTCTGGATCGGTATTGCTGCCGGACTGCTGCTGGGCGTGGCCTGCGGCTTTATTAATGGCTTTGTGATTGCCAAACTGAAAATCAATGCGTTGATTACCACTTTAGCGACGATGCAGATAGTACGTGGTCTGGCTTATATCTTCTCTAATGGTCAGGCCGTTGGCATTGAAGATGAACGCTTCTTTGCGCTGGGCTACACCAACTGGTTTGGCGTGCCGGCACCCGTGTGGCTGACTATTGGCACCATGATCATCTTTGGTTTCCTGCTGAATAAAACCACCTTTGGCCGCAACACGCTGGCTATCGGCGGTAATGAAGAAGCGGCCCGTCTGGCGGGTGTGCCGGTGGTACGAACCCGCATCATTATCTTTATCCTCTCGGGCCTGGTTTCCGCCGCAGCCGGGATCATTCTTGCCTCGCGCATGACCAGCGGTCAGCCGATGACCTCACTGGGTTATGAGCTGATAGTGATCTCAGCCTGTGTATTGGGTGGCGTCTCGCTGAAGGGCGGGATCGGCAAAATCTCCTACGTGGTGGCAGGCGTGCTGATCCTCGGTACGGTTGAGAATGCGATGAATTTATTGAATATCTCGCCTTTCTCACAGTATGTGGTGCGCGGTCTGATACTGTTAGCGGCGGTTATTTTCGACCGCTACAAACAGAAAGCTAAAGCGGCCTGACAGGAGGCGTTATGTACCATCGTTTAGCGCCGGTTGCGCAGTCAAACCCGCTCTTACCCGGTTATCAGTTTACCGCCTGGCTGGTTGCCGGTATGACGCCAATCAATGCCGGAGATGGGCTGGACTTTCTTATTGACCGTCCACAGGGCATGAAAGGCTTTATCATCAACCTGACCACCAAAGGTCGCGGTCAGGTGTTTAACAATGAGCATGCGTTTGACTGTGAACCGGGCGATATACTGCTGTTTCAGCCAAAAACGCCCCATTATTATGGCCGATCGCCAGAAAGCGACTGCTGGCACCATCGCTGGATCTATTTCCGTCCGCGCGCCTACTGGAGCGACTGGCTGAAGTGGCAGGATGAGAAGCAGGGCGTGGGAAGGCTGAGGCTGCCGGAGCGTCTGCGGGGAGAGTTCGAAAGGCTGTTTGCCAATATCGAGCAGACGCATACCTCCGGCAGGCGGTTTGCGGAAGAGCTGGCGATGAACCTGCTGGAGCGGCTGCTCTTGCGTGCGGTGGAAGAAGACCCCCGCAGTCATCAGCAGATCCGTGATCCAAGAGTGATCGAGGCGTGTCAGTTCGTCACCAGCAACCTGGCGGGTGAGCTGAAAATTGATGAAGTGGCTAACCATGTCTGTCTCTCGCCGTCGCGCCTGGCACATCTCTTTCGTGAGCAGATGGGCGTTAATTTGCTGCGCTGGCGGGAGGATCAGCGTGTGATCCGCGCCAAACTGCTGCTGCAAACCACGCAGGAGCCGATTGCCACCGTAGGAAGAATTGTAGGCTATGACGATCAGCTCTATTTTTCCCGCGTGTTTCGTAAACGCGTGGGCGTCAGCCCCAGCGACTTCCGCCGTCGTTCGCTGGATGCGCACGATGCGCTGGTGGCGCAGGAAACCTGGGATTTAACCGCCATCAGTTAAGCTGAACGGGATATTTCAGCGCATTCCCGCTTGTTCTTGCCCGGTTGATAGTCTTAAATCATCTGGGTAAAGGACAAGAGGAATGCAAATGAGCGACAAAATACGTGTAGGGCTGGTGGGTTACGGCTTCGCCAGCAAGACCTTCCATGCGCCATTAATCGCAGGCACCGCCGGGATGGAACTGGCGGCCGTTTCCAGCAGCGATGCCGGTAAAGTGCACGCTGACTGGCCATCCACCCAGGTTGTGTCAGACCCGCAAACCCTGTTTGACGATCCCACTCTGCAACTGATAGTGATCCCCACGCCAAACGATACCCATTTCCCGCTGGCGAAAGCCGCGCTGAATGCGGGCAAGCATGTGGTGGTGGACAAGCCGTTTACCGTCACCCTTTCTCAGGCACGTGAGCTGGATGCGCTGGCAAAGGCTAAAGGGCTGCTGCTTTCCGTTTTCCATAACCGACGCTGGGACAGCGACTTCCTGACGCTGAAAACGCTGTTGAGTACGGGGACGCTGGGTGAAGTACGTTACTTTGAATCCCATTTTGACCGCTTCCGTCTGGAAGTGCGTAACCGCTGGCGTGAGCAGAAGGGTGCAGGCAGCGGCATCTGGTACGATCTGGGGCCGCATCTGATCGATCAGGCTCTGCAACTGTTCGGCTCGCCGGTAGCGATCAACGTAGATTTAGCTGAGATGCGTCCTGGCGCGCAGACCACAGACTATTTCCATGCGGTGCTGACCTATCCTCAGCGTCGCATTGTGCTGCATGCCAGCATGCTGGTGGCCGCCGAATCGCCACGTTATCAGGTGCACGGCACCAAAGGCAGCTATGTGAAATATGGTCTAGATCCGCAGGAGGATCGCCTGAAAGCGGGCGCCCGTCCACCGCAGGAGGAGTGGGGCTACGATATGCGCGATGGCGTAGTGACGCTGGTAAACGGCGACATGATGGCAGAAGAAACGCTGCTGACCACACCAGGCAACTATCCAGCCTATTACGCTGGGGTACGTGACGCCATCAATGGCGACGGCAACAACCCGGTTACTGCGGAAGAAGCGATTCAGGTGATGGAGCTGATTGAACTTGGCTTGCAGTCGGCTGAGAAGCGACAGACGCTGTCACTGAAGTAGAGCAGGAGCCGCCTGGCTCTGATAAAACCCCGCCCGGAGAATAATCCTGGCGGGGTTTTTTATTGGTTTTCAGCGAATTCAGGCCGCAACGCGCGCGCGTACCGCCTCTTTCTCCGCTTCTGTCAGAAACGCAATCTTCAGCCCATTCTCCTGCGCGGTGCGGATCTGCGCCGGGCTTAACCCTGCCTGGGGAGCGGCGACTTCATACTCGTGCGCCAGCTCAATGCCCTGAACAGCGGGGTCGTCAGTGTTAATGGTTGCCAGAATGCCATGTTCAAGGAAGGTCGCCAGCGGATGATGCGCCAGCGAGGAAACGGTGCTGGTCTGAATATTGGAGGTCAGGCAGGACTCCACGCCAATCTGGTGTGCAGCCAGAAAATCCATCAGCGCCGGATCTTCAATCGCCTTCACGCCGTGACCAATACGCTCGGCACCCAGCTCGCGGATCGACTGCCAGATGCTTTCCGGGCCAGCGGCTTCACCAGCATGCACGGTAATGCGGAAGCCGGCATCGCGGGCGAGGGTAAAGTGGCTCAGGAACTGGCTGCCAGGGAAGCCCAGCTCATCGCCAGCGAGATCGATTGCCGTAATGTTGTCGCGACAGGCCAGAAACCCTTCCAGCTCGCGCAGGCAGGCTTCTTCACCAAAGGTGCGGCTCATAATGCCCGTCAGGCGAACATCAATGTTGTGTTGCTGGCAACCGGTGCGAATGCCGTCAATCACGGCTTCCACCACGCCCTGGATCGGCAGATTGTGGGTCATCGCCATATAGCCCGGTGAAAAGCGCAGTTCAGCATAATGGATGCCGGCGCGGGCTGCGTCTTCCACATTTTCTATCGCAATGCGGCGGCAGGCATCAAGCGAACCCAAAACTTTGACGCCCCAGTCCAGCTTGTTAAGAAAGCTCACCAGGTCGGGTTCGGTTTGCGTAACCTGTACGTGTGGCCGCAAAAGCTCCAGCGTGGTGGCGGGCAGGGTGAGGTTAAACTCACGGCCCAGATCCAGAATGGTTTGTGCACGAATATTGCCGTCAAGGTGGCGATGAATATCGGTAAGGGGAAGCTGGGTATCAATCATGTCGGCGCACTCGGTTATTTTCATAAAGTGCATAACAGTATAAAAACAATTTGCGCAACTCCGCCAGCGGTTTGCGCAATCGCCGCTGCAAGTGTTGATTATTTGCGCCATTCGCCGCCTCGCAGCGGCTTGCGGGCGCTCTGGCAGCGCAAATTTTCAATTCCGGCGATCAGGCGGTTAAGTCCCTCATCAACTTTACTGCGCGGACAACCCACATTCAGCCGGAGATAACCTGCTCCCTGCGGGCCGTAGGTGTAACCTGGCATGATCGCTACCTGCTGCTGTTCAATCAGCTCTTGTTGCAGCGCATGGTCATCCAGCTTTAACGGCGAGAGGTCAATCCACGCCAGATAAGTGGCCTGAGGAGGTTGCCAGTTCAGGCAAGGGAATGCCTGGTTGAGCCGCGTCGCCACCCGTTGCAGATTGCCTTTGAGGTACTCCCGCAAGGCATCCAGCCAGCTTTCCCCTTGCCGGTAAGCGGCAATATGCGCCGCTACGGCAAGTACGGCGGGAGAAGAGAGACCGTCAGCGCCCTTCAGCGCCGCGAACCAGGCTTGCCGATCCTGCTCATCGCTGATAAAACCATACGCCCCGGTCAGGGCGGGGATATTGAAGCTTTTCGAGGCAGAGGTGAACAGCGCCCAGCGATCGCCCGCAACCGCGCTCCAGGGGGTGTGCTGTTGGTCGCCCATAATCATATCCATATGAATTTCATCACTGATCACCCGCACGTTGTAACGCTGGCAAAGGGCTGAAATCTCTTCCAGCTTTTCACGCCGCCAGACCTTGCCGGTAGGGTTGTGCGGACTGCAAAGAAGCAGGATCCTGCACTCATCGCGAGCCAGCAGCGCTGCCATTTGCTGCATATCACAAAACCACTCATTCTCACGCCGCTCAAGCGGCAGAGAGAGAACGCGGCGATCGTTCCCCTCAATCGCTTTATAAAATGCATCGTAGGCTGGAGTATGGATAGCCACGCCGTCACCGGGTCTGGACCAGCGACGGATCATTTGCGCCACCATATAAATCACCGACGGGCCATAAACAATCTGCTGCGGGTCAACGTTAATATCGAAACGGCGCTGATACCAGTGGCTGACGGCAGATAAAAAGTCCGGATGCTGCCAGCGGCTGTAGCCAAGCACGCCCTGCGCCAGACGCTGCTGAAGCGCCTCAGTCACGGCGGGAGCGGTGGCAAAATCCATATCAGAAATGGTGAAAGGCAGCAGATCGTCGCGGCCAAAGCGGTCGGCAACAAAATCCCACTGGGTCGACCAGCTGCCGCGCCGGTCGATAACTCGATCAAAATCAAACATCTGGTTTCTCCGTGCGGGCGCACCAGCTTCCCTGCTGGTCTGCCTTCCGTTTTTTTATAGAGACAGGTGGGATAAATCGCTGAGGAGAGGGCATCACCGGGGCGTACCCTCAGCCACTATTCAGCCGGGCACCGCTGCCATCATGCTGGCCATCTCATCTTTCACTGACTGAACCTGAGGGCCAATTACCACCTGCAAACTGTGTTGATTCAGATGGACTACACCAATCACCCTGTTCGCCTTAAGGGCTGCGTCATCTACCAGACTCATATCTTTGACCGAAAGACGCAGGCGGGTCAGGCAGTTATCCAGCGAGGTAATATTCTCCATTCCCCCCAGTGCCGCAAGAATGGCCGGGGTGTTATAACCCGATTTACCCACCGTGGCGGAGATGTTCTTCTCAACGGTGGTGGTGTCGAGATCGCGACCCGGCGTCTTGATATTAAAATGGGTAATAGCAAAGCGGAAAATCAGGTAGTAACCCACAAACCAGATGGCAGCCACCACCGGCACGAAATACCATTTGGTGGCAAGACCATGCAGGATGCCAAACACCACGAAATCGATAATATTGCCATCCGTGTTGCCGATGGTCACGCCCAGTACTGCCATCACGGTGAAGCCCAGACCGGTCAGCAGCGCATGGATCAGATAGAGCACGGGTGCCACGAACAGGAACAGGAATTCAATCGGTTCGGTGGTGCCGCCCACCACGCAGGCCACGACACCTGAAATCAGTAAGCCTTTTATTTTGTGACGGTTTTCAGGACGGGCGCAGTGATACATCGCCAGCGCGGCGCCCGGTAACCCACCGAGGAAGGCCGGCATTTTGCCCTGTGACAGGAAGCGCGTGGCGCTTTCAGCAAAGCCTGAAGTTTCCGGACAGGAGAGCTGTGCCTGGAAAATGGTTAAAGCGCCGCTGACGGTATGACCACAAACCTCCATCGTGCCGCCCGCATCGGTAAAGCGGATAATCGCCACCAGAATATGCTGCAAGCCAAACGGCAGCAGCAGGCGCTCGCCGGTGCCGAAGATCATCGGTCCGAACTCGCCAGCGCCGTTGATCACCCAGCCAAGACCGGTAATTGCCGCCGCGAACCAGGGCCAAATCAGCGGGATCACCAGCCCGACCAGTCCCATTACCAGCGTGGTAATGATGGGTACAAAGCGCGTGCCGCCAAAGAAGGCCAGCGCATCAGGCAGACGGATGGTGTGGAAACGCTCATGCAGATAAAACACGATGATGCCCACAATGACCGCGCCAAGGATCCCGGTATCGATCGACTGAATGCCGATAATATTCTGAATATTATTGGCCTTGAGTACCGCAGCATCTGTTGCAGGTAAAATCCCCTTAGCATTAAGCCAGAAGTTTACCGCCAGATTCATCACCGCAAAGCCCACGAAGCCGGAGAAAGCGGCAACGCCCTTATTTTCCCGCGCCATTCCCAGCGGGATAGCGATGGCAAACATCACCGGCAGATAGCTGAATGCAAAAGAGCCTACTTTGCTCATCCACAGAAAAATCAGCTGTAAGATCTGATTACCCAGAAAGGGGATCAGCGTAATAACATCGTGGCTGCTCAGCGAACTGCCAATTCCCATCATGATGCCGCAGAACGAGAGCAGCGCAACGGGAAGCATAAAAGTTTTGCCCAGACTCTGGAAAAACTCCCAAAGCGTTATTTTGTGTTTAGTGGCCGACATAGACTCTCCCGGGATAAAAAATGCTCAGACCGCGCTGAGGTAAAAAATGATAAAACGTTTTATCAGATATTAATGCGCCATCAGTCACACTCTTCCCGGCGGTGCAGGTTTTATTTCAGGCTTCACAAGTGTAACGTTTTACCTTGTGGTTTCGACCGGGTTCACTAAACGAGTCAGCCAGGGCTGGCTGGAAATTTTTATGTCACTGAAAAAAAGCACTATCAATGATGTTGCGCTCGAAGCCGGGGTCTCCGTGACCACCGTCTCTTTGGTTCTCTCCGGAAAAGGGCGCATCTCCTCTGCCACCACTGAACGCGTTAACCGAGCCGTTCAGGCGCTTGGGTTTGTTCCCAATCGCTCCGCCACCATGCTCAGAGGCGGCGGGAGTGGGGTTGTAGGCTTGATCGTCCGCGATCTCTGCCATCCGTTTTATGCTGAGATGACCGCTGGCCTCAGTGAAGGGCTGGAAGCGCAGGGCAAAGTGCTGTTTCTGACGCAAAGCGGGCCAAAGGGAAAGCAGATTGACCGCTGTTTCGATACGCTGGTAGCGCAGGGCGTGGAGGGGATTGTGTTAGGCGGCGGTGCAGAGAACGCCTCGCACCTCGTTGCAAAGGCACGGGAGCAGGGTATCGCCCTGATTTGCGCCTCACGAGCCAGCAGCCTGGAGGAGACGGACTCTATCCGCCCCGATAATCTCCACGCGGCGCAAATCGCCACGGAGTATTTGATCAGGCGAGGCCATCACTGTATTGCCTGGCTTGGCGGCTCGGGTTCTTCTCTGACCAGGGCGGAGCGCATCGGCGGCTACTGCTCCACATTGTTACAGTATGGTTTGCCGTTTCGTAGCGAATGGATTATTGAAAGCGGCCGCTATCAGCGGGATGTGGCTGAACTCACGGAAGATCTGATCCATCATCATCCCACCATTACCGCAATCCTTTGCCATAATGCATCGGTTGCGCTGGGCTGCTACTTTGGCTTACAGCGCACGGGAAGAACCATTGGCAAGGGCGGGGTGGACAGCTACTACGGACAGCAAATGGCGCTGGTAGGGTTTGGTGACGCGCCGGAAGCGGAACTGACCGATCCGCCGCTGACTTTTATCACCAGCTCGGCCAGAGAAATTGGCCGCACGGCGGCGCAAAGGCTGCTACAGCGCATGGCCGATCCTGCCGGGGCTGTGCAAAATAGCATCCTTCCGCCGGTGCTTATTGAGCGTGGCTCTGCATAGAGTAACTCTGAGAGCGGCCTGCCAGCTAAAAGCGTGACTCAGGCCTGAAGCAGGAGGGTGGCATAAAAAAGGGCGCGATAATCGCGCCCTGATAAGAAGCTTACCGTTACTGCGGCATTTCTGCTGGTGCAATCCCACCTAACATATAACGCGCCAGGAACTGATCAAGCGGCATTTTTTCACCGTTCATTGTTACCTGACCCGTGGCGTACTGCAAACTGGTAACGATATTATTATCCTTCTGCGTGGTCAGTTTGAACATCTGGCCCATTGCCGCCACGCCTTTTACCTGCTGATCCGCCAGTTTAGCAGCATCCTCTTGTTTATAGCCTTCAGCCATCGCCACGTGAGTCATCATCTCGGTTGCCATCGGCATTGAGATGCTCAGCTTGCTATCCAGCGTTTTCAGGACGTTATCCACCGCCTGCCCGATGTTCTGCGGTTGAGCGGTGTTAGTGGAAGGATCTTTAAAGTGCACCGAGAGATTAAAGCTGCTCTCACCTTTATCATTCTTCCAGCTGAAGGGAGCGATGTTAACTACCGGATCGCCTTTCAGCAGCAGAGGAAGGTTAGCCGTCAGGATCTGGCTCATACGCTGCTGATAGAGGGCCGGATTGTCGCTGATCCCTGGCTCATTCAGCAGTGCCTGCACCTGGCTGTTGTAGTTGTCAGAAAAGGCCTTCATACCATTTGCGTCAAACTGCGACAGTTTTACCGAAAGCTTACCTTCGCCAAAGTTCTGGTTTTGCAGCTTCAGGGAATCCAGCGTGTAATCAATGGTACCGGCGATCAGGCTCTTCTCAGAGTTGAAGGAGGATTTCCCCTTCAGCCCTTCAGCAATAAACGCTTCCTGTCCATCCACGGCGGCGGTGAGTTTTTGCAGGTTGATGCTCTGATCGCCCACGCGCATCCCTTCCGGGCTGAGGTGGGTGGTGGCATCCAGCTTCAGGCCATTAGCGGTAAAGAGTACCGGCATATCGAGCTGATTTTTGGTGGTCAGCACCAGGCTGTCCAGATTACCGGTAAACTCAACTTTGTCGCCCTTGCTATCGGCGCTGACGTTGAGCGTGCCCCCGTTAGAGGCAAACCGCTCTCCGGTCTGGGTATTGTTATAATCCATCGGCAGCAGATGAATGTCAGAAACGGTGGTGCCGCTGTAACCCACACGGGTTTCCGCCTGAATAATCGACTGGCCTTTGGTCATTTCAAACAGCTTCTTCACCGCATCGGTGTTTTCCAGCTGCGTGTGTACAGAAGCCATACTGGGGATCAGATTGAATTTTTTCAGCTGGGCGAAAGGGAAAGGGCCGTGGTCAATCTTCTCGTTAAAGACGATGCTCTGGCCGGGCTTGATCAAGGCGTTATCTTCAGTCTGCGAGTTAGATTGCAGCATGAAACGGGCAGTGCTGCTGAAAATGCCGCGTTTGTAATCCTGATAGCTCAGCTTCAGACGGCTTTCCGGTGCCATATTATTCATCTGGGCATTCGCATTCTGCACCAGTTGATCCATGTTCTTTTCCAGTTGTTTTCCGGTAAACCAGGCAGTTCCGGTCCAAATCACGCCGAGTGCGACTACTACTCCAATCGCTATCTTTGTCTTTTTCATCTGTAAAGTCGTCCTTTTAGTCACTGGCGCCGGCAAATCGATCCTGTGGGCAAATGCCTGGCGAATAAAAAACGCCCTGAGGCGTTTTTGTTTAATAATTTGATTAATAATAGCAATTGTGGCCCTTTACGTCAGCCGCAATCCGTCAGATCGTTAAAGACTCGCGCTACTCGTCCAGTGCCTGCCAGAGTGAGAGGGAATTCCGTGGCCGGAACAAAACAGGATTCACCGGGCTTAAGCGTCAGCTGCTGTTCACCATGACTGACCACAGCCTGACCCTCTACACAGAACAGAATAGCGGCGCTTTGCTGGTGAACGGTAACAGGCGTGGCGCTGAGCTGGTGCAGAGAGAAGGCAAAGTCATCCACCGGCACCGGGAAATTCAGGGTTGTCCCTGCCTGCTCCGGCTGGGTCAGCAGGCTGGCATAAGGTTTGGCTTCAAATTTCAGGTTGGCCAGCAGTTCAGGAATATCAATATATTTTGGCGTCAGGCCAGCGCGTAACACGTTATCTGAGTTCGCCATCACCTCCAGCGCCACGCCCTTCAAATAGGCATGCGGAGTTTCGGCAAACAGGAACATCGCTTCGCCAGGCTGCAACTCAATCACATTCAGCAGTAGCGGGGAAAAGAGTCCGCTGTCATCCGGGTAATTCTCGGCAATTAAAGCAACGGTCTCCCACGGCTCGCCTGTACGGCTTCGCAGTTCACTCTTCAGTAAATCCAGCGCCAGGCTTTTTTGTTCCCCTTCCATCGACAGCAGCGCAGCAAACAGCGCTGACAGGCCGCTCATCGCAGGCGACTGCAAAAAGTGGGCAATGGCCGGATGCGCGCCCGCTACGGGTTGCAGCAGAGAGATAATTTCGTGCAGCTCACGAAATCCGTTGATCGCCTTAAACGGGGTAAGGGCAAACACCAGTTCTGGCTTGTGATTAGCATCTTTATAGTTGCGGTTCGCTGCTGAAAGAGGAATGCCGGCAGCATTCTCTTTGGCAAACCCCACTTCGGCAGCGGCCTTGCTGGGATGAACCTGAATAGATAAAGGCTGGTCAGCGCAGAGCACTTTGAATAAGAAAGGCAGCTCTCCAAATCGCTCCGCCACGGCTTTACTTAATAAAGTCTCTTTATCTGCCTCTATAACCGCGCGCAACGACTCCTTTTCACCGTTAACTTCAATATAAGAGGGGCTTTTGGGATGCGCACCCATCCAGAGTTCAGCCATAGGTTGCCCGCCTGGATTAGCTATCCCATACAGTTCCGTCAGGGCCGTCGGGCTTCCCCAGGCGTAATTTTGCAGAGAATTGATCAATTTTTGCATGTTAACTCACCTGTATTTCGATAATTTCTGGTGATATTAAAGCAGAAAACCATGACTAAAAGACAATGCGGTGTGCAATAAGGGCGTATGAGTCGCATAATGTTAAATTATTGTATGACACACTACGCCCCGCGCTTTCAGCCCGGAAGGGTAAAAGAAAGGGTTAATATTCATATCATTGTGTAAAAGGAGAGAATCATGGCTGCCAACCGTATTGAGAAAGACTCAATGGGTTCCATTGACGTTCCTGCGGATAAGCTTTGGGGCGCGCAAACTCAGCGCTCGCTGGAACACTTTCGCATCTCCACGGAAAAAATGCCCGTTGAGCTGGTGCGCGCGCTGGTGCTCACCAAGCGGGCAGCGGCAAAGGTTAACAGCGATTTAGGGCTGCTTCCGGCTGAACGCGCAACAGCAATTATCAACGCAGCGGATGAGGTACTTGCCGACAAGCACAGCTCAGAATTCCCCCTCGCTATCTGGCAAACCGGCTCCGGTACGCAAAGCAATATGAATATGAATGAAGTGCTTGCCAACCGCGCCAGTGAGATCCTGGGCGGCGTACGCGGCATGGAACGTCTGGTTCACCCTAACGACGATGTGAACAAGAGCCAAAGCTCTAATGATGTTTTCCCCACTGCGATGCACGTCGCTGCCGTGCTGGCTGTGCAGGAGCATTTGCTACCTGAACTGAGAACCCTGCACAAGACCCTGAATGAGAAAGCAGAAGCCTTTAAGGATATTGTTAAAATTGGCCGAACTCACCTACAGGACGCCACGCCGCTGACGCTGGGCCAGGAGATCTCCGGCTGGGTTGCCATGCTGGGGCATAATCTGAAGCACATTGAGCAAAGTCTTCCCCATGTGGCTGAGCTGGCGCTGGGCGGAACGGCGGTGGGAACCGGCCTCAATACCCATCCTGAATATGCCGTTCGCGTGGCTGAAGAGCTGGCCAACCTCACCAGTCAACCATTTGTCACTTCACCCAATAAGTTTGAAGCGCTGGCAACCTGCGATGCACTGGTTCATGCCCACGGTTCGTTGAAAGGTCTGGCCGCTTCTTTGATGAAGATCGCCAACGACGTTCGCTGGCTCTCTTCCGGCCCGCGCTGCGGTATTGGTGAAATATCCATTCCTGAGAACGAGCCGGGCAGCTCAATCATGCCAGGGAAAGTCAACCCAACACAGTGTGAAGCCATGACTATGTTGTGCTGCCAGGTGATGGGGAATGACGTTGCGGTGAATATGGGGGGCGCTTCAGGTAACTTTGAGCTGAACGTTTACCGTCCGATGATTATTCATAATTTCCTGCAATCCGTACGTATGCTGGCGGACGGCATGGAGAGCTTTAACCATCATTGCGCCACAGGGATAGAGCCTAACCACGATCGTATCTCTCAGTTGCTCAATGAATCACTGATGCTGGTGACGGCGTTAAATACACATATTGGTTACGATAAAGCGGCTGAAATAGCCAAAAAGGCACATAAAGAGGGATTAACCCTTAAAGCGTCAGCGCTGAAACTTGGCTATCTCTCGGAAGAGGAATTTGATGCCTGGGTGCGACCAGAAGATATGGTTGGCAGCATGAAGTCGTAAAATGATGCAGATAAAAAGAGCGGGGTGCCACCCGCTCTTTTTTGCTTTCTGACACGGTTAAACCTCAATATCGCTATATAGATGCAGCCTAGGGATCAGGGTATACAGGGTTTTTGCCTGGGGTTTAAATTTGTGAACCACATTATCTGCATCGTAATTGAGCAACTCCCCTAATTTCGGCACGCTGGTTGCATCCGGACAAAGAATCAGTAGCGGGGAAGGGCAGGCAAGCTGCGTTTGCTTCTGCTGCTGTTTATTCCATACGCGCGCAATGGGCTGCACCTTAACCGGGCGTTTTATCTTTAGCTTCGCGGAAGCGGGCAGGGAATTAAGCAACGCAATCTCGTCGCTGAGTTTTTCCGCCCACTCTTCCCGCGTCCAGGGTGCCATTGCCCGTCCTGCCTTGACGCTTTTATTGAGTTTTTCCAGCATCTCTTCGCGTGTGACATTTTTAATAATATGCTTGTTTGCCCAGCCAAAATGCAGGGAATCCGCGGCGTCCAGCAGGGTAATAGTCCTGTAAGCATTCAGCGTAATTAGCCCCTTCAAATGCGTATGAACAAATTCAAAACGCTCCTCGCTGGGCACACCAGATTCCACGGTAATAATCTGCTCAAGGCGCTGCTTAAGGCTATTTATGTTATCGATATGTTGATGTACCAGCCGGGATTCTTCGGGGCTGGCAGCAAAACAGAGGGCGCCCGGTAAGCGAACCGCAGCTTTAGTACTTAAGGATTCAGACTGATGCTGAATAAAAAGGCGAAGGTAGTGTCTGAGTGCCAGATCCAGAGCGGGTTGCGCCAGGTGCTGTTTCACCGCAATTTTACGCACGGGGTCATGCTCGTTCCCCTTCATAACGGGCGGCAGCTCAAATACCCGCGCCACTAACAACCGCAGGCCAGGCAGGAAGTTTGTGAAGGTTTTCAGGGCGGTCTCAAGGTCGGCCACGCAGCGATGGAGATTATCTACGGCTTCATAACGGCTCATCTGGCATCCTTAGTTACAACATACTAATCACTGTCAGCGTAATATAACAAGGGCATTTTTAAAACTAAAAAATTAAACAGGCAGGAATAATAAACCAGAGGGGCCACGCCAGGATAAGCTGACGTGGCAGGAAGATTAAATCAGGAAATCTTCCAGTTTTTTACCCTGATCTAACGCCTGCTTAATTACCGCTGGGGTACGACCCTGGCCGGTCCAGGATTTAGTTTCACCGTTTTCATCGGTGTACTGATATTTAGCCGGGCGGGGAGCACGTTTAGCACGGGATTTGCCGGTAGTGGTTTCTGCCGCAGTCAGTTCGCTTAAATCAATGCCGTCATCCAGCAACATCTGACGATATTTCGCCAGCTTTTCTTCTTTTTCCTTGACTTCAGAAGCAATGGCCGCTTCTGATTCACGACGTTCATTTACTACCGCTTCGAGTTTTTCCAGCATCTCTTCAAGTTCAGTTAAAGAAACTTCACGAGCCTGTGCACGAAGAGTTCGAATGTTATTTAATACTTTCAGAGTTTCGCTCATAAAGGAATCCGTAGCGTTGAGTGGTTTAAAAATTAAACAGTGGAGGTAACAAGGCTCAGTGTACAGAGAAAATTCACGGTAAAAAACAGTTAATGTGTAATTTCGTTATTTATTTTCTGCGCCGTCACCTTTTTAACCGAAAGTGCAGGGCGTCAACATTAATATATTTACATTAATAGGACAATTCTTAACGTTACATGGGCGGAACGTTTGGACAAATGAACAAACCCCATTTTGCACAGAGGGATAATTGTCAGCGTCATTCATCCGGCTATATTCAGTTGCTCTGGCAGGGCCGTACATAAAAAGTTCAGAGCCAGAGTTAATATGAGTAAGCACTCCAATACTTTTGCCTGCTAAAAATTACTCTGCTGGGATTGTTACAGTAATAACTCCTATCTTCGTCAGGATTAAAAGCGGTTTATCTTGCTCTCCGCCAGACAGATTGATAAAAGCACCATGCTGTTGGTTTTTTAAAGCACAGGCTTATTAAGGGGCAGCCAGTCGGGATGGCGCAGAAATCAGGATGGCAGAAGGCGGTGGTAGCGGCTACTTTAGTTACAACATACTATTTGTTGATTTTCACTACAATCGCGGTAAGACCGCGTAAAAATGACAGACAACATCGCTGTAAGAATGCCTGGCAGGCAGAAAATGAGCTGATAAACTGCGGAAGTTCGTGTTGAACGCCTCCTGGAGCTATCAATGAAAACACCCCGCATGCGCTGGTTCTGGCTAATCCTGTTTTCTGCTCTTGCTGTCCTGGGGCTGGAGAGCCTGAATCTACCGGCAGCGCTACTGTTAGGCCCTATGGCCATGGCGATCGTTTTCGCAGCACGTGACAAGCCACTGACAATTCATCGTCAGCTCTTTTCCCTGGCTCAGGGAGTGGTGGGGATGATGATTGCCAGAGCGATGCCGGCCTCACTCTTTGTTGAAATGGCTAAGAACTGGCCTTTATTTGTCGCCAGTATCAGTTCGGTGATTATCGCCAGCACTCTGCTGGGATGGTTACTGGCTCGCTGGCAAGTGTTGCCAGGTTCAACTGCTATTTGGGGATCGTCACCCGGTGCGGCTACGGCCATGACCTTAATGGCAGAAAGTTATGGGGCAGACGTGCGACTGGTCGCCTTTATGCAATATCTGCGGGTAGTTGTCGTGGCGGTGACGGCAACGCTGGTGGCGCGTATCTGGGCGCCCGCCGTGCCCGCCGGCAGCATGAGTTCAAGCTTTGATATCATTCAGCCCGTGGCTTGGAGCCATTTTGGTTATACGCTACTGATTATTGTCGGGGGAGTGCTGGTAAGCCGTCTCTGGCGTATTCCGGCAGGGCCGTTATTAATCACCCTTGCGGGCGGAGCACTCTTGCAGGATTTCAAGGTGATCTCAATCGAATTGCCGCCAGCCTTGCTAATGGTGGCTTATGCGATTATTGGCTGGAGTATCGGGCTGCGCTTTAACCGGGCAATTCTGATTTATGTAGCGAAAGCCTTGCCGCGACTCTTATTATCGATTTTCAGTCTGGTAGTGATCTGCGGCGTATTTGCTTTGTGCCTGGTTCATTTTGCCGGCATCGACCCGCTGACTGCCTATCTGGCTACCAGTCCGGGCGGGGCCGACTCGGTAGCTATTATCGCTTCATCCAGCCACGTTGATATGCCGTTTGTGATGTCGATGCAAACCGGGCGGTTTATTATTGTACTGCTGACAGGGCCTGCTCTTGCAAGATGGGTTGCCAACTCAATGGCCGCTAAACAACGAAAACAGGAGAGGCCGCGCTAAATATAAAAGCCAGGCAAGTGCCTGGCTTTATTACTTAACAAGAGTGCGTTAAGAGACTTCAGGGAAGGGCATGGCGTTGCCCGGCGCTTCCCGATGAATATGCAGGAAGGTTAAGTGACGCTCATACTGATCGAGGATGTCATTAATAATCTGCTCTTTGGTGTAATCCATCAGGTCATTGCCCTGAGTACCTTCAAGCAGGAATGTTTCCAGGCGGAAATAATCTGACTTGCCGCTGCGCGCCCGATAAGTAAAGGCGGGCACAGAGTAGCGCTGAGGCCAGATCTGATAGAGGAAGCGCTGCTCTTCGCCCAGCGTGACTAACATCTCCAGATGATTCAGACGCTCATCCTCCAGCGGCGGCAGTTCGTTGACCTGTACCTCAGCACCGCGCCTTTGCAGCTCCAGCGCAACCTCCTGCATGGCGGGCAGACAAACGGTATCCAGCATCTTTTTAGTGTGGGTGCTGCCAGGGTAGTTCATCACGCGGGAGATACGCTGCTTCCAGTTCAGACGGTCTTCACGGGAAACCGGCATGGGCGGAGTGCTGGCAACGCTGCTTGCACGCCGGTGATCTTCCACACGCAGAGATTTGTATAATCCGGCCATCACAAAGAAAATCACAAAGCTGAACGGCAGCCCCATAATCACCGTGGTTTTCTGTAGCGCCGTAACGCCATTAACCATCAGCATGCCCAGCGTGAGCAACCCAATAGCCAGCGACCAGAAGATCCGCAGCCAGTTTGGTGCATCATTATTGATATCGCTGAGTTGTGAGGTGAAATTCCCCAGCACCAGCGAGCCGGAATCAGCAGAGGTGACGTAGAACAGCAGGCCGGTAATGGTCGCCACCGAAGCGCTGAAGGTAAAGGCTGGATATTGCGCCAGCAAGCTGTAGAAGCCGCGCTCCGGATGCGCCAGCGTTTCCTGTGCAAAGCCCAGGTTACCGTGGATAATTTCATTCAGCGCGCTGTTGCCGAAAATCGACAGCCAGAGCAGGGTAAAGATAAAGGGAATGGTCAGCGTGCCGACGACAAACTGTCGGATTGTACGGCCACGAGAGATTCGGGCCAGGAACAGGCCCACAAACGGCGACCAGGCAACCCACCAGGCCCAGAAGAAGAGCGTCCAGTTATTCATCCACTCCGTTGGGCGATCAAAGGCAAAACTGTTCAGCGTCATACCCATAAAGCGGTTGATATAATCCCCGACGTTCAGCACCAGCGCATTCAGCAGGAAACTGGTATCGCCCATAAACAGCACAAAGAGGATCAGCCCCAGCGCCAGCAGAACATTCAGTTCCGAAAGGAGGCGGATCCCTTTATTTACGCCAGAGGTCACCGAGATGGTCGCCATAATGACTGAAAGGGCAATTAGCGCAGCCTGCGCCGTCAGCCCTTCAGGCACATGGAACAGCACATTGAGTCCATAGTTCAGCTGAACTACGCCAATCCCCAGTGTGGTTGCAATGCCAAAGATGGTACCGATTACCGCGGCAATATCGACCGAGTGACCGATTGGGCCATTAATACGTTTGCCGAATATAGGATAAAGGGCAGAGCGGATGGTCAGCGGCAGGCCGTAGCGATAGCTGAAGTAGCCCAGGGCGATCCCCATCAGTGCGTACATAGCCCAGCCGGTTAAACCGTAGTGGAACAGTGTCCAGACCATCGCCTGGCGCGCCGCTTCCATTGTCTGACCCTGGCCTTCAGGTGGCATCATATACTGTGTCACCGGTTCTGCGACCGAGAAAAACATCAGATCGATACCGATACCCGCGGCGAACAGCATAGCCGCCCAGCTCATCAGGCTGAATTCCGGTTTGGATTGTTCCGGCCCCAGTTTGATAGAGCCAAAGCGTGAAGCGGCAATTACCACCACAAAGACGATATAAACCGTCGCTGCCAGCAGATAATACCAACCAAAGGTATTTGATACCCACTCCAGCGTTGAGTTAATCCAGCGATCGGATAAATCAGTAAAAAAGATAGTGGTTAAAGAAAACAGCAGTATCAGCGCTGCTGAGGTGTAAAAGACCACGGGATTAATACGGTCTTGTTGTTCTTTCCTGGATATTTCAGTCGTCGGCATACCTTCTCCGAAATCAATCAAGATGGAACCCGATTTTCGCAAAGCGTGCCTTAGCGCATACTGGGAAAAGCCGCCGCATATCCGCTAACTACACTGGGGAAAACTCAGGGGGTGTAAAGTTATCTTTTTGATTTAACTCTGTTAATTAACCAATTCTTCACCTTTTTGATAACATAATGTGCAAAAACTGATAACCATCATAGTTTTTATTGATTGAGCATTCAATTAAAAATAACCCGAAAAGTCTGGGTATTATCTGTTTCCACACTAAGGGTATGGCTATATTTTCACTGCCATTACATAGTAAAAAAATCGGAGCTGAGAGGGATGTTGAGGTGATATTTCATTGCGGAGTTTGTACACATCTTGCAGAGAGAACAGAAAGCAAAGGAGAGAGGAAAAAGAATATTTGTGCCCGGGAGAAAAATATAACCGCCGCCAGCGATGAGCTGACGGCAGGGCGGCTGTCGAAATTAATTATAAATGATGGCGGTGCCATGCAGGTTGTTCTGACCAGAGGTCGAAGTGATGAGGAAAGATTTCGCGCCTGCCTCCTGAGCCTTTGCCGAGAGTTGTGCCTCCAGAGAAGCCAGGTTAGTGCTGCCGGTTGCGCTGATTACGCCCAGTTTCTGCTGACTGGATGGGGCGCTGGTAACCAGTTCTGCCGCCATGCTGCCAAAAGAGAGAGAACCCAGAAGAACGGCCGCGATAGTTAATTTGATATTTTTCATGACGATACCCTTAATAATTTAAATTTTTATAAAAAAAGCTCATTCGGTGTAATTACTGATAAATCTCGGCAGTAGCATGCATACGGTTATTACCTGTAGTTGAGGTAATCCGGAATGATTTCGCGCCTGCGGCATCGGCTTTAGTCGCCAGCTGAGATTCCAGTGAGGAGAGGTTGCTACCCGTAGCGCTTACCACACCCACCTGTTGTTGGTTCATCGGTTCCTGATTCACGCTCTCTGCCGCAAAACTGGCAAATGAGAGGGAAGTCAGGGCGAGGGCAGCAAGAGTCATTTTCATGGTTTTCATCGTTTGTATTCTCTCTTAATTCGGTTTAGTTGATCTCTGCGTCGTTATTAGTTAACGATCGATAACTAAATGGTATGCCTGCCTTGCTCATCCGTCAATGCTATTTTGTTATCGATCGTTAATTTATTAGTTATCACATTGATTTATAAAATTTTAAAGCCAGAAAAAAAATGTAACTCTCAGCTGAAATCCTGCGTTTGCCGCGGTAAGTTTATTTGCAGCAGGAATGTGACAAAGAGACTCGACATCACGCCCTAAACGTTTTTATAATGATCGGTAATTTAATCAGCAAGTGCTGTGTCAACAGAGAGGACTTATGACTGATCAGGACATCTGCACACGTAAGGGCCGGGGACGGCCAAAAACGTTTAACCGCGAAGCTGCCCTTGATAAGGCGCTTGAACTCTTCTGGCAACATGGCTATGAAGCCACATCTTTGTCAGATTTGGTCGAGGCGACGGGTGCGAAAGCCCCAACGCTCTATGCAGAATTTACCAATAAAGAGGGGCTGTTCCGCGCGGCCGTAGACAGATATACAGAGAAGTTTGCCGATCAACGGCAGGCGGCTTTAGCCTGTCCGGAGAGCTGCGTTGAAAAAGGGGTGGAAAACTATTTCCGTTCTACCGCAGCCTGTTTTACCGACGGGCAGAAACCCGCGGGCTGTTTCTTTATCTGTACTTCTACGGCGCTTTCAGCCGACTCTGCCGAAGTGGCAGATATGCTTAAAGCGCGCCACACCAGCCAGGAGAGCCATCTCCATCACTTTTTACTTGAGCGTCAGAGCGCGGGTGAACTGGATGCAAAAACGAATATTGCCGCGCTTTCAGCCTATCTTGGCTGTCTGATGCAGGGCATGTCCGTGCGCGCACGGGAGGGGGCAAGCCGGCAAGAACTGGATGGTATTATCGACACGCTTATGCTGCAATGGCCTGCATTGAGCCGGATCGGCTGTCATTAAGTCCGGCCACATTAAAAAGAGGAGTCACCATGACAATAGAATATGCAACCATCGCCGGAGGCTGCTTCTGGTGTACCGAAGCGGTCTTCAAACAAATTAACGGTGTAGTCTCTGTAGAAAGTGGTTATATCGGCGGGCATACCTCTAATCCCACTTACCGTGAGGTTTGTGAGGGTGATACGGGCCATGCTGAAGCCATCCGCCTGGGCTTTGATCCTGAAAAAGTAAGCTATGGTGACCTGCTGGATATCAGCTTTGCCACCCACGATCCAACCCAGCTTAATCGCCAGGGTAACGATATCGGTACTCAGTATCGTTCAGCCATTTTCCCCGCTAATGAAGCGCAGGCTGAAGAAGCCAGGGCCGCTATTGTGCGGGCGCAGGAAGATCATACCAGCCCAATTGTGACCACAATTGAGGGGCCGGCGGAGTGGTATCCGGCTGAAGAGTATCATCAGAATTACTGGGAAGGCGAAGGGCAGCAGAATCGTTACTGTCTGGCCGTTATTCCCCCTAAACTGCAAAAGCTGCATAAACGTTATGCGGACCGCACTAAAGCCTAAGCTTTCAGGTGCAGGCAGAGCAAGAACAGAGGACGGGCGCAAGGCCCGTTCTTTTTACAGCTGTTTATTTCTGAGACGAACCCCCACCAGCAAGGCCATTATCAGCAGTACAATTATAAATGCGGTAATCCCCTGCCAGCCGAACTGATGCCAGAAAACCCCGCCCGCCGTCCCGGCCACGCTGGAGCCAAGATAATAACTGAACAGATAGAGAGAACTTGCCTGGCCCTTAGCCCGTCTGGCACGTGGACCGATCCAGCTGCTGGCCACCGAATGTCCGGCAAAGAATCCGGCGGTAAACAGCATCATCCCTGCCAAAATCAGCCAGACGGCGCTGAACAGCGTCATCAGTACGCCTGCCACCATCATGCCAGTCGCAAACAGCAGTACGGCTGCACGGCCAAATTTTGCCGTCATCAAGCCCGCTTTCGGCGAACTCCATGAGCCGGTGAGATAGACCACGGAAAGCAGACCGACAATGGCCTGGCTCATAAAGTAGGGCGGCGCCAGCAGGCGATAGCCGATGTAATTAAACAGCGTGACAAAGGCACCCATCAGCAGAAATCCCTCTGCAAACAGCAGCGGAAGACCGTTATCGCGCCAGTGCAGCCTGAAATTAATCAGCAGCGTGCGGGGTTTTAAGGATGTGGGACGGAAATGGCGCGAAGGCGGCAGAATTTTCCAGAACATCAGGGCCGAAGCGAGAGCGAAGCAGCCAATAACAGCGACAGCAATACGCCAGGAGCTGAAATCGGTGATCACTCCGCTTAGCAGTCTGCCGCTCATTCCGCCAATAGAGTTACCACTGATATAGAGTCCCATTGAGAAAGCGATCGCGCCCGGGTGCATCTCCTCGCTGATATAGGTCATGCCCACCGCAGCCACGCCGCTTAGTGATAAGCCGATAAGCGCCCGCATAATCAGGATCCCGTGCCAGCTGGTCATGACGGCTGAAAGCAGCGTACAGCTTGCAGCCAGCAGCAGCGCGGTCACCATCACAGATTTCCGCCCGACGGCATCAGAAAGCGGCCCGGTCACCAGTAACCCCAGCGCCAACAGCACCGTAGAAACAGAGAGCGAAAGGCTGCTGGCAGCCGGGGAGACGCCAAATTCATGCGACAGCACCGGCATAATGGGCTGGACGCAATAAAGGAGGGCGAAGGTGGCTAATCCCGCTGAAAATAAGGCCAGCGTGACGCGCAGATATTGCGGAGTGCCGCGCTCAATAAATTCACTATCTGGCAGAGGTTGCGGATTCCGCTTAACGCGGTCGTCCAGCGTCGCGGAAGATGAGGAGCGATTCACTGCAAATCCTTTCAGGCTGTTTATTCATCATTTACTGTAATAAGCGTTCGGTATGATGTCTAATCTATTAATAATCTTGAATGAGACTTTAAAGATATGAATATTGAGCTGCGCCATCTGCGCTATTTTATTGCCGTCGCGGAAGAGCTTCATTTTGGCCGGGCGGCCCAGCGTCTCAACATCTCTCAGCCTCCGCTCAGCCAGCAGATCCAGATCCTCGAGCAGCAGATCGGCGCACGGCTGTTCGCCCGAACCAACCGAAGCGTGCAACTGACGGCAGCAGGCATGCAGTTTCTTAACGACGCCAGGCAGATTATGCAGAGCGTGACGCAGGCGGCGGATAAAGCTGCCCGTCTGCACCGGGGGGAAGAGGGCGAGCTGCGGATTGGGTTTACCTCTTCGGCTCCTTTTATTACCCCGGTATCGGATGCCTTATTCACTTTTCGCCAACGGCATCCGGGCGTCCATATACAGATGCAGGAGATCAATACGCGACAGCAGCTTGAACCCCTGAATGAGGGGCGGCTGGATCTGGGGGTGATGAGAAATACCCCGCTGCCGGAAACCCTTGCCCATCAGCTGCTGCTTCGCGAACCGCTCTGTGCAGTATTTCCTCGCGATCATCCCCTGGCGGAGAAAGCGGCAATCTCAGTCACGGAGCTGGCGCAGGAACCCTTTGTGTTTTTTGATCCCCAGGTCGGCACGGCGCTCTATACCGAAACGCTGGCTCTGCTTCAGCGATACGCTGTTGCGCCCAATATTGCTCAGGAAGTGGGAGAGGCAATGACCATTCTCGGCCTGGTCGCCACTGGTTTGGGCATTTCCATTCTTCCAGCCTCGTTCAGCCGTATTCGTCTGGATGATGTCCGCTGGGTGGCACTGAAAGAACAGGATGCCTGGTCCGAAGTCTGGCTGGTCTGGTCGCGACGACGCGAAACCACCGCGGTTATTGAACAGATGAAAGCTTTGCTGCTTGCGGCCACGGTTGGCGGTTTATCCGGCAGCTGAAGCGCTTTTATGTGCTGTAAATCACATTCCGAATCAAATATTTGACGGCATCCGTGAAGTGTTTCACCATGCAGATATGCTTTATTTTGAAGCGTGAAAATAACCAGGAGCAGGGTGTGATAGTGGACGGCCAGCCAGGCCATATTGACCAGATCAAACAGACCAATGCCGGGGCCGTTTATCGCCTGATTGACCGTTGTGGTCCCATTTCGCGCATTGAACTGTCTAAAAGAGCGCAGCTCGCCCCCGCCAGTATTACCAAAATTGTGCGTGAGATGCTGGAAGCGCACCTGGTTCAGGAAACGGAATTTCAGGAACCGGGAAGCCGCGGACGGCCTGCCGTTGGTTTGATCCTCGACACCAAAGCCTGGCACTACCTCTCGGTGAGTATTGGCCACGGCGATATCCTGCTGGCTTTACGCGATTTAAGCAGTCAACTGGTTACGGAAGATATCTGTCCGCTGCCGGTAACGGACAGCGAGCCGTTGTTAAACAGGATCATTGCAGAAATTGACGCTTTTTTTATCCGCCATCAACAGAAGCTGGAGCGCCTGACAGCGATAGCCATTACGCTTCCCGGCATTTTAAATGCCCGCAGCGGCATTGTTCACCGCATGCCATTTTATGACGTCACCGATATGCCCCTCGGGCCAGAGCTTGAGAAACGCACCGGTTTACCGGTCTATATTCAGCATGATGTCTGTGCCTGGACGCTGGCCGAGTCGCTTTTTGGTGCTTCGCAGCAGGCCAGAGACGTTATTCAGGTCGTGATCGATCATCAGGTAGGGGCGGGGGTGATCACCGGTGGAAGGCTGTTGCATAACGGCAGCAGCACGCTGGTAGAGATTGGCCATACGCAGGTCGATCCTCACGGCAAACAGTGCTATTGCGGCAATCACGGCTGTCTGGAAACCGTCGCCAGCAGCGAAAGTTTGTTAGAGCTGGCTGAACAACGTCTGCAAGCTGGTGAAGCCAGCAGCCTCCAGGGTCAGCCTCTGAGCATCGACCGGCTGTGCAAAGCGGCCATTCAGGATGATGCGCTGGCAAAAGAGCTGATAGCGGGCGTCGGGCAGAGCGTAGGACGCATTGTCGCCATCATGGTTAATCTCTTTAATCCACAAAAAATTCTGATTGGTTCACCGCTTAATCAGGCCCAGTCGATCCTGTTCCCCGCTATCGCTAACGCAATTCATCGCCAGGCATTACCGGCTTACAGCCAGCAGATTGAAGTCGAACCCACACATTTTCATCAGGTGGGAACAATGCGTGGCGCGGCATTAGTTAAGGATGCGCTTTATGATGGCACTTTGCTGGTGAAGCTCCTGCAAGGGTAATAAATATTCGCACTTAATGAGAAAATATTGCGCTAACGCAAACCGATCTCATCTCGCCTGTCCTACCATGCCTGCTCTGACAGTTAACGAAATTTAATTGATTGACCAATCGGGGTCGATGGGGAGGGGATGTCGATGCAGTTATTTGTCACTGGCACCGATACCGAGGTGGGGAAAACAGTGGTCAGTCGTGCGCTTTTGCAGAAACTGGCAGAGGGCAATAAAATCACCGTTGGCTACAAGCCTGTAGCAAAAAGCAGCCAGCAAACAGAAGAGGGGCCACGTAATAAAGACGCGTTGATTTTACAGGCCTCCTCTTCATTGCAGCTACCCTACGCAGCCATCAATCCGGTCACAGCGCTGGATGATGAACTCAGTACCAGCCGCGAAACCACTATCGATTACCCAATGCTGAGCGCCGGTCTGCGATCGCTGGCAGACCAGGCAGATTATGTGGTCGTGGAGGGAACGGGGGGCTGGCGAAGCCTGATGAACGATCTCAGACCGCTGTCGGAATGGGCAGCAGCAGAGAAGCTTCCGGTCGTGATGGTGGTAGGGATCAAGCTGGGTTGCCTGAGCCACGCATTACTGACCGCAGAGGCTATCCAGAATGATGGCCTGCCGCTGTTGGGCTGGGTTGCCAACCGCATTAATCCGGGGCTGGCGCATTACGCCGAGATCATCAACGTGCTGAGCAGCAAAATTCAGGCGCCGTTATTGGGTGAGCTACCCTATTTACCGCGCGCCGAAACGCGGGAGTTGGCAAAATATCTGGATCTTAGTGCCTTAAAACTGTGACAGCCTGGCCTGCGGCAAAGCTTTTTTTTAAACTTTGCTATCACAACTGGCGACACAGGCTCAGCATAACAGCCAGCGGCTCATCACCGCTGGCTGGATCGTCAGGCCAGATTCAGCACCCGACGGGTACGACCTGAACTCAGATAGTCCGCAATATAATCCTGCGAAATCTCTCCGCTGTAACGGCCTTCCTCATCCACAATGGGCATCCAGACCAGGTTGTGCTCGTAAAGTTTCGACAGTACAACGCGCAGGTTCTCTTCCGCCCGTCCGGTGACGGTAAATTTATTCAGCATATCGGCACACTGACCAGAAGCACCGCGCGCCTCACGGCGTTTCACAAAGCCAAGCGGTTTGCCATCATCATCCACCACCGTAATAGAGCGCATATCATTATCGTCCATCATGCCGAACGCTTCAGCAAGCGGGGTGCTTTTCCTGACGGTGATGGTGGGTTGCTGGTCGGTTACGTCGCCCGCCTGAACCAACAGCAGTCGCTTCAGCGTACGATCCTGGCCAACAAAGGATCCAACAAACTCATTAGCCGGTTTTGCCAGCAGCTCATCCGGGCTGGCGCACTGCACAATTTTACCCTGACCAAATACCGCAATGCGGTCACCCAGCTTCAGCGCTTCATCGATGTCGTGGCTGACCAGCATCACGGTCTTCTTCAGCTGACGCTGCATATCAAGGAATTCATTCTGGATAGCCTCACGGTTGATCGGGTCGACTGCACCAAAAGGTTCATCCATCAGTAAAACCGGTGGATCGGCGGCCAGGGCGCGGATCACGCCGATACGCTGCTGCTGCCCGCCGGACATTTCACGGGGGTAGCGATGCAGGAAGTTTTTGGGATCCAGCGCAACCATACTCATCAGTTCACTGGCACGCTCGCGGCAGCGCTTCTTGTCCCAGCCCAGCATCCGGGGCACCACGGTAATGTTCTCCTCAATGGTCATATTCGGGAACAGACCAATCTGCTGAATAACATAACCAATGTTCCGGCGGAGGGTAACGGTATCCAGTCCGCTGGTATCTTCACCGTTGATCAGAATTTTGCCGCTGGTCGAGGGGATCAGACGGTTAATCATCTTAAGGGTGGTCGATTTACCGCAGCCGGAAGGGCCAAGCAGCACGCACATTTCGCCTTCCGGCACGTTAAGGCTGACATTATCCACGGCATTAAAAGTGGTGCCGTTTTTCTGGCTAAAGGTTTTGGTGAGGTTTTCCAGTTTTATCATTATCGAATCCCCTTTGGAGTCAGCGCCAGCTGCAAACGGTGCAGCAGCCAGTCGAGAATAATTGCCAGCAGGCAGATCATCAGAGCGCCTGCAATCAGCATACGGATGTCGCTGCCGCTGATACCATCCAGCAGCAGCAGGCCCAGCCCGCCGGCGCCAATAACGGCGGCAATGGCCATCACGCCTACGTTCATCACTACAGCGGTACGAATACCGCCGAAAATCACCGGCAGCGCCATCGGGATCTCAACCCAACGCAAACGCTGTGAGAAAGTCATACCAATACCGCGACCCGCTTCGCGCAGTCCCGGCGGGATATTCTCCAGAGCTGTATGGGTGTTACGCACGATAGGGAGCAGGGAGTAGAGAAATACTGCGGTCACCGCAGGCAAAACCCCAATTCCCTGGCCCACCAGGGAAAACAGCGGGATCATCAGGCCAAACAGCGCAATGGAAGGGATAGTAAGCACAATAGTAGCCAGGCCAAGAACCGGTGTAGCCAGCCATTTGTAGCGCACGATAACAATTCCCAGCGGTACGCCGATAACAATCGCCATTCCCACCGCCAGCCCCACCAGCCAGAGATGCTGGAAAGTTAAGGTGGCCAGATAGCTCCAGTTATCAATAATATAACGAAGGGTGTCCATAGGGTCTCCTCAGATCAAACCTTTAGATTTCAGGAAATCACTCGCCACTTTCTGCGGAGACTGATGATCGATATCAACGCGCTTGTTCATTTCGGTAATCGCATCGTCTGTGATCAGCGGTGACAGGCTGTTAAGCGCTTCGGCCAGTCCGGGATGTGAATCCAGCGCGGCCTGGGTCACTACCGGCGTAACGGCATAGCTGGGGAAAAAACCCTTATCATCTTTCAGGATTTTCAGATCGAAGCCTTTTACGCGGCCGTCGGTGGTGTAAACCAGCCCGGCATCAACAAAACCATCCCGCACAGCGTTATAAACCAGACCAGGATCCATCTGCCGGATCTGCGGCCGATCCAGCGGCATGTTATAGGCTTTCTGTAACGGCTTCATGCCGTCTGAGCGTCCGGCAAATTCCAGATCCAGGCCCAGCATCCAGTTATGATCGGGGTCGTTTTTGCGTATATCTTCAATTTTCGTCACCAGTTGCGACATTGTTTCAATGTGCTCTGCCTCAGCACGTTTCCGCTGCATGGCGAAGGCGTAAGTATTGTTCATCGGCGCGGGATCCAGCCAGACCAGCCCCAGTTTGGCATCCAGGTTTTTAACCGTTTTATAGGCTTCTTCAGAGGACATTGGCTTATTGATATGGTTGAAAATAATCAGCGAGGTGCCGGTATATTCCCAGGTCATATCAATCTGTTTGTTGATCATGGCATTACGGCCAATGGTGGTCGCAATATTGGTTTTCGGCTCTATCTGAAACCCTTTTTTACGCAGATACTGCGTGGTCAGGGCCGAGAGGATATGCTGCTCGGTAAAGCTTTTGGTTGCCATTCTGATCGGTTCAGCTGCTACGGCAGCGCTCATTGCCAGCGTGGCTCCCAGCGCCAGCGCGGTAGATCTGACCCAACGGGTCATTGAGAAGGCCTTAGCCATGATTTACTCCTGATTATTCTTATACGGCCGTGTGAGGGCTTAAAATACGCCCCAGGCCAGCCAGCAGCATATCGAGGATCAGCGCAAACAACGCTGTTGCTGCGGCACCAAGGATGAGGGTAGGGAAGTCGTTAAGGTAAATTCCGGGGAAGATCAGCTCACCATAGCTGCTGGCGCCAATCAGAAACGCCAGCGGCGCGGTGCCTACGTTAATGGCTGTCGCCACGCGAATGCCGGAGAGCATAACCGGCCAGGCGTTAGGCAGTTCTACCTGGCGCAGGCGCTGGCCTTTAGTCATGCCGATGCCCTTAGCCGCTTCGGTCAGAGAAGCCGGCACCGAGCAGAGACCGGAGTAGGTGTTGCGCACAATGGGCAGTAAAGAAGCCAGGAACAGCGCGATGATGGCAGGGCGATCGCCAATGCCCAACACCACCATGGCCAGCGCCAGGACGGCAAGCGGCGGAAGCGTATTACCGACGTTGAAGATCTGCATGACATATTCAGCCCATTTGCGGGCAAAAGGTCGGCTGAGGATAATCCCGCTGGGAATGCCTACCAGCAGGGCTAACAGCATCGACCAGAATACCAGCAGCATATGTTGCTGGCCGAGATAAAGCAGATCGACCTGACGGGCTTTAATGGTTTCTAACCCCAGGCCATAAACCAGCAGCCCAATAACTACAGCGATAAAGAGCATGGCGAGTAGAGCCCGCCGAAGCAGAGTATGATGTTGCATGGATCCCATTCTCCCTGACAATCCCAAAGGGATAGTGCTAAGTAACAATCTGGCAGCATCAATGCTTAAAAGCAGCGAATCGCCAGAAAACGTCTAACTTGTTCAACACGGTACTTCACCTGAAAAAGTGTGACGTTTAACGCTTTTTGTTGATAAAGGGTCTGAAAGCGCCTTCAACCTATAGCAGTCTTCAGGGGGTAATGCCAAGTTTAAGGCTTAAAATCAGTAGGATAGTTTTGGTGAGCAGGGCGCTTAATCCCTTACCGGTACTGGCCTGAGTTCAATGAAAATATTTTATCGATTCAAAAGTGACACCGTCACAATGAAGGTTGCACAAAAAGCACTTTTCGGAAATTATTGCCCCCATTCCAGGCCAGAATAAAGGAAGCTTACTCAAGGAGACTTATGTCTGATACAGCCCAACCCCAGGTGACGCATCGCCACTGGATCCTGGTTGCCGCTATGCTGGCAATGTTTATGGCGGCCATTGAAGTGACCATTGTGGCTACAGCGATGCCTACCATTATTGCTGAGCTGGGTGGCTTTTCGCAGTTTGGCTGGGTTTTTTCCATCTATTTACTGACGCAGGCGGTCAGCGTCCCTGTTTATGGTCGCCTGGGGGACTTATGGGGAAGAAAACGGGTCTTTTTCATCGGCACCTCGCTGTTCCTGCTAGGCTCTGTGCTTTGCGGCTTTGCCACTAACATGGCCTGGCTGATCCTTTTCAGGGCTTTCCAGGGGCTGGGTGCAGGGGCGATCATGCCGCTGACTTCCACCATTATTGCTGACGTTTATCCTCCTAAAGAGCGCGCCAGCATTCAGGGATGGCTTTCCAGCGTGTGGGGCATTGCTGCTATCACCGGCCCGTTGACGGGCGCGTGGATTGTGCAGCACTTGAACTGGGCGCTGATTTTTTGGGTTAACGTGCCCATTGGGATTGTTTCGATGCTGATGCTGGCCCGCTGGTTCCCGGAATCCCACAATGAGAAGGGGCAAAAGTTAAATCTGGCGGGTAGCGCCTGGTTGATGCTCACCGTCAGCGCGCTGCTGACCGCGTTATTACAGGCGGAATCACTAGGTTACTGGGCTGTAGCGCTGATTGCAGGAGCCTTAGTGGCGGGAATGGCCTTGTTACGCCATGAGCGAGAGGCTGATGAGCCGCTCTTTCCGATGGCTATCTGGCGCAGCCGCACGCTGGTGGCGGGCAACGCCGGTAATCTGGCGATCGGCGCTGCCATGATGGGGATCAGCGCCTTTTTACCGACCTTGATCCAGGGCGTAAATGGCGGAACGCCCCTTCAGGCGGGCAGCGCGTTAGCGATGATGTCCATCGGCTGGCCGCTGGCAAGTACCCTGAGCGGACGGCTGATGCAAAAAACATCCTACCGTTTTACTGCGCAGACAGGTTCTGTGCTGTTGATCCTGGGGACATCTTTACTGTTAACCTTGCACAGCAGCAGTTCAGTACTGCATGCCGCGATCTCCGCTTTTGTTATTGGCACCGGCATGGGGATGACAAGCACCACTTTCCTGATTGCAGTGCAGAACACGGCAGAGTTCTCAATCCGGGGGATTTGTACCGCCTCCATTATGTTCAGCCGTATGCTCGGTTCAGCGCTGGGTACAGCAGTGATGGGGGCAGTGCTGAATTATAATCTGATGGTTCGCCTGCCGGGGCATAACGATCCGGTTCAGCAGATTATGTCGCAGCCGCAGCGGGAAGGACTTGGTCAGGGCGTGCTGCACTCTATGGTGAATGAGGTCGCTTATTCACTGCACTGGGTGTTTGTCGTATCGGTAGGAATTGCCGTGGCCAGTCTGCTGATTGCGCGCTGGGTTCCCGCAACAAAGCCCCATTAGAAATAACAGGCAAGAGAAGTGTGGGGGCGAGAACCGCCCCCATATTTATCAGGAGGCAGGGGCATCCTGAGAGGTTCCGGTGCTGGCGGGGACAGATTCACTCTCTGCACCGTTGCGCTTATAAACGATTTTTTGCGTGTCGTTTGCGCAGTGTCCCACCACCTGGCCGCCCGCCTGATCGACCTGATCGTTTGGCACAATATCTAATGTAAAATCACCGGCGCTAACGCCGTTATTAATGATTTTCTGGTTAATGTCCGCTTTAACCGTCTCGCAGGAGGCCTGTACGGCCAGCGGCGCGGCGATCATCACTGCGGCTAACATCCACGAATACTGTTTCATCCTCTCATCCCTCTGTTTACCGGAGCTGTTTGCTTCGGGCTAACTATAGCAGTTCTTATCGATTATGGAGCAACCGGACGCCCGTTACGGCGGTCGAGGCAGCGGAGGGTGTTTGGTTCCCAGTAGGCGTTAACGTTAAGGCTCTGGTCGCAAGCGTCACGGGTATCAATAGCGCGGTCTGCTTTATCAAAGTTCTTTTCAACGCGCGTGTTGACTTTACTGCGCAGCCGACGGGTTTCATCCCACTGCTCTTTATCCTGACGCGCCTGCTCGTTACTCAGCGCGTTATCGCCATCCTGAATAATTAAACGATCGGTTTTGGCCTGAGCACTCTGCTGTATGCTGAACAGGGCGCCAAAAAGCACCAGCGGCAGAGCAGCCTTGCTCAGATTTTTTTGCCATTGTTTCATCGACATTTCCTGATTTCCTCTGTTTTCGCTATTCTTGAAGGCTCATACATCCAGTAGTGAGTATATCATCTGCCGGAAAAGTTTAACCCGTGAGCCGCCCCTTCGTTTACCATTCTGAGAGTAAGTTCATGCTGTTTTTCAAGACCACATGCCTGTTTTTCCTCACCGCCATCGCCGAGATTGTGGGCTGTTTTTTGCCCTGGCTATGGCTTAAAAGAGGGGGCAGCGTAGCGCTGTTACTGCCTGCGGCAGCCAGTCTGGCACTGTTTGTCTGGCTGCTTACCTTGCATCCGGCAGCCAGCGGCAGAGTTTACGCGGCCTATGGCGGTGTTTATGTCGTAACGGCATTACTCTGGCTGCGTTTTGTAGATGGCGTGAAGCTCACGCATTACGACTGGCTGGGTGCTGCCGTCGCTTTTTGCGGCATGCTGATCATTGTTGCCGGCTGGGGAAGGGCTTAGCGCTAAAAGGGATAAAAAGGGTAAAGAGATAATAGGGGTAAGTTGCCTGAAAGTTGGGTAGCCAGGTCAGGGAGAGGGGGCTGAACACAAAAACGCCGTGAACCCCTCCCTGGGGGCTGCGAAGCGGCGTCCATGCCGCTTAGCTTTTGCTTATCAGCCCGCTCTCCCTTCCCCAAAGCTTTAGTGTTGCCTGTCACAGAAAATCAAAACCAACTTCCTGGTTTAAATCCAAATCTAAAACCGGCATCTAAGCTGGTTTTGACCTGTGTGAAAAAGGTATTGGGTTGAGGGCAGGTTGTCTGGGGGTTCAGTGTTCTGGTCAGTAGAAGCCGAAGGGCACGCTGTCTGGGGAGTGGTGGCAAAATCAGACAGAACAGAATGCGGACTTAAAAAGCATGTCGTCTGAGGGGCCAGCAGCCTGGTCAGGGAGAGGGGGCTGAACACAAAAACGCCGTAAACCCCTCCCTGGGGGCTGCGAAGCGGCGTCCATGCCGCTTAGCTTTTGCTTATCAGCCCGCTCTCCCTTCCCCTCAACTTTGGTGTAGCCTGTTACAGAAAACCAAAATCAACTTCCAGGTCCAAATCCAAATCTAAAACCGGCATCTAAACTGGTTTTGACCTGTGTGAACGCCAAACTCACCAACAACACCGAATTCAATGGGGGGCGCCACGGAGCACGTTAGCCGGATGTCTGCCGCAGGGATGCGGCAGCCAGATCTCAATGGAAGGGTTCACGGCGTCCCGGAATATGTGCTCCGTGGTGACGCCTGTCCACCGTACCGGGTTTCAGACATAGATAACGTGCTCCGTGGTAACGCTTTTCCACCTCACCCAGTTTAGTGATGAATAACACGCTCCCTAACAATGCCTTGCTACCAGTCAGGGTTTTGATCTTTCCCCTTACGCCTTATGCACCTTCAGACCTGCCAGCGTCTGACCAACCGGCATCATCTCCAGCGTGTTGATGTTGACATGCCGGGGCAACGTCGCCACCCAATACACGGCTTCGGTTACATCTTCGGGCGTTAATGGCTCGGTGCCGTCATAAACGCTTCCTGCTTTGGCATCATCACCTTTGAAGCGCACAGTAGAAAACTCCGTTCCGCCTACCAGACCCGGTTCAATATCCGTGACGCGCAGGGCGGTGCCGTGCAGGTCGGTACGCAGATTCAGGCTGAACTGACGGACAAAGGCTTTGGTGGCGCCATAGACGTTTCCACCAGCGTAAGGCCAGCTGCCCGCTATCGACCCGATGTTGATAATATGGCCAATATTTCTTTCCACCATGCCAGGCAGCAGCGCACGGGTCATATACACCAGACCTTTATTATTGGTGTCTATCATCAACTCCCAGTCATCCAGATTGGCCTTGTGCGCCGGTTCTATGCCAAGCGCCAGCCCGGCATTGTTCACCAGGACATCAATGTTGCGCCATTCAGCAGGCAGACTTGCCAGCGCTTCTTCAATTCCCGCGCGATTGCGCACATCCAGTTGCAGAGGATAGAGCGCATCGCCTAACTCCTCTTTTAAAACCTGAAGCCGCTCCAGACGACGGCCAGTGGCCACCACTTTATGCCCTTGAGCAATGAACCGACGGGTGATGCTTTCTCCAAAGCCAGCGGTGGCACCGGTAACAAATACAATCATCTTACTGTTCCTCAACACATTTCAGGGTTATGTCACCATACCACTTCAAACCGCAGCAGGTAAGGATGAAAAAGTTATGAGTTATTGACCTGTTTAAAGCGCACGGGGATGGTGCAGGCCAGCATTAAAACGCCTTAATTCAGTGCAGGATTTTGCCGTGTGGCCGCGCTTGATCATTAACAAAAGCATTATTTGCCGAATGCAACCGTTTGCTAACACAGGCAACCGGTTGCGCATACGATTCCCTGCCGCCTCCCTCACAAAACAGGCCATTGATAAGTTAACTAACTGATAATTAACTATAATAATTGTCATATTGAACTGGCATAACAATTGCTACCTACAATAATGCTCTTCACCTGCACTTATCACCCGAGAGAGTAAAACTCTCCACAGGAATCGCTATGTCAGTTACCTATACGCAGGCACTTCGTGGCAGTTTTTTTGATATCACTGCTGTCGTGGATAATCCTCAGCAGTTACCCGATCATGCCCGTTATATTGAAGATGGGTTACTGCTGCTGAATGGCGGAGAGATCGTCTCTTTGCAGAGCTGGGAAGAGGGAAGAGGCCTGCTGGCTCAAGGGGCCGCAGTGCAGGACTATCGCGGTAAGCTCATCGTTCCGGGCTTTGTCGATACGCATATCCACTATCCGCAAACGGAGATGATTGGCGCCTATGGCGAGCAGCTGCTGGAATGGCTCCAGCAGTATACCTTCCCGGTGGAAAGTCAGTATCACTGCCCGCAGCATTCGGCAAAAATGTCCGCATTCTTTCTGCATCAGCTGCTGAGCAACGGCACCACCACCGCGCTGGTGTTCGGCACCGTTCATCCTGAGTCCGTTGATGCGCTGTTCCACGCCGCCGACCATCTTGGCATGCGCCTGATTGCCGGAAAAGTCATGATGGATCGCAATGCGCCGGACTATCTCACGGAAACGCCTGAACAGAGCTACCAGCAAACCCGTGAACTGATCCAGCGCTGGCATAATCATGGCCGCCTCAGCTATGCATTAACGCCGCGCTTTGCGCCAACTTCCTCACCCGAGCTGCTTGCCAGAGTTCGTCAACTTAAAGAGGAGTTCCCGGATACCTGGGTGCACACCCACCTCAGCGAAAACCCGCAGGAGGTGGAGTGGGTTAAAGCGCTTTTCCCGGAACATAAGGGTTATCTGGACGTTTACCATCACTATCAGCTTACCGGCCCACGTAGTGTATTTGCGCACTGCATTCACCTTGAGGAAGAGGAGTGGGACTGCCTGCACCATACCGATTCTGCCATCGCTTTTTGTCCGACCTCTAACCTGTTTCTGGGCAGCGGGCTGTTTAACCTGAAAACCTGCTGGGACAAAGGGGTGAAAATGGGGATCGGCACCGACGTGGGCGCCGGCACCACCTTTAATATGCTGCAAACCCTGGGCGAGGCTTACAAAGTCGGCCAGCTCCAGCGCTACAGGCTGGCGGCCTGTGAAGCGTTTTACCACGCCACGCTTGGCGGCGCTAAGGCGCTGGATTTGGCAGACCGCATCGGCAATTTTGCCGCGGGCAAAGAGGCGGATTTTGTGGTGCTGGATCCGGCTGTTTCGGCTCTTCAGCAGATGCGCTACGCCAACAGCCGGGATATCTGGGAAAAGCTCTTTATCCTGATGACGCTGGGCGACGACCGAAACATTGCCGCCACCTGGGTTAATGGCGAATGCGTCTGGCAATCACACAGCGAGGAAAAAGCAGCATGATCCAATTCTTACTTAATCAGACGCTGGTAACAGAACATGCGCTGGACCCTAATCTCACCGTCCTGAACTATCTGCGCCAGAATCAACGGCGTTCCGGCACCAAAGAGGGGTGTGCCTCTGGCGACTGTGGAGCCTGCACGGTCACGCTGGGGCGTGTTGAAAAAGGGGAAATGGTCTATGAAACGGCTAACAGTTGTCTGACGTTTGTCAGCAGCTTGCAGGGCAAGCAGCTGATCACGGTGGAAGATCTCAGACAGGGCGACAAGCTGCACTCGGTCCAGCAGGCGATGGTGGAGTGCCACGGTTCACAATGCGGATTCTGTACGCCTGGCTTTGTTATGTCGCTTTTTACGCTACAAAAAAACAGCAGCGGCTGGCAGCACAAAGAGGCTGAGCAGGCGCTGGCCGGCAACCTTTGCCGCTGTACCGGTTACCGTCCCATTGTTGATGCCGCCCGCAAGGCTTGTGAAAATCGGGAAGAGGACAGCTTCCACCAGCAGGCGGCACTGACCGTTAAACGTCTTACTGCGCTGAAAAATGGCGAGCTACAGACGCTGACGCTTAACGGCAATGCCTGCTTTATCCCTAAAACGGTCGCACAATTATCCCTGCTGCTGAAGGATAATCCCGAAGCGAAATTGCTGGCCGGGGGAACCGATCTGGCGCTGCGGGTCACGCAGCAATATCAATCGCTGCCGCTGGTGATCGCGCTGGAGCAGATTGATGAACTCAAAGTCTGCCAGATTAATGAGCATGAAATTGTGCTCGGCGCGGGTGCTTCACTGCATCACTGTTATCAGCTGCTGGCGGAAGAGATCCCCGCTTTTTCCGCCATGCTGGAAAGGTTTGCTTCCTTACAAATTCGTCACCAGGGCACGCTGGGCGGGAACATCGCTAATGGTTCACCCATTGGCGACACGCCACCGATGCTGCTGGCGCTCAATGCCACGCTGGAACTGCAACAGGGAAAGACGCTCCGTCGCCTGCCGTTGGAAAAGTTCTTTCTGGCGTACCGGAAAACAGCGCTCCGGAAAGGTGAGTTTATCCGCAACATTATTATTCCAAAGGTGACAACGTCACAAACTTTCCAGGCATGGAAAGTCTCTAAAAGACGGGAAGATGATATCTCCGCCGTTTTTGCCGCGTTTATGATGGAAACAGATGAAAAGGGTCTGATTACCCAGGCGCGTATCGCCTTTGGCGGCATGGCCGAAACAGCCAGACGCGCCGCGCAGTGCGAACGGCAGCTTGTGGGTAAACCTCTTACGGCAGCAACCATCGAGCAGGCCTGCATAGCGCTTGCTGAAGACTTCACGCCGCTCAGCGATTTTCGGGCCAGTGCAGATTACCGCCTGCAAATTGCTAAAAATCTGCTGCGCCGCTATCACGCATCCTGCTCTGGTGACCTTGAGCTTCTGGAGGTATCACGCTATGTCTCATAACCGACCTGTTGTGGCTGAAGAAGTAATTGCAAGCCAGTACCGCGAAGGGATCCAGAGCGGCGCGGGTAAAAGCAACAAGCATGAAAGTGCGGAAAAACATGTCTCTGGCGAAGCTCTCTACATCGATGACAAGCTGGAATTGCCCGGTATGCTGCATCTCTGCCCGAGATTAAGTGAACATGCCCATGCCCGCATCCTCTCTCTGAACCTGGAGCCTTGTTACGCCATACCGGGCGTGGTGCAGGTGCTGACCTGGCAGCAGGTTCCTGGCGAGCTGGATATCGGGCCGCTGGAGCCAGGCGACCCGCTGATGGCTAAAGATCTGGTGGAGTATGCAGGCCAGGTGATCCTGGTAGTGGCGGCAGAAACGCCAGAAGCTGCCCGGCTGGCAGCGGAAGCGGCCATCATCGAATATGAAATCCTCACGCCAGTGCTGGATGTGAAGGAGGCACTGGAAAAGCAGCATTTTGTGCAGCAGCCTCACGTGCATCAGCGCGGTGATGCCCAGGCCGCGCTCGAGCGCGCTGCGCATCGCGTGCAGGGTGAATTCCATATCGGCGGGCAGGAACATTTTTATCTGGAAACGCAGATAGCGATGGTTATTCCCGGTGAAGATCGCTCTTTACAGGTCTTCTCCTCCACGCAAAATCCTACGGAAGTCCAGAAGCTGGTGGCATCGGTGATGGGCGTGACCATGAACAAAGTTACTATTGATATGCGTCGGATGGGGGGCGGGTTTGGCGGCAAAGAGACACAGGCGGCGGGTGTGGCCTGTCTTTGTGCTGTTGCTGCCAGGCTCACCAATCGTCCGGCAAAAATGCGCCTGGCGCGACGGGATGACATGCGCATTACCGGCAAACGGCATCCATTTTATGTGCGCTATGACGCAGGTGTGGATCAGGCGGGACGGTTCTGCGGCGTGAAAATCGATCTGGCGGGCAACTGTGGCTATTCGCTGGATCTTTCAGGCTCCATTATCGATCGCGCCATGTTCCATGCAGACAACGCCTATTATCTGGGCGATGCACGCATCACCGGCTATCGCTGCCGTACAAATATAGCCTCTAACACGGCCTATCGCGGTTTCGGCGGGCCGCAGGGAATGGTCGCCATTGAGCAGATTATGGATCACATTGCCCGCGAACTGCGTCTCGATCCGCTGGAGGTGCGTAAGCGTAATTACTATGGCAAACATGAGCGTAACATCACCCATTATCATCAGCAGGTGGAAGACAACCTGCTGGATGAAATGACAGAAACGCTGGAGGTCAGCGCCTCTTATCAGGCACGTCGTCAAGAGATAACCGCATTCAATGCCGGCAGCCCCTACCTGAAGCGGGGATTAGCGCTGACGCCGGTAAAATTTGGCATCTCCTTTACCTCAAGTTTTCTGAATCAGGCGGGTGCGCTGATCCTGATTTATACCGACGGCACGGTGCAGCTTAACCACGGCGGGACGGAGATGGGCCAGGGGCTGAACACCAAAGTTGCGCAGATTGTCGCTGAAGTGCTGCAAATCGATGTCGATCAGATCCAAATCACCGCCACCGACACCGGCAAAGTGCCCAATACATCGCCCACCGCGGCCTCCAGCGGTACTGACCTCAACGGAAAGGCGGCGCAGAATGCGGCGGAAATCCTGCGCGATCGTCTTACAGAGATGTTGTGCAAGCTCTATACGTGTTCTCGCGATGAGGTGAACTTCAGTAACGGCATTGTCCGGGTTAAAGAGCACCACTTTACCTTCCCGGACGTGGCGCAGATGGCGTGGCTGAATCAGGTGCCGCTTTCCGCAACCGGCTACTACAAGGTGCCGGGCATCCATTACGATCGCCAGGCGGGGCGCGGTACGCCTTTCTACTATTTTGCTTTTGGCGCCGCCTGTGTGGAAGTTATCATTGATACCTTAACGGGCGAATATCGCCTGCTTCGCGCTGATATTCTGCATGATGTGGGGGCCTCGCTGAACCCGGCAATTGATATTGGCCAGGTGGAAGGGGGATTTGTACAGGGCGTGGGCTGGCTCACCTGCGAAGAGCTGGTGTGGAACGACCAGGGGCGACTGATGACCGACGGCCCTGCCAGCTACAAAATTCCGGCAATTGGCGATGTGCCTGCCGATATGCGGGTCACGCTGGTAGAGAACCGTAAAAACCCTAAGGATACGGTATTTCACTCTAAGGCCGTTGGCGAGCCGCCCTTTATGCTGGGGATTGCCGCATGGTGCGCCTTGCAGGATGCGGTCTCCAGCGTCAGCAACTATCAGCAGCATCCCCGGCTGGATGCGCCCGCCACGCCAGAGAGAGTCTTCTGGGGAGCAGAAAGACTGAGTAAGGATAATGTGAATGCGAACGGATGACTGGATAGCGGTGCTGGCAAAATTACGTGAGAAGCGGGAGCCTTGCGTTCTGCTGACCGTGCTGGAGGAAAAAGGCTCCGTGCCGCGCGATCGCGGCAGCAAAATGGTGGTCACTGCGGAGAAAACCTATCTGACTATTGGCGGTGGGCATCTGGAGTTTCACGCCATCGGCATCGCCAGGAAAATGCTGGCAGAGCATCATTCTCAACCATTAAGCGAACAGTTCAACCTGGGCGCCAGGCTGGGGCAGTGCTGTGGCGGCATAACTACCGTATTTTTTGAACCGCTGATCCAGCCTCAGCCGCAGATTGCGGTATTTGGTGCCGGGCATGTTGGCCAGGCGCTGGTTAATCTGCTCTCAACGTTACCCTGTCACGTATTTTGGGTGGATGAGCGGCGTGAACAGTTCACCCACGTGCCGGAAAACGTCACCGTATGCTGCCTGGAAGATCCTGTCGACCAGGTTAACCTGATGCCGCCGGAGAGCTACTTTGTTGTGATGACCCACCATCATCCGCGTGATTTGGAGCTGTGCGAAGCCATTCTCAAGCGGGATGATTTTCACTATTTCGGCATGATCGGCTCAGCAACCAAACGCCAGCGCTTTGACTACCGGCTGGAGGGCAAAGGTTTCAGCCGTCAGCAGCTGGACCGATTGCGGTGTCCGATTGGGCTGGCAGACGTCACCGGCAAACTACCGGCAGAGATTGCCGTAGCGGTAGCAGGTGAAATTATTGCGACTTATCAGCGGGCTGCTCAGTGCTGAGCAGGAAGGGACATGCGGAAAACATTTCAGCCTGCGCCTGAGAGAAATAGCCGAAATTATGATACCCCTGGTGCTGCGTTCTCTGTCGTTCATTCTGTCTTAAAACTTTTGCTGGTATCAAATATTAAGCTATTTGATACCAGTCAAAATTTGAGCGTAAAAAGGTATCAGATATCGCATCTTATGCATTAAGGTATCATGGATAACAAAATCGATTTGTGAGATTTGAAAGGGCAGTATCAGGCTACGTAGGGTGTTTAAAGCGGTGGCAAAGAAAGAGTATGTTCTGGACCAACTGTTTTCGCCTGAAAAAGCTTTCACCCCGCGTGATTTTTTTACATATCGGGGTTTTTACAATTAATCTTCTCTTCTGACAGTGTTATGTAGTCTTACAGAGATAAAGGAGATCTTATTTAAATGGAGTTTTACTATGGCGATGCCTGTTTATCTTTGGCTTTATGATGACGCGGGGCACCTGATTAAAGGATCTGTTAATGTGGCTGGTCGTGAACATAGCATTGAAGTGATCGCATTACGCCATATGGTAGAAATACCCACAGAAGACCATACCGGAAAAAATACAGGTTCATGCATACATCAACCTTTCAGTTTCGATAAAGAAACAGATTCATCATCACCTTACCTCTATAAAGCATTAACAGCGGGTAAGAAAATTAATTGTGCGTTATTTAAATATTATCGCATAAATGATGCGGGCCGGGACAACATTATTTTTTCGGTACAACTTGAGCAAGTAAGAGTCGAATCTGTTATTTCTGCCATGTATGATATCAACGCTTTATATGGTGAAGGAAAAAATCATCTCGAATTTGTTGACTTAAGATATGAAAAAATAACATGGCATTATATTGATGGTAATGTCATTTATTCCGATAGCTGGAGTGCGCGTGCTGTGAATTAATTCAGGGAGAGAGGAATGAAATGGACTTATAAGCAAAGCACTGGTGAACTGTTTCATAATGGGCAGTTCATCGAAAAGGGGTATTCCGGCAGGATGACCAATAAAAACAATCCAGACCGGCAGCAGGTAAAAGGTCTGGGGCCATTACCCAGAGGTACTTATCGTATAACAGGTAAAACCAATTCTAAAGGGCCAATGACTATCGTCCTGGTGCAAATTTCAGGTGAAACTTTCGGAAGAAGCGCTTTCCGTATTCACGGTGAAAAAGTCCAGGGCATCCCAGGATGGGCATCCGAAGGTTGTATTATTATGGGGCCTTCAACGCGCAGGCGTATAATTGACTCTAATGACAGAATTCTGGAAGTGATAAGATGAATTATTTTAAAGGATTATTTATCCTTCCGCTAATTTATATTGGCACGTGTAGTGCTACAGTGAAGGGTTCAAGCTCGGATGATTTAAAAAAAATTATAACCTGTGTTAGTGATGGCAATACCAGTTGCCTGAATGACATCCCTGATAAAACCCATGACCTGAACTTTGAGGAAAGTATTATGTTAAGAGATGCCTTTGCTCATTCGCTTCTTATCTCGCCATCACAAACACTTGATACTTTAAACAGAATAGACAGGGGTGTGGCTAAAACAGGTGATTCTTTTATCAGAGATAATTATGGAGCGGAAATTGTATGTTCTTATATGATAGATAGTAACAAATATGACAGAGAGTCATTTTTCAAATATTATTCCATAGTTAAATCGAACCTCAAAAAAACAGGTGGCAAAGGAAAGTCCTGCCTTGAGCTAATGAATGCCTCGGTAGAAGAAATAAACTATGAGGAAAGGATGGACAAAATGAAGTGGGGCGATAAAAAGTATCCTTTCTGAAATCAATGCCTGTCAGTGACTTCCTTCAGAACAGGGCTTAAGCCCTGTTCTTTCATGCTCCTGGTTACTTCCTGCTTCAACATACAAAATCCGCCGAAAACGCTTTTGAGCATTCAGAACTGTTCAAAGGGAGTTCTGGAACCTGATTGAGTTGGCTTGCGTGACCGATCGGCCTATGCTGAAGACCTACCGTGACCAGGAGAATACCGATGCCAGCCAATCCCTTCAGTCAGCCAAGTACTTTGCCTTATCAGGCTCCGCCTTTCGACAAAATAAGGGATGAGCATTACCGTCCGGCGCTGATCGAAGCGATAGCGCAAAAGCGCAGGGAAGTGCAGGCCATTGCTGAAGATCCTGCCGAACCCAGCTTTGCCAATACTTTTGAGGCGCTGGAAAAATGCGGCAGTATGCTTCGCCGTGTGGAAAACGTGTTTGGCGCGATGACTTCCGCTAATACGAATCCCACGCTACAGGCGCTGGACGAAGAGATGTCGCCACTGCTTGCCGCGCTGGATGATGATATTCATCTTAACAGTGCACTTTTCAGTCGGCTGAATGCTCTCTATGAGAAGCGCAACACCGCAGGCCTTTCGCCGGAAGCCTTACGGCTCACCGAGGTGATATGGCAGCGGTTTCAACTGGCGGGGGCAAGCCTGGCAGAAGAGGCAAAAACAGAGCTTAAAGCTCTGAATCAGCAGGCGGCCACGCTGAGTACGCAGTTTACCAATCGTCTGCTGGCGGGTACCAAAGCGGGCGGCCTTAACATTACCGATCCTGCGTTGCTGGCAGGCCTCACCGACGCCGAACTCACTGTCGCTGCTCAGGCTGCCGCTGAACGGGGTCTGGAAGGGCAATGGCTCCTGGCGTTGCAAAATACCACGCAGCAGCCGGTTTTGCAGGATCTCAGCAACCGCCAGACGCGGGAGACGCTCTTCAGCCATGCATGGCAACGGTGCGAGAAAGGGGATCTCAACGATACACGCGCACTGGTTACTCAGCTTGCCACCATTCGCGCACAGCAGGCAAAGTTAATGGGCTTCAGCAGCTTTGCGGAGTGGAAGCTTCAGGATCAGATGGCAAAAACGCCGCAGGCCGCGCTGGCGTTTATGCGTGCTATCGTGCCTGCCGCGACGGCGCGCGCCAGCAGGGAAGCGGCTGATATTCAGAAGGTTATCGACCAGCAGCAGGGTGGTTTCACGCTGGAGGCCTGGGACTGGTTGTTTTATGCCGAGCAGGTTCGCCGCGAGAAGTACGATCTCGACGAGAGCCAGATTAAACCCTATTTTGAACTCACTAACGTGCTGGAAAACGGCGTCTTCTATGCCGCCACGCAGCTGTTTGGCATTACCTTTGCCCGCCGTGAGGATCTTCCCGTCTGGCATCCGGATGTCTCCGTGTATGAAATCATCGACAGCAGCGGCCTGCCGATGGCGCTGTTCTATACCGACTACTTTAAGCGAGACAATAAAGGCGGCGGCGCCTGGATGAGTAATTTTGTTGACCAGGCTAAGTTGCTGGGGACGCATCCGGTTATCTACAACGTCTGTAACTACGCTAAACCAGCAGAGGGCAAACCAGCCCTGATCTCCTGGGATGATGTGATCACGCTGTTCCATGAATTTGGTCATACGCTGCACGGGCTGTTTGCAGAGCAGTGTTATCCTTCTCTTTCCGGCACCAATACGCCACGGGATTTTGTCGAATTTCCTTCGCAACTGAATGAGCACTGGGCCAGTAACGAACAGGTGTTTCAGCATTATGCGCGGCACTATGCCACCGGCGAACCGATGCCTCAGGATCTGCGGGAGAAAATCGTTAAAGCCAGCAAGTTTAATAAAGGGTACGACATGACCGAACTGCTGGCCGCGGCGCTGCTGGATCAGCACTGGCATACGCTTTTAGCGGAGGCAGAGAAACCCGATGTGGCGCAGTTTGAAAAAGCCGCGCTGGAAGCTGACAATATTCTGTTGCCGCAGGTGCCGCCGCGATATCGTTCAAGCTATTTCCAGCACATCTGGGGAGGAGGCTATGCGGCGGGCTATTACGCCTATATCTGGACGCAAATGCTGGCCGATGACGGCTTCGAATGGTTTAACGAGCAGGGTGGGCTGAACCGCAGGAATGGTCAGCTTTTCCGGGAAAAGATCCTGTCACGGGGTAACAGTGAGGATCTGAAGCAGCTTTACGCCAACTGGCGGGGGCGCGATCCGGTTATTGAACCGATGCTGATTAACCGTGGCCTGAAGGAACAGTAAAAACAGGCTCTGGCGCAGGTAGAAAATGCTGCTGCGCCAGATATGACTTCAGGAACCCGGAAGCTGCCAGGCTTATCCGTTGCCGGGAAACGGGGCGGGTAAGCCGCCCCGACAATCAGGCCAGCGGGCCGCCCTGAATGGTGTCGCACATGCCTTTAATGATGTGTTCACCGGTTTCTGTTTTCAGATCTTCATACCACTGCCGGGTAATGTCCCTCTCTTTACCGTGCGTGACATCGCAGCGCTTACGCGCTTTCAGTACCAGATCCTTCACCCTGTCAGCACGCTTGTGCTGATAGCGCAGCAGCGCATCTTCAATCCCCAGAGAGTTAGTCTGCAAAAGGGTTGCGAGTACCACAGCATCCTCCATCGCAGCGCAACCGCCCTGGCCAATATCGGGTGTCGTGCTGTGTGCGGCATCGCCCAGCAAAGCCACGCGCCCTTTAACCAGTTCCGGGAAGGGATCGATATCATGGATCTCCACACGGTTGGTGGTGGCGGGATTGATCTGTGCAATCAGCTTCTGTACGGGCGCTGCCCAGCCGCTGAAATAGCGGGTTAAATCTTCACGCAGGCTGCTGCGGTCTTCTGCCAGACCGGCAGGTAACGGCACATCAAAAAAGAAATAGAAGCGATTATTCGCGACCGGCATCAGCGAGACGCGTTTGCCTTCACCAACAAATGTCGTCCACTGCTGCGCGGGCGCAATACTCTCATCTATCTCTACCAGCCCGTTCCAGTTTACATAACCGGCATAACGGCGCTCTACCGTGCGGCCCAGCACATATTTTCGCACTACGGAATGGGTTCCGTCACAGGCGATAAGCAGGTCGCCCTGGGCTTCACTGCCCCCTTCAAAACGGGCCGTGACGCCATTTTCATGCTGTTCAACTTCAGCGACGCGTTTGCCAAAGTGGACTTTTTCACGACCATAGCTCTCCAGCAGCATCGCCTGCAATTCTGCCCGAGCGACTGGATAAGGACGCTCGCCGGAATCCTGCACCAGCGGATCAAGGCTGAACTGGGTCAGCCTGTCACCCGTTTTGAAATCGTTATAGGCCATGGCGTGCATCGGCCCACCCAGCTTGCGCAGCGCCTCTTTCATACCCAGAAAGTTCAGGCATTTTACGCCATTCGGCCAGATTGAGATCGCAGCGCCCACGGGCCTGATCTCTTTAACGGCTTCAAAAACCTCCGTCTCAATCCCTACACGTTGCAGTGCTATGGCAGTACACATGCCGCCGATACCCGCGCCAATCACTATTGCTTTCATCTGTTTCTCCTTTCATCCATAAGGATTACTAAGCAATTTCTGTACCAGTTTCTTATGACGCGGGAGAGCGCATAATGCAGGCATTTACGGATAGCTGAAACAATAGTTTCATCAATTTCCTGCATTACCGTGAGGCATTGCACCATAAAGGGGAGTCAGTTATGAAACGGCTGCAATTCAGCATCGTCACTGGTTGGCAAAGTGCAGGTTATTTGTCACAGTAGCAGGACACTCCCTGAAAGGACGCTGCTATGGCCACCGTTGCCTGCCTGCATGCTGCAAGAAGTAATATCGCTGTGTTTGAAGAGGCGCTTCGGGCGCTGGATTATGCTGATATCCAACTGCTGCACCGGGTAGAGGGCGAGCTGCTCGATCGCGCAGCAGAAGCCAATGAAGTTACGCCAGAGATCGCTGACGCCACGCGGGTGGCCATTGCCGAGCTGTGTGAATACGCTGACGTGGTGATAGTGACCTGCACAACGCTGGGTATAGCCGCCAGGGACACCAAGCAGTTCAGCAAGCCTGTGCTGCGCGTGGATACCACGCTGGCCAAAGCGGCGTCACGGTATCAGGGATCCATTCTGGTGCTCTGCACCGCACACAGTACGCTGGAAAGCACCACGCATCTGTTCCAGGCCTTTATCCCTGGTGACCGGCTGGCTGTCGAGCTGATACCCAGAGCCTGGGCATCCTTTAACAGCGGAGATATTGAAGGCTATCATCGTGAAATTGCGCACTACATTCAGCAACGGCCAGAGTGTTCGCTGGGCTGTATTGTGCTGGCTCAATCTTCCATGGCGGGGGCGGAAAAATATATCAACAGTACGCTCGCCGTCCTTACAGGGCCTCAGGTTTCCCTTCAGGCCGCTATTGAAACGTTATTCTGATGCACCGCATAACGCTGATTTCAGGCGATCCCTCTGCTATGATTGCGCTCTTTTTTATCCCAGAGGATAACCGGTGAGCAGTAAACAAGATAAACGTGCAAAACGCGCAAAAGTAAAAGCAAAACAGGCCAACAACTCCCGCGCGCGCGGCAAGCAGCTGGATGCGGTAGGGCGTCAGAGTTATGTTGCCACGCCAGAGATGCTGGCGCTGTTTGATACGCTGCCGCCGCTGGATGAAAACGGCGAGATGCCGTTTGTGGCCGAGATCTACCGCTGGTCAGACGAAGAGTATGGTTTTGAAGGCACTGACCGGGAAAACGACATGCTCCAGGTTGCCGCCTTATGCGTGCTCTATATTCACTGGCGCACCAGCGGCGGCTCAACCACTCTGGTGCAAAACGAGATGATCGAAGCAGCTATCCGTCTCACCGAAGAGAACGAGCTGTTTAAAGCACAGTACGAAGCTGCCGAAGCGGCAGCTCAGGCAGAGTAAAAACCCGCCTTCAGGCTGTTCAGAAACCGGCCTTCCGCAAATAGTGCAGGCTGGCAGTCACGTCTTTCAGGCTGCCGGCAACGTCGCGGGGATCGCGTTCCTGCTCAATGGTTATCCAGCCCTGCCAGTTCAGCTCCGCAAGCAGCGCCCGCACGGCGGGATAATCTATGTCGCCGGTGCCAAGAGGGCACATCACTCCCGCCGCACATGCTTTAAAGAAATCCTGCTGCTGAGCGATGGCCGCCTCACAGACAACTCTGTTCACATCTTTAAAATGCAGATAATCAAGACGATGAACATATTTTCTCAGCCAGCTAACCGGATCCAGCCCGGCATAATAGAGGTGTCCGGTATCGAGACACAATCCAGCCTCGCTGGCCGGGATATCTGCTGCGATACGATCAATCTCATCGCCAAACTCAATAAACCCTCCAGCGTGAGGATGGATGACCGGACGTACGCCATATTCACGGGCGATAGCGCTCAAGGCACGGATATGAGCAACCATGCGCTGCCACTCCACGTCGGGCAGACGTTTGGCCCTTGCCGACTGGCCTGCGCTCCTTGCCCGCTCTGCATTGCCAAAATCGATAATCACCAGGTAGGGCGGAGGAACCTCGCTTTGCGCGTTACCGATCGGTACTTTTTGCAGGTTTGCACAAATGTTATGCGCCAGTTCACGCATATTTTCGAAATTTGCTTCTGAAACAAGATCGTCAAAAATCGTTCCGGCAATCAGCGATAAATTATGACTGGCGAGCGCCTCGTTAAGCGCAGCCGGATCGGTAGGGAGATAGCCCCATGGCCCCAGCTCGATGCCTGGATAACCAGCTTGCTGTGCTTCGCCAAGCACTTTCTGCCACGGGGGTAAAAACGGGTTTTTCGGGTCATCAACCCCCCAGCTGCATGGCGCGTTAGCGATTGAATACATTGGATTTCCTTACTGTTTATGTTTATCACCAGCACGGCCTGGCAGAGAAAGCAATGAGCTGTCTGGGGGGCTGTTCATCCAGCGCAGACGATGAAATGAGCCTATTTTAAAGGAAACTAATATTCCACTTAAAGGTTAACTGAAATATTAATTCTTTGAGCCGTGTCATAATTTGCGGATAGCCGGGCGGGCATTTGCAACCCTGACAGGGTTTAAGAAGATTCCGTGCGTCTGGCGGAGGCAGGGAGAAGCTTCCCCGCAGCTCACTACCTTCTCAAGCTTTACCTCTCCCGTTTATCAGACCTGAGATGAGAACGCCGTAGCAGCAGCCGATCCTGATGCTGAATATCAGGCTGCGCACGATCGATACCGGTAAGACGAAAAATGGCATCCTGCATCATGGCATTCAGCGGCTGGGCAAAAGTGGTAAGTTGATAACGGGAAGAAGAAGCCAGTTCGATATCGTCATAGCCGACTATTCCCAGTTGATGATGCGGCGCTAAGCGTTCCTGCGCATCTGTCACTCCAATCGCCAGGATATCATTTTCACAAAAAAGCGCATCCACCCACTGCCCGGGTAGGGTGGTTTGCAGGTGCTGCTCAAAAGCGCTGTAGCCGCTGATGCGGTTATAGTGATTGGCTTTCAGCAACAGGATGTTTTGCTCCTCCACGCCAAGTTCCTTTAGCCTGTTGCGATACCCTTCATATCTCAACAGCTGCGTGGATTCTGTATCTGGCCCCTTCATATAACCAAACCTCTGATATCCCTGCTGATAAAGGATATCTGCTGTTTGACAGCCAGCCTGATAGCCGTCGGTATTTATCACCTGAATATAGGGGTTATTATCATTGCGGCAGAGCTGCACAAGAGGGATGCGGTGAATATCCTGCGCCAGCGCGATAAGGTCGTCACTCAGCAGAGTGCCTAAAAACAGCAGGCCATCCACCTGCAACTGATCGGCAAGCTTCAGCACCGCTTCTTCACTCTTTTGCGCGCTGATATTCAGCAGCAGCGCCATATAACCTCGTAGCTGAAGCTGCTGTGTAACCTCATCCAGCAGCGTCAGCAGGTTGGGGTTAAGCATTTCATCCACCACCACACCAATCAGGTGGGAGCTTTTCTTCGACAGGCTGCGGGCCAGTAAATTAGGGCGGTAACCCAGCTCTTTAGCCGCAAGCTGGACGCGTGCCAGCGCCTGTTCTGAAATAGAAGCGCCGTCAGTAAAGGCTCTGGAAACGGTCCATTTGGACACTCCCGCCCGTTTAGCCACATCGCTGGCGGTTATCTTACGTGAAGCGAGACGGCTGGAAGGTGCTTTTGCGTTCATGGTTATCGCTATCTTAAGTGAAGAAGGCCAGTGTAATGCACAATCCGATCCGGATGTTGCAACCGGGTGCAAAATAATCTTTTCCTGTGATCTGTCCGGCGATTTCCCATGCTGAAGATTTACTTCTTCAACAGCCTCACCGACAGTGCAGCCACAGGTTCAATCAAAATTGCACCCGGTTGCAAAGGCAGTGAAGGCAACCGGATGCAAAGCCATAACAACAGGTCTTTACCCTTAAAATCCTGCAAAAAGAGGTGGTTATGCTGAATGGAGAAAAGAAAATTGTCCGTCCACTGCGCTGGGCGATGGTAGGCGGTGGCCGCCTCAGTCAGGTGGGCTATAAACACCGCTGCGGCGCATTACGCGATAACACAGCTTATCAACTGCTGGCTGGCGCTTTTGATATTGATGCCGTACGTGGCAGAGAGTTTGGCGTTAATATCGGCGTCGAGGCGAGTCGTTGCTATGAGAGCTATGGGGAGATGTTTGCTGAAGAGGCAGCACGCCCGGATGGGATTGAAGTTGTTACCATCGCCACCCCCAATGGCACTCACTACGAGATAACCAAAGCAGCGCTTAATGCCGGGCTGCATGTTATTTGTGAAAAGCCGCTGTTTTTCACCAGTGCCGAAGTCCGCGAGATAAAGCAACTGGCTTCAGAAAAGGGGCTGATCGTGGGGGTGACTTACGGCTACTCGGGCCACCAGATGCTGCTACAGATGCGCCATATGATCGCCAACGGCGATATTGGCGAAGTGCGTATGGTGGAGATGCAGTATACCCACGGCTTCAGCGCCAGTGACAGTGCCGATAAATTTTCCGATGCTCAGAAATGGCGGGTAGACCCCAACATTGCGGGGCCAAGTTTTGTGCTTGGCGATCTCTCCACCCACACCTTCTATATTTCCCAACTGGTGCTGCCGGAGCTGAAGCTTAAGTCGCTATTATGCGACCGTCAGAGCTTTATCCCCTCCAGGGCACCACTGGAAGACAACGCCATGGTGTTGATGCATTATCACGGCGGCGCGGTGGGGCGCTTGTGGACTTCCGCCATTAACGCCGGCTCCATGAATAGCCAGTTCATCCGCGTGATAGGGTCAAAAGCCAGCCTGCAATGGGGCGACCACCAGCCCAATGAGCTGGTTTATGAGGTTCAGGGGCAGCCTGTTCAGGTTATGCATCATGGCATGCCTTATCTGGATGAATCAGCACTGGCAGACGATCGGTTGGGTGCGCTGCACACCGAAGGGTTAATTGAATCCTGGTCCAATATCTATCTGAAGCTGGCCCTGGCGATTGATGCCAGAAATCGCAGTGACGAAGCGGCGCTGGAAGAGATGGTCTATCCGGGAATTGATGCCGGGCTGGATGGCGTACGCTGGGTAGAGAACTGTGTGCGTTCAGCAGAGCAGGGAGCAAGCTGGGTGAATTTCGAGTAGGTCTGCCAATACGTTGTGATAAAAGGGCGGTACTGAAACCGCCCCAAACGCTTAGCCAGGATAGATACCGCGATCTTTACGCGCCATCAGAATACGCTCACAGGCCACAATATAAGCTGCCGTGCGCAGACTACAGCCTTTTTCGCTCGCCTTGTCCCAGACATGGATCATCGCTTCTGTCATGATCTTGTCCATGCGATCGTTAATCTCACTCTCGCTCCAGAAGAAGCTGGCCATATCCTGCACCCATTCGAAGTAACTTACGGTTACCCCGCCTGCGTTGCAGATAACGTCCGGCACCACGGTGACGCCCCGTGAAGTCAGCATATCGTCCGCGTCCGGATAGGTCGGGCCGTTTGCCCCTTCCAGCACCAGCTTACAGCTCAGTACTTCGGCTCGTTCACGGGTTATCTGTCCTTCCAGCGCGGCAGGGATCAGAATATCCATCTGCGTGGTCCAGAAATACTCGCTGGCTATCTCTTCCGCACCAGGGAAACCGGCAATATTCTTGTTACTGTTCTGCCATTCGGTCAGCGCGGTAAGATCGATGCCTTCTGCGTTAAACAGCGTGGCGGAATGGTCCTGAATCACCACCACGCGCGCACCGGCTGCCACAAACAGACGAGCGGCTTCGCTGCCTACGTTACCAAAACCCTGGACGGCGATTTTTGCGCCTTCGATTTCAATGCCGGAGCGGCGGGCCACTTCACGGCCAGTGATATAGACGCCGCGCCCGGTCGCTTTTTCACGACCTAAAGAGCCGCCAAGATGGATCGGTTTACCTGTCACCACGCCAGTAATGGTGGTGCCGTGGTTCATGGAGTAGGTATCCATCATCCAGGCCATGACTTTGGAGTTGGTGCCGACGTCTGGTGCAGGAATATCCTTCTGCGGGCCGATAATCAATCCGATTTCGCTGGTATAGCGGCGGGTCAGACGTTCCAGCTCACCTTCCGACAGTTTGAAAGGATCGACACGGATGCCTCCTTTTGCGCCGCCATAAGGGAGGTTAACCGCCGCGCATTTGATGGTCATCCACGCAGAGAGCGCCATCACCTCATTCAGATCTACGTTAGGATGATAGCGAACCCCCCCTTTACCCGGCCCGCGAGAGAGGTTGTGCTGTACGCGAAAACCTTCAAAGTGGCGGATCGAGCCGTCGTCCATTTGCAGCGGAATATCCACTATCAACGCACGTTTAGGATGACGCAGGGTATCGATCCAGCGGGTCAGATCGCCCAGATAGGGCGCCACGCGGTCGATTTGCTGTAAGTAAGTTGACCAGGCCGTTGTGCTGCCTTCTGAAACGTAAGATAGCTTATCCATAACAAACCTTTCTTAAATTAGTTATATGTACTGCGAAACCGGGAATGGGTCAGTGCATCTGACTTATGCGCGAGAGAATTTACCATCAAACAGACGTTTCCAATTCGTTAATTAAGTGTGAAATTTTGCTGTAAGTCGGGATGGCAGGGGGCGGAGGCGAATAATTAGTTATGATCTGTCCCGTTCTCAGGGCCGGGGTGACAGAAATGCTAATAGTTATGCATTAAAGGTGCATAGCAGCGGCTTTGGCTTTATTTATCAGAACTTTGAATGGGATCAAACTTTGGCCTCTCCTGCGCTGATCAGCCGGAAGGGAAAGATAAGGTTCAGCAGGGCCAGGCAAGGCATGAGGCTGGCCTACACTTTTCGTTACATTATAACAGTCCTCTTTTTAGCGCTTCGCTAAACTCTCACATCTTTACTTTGTCTGACATTCTGCTTACGCATTATTGTGGCAGTTTCCGCAACATTAACGTTGGGTTGCTGTCACGCCATTCACCGGCAATGACGAAGAACCAGATGAAAAAACTGCATTTTTTGACCCAGACGCGGGTCTGTTGTTTTATTGCTTTCTATATTGGCATCCTGCTTAATTTCCCGATTTTTCTCCGTCGCTTTCATCAGCTTCATTATGATGCGGCGCTCTCTACCGGTATTGAAATAGTCGCGGCGTTTATGCTGGTTCTGTTTACCACGCTGCTGGCTTCAATGGCGGGCCGCTGGCTGTTCAGGATAGTGATTACGCTGCTGATCATCTTTTCGGTCTGTGCCAGCTACTACATGATCTTCTTCAATGTGGATATCGGTTACGGCATTATCGCGGCGGTGATGGCGACCGACAGTCTTGATCTCTCCCGCGAGTCGGTCGGCTGGCATTTTTCTGTATGGACGGTACTGGTAAGCCTGCTGCCGCTGCTGGTACTGTGGCTTGCACCCATGCCCGAAGCGGCTATTCGCCGTAAAAACGGCCTCTCTTTCCTGCGCCGGGGCGGCATTATGCTCGCCGCCGGGCTTTGCTGCTTCCTGCCGCTGAAGGTGATGGGCAAGCATCAGGACAAGATGGACAAACAGCATAACCGGATGATGGCCAGCTACGGCGGCGTGGTGGCAGGAACTTACTCTCCCTCTAACTGGCTTTCCGGAATGGGGCTGCTCGCCTACAGCAGCTGGAGCCAGGCTGAGGACAGCCGCAATCTGTTTGATCCGGCAGCGCACTTTACCTACACGCCACCCAAAGATGTTAACGATCTCTACGTGGTCTTTGTGATTGGTGAAAGCGCGCGCCGCGATCATATGGGCCTTTATGGCTACGATCGTGACAACACGCCTAATCTGGATAAAGAACCGAATCTGGCGGCCTTGCAGGGCTATTCGTGTGATACCTCGACCAAGCTCTCGCTGCGCTGCATGTTTGTAAGAGAAGGGGGCGCTTCCGAAGCGCCGCAGCGCACCTTAAAAGAGATGAACGTTTTCTCGGTGCTGAAAAAACAGGGCTTCTCCTCTGAACTCTTCTCTATGCAGAGTGAAGCCTGGTTCTACAATAAAGTGCTGGCGGATGATTATGCGCTGCGTGAAACCATCCAGTCCGAGAAGCGCAATGTCGGCAAACCGATTGATGATATGGCGCTGGTCAGCGAGCTGAAAGATTCCATCGAGCGCCATCCCCAGGGCAAGCATCTGGTTATTCTGCATACCAAAGGCTCTCACTACTTATATACCGAGCGCTATCCCCGATCCTTCGCGAAATATCAGCCGGAGTGTCAGGGTATTGATGACCAGTGTTCAACGGAAGAGATGGTCAATTCTTACGATAACAGCCTGCTCTATACCGACCATGTGCTGGAAGAGGTGTTCAACCAGTTGCGCGACAAGAACGCCATTGTGTTTTATGCCTCCGATCACGGTGAGTCGATCTCAAAAAATATGCACTTCCATGGCACCCCACGTAATGAAGCCCCGATGGCTCAGCGTACGGTACCGATCATGGTCTGGGCCTCTGATAAATTCCTGCGCCAGCCTGATAATGCCAGCGCCTTCCAGCAGTTGAAAACGCTGGCGAAAAATAAGACGCCAGTCTTCCACGAGAAGCTCTTCGACAGCATCCTGGGCTGTATTGGTTATACTTCTCCGGATGGCGGCATCAACCAGCTGCGCAACTGGTGCCATGTCAGCCACTGATGCAGGAGCAGCCAGGCTGCGCGAAGAGTGAGCAACTGGCTGAATGAAAAGGTATCCTTTGCCCGTTAACTTTGCCTGAACCGGCACAAGCGGGTATTCTACTGCCCATATTTACTGTGACAGTATCAATTGAGGTCGACATGATTATTAAACCACGCATCCGTGGCTTTATCTGTGTTACTGCCCATCCGGCGGGTTGCAAAGCTAACGTTGAAAAACAAATCGACTACGTGACCAGCCAGGGCAAAATCGCCAACGGCCCGAAAAAGGTGCTGGTGATCGGTGCTTCTACCGGTTACGGCCTTGCAGCACGTATCTCTGCTGCTTTCGGTTGTGAAGCCGATACGCTGGGCGTGTTCTTTGAACGTGCTGGTGAAGAAACCAAGCCGGCTACCGCAGGCTGGTACAACTCTGCTGCCTTTGAAGAGCTGGCAGAGGCCAAAGGCCTCTATGCGAAAAGCATCAACGGCGATGCCTATTCCGATGCGGTCAAACAGAAGACCATTGAGCTGATCAAACAGGATATGGGGCAGGTGGATCTGGTGGTTTACAGCCTGGCTGCGCCGCGTCGTACCCATCCGAAAACGGGCGAAGTGTTTAACTCTACCCTGAAGCCAGTGGGCAAAACGCTGACCACTCGTGGTCTGAACACCGATAAAGAAACCATCACCGACATCACTCTGGAGCCAGCTTCACAGGAAGAGATCGACGGCACTGTAGCGGTGATGGGAGGTGAAGACTGGCAGATGTGGATTGACGATCTGAAAGCCGCAGGCGTGCTGGCTGATGGCGCAAAAACCACCGCCTTTACCTATCTTGGCGAACAGATTACGCATGACATCTACTGGAACGGCTCCATCGGTGAAGCGAAGAAGGATCTGGACAAGCGCGTCCTGACAATCCGCGACACCCTGGCAGAAAAGGGCGGCGACGCCCGCGTTTCGGTACTGAAAGCGGTTGTTACTCAGGCGAGTTCCGCTATTCCGGTGATGCCACTTTATCTCTCACTGCTGTTCAAAGTGATGAAGGCGAAAGGCACACACGAGGGCTGCATTGAGCAGGTTTATGGCCTGTTCAAAGAGAGCCTGTACGGCAGCTCACCGATTATGGATGACGTAGGCCGTCTGCGCGCCGACTATAAAGAGCTGGCGCCGGAAGTGCAGGATGAAGTCACCAAACTGTGGCCAACCGTGACCAACGAAAACCTGAATGAGCTGACGGATTTTGTGGGCTACAAAACGGAGTTTATGCACCTGTTTGGTTTCGGCCTTGAGGGCGTGGACTACGAAGCGGACGTTAATCCGGACGTGAAAATCAAAAATCTGGTTCAGATGTAATTCTGGCAGATTGTGCATCAAGCCTGTCCCCGGACAGGCTTTTTTTTTGCGCTATCTTCAGCAGACTGGCACGCCTTCTGGTTCACTTCGAGCATATTTATCATCGCACGGAGATTGGCAGAGGTATGCCCTTTGCGCCACACCAGCCAGATATTGAGGTGACCGCGATGCTCTGCCAGCGGCCAGGCAAGTACGCTCTCTCTGCCAGGCATATTTTGCAGCATACTTTCTGGGATCATCGCCAGACCCGCCCCCGCGCTGACGCAGGCCACAATGCCGTGGTAGGACTCCATCTCGAAAATTTTGCCCGGTGCGGCGTTATCCCTGGCAAACCAGTTTTCAAACAGTCGGCGATAAGAGCAGTTGGCGCGAAAAGCGTAAATGGTTGATCCGGCAATATCTGTCGCGCAGGTCACTGGCGGATGATTCAGGGAAGAGATCAGCACCATCTCCTCAGCAAAAACCGGGATGCCTTCCAGCTGTGGCTGTCTGGGCGGCCCGTCAATAAATATTGCGCTAAAGCGCCCGGCAAGCAGACCCTCAATCATATCCCCCGAAGGGCCGGTGGAGAGATCCAGCTCCACCTCCGGCCAGGCCTGATGATAGCGCGCAATCAGCGGCGGCAGGCGCACGGCTGCGGTGCTTTCAATGGCGCCAAGCGTAAATACCCCAGCGGGCTGCTGGCTGGAAACCCGCTGGCGAGCCTCTTCGGTGAGCGCCAGAATTCTGCCAGCGTACTCATGCAGCGTTCTGCCAGCGTCAGTGATATGCAGGCGCAGCTTTTCACGGGTAAACAGGGCGACACCCAGCTCCTCCTCCAGCTGGCGTAGCCGCGTAGAGATATTGGAGGGCACCCGGTGCAGCCTCTCTGCCGCAGCGGTGACGCTGCCTTCTTCTGCGATAGCACAAAACACTGCCAGCTGAGTTAAGTCCATAATGTTCCCGAAATGAGAAGGATATTTTCATTATTATTCATTTTTAAAGAATGTATCGCAAGCCTATGATAAAGGCATTAACACATTGATTCTTTATTTCCGGCCAGTTGTTCTGGTCTTCAGGAGAGCTTTATGACTGTTTCCACTGGTGCCGTATCACGTAATCCTTTCACGGGCGATATCTCTCGTCAGATGCCTTTTGCTTCTGCTGCGGAAGTGGATTTTGCTCTTCAGGAAACCTGGTCTGCCTTCCAGGCCTGGCGTGGTACCGCCGTTGCCACCCGTAGCCAGCTGCTGCTGAAGATGGCCGCCGGGCTGCGTCAGCATGCCCGTGAGCTGGCAGAAATGATGACGGATGAAATGGGCAAGCCTGTTACTCAGGGTCTGGCCGAAGTAGAGAAAAGCGCTGGTCTGTGCGAATGGTATGCGGAACAAGGCCCGGCGTTCCTCAAGCCGGAACCTGCGCAGGTTGAAAACAATAAAGCCTTTGTGCAGTATCTGCCGCTTGGCCCGATTCTGGCCGTGATGCCGTGGAATTTCCCGGTGTGGCAGATTATGCGAGGCGCAGTACCCATTCTGATGGCCGGCAACAGTTACTTCCTGAAACCTGCGCCAAACGTAATGGGCTGTGCGCTGCTGCTGCAATCCATTCTGCTGGAAGCTGGCGTGCCTGAAGGGCTTTTTAAAGTGGTCAATGCCGATAACGAGGCGGTGGCAAAAATCATCCGGGATCGTCGGATCGCTGCCGTTACGCTGACTGGCAGCGTGCGCGCCGGTGCAGCCATTGCCGCTCTGGCCGGGGCAGCTATCAAGAAAAGCGTGCTGGAGCTGGGGGGATCGGATGCCTTTATCGTGCTGGCCGATGCGGATATCGACGCAGCGGTGAAAGGCGCCATTTCCGGGCGTTTTATGAACAGCGGGCAGATCTGTATTGCCGCCAAGCGCATTATTGTGGAAGCGTCTGTTTTTGACCAATTCCGCGATAAATTTGTTGCTGCCGTTAAAGAGATGAAGGTGGGCGATCCGCGTGAAGAAGAGACTTATATCGGTCCCATGGCGCGCTACGATCTGCGCGATGAGCTGGACACGCAGGTACAGGCAACCCTGAAAGAGGGAGCAGAGTGTCTGCTGGGCGGCCATATCATTCCAGGGGCGGCGAATTTCTATGCGCCAACCGTTTTAAGCAACGTTAAACCCGGCATGACCAGCTTTAAACAGGAGCTGTTCGGGCCGGTCGCCTCACTGATTGTGGCGAAAGATGCCAGTGAAGCTGTTGCCCTGGCCAACAACTCAGACTTTGGCCTGGGCGGCAGCTTGTGGAGTCGCGATCTGGATAGGGCCAGAACGCTGGCGGCGCAGATTGAAACCGGTGGCGTTTTTATTAACTCCCCGAGCTTCTCCGATCCGCGCGTGCCCATCGGCGGCGTCAAGCAGAGTGGCTTTGGGCGCGAGCTTTCCCACTTCGGCATCCGCGAGTTTACCAATGCGCAAACTGTATGGCAGGAAAGCTGAGTCAGCCCTCTGGTTTACTCCGCTCCTGTAGCCATTGTCCGACCCCTTCAGGCAGAAGGGGTCTGCTGCAAAAGAAGCCCTGAGCTTCATCACAGCCCAACTGTTTTAAAATCAGCAGCGTTTGATGATCTTCCACGCCTTCAGCCAGCACAACGTAATTCAGCTCCTTCAGCATGGTAATGATATGTCTGGCTATGGTGTGACTGGCGTCATCAGTAGCGAGTCGGTAAATCAGGGAGCGATCGAGCTTGATCACATCAACCGGGATCCGCCGCAGATAGTTTATATTGCTGTAGCCGGAACCAAAATCATCCAGTGACAGGCTGAATCCCTGCCGCTTCAGTAAATTCAGCCCGGCCATAGCCAGCGGGCTTTCCAGCACTTTTTCCGTTTCCAGACACTCAATGCGCAGCAGGGAAATGGGCACGCCAGCCTCATGCACTTGCGTCTCAAGCCAGTCGGCAAAACCGGCGCGGGCGAAATCACTCACGTTGACGTTAACCGAGACAGGTAGCTGAAGCCCTCTGTCACCCCACTTCTTTAGCTGGGAAAGCACCGTCAGGATCACCCAGTTGGTAACCTCAGCCATCAGGCTGGTTTTTTCCACCAGCGGCAAAAACTCGGCGGGAGGAATATTGCCCAGCTCAGGATGTTCCCAGCGAATTAACGCTTCCAGGCCCACCGGAGCGCCGCTGTGTAACGAAATCTGAGGCTGGTAAACCAGATAGAGGTCGTTGCCATCGCGTAAAGCCGCCGCCAAATCGTGCATCAGCCTGAAATCCAGATTCCGGCGATGATCGATCTGCGCGTCATAGCTCAGAAAGGGCTTGTTCTGTCCAGTGGCTTCATGCAGCGCGCTGACGCTGCGGCGCAGCACTTCAGGAGCCGGGCATTGGGTCGGGATAAAGCTGACTTCGCCCAGTCGGACAGCTAAATCGATAGAGATATCTTCATACACCTGCGCATGTATTTTGCCCAGACGTTCGCTAATCTCCTCAAGCCAGTGGGGAGAGTTGATGCTGGTAAGCAGAGCAAAACGGCCGGTAGAAACGGAGTAGAGCACTTCCTCTTCATTCAGCCTGAGCCGTTCACGCAGCATAGTGGCCATCCCTTTCAGGATGGTTTCCATGGTTGCCATGCCCAGAGAGCGGGCAATCTCGTAGGCTCTGGGCGTGTTGATGCAGTCAATCAGCACCAGCCGGTGGGGCGTCTCTCCCGAAACCTTCTCCAGCAACTCGATATCTTGCATCAGCTTATGACGGTTGGGCAACAGAGTGACAACGTCACGGAAGCCCGAGCTGTACCAGGCGTCCAGCCAGGCGGTCATAATGGCCGCCAGCAGCTCCAGCAGTTCGACCTGCTCCTGGGAGAATTCATGGGGTTTGGTATCAGCCACACAAAGCGTGCCGATGACCGTACCATCCCGCGTGCGTAAAGGCGCACCGGCATAAAAGCGGATATAGGGGGCGGCCAGGATCAGCGGATGAGTGGAAAAGCGTGCATCCTGAAGTGTATCTTTGCAGACCAGCAAGGTGCCACAGGAGGCCGTATGGCGGCATAATGCATCTTCAAGTGAGGTCTGTTTCAGGGCGAACTGCTGAGCGCCTTTAATATATTGTTGCTTATCATCCAGTACCGAGACAAAACTGCCCGGCACGTCCAGCAGCTGGCTGGCCAAAGCGGTGAATTTGCTGAGGATCTCATCCCGGCCAGCGTCGTCCTGTTTTAGCATCTCCAGAGCCAGCCGGTGTCTGGACTCTGCTGGGGTACTCGACGTCATTGTTGCCTGCCAGCTCTTCGGAACAGGAGAAGAAGTAAATGAATGCCAGATTTAGAGAATATGCCAGACTAAAGCAATGTTATTGAACGATTAGCGTGCAGTAAAGTGCGTATTTCTACAGACAGGCGGATCGAAAATGCAGAAGATGAACCCGAATGGCGTAAACGAAGCCAGCCCGCGGATTGTTTTATATGATGGCGTCTGCAAGCTTTGCAGGGGCTGGGTCAATTTTATTATCCGGCACGACCACAAACATCAGGTCAGGCTCTGTGCCGTGCAGACCCAGACTGGTCGCGACCTGCTGATAAAAGCGGGCTTATCCCCCGATAACATCAATACCATTGTTTTGATGGAAGAGGGCAAAGTCTATTTTCGCGCAGAAGCGATCTTCCGCGTGATGAAACAGTTGCCGCTTCCGTGGCGCTGCTTCTCCGTTCTGCGCTTTCTGCCTGGGGCGCTAAGTAACTTTTGTTACGACATGATAGCCAAAAACCGCTATCGCCTGTTCGGGCGATATAATGATTACCAGCAGCCGCAGGCGGATCACCCTGAACGTTTTTTGCAGTAGCTGTGCAGGATTGCCCACCGCTTCTCAGACAGCAGGTAGAGAATGAGCCTGGGTTCACATTATTTTAACGGAGAGAAGCCATGACTCAGAGAGTGAATAAATACCAGCAACCGATTGGTGAAGCGATTGAAGAGTGGAGCGTGCGCCCGCGCCCGGAGCGCGTGGTTCTGTCAGGGCGTTTCTGTCGGCTTGAGCCTCTGGAAAGTGAAAAACATTTTAACGATCTCTATGAAGCCTATGGCAAAGCACCCGATGGCCGTGACTGGACCTATATGTTCACCGGGCCGTTCGAGGATGAAAATCAGTTCCGTGGTCATCTTAACGCCGCAGCGACAAGCAGTGATGCCGTGCATTTCGCCGTCATCGATCTCAAAAACAGCAGGGCGGTGGGTACCCTGGCGCTGATGCGCATCGAGCCGGTTCATGGCGTGATGGAAGTGGGGCATGTCACCTTTTCCCCTGCACTGAAGCGCACCCCGCTCTCTACGGAAGCCCATTTCCTGCTGATGACTTATGCATTCGATCGGCTTGGCTACCGCCGTTACGAATGGAAGTGCGACAGCCTGAATGCCCCTTCACGCAAAGCTGCTGAACGCCTTGGCTTTACTTTTGAAGGCATATTTCGTCAGGCTCTGATCTACAAAGGCCGAACCCGCGACACCGCCTGGTTCTCAATTATTGACAGCGAATGGCAAACCCTGCGTACAGGCTTCGAGCGCTGGCTGAGTGCCGGTAATTTTGACGCCGACGGGCAGCAGATTCAGCGCCTTTCTACCCTGCGAAAAGCATCATAATGCCACTGCCAGGGTGTTAAGCTGAAAAATTCGGTCACTTTTATCAACAGAAAGTTGTTAAATTTACTAACCTTTTACAGGCATGCGTGACGGCGATCGAAAAAAGCGCCGTTACGTGCTTACCTTAAAAGGAGCCTGTAAATGTCAACCCAAGCATCCTCGCGTAATTCCACGCTGGCTATTGCGCTCTACTCACTGTTAAACCCCGTGCCGCTGGGCTTTTTTGTCGCCGCATGGATCTTCGATATCATTTACGTTTACAGCACGGAAGTCTTCTGGACTCACGCTGCCAGCTGGCTTATCGCCTTTGGGCTGATCCTTGCCGTGATCCCACGTCTGATAAACCTGGTGCAGGTCTGGGTAGGGCGCGCTTATCCGCAGAGTTCGCCGGTAAAGCTCCATTTCTGGGCCTGGCTGCTGGCTATCGTACTGGCGATCTTCAACGCCTTTATCCACAGCCGTGATGCTTATGCTGTCGTTCCGGCGGGCGTTATTTTGTCTACGCTGGTGGTCCTCCTGCTGCTTTTCTCTAATGTTCAGTACGCGTTACGTACCCGTACTCAGGAGGTTATCTGATGAAAACAATCCTCTCACTGCTGGCTGTCTCCGTTGCGCTAACTCTTTCCGGCTGTGACGATGGCGCAAAAATCGATCCTTCCCGCCAGACTGGCGCGAATCCTGAACTCCCCGCGGCGAAAAACTTCCTTCTTCCTCCGATGAAGGTACCAGGCAGCACGGACTGGAAGCAGGGTGAAAAGCCCAAAGTGGCTGAAGGCCTGCAAATTGAGCAGATTGCCGATGGCCTGAAGCATCCACGCCAGCTCTATACCTTGCCTGATGGCGATATCCTGGTGGTGGAAGGCAGCGGGCCAAAATCGCCCACATCACAGCCCAAGGAGCTGATTACCGGCCTTGTGCAGAGCGCGTCCGGTAAAGGGGGTGCCGGTGGCGACCGCATTACACTGTTGCGCAACAGCAGTGGCGACGGTAAAACCTGGGAAAAACACATTTTCCTGGAAAATCTCTCCTCCCCGTTTGGCGTACAGCTGATTGGCGATACGTTGTATGTGGCGAATGCGGATGCTGTCAGAAAATACCCCTATAAAGAGGGTGAAACGAAAATTACCGATGCAGGCAGTGAGCTGACTGAATTACCCGGTGGGCCGATTAACCACCACTGGACTAAATCGATGGTCGCAAGTCCAGATGGCAGCAAGCTGTATGTTGGCGTTGGCTCCAACAGTAATATCACTGAAAACGGCATCGGAGCAGAATACCGCCGCGCCGCTATTCTGGAAATTGATGTGGCCTCTGGCGCCAGCCGCATTTATGCCAGTGGTTTACGTAACCCAACCGGCCTCCAGTGGGAACCGCAGAGCGGGAAGCTGTGGGCTATCGTCAATGAGCGGGATGAAATAGGGGCCGATTTAGTGCCTGACTATATGACCTCAGTGCAGGAGAGCGGCTTCTACGGCTGGCCTTACAGCTATTACGGGCAACATGTTGATGAGCGCGTCAAACCACAGCGTCCGGATCTGGTTGCCAAAGCCCTGAAACCCGATTATGCGCTTAGCTCACACGTTGCCCCACTGGGGTTATGGTTCTACCAGGGAAGTAACCTTGCGGATTACCGTGGCGGTGCCTTTGTCAGTGAACATGGCAGCTGGAACCGTAAACCGCTGAATGGCTACCAGGTCATCTGGGTCGCTTTCAAAGATGGCAAGCCCGTAGGTCAACCCAAACAGGTTGTCAGCGGTTTCCTGACGGATGACGAGAAAGAGGTTCGTGGGTTACCGGTAGGGCTGACGGAGGATCGGCAGGGTGGTCTGCTGATTGCTGATGATGGCGGAAACCGGGTCTGGCGAGTCTCTGCGGCTGCTAAACCTTAATATTTTATCCGTGTGTGACAACTGACAGCACAGATCATCCTTGTGGTTAAGATATATCATAGATATATTTTGCACCATTATGGTCAGGCAGGCTCGTGACGGGCCTGCCAGCCTCACAGGGGAGATTTAGCTTGGAAGTGATTGAAAAAAATCGGCGCGTGCCGCGTCGTGTCAGAAATGAACTGCGTTTTCGTCCGGTTGAGGTTATCGCCAGCGAGTTCATTGCGAACAGTTTTTACCGCATTACTTTTGCCGGAGAAGCGCTGGAAGGGTTTACCTCTTCCGGTTTTGATGACCATATCAAAGTTTTTTTTCCTGATCCGCAAACCGGTGAGTTCCATCTTCCGGAAATCACTGAAGATGGCGTGGTGTGGAAGGATGGCGTAAGGCCGGTCGCCCGTGATTACACGCCCCTCTTTTTTGATCCCCTGCAACAGCGCCTGACCCTCGACTTCTATGTACATGAATCTGGCGTGGCCAGCGACTGGGCAGCCAGCGCTAAACCGGGTGATAAGCTGGCCATTGGCGGGCCAAGAGGATCGCTGGTGGTGCCGGAAGATTATGAGTTCCAGCTTTATATCTGTGACGAAACGGGTCTGCCTGCCTTCAAACGCCGTTTGCAGACCCTTAGCGGTAGCCAGATTAAGCTGTTTGCCTGGACGGATGAAGCAACGGGCAGGGACTATCTTGGGTCTCTGGAAAACGTTGAAGTGACCTGGCTGGGAAGTGGCAGCATGAGCCGCGAAAATGTTGCACCACTGATAGCTCAACTTAACGAGATTACGCTGCCGGATGAAGATTATTTCATCTGGCTAACCGGTGAAGGGGCGGCGGTAAAACTGCTGAGCGATTACTTCACCGGCCCGCGCGGACGCGAAAGCGATTTTGTCAGAGGCGTAGCTTACTGGCATCAGAAACAGGCTTAACTGAAAACCCTCAGGGAGCATCTACCCAGGCTCCCGCTAATTAGCTCAGGCTGGCAATGAAAATATCCCCTCACGCTTCACAGGATGCAGCTCAACAGGACGCTTATGCCATCGTGCGTAAAAAACGGCGCGAAAAAATGCTCGATGCAGCGGATATTCGCTTACTCATTCTGCACTTTATCTCGCAGGGGGCTGCCTATGGCTACGAGCTGATCAAATCCATAGAAGAGTTATCTAAAGGGGAATATACCCCAAGCCCTGGCATCATCTACCCAAATCTGGCCCTGCTGGAAGAGATGGAATACATTCGCATCAAAGAGCCGCAGGCGGCAAGAAAGGCTTTCACCCTACAGCCAGAGGGGGAGAAACAGCTGCTGGAAAATCACGCCCACCTGCAAAAAGTGATTGCCCGCCTGACTTCAATGGCTGTGTTAGTGAATAACCGCACTATTCCTGAAGTGGAGCGCGCCATTCAAAATATGAAAATGGCGCTGAATGGCCGCCTGTCGCAAGCCGGCGTCAGCCAGCAAACGCTTTATGCGATTATTGATGCGCTTGATGATGCGGCTAAAAAGATTGAACGGAGCTAAAGAAGTTTAAGGAGGAGGTTCGTTTCACAAAGAAAGGTAAAGGGGCAGGCTCTTCAGCCCCTTTTGTGCGCCTACAGTGTTTACAAAATCTAAGGCATTTTTACTGAGCTGGAGAGACTTGCTCCGGCCCTTACCGCAGAAAACTGTCTCGCTTTGATCGCGATGTCTGACGCGGCCTAGCAGATGGAAAAAGCTTTACCAGCGCCGCCCCGAGCTGGCAAAGGTGATAATGGAAAAACCGTTGTCATGGCCAGAAATTAACCCGTTGAGTGCTGGCTTGCAGGTTATCACTCCCTTAATGACGATTTAGACTACAGCGTCACCTCGATTCAGGATCGTAATTTCGTGCGTCAGCAGATCATTACTCAGCTTAAGGCTCATATCCTGGCGATTGTGAAAGACCCCACTCAGATTAGCCAGAAAGCGGCGGCGGCCATTGAAAGAATTAAAAATGAGCATGATATATCTGCCTGTCAGGAAAAACTGCATGCGCTTTACCGGCGCTGAATCGATTTTACCCATGCCCCTTTTTCACCCACTATTTGAACTAAGCCTCTGTTTAAGAGGCTTTTTTATGCCTTTTTCTCCTGCCGCCCATACCCTGCTAAACTATCCAGTAAAATATAACCGGAATGAAACAATCACCTGAGATACATTAAATAAATGGGTTTTATTTCTAATGTTTTTTTAGTTAAATTTGTGTTGTCGAATTGTAAGGGTTCGTTAGGATAATATTTATCCATTCGTATACATTGAGAGATGAAAATGATTAACAAGTTGACGAGTATCGTTATAGCGATAGCAGGTCTCGCTATGCTTTACATGGGTGGTCAGCTGCTGATGATCGGCGGTTCACCATTTTATGCCATTATGGCAATCGGACTGCTGATTACCGCAGTCGCCCTGTTTAAGAATAAAAAAATCGCCCTGACCATTTACGCCATATTAATGTGGATTGTACTGGCATGGATAATTTATGAAGTTGGCTTCGATAAATGGCAATGGATCCCTCGCGGCGATCTGATTGGCCTCTTCGGCGTCTGGCTTGCTCTGCCCTGGGTGGTTCGTCCGCTGTCAAAAGCGCAGAACCCGGCCAGGCCTGCCAGTTTCCATCCGTTTTTAGGCACAACCGTTATCGTCATGATCGCTATTGTGATCGGCATGATGTTCTACGACCCCTATCCAAAAGAGGGGACTATCACTAACCAGCGTGCGGCAACGGATACCGACCTGGCGGCGAATGACTGGTCTGCTTATGGCGGCACCAATAACGGCACTCGCTTCTCTACGCTGAAGCAGATCACCTCCGATAACGTCAGCAATCTCGAAGTAGCCTGGACCTATCACACAGGCGACCTGCGTGACCCTAAAGAGGATGCGACAGAGTATACCTTTGAAGCCACGCCGCTGAAGGTCAACAACACCCTTTACTTCTGCACCCCACACAATGAAGTGCATGCGCTGAACCCGGAAACGGGCGCGGTGAAGTGGAAATATGAGCCGACTAAAGATCGCTCCTATCTGCAACAGCACCAGACTTGTCGTGGCGTAAGCTACTATGAAGCGGACGCGGCAGATGCCGCAAATGCTGTAAAACCTGCGGCAATTGCTAATTCACCGGCCATTTGTCGTAAGCGTATTTTCAATGCGACTACTGACGCTAAGCTGCTGGCTCTGGATGCCGACACCGGTAAACTGTGTGCCGACTTCGGTAACAATGGCATCGTGAATCTGCGTGACAATATGGGCGAAATTCGTCCGCATGCGCTGATGCAGACCGCTGCGCCGCTGGTTGCCGGAAACCTGGTGATTGTGGGTGGTTCCGTGATGGATAACGGCTTTAATGCCGGTAACCCGTCAGGCGTTATCCGCGCTTACGACGTCATCACCGGTAAACTGGTCTGGAACTTTGATCCGGCTAATCCGGAGAAGACTGAGCCGCTTGCTGCCGGTCAGACCTACCCACAGGATACCCCTGTTGCCTGGGCCACGCTGAGCGCAGACATGAAAAATGGTCTGGTCTACGTGCCGTTTGGTAACGCTTCACCGGATGAGCTGGGCCTGGAACGTGATGCTAACAGCAACACCGAAAAATTCCGCGACACGCTGGTGGCGCTGGATCTGAAAACCGGTGCCTTTAAGTGGCGCTTCCAGTCTTCCAAACATGACCTGTGGGATCGTGATAATCCGTCTCAGCCTTCTCTGCTGGATATCGATTATCAGGGAACCAAACAGCCTGTTGTTATCCTGCCAACCAAGACCGGCAACCTGTTTGTGTTGAACCGTCTTACTGGGCAGCCTGTCTATCCGATTAATCAGGTTGATGTTTCAACCAAAGGGCTTGAAGGTGAGAAGTATTCACCAACGCAGCCGGTTTCTGCACTGAACTTTATTCCTGATCCGCTCAGTGAAAAATCGATGTGGGGCATTACGCCGTTTGATCAGATGGCCTGCCGCATCGACTTCAAATCTCTGCGTTATGATGGCAACCCATGGACGCCAGCCAGCGAAGGCGGTTCGATTGTTTTCCCTGGCAACATTGGCGTCTTTAACTGGGGTTCTGTGTCTGTAGATCCACAGCGCCAGATCCTGATCGCCTCTCCGGTTCGCCTGGCTTATAAGTACAATCTGATTAAGCGCACCCCGGAAACGGCAGAAAAACGTCTGTTTACCAAAGATGGCACCCCGTACTGGAACGAAAACTTCCAGGGCGATTACGCTATCCACATCCAGCAGCTCTCTTCGGGTCTGGGTATCCCTTGTATTGCTCCACCGTGGGGCCGTATGGTTGGCGTGGATCTGAAAACCGGCAAAACCGAGTGGTTGCGCCGCGTGGGAACCACCAAAAACCTGAAAACGACCTTCCTGCCAGGCCGTTTCCCAATTGGCTTCCCAATGGGAATGGTCGCGCACGGTGGACCGCTGACTACCGCAGGCGATCTGGTATTCCATGGCGCAACGGCAGATAACTTCTTCCGCGCCTACGATATCAGCACCGGCAAGCTGCTGTGGCAGACCGAACTGCCAGCAGGCGGTCAGGCTACGCCAGCCACCTATATGGGTGCTGACAACAAGCAGTATGTGGTGATTTCAGCCGGTGGCCACGGTTCACTGGGCACCAAAGAGGGCGATGCTGTAGTGGCATATCGTCTGAAGTAATAAAAGAGGAAGGAGGATAAACCGATCCCGCTTTGGGTCGGTGATTTCTCCCAGTCTGCTAATGAGCCTGACAATATGTCAGGCTCATTTTTTTTGCCCAGCCTGGGGCGATGCTGAAAAGTCAGAGAGCCTGCTCAAATTCAGTCATGGCGGTGGACATTTTGACTTCTGGTCTAAATGAGCGGCGACAGAACCATTGCTGGGTATGTTGATACGCCAGGCGGACAACTCTTCATCGTCCGACTGCTGCTGGCAGGCACCAGGCGGCGGCAGGGCGTTGCTGCTAAGTCTTCAGATAAATAAGTGACGGCCAAAATATTAACGGGCAGTAGCTGTGCGAAGGCGGCATCAGCAAGGTCCAGCAGATGAATCACACTCACCGCAACCTCCCGGCCAAAATACCGACGTCTTATGTGACGAATTAATTGTTGAGATCAAACAGGCGCAGGCGTCAGGCTGAAGGAGTTGAGCAAAATTAAATCAAAAAATAATATTATCTTCACAGAGCGATAATATTTTGGTTTCTGAGTAACCGGAAAAAAAATAGTGCAGGAGGAGGAGAGAAGGGTAAAAAGCAAAAAACCCGCACAAGGCGGGTTTTTAGTCTCACTGGAAGTCGTTGCTCAGGCCGGAGCCATCATCGCTAACGTCATTCTCAGGATAAGGTCTGACTTACAGCGCTACTACGTTAGCAGCTGAAGGACCTTTTGCACCGTTTTCAATGGTGAATTCAACAGTTTGACCTTCGTCCAGCGTTTTGTAATCAGTACCCTGGATTGCAGAGAAATGTACGAATACATCTTTGCTGCCGTCCTGAGGAGAGATAAAGCCGAAACCTTTTTCAGGGTTAAACCATTTTACTAAACCAGTCATTTTGTTAGACATAAATATTTCCTGTTATTTTCTGAGCCACTCAGTGTGGCGATTGAAACCTGATTTGAAGAGATTTTCTTATTGGGCACTTAGGAGGAGGCTCATGAGAAAGGATATCTATGGATAGCACTTAAACGAGGACTGCTTTACTAAAACTGCTTTCATAAGGTCTGTGTTCCAAACCGATGACCTATAAAAACACGTTAGCTAAAATAATGCAAGGCCTAATAAACTTTAAGGCTTGAGAGAGTGATTATCCCGAATAATTCAGCAGCCCTTTTTCCAGCAGGAGCAGGCTTTTTTCTTTCAGGCTCTTTTCCTGCCAGACCAGATAATAGGTCAGCGATCCGCAGTTAACAGCATACTCTTCCATCGCCATCAGCGACCCATCATCAAGCTCTCTTTCCACCAGCACGCGCTGTGCCAGCGCCACGCCCTGGCCTTCAAGAGCCGCCTGATACGCCAGTGCAGAGCTTTCCAGATCTCGCCAGACTGGAAAATCAGCAAGATTCAGGTGCCAGGCTTCAGCCCAAAGCCGCCAGTCGTCGGGTCTTCCCCGAACGCGAAGCAACGTATGCTTTGGCAAATCGTGCACATTCAGCATCGTTTTTCTCTCTGGGGCGGGACGACAGACCGGCAGCAGAATATTTTCAACTAAAGGAGTGGCATGCATTTGCGGCCAGTCACCGTTGCCCAGACGAATAGCCGCGTCGTAGTGGGTGGAGTCATCCCAGTCTGATGCTGTGGTCAGCCTGATATCAATATCCGGGTTCGCCAGCTGGAACGCCGTCAGGCGTGGGATCAGCCAGCGGGTGGCAAAGGTTGTAAAGGAATGCAGGCGGATCACGGATCTGCCTGCGCTGCGGTGTAATACCTGTCCCGCCAGCCGCAGCCCTTCAACATGTTCACGGATCTGCTGGTAGTAAGCATTCCCTGCATCTGTTAACCGCAACCCGCGGCCATGACGCTGAAAAAGTGAGACGCCGAAGTGTTCTTCAAGCAGGCGTAACTGGCGGCTTACCGCGCCCGAGGTCACGGACAGGGCGTCTGCGGCAGCATGGACGCTGCCGGTGCGGGCAACCGTTTCAAAAGCCAGCAAAGCATTCAGGGGAGGCAGATCGCGCACAGGGATAACCATTTAGTTTTTCTCAATGTTTGCGTAATTTTAATCGATTGTGCCAGTAAAGCTATCGCTGCAAGCTGTTCCCTACACAAAATACTCAGGTCTGTTCTGAGAAAGGTAACACTCCAGCTAATGAGAAAACTTATGATTACCGTATTTAATCCAGCAGACGGCTCCGTAGTCGGTGAAACACCTTTAATGGCCGCTGAGGAAGTGGCTGCCGCCATTAACCGCACCTGTGAAGCTTTTCCCGCCTGGTCAGCTAAGCCCGCAAAAGAGCGTAGCGATCGCCTGCGCCGTTGGTATGATCTGGTTCGTGCCGACAGTCGCGTGTTTGCAGAGTTGATGGTGAAAGAGAATGGCAAATGTTTAACGGAAGCGCTGGGGGAAATTGAGTATGGCTTAGGGTTTATTGAATGGTATGCCGAAGAAGCGAAACGCGTTAATGGAGAAACCCTTCCTTCTCATACGCCTGATGCTTCCGTGCTGGTGATGAAAGAGCCTGTGGGGCCGACGGCCGCCATTACGCCCTGGAACTTTCCCTTTATGATGATTGCCAGAAAAGTGGCAACCGCCCTGGCTGCGGGCTGTACGATGGTGATCAAACCTGCTGAAGAAACGCCTTTAACAGCCTGGAAGCTGCTGGAGTACGCCCGTGAAGCGGGCATTCCCCAGGGCGTCTTTGAAATGGTCACGGGAGACCCGAAAGCCATTGGCGAGGCTTTTACCAGCGATGAGCGGATCCGTAAAATCTCCTTCACCGGATCGACGCGTGTGGGCAAACTCCTGGCCAGCAACTGCGGCGCCCAGCTCAAAAAAATGACACTTGAGTTGGGCGGAAACGCGCCTTTTATTGTCTTCGACGATGCCACACTCACCGATTCAGTCAACGGACTGGTCAGCGCCAAATTACGCAACTCAGGGCAGGTCTGTATTTCCCCCAACAGGATCTTCGTTCAGGAGGGGATCTATGAGGAATTTGTGGCGCAGCTTACAACGGCCGTTGCAAAAATCAGTGTGGATCAGGGGATGCAGGATGAATTCGTTGTCGGGCCGCTGATCAATCAGCAGGCAGTAGAAAAAGTCACCTCGCTGGTCAGCGATGCCATATCACAGGGCGCTTCCGTGCGGCTTGGGGGAAAAATATCAGACCGGGGCGGGTTATTTTATCAACCGACCATTCTGTGTGATATGCGCGATAATTTTGCCATGCACAACACGGAGATCTTCGGCCCCGTATTTGCTCTCTATCGTTTTAAAAGTGAAGAAGAGGCGATCCGCCGGGCCAATAATACCGAATATGGTCTGGTCAGCTATGCCTGGACGACCGACCTGGGACGCGCGTTCCGGCTGTCCAGATCGCTTGAGGCAGGGATGGTGATTATTAATTCGGGGTCGGTGGGAACAGCGTCGGTGCCGTTTGGCGGGATTAAGCACTCCGGTTATGGGCGCGAAGGCGGGCACTACGGCATTGAAGAGTACGTTCAGGTAAAATATGTGCTGATGGCGGGGCAGCATCACTCACCCTGAGGGGGCGCTGAAGCTTTAAGGAACAACTCGGCCCTCAGGCCAGTTAAAGAAAGGGCGGGGAATAAAGAGCATCCCGTCGGAGGCGCTATCACTCCGATCGGGTGCTCTTTGGGTATTCTGCCCTTATAACAGCTTAGGGCAGGCGTCAGTCCGTTATACTTTCACCACCTTCAGCAGGTGATCCGCCAGCCGCAGACTTAATGCGGCACCCGTCAGCGTAGGGTTCATGCACGAAGCCGATGGCATCACGCTGGTTCCGGCGATAAACAGGTTGGGATGATCGTGCGTCTGACAGTGGCGGTTCACCACCGAGTTGCTGGCATCATCTCCCATAATGGTGGTCCCCATAATGTGCTGACGATCCTGATACCCCGTATCGATTTTCGAAACGTCGGCGTTGAGCAAGCGCGCAAAATTATCGAAATCCTTCAGTCCCTCTGCTTTTCCGGCATGCCAGTAATCGGTCACGCTGTAGTAAATTTCGGGTACCGGCAGGCCAATCGCATCTTTTTTGGTTTTACTCGGGACAATTCTGTTTTCCGGCAGGGGCAACGTCTCGAAATCGATGGCGAAATTCAGCGATCTTGCGGACATCCTGCGCAGCTCTTCATCCAGCTTTGAACCCAGCACGCCTTTTTTGATAAGCCCGGCAGCATAGTCCGCCGTAGGAACGGTGTTGCGCACTTTAATTTTATAGCTCGGGAAGGTTTTGCGGAACTCGCCGTCACGGTTATTCAGATAAACCAGCAGTTCTGTTGGCCCCTGTCCCGGCCAGACATCCTCTCGCATCATCACATTCATACTGATACCGGTATGTCCCATCAGATTGCGGCCTACCTGATCGGAGCTGTTGGCGATGCCGTTGGGGTAACGTTCTGAAGTGGACATCAGCAGCAGCTTGGGAGACTCGATTCCATAGGCCGCCAGCACAAAGTACTTTGCTGTCAGGTGATGTTCTGAACCGTCCGGCTTTTTGTACCAGATGCCGGTAATGTTGCCGTCATCGCCTGCTTCAATGCGACAGACCACCGAATTATCCAGCAGCTTCGCGCCGTGCCGTTCTGCCTCATCGATATGCATCGATCCATCATATTTCGCGGCAATGGGGCAAACCGGATTGCAGTTATTGTTGCCCGCGCATACCGGACGCTTGCCATAAGGACGGGTCGCCCGGCCATTCGGTTCCATCACCGGGTTATAGCCGCCCGCAGCAAGCAGCGTGGAGAGGCGCTTAAACAGGTAGCTCGGTTCCAGCCCCTCCATCGGGAAGGGTGTGGAGCGGGGCGGCCAGGCTTCTCCGCCATGCCCGCTTTCATCCTGACCCGCCATCCCGGAGACGCCCAGCTCCCGCTCCGCTTCGCCATACCAGCTTTCCAGGTCGTTATAGCCAAACGGCCAGTCACGCCCACGTCCGTAAAGGCTTTGCAGCTTAAAGTCATTAGGGATCATCCGCCACAGGGCCGATCCAAAGTGCCAGGTAGTCCCGCCCACCACGCGCAGATACTTGGTGGGATATTTTACCGGCCCGGTTTGTTGCAGGTAGTCGCCATAGGTGGAGGGCACATGCGGCAGATCGGGATAGGGCGACCCCACCCCCTGAAGCTTCATGTTGGTCAGCGACATTTTAAACGGCGAGTTGCGGAACCTCTCCACAATATCCTGACGTTTAATGCGCGGGCCAGCTTCGACAATAATCACCGATTTACCCGCTTTGGCCAGCTGGGTCGCCACCAGACCGCCCATTACGCCAGACCCGATAATGATCACATCGGCATCAACGCTGTTCATGCTGTCACTCCTTTATTTGTCTGCGGACTGGCCGGTTTACTGCCCCATGAATTGGGGCCGCCGCCGTAGCTGGGCACCACCAGAATGCCTCTGGTCGGCAGGTACATCATGGCGTCTGAATAGGCGATAAGTTCACTTTCTGCCCCTTCACCGACAACGCCCGTGTACCAGCTACCGATAATCAGTGCGGCAGTCTGTCTGAGCGGATCGTTTTCGCCTACCGCCTGTAAAAAGCTGTCGACATGCGCAAAGGCGTGCGCCGCAAGATAGTCGTCCAGGGCTGAGAGACGCTGAGGGAAATCTTTAACGTGACGTTGTAACGCCTGATAATAGCGCTGGCTCAATACCGGACTGACCGGGCGATTCACTAAAAAGGCGGAAACGGCAGAAAAATTGCTGTCAACGCCTTCACGCGCCTGGGCCATCTCCACAGGAAACAGCGTGGCGCAGGCGGCACTCAGAGAAAGCACCGCCATTCCTTGCAGCAGACGGCGGCGGCTTAATGACCGGGGAGAAGAATTAACGGCTGACATGCTGCCTCCTTTTACGGCTGAGAGAGAAAAATGCCGCGATTATTAACAGCAGAACCGCTGCACCCACACCCAGAACCCAGGGGCGTGTAAGTCTGACCAACAGCGGCTTTTCTCCCCCCTCGCGCAGGGTTTTGACTTGTTCCTCGCTGACGCTGAGTTGCGGATTGCCATAGTGCTTCAGCACATAATTGCTGACGTCGGCGATCTCTCTGTCACTGAGCCGTGTAGTGAAATCGGCGTCAGGGCCAAAAGCAGGCATGGCGATCGTTTCACCCTTCACCGTGCGCTGTACGCCATACAGAATGGCTGAGACCAGATTATCCGGGTTATCCGCGCCGGTTGCCGTGTTGTGGAACAGAGACGGATAGCGGGCATTGCCCTGGCCGTCAGGCTGATGGCAGTTAGCACAGCTGCCGCTGAAGACCTTCCAGCCGGCGTCCTGTTGCCCTTTATCCCCACGAATTTGCTGTTCCGAAGTTGAAGGCTGGCCATAACTCTCGCGAGGCATGACTGCACCCGTGTTGACGGCAGGAACCTGACGCAGGTAGGCCACCATCGCCTGAATATCCTCTTCAGAGAGATACTGAAAGCTGTGTTCAACGGCTTCCGCCATTGGGCCGGCGGCCTGGGCTTTACCTGCTACATGCCCCGTCTTGAGATAGGTCGCCAGTTCATCTGCGCTCCAGTTACCGATGCCGGATTGCGGATCTGGCGTGATGTTGGGCGCATACCAGCTGCCAAGGCTGCCGCCAGATAAGGCGCCATCCTCCTGCTGGCCCATCAGTATGTTACGCGGCGTATGGCAGGTATCGCAGTGCGCCAGCGCATTCACCAGATAATCGCCACGGTTGAGTGACTCAGACCGGGAAGCATCTGGCGTAAAAGGCTTCGCCTGCGAGAAGAGCCGGTTCCAGACGGCCATCGAGCTACGGATACTGAACGGGAAGGGTAACGCTGTTTTCGGCGGGTCGGACTCTACCGGCGCAACGCCCTGCATAAAGTAAACGTAGAGGGCATGCATATCCTCATCGCTGATCCTGGCGTAAGAGGGATAGGGCATTGCCGGATAAAGATGCTCGCCCTGTTTATTGATGCCTTGCCGCACCGCACGGGAAAACTCCTCTTCGCTGTAATCTCCGATCCCATGCCGTCTGGAAGGCGTGATATTGCTGGCAAAAATGGTGCCCATTGGGGAAGAGATGGCGTATCCGCCCGCCATGGGTTCGCCCTGATGTGGTGAAGTGTGGCAGGCCCCGCAGTCGGCTGCGGTTGCAAGATATTTTCCTTTCGCTATCAGCGTCTGGGTTTCCTGCGGTGCAGAAGCAGCAATGCTTCCGGCCGAGAAAAGGCTCAGACTGATGGCGAAAGGCAGACAGAGTCGTCTCAACTGACATGCTCCTGTAAAAAGAAAAAAGGATGTTTATAGGGTCTGAAGGCGCTTCTGCGTGCGCTTTTTGTTACCACTACGGCCCCGCTTCCTCAGGAAACGGGGTAAAAACAAAGAGGGATTAGCGCAGTTCGTAGTCGTTGAACACCAGAGGCGTTTCGCCGCCGTTGGTCAGCTCGATTTTATCCGCCTGCGTCAGGAAAGCGTCGCCACGGTGGATCCACTGCTCTTTATTACGGTTGGGCTGACCCGGTACAGAGGTCAGCAACCTTCCCTCGGTAAAGAACACCCTGACACCAGGCCCATGTTGGGTATAAAGGGTGGTGCTCTCGCCAGGTTGCAGCGTGACTTTCCAGCCTTTCACCGTTTTCTCATCCAGTACCTGCTGGAATTGCGGGATAGCCGGGCGGGTGGCCCCGCCAAAATTAAGCGGGCCATGCTGTTTAATCTCAAAAGAGACCTGATGATTCAGCGTGGTGCCAGTGTTAGTAACCTTATCGGTTTCAGATTTGCCCTGATGCGCGCCAAACTTGACGTTGCCGCTTTTCATCTCGTGATCTTTCGCCGGTTTATCCGGGTAAGAGATATGGACCATGCTGCCGTTCACATGGGTGTTGACGTAATCCAGATGCTGTTCATGGAACATGGTGGACTGCCCTGGCCGGAGCATTACCCGCATCACAGTCACATACTCATTTTCCAGGATCACGTGGTGCAACGGCTCCAGGTTAGTAGCAATCACCTGTTCAGCAGCCTGGGTGGTGGGGGCAGCGCTCAGCGCCAGGAAACCTGCGCTCAGCAGGCAGGGCAGCAGTTTACTTTTCATAATAACTCCAGTTAGCAGAGTGGCAGCCCGGTACAAAACCCTATACCGGGCCTCAAAAAACATTACCTTTCAACCATCGAAATCCAGTTCGCGCCTTTGCCAGTGGGATAGCGTCCTACCAGCGTCAGCGCACCGGTGGTGCTGTTGATGGTGTAGAGAGAGAGCTGCGTGGATTTCTGTCCGGACTCGATCAGGAAACGGCCACTGTTATCAATGGCGAAACCACGCGGCTGCTGTTCGGTCCTGATACTGGTGAGATAAGTTAAATGCCCGTCATTGGGATCCACCGAGAAGGAGGAGAGGGTGCTGCTGGTGCGCTCCGTCGAATAGAGATAACGGCCATCTGGTGTCAGGTGCAGGTCTGCCTGCCAGATGCGGGGTTTATGTGAAGGCGGAAGATCGTCATCGCCGGTTAACGGCCGGGCTTCGCCCCGCTGCATATCCTCTTTCGGCGAGACTGAATTCACCACTTCAGCGGGGGTGGCAGTGCCATCCTTGTTCAGCGTCAGACGGTTGATGTTGCCTGCCATCTCGGTGAGGATATAGAGCGAGCGCTTGCCCTGTTTATCCAGCTTTGGCGCAATAACAAAGTGGCGGGGGCCGGTTGCCGCTTCGCTCTGAATATTGATAAAAGGGGGATCGTTTGGCGTAACCTGCCCGGTCGAGGCGTTGAAATGATACTGAAGCAGCTGATCGGCTCCCAGCAGCGTCACATAGAGCGAGCGGTTATCCGGGCTGACCTGTATGGCGTGCGCCCGTTTACCGGTATGCACCACCTGCACCGGTTTTGCCCCGACTTCGCCCCGGCTGTTGATGCGGTTAATACTGAAAAGGTCGCCGCCATAGGAGGCGCTCAGCAGAAAGTGCCCCTGCCTGTCCATTGACAGATAAGCCATGCTTTCCGGCAACGGTGACTCGCTGGCTTTCACCAGCTTGCCATCTGGCTGAATATCATAAACCACCACGCGGTAAGGCTTACTGCGCACCGAGACATAGAGTTTTTTCTTGTCGGGGGAAACTACCGAAGACATCGCCTTGCTCCCCGCCGGGAAATCTCCTAACGGGATCAGCGTCATCTTCTCTTTATCCAGTTGATAGCCGGTCAGGGTACCGCTGTCGGCATTGGAAACGTAGAGCAGACTTTGCGCCTGCGCGCCAGCAGACAACATCATTACCGACGCTACCATGCCTGCATAAATACTCTTTTTCATTGTTATATCCTTGCCTTGGGGAAGAGATGTTTACCAGCGGGTAGAAAAAACCTCGCAAAGTTCCTGTACCGCTTCCTCGCTGAGCGGTTGCGGTTTGGTCGCGGCCAGCAGCCATAATCTGGCGGTCTCTTCCAGCTCTTCTAAAGCTGCGCAGGCGGTGGAAACCGTGGGTCCCCAGATAACCGGGCCAAGACGCTCAAGCATCACTCCGCGCACTTTGCTGGCTAATTCCGCTACCTGTTCAGCCACTTCTGGCGCCCCAGGGCGACGGTAGCTGATAAGCGGAATGCGGCCCACCTTCATTACCTGATAAGGCGTGATGGGCGGCAGAATGCTCTCTGGCTGCCAGACTCCCGCCAGCGTCAGTCCGACAAGATGAGTGGAGTGGGTGTGAACCACGCCGTTTACCTGCGGATTGTGGTCATAGGCCTGCCGATGGAGCTGTAGCGTTTTCGACGGTTTATCACCGGAAACCCATTCGCCACTGGCAGAGACTTTGGCAATGCTGGCCGGGTCAAGACGACCCAGACAGGCATCCGTTGGCGTAATCAGCCAGCCATCTTCCAGCCGGGCGCTGATATTGCCCGCCGTTCCCACGGTATAACCCCGGTTAAACAGGCTGCTTCCTGCCTGGCAAATCTCTTCACGCAGCTGGTTTTCGTTTTTCATCAACATCCTCACAAACAGACTTAACGATCGGCGGTGGCTACTTCATTCACCGACTGCGCATTTTTGATATCCAGCGGCTCAACCTTGCCCATGATGAACAGGAAGTTGAACGCGCCAAACAGACAGATCCCACCGGCAACCAGCAAGGGCACCACAAAAGAGCCGTGGCTCAGGGTCAGCATCAGCCCGGTAAAGGAGGCCGTCACAATCCCGGCCAGGTTTCCGGCAAAGTTCTGAATACCGCCCAGGGTGCCCACGTAACCAGAGCTGGGCGCAACGTCTGCGGGAAGGGTCCAGATATTGGCTGCGGTAAAGGCCAGACCGGCATAGGTCACAGAGAAGAGGGTGAGGATCATGGCAATGCTGTCAGTAAAAGCGGCGAAAGCAATTACTGACGAGAGCAGCATTCCGGCAATCAGACAGGTTTTTCTGGCGGTAGTGAGCGAGAAACCTTTGCGGTACATCCAGTCAGAGGCCATGCCGCCCAACAGACTTCCGGGGATCCCCATCAGCGCAGGAATAGCCCCCAGCGTGCCCAGCTCTTTCAGCGAAAAGCCATGCGCCATGGTGAGGTAGGTCGGGAACCAGGTGACAAAGAAATAGGTGGCGAAATTCATGCAGAAGAAGCCGATCATCATGCCCCATACCGTTCTGTAGCGGAACAGGGGCGCAATGCGCACTTTTTCTGTTTTATCCACCACGTGAACGCTGCGATCTTCCAGCAGATTCTGCCGTTCCTGCGGGTCCAGTCCTTTCATCTCTTCGGGTTCGCGGTAAAACGCCAGCCAGACGACAACCCAAATCAGACCCAGCGCGCCGGTCACAATAAAAGAGGTTTCCCAGTTCCAGGTGCTGATCAGCCAGGCGACCAGCGGTAAAGCGATCGCGCTGCCGGCACGTGGGCCTGCATCAAAGATCCCGCTGGCGGTACCACGCTCCTTTTTGGCAAACCAGGAGTAAACCACTTTGGCACAGCCAGGATAGCCGCCCGATTCGCCCAGGCCCAGCATCAGGCGTGAAGCGAAAATGGAAGTGAATCCCTTGCCGAAAGCGGTGAAGACGGTGAAAAGCGACCACCATCCCACGGCAATAGCCAGACCGGCGCGGGCGCCTAACCGGTCAATCAGGCGACCGGCGGGGATCTGCATCAGTGCATAGGTCCAGAAGAAGGCGCCGAGAATAAGGCCCATACTGGTGTCATCCAGCCCCAAATCCGCCTTAATGTGTGGCGCAGCGATGGCCAGATTAATGCGATCTATATAGTTAATGGCGATGGCGAGGAAACAGAACGCAATCATCAGCCAGCGAACCCTCGGGTATCTACGCATGGTGAATTCCTTTATTATCTCAGTGTTTTGAGGGCGGGGCAGGAGAGAAATAATCTCACTGCTCTCCGCTTCTTTGTTATCAATTAGTGGTGTTGTGCGCTACTTTTGATAATATGATGTTAAAAGTAAGCGATTACAAAAATCAGTCAAGTCAAAAGTAAGCGCTTTCAAAACGAAGCTTTGGTTGTCTGCAAATTTTGTGGGCGATATCACTAAATTCAGTCTGGAGTCCGATCATGTCCGATAAGCCTTCTCCCTCTTCACGAGTTTCTCTGGAAGATGTTGCCCTGCGATCGGGCGTATCGACGGCAACGGTTTCCAGAGTGCTCAATGGCAGCACGACGGTGCGACAGTCGAGGCGTGAGGCCGTTGAACGTGCCTGCGAGGAGCTGGGTTATGTGATTAACCGCGCCGCCCGCACTCTGGCATCGCGACGCAGCATGACCATCGGTGCCGTGGTGCCCACCCTTGCCACTGAAACCTTCTCCCGCCCGCTGGCCACTTTTCAGCAGAAGATCCACAACTCTGGCTATACGCTGCTGCTGGCAAATTCAAACTTTGATCCTGACACTGAGCTGAAAGAGGTGAACAAACTGGTGGAGTACGGCATTGATGCCCTGATGCTGGTGGGGAATTCACACCATCCCAAACTGTGGGAGCGGATAACCCGGCAGGGAATACCCTGTATCCAGACCTTTTCCGTGGATCGGCGCTATCCCAGCGTGGGGTACGATAATGAACAGGCCGCCGCAGAAATGACCTCGCATTTGCTGGCGCTGGGCCACACTAATTTTGGCATTATCGTAGGGACGCCGCCGTCAAATGACCGCGTTTCAGACCGTATTACCGGCACAAAACAGGCGCTGGCCGCAGCCGGGCTGACGCTGGATGAGGAGCAGTTAATTAACAGCGCCTTTACCATGAACGATGCGCGCCAGGCGATGTTTAAACTGCTGGAGAGGCCCAACCCGCCAACTGCGGTGATTTGCGGTAACGATTTGCTGGCATTTGGGGCGATGCGGGGGGCGAGTGAACGCTATCTGCGCATCCCCACCGATATTTCAATCACCGGCTTTAATGATTATGAGTATTCGGAACACCTTGAGCATCCGCTGACCACCATGCGGGTTGAACTGGATTCGATAGGCCTGTGTGCTGCGGAATTCCTGCTTGCAGAACTGAATGGCGAAGAGGCTGCCCGCCAGACGGTGTTAAAACCGCAGCTGATTGTGCGGGGCAGCACAGGATCGGCTCCCCGTATATCGCGTGGTTAAACGCGCCACTGTAGCCCGAACGCTTCAAATGCGCTGCGGGCCTGCTCTGAGCGCAGTGATTGCAGCAGTAACGCTGCCCCTTCAGCATTCACAGCCTGCCTGAAAATCCCGCCGGAAAAAGAGGTCACTTTTTGCACCGCTTCCGGCAGCGGCCCGATCACTTTTATACCTTCCACCATCAGCAGTTCGCTGATCTGCTGTACGGCAATATCCGCCTTACCTGCTGTCAACTGGCTGGCCGTAAAACCTTCAGGGATCGTGGTGGCGCGCGCCATAATCTGCTCTTTAATGCCCAGTTTCTCCAGCAGCGTCAGGAAGTAGATCCCACTTGCCCCGCCCAGAGTAATAGCTACCGAGCGGGCATTCAGCAGGGCCGCGGTTAAGGCCTCCACGCTGCTGATATCGGGCGCTTCAGCGTCGGGCAGCATCGCCAGCCCCACCTGGGAGTCCACCAGCTCAACGCGGCTGGCGGGGTCGATCAGCCCTTCGGCAATCAGCCTGTCCATTACCGGCACGGTAAGGATCACTGCGTCTGCCTGTTCACCGCTGGCGATTTTCTTTTCAATGACCGTGGTGGGATTCCACTCTATCGCCAGCGCTTTCTCCGGGTGCTGGCGGCCCCATTCTGCCTCCAGCTCAATGAACGGGGCGCGAATGGCTAAAGCGCTGAACACGCGAATCGGGTGTTGATGACTCATTTTCACTCTCCTGTGGGATCAGAACATGCGTTTAAGATAACTGCTGTCCAGCTCAGATGGGGTTCTGACACCAATCAGCGCCAGATCGCGATCTATCTCATCGCGCAAAATATGCATGGCATGCTCAACGCCCGCCTGACCGCCAATCACCGCGCCGTAGAGGAAAGGGCGCCCAAGGAAGACAAAATCTGCCCCCAGCGCCATCGCTTTCATCACATCGGTACCGCGACGAATGCCGCTGTCGATAATCACCTTCATTGACCCTTTCTTCTCTGCAATCTCCGGCAGGGAGTAAAGCGGAGGAATAGTGTGATCAAGCTGACGGCCGCCGTGGTTGGAGAGGATCACCGCGTCTGCACCCAAATCGCGGGCAATAAAGGCATCTTCCGGCGACATCAGCCCTTTGATGACCAGATTACCTTTCCATTTTTTGCGGATCGCCTCCACATGTTTCCAGTTCAGCTTGTCACGCGCCTGTGTGTTACGAACTTTGCTGGACATCATTGGAGGGCCGCGCTCCGCGTCGGTATTTTCAAAATGGGGCGCGCCGTGCCGCAGGAAGGTTTGCGCTACGGTGCCCAGCAGCCAGCGGGGACTCATGGCGCTTTCAAATGCAACCTTCGGCGTGATTTTGATCGGCATGCTGAAGCCGCTACGCGTGTTGTGTTCGCGGTTGCCCAGCATTGGCGTATCACCTGTGACAACCAGCGTCTGGTAACCCGCAGCGGCAACGCGGTCAACCAGACGGTCAATACGCGGCTGATCGCCAGCCAGATATGCCTGGAACCAGGCGTCAGGGTTAGCGGCATGCACATCCTCCAGCTTCACCAGCGACGAGGCGCTGAGGATCATCGGAACATTCATTTCCCGCGCGGCCCGCGCCATTGCCACATCCGCCTGATAAGCCACAAACGAAGCGCCGCCCAAAGGAGCTACGCCAAAGGGGTGATGCCAGGTATGGCCAAACAGGGTGGTGCCCTGGTCGCGTCCGGAAACATCGCGGAACATGCGCGGAATAAAGGTATATCGCTGGTAGGCTTCGAAATTGCCGGCGATGCCGCGTCCGGTTTCCACCCCTCCGGCGACGTACTGATAGATCATGTTGGGTAATCTGCGGCGGGCGTGGCGTTCAAAATCGTCCAGCGCCAGCAGGTCACGGAACTGCCTGGGTAATGTTTTTACCGCCGGGCTGGTTACGGTCTGTCCGGGGCTGGAAGCCACGGGATGAGATAAAGAAGAGTTGGCAGGGGAAGTCATAAGGCGTTCTCACACTCCATAAGTTATTAGCGTCAGGGCGTAGGGTAAAAGATGTCCTGGCGGATTAAATTTTGTAAGCGCTTTCAATTTTGGTCAATCATCGCTAACATTTCAATAACAACCAGGCATTACCAATACGATTTTATGTGATCTGGTTCACTTTACAGAGACAATTGTAAGCCCTTACATTTAAGGGGTGCCTTCCGCCAGCGTTTTTATCCGCTGCGCGGGCGCAACCCGAAACCCATTGCCAGGAGTTAATAATGACTGCCCGAATAGTCCTACTGCATGCCACACCGGTTGCGATGGCACCCATCCATGCCGCTTTTAATGAAGTCTGGCCCGAGGCTGAGCTGGTGAATTTGCTGGATGATGGGCTTTCTCTTGATCGCGCAAGAGAGCCGGATCTTAGCCCGGCCATGATTGAACGGTTTGTCCGCTTCGGCCAGTACGCTTATGAGATGCAGGCGGACGGCATTTTGGTGACATGCTCCGCTTTTGGGCCAGCGATTGACCAGCTTGCCGCAAAGCTGCCCGTGCCGGTGCTGAAGCCCAATGAAGCGATGTTCCATGAGGCGGTGGCGCAGGGAAAGAATATCGGCATGCTTGCCACCTTTGGCCCGGCGGTTGAAACCATGACCGAAGAGTTCAACGACTATATTGCTCAGCATAATTCCCCGGCCACGCTGACCACTATTCTGGTGGCAGATGCGATCGATCTGCTGAAAAAAGGCGATGCGGAGAGCCATAACCGGCTTGTTGCCGCCAGGGCCAGAGACCTGGCGCATTGCGATGTCATTATGCTGGCGCATTTTTCTACCTCCCGCGCCGCCGATGCCGTGCGCCAACAGGTCTCCATCCCGGTGCTGACCGCGCCTCACGCAGCGGTAAAACGCATTAAAGCCAGCGTGCTGGCCGGAAATCAGGAGTAAGCCATGTTAATTGGAGTGATAGCGGATGATTTTACCGGGGCCAGCGACATCGCTGTAACGCTCTCGAAAGGCCTGAAAGGGGAAGGTGGTCTCTGCACTACGCAATATCTTGGCATTCCCTCCCGGCCCGCCACGGCGGAGGTGGAAGCGGGCGTGATCGCCCTGAAAAGCCGCTCTGTTCCCGCAGAGCAGGCCGTGGCTCAGTCGCTTGCTGCCTGCCGTTGGTTACTGGAGCAGGGATGCGAGCAGATTATCTTTAAGTACTGCTCAACCTTTGATTCAACGGATGAAGGCAATATAGGCCCGGTCACTGATGCGCTGGCTGAAATGCTGCAAGCCAGCAGCGTGGTGGTCTGCCCGGCTTTTCCGGCTATGGGCCGTACGGTTTATCAGGGGCATCTGTTTGTTCATGACCGGCTGCTCAACGAATCGGGAATGGAGCAGCATCCGCTGACGCCGATGAAAGATGCCGATTTGCGACGGGTTTTAGCCCGCCAGAGCCGAAACCGCGTGACGCATATTGGCTGGAATAGTGTGGTAGGGGGCAGCCAGGCGCTGCGGGAAGCTCTTCAGCAGCAGGCTGAAGAGGGGCGCGCGCTGGTCATTGTTGATGCTGTCAGCGAGCACGATCTGGTGGCGATTGGCCGTGCCTGCCAGGGCGCAGTGCTGGTCACCGGTGGGTCGGGCATTGCGATGGCATTGCCGCACAATTTTATTGCCGCCGGACGGGCAAAAGGCCAGGCGGCCAGCGTTCCCCAGATTACAGGGCCGGAGGCCATTCTGGTGGGAAGCTGCTCTGGCGCTACCCGTCAGCAAATAGCCGAGCATCAGAAGCGTTATCCGGTAATGATGGTTGAGGTGCAGGATGTGCTCAGCGGCAAAACCGGCGCTGAGGAACTGGTGGCCTTTATTCAGGCTAACCAGGGCCGATTGCCGCTGGTCTACTCATCGGGCGATCCGGAATCGGTAAAACAGACTCAGCAGCAATATGGCCGCGAGAAAGTCGCCGAAGCGCTGGATACGCTGTTTGGCACTACGGCACAAAAACTGGTCGCGGCAGGCGTGCGGCGACTGGTGGTAGGCGGCGGAGAAACCTCCGGTGCGGTAGTCAGTGCGCTGGATCTGGGGGCTTTAACTATCGGCGAAGAGATTGATGTGGGCGTACCTGCTCTAGTTTCACAGGGGGAAAACCCCATCGCGCTGGCACTGAAATCTGGCAACTTCGGCGGCAAAGACTTTTTCGCCCGCGCCGTTAATACCCTCAGCGGCTGACGGAGTGAATATGGACAGTTCAGGGTATTTCCCCCCTGTGACAGGGCTGAGGGTGCCAGGATGAGCGGATTACGCTTTTGCGCCAATCTGAAGTGGCTGTTTACAGAGCTGCCCTTTCCAGAACGCTTTACCGCGGCCGCAGAGGCGGGGTTCACGGCGGTGGAATATGCCTCTCCCTATGCTTTTTCACCCGCCTTTTTGCAGGATCTGCTACAGGCAAACGGCCTGCAACAGATCCTGATCAATACGCCAACCGGCGCGCCGGACTCGCCCTTAAGAGCCGGGGCGGCCTGCCATCCTGATTTCCAGCCCGCTTTTCAGGCCGCGATGTCACAGGCGCTGGAGTATGCCGCCGCATTAAGCTGTCCGTTCATCCATTTGCAGGCAGGCATAGAGCCTGCCGGCGTGTCGGCCGGGCGTGCGCTGCATCAGTTTGAAGAGAACATCTGCTGGTCGATTGAAAAGGCGGAGAAGCAGGGCGTTATCCTGCTGCTGGAAGCGATTAATTTACGCGATATCCCCGGCTATTTTCTGCATGATTATCATCTGGCCGCAGAGATTGTGCGGCGCATCAACCATCCCTCGCTGCGCCTGATGCTGGATCTCTACCATTGCCAGGTTTTGCATGGCGATATCAGCCATAACCTCATGCGCCTGTTACCCCTTGCTGCCCATTTGCAGATTGCCGACGCCCCCACACGCAGCGAGCCGGGCAGCGGGGAGCTGCACTGGCCGTTTATTTTCCGGCAGCTGGAGCAGCAGGGCTACAGGGGATGGATTGGCTGCGAATATCGCCCTTTACACCACAGCGTGGAGAGCCTCAACTGGCTCAGGCGATATCAGTCAGCAGGCCGTTAACTGCACAAGGGAGCTGACAACAGAGGGCGGCTATCCATGCCGCCCCCTTTTTATGCTGCCTCAGAACGCTTTTTTACCAGCTAAGCTGGCGGCCAGCGTAGTCCAGATAATGGTGGCCGCCTTTGCCGGACCACAGCTCCAGCTGATCGGCAATGCCCTGGGTACTCTGTTCAACGGTCAGCGTGGCGTTTTCCCCGCCCATATCTGTTTGCACCCAGCCAGGATGGAGATTCAGCAGCGTCTGGTCTGGCGCTAAACGCTCGCTCAGTCCGCGTGAAAGCATATTCAGCGCGCTCTTGCTGGCGGAATAGAGCGGGTGAGTGGCGGAAGGATTTTCATTCAGGCTCGCCAGCTGTGAAGTCATTAAAGCCAGCACGCCATCGGCAGGGGAAAGCAGTGGCAACAGCTCTGCCGCACAGCGAACCGGGGAGATAGCATTTGTAAGGAACAACGCGCTTAGCTCTTCATCCTTTGCCTGCTCAATATCCTGATGATCTGGGCCAAAAACGCCGGCATTGATAAAGATCAGATCGAAAAGCGTCTCTTCAATCTCATTTTTCAGGGTTTGCCGTTGTGTCGGCTCGTTGATATCTACCGTCAACCAATGGATAGCAGAATCGGAGACAGGTGAGGCGTGACGGCTGGTCGCGAAGACCTTCCAGCCACGGTGCGCCAGGGTGTTTGCCAGGCCCAGACCCAGCCCGCGAGAGGCACCAATAATCAGTGCTTGTTTTTGGGTTTCCATAAGCTTTCCTTTGGTGAAAGAATCAAAAGAGTCGTTAACACTGTAACCGATCGGCCAGCGTTCTACTTCGGAATCCCGGATTTTTCCGTCCCCCGTAGCACTCCGTAACCAGATTTCCGTGTCCCTGTTATTTTCCTGGTTAGCTTCTTTCTTCTGACTTTGGCGACCTCGGCGCGTATCTGGTGATAAGATTCAGTCCGATGCCGGGAGCGATGGATATTGCATTCCACTCGCTAATATAAATACACCGGCGTTAAAACCATACGCTTCGAACCAATGGCGGAAATTGGCCGCGCCAATGACACTGAGATGAATAAAACGATACAGCAGGATTTCGTTGATGCATTTATAGCAGCCTGTGGGCTTGGGGAAAAATATGGAATATTGGTTACCTGCAAAATATTGACCAATATTCAACGCCGCTCAAACCGCTTCTGTAATATTGAATTTTCTATTACCTTTTTAGCCAGGCCGGACCACTGTGCCATCTGATACGGAGTTGCTGAAGTTCAGCATCAAGGAAGCATTGCGAGCATAACATTGCGCACAATGCAGTCATTATAGCGTTATCGAAGTGATTCGTTATGATGGCAACTCCGGTTGCCATTATTATTTCCATTGAAGGAAAATATATGTGCGAAAACCTGTTCCGTTTTTTTGAAAATTTACTTAATCCCTTTCAGGATAAGGATGCTGCTTTTCAGCAGCACAAGCAGGGACTGTGGTATTTCATCAAAAAAATTAAAGTTATTGTATTGCTGGTTGCTCTGGCCGGATTGATTAAAGCAGTTGTAGATGTCGGTGTGATCTATACCGTGGGTCTGGTTATTGACTCCCTGAACGGCACGCTGTCATCTGCCCTTGTTTATCAGATCACACAGAACCAGTTACTGATGATTGCCGCGTTGCTGTTTCTGGTCGTTCGTCCGCTCACATCATTAAGTCTGGGATTACTTTGCGATCAGTGTCTCCGTGCCCGTTTCAGCCCGATGGTCCGGTGGATGTTTTACACTAAGGCTGTCAATAATGACCTGGATTTTTTTAACCGTAATCATGCCGGAAAAATCGCGTCATCGGTCTGGCAGGCCGGGCAGGCGGTAACCGAGTTTTTACTCAGCGCACTGCAAATGATATGGGCGAATGTGGCTTACATCATTCTGACTCTGGGATTTATGAGTACTATCAATATCTGGTTTGCGGTAGTGATCATGTTCTGGCTGGTGCTTTACCTCTGCCTTTCGGTGAAATATGCCCCGGAGATCAAAAGGCGTTCCCGTAAATCAGCCGATGCTTCAAACGTGATTAATGGTCATCTTGTCGACATTTTCTCCAATATTATTAATGTGAAATCTCTGTCACCACACGGCGACGATCGCGAATTTGTCCGTGAGAAACTGAGCGATTTTATTGGAAAAAATGAACGCTTCCTACGGGCAATAACTACCGCCGAAACTCTCCTGCTGCTGACCAGTTCCACTGCGATGGTGGCAACCGGATATATTGCTATTTTCTCATGGCACGCGGGTTTGCTCTCGGTGGGCGAAATTTCGGTGGTCTTCGGGCTTGTTTTTCGCCTTGAGGGCCAACTGACCGCTCTGATGGAGCAACTCACTGGCGCGATGCGCGCGCTGGGGCTGTTTAATGCCTCTATTGAAACGGTACATCACCAGAATCAGATGACCGAAGGAAATACCCCAATATCCAGGGATGGCGCCACAGGTGACATCAAACTTTGTGATCTGCGCTTTCAGTATGAAGCCGGAAAACCGGTGATCCGGGGAGTGAATATACATATCCGGCCAGGAGAAAAAGTCGCTATCGTGGGAGAGTCGGGTTCCGGAAAATCCACGCTAATCAGCCTGCTGATGCGGTTTTACGATCCCACCGAAGGAAAAATCATGCTGGATGGTACGGATATCCGGCAAGTATCCCTGAGCGACCTTCGTCATCAGTTCAGCATAGTTACTCAGGATAATGTGCTGTTTAATCGTACTATTTATGAAAATATTACTTTTGGTTGCCGCAACTTCAGCGAAGAAGATGTTCGGGCTGCGGCACAAAAAGCTAAGGCACTGGATTTTATCCTTCAGGCAACTGACGGCACCCATACAGGATTTGAGACCCTGATCGGCGACAGAGGTGTCAGATTGTCCGGAGGGCAGCGGCAGCGGCTCAGCATCTGCCGGGCCATCTTGCGCAATGCCCCTGTACTGATTCTGGACGAAGCCACCTCTGCGCTCGACTCACTGACGGAGGCTGAAATCCGTGATTCACTGAACGAGGCGATGGCGGGTAAAACAGTGATAGCGATCGCGCACCGATTGTCATCAGTGATCGGTATGGACAGGATTATTGTGCTGCATAAAGGTCTTGTAGAGGAAGAGGGTACTCACAATGAGCTGGTTCAACAGGGCGGTAGCTATTACTCCCTGTGGAAAGAGCAGGCCCGTTTATGACGGCAGATTCATTTAAACTGCCCCCGGAACTCCTGGCTTCTTTCGCCTGTCAGTCACAGTGGCATCTGCACGGACGCACGGTAGACGGCCAATGCTGTCGCTCAGTGAATGCAGAACAGGCGTGGTGTCATCTGAATGGCTATGGCCGTGAGGAAATCATCATCGCGTTTGCGGATGATGGTTGTCAGATGGACGTTGTCGCCTCAAGAGCTGACAATAAATTTGCAGCAGCCGCCTTCCTGGAGCAGGGCAGACTGATTTATGCCGAACAAGCGGTCAATGCAGCGCTGGCTATGGATATACGTCAACAGGGTACCCTGGCTTCTCCATACCAACATGGACTGCCGGATACCTCTTCATAAATAAAATCCTTAGCTTGTACCACTTGGTACAGAGCTAAAGGTTATCTGGACTTTGGCCGCCTGACTTTTGTCGCAGGCCATTTGCAGCGCGCTGACCACTTCCTGCTGCGGGAAGACGGCAGAGAGCAGGGGCAGCGGGTTGATGCGGCCACTTTCCAGCCAGCGCACCGCAATGGCGAATTCGTTGATAAAACGGAAGGAGCCAGCCAGCTCAATCTCCTTGACCAGCAACAGACCGAGCGGAAAATCGAGAGAAGCCGCCCCCATCCCCAGCTGCACAATGCGGCCTTTCGGACGGGTGAAACCCACAGTGGAGGCGATGGCAGCAGGCGCGCCAGAGGCTTCAAAACAGAGATCAAAATAGCCGCCGTTCTCCTGCCATTTGTTGGTGGTCTCCTGATCTGTGGGATCAACGGCCTTAGAAGCCCCCATGGCAAGCGCCAGCGTGCGGCAGCGTTCGCTCATATCGGTGGCAACGATTTCCGAGGCGCCAGCAGCAAAGGCGGAAGCGATCACCAGGCAGCCGATAGGGCCGGAACCGGTCACCAGCACTCTCTTGCCCACCAGATCTCCCGCCTGATGCACGGCGTGAAGAGCGACGGCCAGAGGTTCGGCAAAAGCGATAACTCTGGCATCGGCCTCTTCAGCATAAGGAACACACTGCTCAGGACGGACAGCGACATAGCTGGCAAAGCCACCCTGAACATGCGGGAAGAACTGCGCGCTCCCCATAAACTTCATGGTGCGGCAGTGATTCTGTTTACCGGCCAGACAAAATTCGCAGTGATTACAGGGGCTGGAGGGATTAATGGCTACGCGCTGGCCAATTTTCAGCGCACTGTTCGCGGGCGCTTCCGCAACCTGGCCAACGAATTCATGGCCAAGGATCATCGGCTCTTTCAGCACGGACATACCTGCGCGGCCGTGCTGGTAGTAGTGAATATCAGACCCACAGATCCCGCCGCGCTCCACTTTTACCAGCACCTGATCGTCTGAGTATTCCAGCGTTCGCGGCTGATTGCTGACTTCCAGCGCTGCGCTGACCACGGTGGCAGTGACTTCTTGCTGCTTCATGACTCCTCCTCAGGGCTTAAACGGTTCATGCTCTACCTGAAAGCGTAGTCGAGGTAACAGGAAGCGTGGTATCACCCGCACCCAGCGTACACTGCATCATGACGGTATCCAGCCAGCGGCCATGCTTAAAACCAACCGACTTCAGCACGCCGGTCAACTGAAATCCCAGCGAGCGGTGCAGCGCCAGGGATGCCGCATTTTCGCTGTTGCCAATAATGGCCACCACCTGACGAAAACCGTCAGCTTCCGCAAGGTGAAGCGCTTTACTCAGCAGTGCACGACCAATACCGCGACCGGCTGCCTCAGGATGCAAATAGATGGAGTCTTCAAGGGTAAATCGGTAAGCGTAGCGGGGACGGTAGGGTGCAAGGTAGCAGTACCCCAGCACCCGATCCGCTTCCAGCGCGACCAGCCAGTAGCCGCCGCTCTGCAAAACGTTGCTCAGCCTCGACTGCATCTCTTCAGCCGTTGGCGGCTCTGTTTCAAACGTGGCCAGGCCGTGTTCAACATGCCAGGCATAAATCTCTGCTATTCCTGTTATATGACACGGGTGCGCCTGCGTGATTTCCATTATTTTCTCGTAGTTGGTAATGCTATGCCTCTCCTGCCGCTGGCACCTTCTGTGCAGGACTGGCCATTAATCTCTCGGCTAAGGGTTTGTGACGGGCGTGACTTTTATCCCCTCAGCAGGCAGCCACTGATCCCACATTTCCCAGAATACCTCTGCAACGACCTCTTTGAGAGCTTCAGGACGGAAATCCATACCTTTATATGCCGAACCTATTTTTGCATCAATCCGCGCATCGCGTTCATGGGTGCCGAGATTCATAATAAAAAACTCACAGTTCACTGTTAACCAGATGATCCTGCCGCAGGTGCAGGAGGAGGGGTTGTGAAGCGTGATGTCTGTGGTAGTGGTGTTCATAGTAAGGTCATCCCGGTAATTAAAGGGGAGTTAAGGCCGATGATGCACCGGCCTGTTGTTAACGACGCAATCCGCTTTTTCAGGATCAGCACCGACATCCTGCTGCTGTCGCCGGACTCCTTTTGCGGGCTAATGTGTAGCGTTTAGCTTAATTTCTTTGAGCATACTGAATGCCAGCTTCAAATGGTCTTCACTGACCACAAAGGCCCGGAAGATGTCGTTTCCGTCATATCCTTTTGCGATAAGGCCAGCGGCAGATAACGCTATCTCCCATCGGTAAGCAGGATTAGCCGGGTCGCCTGCAAGATGAAGAGGCAGATCGGGCGTTTTAACGTTGATAAGCAGGGTGGGCAGGGTGAGCCTGGCTGCACTACCGGTCAGGTTCCTGGCAAGGGTCATCGCGGCGAGTGTTGCCGGTTGCAGATAGGGCATCAGTTTTCCCCCAATTTCGGCACAGTCACCCAATGCATAAACATCGGCAGCGGATGTTGCGAGCCTCTCATCGACGACAATGCCATGACGCACCTCAATGCCCGCAGCGCGCGCCAGCGTAAGATCCGGGCGTAAGCCGATGGCACACACCACGGTATCAAACGTTCTCTTCAGGCCATTACTGAATGAAGCCTGTATGGCGTCCTGATGTCGGGAAAGTTCACTGAGTTCATTTCTGAAGATGAACTCAACGCCGTTGCTCATTAAACGATTCTGCAAACGGGCAGCAATCTCCGGCGGCAGCAGCGCCGACAGCAGGCTACTGCCGCGCTCCACTACCGTCACAGACTTACCCGCGCGGCTAAAGTCCATCGCAAGTTCTGTGCCGATGAGTCCACCGCCGATCATCAGTACCCGCTTAGCCTCAGCCAGCCCGGAGTGATATTTGCGGTATTCCTGCTGACTGTTCAGCGTGCAGATTAAATCGCTGCCCTTTACCGTCGGAACGATAGCCTGCGCACCGGTAGCCAGCACCAGTTTGTCATAGCGGAAATCGCCAGCGGAGGTTGTAACGATATGCGCTGCGGTATCAATTGCGCTTACAACGGTATAAGGGTGCACTATGATGCGCTGGCTTTCAGCCCACTCTGCCGCGGTCTGCCGGGTCAGTGCATCAGCATCACAACCCCTGGTGAAAACATGACTCAGTTCGGGCTTGCTGTATTCATCACAGCTGTCGGCAGCAAAGAGACGAACCGGCACGTTTTTATCCAGAGAGCGTAAATTTTTAATCAGCTGCCGGGCAGCAAAGCCGGAGCCAATCACAATAATTTCTGCTGACACAGCGTTAGCCCTCGCAGGGATCGAATACGGATTTACCCAGCGCACATCCGGGACATAAGAAATCATCGGGTACTTCTTCCCACGGGGTTCCTGGCGCGACGTTCTGATCTGGCTCGCCCTCTGCCGGATCGTAAATCCACTCACAGACTGTACAGATCATTTTCTGACCGGGCGCTTCGCCCGCTTCAACCATGCATACCCCATTCCCGTTAGCGGGCGCTGCGGCTGCCATAGCGGCGGCGCTGTTATCGGCTACCGGGGCCGGCGCAGGAAGGGGCGATAGCGCCCAGTCACGGGCGATTTTCCGGCCATGCTCCCGGCACGTTTCCAGAGCGGAAAGATCGGGACGCCACTTGGTTTTAAGGGCGATGGTCATATCAAAACCGGCATCCTGCAAACGGGTCGCCACACGATCTACCGCACCGCCCGTCCAGCCATAAGAACCAAAGGCAGAAGCGCGTTTATTGCGGAATTTCAGGCCGGTCATCTCTTCAAGCATCCCCGCAATTTTTGGCATCATCACGTTATTCATGGTGGATGATCCCACCAGGATGCCTTTAGAGCGGAAGCAGGAGGTGATAATTTCGTTCTTGTCATGGCTGGAGACGTTGTAAACCTTCACGGCGACGCGCGGATCGATTTCCCGGATACCCTGAGCGATCGCTTCTGCCATCCTGCGCGTATTGTCAGACATGGCATCATAGAAAAGGGTGATCCGGTCTTCCTGATAATCGGCAGCCCATTTCAGGTAAAGCTCAATAATCTGTGCAGGATTATCGCGCCATACAACGCCGTGGGAAGTAGCAATCATGCTGACCGGCAGGTTGAAACCAAGAATTTCGTTAATTTTCGGCGTCACCAGGCGGGCAAAAGGGGTAAGAATATTGGCAAAGTAGCGCTGGCACTGGTCAAACAATTCGTTCTGGTCAACTTCATCGTTGAACAGATGTTCATCGCAATAGTGCTGGCCAAAGGCGTCATTACTGAACAGCACAGCATCTTCAGTGATGTAGGTCATCATGCTGTCAGGCCAGTGCAGCATGGGCGTTTCAACGAAGATAAGCTTTTTACCGTTACCGATATCGAGTGAATCACCGGTTTTAACGATGTTGAAATTCCATTCAGGATGATGATGATGCCCGTTGATGGAGTCGACGCCGTTTGCGGTGCAGTAAACCGGTGTTCCAGGGATCAGCGCCAGCAGTTCAGCAAGTGCGCCAGCATGATCTTCTTCCGCATGGTTAATCACAATGGCATCAATGGTTTTAAGATCGATTTCTTCCGCCAGATTGTTAACGAAATCGGTGCGGAATCTGAGATCAACGGTATCGATAAGGACGTTTTTTTCTTCGCGGATCAGGTAGCTGTTATAACTGGTTCCCCGCTGCATTTTGTATTCTTTGCCGTGAAAATGCTCAACTTCCCAGTCTCTTTTACCTACCCAATAAATGTTGTTTTTAACGTGAATATTCATCTGAAGCCCTGTTAACGTAAATTGATTTCACGTAGGGGATTGCATTAAGTGTGCCAGTTTTTAACTAATTGATATCTATGCACTTTACCAGAGTTATTTGTCTTTTTAACAATGGCCATCTTTGTTGTAAATACAAAGCTTTGTTTTAATGACAATGCGTTTGCATAAAAAAACCCGCCGAAGCGGGTTTCATTTATGCGGGTGTGATTAGGATGTCGGGATATGGACTTCACGTTCAAATCCCTCTCCCTCCAGTATTTCATCCGGCGCAGCAAAAAAATCGATATTAAAATATGTGTCATCACTCAGAAGCTCAATGTGATGCCAGTATTGCGGCGGACTGATGCCAAATTCTCCTGCCATAATGGTAAGTTCTGTTTCGTGCTGCTGATCTTGTTCACTGGCGAAACCATAATATTTTACGGCGCCGCGCATCACTGACAGCCTGCCGTAAACGCCTTTTTTAGTGTTGTGATGCTTCAGGAGCGCTTTTGGTACGCTCTCTTTATTCCAGAAAGGGGTGGAACGGGTGTGGATAAAATTTTCCGGGATGAGATAAGTCATTACAGTTCTCCTGTTAATGAATGATGCCGCCGTGGGTCAGCCAGTTACGGCGCTGTTCGGCCAGCTCTTCTTTCTCGCTGGTGTGTCTGAAAACGGCCAGGCGCAGGCGTTGTTGCTGCTCAAATCGCTGCTCACGCGTGAGTCTGTGATCGTCGCTCAGCTCACACAAAAGCACATTCATATCGTGGATCACATTCTTGCGGATGGCGGCATCCACCGCTTCAACGATTTCATCTATGTGTGTCATCTTTTATCCTTGAATATGTAGCTGTTGCAAAATAAGCGCGCCGGCGACCAGCAGAGATAAAGGCGTGTAGGGGATATCCAGTTCCACCCAGGCTTTTCGTCCCTGATATTCAGTTTCGAAACGGAGGCGATCCGGCGCGCTTTGTTTGTATTTCAGGGCTGGCCCCTGGCGATAACCGCCAAAGGCTGCCCATTTCAGCGCTTTGGCGGCACAGGTAATTTGTTCTGCATTAAGCGATAAGGCCGTTTTGTGATTGAACATCGTCACGCTCCTGAAGTGGATTATCTGACCTGATGTTGCATATTACGTGCCATTAATTAAGTTATTGATTTCTGTCAATCGCACAACCGGGAAATTGTTATATATACAATATCGTTATTGTTATAAAAACAATTCAGGTAAAGGTGACAATATGACGTTATCTGTCGGGACGCTGGCTTCACTGGCTGTCGATATTCAGAATGGTGTACGCGGCCGCGATCGTTTTATGCGGATGATTAACAGTATCCACAGCGCGTTAGGCTGTGATGCGACTGCGCTTTTACGTTATGAAAATCAACAATTCCGGCCACTGGCCACAGCGGGTCTGGCACCAGATGTGCTGGGCCGCCGGTTCAGCCTGGAAGCCCATCCGCGGCTTGAAGCCATTGCGCGCGCCGGCGATGTGGTGCGCTTCCCCGCTGAGAGTGATTTACCCGACCCCTATGACGGACTTATTCCTGAACAGGGCGATTTGCATGTACATGCGTGCGTTGGCATGCCTCTTTTTGCCGGACAAACGCTGATTGGCGCTCTGACCCTGGACGGTATGAACGCCACCCAGTTTGATAATTACAGCGATGAAGAATTACGGGTTCTGGCAAGCCTCACAGCGGGCGCGCTGAACAACGCATTACTTGTTGAACAGCTGGAAAAACCGGCCTCTTCGTTTACTCCCCAGCCTCACCGGCCGGAAGAAAATGAGGAGGTTGAAATTATCGGTAAGTCAGCGGCATTAACTCATCTGAAAAAAGAAATAAGTGTAGTCGCCCCTTCCGATCTGAGTGTACTGATAATGGGTGAAACCGGCACCGGAAAAGAACTTATCGCCCAGGCCCTTCACCGACAATCACACCGCGCTGCACAGCCGATGATCTACTTGAACTGCGCAGCGCTGCCGGAAAGCGTGGCGGAAAGTGAGCTGTTCGGCCACGTTAAGGGGGCTTTCACTGGGGCTATACATGACCGGCCAGGCAAGTTTGAGCTGGCAGATAAAGGGACGCTGTTTCTGGACGAAATAGGGGAGTTGCCGCTGGCTCTTCAGGCCAAACTGTTACGCGTGCTACAGTACGGCGATCTACAACGGGTGGGTGAAGATAAGCCCCTTACTGTAGATGTACGGATTATCGCAGCCACAAACCTGAATATGCGCATGGCCGTTACGGAAGGTAAATTCAGGGCGGATCTCTATCACCGCCTGAGCGTCTTCCCCCTGTTTGTACCGTCGCTTAATGAACGTCGTGACGATATTGTGTTACTGGCTGGCTACTTCTGTGAAAAGTGTCGCGTAAAATTTGGTCTGATTAGCGTCGCGCTTAGCCCTGCCTTCAGCGCTATGCTTGCAGCAGCAGAGTGGCCGGGAAATATTCGCGAGCTGGAACATACAATCTATCGCGCGGTGATCATCGCGCAGGCAGAGTCGCACAGCGGCGAAATCATTCTGCTTCCACACCATTTCAATTCAGAGGGCGCCAGACCGGTTTATCCAGCGTCGGTCAACTCGCAGCAGCGTATGCCGGAGATGAGTTTGCATGAGGCGACCCGTCAGTTTCAGTACGGTTACATCAAACAGGTATATGAGAGCAGCGGGCGGGTATGGGTCAAAGCTGCGCGGAAGCTTGAAGTTGATCCTGGCAATCTCCACAGGCTGGCGGTCAAACTTGGTCTGAAGTAAACCCAGAAGAATTAGCTGAAACCTGGGCGGTGCTGCTTTTATCCCGGTTGGTCAATGCTGTTCCGGCTTTGAGTCTGGTTAAGCTGAAGATATTTGCTTAAGAGAAGGCCGCAGTATAAATAGTGGGCCTTGTTGAGATCTTTAAGTTTGCTTTTTTATTCAGAGAGATCAGTACAGTACAAGCTTGTCAGCTTTTACTCTTCTCCATCGCACCACCGATCAGCAAAGCGAAGGAGGTTACTGCTTCATCCTGACTCAGTCGTCCACGGGCGAGCGCAGCGGAAAGAGCCTCTCCTGCGCCAACCAGGCCGATGCAGCATTGCATCAGCGAGCGGGGCGGCATGTCTACATGTGGCGTCAGGACTGAGACGAACATCGCGACGCAGTTATCCAGCAGTTCCTGAAAAACCGCCGACTTCTCTTCACTTCCCGCCAGCGCCGCCCCTACTGAGTGAAACTCATCTGTTTTGTCTGATGCGCAGTTGATGTAGGCGCTGGCAAGCACCTCAGCGGTTTCCTGCGCACTTCTGGGCGTGGTGGTCATCGCCTCAGCAAACGTCCTGACCCGCTCCATATCAATCCATCTGTACAGCTCGATCAGCAAGGCTGAACGAGTGGCGAAATGATCATAAACCACAGGTTTGGAGACCTCTGCGCGCACAGCGAGGTGCCCCAGAGTCAGTCTATCCGCGTTTTCCTCTCGCACGATGAGAAGGGCAGTGTCCAGAAGCTGCTTCCGCCGCTCCGCCTTTGTTAACCTGCGGGAAGGGGAGGCAGGAAGCGGGGTATTGCTCTTTTTCATAATATCTCTCACTGAAACCTACTAAAGGTAGCTCTGTGGCGTAATGAGTGCTACCTTTCCTACTAATGGTAGCTTACCACGTACATAAGGAAACACACCTATGTCATTTGATCCCATACTCCTCTTGGGCGGCTCCGGCGCTATTGGCCACCAGACCGTCCGGGCAATACACGCCACTTATCCTGATCTCCCCCTGCTTATTGGCGGTCGCGAACTGACCAGGGCGCAGAACGCAGCGGCAGAATATGGAGGCGCGGAGGGGGTATTGATTGATGCGGCCTCTGCCGACCTGGGCCTCGGGCAGCGGAAAATCAGTGCTGTCGTCGTGCTTTACAAGGATCCTTCGCTTGCCGCTCTCCGCTTCGCACAATCGCGGGGTGTACCCCATCTCAGCATCTCATCGGGCGTATTCGAGATCGCCCCCGAAATCGCCAGCTTTATGAACGCTCCGGATGCTGCCGCTCTGGTGCTGGGATATGAGTGGCTGGTGGGCGCCACTACTGTTCCGGCGCTCCATCTGACAAAGTCATTCGGTCAGGTGGATGAAATCCGTATTGGTGCGCTGGTCGATGAAGAAGATATTGGCGGTCCTGCGGTCGCTGCTGATTTCGAACATCTTAACCACCTGATGCCTGCGGCGCTTACGCGCCGGGATGGCGTCTATCTGTGGCGTGAGGGCAGTGATACCAGAGTGGTGTTCTCTGCACTCGACGGAACCCAAGTTGATGCCACGGGCTTTTCATCAATTGACGTGGTCGGACTGGCTTCATCAACGGGCGCGCAAAATGTCCAGTTTGACCTGGGGATGGGCATCACTTCGAGCCGACGCCGTGGTGGAAAGTTCTCGACCGAAATCATCATTGATATTTCCGGGCTGGACCTCAAGGGAGAAGCTCTTCATACCCGACATGCCGTCGTGCATCCGGGCGGAGCGGCACAACTGACAGGAATGGGAATAGCCTTGCTCCTTGCACGACTGGTCGGGCTGGATGGAAAGCCACCGGTCAAGGCGGGCCTCTATTTTCCCTACCAGATACTGGATGCATCGCACTATCTGGCGCGTCTGGCACAGGAGGGAGGCCAGCTCCTTGCCCTCCCGACCAATCTCACTTCCCCTTAAAACAGAGAAGGGGCTGATTAAGCATGCAAATCGACAGGGGACTGGCTGGCCCAGTTTTATCGCGTTTCCGGTACCCTGTTTTTATCTCGTGATCAGTTCACACCTGAAAGCCAGTTCTTTAAATCTGATTTTCAGGGTGACTCTTTCTTAGAATGAAACTTGTGCCCCGTGCAATGCCACCGGAACTGCACCAAACTGACAACTCGGTGTCCCTTCGCTGATTGAGCCTGTTTTACCGCAGGTCGGGCAAATCCCCGTCCGGTCACCTTTGCGGAGCGGCGCAGGCGCACCAATCCAAAAAGTATGTTGCAGACTGCTGTAACAGGTTGCTCCTGTGGTTGTCTTGTCCCCATGATGCCCCTGCCCAATACCGTCAACCTCATCCCGCCACATAAAAACCACCTCTTCCGTAAGGGTTATTTCTGGCAATAATACCGCAATATGACACGCAGGAAAAAATGAACTCTGTGGCATGGTCTCCAGGCCGTGCGGTGAAGTCAGCCAGAATCTGACACGGAACGGTGCCTTGCTACGGCCAATCTGCGAAGAACCCTATCCCGTTGCGTCTGCCGCTTCACGGAGAGTGCGTTCCTTACCTGTCGGCGCTATCCGCATGTTCTGCGCAATTCACCTTTGTGTCATAAACTCTAAGTCACCTCGTTTTACCTTATGACCTGAATGTTACCAGCGGCCAGATAATGTTTATCATCACCCTTATACAGACTCCGCTGGCGACCCTTACTACGAACGAAATTAAAAAGAGATCAGCCCTGTGAATCTGTCGATGCTTGATGCGGTAAAAGGAAAATTAATTGTCTCCTGTCAGGCGCTGGAAGAGGAGCCTCTGCACAGCGACTTTATTATGAGCCGGATGGCGCTTGCCGCTCAGGCTGGCGGCGCGGCTGGTATTCGCGCCAACAGTCCGGTGGATATCAGGGCGATAAAACAGACTGTTGATCTGCCAGTGATTGGGATTCTGAAACGAAATTATCCTGACAGTGATGTCTATATCACCGCCACGATGCGGGAAGTAGATGAACTGATAATCGCCGCTCCGGAAGCGATTGCCCTGGATGCCACTTCTCATGCCAGGCCGGATGGCGTATCGCTCTCTCAGCTGGTAATGCAGATCCGCCAGCGTTATCCCCGGCTGTTACTGATGGCCGATATTGCTACCCTGGCTGAGGCAGAAACGGCTTCTTCACTGGGTTTTGACTGCATTGGCACCACGCTTTACGGCTATACCCGCGAAACGGCAGGTAAACTGCTGCCCGATGATGATTTTGCTTTTCTTCGCGCGGTGCTGAGCGTGGTGGATAAGCCGGTTATCGCGGAAGGCAATATCAGCACCCCGGCGATGATGGCGCGCTGCCTGCAACTTGGCGCGCATGCGGTGGTGGTAGGCGGCGCGATAACGCGTCCACAGCAAATTACCGCCCGCTTTGTTGAAGCGTTACCCTCACAAACCTGAAGTCATCTGGCAGAGATCGCAGGCTGCTTAAAGACATAAAAAAAGCCTCCCATGCGGGAGGCTCTTTTTCAGTCGGTCATGGGCTACAGCGTGCCTGTGCCGCCATCGGTGCACCAAACCTGCCCGGAGGTGTAGCTGCTCTCGGTAGAGGCCAGCGTCACATAAAGCGGTGCGATTTCAGCAGGCTGTCCAGGTCGGCCCAGCGGGGCTGAGGCACCAAACTGTTTTACCTTTTCCTGAGGCTGACCGCCGCTTGACTGCAACGGTGTCCAGAATGGGCCAGGGGCGACGGCATTAACACGAATGCCTTCTTCACCCAGCTGTTGCGCCAGAGATTTAGTAAAGGCAACAATACAGGCTTTAGTCTGCGCATAATCCAGCAGAATATCACTGGGCTGATAAGCCTGAACGGAAGAGGTATTAATAATGGAGGCACCGCGCGGTAAATAATCTACTGCCGCTTTAGTGATCCAGAACATAGCGTAAACATTGGTTTTGAATGTCGCATCAAAATCTTCAGTGCTTAAGGTACGGATAGATTCATTAAACTGCTGACGTCCGGCGTTATTAACCAGAATATCCAGACCGCCCAAGCTGGTTGCCGCTTCTTTTACCAGTTTCTGGCAGAAAGCTTCGGTGCGAATATCGCCCGGAATGGCAAAGGCTTTACGTCCTTCAGCTTCAATCAGCTTAATAACTTCAGCCGCATCAGACTCTTCTTCAGGAAGATAATTAATAGCGACATCCGCCCCTTCACGGGCATAAGCAATAGCCACCGCGCGGCCAATACCAGAGTCGCCTCCGGTGATCAAAGCCTTACGGCCTGCAAGGCGGCCCGAACCACGATAGGATGTTTCGCCATGATCGGGGACAGGGATCATTTTACTGGCCAGACCTGGCACTGGCTGTGGTTGCTCCGCAAATGGCGGTGCAGGATAATCCACGGATAAGAGTGATTTTTTATCGTTGCTGGACATATAGAGTTCCTTCTTTATTCATTCGAGTAGCAATAAGCCTGGCACAGATGTGAGGTTTGTCACATATAAACGGAAAAAAAAGCGCGCAGAGCCAAATAATTTTTTCCGTGTCGACCTCAGGTAAATAATTCAACCTTCACTGCACGACTTTCATTGGCGGTTATTTTAAGCAGGTCAATTCTGGCTGATGTGGAAGAGAAGAGATCAGCGGCTATAATATTTTTCGGGCCTGATTTTTTCCAAGTGGTAATAAAGGTTAAGTAAGTTTTACAAAAGGTGTTGTTACGTGTTTACTCTCTGATTATTTGCCAGGGTCAGGCTTTAACGGTGTGAAAAAACGGTAAAAAGGAACAGCTATGAAACGTGATGTGCTGAGTGAAGAGTATTATGACGAAGTTTGCCGGGTTATTGGCGATGCGGTCATTGTGCTGGCGGAAAGCGGATATAATACCCACCGCGAAGTGCTGACTAATCTCTTGATAAAAACCCGACATGACCGTGCCGACGCGGACAGGGATGAGCAGAAAGTTCTTGAGCACGCTATCCGTCTGATTAAACCAGAATGAGAGAGAGCCTTGCTGGTCGCCTGGCGTGCTGGCGGCTCTTTTAACCCGAGCGGGTTATTTTATAAGGAAAATTTCCGCTGTTGTGCCAGGCTTAAAGGAGACACATCGAGCAGGGCATAGCCTGAGACATTAAGGAGATAGAATGAAAAAGATGCTGGCACTGGCCGCAATACTTGCCTTCACGGGCCATGCGATGGCTGCGGAAGGGGGATTCAAAAGTGGTGAAACACCGCCTCCGGTTCATAAAAAAGATGCCGGTTACAAAGGCTCGGAAGATACCGGAGAAAGCACAATCCACTCCCTGTACTCACAGCGTGACAATGCCTGGGTTACCGTTGAAGGCTACTTGATCGAAAAAACCGATGACAAGAGCTACATACTGCGCGACGACTCCGGAAAAATTTCCCTTAAGGTACCGACGCCAGCCTGGGACGGTAAAGAGTACACCTCAAAGGATATGATCAGGGTAAGCGGATTTGTGAAAGGCAAAGGGGATGCGCGTTATCTTCAGGTACAGAGAGTTGAAAAACCCTAAACCTTACCCGACTGCTGTCTGACCTGTTCTACCCAATATTGAAAGCCCTGTGGCGTTAAACCACAGGGCTTTCTGGTTTCTGACCCGCTCTAATGTGCGGGCAGGGCGTAAGCCATTACTGCATCTCCGGAAGGCGTACCCAGACCGCCATGGCCACCTGCGGCGATAACCACGTACTGCCTGCCATCGCTGCCGCTATAGGTCATCGGCGTCGCCTGCCCACCTGCCGGCAATCTTGCCCGCCAGAGTTCCTGTCCGCTGCGCTCGTCGAAAGCACGCAGGTAGTCATCGGCCGTGGCGCCCATAAAGATCAGGCCACTACCGGTGATCACGTTTCCACCCATCATAAAAATACCCGTAGGTAGCGGAGCGTTAGTATGCGTACCAAAGATGTTCATATCTCTGGTGGTGCCCGCTGGCCTTTCCCAGGCGATTTTGCGCGTAGTGAGATCAATTGCCACCAATTTTCCCCACGGCGGTGCGCTGCATGGCGCGCCGAGTGCGGAAAGCCAGGGCTTAACGATCGCCGCCCAGGGAGTGCCATATTGTGGCCCAACGGCGAACTCTTTGGGTTTAGGGTAATCCTGCCTGCTGCCCCAGCCAGCCCAATCCTGCATCAGACCCTGCTTTTTGGCCTCGCTGGCTTTCATCATCTCCATGGTGAAAGGGATATAGCTGGTATTAGCAATCAGCAGGTGCCGTTGCGGATCTACCGACGCGCCGTACCAGTCCATCACACCGTCAAAGGCCGGGTAGGCAATAGAAGTGCCTTCAGCTGGCGGCGTATATTGCCCCTGATAGCGATAACGGTGAAACTGAATGCGGCAGAGTAGTTGATCCACGGGCGTGGCTCCCCACATATCGCTCTCTTTGAGATCGGGTGGCGAGAGGTTGGGCATGCCAACGGAATCTGGCTGGGTAGGTGACAGCGCTTCTCCTGGCAGGGATGGCGAGGTAGGAACCGGCTTCTCAATGACCTGAGCCAGCGGTTTGCCTGTTTCACGGTTCAGCAGGAACAGCTGGCCCATTTTGGTGGTCTGTACCAGTGCAGGAAGGGTGGCACCTTTGCCATCAGGCAGATCTACCAGGGTGGGGCCAATGGGGAGATCGAAATCCCAGACATCGTGATGCACCATCTGATAATGCCAGCGCTCCTTGCCGGTATGGATATCCAGTGCCACCAGCGAAGTAGAGTATTTTTCATCGAATGGCCGACGTTTGCCGCCAAAATAGTCGGGCGTGGCGTTACCCAGCGGGATATAGATCAACCCCAGCTTCTCATCTGCTGTATAGGTTCCCCAACCGTTAGGTGTGCCGCGGGTGTAAGTTTCGCCTGGTTTCAGAGGCGCATTTTGCGGCGTTCTGCCCATATCCCAGGCCCAGGCGATCTTTCCGGTTTTGACGTCGTAAGCCCGGACTACCCCGGAAGGTTCACCCGTTGACTGATTGTCATAAATCCAGCCGCCCAGCACGATCTTGCCATCCATGACCATTGGCTGAGAGGTGATAAAGTGAAAACCAGGCGGTACTTCACCCATACGATCGGTCAGGCTCACAAAGCCGTTCTGACCAAAAGAGGCGCAGGGCTTGCCCGTCTCCGCATTCAGCGCCACCATCCTGGCGTCGCTGGTGGTGGTAATGATTTTGTCAGGACAAGTAGTGTCAGTGAGATCCTGGCTCCAGGCGACTCCACGGCAGGCGAGATATTCATTGGCTGAAGTATCAGCCTGAGGATCAAACCTCCAGCGCTGTTTGCCGGTAGTCGCATCCAGAGCGATGACCTGACGATGGGGCGTACAGATAAAGAGGGTATTGTTGACCTTGATCGGCGTGACTTCGAAATTGAACTCTCTGCCAGCTTTGTCTTCCCCTTTACGCATGACATCGCCGGTATTGAACTGCCAGGCGGGCTTCAGCTTGCTGACGTTAGCTGGCGTGATCTGCTCCAGCGCCGAGAAACGCTGGCCCGCCGGGTTGTGCCCATAATACTTCCAGTTGGAATTTTTCTCTGCCGCCGCCGGAATATCACCTGTTGAGGCGGCTGGAACAGGGTTCAGATGCACAAAGCGCGTGTCGGTCACGTGCCAGCCGGTATAGACGATCAGCCCAATAGTCAGCACATAGAACAGGCCCGCGAACGTCCCGCTGCGAGCCTGGTTTCGGGTTGCCATCACCTGGCGTGTTACCCAGGGCAGGCTTACCCAGACCCCCAGCAGCGACAGGGCAAACAGACGCGGCATCAGTTGCCAGCCATCCAGACCCACTTCCCACAGGGACCAGCCCAGACAGATCAGATAAGTCAGCAGATAGAGCCAGATACCCGCTGCGCGCCTGCGGAGAATAAACAGACCGCTGAGCAGGAAGCCTGCGCCAAAAAGAAGATACCAGGGGCTGCCGCCAAGCGCAGCCAGCCAGCCTCCCAGTAGCAGAAAGGCCAGCCCGAACAGACCGACAACAATCCCGGTAATGGAAGACCAGGAAAGGAGAGATTTTTTTGTCATGCTTTGTCAATTTAAGTAGTGAAGGGTAAATAAAGCCTATGTGCTAAGCGGCAGAAAGGGGCGAGAGGAGGGGAATAACCGAGTGAAAGTGTCTAACTAAATGATTAATAAAAATAAAAAAATTAAAGATTATTGTCTCAAAGTTTTACTGCCGGGGAAAATCAAGCGACTCTTCTGGAAGAGGGTGAGCGCCCCCTTTCCAGAAGTGACTTCAGTTTAAAGGCTGTTCGCTAACTTTTGCGGTCTGCTTCTGAAAGCGCCTGCGCTGCACAAATCAGCGCCAGATGACTCAGTCCCTGAGGCAAATTGCCCCGCCAGCTGTTGGTACGCACGTCAAACATCTCATTGAAGGTTTCCACGTTGCCCTTATCGCACAGGCAGGAGAGGATCTCATCCATCGCCTGTTGTGCACGCTCTTTTTCACCCATTGAGGCAAAGGCTTCCGCCAGCCAGAAAGAGCAGGCGATAAAGGTGCTCTCTTCCTGTTCGACGCCGCTGTAGCGGTAAATCATTGCGCTGTTATGCCCCAGCTCGCTGTATATCGCTTCATAGGTGGCCAGCATTCTTTTGGGGTTAACACTGTTGCCATAGTGATAAACCAGCGCCAGGGAAGCATCCAGCCGCTCCTCACTCCCGGCATAAAACAGATAGGTCTGGCGCTCTTCAGACCAGCAGTGGGTTTCAATCCAGTCACTGATCCGGTCGCGCTCACGCTCCCAGCGCCCAACCCAGGTGGGTTCGATATGTTTCTCATTCGCCATCGCCGTTGCCCGGTCCAGCGCCAGCCAGCAGGCCATTTTGGAATGGGTGTAATGCTGTTCTTCAGGCAGCTCCCAGATGCCGGAATCCTTCTGCCGCCAGTGATCAGCGCAGCAGTTTGCCAGCTCTCCCAGCATGCGCGAGGTGGCAATATCTAAAACGTGTCCCGCCTCCACAAACAGCTGAGCGGTTGCCAGCATATCGCCATACATGCTCAGCTGAACCTGATCCCGTGCATTGTTGCCGACCCGAACAGGCTGCGACCCTTTATAGCCCTCCAGCGGCAGGAAACGTTCTGCGGGCACCACATCACCCTCAAGGGTGTAGCAGGCGCGAAGCTTCACGCCATGGCGAATAATGGTACGGGTCAGCCAGGAGAAGGCGGCTTTGGAGTCTTCAAGCGCGCCGAGATAGATAAAGGATTTAATGATCAGACAGGCATCGCGCACCCAGGCGTAGCGATAGTCATAATTTTTTTCGCCGTCAATGCCTTCCGGCAGGGAGGTAGTAGCCGCCGCAGCAAGCGCGCCGGTTGGGGAGTACCACAGGAACTTTAATGAGAGCGCAGAACGTTTTACATGAAGCGGGAACAGGCCATCATAGCTGAGGCTTTTGACCCAATCCCGCCAGGCAAGGTGACTGGTTTCAATTCTTTCGTCAATCGCCGTTAGCGTAGGGACAGCCAGCGGCTCTTTCTCGGTGGCCAGCAAAGCTACCAGCGAACTGGAACCGGCGGAGGTGGTGACTTTCCCCTCTACCTTTTCATCGTCGCAATGCGTGAGCTGGATATCTTCACTGGTACGCAGCATCGCCAGCAGATCGGCAATATGGAAAACCGTACCCTGTGCCGTCTCGGCCATCCACGGCGAGCGCGTTTCCGCAGCGGTGCCAAAGCGCAGCCTGAGATTCAGCACCACTTCGCCCTCAACACCTTCAATTCGTCGTGCCAGTTCACTCCACGGCAGCCTGCCAGCCAGCGTACTGTTGATCGATTCGGTGATTAACACGCTACCGGTTTCAGTCTTAAAAGAGGTTTCAAGAATATTACTGTCTTTGCGGTAGCGCCGCTCTACGCTATAGGGCTGATTGGGTTCCAGCTGAAAATAGCCGCCTGTACCGCTGTCCAGGATGCGGTCAAACAGGGGCGGTGAATCAAGGTTGGGGGCGCACCACCAGTCAATGGATCCATCGGGTGCAATCAACGCCACGGACCGGCCTTCGCCGATAGCGGCGTAGTCGCCCAATTCGGCATAACCATTATCCCGTTCTGGCTTGTTATAGCTTTTATTCTTCATAGTTCATTCATCCTTGTCAGGGAAAGTTATACGCCTTGAGGGGGTTGGCGTAACTGCAACGGGTGCCTGAAAGGAAGAGTTCCCGGCTCCTGATTGAAAAGTATAGATAAAGGAGCCGGGCGTGGTGGAGTAATGCAGCAATCATTTTATTGTGACAACGTCACTTATTCAGCCCGGCCAGCGCGACTGCCGTATGACCTCACAGAAGTTACCCGCTTTAAAGCCCGCTTCTTTGTCCGCTATAACATCAGCCTTTACATTGCCGAAGGTCGTTTGCGGTTTCTGTTTGATGCCATCATAAAACGCCTGAATGATCTCCTCCTTGAATGCCTCCGGACGGGGATGCCAGCCTGTTACCGCTCCAATCTGCTGGGGAGTAAACTGGTCGAACCCGATACCCAGCACATCCATTTCCACTCCGGCAGTCACCAGCGCGATCTCGGGAGTCATAAACTCCGGGATACCGGGCGTGGTATGCAAGGCGATAGCAGTCCAGACCTTGTCAATATCCTGCGGTGCGATGCCGTAACCTTGCAGAAAATCTCTTGCTGCATTCGCCCCATCCACTTCAAACCGCTTATCGCAGCTACAGCGATCGTGCGTCAGCCCCATATCATGAAACATGCAGCCAACATAGAGCAGCTCCGCATCAACCTTCAATCCGCGCTGCTGACCCGCCAGTGCTCCCCAGTAGTAGACGCGGCTGGAATGATGGAAAAGCAGGTCAGATTCCGTATCACGCACTAATTCGGTCGCTTCCTGCGCCATCTTACTCTGTGGGATTTGTATGCCATTTATTGTCTTGATCATTTTTTTACTCTTCAGGAGTGATTTACCCCAGTCTGAAGAAGATCATTGCTGTCTTAAAGCGTCTCTTTACGACGAAATGAGACAGAACGATTGTTACGGACAGGGGAAGAGCAATGCCACAGGATATGGTCATTCTGGCGGTGCCGGGCGTACAGCTGCTGGACGTTTCAGGGCCGCTGGATGTCTTTACAGAGGCCAATCGCATCCTGAAACGTCAGGTCTACAGAACCAGCGTGATGTCGACAGATTCGCTTACCATCCACTCTTCTTCAGGAGTAAGAGTGCTGGCAGACCGGCTACTCAGCGAGAAGGAGGTCATTTCTGCCAACACCTTTCTTGTGGCGGGCGCGCCTGAGATGGCCGGATTCCTGCCTGAGGCGGGGGTGCTGGCGGCCATCAGCCGCCACTGTCTGCAAAGCCAGCGCTATGGTTCGATATGCAGCGGCGCTCTGCTTCTGGCGCAGACAGGATTGCTTAAAGGAAAGAGGGTGACGACTCACTGGGCCTGCGCCAGCGAACTGGCGCGTTATCCGGAGGTCAGGGTGGACGCAGATGCGTTGTATGTTGTTGACGGGCGTCTACGGACTGCCGCGGGCGTGACCTCGGGTCTGGATCTGGCTCTCAGGCTGGTTGAAGAGGATCTGGGACGTGAAGTCGCTCTGGACGTAGCCAATAACCTGGTAATGTTCTTTCGTCGGCCAGTTAACCAGACCCATTTTACAAGGAGCACCGCCGTGACGCTGAGTGGCCGTTCCGCTTTTCAGGATTTGCTGCGCTGGAGCACCAGTAACCTGCAAAGCGTGAAAACTGTCACCATGATGGCGGCGCATATCAACCTCAGTGAGCGGCATCTGAGCCGTCTGTTCCGGCAAGAGCTTTCGGTAGCGCCCGCTCAGTGGCTGGAGCGAGAGCGGGTGGCGAAAGCTAAGCTGCTGCTGGCGCAGGGTCTCCCCGCTAAAGTAGTCTCATCCGAGTGCGGATTTTCAGGGGTTGATGTGATGCGCAGAGCCTTCACCAGGGTAACCGGGATGACGCCAGGCGTCTATACGCGCTTCACCGCTGCCGGAAATAGCTCTTAAGAGTGTTAATGCGCTTGCCAGCGGATAGAATTCGCCTTCATGCTACAGGCTGAAATATTCCTTTTATACAGGAGACCTGAGTCATGAAAAAAATTGGATTCCTCTCGTTTGGCCACTGGACGCCCTCCCAGCAGTCGGCCACGCGGTCGGCTGCCGATGCGCTGTTGCAATCCATAGACCTGGCTGTCGCAGCTGAAGAACTGGGCGCTGACGGCGCCTATTTCCGCGTTCACCACTTTGCACGTCAGCTAAGCGCGCCTTTCCCGCTGCTGGCTGCGGTAGGGGCTAAAACCAGCCGGATTGAAATTGGCACCGGCGTGATCGATATGCGCTATGAAAATCCTCTCTATATGGCTGAGGATGCGGGCGTAGCGGATCTGATCAGCGGCGGGCGTTTACAGCTTGGCATCAGCCGTGGCTCTCCGGAGCAGGTGGTGGAAGGGTGGCGCTATTTTGGCTATCAGCCAGAGGAGGGAGAGAGTGATGCGGATATGGGCCGTCGTCACACGGAAAAGCTGCTGGAGGTGCTGCGTGGTGAAGGTTTTGCCAAACCTAATCCTCAGCCGATGTTCCCGAATCCTCCCGGTTTGCTGAGGCCTGAACCCTTCTCGGCAGGATTGCGTGAGCGTATCTGGTGGGGATCGGGTTCTGACGCTACTGCCGTCTGGGCAGCAAAGCTGGGCATGAACCTGCAAAGCTCAACGCTGAAGGACGATGAAACGGGCGAACCCTTCCATATACAGCAGGCCAGACAGATCCGCGCCTACCGTGAAGCCTGGCAGGCAGCAGGGCATGCACGTACGCCACGGGTGTCGGTCAGCCGCAGCATTTTTGCGCTGATGAACGCTACAGATCGGGCTTACTTTGGGGCCAGCCGTGAGGGGGGCGATCAGATTGGCTATCTGGATGAGAAGACGCGCGCTATTTTTGGCCGCAGCTATGCAGCGGAGCCGGAAGCGCTGATTGCGCAGTTAGCGAAAGATGAAGCGATTGCGGAAGCAGACACCCTGCTGTTAACCATTCCAAACCAGCTGGGCGTGGAATACTGTGCGCATGTGATGGAATCGATTCTCACACATGTTGCACCGGCGTTGGGCTGGCGCGACTGATTTCTGCCAGATGAGAAGAGAGGAGGCGGGAGAGCCTCCTGTCAGGAGTGTCGTATCAGAACGGTTATTCGTTGCTGCCCGAGGTCTGGGCTGTGGCAAGCGGGGTAGTTGCTGACTGCTCAGTGGTGGTGCTCTGAGTGGTTTCCGCTGACGTTGCCGAAGGCTCCTCTGTAGCGGTGCTCTGAGTGGTTTCCGACGTGGTCGCAGGCTGAGAGGCCGGGGCGCTCTGCGAAGAGGCCGCAGGTTGAGAAGCGGCTGCACTCTGCGTTGTTTCTGTTGTGGTCGTATCCGGCTGGGTGGCAGCAGTGCCCGGCGCACTCTCTGCTGGGGTTGCTGGCTGTGATGATGCCGCGCTCTGCGTGCTCTCTGCTGGCGCAGCAGGCTGAGCAGGCACCGGAGTCTGTGCTGCTTCAGCAGTGGTGGTTGCAGCGTTAACAGCCGGAGCGCTTTCAGCGGCCGTAGAGGCTGGCGCTGCTGGCGTGGCAGCCTGCGTTGTTGCCGCAGGAGCCTGAGCGGTAACGCTGTTTTCTGTTACGGTCGCAGAGGCTGCTGGTGCCGCGTTCTGATTATCCTGTGCCGGAGCCGCTTCCTGTTTAGCCGGTTCAGGGGCCGGGGCAGGTTTAGCAGGCAGCCTGGTGACGCCCTCTTTGACAAAGACCGGTTTATCGCGGGTAACAGAATAGGCAAGCTGGGTGACTTCACCAGGGTTAGTGGTGATTTCCAGCGACTGGATAGTTACGCGGCCAAGGCCAAGCAGCGTCTGAGCATAACCGCCCACCTGATGCTTACCGGCTGGGATCTGCACCTCGGTACTCTTACCGGGCAGCAGCGGGCCGGCATCATTGCCATCCACCGTCAGGAAGATGGAGGAACCATCGTCAGCACGAGTCATCACATGAGAGACAGTGATCTGCGAGGGGCCATTAAAGAAATCATCTGGCGTAGCAGCCTTCTGATGTTTAGCGCAACCGGTGAGGGTCAAAGCGGCCGTTACTGCGGCCAGAGTGAAACGATAAGACATTATACCTCGCTATCCTGTGTTGCTTTCAATCGACCATTTTACCGTGACTGCAAAAGGAATACAGCAGGATAGCGTTAAGGTTCGTCTCAAAATTACCGGTAACTGTTTCCGTCATGCGTTAAACCGGCCTGCGGATTTCATCCTGTAAGACCATTGTTACTCTCTCTGAATGAGATGCGGACTCCCTTGCACTCTTTAACAGGGCATCGAGCTTAACTTTCTGCTCTCCTTCAGCCGTAAAATTGTCTTCTGCCAGCCAGGTTCTCAGCGCTATATTAATTGTTGGCCACTCTGCATCAATAATCGACAGCCAGTCCGTATCGCGATTACGCTGTTTACGAACCATAGCCTGGCGAAAACGCCCTTCGTAAGTGAAGCCAATCCTCTCTGCGGCCCGGCGCGATGCCTGGTTCAGCGAATCACAACGCCAGGCAACGCGGCGATAGCCCGTTGAAAATGCGTGATTCAACATCAGAAACACGGCTTCCGTACCGATGGCCGTGCGTTGCATAAGCGGAGACCAGGTAACATGGCCTATCTCGGTAAGCCCATGTTCCGTGTCGGTCTCGGCGAAGCAAACCACCCCCACGGGCATCTCCGTTCTGGCATCAATTACAGCCCAGGGAACCAGGCTCTCATCCTGAATTTTATCCGTTATCCATGCGCTCATCTCCGGCAGAGAGCGCGGCATCATCGTGCCCAGCCAGGTCCAGTCACGATCGTCACCGGTCAGCGAGTAAGCTGCAAATAGCGCTTCTGAATGATCCAGCGTAAGAGGAACCAGATCACAGAACCGGCCATGTAAGGTGCCGCGAACCAGCCTGGGCACCGGTTGCCAGTCGGGTAAGTCAAATCCTGTCTGCTGACCATACTGATTGACGCTCATGTTTTGCACTCCTTATCCTGTGTCCGGTTTGATATAGCGTTAATTCACTGTTTCTCTTCAGCTTAAATACACGCAGGACAGATCGACTGCAATAAAAAAGCCGATAACAGATGTTATCGGCTTTCAGGCAGCGGAGGGCTGAAGAGCAATCAGCCCGCCAGCAGGCTTTCCGCTGTGCTCTCAACCAGCGCCAGCAGGACTTTGATATCCTCCAGGGTCACCGTTGGGTTCAGCAGGGTCAGTTTCAGGCAGGTCACGCCGCCTGACTCAGTAACGCCCACGTTGGCACGGCCGGAGTCGAGCAGGGCATCCCCAATCTTCTGGTTCAGCAAGGCCACCGCTGCATCACTCTTCAGCGAGGCGTGCTCCGGACGATAGCGGAACAGCACGCTGGCCAGCTGCGGCTGCATCACCAGCTCCAGCGAGGCCTGCTCAGTGACATAGCTTGCCACTTCCTGGGCCAGCGTCACGCCGTGATCGATGATTTCGGCATACTGTTTCTGACCCAGCGCTTCCAGGCCCATCCACAGTTTCAACGCATCAAAACGGCGGGTGGTTTGCAGTGATTTCGACACCAGGTTCGGCACGCCCTGCGCTTCATCAAACTCGGAGTTCAGATAAGCAGCCTGGTAACGCATCAGTTCATAATGACGGGCTTCTTTCAACAGGAAGGCGCCACAGCTGATGGTCTGGAAGAACTGCTTGTGGAAGTCCAGGGTAATGGAATCCACCAGCTCGATGCCGTCCAGATAATCACGGTACTTCTCAGAGAGCAGCAGTGCACCGCCCCAGGCGGCATCAACGTGCACCCAGATCTGCTGTTCAGCAGCCAGAGTGGCAATGGCTCGCAGCGGATCAATCGCGCCCGCATCCGTGGTGCCTGCGGTGGCAACGATAGCCAGAATCTGCTCGCCGTTGGCTTTCGCCTGCGCCACTTTCTCTGCCAGATCGTTCAGATCCATCCGTGAGAAGCGATCGGTTTTCACCAGGGTAACGGACTGATAACCAAGTCCCAGCAGCGCCATATTCTTCTGCACAGAGAAGTGTGCATGCTCGGAACAGAAGACTTTGATCTTCTTCAGGTCACCGATCAGGCCATCCTGCTGAACAGAGTGACCCTGACGGGCAAAGAAGGCATCACGTGCCAGCATCAGGCCCATCAGATTACTCTGCGTACCGCCGCTGGTGAACACGCCCGCATCGCCAGGCTGATAGCCAACCTGGGTACGCAGCCATTCAATCAGCTTCATCTCGATGATGGTGGCTGACGGGCTTTGATCCCAGGAGTCCATGCTCTGGTTGGTGGCGTTGATCAAAACTTCAGCCGCCTGGCTGACCACCAGGCTTGGGCAATGTAAGTGCGCCACGCACTGCGGGTGATGAACCGACAGGCTGTCTTTTAAAAAGTATTCAACCGCACGCTCAATAGCGGCCTGGTTGCCCAGGCCCTGAGGATTGAAATCGAGCTTGATACGTTCGCGAAGCTCAGCAACGCTTTTACCCTGATACATCTCAGGCTGTTGCAGCCACTGCACCACGGCACGGCTACTCTGTTCAATTGCTTGCTGGTAGGCTTCAGTGCTTTGCGCTGAAGCAGCCAGAATTGGGTTTGACCCGGACATCCACTTCACTCCATTCAGACAGGTTTGACGCCAGCTGATAACAGGGCGCTTTCAAACTTATCGATGAAAACAGCCAGTTCTTCCTTAGTGATCAACAGCGAAGGCAACAGGCGCAGTACGCAACCGTTACGACCGCCACGTTCGAGGATCAGACCAGCCTCAAAGCATTTTTTTTGCAGCAGGGCAGAGAGCTGGCCGTCGGCTGGGTAGCAACCCATGTGATCCTGCGCCTGGTCTGGTTTAACGATCTCAATACCGATCATCAGACCCAGACCGCGAACGTGACCGATAACCGGATAACGTTTCTGTAGTTCAGCCAGCTGGCCTTTCAGCCATTCACCCTGTGCCGCCACTTTGTCGGCAATATTATTTTCTTTCAGCAATTTCAGCGTGGTCAGGCCGGTAGCCATCGCCAGCTGGTTGCCACGGAAGGTACCGGTATGGTGGCCCGGTTCCCAGGCGTCAAACTGCTTTTTGATGCCCAGCACGGCCAGCGGCAGGCCACCGCCCACAGCTTTAGACATAACGATAATGTCTGGCTCAATGCCTGCGTGTTCAAAGGCGAACTGTTTGCCGGTACGGCAGAAGCCAGCCTGAACTTCGTCGAGGATCAGCAGAATGCCGTGCTCCTGCGTCACTTTACGAATGCGTTGCAGCCATTCAGCCGGCGCCGGGTTCACGCCGCCTTCGCCCTGAACCGCTTCCAGGATCACCGCCGCGGGTTTGCGTACGCCGCTTTCCACGTCATTGATCAGGTTGTCGAAGTAGTAAGTCAGCGCTTTCACGCCAGCTTCGCCGCCAATGCCAAGCGGGCAGCGGTACTGATGCGGATAAGGCATAAACTGCACTTCCGGCATCATGCCGTTAACGGCTTCTTTCGGTGACAGGTTACCTGTCACCGCCAGCGCGCCATGCGTCATGCCGTGATAACCGCCAGAGAAACTGATCACGCCGGTACGGCCGGTATGCTTTTTAGCCAGTTTCAGGGCTGCTTCAACCGCATCTGCGCCAGAAGGGCCGGTAAATTGCAGGCAATACTCTTTGCCCTGGCCCGGTAATAAGGAGAGCAGGTATTCAGAAAACTGATCTTTTAAGGGTGTAGTAAGATCCAGGGTATGTAACGGCAAGCCGCTGGTAATGACATTTTGGATGCTTTGCAGGACATCAGGATGATTGTGTCCAAGCGCCAGCGTTCCCGCACCGGCAAGGCAATCAAGATATTGGTTATTCTCAACATCGGTGATCCAGACGCCTTCCGCTTTCGCAATGGCGAACGGTAATTTACGGGGATAACTCCTGACATTCGACTCCATTTCAGCCTGTCTGGCTAAATAGGTCTCATTGTTAGCATTAGCAGAATTCGCACCTAAAGTATCAATACGGACTTTATCCGTCATCATATCTCTCCTACAACCCGAAACGTCGTCGTTCCTGGTTGAAAAATGGTTAAAAAAGTAGCAACTCGCTGTAAAAGCGCGCCCAATATAGGACTTTTCTGCCCTGACCTCAATGTTTAATTTTGTTAAGAAATGCTTACATTTTTTCTTTAGGAATCATAAAGTTGCATTGAGCACACTTTCTGTGTGGTTATCGTCCGATTGTTACATTTTGTATAACTTGTCCTAAACCCAAATAATCAGGCTTGCTGGCAGCAAGATAACAACCGGGATAAAGCGGAAACCGGGAGGAGCTAAGAGAAAAGCAGGAGGAAAACTTCATGTTTTGCTGTCAACCAGGGCGCACCGGTTCTGTGGGTGCCCTTTGATACGCATCGTTCGCGGCATGGGCATTCTGTTAACAGGTTAAAACTGCCGGTAAGCCGTGCTCAGCCTGCGGTCAGTTCATGGCTTTCAGATAAAAGATCGTATATTTCCTCTGGCGTTAACGGGCCGGATAAGAGAATGCTGATCCAGTGCTCTTTATTCATGTGATAAGCAGGCAAAATTCCCTCTTTCTTTCTCAGAGAACCGATCTGCTCCGGCCTGACTTTCACTTCCAGTACGTCGACTTTCTCTTCTGTTGCCAGACCAAGCTTTGTACCCGTCACGTTCATAACTAAGCCGAACCATTTTTCTCCCTGATGATGCCGGAGCACGGCATAGCCAGGAAGATTACTCCATAAATACTCTGGCTCTGCTTTGTAGCGCTCGCGGGCATAGTTAAACAGCGTTTCGCGTTTCATTGTCTCTTTTCTCCCTGTCAGTAGAATTGTACATAGCGTAGTAACTGCACTCTGAAAATCAATATTTTCCCCAGGGCTTTATTCTCCGGCCCGATTATTTTATTTATTCGCTTAGCTCTTTTTTGACTTCATATTTTCATATTTCTTGTTTTACTAAAAATAAGCGCCGCCTCACACTTGCCTTAAACGGGATTAATGAGGGAGTGGTGAATGGCCTATCGACTGAGTTTATTAGATAAATCGCCGGTCATGCCTGGCGAGACGGCAACGGCCGCGCTTCAGCGAACCCTGCATCTGGCGCAACAGGCTGAAAAGTGGGGCTATCATCGTTTCTGGCTGGCGGAGCATCATAATTCAGAACAGTTAGCCAGCCCTTCACCGGAAGTGCTGATTGCCTGGATAGTGGCACAGACGCGCTATATTCGCGTGGGTTCTGGCGGCGTCATGCTTCAGCATTACAGCCCCTATAAAGTGGCGGAAAACTTCAATTTGCTGGCTTCCCTGGCGCCCGGAAGAATTGACTTGGGGGTGGGGAAAGCGCCAGGGGGAATGCCGCTTTCTACCAACGCTTTACAGCTGGGTATTGATGCGGCGGAAAAGGGAAGCTTTGCCGACCAGTTACGCTTACTGAATAGCTGGCTGCAACCTGTTGATCAAGATGGCGATGAAGAGATATTACGCGCCACGCCTCAGCCAACACATGTGGCGAGTCGTTTTCTGCTGGGAGCCAGTGAAGAGAGCGCGCGACTGGCCGCAGAGCAGGGCTGGCAATTTGTATTTGCAGCGCATCTTAACGGTGATCGACAGCTGCTGGAGCACTCATTGCAAACCTATTCCCGTTTAAGCGATGGCCAGCGTGCGCTGGTGGCCGTACAGGTCGTGGTAGCGGACTCCCCGGCAGAAGCCAGCCTGCTGACGGCGGGCCTTAAACAGTATCACGTTCAGATTAAAGGGGGGCCAGGGGTGAATGTCGCCACGCTGGAGCAGGCGGAACGCTATGTTCGCCAGGGTGGCTATACCGACTATCTGATAGAGCCACGCACGCCTTCGCTGATCAAAGGGACGGCGGCACAGGTGCATGCACAGCTTCAGGCGCTGCATCAACATTTTGCCATTGATGAATTTGTGATTGATACCCCGATTAGTGACGCCAGGGCGCGGCTCGCCTCGCTGGAGTTGCTGGCTGCTCACCATCTGGTCGCTGCCTGAGATGGGCCTGTTAACGGCGTTACCTAACATGACGGAAGAAGATCAGCTGATCGCCTGGCGTCGGGAATTGCACACCTGGCCCGAACTCTCTGGTGAGGAGTTTGCCACCACTTCCCGGCTGCGGGAATGGTTAAACAGCGCGGGCATCCGTCTGCTTGATTACCCGCTGGCAACCGGCCTGGTTGCTGAAATTGGTTCTGGCGATACGCTTGTGGCGCTGCGCGCCGATATTGACGCGCTGCCGATCAATGAAGCGAGCGGCGTGAGTTTTCATTCGCGTCAGCCGGGGGTAATGCATGCCTGCGGTCATGATCTGCACAGTGCCGTTATGCTGGGTGCGGCGCTTAAGCTCAAAGCGCGTGAATCAGAGCTGAACGGACGGGTGCGGCTGCTGTTTCAGCCTGCCGAAGAGATTGCACGCGGTGCCAGAGAGTTTATTGCGGCTGGCGTGCTGGATCAGGTGCAGGCGATCTTTGGCATGCACAACGAACCCAATCTTCCCACCGGCACTTTTGCCACCCGTGGCGGCGCCTTCTATGCCAACGCAGATAAATTCAGAGTAAAGGTGACGGGAAAAGGCGCTCACGCTGCACATCCGGAGCAGGGCGTGGATACGATCCTGGTCGCCAGTCAGATTATCCAGGGGTTGCAGGGGCTGGTCAGCCGGAATTTTAACACCCTGGAGAGCCTGGTGTTGAGCATCACCCGCATAGATGGCGGCAAAACCTGGAACGTGTTGCCAGGGAGCGTTGAATTTGGCGGCACGGCCCGCACGCACGATGCAGGGGTACGGGCTGAACTTGAACAGCGCGTCCGTCAACTGGTTGAGACTTTTGCCGAAGCCAACGGGGCGCACGCCTCCTTAATCTGGCAGGCTGGCCCGCCGGTGCTGGTCAATGATGAGCACTGGGCAAACTTCAGTAGTGAAGTCGCGCAACAGGCGGGTTATCGGGTGCAAAAAGCCGATCTGCATCTCGGCGGTGAGGATTTTGCTTTTTATCTTCAGACCGTTCCGGGCGCCTTTGTCAGCATCGGCAGCGGCAGCGCCGCCGGTCTGCACCACGCTGCTTTTAATCCGGACGAGGCGTCCATTGCGCCAGCCGCCCGCTATTTTGCCGAGCTGGCCGTTCAGGCTATTCAGCATCTCAACGCGCGATGTTGAACCTTCCATAACCCTTACCTCCTGATCCATCCGGGCGCAGATCGATTCGATCCCGCCAGGCTTTTCACCGCCTGCAAAGAGAGAACATCATGACCAAAAGAGAGCTTCGACTGGGCACCATTTTACATGGGGCTTCGGGGAATATGTCTGCCTGGCGCCATCCGGCTGCCCAGGCGGATGCCAGCATCAACATTGAATTTGCCAAACGCATTGCCCGCAAAGCCGAGCAGGGAAAGCTCGACTTCCTGTTTATCGCTGACGGGCTTTATATCAACGAAAAGTCGATTCCCCATTTTTTAAACCGTTTTGAACCGCTCACGTTGTTATCGGCACTGGCTGGCGTTACCGAGCATCTGGGGCTGGTTGGCACGGTATCCACCTCCTACAGCGAACCTTTCACGGTTGCCAGGCAATTTGCCAGCCTTGATCACCTTAGCGGTGGCCGTGCCGGATGGAACGTGGTGACCTCACCGCTGGAAGGATCGGCGAAGAACTTCTCGCGTCAGCAGCATCCCGAACATGCATTACGCTATCGCATTGCCGATGAATATTTGCAGGTAGTGAAAGGGCTTTGGGATTCCTGGGAAGAGGGTGCCTTTATCCGCAATAAACAAAGCGGCCAGTTTTATGATCCCGAAAAGCTGCATACGTTAAATCACCACGGCGATTTCTTCCAGGTTCAGGGGCCGTTGAACATCTCCCGTACGCCTCAGGGAAGGCCAATTATCTTTCAGGCCGGGGCATCTGAACCCGGTAAAAAACTGGCTGCACAGCATGCGGATGCCATTTTTACCCATCAGCCAACCCGCGAAGAAGCCCAGGCTTTTTACCGTGACGTTAAGCAGCAGCTGACGGCGGCAGGCCGGAAGCCTGAAGATCTGCACATCTTCCAGGGCGTGAGCGTGATAGTGGGTGATGATGCGGACCACGTAGAGCAGCAGTATCAGACGACTGCTGCGCTGGTTTCCATTGAGGATGCGCTGAACTATCTGGGGCGCTATTTCGATCACCACGACTTTTCCCGGTATCCGCTGGACGATCCTTTCCCTGAACTTGGTGCTATCGGACAAAACAGCTTCCGCAGCACCACCGATGAGATCAAACAGAAAGCCCGCGAGAAAGGGCACACTCTGCGCCAGGCGGCGCTGGAGGCCGCAACGCCGCGCCCGCTGTTCCACGGCACGGCAGAGGAGGTCGCGGATGGGCTGCAACTCTGGTTTGAAACTCACGCTGCCGATGGCTTCATCATCAATGGCGGGACTCCGGATACTTTTGAACGCTTTGTTGACACTGTTATTCCCGTTTTGCAGGCGCGTGGTCTGTCACGGCGGGATTACCCCGGCAGCACACTGCGTGAAAACCTTGGGCTTAACCTGCCCGTAAACCAGTTCACTCAAGAGTAAGAGCGCGCTATGCAGAATAAGAAAACAGTTGTCGCCCTGTTACTGATCGCCCTGAGCGGAAGCACGGCAGCCGCAGAGACGGATGTTGCCTACAACGGTCAGCATGTCAGCCTGGAAGCAAACAAAACGCCGGTGAATACCGCAAGAAATCCTCAGGCGGTTGCCAGCCTGCCGCAGGGGTTTCACTTTGCCGTGCCGGGTTCATTCACCGTGGCCGTGGCCGCGCAGAATTCCCCGCCCTTAACGGTCTTTGCGGATGACAATAAAACCCTGCTGGGCAGCGAGGTGGATATCGCCCGTCTGGTGGCAGAGAGTCTGGGACTCAGGCTCAACGTGGTGCCTACCTCCTGGGAGGATTGGCCGCTGGGCGTCGCCTCCGGCAAATATGATGCCGCGATCACCAATATTACGGTGACCAAAGATCGCAAAGAGAAATTTGATTTTGCCACCTACCGCAAAGATTCCCTCGGCTTCTATGTGAAAAACAGCAGTCCCATTAAGTCGCTGAGCAAAGCGGAGGATATTGCCGGATTACGCATTATCGTCGGTTCCGGGACTAATCAGGAAGCGATCCTTCTGGCGTGGGATAAGGAAAACCAGAGCAAAGGGCTGAAGCCGTTCACGCCTGTCTATTCCAAAGATGATGCTGCGCAAACGCTGGCGTTGCAGTCTGGCCGGGCCGACGCTTATTTCGGGCCTAACGTTATTGGCGCATGGAAAGCCGCCTTGAAGGGGCAAACGCGGCTGGTGGGCAGCGTGGATGGTGGCTGGCCAAAAGCGGCGCACATTGCGGTTACCCTGAAAAAAGGCAGCGGGCTGGCCGAGCCGGTGAGCATCGCGCTGAATGGCGTGATAGCCAATGGTGACTATCTGAAGGTGCTGAACCGCTGGGGTGAGGGCGTAGAACGTATTGAGCGCTCTGAGATCAATCCGCCAGGTTTGGGTGATTAAGGAGGCATTATGAGCCAACAACTGTTTCGTGAAGTGTCGCCAGAAGCGCCAGAACTGCAACCCATTCTGAGCGGATTGTTTGGCGAGTATGCCCAGCGCTACGGTGACTATTTTTCCTCTAAGCAGGAAGTGGAGCAGACCGAGTGGTATCTGCCGCCTCAGGGGCTGTTTCTGGTGCTGGAACAGGACAATGAAATTATCGCCATGGGCGCTTATAAGCCTTTTGACAGTGAAACTGCTGAGATGAAACGCATCTGGACACGGAGCGATCTGCGCCGTCAGGGGCTGGCACTGGTGGTGTTAAACGAGCTGGAAAGGCGGGCCAGACGGGCCGGTTATCGCAAAGCTTTTCTGACCACCGGCTTTCGCCAGCCGGAAGCGGTGCGGCTCTATGCGGGACACGGTTATCTGCCGCTGTTTGATCTCAGCGGCGATCTCGAGCGTTACGGCCAGCCGCCACACGATGGCCGCTTGCGCTTCACCAAAGTGATTAACGTTTTCAGTAATGAAAAATCAGCGGAGGAGAGGGTATGAAAGAGCCGGGTCAGCTGGAGGTTGTTCCGGCACGTTATCCTGCGCGGCTGACAGGCGCGCTGATCGCCCTGTTTATCCTCGCAGGCGTAGTGCAGTCCGTTGCATTTAATCCGCGATGGGAATGGGGGGTGTTTGCACGCTGGTTTTTTGATCCGGTCATCCTGCATGGACTGGGGCAGACGCTGCTGCTGACCCTGCTGGGCGCTGTTTTCAGCCTGTTACTGGGCGGCGTGCTGGCGCTGGCCAGGCTCTCCTCCTCCTGGCTGCTCAGCAGCCTGGCCTGGGGCTACATCTGGCTGTTCAGGTCGCTGCCGCTGATTGTGGTGCTGATCATCCTCTATAACTTCTCCTATCTGTATGAAACCCTGTCAGTTGGCGTGCCGTTCACCACGCTTTCGTGGGGCCATTTCCAGACTATTAATGTACTGGGTCAGTTTCAGGCTGCGGTCATTGGGCTGACGCTGGTCCAGGCGGCCTACAGCGCGGAGATCATCCGTGGCGGCATTCTGGGCGTCGACCACGGACAGTTTGAGGCCGCTTCAGCGCTGGGCTTATCCGCCAGCCGCCGGACGTTCAGCATTATTCTTCCGCAGGCGTTGCGGGCCATTGTCCCGACAGCCTTCAATGAAATTATCAGTCTTGCCAAAGGCACCTCGGTGGTTTACGTGCTGGCGATGCCTGAACTCTTCTACACCATCCAGATGATATACAACCGCAATCAGGAAGTGATCCCACTGCTGATGGTCGGTGCGGCCTGGTATCTGATTATTACTACCGTACTCTCAGCTATCCAGCACAGCGTTGAACGCTGGCTGGCCCGCAGCGTCAGCCGTGAACCATTGCCGTCACGCTGGCGTCAGTGGCGCAAAGCGGCCACGCCACTTATCTCAACAGAGGAGACCGCGCATGTCAGAGGCCATTGATTACCGCCATGCCCACGCTACCGGCGCTATCAGCATTACCGGCGTCAGCAAAAGTTTTGGCAAACATAAGGCGCTTGATAACGTTTCGCTGGAGCTGGCTCCCGGTTCGGTGACAGTGATCCTGGGGCCTTCTGGCTCGGGGAAATCGACGCTGCTGCGTACGCTGAATCATCTGGAGCGGGTGGATCAGGGGTTGATCCAGATAGACGGAGATTACATTGGGTATCAGCGGCGCGGTGACAAACTTTATGAGCTGAAAGAGAAAGCTATTCTTCGCCAGCGCATCAACGTGGGTTATGTGTTTCAGAACTTCAACCTCTTTCCCCATATGACGGTGCTGGATAACCTGATAACCGCGCCCGTTGCGCATCGTCAGCTCTCAAAAAGTGACGCCGTCACAAAAGCGGGCGAGCTTCTGGAGATCATTGGCCTGCGGCACAAGGCAGATGCCTGGCCGCGCCATCTTTCCGGCGGCCAGCAGCAGCGCATCGCTATTGCCAGAGCGCTGATGCTTAACCCGCGAGTGATGCTGTTTGATGAACCCACTTCGGCGCTTGATCCTGAACTGGTCAGTGAAGTGCTGGATGTGATCAAAAAGCTTGCCCGTTCCGGTACAACGCTGGTGATTGTGACTCACGAAATTGGTTTTGCCAGGGAGGTGGCAGACAATATTGTGTTTATGGATGAGGGGAAAATAGTGGAAAAAGGGAGTGTACATCAGGTTCTTTCGCAACCGCGCCATGAACGTACACGACGCTTTCTGGCGAGGGTGCTCTGATATGGCTGCCATGCTAACTCTGGTTACAATGCCTGTCAGCAAAGGGATGGGGAATTTATCCGTCACGCTGGCTCTTCTTCTTTTATCGGGCAGCCTGAGCGTTCAGGCTGCTGCCAGGCTCAATGCTGCTGACAATGAAACGCCCATTCATGCTCCCGCCAATGCGGAAGCTGTCAGGAAAATTCCCGCTGGTTTTCATTTTATCGAACCGGGGACGCTGACGGTGGCCACCTCTGCCACTAACTCACCGCCGCTGGCTTTACTGGGTTCGGATAACGTGACGCGGACAGGCAGCGATCCCGATATTGCCCGTCTGCTGGCCGATAGCCTGGGGCTGAAACTCAAACTGGTGCCCGCCTCCTGGGAGGAGTGGCCTTTAGGGATCAGCGCGGGCCGCTACGATGTCGCTATGTTTAATATTGCCGTCACCGAAGAGCGTAAAAAAAAGTTCGATTTTGCGACTTACCGCGCCGACAACCACGCCTTTTCTGTAAAAAAAGAGAGCCCGGTAACCTCCATTAACTCTCCGGCAGAGATTGCCGGAAAGCGCATTATTGTCGCCTCCGGCACCAATCAGGAGCGCATCCTGCTGAGCTGGGATCAGCAGAACAGGGCAAAAGGATTGCCGCCTGTGCAGCCGGTTTATCTGATGGATGATGCTTCCGCTACCTTGTATCTGCTTTCCGGGCGGGCGGATGCCCTGTTTGGCCCTCACTCCATAGCCGCCTGGAAAGTGGCTTCCCGTGGGCAGACAAGGCTGGTGGGCCAGGGGCCTTTCCGCGCCTGGGTTGCGGTGACCACGAAAAAAGGCAACGGGCTGGCAGAGGCGTTACAGACGGCGCTGAATGGCGTTATCACCGGCGGTGAGTATGCAAAAGTGCTTCAACGCTGGGGTGAGCAGGATGAAGCCGTCACCCGCTCAGTTGTGAATCCGCCTGGGATTGTTTATTAGAGCAGGGCAGATCGCTATATTGGGGCCATCTGTGGCGTAATTAACGGCTAACGTTCTGAACTCCCGGCAGGTTTAACGGCCTGCCGGAAAGGGCACCTAGCTGACTTTTCCGCGCAAGACCCAAAATGCCCAACTGTTATAGATTAACGTAATGGGGATCGCCAGGGCTGTGCCGCCCAGCACAAAGGCGCGGGTGGCTTCCGGGGCAGCCGCATCCTGTAGGCTGAGCACGTCGGGGATCAGCCAGGGATAGACGGTGCGCAGCGTCAGCGCGATCAGACTGGTGACCATCAGCAGTGCTGCGACCAGCGGCAGCAGTCGCACCTGACTACGCAGAGCCAGGGGGACCAGAAGCGCAAACAGCGTACCGGCAGCTAACATCAGCCTGGCGCCAGGCAGCGCCATGATTGTGGGTAACCGTTGCTGTTGCAGCAGCAACAGCGCTATCACCAGCAGAACGGTCAGCGCTAAAAAAGGAACGGCTAAACGGCAGGCTTGCCGGGCTGGCTGGCCCTCTGTACGCCAGTGGACCCAGCAACAGCCCAGCAAAAGATAGCCCGCTATGGTGGCTGCGCCAAAAAGCACGCTGAAGGGAGAGAAAACGGCCAGCACGGAGTCCAGCGGTTTACCGGCCACTATGCTGCCAGCCAGCAAGCCCTGAATAAAAGCTACGATGGCTGAGGCGGTAATACATACCCTGTCCAGCAGAAACTTAACCTTCACAGAAGCATCCCGCCGGTACTCAATACCCACCGCCCGGAAAATCAGCGCCAGCAGCATGATAATTATCCAGGGATAGAAACCGGTCAGCAGCGTACCATAAGCGGCCGGGAACAGGGCAAGCATGCCGCCTCCCAGCAAGACCAGCCAGGTTTCGTTCGCATCCCAGACCGGAAGAATAGTGGCAATCAGCTTATGCCTCTCCTGCGTTTCAGGAAAAAAGGCCAGCAGCATGCCTACGCCTAAATCGGTTCCGTCCAGCAGCACATACATCAGTAGCGTAAAGGCGAGGACGCCTGCGGCCAACATCACTGAATCAAACATGGGTTTTCACCTGCTGTTCACTGCCATGGGTGGAGACATAGCGCAGAAAATAGTAAAGCCCGGCGAAAAAGGCGATGGCATAAACCACCAGGATTGCCACGCCTGAAGCAATAATCCAGTTCGCGGGATGGGCAGAAACACTCTCTTCCGTTCGCAGATGTCCCCAGACGGTCCAGGGCTGACGCCCGGTTTCCGTCACCACCCAGCCTGCCAGCATGGCTATAAAACCGGCCGGCGCCATCAGGGTCATCCATTTCAGCAGCGCTTTCGACTCATACAGACGCCGACGAAGCCGGAGATATAACGCCGTCCCGCTAAGAGTCAGCATCATTATTCCCATCCCCACCATCAACCGGAAACCGAAAAATACCGGTATGACCGGCGGGATGTCACTGGGCGGAAATTCACTAAGGCTTTTGATATGGCTGGAAAGGTCGTGCTTAAGATAGAGCGAGGCTATCTGAGGTATCGCCACCTCGGCGTGGTTACGCTGTTCCTGCTGATCCGGCAGGGCAAACAGACGCAGGGGTTCGCCCACGCCAGGCGGGGGGCTTTGCCAGCCTCCCTCCATCGCGGCCACTTTTTGCGGCTGATATTTAAGGGTGTTTTCGCCGTGCAGGTCGCCCACCACAATCTGTACCGGCATCAACACAACAGCCAGCCACATGGAGGAGGAGACCATGAGTTTCGCCGCTGGGATGTTTAACCCTCTCAGCAGACGCCAGGCCCCCACGCCACCCACCATAAAAGCCGTTGCCAGCAGGGCGGCGATAACCATATGCGTCAGACGCCAGGGCAACGAGGGGGAACGGATAATGCTCCACCAGTTATCAGGCCGGAAATGGCCCGCCGCATCTATGCTGAACCCGGTGGGCGTCTGCATCCAGGAGTTGGCCGCCAGGATCCAGAACGCACTGATAAACGCACCGATCGCAACCAGCAGCGTGACGCAGAAGTGCAGCTTCGGGCCAATTTTGTTCAGGCCGAAGATCATCACCCCGGCCAGTGCGGATTCCATAAAAAAGGCCACCAGAACTTCATAAAACATCAGCGGGCCAACAACAGCCCCCGCTTTGGCGGAGAGCGGCCCCCAGTTGGCACCAAACTGAAACTCCATCAGCACGCCGGTCACGGCGCCTACCACAATCGTAAGAGCAAAGACTTTTAACCAGAAGGTATAGGCCTCGAAATAGCGTTTCTCCTTGCGAATAAGCCAGACTGCCTCCAGAAAGGCCAGAAAAGAGGCCAGCCCGAGTGCAAAAGAGGCCAGGATGATATGCAGGCCAATGGTCACGGCAAATTGCCACCGTGAGAGCAGTAGCGAGAGTGCGACATCAGACATGGCTTTTTTTACCGGAGTAACGGGTGATCGGTTTCTCCGGCGGCTTTTCCATTGAGGCCGCAAAAGCACGGAATCCTTTCAGTAACGGCGAAATACCCTGCCAGACCTCATCATCCCGCAACAGCCTGATCACCCCTTTTATCCCCGGCGCGCCCTGTTTTTCAACATTTCCGGACTCCTGGCTCAGGGCATTGGCGGCATCGGTGATGGCCATCAGTAACTGATTAAAGCGTTCGGGCGGCACGCGTGAGAGAGCCATCAGCAGCAGCGAGATATTCTGAATCGCCGTCAGAGAACCGGGTCTGTTTACCCCCTCTACCAACACTTTTGCTATATCGGTATTGGCGCAGACAATATCGTTGGCCAGGCGTAAAAAACCGTGCTGATGCAGATTCTCAATCAGCTTATCGAGTGACTCTCTCGCATTAGGTTCTGTGCGGGTTGGAGGAACCTCATACTTCATACGTTCAGCCATTAAAACTTCTCCGGGTGTTCGGTGTGTTCAGGGGGAAGGGTGTAACCCTCCTGCTGCCATTTCTCTTCAATGGGGAGATGGACAAGGGGTGTCCGATCGCCATAACGGAAGTTTTCACGCGGAAGCGGGCTTCGGTTCATCGAATGGTCGAGCTTGCGCAGTGAAATGGCTATCTCTTTATAGGCGGGGGTATTCACATCCGGATCGTGATGTTCGCCAGTCAGGCCGTTAACACCGGGTTTACCATGATGGATAGGGATAAACAGCACGTTTCCCTGTACACGATCGGTGATCAGCACCGGAACCTCTAACGAGCCTCTGCGGGAGGTGAGGGAAACCCAGTCGCCTTCACTCAATCCCCGCTCTTTTGCCAGTTCCGGGCTGACTTCCACATACCATTCAGGGGAGAGGGAGAGCAGTCTGCCGCCACGACCACTCTGATTGGTGGACTGGAAATGCTCCAGCATCCGGCCATTGTTCAGTAACAGATCGTACTGCTCATCGGGGCTTTCTGCCGGTGGTTGCCACTGAAGGGGGTAAAGTTTTGCTTTACCGTCAGGGAATTTAAACTTATCCGTATAGAGCTGCGGCGTATCGCTGCCGTCGGCGTTGACCGGCCACTGCTGCGACTGCCATCCGCTAAGACGGTCATAACTCACGCCGGCAAACATCTCGGCAATGCCTGCCACCTCAGCCATGATTTGTGAAGGATGGGTGTAATACCAGGGATGGCCCAGATGGGAAGCGAGATCGGTCAGGATCTGCCAGTCTGGTAGGCTTTGCCCCAGCGGCGGCATCACTTCATAAAAACGCTGGATGCGCCGTTCCGTATTCACAAAAGTGCCCTCTTTTTCCACGCTCGGGCAGCCGGGGAGCACTACGTCAGCGAACTCTGCCGTACGGCTCATAAAGATATCCTGCACCACCATAAATTCCAGCCCGCTGAAGGCCTGATGAACGTTGGAGGAGTCAGCATCGGAGAAGGCGGTCTCTTCCCCGATAACATACATCGCTTTCAGTTTACCGGCATGAGCCTCCTGCACCATCTTGAAGTTATCTGCTCCAGCCTCTGCGGAGAGTTTCTCCGGGTCCACACCCCAGGCTTTGGCCCATTTTTCACGCATGGCCGGGTCAGTCACTTTTTCATAACCGGGATAAATGTTGCTCAGGCAGCCGAAGTCACTGGCACCCTGGACGTTGTTGTGTCCACGCATCGGGTAACCCCCCGTGCCCGGACGACCATAATTCCCGGTCACCAGCAACAGGTTAGAGAGGGCGGTACTGGTATCGGCACCGTGGCTGTGCTGGGTTATCCCCATTGCCCACAGGATGCAGACGCTCTCCGCCTGGCCAATCATCTCGCCTGCCGCCGCCAGTTGTTCCACGCCCAGTCCGGTCAGCTCACTGGCATACTCGAGGCTGAAAGGGCTGAGCGAGGCAAGATAGTTATCTCTGTCGTTAACTTTCTCCGCCAGAAACGCTTCATCAGCATAGCCGTGCTCAAACATGTAGCGTGACATGGCGGAAGCCCAGGCGAGATCGCTGCCTGGTTTGATGCGCAGATAGCAGTCCGCCCGGTCAGCCATCTCATGCCGACGGGGATCCACTACCAGTAATTTTTGCCCCTGATACTTATGCGCATGCTTGATACGTGCGGCGATCACCGGATGGTTTTCTGAGAGATTGCTGCCCACAATCACGATCAGCGAGGCTTTCTGCAAATCCTCAATACTGCCCGCATCGCCGCCGTAACCTACCGTACGGAACAGGCCTTCTGTTGCCGGGTTCTGGCAGTAGCGGGAAGAGTTATCGACATTATTGGTACCAAAGATCAGGCGGGCTATTTTTTGCGTCAGGTAGGCTTCTTCATTACTGGCTTTGCTGGATCCGATAAAGCCGATGCTGTCACCTCCATGCTTTGCAGCCACACCTCTGAGCTTTTGCGCGACGGTTGCCAGCGCCTCTTCCCAGCTGGCCGGACGGAAGCGGCCATTTTCGCGGATTAACGGGGTGGTCAGACGCTCTTTGCTGTTGACAAAATCCCAGGCGAATTTTCCCTTAATACAGGTAGAAATGCCGTTGGCGGGCGCGTCTGCCACCGGCTGCACCTTAAGAATGTGCCGGTCTCTGGTCCACATTTCGAAGCTGCATCCCACGCCGCAGTAGGTACAAACGGTCTTGGTTTTTTTGATCTCATGCTGGCGCATCGCCATATCCATCACCGAAATGCCGGTAATGGGTTCCATCCCGATGCTGTTTTCCAGGGATTTAACGAAATCGATCATCGGTCTTTTGAGATCTGTCGGCATGTCGGTTAACGGCCCTGCGTCCGGCTGCATGGTTTTCTCCAGCAGGGCGTTACAGGGACAGACGGTGACGCAATGCCCACAGCTGACGCAGCTTGAACCGGCAATTTGTTCTCCGCCGTCCCACAGCACTCGCGGATGGTCGCTGTTGTAATCAATAGAGAGCGTCTCGTTAACCTGCACGCTCTGGCACGCCTCCACGCAGCGCCCGCACAAAATGCACTGGTCGGGATCGTAAGTATAAAAAGGGTTGCTGTGATCTTTATCCGACGGCTTGCGTTCGTAAGGATAATATTGAATGGGAATATGCATATCGGCGACGGTGTTGTGCAGCGTACAGTCACCGGTGTTATGTTCGCATACCGTACAGTAAAGCTCATGCCGGTTAAGGATCCTGTCCATTCCCTCCTGCTGGGCCGCCTTAGCTGAGGTACCGGTACTGGTTATCTCCATGCCTTCAGCAGAGCGGAGCGTACAGCCCCGAACCAGCTCGCCGTTGTGCTTTACCCAGCAGACATCACAGGATTGCAAAGGAGGGAGCGAAGGGTGGTAACAAACATGGGGAAGCGTCTTACCCTGGGCGGTCAGAAAATCGATAAGGGGCTGATCTGCTTTGCCGGTCAGGGCCTCACCATCAAAAAGAAGGGTGCAGTAATCTGTCATTATGGCTTTCTCTTTTCCACGACACTGAAAATTGCCTCCTGCAACCGAGCCTGTCCCTGGATGTTTTGTAAAGTTTCGTGGTTAAAGCCTGGTAGCTTTCTGAAGATTTGTCACGGCAGCGGCAGAAATCGGGGCTGAAGGTACAGGGGAAAAGACAGGCAGGGGGAATAAGAGGGCGGAAAAACAGACCCGGACGGCGGCCGGGCCTTTGACCAGCAGAGAATTACTCCTCCAGCAGCTTTCGTGCAGTAGGATAATCCACAATCAGCACGTTGATATAGTGCCCCACCAGCGCGCCACGTATGGCGCTGGCCTTGCTGATGCCGCCAGCCAGCGCCACCACCTGGGGGCAGGCGCGGGCCTGTGCCAGCTCCATACCGATCACCGGATCTTCATCGGCGCTGAGCACTGGTTTGCCGCTGGCGTCGTAATAGTGCAGACAGATATCGCCCACAGCCCCGCGTGAAGCCAGCGTCCTGAGCATCTCCTCATCGTAATAGTTACCGGAGCTTTTCAACTGCTGCGAAGGCTCCAGTTCACCAATACCTACAATGGCAACATCAACCTCGCCAAATTTACTGACCACTTCTGCAACTTCGGCATTGGTTGAAAGACGCAGACGTTCTTCAACCGAGCGCTCAATACTTTGCGAGGGGAGCAGCCAGGCTTTACAGCTCATATAGGCAGCCAGCGTTTGTGTGAGAATGGTGGCCTGCACATTGCCGTTAGCCCCGACGCCGCCTAACAGCTGGATCACGCCACGAGCCTTAACGCTTTGCGGATGCAGGGCGTCCACCATGGCGCGAATGGTATCGCTCCAGGAAGAGATGCCTACAAGATCGTTAGCGCGGATGCGCGTTTCCATGTAATGCGCGGCCGCAGAGCCTATCGCATAGCGGATCTGAGCCGGTGTCGCCTCTTCAGCGGCATCCACCACTATTGCCTGTTTCAGGCCATATTTTTTCTCAAGACTTTTTTCGATGGCGGGAAAAATATTGCCGGGCGGAATAACGCTAATCTTCACCACGCCTTCGTTCAGGCAGCGCACCAGCATGCGTGAAACAAAGGACTGGGATAACCCCAGGGTTTTAGCGATATCAGACTGCTTCATTCCCTCGGTGTAATAAAGAGTGGCAATTTTTACCATCAGGCGCTGCTCATCCTGTTTAGACATCGTTTCTTCCTGGTTTTGCTCTGTCGATTTTCCTGAAAGTCATAAAAATGACGCCCCACGCCCATTTCTGATCAAATCCCTTAGCGAGCTGTGATCCTGTTCGCTTTTCTGCACACTTTATCTGGCAGGGAAACCCAGTGTAAACCATATTGAATGAATAATAAATCACGATTGAATATATATTCATAACGGAGATAATAAATGAAACGTACCCTGCTCACCGGTTTACTCTTATCCACCATGACCCTTTCTGCCGCTGCCCTGGCTGCCGAAAAAGGGTTGATCGTCATTATCACCCCTTCACACGATAACCCTTTCTTTAAAGCGGAAGCCGATGGCGCGGAGCAAAAAGCGAAAGCGCTTGGCTACGCCACGCTGGTAGCCTCCCATGATGATGACGTTAACAAGCAGAATCAGCTGATCGAAACGGCTATTGCCCGCAAGGCAAAGGTTATTGTGCTGGATAACGCAGGCGCAGATGCCACCGTCGGCCCGGTGCAGAAGGCGAAAGATGCCGGTATTCCCACTTTTCTGATCGACCGTGAAATTAACAAACCGGGGATTGCCGTGGCCCAGATTGTTTCTAACAACTATCAGGGCGCGCAGTTAGGAGCAGAGAAATTTGCCAAACTGCTGAACGGAAAAGGTGAATATGTCGAGCTGCTGGGTAAAGAGTCCGATACCAACGCCGGGGTTCGCTCTCAGGGCTATCACGATGTGCTGGATGATTATACCGATATGAAAATGGTGGCGCAGCAAAGCGCTAACTGGAGCCAGACCGAAGCCTTCAGCCGCATGGAAACCATTCTGCAAAAAAATCCCAATATTGTCGGCGTGATCTCCGGTAACGACACCATGGCGCTGGGCGCTGAAGCGGCGCTTAAAGCGGCCGGTAAGAAGAATGTGATTGTGGTTGGCTTTGACGGCAGCGATTACGTGCGGGACTCCATCATCAACAAAGGCAATATCAAAGCCACCGTTCTGCAACCAGGCTGGGCACAGGCGCAGATGGCTATTGAGCAGGCAGACTACTACCTGACCCACGGTAAGGCGCAAAAGGAAGAGAAGCAGCTGATGGACTGCACGCTGATAGATGAATCCAACGCCAGCAAACTGAAATTGTTCAATCTCGCACCGTAAGTCGGGGAACCCACAATGCTGACTAAACGTGCCCGTTGCGGGCTGCTGTTCGCCGCCACGCTGCTGTTAAGCGCCTGTACCGTGGTCGATCTTGATGCCAGCGGGCAACCGATAATTCCCAAAGATCCTTCGGTGAAGCAGGGCTATCGGGATCAGACGGCGCAGCAGATAGCGGAAGCCACCTGGCAGAGCAGAGTGCTGGCCGAAGCCGACAGCCACGCCCTGAGCTGGGCCGATATGAAAGTGCGTAGCAGTACCGTTAAAGCGGGCACCAGTGACAGCCTGTTCGTTCGCGCTACAGGAACGGTCACGGCAGTGAGTGCGGCCAGCGAGCGGGAGCGCATTGTGACCGTGACCCTGAACGGGGAAGCGGTACCTGTGGCTGTCGGCCCGGTTATTCGTAGCAACGCGATACGCGATGCCGCGGGCTTCCGGTTTGAAGAGTTCACTAACCAGGTTCAGTACGCTCAGCTTACCAGAGCGCTGAACCGCCATGCGGTAAAACAGCTGCCGCCGGTTGATGAGAGTTGGGTTGGCAAGCAGGTGCAGCTGCTGCTTGCCGTCACGTTACAGACCAACAAGGTGCAGGACGTGGTCGCCGTTTCCCTGAAACAGGAGCAGCCATAATGACGCAGACCGACCCGATTATTATGCAGACCCGAGGCGTATCGATGCTGTTTCCCGGCACGCTGGCGCTGGACAACATCGACTACGATGTCTGGCGCGGTAAGGTGAATGTGATTATTGGTGAAAATGGCGCCGGTAAATCCACGCTGATGAAAATTCTTGCTGGCGTGCAGCAACCTACCAGCGGAGAGATCCGGCTTAACGGCGAATTGATAACCCTTAACAGTACCCGGGAGGCGGCACGGCACGGTATTGGTATGGTGCATCAGGAGCTGAACTTGTTTGAAAACCTCTCGGTCGCAGAAAATATTTTTCTGGGGCGTGAGCTTCAGCATGGTCTGAAGCCGATTGACGAAAAAACACAGGAGGCGCGTACCGCCGAGCTGATGCGGCGTCTGGATCAGGCTATTTCGCCCCGTGAGCAGGTCGCTAATCTCAAGGTAGGACAACAGCAGCTGGTGGAGATTGCCAAAGCGCTGGCAGAAAACACCGATATTCTGATCCTCGATGAACCCACCTCAGCATTAAGTAAAACGGAAGTGGAGATCCTGTTCCGGGTGATCCGCGAGCTGACGCGCCAGGGGGTGACGATTATCTATATTTCCCACCGGCTGGAGGAGTTGATGGCCATCGGGGATGTGATAACGATCCTGCGGGATGGACGTTTTCAGGCACAGGCAGAGGTCAGCGACATTGACGTACCCTGGATTGTGCGTGAAATGCTGGGGAGTGAACCCGTCACCAGTTTTCTCTCGCCGGGAAGGGAATTTGGCGTACCGGTTCTGGAGGCGGAAAAAATCACCTGCGTTGGCCCGGCGGGCATTGCGGTGGTGGATGACGTCTCCTTTACCGTGCACGCAGGGGAAATTGTCGGCATATATGGCCTGATGGGAGCGGGGCGTACCGAGCTGTTTGAGTGTTTGCTCGGCACGCAGCGTAACTATCTCGGCAAGCTGTGGCTTGACAGCAAACCGGTGCCGCAGCGGCTGGAGCCTGCGGAGCGCATCCGGATGGGAATGAGCCTGGTGCCGGAAGATCGCAAACGTACCGGCATCTTCCCGGTCTCCTCGGTGGCCAGCAATCTGACCATTGGCAGTTTGTGGCAGCGCCTTGAATACCGGTTTGCTATTTCCCGGCGGCAGGAACAGGCGGTCGTAAAGGATACCGTCAGCAACTTGTCGATCAAAATATCTTCTCCGGAAGTCACTATTAATGCCCTTAGCGGCGGGAATCAACAGAAGGTGGTAATTGGACGCTCGCTGCTGACCAATCCCCGTCTGCTGCTGCTGGATGAACCGAGCAGGGGGATCGACGTGGGGGCAAAAGCGGATGTGTTCCGCATGATGGTCAGTCTGTCGGAACAGGGCATTGCCATTCTCTTTTCCACCTCCGATTTGAAAGAAATTATGGCGGTCTCGGATCGCATTCTGGTGATGTCCGGCGGGAAGCTCACCGCCGATATTCCTCGTGCGGCGGCAGAAGAGTCGGCGCTGGTAAAAGCAAGTGCTCAGGGGTTCTGACATGAAAAACAGCCACACGGCCGCGCTGAGCATCCCGCCGGTAAAAGCCTTTAATTCGCGGGAAAGCCTCATTCTGCTGCTGTTAAAAATGCGCACCTTTATTGCGCTGATCCTGATTGTGGGCTTCTTTGCTGTCACCGTGCCCGATTTTCTCGCGCTGGGCAGTATGGTGATCATGATTAAACACATCGCCATAAACGCCTTCCTGGCGCTGGGCATCACTTTTGTGATTATCACCGCCGGGATCGATCTCTCTATCGGTGCCACGCTGGGGCTGTGCGGCATGATTGCCGGCTGGCTGATTACCAAAGGTATTGTGCTGCCCATGTTTGGTATTGCGATCTTCCCAAGCGTTTGGGTGATTGTGCCGCTGGTTCTGCTGGTGGGGGCGCTGATAGGGGCCGGAAACGGCTGGATTATCACACGCTATAACGTGGCACCATTCATCTGCACGCTGGGCACCATGTATATTCTGCGCGGTGCAGCGATGCTGACTTCGGGAGGTGAAACGTTTCCGGGGCTACAGGGTAATCCGCAGTTAGGCAATACCGGGTTTGATGATATCGGCGCGGGCTATTTTCTTGGCCTGCCTTACGCCATCTGGATGATGATTGTGCTGGCACTGGTAATTGCCTATATCGCCAGACGTCTGCCGTTTGGCCGTCATGTTTACTCTATTGGCGACAACGAGCGTGCGGCGGAACTCTCTGGCGTAAGGGTGAAGCGGGTCAAAATCATGGTCTATGCCATCTCCGGTTTGTGTGCGGCGATCGCCGGGATTGTGGTTTCCTCACAGCTGGTGGCGAGCCACCCGGCGAACGGCACCTCATTTGAGATGAATGCCATTGCAGCGGTGGTGCTTGGCGGCACTTCACTGGCAGGCGGAAGGGGCACCATCCTGGGCACGCTGATTGGTGCCTTTGTGATCGGATTTCTGGCTGACGGACTCATTATGATGGGCGTCAGTGAGTTCTGGCAGATGGTGATCAAAGGTATCGTGATCATCATTGCCGTCATTATCGACCAGATGCAGAACCGCATGCAGCAGAAAGCTGCCGTGGTCGCGCAGAAGGCGCTGATAGAGGAAGGGGAAGCCAGCCGGCCTGGCTGAGAGGGGTGATCCCCCTCATTTTTTTAACCGCCATGAATATATATTCATTGGTAAATTAAAATTCAAAGGTGGCACGATGAACCCGTTCAATCTCTCTGTAGAACAACTGAACAGCAAAGCGCGGGCCGTGCGTCGGCGCATTATTCATCTTAATGCAGGCAGCCCCGCTGGTGGGCATACCGGCGCCGATCTCTCGCAAGTAGAGATCGTTACGGCCCTCTATTTCCGGCTGCTTAACTGCGCGCCGGACCGAACTGAAGACAGCACGCGGGATATCTATATCCAGTCCAAAGGCCATGCCGTTGGCGGTTATTACTGCGTGCTGGCTGAGGCCGGTTATTTTCCTGAAAGCTGGTTACCCACTTATCAGCATGCAGACTCTCATCTGCCGGGGCATCCGGTTAAACATAAAACCCCTGGCGTTGAACTGAATACGGGCGCGTTGGGCCACGGTCTGCCAGTAGCCGTAGGGATTGCGATTGCCGCTAAAAAAGAGGGCAGCTCACGCAAAGTATTTGTGGTCACCGGGGATGGTGAGCTGGCTGAGGGCAGTAACTGGGAAGCCGCGCTGGTTGCCGCACATTACGGCCTCGACAACCTGATAATTATTAATGACCGCAACAAACTCCAGCTTGCCGGGGCAACCAGCGAAATCATGAATACTGAACCGCTGGCGGAGAAGTGGCAGGCTTTTGGCCTTAACGTCACTGAATGTGCCGGTAACGACATGGCTTCTGTGGTCAGTACGCTGGAAAACCTGCCTGCTAACGGCAGGCCGAACGTGGTTATCGCCAACACCGAAAAAGGGTATGGCGTCTCATTTATTCAGAGCAAAGCTGAATGGCACCACCGCGTGCCCAAAGGCGAAGAAATTATGCTGGCACTGGAGGAGTTGAAAGATGAGTAATGCACAACATCTGGCCACGGTAATGGTGGATACGCTGATAGCCGCAGTAGAGCGTGGCCTCGACGTGGTGCCTGTGGTAGCAGACTCCACTTCAACCGCCAAAATCGCCCCGTTTATTAAGGCGTTTCCTAATCGGCTGGTGAATGTGGGGATTGCCGAGCAGGTTCTGGTCGGCACCGCCGCTGGCCTGGCGATTGGCGGCAAGATAGCGGTGACCTGTAACGCCGCGCCGTTTCTGGTTTCGCGCGCCAACGAGCAGGTGAAAGTCGATGTCTGCTACAACAACACTAACGTCAAACTTATTGGGCTGAATGCCGGGGCAAGCTACGGCCCGCTGGCGAGTACGCACCACAGCATTGACGACCTGGCCGTGATGCGCGGCTTTGGCAACATTCAGATCTTCGCCCCTTCCTGTCCGGTGGAGTGCCGTCAGATCATTGAGTATGCGCTTGATTACCAGGGGCCGGTTTATATCCGTCTTGATGGCAAAGCGCTGCCGCAGCTACACGACGAGCACTATCAGTTTGTGCCGGGCGCTATCGATCTGCTGAGCGAGGGAAGCGATATCACCCTGATCGCTACGGGTTCCACCGTCCATGAAATCGTGGACGCAGCAATCGCCCTGGCCGGACAGGGTATCTCCGCCGCCGTGATTTCTGTTCCCTCAATTCGTCCATGCGACACGCAGCAGCTGCTCAGTTTGTTGCAGCGTGCACCGGCTGTGATCAGCGTCGAAGAGCACAATATCAATGGCGGCGTGGGCAGCCTGGTTGCAGAAGTTCTGGCGGAGAACGGTTGTGCCATCCCGCTACTGCGCCTTGGAATTAAAGATGGCGATTATGCCATTGCGGCCGATCGCATTGAGATGCGCGCCCGTCATGAAATTGACGCCGAAGGCATTGTCCGCCACGCGCTCAGGATCTGTAAAGAGCAGGGCGATCGCGCCTCTCAGCAGTGAGGCACAGCGCCTGACCGCCGGTTAACCAGAATTTTCTAACTCACGCAGCCGCGTGCACATTTTATATGTCGATATGCATGGAGAAGAACAGATGACAGCTTATAACTATCCCAAATTCGGCGCAGGATTGTGGCATTTCGCCAACTATATCGACCGGTACGCGGTTGATGGCTACGGCCCGGCGTTAAGTACGCTGGAACAGATCCAGGAAGCGAAAAAGGTAGGGGATCTCTCTTATGTGGATATTCCCTATCCGTTTTCGCCGGGTGTCACCTTAAGCCAGGTAAAAGAAGCGCTGAAGGAGGCGGGATTGCAGGCCATTGGCATCACGCCAGAAATCTATCTGCGTAAGTGGTCACGCGGCGCTTTTACCAACCCCGATCCGGTGGCGCGTGCAGAGGCGATGAAGCTGATGAATGAAGCCGCTGACGTGGTGCGCGAGCTGGGCGCCAGCTATGTAAAAGTGTGGCCGGGTCAGGATGGCTGGGATTATCCCTTCCAGGTGGATCATAAGCAGCTGTGGAAACTGGCAGTTGACGGTATGCGTGAGCTGGCAGCCGCTAACCCGGACGTGAAATTTGCTATTGAGTACAAGCCGCGTGAACCCAGGGTGAAAATGACCTGGGATTCAGCAGCCCGAACGCTGCTGGGCATTGAGGATATTGGCCTGGAAAATGTCGGCGTACTGCTCGACTTTGGTCATGCGCTGTTTGGCGGCGAATCCCCGGCGGATTCCGCTCAGCTGATTATCGATCGTGGCCGCCTGTTCGGCATGGACGTCAACGACAACCTTCGCAGCTGGGATGACGATCTGGTGGTCGGTACCGTGCATATGACCGAAATCTTTGAGTTCTTCTATGTGCTGAAGATTAACAACTGGGATGGCGTCTGGCAGCTGGATCAGTTCCCGTTCCGTGAAGATAACGTCGAGGCGGCACGGCTGTCGATTCGCTTCCTCAAGCATATCTATCGCGCCCTGGATAAGCTGGATATCCCGGCCTTGCAGGCTGCGCAGGAGCGCCAGGATGCTATGCAGGCGCAGCGGATCATTCAGAACGCGCTGCTCTCTTCTATTGAGGATGAGTCATAAACCGGCAATAACCTGTAAAAAAAGGATCTCAGGATCCTTTTTTTCTTTGCCATCTGAGAGGATTACAACGATTTTTCAACGATGGCTGCACCAGCAGGGCGCTCTTTAACCTGCGGCTGTAACTGGTAAATCCATGCCGTTATTTTTTGCTTATCGTTGGTAGTCACTTCAACCGGCACGCGGTCATAGCCCTCTTCAAACTCATCCAGCAGAGGCCAGTGAGCATCCAGTTTCTCCGAGATAAACAGAAAGCCATTCACCGCTGGCGCGTGCTCGTCGAGCACAATTCCCGGAAAGTCTGCGGCGGCACCCCAACCACGCTGGTAATAGAACCCCGCGACAGAGCCAGGGTGCCATTCCCCGCCTATCGCCTCCAGAATATGTGCATTAGAGCGGCCAGGGCAAAGCGTGCCATAGACAAACAGACGTTTCATTTTTTTCCTTTATTCAGCGCAGAAACAGGCAGCAGCTAAATTAGCTAAAAACTTTCAATGCGTTAATCAAATTATGCCTGCTATCGTAAAAAGATATAGACGGTCGGTCTAATTGGGCTTATCATAACCTTATGACAACTTCAACGCACTCTCACAGAAATGATGTCCGCGAGCATATCCTGGCGACAGGCCAGCGTATTATGGCCAGCAAGGGATATTCAGCGGTCGGCCTCAATGAAATTTTGAGTGATGCCGGCGTGCCAAAAGGCTCGTTTTATCATTACTTCGGTTCCAAAGATGCTTTTGGCGTGGCGATGCTGGAGAGTTATTTCGATGACTATCTGGCCGGGCTTGACGCAACGCTGAGCCTGCCCGACCGTACGATGGCGCAGCGGCTGATGCATTACTGGCAGCAGTGGCAGGAGACGCAATCTTTTCTGGATTGTCAGGGCAAATGCCTGGCAGTAAAGCTGGGTGCGGAAGTGGCCGACCTCTCTGAAAATATGCGGATGACGCTTAAAACCGGGACCACCGGCATTGTTCAGCGTCTTGGCAGGGCGATTGAATTGGGTCAGGAAGAAGGCTCACTCAGCATTGACGACAAGCCGGCAGTAGTAGCAGAGAGCCTTTATCAGCTCTGGCTGGGTGCCAGCGTGATGGTGAAGATTGTGCGCAATAAAAAACCCTTTGAGTCAGCGATGCAGCTGACCAGACAGAGTCTCCACCTGGCCCCTTAAACCGGGCGAAAATTAAAGCACCGGAAGGTGCTTTTTTTATGCCCGGGTCAGATGAACTCTGGATGGCAATGATGCGCAGAAAAGCTTTTTCGGGCGACACATGTTTCCTTTCTTAATTAGCAGCAACGCGGTTTAAATACAGCGATATTCACCTTCTTTCATCTGCGTACATTAAGCTCTTTTGCAGGGCAAATACGGTTAAGTTTAGCGGCGACGCTTTTGTTAATGTTGCTTTTTCAACTCAGGAGATAGTATGAATTCCATTATTAAAAATTTCACCAGCCATAAAAGTGAACGCAGCTTTAAAGAACAGCCAGTAGATGATGAGGTTTTAAACCGTATTATCAGCACGGCTTACCACGCGCCAACCTCTGTTAACTCGCAGCAGGTTTCGGTTATCGTGACGCGAAATGCAGAGAAACGGGCAAAAATTGCTGAAATTGCCGGGGGCCAGCCATGGATTGCTAAAGCGCCTGTCTTTATTACTTTTGTTCTGGATATGCATAAATCTTATACTGGCATGGCCGCTGTCAATCAAACTCAGATTGCGCATCAGAGTATTGAGAGCATTGTTTCCGGATCAACAGATGTGGGTATCGCTTTAGGTTCTGTGATGGCGGCAGCCCGCGCAGAAGGATTAGGCATTGTGCCAATTGGCGGTATTCGCCGCGATCCTCAGGCTTTAATTTCTCTGCTTGAATTGCCGGAACTCACCTTCCCGGTTGCGGGCGTGGTGATTGGTCATGTTGATCAACCTTCCCATATGAAACCACGTCTGCCCATGGAGACTTTCCGCCATGAAGAAGCCTACCGCAGCGCAGGCATGGAAGAGCAAATTGCCCGATATAATGATGTGATGGTTCAGCACTGGAAAGAAACAGGGCGCAGCGATGGCGAAAGCTGGAGTGAAAGCGTCAGCGGTTACTACAAGAACATCTATTTCCCTGAAGTCCTGCCCGCGCTGAAAAAACAGGGCTTCGGTACCGATAAGTAACCACCAAAACCTGAAACGTCGCTACGTGAATTCTGCGCAAAAGGCAGGGGAGTTACCCCCCAGAATTTACGTAGCAGCGCCTTTCTGAAGGCGCTTTTTCAGGATTTGCCGGCCGCTGTTGCTTTCGCCTCAGAGGATGCTCAGACATCCAGCCGATGAATTACACTTACGAACTGATGCACGCCGCTGTTAATTTCCCGCAGGCTGCGCGAGAGATCGCTGATTTTATCCTGCTCTGTCACCACAAATTTTTCTACCGCATCCAGCTGTTGGTACATCTGCTGGATCAGCGTGCTGTTAACCTCCACCACAGCCGTAATTTTTTGCGTGGCGCTTGCGGTTGAGGCTGCCAGACGGCGAACTTCAGCGGCCACCACGCTAAAACCACGTCCCGCTTCGCCCGCTCTGGCTGACTCGATGGCGGCGTTCAGTGCCAGAATGTTGGTTTGTGCAGCAATGACGTTGATGGTGTCGACCACCTCGCTGATGCTTTTTGCCGACGCATTCAGCTGCGCACCGATTTCGGTAGCCGCTTTCACCTGCAAGGCAACCAGGCCGGAATTACGCACCGTCTCATCCAGCACTTCGTTGGCGTTATGCGTTATTTGCGACGTTTCTTCCGAAGTTGTTACGGCGATATCCGCCACCCGTTTTGCCGCCTCAACCCTGGCAGTAATATCCGAGGCGATTTTGATGACCTTGCAGACTTTGCCGTCGGCGTCATAGACCGGGTTGTAACTCGCCTCAAGCCAGATGCGTTCGCCGCTTGCCGTTTTACGCTCAAAGCGGCCAACAGAGTGCTGCCCCCTGGCCATTTTCTGCCAGAAATCGGGGTTTTCCTTATAAAAACTGTCGAAGCAGAAAATTCGGTGATGCTGCCCCTCCAGATCAGATAATGCATATCCCATATGGGTAAGGAAGTTGCTGTTTGCCGTAATAATCTTGCCGTCAGTGGTAAATTCAATCACCGCCATAGAACGATCCAGCGCGGTGATCACAGCTTCTTTCTGCTCCAGCTGCTGATGACGCGCGGTAATATCCGTCGCCACTTTGATTATCTTGTAGACGTTGCCTTTATCATCGCTGACCGGAAAATAGGTAGCGCTGAGATAGAAGCGCTGTTGCTGTTTGCTGAAGCGTTCGAATATCCCGGTGATCGACTCGCCCGATGCTAAAGTCTGCCAGAAAGTGCTGTAACCTGTTGAGCGGCAATAATCTGGTTTGCAGAATATCCGGTGATGTTTTCCCTGGATCTCACTGAGTGAATATCCGGTCATCTCAAGAAACTGCTGATTGGCGCTGAGAATTTCTCCATCGGGCAAAAACTCAATCCATGCCACATGCTGTTTTATCGCATTGATGTCCTTAACAATGCCGTTACCTTTAGATAAGGGCAGAGAAATACCCGATTTTTTCACACCAAACATAGTAAACCTCAGGAAGTTTTTATTTATCTCAATGACTCGTGTGGGGGGCACGCGTAATGGTCACCTCTGTCACCAACGAGTTCTTCACGGCTGCGGGCCGCATAATTTTTCCCGGCGGGGCGCTTTATCATTCACCCTGATGGCTGAAAGACCGCGCCTCTTCGCGTACTGAAGTACGCAGGCTGAGATGTTGGCTCTGTAACTGGCCTGGTGTATAAATTGTGAAACGGCAGACTCGTTAAAGTCTCTTCTCAAATTGATATCGGCAGCGCCACAGAAAGTTTGAGGGGTAAGTGCAAAAGATGAGTGTGGCTACACAATAATGGCGGGTTGTTGCGTCTGTATCCCCCAGGCTTGCGGGAAGAAAAGGGGGCTGCCCGCTAACGCCAGCAGGAAGCATTTGAACTTGTACCAGAAACGTGGATAGTTGATAAGCTGCCTGAAGAACTCTTTGAGATTCATCTTCCGGATTATGCCCTGATAACAGAAGGAATAGCCATGCAGACGATTGGGATCCTGGGAGGCATGTCCGCAGCCTCTACGCAGATTTATTACCGACAGATGTGTGAACTGGTTCGTCAGCGAAAAGGCGGGCTACACTCACCTGAACTGCTGATCCGCTCACTTAACTTTGCCCGTATCGAACATTTACAGGCTAAAGGTCAATGGGATGAAGCGGGAACCATCCTGAATGATGAGGCGAGGGCGCTGGAACGCGGCGGCGCAGATTTTATCGTGCTGGCTACAAACACCATGCATAAACTGGCAGATCGGATGATGAATGGCGTCACCATTCCGCTGCTGCACATTGCGGATGCCACGGCTGGCCAGATTGTTAAAGCGGGCCTCAAAACACCAGGTTTGCTGGCAACAGCTTTTACGATGGAACAATCTTTCTACCTCGATCGCCTCCAGGCTGCTGCATTACAACCCCTGGTGCCAGATGAGGCCGATCGGGCGGCGGTGCATCGCATCATCTATGACGAGCTATGCCGGGAGATTATCACCTCAGAGAGTCGCAAGGTTTTTGAAGCTATAGCGCAGCGTTTAGTTGAAAAGGGCGCAGATTGCGTGATCCTCGGTTGTACAGAAGTTGGCATGTTACTTAATCAGGATAACGTTTCCGTACCTGTTTTCGATACCACGTTAATTCATTGTCAGGCAGCGATTGACAGGGCGTTAAGTTAATAATCACTTATAATTCAGCCGCATGATGACATCACGAAAGTACTTTACCTGTTCTGCAACAGAAGGCAGCTGACATGCATAAAACCTCGTTTCCGGATCGCCAAATATGGTTGAACAAACCTCATTATGCTGAGGTAAGTGAAGATCGTATCTTTATGATTTCTGATGAAAACACTGATTTCTGGGAGAAAACCCATTACGGTTTTCAGCATCATAACGGCCACGCTTTAGGAACAGAGACAGCGAGTGACTTCACTTTTCAGGTAAGGATCAGAGCAGATTTCCGGTTTTTATACGACCAGGCTGGCGTTCTTATCCGCAGGGATGAAAGCCACTGGATTAAAGCAGGCATAGAATTCAACGACGGGCAGCCAGCTATTGGCTGTGTGGTAACGTCTGAATTCTCGGACTGGTCTACAGGCATTTTCCCTGGAAATCCTGGTGATTTCTGGATTAGGGCAACGCTGAAAAATAATGTTGTCCGCATCCAGTATTCAACGGACGGGCAGACCTGGCCGCTGTTACGATTGATTCCCTGGCCGGGCGGTTATCAAACCTTTATTGGTGTCATGTGCTGTTCACCAACCAGTAAAGAGCTGAACGTAGAGTTCACTGAGTTTTCACTCACGCCTGCATTAAATAAGGATCTGCACGATCTGAGCTGAGCCTGTAAACGGGTAGAGGTTTGGAATAGCAGACAAGTAAACCAATGCGGTAAACCAGCCCGCATAAACATTTTGGGTTGTGCCACAGTGGTGGGAGTGAGAAGGCGTGCTTCAAAAAGCGCGGAAAGGCCCGAGAGTTAGCCAGACAGGTATCCTGATATCTCATTTAACATAATATACATTATGCGAACCGAGGTGAGTCTAGAGGAAATCTGGCGGTTTACGTTCACTCTGGCCGCCAACTGGCTGCTAATGATGTTTCTGAGTTACTTCACCCATTTCCAGCTGGATGCGTTGATAAGCAACTGTCAGGCCTGGTGCCAACCTTGATGCCAATAGTTGGACATCTCAACTTTGCTGTCAGGCAGACATCTGAACTTAGCCGTGACATAAGTTGTGAGTCCTATTTGATAATGTCACTCTTTTAGCTGATTTATCATGTCATCCTGATACGGCCCATTTATCACCTTTCTGGGAGATCTTTTCTGATGCTGATAACCCTGCCCACTGAAGAACTTCACCGCTTGTCGGTAATCCAGGCCGTTGATGCAAAGTGCCTGCGTCGTGATACAACCCCTCGTAGGATCTCACCGAACATCAGGCACAGCGTCTGATGAACCGCTTCCGGGAATCAGGTGCCGCCGCGCTGGAGAACGCCGTCACGTTACGCCGGTACTCATCGACACCATCGGATACTGACGCTGCTACGTGAATATTACGTCGGTTTCGGCCACACTGCCGCAGAAAAGCTCAGGAGCGAACAGCTGCCAGGTCTGCCCAGCCGTTGAATACTGGATGCGGACAACATTATTTTCGGCGTTGCCCTAATCCAGAAATCACCGGGGACGCGGGATTTCTCGCTACGTTGCTGGATGGCTGCCAACGGTCTCAGGATACCGCATGCCCATCGGAGACCGCTAATCAGTCAGCCCAGTTACCGCTGCGACTTTTTGGGTGAGCTTATTCAGATTGACGGTTCACACTACGACTGGTTTAAAGACGTGCCTCCAGGTGCTGCCCTGGCTTATACCGCTGACGCCACCGGTTGCCTGATGCATCGGCGATTTTGTCAGAGCGAACCAGCCTCCGATTACAAACTGGCTACGCGCGAGTACGTGGATAAACACGGCAAATTTGTAGCGGTTTACAGCGACAAGCAGCGGTGTTTAAAGTCAGCCAGGCGAGCGTGCCAATCCAGAAAAGATGACTTTACCGCCCTTTTCTCTTCCATAACTGACCGTGCGGCGGCGCCTGGTAGCTTTCTGAAAATAGGTGTTTTGACTGTATCCATCCCCAAAAACACCCTAAACAGCCTGTCTTTCTCCGGGCCACTGGCACGGAATGATGTGATTTTACACTGTGTGTTGTAACTAAAACGCGTCACGCTGAAATGTAATACATGCTTATCACTGCGGTTGCCGTGTATACCAACATGCTTATCGCTCAGTCCGGTTGTTCGCAGAGATATTGACAAGAGATCAGATCGTCTTATCCGGACTGAGTTCCTTTCACTTGAAATTTTGGCGAGATTATTTAGCCAGGAGTTCTTTCCTGACGATCTCTGCGCCTGCACTCAAAGCATTGAGCTTGCCCCTTGCTACGCTACGGGATAACGGAGTCATACCACAGTTAGTAGATGGATAAAGCTTGTCGGCATCAACAAACTGAAGTGCTTTACGTAGCGTGGTGGCGACTTCTTCCGGCGTCTCAATGGTATTGGTTGCCACGTCAATGGCCCCTACCATCACTTTTTTACCCCGAATGAGTTCAATAAGATCCATTGGAACGCGAGAGTTATGACATTCCAGCGAGATTATATCGATATCCGATTTTTGCAGTTTCGGGAAGATTTCCTCATATTGCCGCCATTCTGAACCCAGCGTCTTTTTCCAGTCGGTATTGGCTTTGATGCCATAACCATAGCAAATATGCACAGCAGTCTCGCATTTAAGCCCTTCAATGGCCCTTTCTAAAGCGGCAATGCCCCAATCATTTACTTCATCAAAAAATACATTAAATGCGGGTTCATCAAACTGAATGATATCCACACCCGCAGCCTCTAATTCTCTGGCTTCCTGATTAAGTATGGTGGCGAATTCCCAGGCGAGCTTTTCGCGACTTTTATAGTGACTGTCATAGAGCGTATCTATCATCGTCATGGGGCCAGGTAATGCCCATTTAATCGGTTGCGTGGTTTGTTGACGTAAATATCGGGCATCTTCAACAAAAACAGGCTTTTGGCGACTCACCGCACCAACCACGGTTGGTACACTGGCATCATAACGATTACGGATTCTGACGATCTCGCGTTTTTCAAAATCAACGCCGTTAAGGTGCTCAATAAAGGTGGTGACAAAATGTTGGCGCGTTTGTTCGCCATCACTGACAATATCGATACCTGCCTGAAGCTGATCTTCCAGACATAAACGTAGCGCATCCTGTTTGCCCTCAATCAGCTCCTCATCCTGCAATTTCCATGGGGACCAAAGTGTCTCTGGTTGTGCAAGCCAGGACGGTTTAGGTAAGCTGCCCGCCGTCGACGTGGGTAACAAAATTTTCATAACAGGTGACCTTATATTTTTAGTTAATCAAAGAACGTAATCAGCAGACCATTGCTCAAGAATAGTCCTATAGGGTTTGATAAAGTGCTCTTCTGTAAATTTACCCTGCTCTACCGCCAGGTGGCTACGCTCTTCCCGATCATAAACAATTTGAGTTAACGAATAATCCTGGTGATGTAAATCTGGCTGATAAAGTTTTCCTGCTACAGAGTTAGCGTTATAAATCTCAGGGCGATAAATTTTTTGAAAAGCCTCCATCGTGCTGATGGTGCTGATAAGCTCAAGATTTGTGTAATCGTTGATTAAATCACCCGTAAAATAAAATGCTAAAGGTGCAACGCTATCTTTCGGCATAAAATAACGAGCCTGTAACCCCATTTTATTGAAGTAATGGTCGGTCATTGAAGGTTCGTTTTGCTCGTATTCAATACCTAATACAGGGTGAACATATTCAGTGCGATGATAAGTGTTTTTACTTGAAACGCTCAGGCAGATAACCGGCGATTTAGTAAAGTGTTCTTTATAAGCTTTGGAATGAATAAAGTGTTTGAACAGCTTGCCATGCAAATCACCAAAATTATCTGGTGTGCTAAATCTGGCGTGACTCTTGTTGTGCTCTAACAGGACTACGCTGAAATCATAATCGCGTACATAAGAAGAAAAATTATTCCCCACTATGCCTTCAATGCGTTCGTTGGTTTTGTGGTCAACAATATTGGTTTTCAATATTTCAATCACGGGAAAGGTGTGGCCTTTGCCTTCAACATCCATCTCAACGGAGATGATTTCCAGTTCAACAGCGTAACGATTGCCTTCTGGGTTATCCCACTGAGCCAGGGAGTTGAAACGATCGTCAATCATCGTTAAGGCGTTGCGCAAGTTTTCCTGGCGTTTTTCTCCCCTGGCGAGATTAGCAAAATTGGTCGTGATGCGCGTATTCCCGGATGGATTATAATTTTCATCGAAGGAAATGCTTTTAATTGAAAATGCAAATTCTTTATTCATGGTAATCGGATGCCCTGATTTTTTAACTAAAACCTGAAGTTATTTCTTACTTTTTTAGCATGTTCAGATTTTTCTGTTTTCAAATGTGTTGCATACTTTATGCCAGAGTCATGGATTGAGTAAAAGTGATATAATTTCACCCAATATGAGACATATTCATGATGTGGTCCGGGGCGGGTAGATGTTGCGGCGCAAGCCCCCTACCCACAGGATCCATATCGGGTAAAGGGTGCCGAGTAGCCAAAGACAAGCGGGGAGTGATTTCTCACTCCCCGCTATTGCGAATAAAGATAGCAATGATGTGCCGTCAATCAACACCGACCAGAATGGGGTGTTATCAGGCTTATTTATTTACGCGCATCCAGCAACTGCTGCGCATTCTCTGAGGTTACAGTCGTCCAGGGAATGTAATAGTGTTTTTTGGTGCCGCCATCCCATGCCAGTTCCTTAGCGTACTGTTTCCAGATATCAGATTGAGGCTTATAGCTTTCGCCCTTCGCGGCACGCATGGCAACGTCAATCGCCCCCTGCATCTGCCCTTTTGCATCCTGTAGGATGGAAACCATTTCACCTGCCTGCACCGCATGGATGGCATCAGAAACGCCGTCCACGCCAGCAATGGCAAAATCTTTCACGTTCAGGCCTGCACCTTTAATCGCCTCGATTGCACCAAGTGCCATCTCGTCATTTTGGCCAATCACACCATTGATCTTCCCACGATGCTTTTGCAGCCAGTTTTCCATCAGCGGCTGAGCTTCAGCGCGTGACCAGTTGGCGGTCTTACGCTCCAGCACGGTTACCTGACCTGCGCCACATTCGGCTATCGCTTTGTCGTTGCCCTTTCCACGCTGAATTTCGCCGCTGCCACCCTTCGGCCCTTCGATGATCACCACGTTGACCTTTTTGGTTTTACACTGCAACTTATCCAGCACCGCTTTCGCTTCCAGGTAGCCACCCAGCTCGTCGTTGGATACCACTTCCGACGTCATCTCTTCAGTATTAAGGCGGGCATTAGTCACTACCACCGGAATTTTTGCTTCATTAGCATTGGTCACGATGTCAATGTTGGCTTCAAAGTCCATTGGGTTAACGATGATCGCATCAGCGCGGGTTTGAATGGCGGTAGAAGCCTGATCATTTTGCACCGAAGCGTCGTAACGGCCATCATAAAACGTCAGCACCGCTTCGCCGCTTTTTACTGCCGGATGCTCTTTACCGTAGCGCTCCATCAGCTGGACGAATTCCGCTTTGTTGCCGTACATCAGCACGGCAATCTTTACCGGCGCGGCCTGAGCAATCGCCATGCCCCCCATCATCATTGCCGAGGTAAGCAACGCAATTTTGGTCAGTTTCATTCTTATCTCCTGGTAGGGTTTTATTATTTAAGCAGGGTTAATCGCGTTGTTGTTTACGCGAAGGGTCGAGCAATACAGCCACAACAATCAGGCCGCCTTTAATAATCTGTTGGTAATAGGACTGTACGCCCAGCAGGTCGAGGCCATTATTCATTACCCCAATAATCAGCACGCCGAACAAGGTGCCCACCAGCGTCCCGACGCCACCAGCCATACTGGTGCCGCCAATAACCACCGCGGCAATGGCATCCAGCTCATAACCGGCGCCAGCGCTGGTCTGTGCAGAGCCGGTGCGGGCAGTGAGGATCAAACCAGCAATACCAGCCAGGGCGGCACACAGCGTATAGACCAGTACTTTGATGCGCACTACGCTGATGCCGGAGGTGCGGGCGCTTTTGGGGTTACCGCCCACTGCGTAGACGTAGCGACCAAAGATGGTTTTGTTCAGCAGCAGCCAGGCAAGGGCAAACAGCACCACGAAGATGATTACCGGTACCGGAATAGCGGCGATATAGCCATTCCCCAACCAGCGGAAATCGCTGTTCAGCTGTGAAACCGGGTTGCCATCGGTAGTGAGCATCGCCAGACCGCGGGCTGCCGAAAGCATGCCCATAGTGACGATAAAGGGTTGCAGACGATAGCGAGCCAGAACCGTGCCGTTAATCAGACCGCAGACAATGCCTATCCCCAGCGCGATTATCAGCGGCATCATGACCGCATGCGCGGTATCGCCAATTGCCAGCCCACTGTTATTGGTGGCGAAGCGCGCGGCGACAATGCCGCTTAACGCCAGTACCGAACCCACAGAGAGATCCACACCGGCGGTGATAATCACGAAAGTCATGCCGATGGCAAGAATGCCGTTGATTGACACCTGACGCAGTACGATCAGCATATTTTCATGGCTGATAAAGTAGTTGCTACTCCAGGCGCCCTTCGCCACCTGCACCTCGCCAATTGCCGCAACAATCAGGCAGAGCACAAAGAAGGCGATAATGATGCCGTACTTATGCATACGGCGTTTATTACGCGTGAAAAACGAAATCCCGGGTGTCATTGAATGTGTACTGTTCATCTTATTATCTCTCTGTTATACCGCCAGCTTCATCAGCCCGGTCTGGGTAGCCTGCGCCGCAGTGAGTTCTCCGGCTAATTCTCCGTCGCGAAACACCAGAATGCGGTCGCTCATACCGATAATTTCCGACAGTTCGGAAGAAACCATGATGATCCCTTTGTTTCTGAGGGCAAATTCCGACATAAAGCGATAGATCTCTTTCTTGGCGCCAACGTCGATTCCGCGGGTTGGCTCATCCAGCAGAAGAACTTCCGGATCGAGCAACGCCCAGCGTCCCAGCACTACCTTCTGCTGATTACCGCCGCTGAGATTGCCCACTATCTGATCCCCGTCCGGTGTTTTGACGTTAAAGCGCTTAATCATCTCACTGGCACGCTCCCTCTCCTGCTTTTCATTGATAAAGCCCGAACGGCTGATGGCGCCAAAAGAGGAGATATTGATGTTCTCGCTGACCGACCGACACAGCACCAGGCCTGTCTGTTTGCGATCTTCGGTGACATAGGCGATACCGCATTTGATCGCCTCTTTTGGCGAGTGGCGACCCAGGGTGGTATTCCCTAACTGAATGGTGCCGCTGTCGGCATGGTTGATGCCAAATACCAGGTCGAGAAACTCGCTGCGCCCCGAGCCGACAAGGCCATAGATACCCAGGATCTCGCCGCGCTTCAGATGCAGGCTGATATCCTTGATTTTGTTACGCCAGCAGAGGTTTTTCACCTCCATCATCACCTCTTCGCCCGGCTGATTGAACTTGGCGAATTCGCTGTCATACTCTCCGCCGATGATATGTTCAATCAGCTGCTCACGGGTGATATCGGCGATAAACCCCTCATGGACATAGGCACCGTCACGGAAGATGGTATAGCTGTCGGCAATCTGGAATATTTCCGAGAGTCGGTGCGAGACGTAAATAATCCCCTTACCTTTCTCTGCCAGCCGGGTAATGGTCTGGAAGATCTTCTGCGCGTCCTCTTCACCGATAGCTGAAGTCGGTTCATCCATAATGATGATGTCAGCATTGGCATGGGAGAGCGCCTTGGCAATCTCAACCAGCTGCTGCTCGGCGACGCTAAGATTGCGCATCTTCTCGGTGGCAGAGATATGAAAATCCAGCTCCTTTAACAGCTCTCGGGTGCGTTGATTCAGGGTGGTGAAATCCACAAAGCCCAGACGGCGCGGCTCGCGTCCCAGCCAGATATTCTCCGCTACAGTCAGATCGGGAATGGCGCTCAGCTCCTGCTGGACAATCGCCACGCCTGCGGCCAGCGCATCTTTTGGGTGATGAAACTCGCAGCGTTCGCCGTTAATGAAAATGCTGCCGCCGTCAGGCTGGATAAAACCCATCAAAATACTCAGGAAGGTGGATTTCCCGGCACCATTGCCACCGCACAGCGCATGGATAGAACCACGCCGCAGGGCGAACTCGGCATTTTTCAGCGCCACCACCGGACCAAACGCTTTTTTTACGCCTGTCACTTCCAGCAGATAAGCGGGTTGTTTTGTTTGCGGATCGCGCGTCACAGTTGAACCTCCGGGTAAGCCTGCTGCAAACGTTGCAGATAACGCTGATAACGTTGGTCATACTGCGCCTGACGTTCAGCATTGGGTGCTGTTCGGGTTGCTTCATCAAGCGAGACGAAGCGCTGGCAAAGATGACTGAGCACACTCTCTGCTTGCTGGCCGGGATCTTCCGCCAGCGCCGTAGCCCACATTGCCTGAATAGCGCCGCCCAGCGCCGCCGTCTCCTTGACGTTAAGGCATACCACCGGCGTGCCCATAACATCCGCCACAATCTGTCGCCAGAGCGGGCTGCGAGCGCCGCCGCCGGTCAGACGAATTTCTTGTGCCTCAATGCCCTGGCGACGAAACAGCTCAATACCGTAGCGCAGACCGTAGGTAGCGCTCTCCACTACCGCCATGCAGAGGTTGGCACGGGTAAAGTTGTCGCTGTTCAGGTTATGCAGGCTGGCGCGGGCAGCAGGTAATTGCGGCACACGCTCGCCGTTAAAGAAAGGCAGCATCTCAACCCCGCCAGCACCAGGCGCTGCCTGAGCCAGCAGTTGGTTAAAGCCTGCGACATCTTCTTCCAGCAGCGACTGCACTGAAGTGGTTGCCGAGGTGACATTCATGGTGCAAATCAGAGGTAGCCAGCCGTTGGTGCTGGAACAGAAACCGGCAATCATTTCTGATTCCGCTACTACTGGCGTATCAGACCAGGCGAAAAGCGTGCCCGAGGTGCCCAGACTCATGGTCACCGTGCCGGTAGCGATGTTCCCGGAACCGATAGCCGCCATCATATTGTCGCCACCGCCGGTGGCCACGCGTGTGGCAGTAGACAGCCCCAACCTCTGCGCCGCTTCCGGACGCAGCCGGCCAATGCAGCTTTCAGCGCTTTTTAGCGGCGGCAACGCATTCCACAGCCGACCGCTACTGTCGATCAAATCTACGGTATGACGATCCCACTCACGGGTACGAACGTTCAGCAACCCGGTACCGGAAGCGTCGCCATATTCCGCCACGCGTTCGCCGGTAAGCCAGAAGTTAAGATAATCGTGCGGGAGCAGCACCGTGTGCAAACGTGCCCAAAGCTCGGGATGCTGTTGTTTAAACCAGATGATTTTCGAGGCGGTATAGCCTGTCGCCACCATGACACCAAGCTGCGCCAGTGAACCTTGCACGCCGCCCAACTGCTCAAGCAGCGCTTCGTTTTCTGCGGCAGTTTCGGTGTCGCACCACAGCTTGACGCTGTGAAGCACGTTGCCCTGTTCATCCAGTGGAACAAAACCGTGCTGCTGACCGGAAACACCAAGCGCGACGATCTGATGCGGATCCACTCCCGCCTGCGAAACTGCCTGATGAAATGCGGCAATAAGTGCCTCAATCCACCAGCCAGCTTCCTGCTCCCGGCGACCGTTCTGGTCGCTGATGAGCCGGTGAGCAGCGCTGCCCTCACCGAGGATTGCACCCTGCTTGCTGTCGACAATCACCACTTTGGTGCCTTGTGTACCACAGTCAATGCCAGCATAGAGCGACATGTGTTACTCCATTTCCAGCATGATTTTGATATCAGAGGCGTTCCCCGCAGCGGCGCGTTCAAAGGCGGCAACGCTTTCTGAGAATTTATAGGTCTGACTGATCAGCGGCTGAACACGAAGTTTGCCGCTGCTTAACAGACGCAAAGTTCGTGGGTACATGTTGGCGTAGCGGAAAATAGTTTTGAAGGTGATCTCCTTCGCCTGAGCCGCCACAATATCCATCGGAGCCGCATCAATGGGCATGCCGACCAGCACTGCTGTGGCGCCTGGCGCAGCATGTTGCGCCAATGTGGCGATGGCTGGTTTGGCACCACTGCATTCAAACACCAGGTCTGCGCCGTTGCCGCTGGTCAGTTCGGCTATTTTGGCTGCCAGGTCACCGGTCTTAATGTTTACCGCGTGCAGGCCATCATATTCAGCGGCAACTGCCAGCTTCTCATCAAACAGATCGCAGATGATAACGTCTGAACAGCCCCCTGCCAGCGCAGCCAGCGCCGTAACCACGCCTATGGGGCCTGCGCCAATAACCAGCGCAATGTCGCCCGGCTTGATACCCGCTTTGGTGGCAGCATGCATACCGATGGCCAGGGGTTCCACCATGGCGCCTTCAGCAAAACTGACGTTATCCGGAAGCTTGAAAGTGAACGCGCCGGGATGAATGACGGTTTCCCGCAGGCAACCATGCACTGGCGGCGTAGCCCAGAAACGTACGGCGGGATCAAGATTGTAGATACCAGCGCGAGACTGGGCTGAATTCGGATCCGGAATACCTGGCTCCATGCAAACGCGATCTCCGGGTTTAACGTGAGTAACATTTTTGCCCGTTGCCAGTACCACGCCCGCCGCTTCATGACCCAGCACCATCGGCGCTTCCACCACGAAAGGACCGATACGACCATGCTGATAGTAGTGAACGTCGCTGCCGCAGATGCCTACGGAATGGATTTTAATCTCCACATCGTTGTCGCCCAGCGTTTCATCAAATTCACGATCTTCAATAGCAATTTTGCCCGCTTCTGCCAGAACTAACGCTTTCATATTCGCCCCCGGTAAAGTCATTTTAATGGTATCGGTATCATTCAACTGCGGCGATACTGGCGGAAAAAATGCTGCAAATCTGTGATGCTTGTTAAATATTCGTCAAATAGGTTATCAGCAACAATGCCCGTGAAGAGAGAACATCGATGGAGATCACAGATTATCGCTGCCAGGCCCGTGTTTAATGATACCGATACCATTATCCTGAGTGAGAAAACGATGAGCCACACCAATGATTATCTGCAACGCACGCTGAATATCCTGCAACAGGCTGCTATTCTGCTCACTGAAGATGAGCAGCAGCGCATTGAAATCGCCACCTTTGGTTTGCCGGATTACCCCGCTTCCGGTCTGCAACTGCTGACCTATGTGAACTCTCCACGCTACTGCGCCAAGGAGCTGGTGCTGTTTCCCGGACAGACCTGTCCGGAGCATCTGCATCCGCCGTTCGAGGGAACGCCAGGAAAACAGGAAACCTTCCGCTGCCGCTGGGGCGAGGTATATCTGTTTGTCGATGACACCACTCTGACGCAGAAAGAGGCCGACATGGCCTGTCGGGTACCTGAAGGGAGTGAAGCGTGGTACACCTGCACACACTACGTTTTACTGCGTCCCGGCGAGCAGTACACCATTGCGCCTGGTACGCGTCACTGGTTCCAGGCGGGAGAGTCAGGAGCGGTCGTCTCCGAGTTCTCTTCCGAAAGCCGTGATGAGCTGGATATTTTTACCGATCCCCGCGTTAACCGGCTGGCGTGAAAATCAGCGTTCGCTTCATAAGTGAAGATCTGTCATGATTCAAAAATGATACAAAATGATGTGCTTAAACCAAGGAGCCGAAATTGGCAGCAGGTCGGGGACGAAAGGCGACGCTGGCAAGCGTCGCTGCGCAGGCGAACGTCAGTAAAATTACCGCTTCGCGGGCTTTTTCACAGCCGGAGAAAGTGCATCCTGAAACGCTGCAACGCATTCGCGATACGGCTGAACAGCTTGGCTATGTAATGAATACGGCTGCCCGCAACCTGCGGGCAAAAGCCAGTAAAACTATCGGTATCGTCAATCCCGATATGGCTAATCCTTTTTTTGGCGGCCTGACACGGCTGATGACGCTGGAAGCGCAAAAAATGGGTTATGACACGCTGGTGTTTGATTCTTATGAATCACAGGAGGCGGAAGACCGCATTATCGACAAGCTGATTGGCTATAACGTTGATGCCATTATTCTGTCAGTGATTTCCAACGATCTTAACTATCATCCCGCCTATATGAAGCGGCTGGAAATTCTTAATATTCCGGTTGTGCTGGTGGATCGCGAACTACAGGCTGCACATTGTAGCGGGGTCTATATCGATAACCTGGACTGCGGGTTGCAAACCGGACGCTGGCTGCTTGAACAAAAAGCCGGGCGCGTAGTGGTGGTGTCCGGGCCAGAGAACTCTAATGTGGCGCGAGAAAGGGTGACAGGTTTACAGGCGGCTTTGCAGGGTAAAGTCGCGTCGTTTGAAGTATTGTATGCCGATTTTTTTATGGATGTCGCCTGGCAGGAAACCAGCCGCTGGCTGAACAGCAATGAGGCACCGGACTACTTTGTTGGCTGTAATAACCAGATTTCCCTGGGTATTGTCAAAGCCTGTATTGAGCATAAGCTGAAACTGATGAATCAGGTTAAATTGTTCAGTATTGACGCCGTGTCGCACGCCGAAATTTACGGTTTCCATTTCCCCTGCGTCACGCACGATCTACAGGAGATTGCCTGGCAGGCTCTCAATCTGGCTCTCCGTCGTATTACAGACAGTGACAGCAAACCTGGGAAAGTGATTGTACGCGGTAAGGTGGTGTCATAAGTGAGCAAAGGGACTGAAGCGGTAAATATGTTCTGAAAAATTTAAAGCCTCATCCTGATGGCTGCCAGAAAGCTATATTTAAACATTAACGAAAAATTCAGCGAGCATTATCCCGACGATAAGGCTTGCCAGAAGAGTTTTGAAAATGAGAAGTGCAGTTATCAGGAGAAAATATGAACGATAAAATCAGGTTCAGCGATCCCGCTCGTTCAGACATGCTACAACGGCCGCCGCTTTTGCAATCATCATTCTCAACAACGAAGCCCCTTATAGTGACCCCAACGCTTCTCCGTCGAAGCGATAATACGCCTGAAAACTTACGCCCGCAGGATAGTGGCTCCGGGGTTGATTCTCAGGGGAATGAGGTCAAAGATCCGGAACATCACAGTGACCAACTTGCGCTGGAGTCTGAGCCAAACCTCGCGTTTGAGCATTACGATGAGTACTGGCGTAAAGTTCACGGCCCCAAGTTCGCCTGGGCCGGCCCGGATACCCAGAATGAGACGGTGCTGCGTTACGATCAGGTTCACCGACTGCCATCCGGCCCCTCCTCTTCTTTTTTTCCACCCTATCGCGCTATGGTTGATGCCGGGGGGCGGTTAGTAGCGAACCCCGCCGCCCAGGTGCCGCCCTATCGCCGTCCTTCCTGGGATGGATTTGCCTATATTGCTTATCAAAGTGAAGAGGATGTAGAACAGACGCTTGCTCAGGAGCAGTATGCAAAGCGGATAGTCGCCGATGAGCAAACGGTTTTCCGCAAAGTCACGCGGCAGCTGGCCCGTGAGTACATCATTATTCCCAGCATCCGCCATCGTGATCCCTTCAGTCTGGTTAAAATCCACTACCGCCAGGATTCACTTTCCCGCGAAGATTTTCAACGTCAATGGTTGCATGAACATGCCGATCTGGTGGTTTCTAAGGCTGCGACCAGGGAGTATGTCCGCCGCTATGCTCAACTTCACTCTTTCAAAATGACTCAGGAAGATCCGGAAGGAGAGAAAATAGATGGGATCAGCGTATTCTCTTTTGACTCCCTGAATGATCTGGAAGATTACCTCTGTACGGAAGCGTGGGCCGAAATCGAGCAGTCTGAACATAGCATTGCCGATGCCAAAGCCTCTGAATTCTGGACCTCCGTAAACTACAGCATCATCAACCGCCTGATGCCGGAACAGGCTACAGAAAAATAAGTGAGAGCCAGGGCCTCATTTCTGCCCTGGCTTACGGGCGCATGGGTAGCTTAAGAATTAAAAAGGCCGCACTCCGCTGCGGCCTTTTATGTTCATGCTTTCTTCTCACACCTGTTGCCTGCCAGGAATAACTCTCTGGCCGCGAACAGCTAAGGGCGTGACCACACCAGGCCTAGGCCGCAGCGCCTTTAGGCTGGGCGGCAAGATGTCCTGCCCAGAGGCTGGCAACCCATTTCACCCCTTTGGAGGTGAAACGCGCCTGGGAAAAGGCGTGTTGGTTTTCTCCCACGCCTGAGTGCAGCGTAAAGTAACCGGCCTGAAGATGGTGATGCTGCGGCGTCAGGGTGCCTTTAGCACGATACATAATATTGCGTTCCAGCAGGAACTGGCGGAACTCCGGCTCTTTCACTTTGAGCAGTTTGCAAATCTGACGAAAGCCGAGGGAATCCTGGACCTCCATAAAACTGTCAAAGAACGCCGCCTTTGGGGCAGACAGCGCCAGCTGCTGCTCGGCAGCCTGACGCTGTTCAAACTGCTCAGCCCAGGCGCGCGCCGCTTCGGCCGGATTGGTGAAGTCAGGCAAATGGGTGGTTTTTTCGCGATCCTGCCAGCGGTCCAGCACCTCAGCCGTAAAGCCTGGCGATAAACGGGCAACCGCCAACAGCGAATCCCGTTTATTCAGGCGATATTCCTGACGCACTTCCCCTTCCCGCTCATAGTCATTAACGATAATGGGTTGCGACAGACGCTGGGCAGTTTCCAGACTTTTAAATAACCGCTTAACTTCTCCATGCGTGATGCCGGTCATCTCAGCCAGTTCACGGCTGCTCATTGTGACCGATTGTTCCAACGATTTAAGGCTTTCAGTCGAAATCATCATGGGTTTACCCCTCACTAACCTTACCAATACCCAGCGGGCAGTAGGATTATTATACAAACACCTGTTCAGATATCCAGTATTTTTTTTGAGCGATGTGTTAACAGGGGTCTGTAAAGGGAACAGGCCTGGATAAGGGATGATGATGGCCCGGCTGTTGTTGGTCACCCTCTTCTGCGAATCTCAACTTTGACGATCCTCTGCTTGAGAGATAACGACCTGATTCCCTCTCAGACTTACCAGGGAAACCAAAAATGGCATGTGCTCTCTTCACCGTGGCAAACCAGAAAGACGATAACCTTTGTCGCTGTTTCTTTGTTTCAGGAGAGAGCCGGAGTTAATAAGTAACCAGCATGGGCCGATATAACTACTATTTATCAGTCAGGTAATAGCAGTGTAATTCATTACGGCACTGAGCCTGTAGATAACACATTTCATTATATTATGATGATTTTCACGGCAATAACTTAATCAGATTTATTAAAAAATGATACAGGGAGTTATCACTAACTTATTGATTTAAAAGCCACATCATCCTGGCAAGAACCCAGCCACCCTAATCTCATTATCCACTCTGAGCACGCTTAAATATTCAATGCTAAGGTTAATGTGATTTTAAATTCAGAAGGGAAATAGGGTATGCATCAAAAAACAGCATTGATTACCGGATCTTCGGGCGGCATTGGTTTTGAAATAGCTAAACTTTTCGCCCAGAATAATTATGACATCATTGCCGTGGCACGTAGCGAAGAAAAACTGGAAAAGGCCTGTGCAGAGCTGAAGGCATTTGGTGGCGCAGTTCACGCTTTTTCAGCAGACTTAAGCCGCTATGATGACATTGAGATGTTGAAGGCGAAAGTGGATGAAGCGGCTTTTGCCATTGATGCACTGGTGATTAACGCTGGTCAGGGTCTTGGGGGGCGGTTTATTGGGGAACCGGACGGCACTGAACTGGCAAAAGAGCTGGATCTTATTCGCCTTAATGTCGATTCCTTTGTTCATCTGTCAAAAATCTTTTTGCCTGAGATGGTCAGGCGCGGCAGCGGTCACGTGCTGATGACCTCATCCATTTCCGGCACCACCCCGGTGCCGTTTGAATCCGTATATGGCGCCACCAAAGCCTTTGTGAACTCTTTCTTTTGGGCTGTACGCAACGAGCTGAAAGGGTCTGGTCTGAATATGACTTTGCTGCTCCCGGGCGCAACCGAAACCAACTTCTTTAAAAACGCGGGTCAGAGTGATACCAAAGTGGGAGCCAGCCAGCCAACCAGGCCCAGCGAAGTCGCCGCGCGGGCCTGGTATGCGCTGATGAGCGGTCACGAATATGTTTATGGCAGCGATGACGCTGAATATGAGGGGGATATCCTGAACCGCATGCAGAGTGAAGCGCAGAAAGCACAGCGACACCGCCTGCTTTCAGAGCCGGGTTCAGCGTCAAAATAGATCGTTCCGGGCGGGATAGACACCTTATCTGAATGCCGCACCTGGTTCTGTCATGATGGTGAACCAGCCGAGTGTAAAGAGGGGTTTTCTACATAGAGGTAACCAATCCCTAAAAGCTGGCTCGCCCGGTCTAGTTCGCCAAAATGGATATTAGTCGCGCGGCTTTTCAGGCTGTCGCGCGGATCAAAAGGATTAAAATCAATTTGTCTGATGATGGTCTGCCGCCAGCTTTCACCAAAGGCGCAGCTGCGGCCATAAAGCCATATCTGATTGATATTCAGCGTATTCAGGAAATTATACAGGCTCATGCCGATGGCTTCGGCTGCATGATTAACCCAGGCCGCAATCCAGGGTTCCCCTTTCTGCCAAGCGGCGAAAAGCTGTCGGTTTGTCTGAGGCGGCAGTTCACTGTTTTTTGACCTTGCAGCCTGTTTAAGCGCGCTGAGCGAGGCGACCGTTTCAAGGCACCCCTGGCGGCCACAGCTACAGCGTGCCCCCTGAGGATCGACTATGGTGTGCCCTATCTGCCCGCTGCCGTATAAATTGCCGCGAAAAATTTCGCCATTGATCACAAAGGATGACCCTATCCCGTAATCAACGTTAATCACGCAGAATTCACGCTGCTGATTACTGTTAAGCCACTTCTCTGCCAGCGCCAGCATGATGCAGTCGTTATCGACTCTGACTTCGATCCCTAAACGCTCCTCCAGCAGATATTTCAGCTCAACAGGCGCTTTCCACGCCGCCTGGGGCATATGTTGAGAAACGCCGGTAGTGGGATCAACCTGACCATGTACCGCCAGCGCCAGGTTTATTTTTTTGCCGGGCCATTGCTGGCACACCTTTCGCCATAGCGCCTCTGTCTCTGTCAGAAGGGCTTCAGGCGCAACCACAGCAATGGTTTTCTGCTGACATTCTCCCCTGGCCACCAGCTGCGCATCCGCCAGCTGGTACTCAATGCGGGTGGGCGTGATACACATGCAGAGCGTCCAGGGGCCGCTTACAGGAAGCTGAAAACTGCCAGCGTTATGGCCACGATGGCTCAGCGCCAGATCAGTACGATCGATTTTTGCTTCATCAATCAGCTCCTGAAGAATTTTACTGGTGGCCGGAATAGTCAGCCCGCTTAGCTGGGCCAGCTGTGATTTACTCAGCCTTTTATATCGCCACATCAGCCTCATAAAGAGCGCTTTGTTGTGCCTGCGTACCTGAGAATTATTCAACCCCTGCTGGTTCATCATTGCTGCCCGTCTGCTTTGGCCTGTTCTGAGTATGCCCGTTTCAGTAAACAGTGTTAACTGACTTCTGTGACTGTACCTTCAGCCAGCCCGCGGTGATTGCTTTAAAGTCCCTCTTCATCAAGCAATGAGGAGCGATTATGGCATTTACACTCAGAGATCCAGCCTGCCTGGCAAAGGAGCTGGTTAACACCTGCGTTGCCGCCAATGCGCTGGCTATCTGGAGCCTGGGACAGGCGGGCATCATTATCAAAAATCATGCGGGTGATTTGCTGGCCATCGATCCTTACCTGAGTGATGCCATCGAACGGCATAATCCCGGTACAGAATTTGTGCGCCGCTTCCCGCCCGTACTGCCGCCGGAAGCGCTGGCAGTCTGCAACGCTATCCTGATCACCCATTATCATGATGACCATATGGACTGGGGTACGCTGGGGCCGCTTGCACTCTGCTCACCTGAGCTGCCGTACTGGATCCCGGCACCTGATGGTCGCGCCCTGCAAAGGGAAATGCCAGCCATGGCCGGTCAGATACACCTTGCAAAAACCGGGCAACTTATTGAGGCAGGGGAATTTCAAATTTTGCCTGTGGCGGCAGCGCACAGCGATTATGAATGCGATGAGGAAGGTAACGATCGTTATCTGGGTTACCACATCACCTGTAATGACCTCAGTCTCTGGCACAGCGGCGATACGCTGGTTACACCGGCCTTACAGGCTCAGATGCACTCTCTTAAACCTGACATTGCCCTGCTTCCCATTAATGGGGGCGACTCGGCGCGCAAAGCTCGCGGCATCATGCCTAACATGAGTTTTCGTGACGCCGCTGACCTGCATCATGCCATAGGCAGCGATCTCCTGCTGCCCTGCCATTACGATCTCTTCAGCTGTAACAGTGACAATCCTGCCTGGTTCGTTGATGACATGCTGACCCGTTATCCGGGAAAGAAATTTCATTTGCTGATGCCGGGCGAACGTTTTATTTACCAGGCCTGATACATAACCCTACAAACGGAATCACCTGCTATGACAACGACTACATCACCGGCAGCCTCTTCTCTGCTTGTCCGGCTCGGCATCCCGCCTGCGCTGGCATGGGGCTATATTGCCGTCCTGCTTTTTATGATTGGCGACGGCGTCGAGTCTAATTACCTCGCCCCCTATTTAAGTCATAACGGTTTTACGCTGGATATTGCCGCCACGGTCATCGCTTTCTATGGCATCACGGTAACGCTTGGCTCCTGGCTTGCCGGCTCGCTCTCTACCCTGATAGGCCCGCGTAAAGTGATGTTGCTGGGCGGCACTATCTGGATAGTCTTTGAGATTTTATTCCTGGCGTTTGCTCTGCCGGCGCAGAGCTTTGTCGGCATTGCTCTCACCTATGGTTTGCGCGGTGTTGCCTATCCGATGTTTGCCTATGCCTTTCTGGTCTGGATCCAGTCGGCCGCTCCCACGGAGATGCGCGGCTCGGCAACGGGCTGGTTCTGGCTGGCATTTACCGGCGGTTTGCCGACGCTTGGCTCGTTAGTCGCCATTTTCTCTATCAGAGCGATCGGCGAGTATGCCACCTTCTGGCTCTCGCTGGTTCTTGTGGTGCTGGGCATGGCGATCATGCTGCTGGCCGTTAAAGAGCGAAGCGGCTACAGCTCCCTGCTGGACGATCAACAGCGAAGCCAGGGTACGTGGCGCACCTTGATGGGCGGTATTGATATTCTGTGGCGTGAGCCGCGTATTGCGGCCGCTGCTGTGGTACGCATCATCAATACAACGCCCTATTTTGGCTTCTTTATTTTTCTTCCTGGTTTTTTCACCGAGCGCATTGGGTTTTCCCAGACAGAATATCTGAGCCTGATCACCATTATGGGCCTGGTGGGCATGAGCTTTAACCCCATTGTTGGCAAGATAAGTGACCGCATCGGCTGGCGCAAAGTGCTGACTTTCTTTGGCGGCCTGGGGTCAGGGATAGCGATGCTGCTGATGTATTTCGTGCCGCAGTGGAGCGGTGGAAGCTTCTTCCTCAGCGTGCTCTGCGCCTGCCTTTATGGCATTACGCTTTGCGGTTATGTTCCTGCTGCCGCGCTCTTCTCCTCACTTTGCGCCCCTAAAGACAAAGGTAATGCGATGGCTATTTACTGCTTCTCGGCGGGACTCTCTACTTTCTTCGGCCCGGCGCTGTATAGCGGATTAAATGCGCTGTTCGGTACAGAAGGCGTTATCTGGTGTTATGCCCTGCTCTATCTCATTAGCGCAGTGACCTCATGGTGCTTCCTGCTCAGCCCGCTTGATCCGGGTGAGCAGAATAACCCCGCGGCCAGACGCTTACGCAAACTGGATCCGGTGACCTCGAAATAAAGGGAAAGAGATGAAACGTTTTGACTACATCATTGTGGGAGGAGGCAGCGCTGGCTGTATTGTGGCCTCGCGGCTGGTCAAAGAGAGCAATGCCACCGTTCTGCTGCTGGAGGCGGGCAGTGATGACTATCACCCCGTCCTGAAAATGCCGGCTGGCTATATGAAATATCTCGCCAGCGATAAATATCTGACCCTCCATAAAACCCTGCCACAGCCGCAGCTGAATGGCCGCGGCGTCATTGTGCCGCAGGCAAAAGTGCTGGGAGGCGGCTCTACCGTCAACGCTATGGTTTATATGCGCGGACATCGCCAGGATTATGAGGAGTGGAACCAGGCATTGCACCATGAGGGTGATGACTGGTCGTGGGATTCGCTGTTGCCACACTACACGGCGGTTGAAGATAACGATCATCTTGGCGCACCCAGTCATGGCACCGGCGGGCCGCTGAAAATATCTCATCTTGGTCACTTCAGTCCTCTCAGCCGCGCCTATGTGAAAACGATGCAGACGCTGGGTATTCCCTATACGGCAGACTTTAACAGCGGTAATCCCTTTGGCGTTGGGTTTATGCAGCACACCATTGACTGGCAAACCCGCAAGCGCTGTAGCGTGGTGGATGCCTTTATTACTCCGCTGCGTGGCAACAAACGGCTGGTGATTGAAACGCTCTCTGAGGTGCAGGAAATCGTCTTTGCAGGTAATGAAGCCAGGGGCGTCCGGTATCGTCGTCAGGGTCAGGAATATCATGTTGAGGCAAATAAGGAGGTTATCCTGGCAGCTGGCGCCTATCAGACGCCTAAGCTCCTGATGCTCTCAGGAATTGGCCCGCAAGATCATCTTACCGAACGGGGTATACCTGTACGTCACCACCTTCCGGGCGTGGGACAGAATTTACAGGATCACTACGAGGTGCCGGTCGTAGCTACTACCCGTGGCGCCTGGGGCTATTATGGGCAGGATCGCGGCTGGCCGATGATCAAAGCCGGCATTGAGTATCTGCTGTTTAAAACCGGCCCGGTGACCACGACGGGGGTTGAAACCTGTGCCTTTTTCGACCCGCTTGATTTCAACGGCATCCCGACTATTCAGATGTTTTGCGTACCGACAGTCTATCTTGATCGTGATGTGATGGGTGCCGATCCGGGACATGGCGTCACCATAAACTCCCTTTTACTGCGACCAAAAGCTTGTGGCAGCGTAACCCTGCATGATGCCAATCCCGCTTCAATGCCGGTGGTGGATACGCAAATTTTTGGTCATCCGGACGACTTAGCACGCACACTGGCTGGTTTTCATTTTGCCCGCAAAGTCATTGCGGCGGCCCCTTTGAACTCGATGGTAGAGAAGGAAATCTTTCCGGGGGCGGAAGTAGAAAGTGATGAAGCGCTGATTGAGCATTGCAAAAGGATGGTGAAAACAGGTTATCACCCGGTAGGCACATGCCGCATGGGGCATGAGAGCGACCCGATGGCCGTACTGAGTTCCGACTTACGGGTGCGGGGATGCAGAAAACTCCGCGTCGTGGATGCCTCTGTTATGCCCAATATTATTAGTGGCAATACTAATGCTGTGGTGATGGCCATTGCCCACCGTGCTGCCGAGTTAATTATGGATCATGAGCGGGCTGCCTTCCCCGATCCCCAAGCGGAGGTCGCAATATGAGCGAGAAACTACAGGTTCTTCGGGCTGCTCTTGCCGCCTGGCAGCTGGATGCGCTACTGCTTAACCGGCGGGATAACGTTGCCTGGCTGACAGAGGGTGCCAGCTATTATGTGGTAGAGCGTGCCGAAACCGGCGTCGCCAGTCTGCTTGTCACCGCTGATGCAGTCACTCTTCTGGCACCGGATAATGAAATGCCGCGCATCCTTGCAGAAGAGCCGCTGCCATTTACCTGCGAAACACGCGCTTACCCGTGGTACGTCTCACTGGAGGCCACACTTAAAAGCCTTGAGCCGCTGAAAATTGGCAGTGATATTCCCCTCTCCCCGGCGATAAATATCAGCCATAAGATGCCTGAGTTACGTCAGGGATTAAACAGTAATGAAAAGCAGCGCTTTCGCGCTCTGGGCAGAGAGGCGGCTGATCTGGTTGAAGATATTGCACGCCAGCTGGAAACAGGCCTCAGTGAACGGGAAGTAGAGGCGGAAATCGCGAAAAGATGCCTTGAGCGCGGTATCCGGCCGGTCTGTACGTTAATAGCGGCTGATGAGCGTATTGCCGCCTTCAAACATCCTGTGCCCGGCGAAACGCGCCTGTCAAAGAAGATGCTTATTACGCTGGGGGCGGAACGGGATGGTCTTAACGTAAGCCTGACCCGGATGGTGCATTTTGGCCAACCCGCCCCCGCTTTGCGGCAGCGCATCAGGATGCTGGCAGAAATTCATGCCGATATTCTTACCGCCTTACAAATCGACCGCAGCTGGCAGGCGATCTTTGCGGATACAGAACGGGCATACCGGGATCGAGGCTGGCCCGAAAGCTGGCGAGAGCATCATCAGGGAGGGCCGGCTGGCTATGGCTGCCGAGACTGGATCGTCACCCCACAGACCCCCGGTCAGCTGAAGTCCGATACTGCGCAGGCCTGGAACCCTACGTTAAAAGGGGTAAAAAGCGAAGATACGCTTTTACTCACCGATGGGGGCCAGCAGTGGCTGACGCGCAGTGGCAACTGGCCACTGATTGAAGTAACGCGTGGCAGCCAGCGCTGGGAGCTTGCGGACTGGCTGGTTCTCCCGTCTTGATCATAAGGAAGCGAAAATGTCACTACGTCTGAAAGATAAAACCGCAATCATAACCGGTGCCGGAAGCGGCATTGGCCAGGCTATCGCCACGCTTTTTGCCCGCGAAGGCGCGCATGTTGCCCTGCTGGATTTAACCACGGAAACAACCGAAGATCTGGCAGCCAGCCTCAGGCAAACAGGACAACGCTCTCTGGCCTGTGCGGCAGATGTCACTCATCCTGAGCAGATTGAGAAGGCTGTCCGAAAGATTGAAGCCACTTTTGGTCATACAGATATTCTGGTTAACAGTGCAGGACTTAATGTCTTTCGTGATCCTTTAGCCCTTACAGGTGAGGAATGGCAGCACTGTATGAACGTTAACCTTCAAGGCCCCTGGAACCTGATACGCAGCGTGTTGCCTGGCATGTTGAAACGTCAGTACGGGAATATTGTTAATGTGGCTTCTGTCCATGGTCACAAAATCATACCGGGGGCCTTCCCCTATCCCGTTGCGAAGCATGGGCTGATTGGCCTGACCCGCTCGCTTGGCGTGGAGTATGCCAGCCAGGGGATCCGCATCAACAGTATCTCGCCCGGCCTTATTATGACTCCGGCAGCAGAAGAGTGGCTGGCCAGCTGCCCGGACCCGCAAGCAGAACGCCAGAAACAGCAGGAGTTGTTACCCGGTAAACGGATCGGTGAACCTGGTGAAGTGGCTTATACCGCCCTGTTCCTCGCCTCGGATGAAGCAAGGTTTATCAATGCCACTGATATTCTGATTGATGGTGGACGCAGCCAGGTTTACCACGACTAACTCTGTCTTCTCTGGTTACCCGACTCTGGAGGGATCAACCGCTGCTCTTTAACACCCGCCCAGATAAACTTCTGCGCGGGTGTCTCAAAAATTTCTTTTACCCGTTTAGCTAATTATTTTTGCTACTCCGGCGTGATTCTCATGCTTTCCAGATTTAAGCCACTATTCATAAATCCTGCGAACGATTAGGGTGTGCTCATCTTAAGCAGAGTGACTCCTTCCTGAGAATAAAACCAGAAAAAGAAGTTTCCTGTTCGTTCCGATAAAAGAACGCTTATTTGTTTTTTTTACCCGTGGGTAGACCGTTTCAACTAGTGGAAACGGGCCGTTTAGTCCGGCCTGCAAACCGATCCGTCATCCGGCAATGTTGAGTGGTGCTGATGACTTGCACGCCAAAATTATCAATCGAGGTTATCTATGTCTCAACGCGACGATTACCGCTCCCTCCGTCTGGACTCTATTTTTCAGACCGCAGTCAGTGATTATGCTGTTTTAGAAGCACCCCTTTCCGCAGAGACTAACCGTGTCGTTATCCCGGTTTCTGCCCAGGAGAGTGAAAGCACGCTCAGCGCGCCCGCTGATAATACCTTAGCGGTGAGCGCAGTGGCTGCGGAGGCTCCAGAAGCCCTGCGTCCTTACGAGCCTGTTGCTACTGATGGCGTGATTGCTGCCTGGGAAGCAGCCAAACCAATCCACCTGCGTGGTCAGGCAGTTGGCGAAGCTGGCTCTACCGTGACTCTGACCTTCAACGACCAGAGCTGGGTAAGTACAGTCAACAAGTGGGGTTACTGGAACGCCTCAATGCCGCCGGAGGTGCTGAAGGATCTGCCTGATGGCTACTACAGCCTGAAGCTCACCATTACGGATAGCGCCGGTAACAGCAAAGATACTCAGGTTGAATTTGGCGTCTTTGTGGATAAGACCATCAAACCAACGGTGACGATCGACACTGTCAGCGGCGATAATGCGGTTAATTATGCAGAGAGTATTTACGGGGTGGATATCAGCGGCACCTCAACCCATATGGCCAGCGGCAGCAAAATCACGCTGAAACTGGGTGCCTTCAGCGTAATAGCTACTGCGGCCAGTAACGGAACCTGGAACGGCCATTTCACTTCGGAGCAGTTATTGTCTTTGCAGGATGGCGTTCATAGTCTGAGCGTCACCGCCGTCGATCCCAATGGTAACACCAGTACCGTGACGCACGACCTGACGCTGATTACGCATATGAGCAGCGTGCCAGACATCCGCTTTGACAAAGTGACTGATGACAACGTTATTAACCTGGTTGAAAGCCAGCACGATCTGCTGTTCAGCGGGTCGCTCTCTACCGTTACGGTGGGTCAGGAGCTGATTCTTCAAGGGGCCGATGGCAAAGAACACGTTGCTACGATCGATGCGCAGGGGCACTGGCAGCTACTGGTGACCGCTGCCGATATGCCGGGATTCACCAAAAATGGTGAAATTCATGCCTGGTATCATGATGGGGCGAAAAACTACACCGATATGACCCATGAGCTGAATATCGTTACTGGCTTTATTCCGGTCTATTACGAAATGTCTGTTGGCGGTGATATGACGCTGAATTATCAGGAAGCGCAGCAGGGTCTCAGCTTCTATATCGAGGGCGTGAATGAGCTGGAGATAAATGGCAAAACCTACCTGCCGGATCACGGAGAGGTCACGCTTCCCAGCGAAGATTTGCTGGCGCTGGCAGAGGGTCCCGTCACGGCTCTCGCGCACCGTTGGGATGAGTACGGCAACAGCGATACGCAAACGCTCACGAACTTCTTTAACGTGGCAACCCACAATTTGCCGACGCTGACGCTGAATACCCCTTTTGATGATCACGTGGTGGATGCGAACGATGTGAATACCTGGCATCTGCTACAGGGGACATCGACTCATCTTGATCAGGGCAGCACGGTCACGTTAACGCTTGGCGATCAAAGCTACAGTGCGGCCATAAAAGCCGATGGCCACTGGGCTTTGACCATTCCTGCCGGGGCACTTGCCCCGCTGGACGATGGCGATTATGAACTGAAGGTAACAGCACACGACAGTGCGGGTAATAGTGCCTCGGCCAGTGACACTGTCACAGTGGCTTCACATCTGAACGCCCTTAATATGGATGCACTGCTGGATTTCTATGCGCCTTCTGCTGCACAGGATGAGACTTCAGCCGGAGCGGTTTCCCTGGCTCAGGGTGATGTTGTCGCAACAGATTCACACGTTGCGCCGGCTCCGATTGACAGCAACCTGGTGAGTGAAGCGCCCTATACGCTGGCCGATCACCTGATGCAGCATAACCCCGTTCTGGTGTAATCAGCGCGATTGATACGTCTGATAAGCCAGCCCGCAACGGGCTGGCTCAGGTATAAAGTAAACTTAGCCATACAGTAAGAATATTATCCAGATGCATAAATATAATTAATCATTGAATTTCGCGTCAGCCGTTATGCAGAGGTCATTATTACGTTTTTTTAATAAATTTTTCTTACGCAATTATTAAAAGGTTTAATTCAAATATATCTTTATAATTTCATTATTTAAGATAAATCTGGACAATCGACCCTCTGCCGTTATTTTTCATCACGAAATGAGACTGAAAATATTCATCAGGAAGAAATTAATTACATTTGATAAAAGACATTAAAAACAATTAGTTAACTACACTTCTCTAAACTTAAAATTAATGAAATGAACTATTTTTGTGGTATTTATTTCACAAATGTCAGGAAGCGTATTAAGCTTTAAACACTATTTAACAGGAGGAGAAAATGTCTGATTCTGACGATTACGATAAAATCCATATTCTTCTCGGCGAAGCTACCATGAGCCTGATTGACAGCCGAAAAGAGGTAAGCAGTGAAAGCTTGTCAATTCAGCTTAAGCAGATGGCTGCAGAAGAAAATGATGACCAGCGCGTTATAGAAATATGGAAAGCCAGAAAATGGCTTCTTCAACATTCTGTGCAGTTTACGGCAGGACGTAATGGCGGATACGCCTCACCTCAGCGTCTGCGTGAGAACCAAAGCAGGTTGCAGGATTTTTATCATCTGCCCTCGTCTAATGACGCTAAAAAGCAGAGTTCCTGAATGAGAAGCCGGAGTGAAAAGTAGCGCTGTTTTCAGCCAGATAGCTTTTCTGGCTGAAGACAGACGCAGATCATCGGCGACTCAGCTCACTCTCTCTGTTCAGAAGGGGAGAAAGCGCCTCCAGCAGAGGTTCGGGTGAAACGACATCCTCCTGCCCTTCCCGGCAATACTGAAACTCAGCTATTTCAATTCCCACAAAAGGCTGGCAGGCCAGCACTTCACAGCAGCCCTTCAGCTCTGCCAGAGTAAGCCCGCCGGCGATAACATAATCTGTGGGGACGATTCCAGGCTCCAGCACATCACAGTCCAGATGAACATAGACAGCGCGCCCGCCAATGGCTTGCTGAAGGCGCTCTGCCAGCCCTTCACCAGGTTGCAGGCATGTTATGTTATGCCGGGCAATAAGCAGCGATTCAGAGGGATCAATATCGCGTTGCCCCACTAACACAATCTGCTCAGGCCTGAGGCCGCTCCCCAGTCCGCTATCCCACAGCCCCAGCGGCCCCGCCAGCGCCATGCCTCCCAGGTAACCCGATGCCGAAACATCTGGCGTATTGAGATCGGCGTGGGCATCAAACCAGACCACACAGACGCCGGGATGGTATTTTGCCACCACAGGTAAGGTTGCAAGCGAGACGACACAGCGGCCGGTTGCGGCAACAGAGAGCGCTTTGCTACGGAATACCTCTTCAAAACGGCGCTGCATCGCCCTGAGTTCAGGCATGGCGGCATCCAGCTCCTGCTGCCAGCTGCCGTTAAGCGCCGGTTTCGGTGTGCCGATAAACACAGGGCTGATTCCGCTTTGGCGAGCCAGCGCCTCGCCAATGGCCTTCGCTCCAGGCATGGCAAGATCGTTCGGGTCGCCAGCCCGACCATAAAACACGGTGTGGGCAACTTCATTCACAGACATTCTTGCTCCTGTTGTTCAGTGCCAGCTGTTGAGAGGGTGCTTATTGAGAATAGCGCTGCAAAAACTTGACGATAATAAACTGCGCCTGAGAGCGGGCATTATCGGCGGCCTGGCTGCCACGAAAGAGTCAAACGGGATGCGTAAACCCCTTACTGCTATAAGGTACCGGATAATAATCGCGGAAAACCTGTTTCAGGGTATCGTCAGGTTGCAGTCCGGCAAACAGCTCTGGTTTCCCCGTTACAGAACTGAAGAATTCGGGCGTGGCGCTGGTGGAGTAGCTGAAGGGGTCAGCGCGGTAGCGTGCTGATTAAGATGAAAAGAATTCAGCGCACCGGAAAGCTGTTCTGGCGCTGAAAGAGGCAAAAAGGCGGGATAGTTCCCTTGTTTCACTCACTGACGCTGCTGACTCTTACTTCAGTAAAGCAGCGGAAGTGGTGCTCAAGGCTCCCGACCAGGTACTGCCTTAGTTAATTGGGGAAATACTTCACTTTACCCGCAATGCCACCAACGCCGCCATCCTTTGGATGACTGAGGCCATTACTGACATCCACTGAAGCAAAATCAAAAGGCGAAACGCCTTCAAGACAGGCGGCATTAACGCCAAAAATCTCAGGATTAGAGCGCCGCTGATGAAAAGTATAAATACCACATTCTGAGCAGAAGTAATGTGCTACTTCACCGCTGTTAAACCGGTACTGTGTGAGCTTCTGCTGCCCTTTCACCACCTCTATTTTGTTGGCAGAGACGACTACTGCACCGCGCATACTACAGAAGGAACAGTTGCAGCGAGTGGCCGTGTTAAGTCCATCAGTGAGTTCAACATTAAAGAGTACCGCGCCACAATGACATTGTGCAGATCTGTAATCAGCCATGAAAATCTCCTGTTTGAGAATAAAGTCTGTCAGCATTCCAGCCCGGCAATGGGCACAACTGCGCGAGATTATCTGTTAATTATGGCATTACTGTTAACAGTGCCGGAGAGTGTCCGCGCGGCTGTAAAAACAGTGGGTTTTCTGTAAGCAACCCAGTTTGCCTGGATTGAAGAAATGAGAGAGCGGCAATGAAAAAGTGATTTGCACAGAGCGTTATCAATATAAGAGGCGTCAGCAAAGATTTTTTTGGCTATGCCAGACCAGCGATGTTTAGCGGGTCAAAAATCGTGCTGACGCAGGATGAAAAAGAATGAATTCTTAGTCGGATTATTACCAGTGCTGAGTGAGGAGCAAATACTCCAGGGGGAAATCACTCGGCACTGACAGATTAACTAAAATCTGTACCGGACCTGTTTATCGTTTGTCATCGAATTCAATCTTTACTCAATAGTAACTTGAGTGGGACGCCTAACGCGAGCGCAATACTGTGCATGGTGGTCAGGCTGGCGTTACGCTTTCCATTCTCGATAGCACTTAAGGTGCTTCGATCAAGTTCAGCCTGAATACATAAATCTTCCTGGCTGAGCTTGTGTTTCTTTCTCCATTTGCGGACTTGTTTTCCGAAATGGAGCGAATGATCGTCGTACACATTTTCTCCTCTATTAAAGTCCGCATAAATTTTACAAAAGAAGTTCTGATAAACCAATGTTAATTCGAATAAGGATGAGTGTGCCTGGTGGAATAAAAAGCAGCGGGAAGAGGCAGCTTATTTGGCATAACCATTTGTAATTAAACGATTAACTCTCGCCAGGCACCCTTTTCTGCCAGCCTTTCTCAGCACAAAAGTACAAAAAAAGGGTAAAAAAAGTGATTAAATCCGAATAGTTGCTTATTTCCCGATATTCCGTTGAAATTAAATCTTGCCTTGCGTAACCGATTGATAAAAAATGACTTACATATTATTAAGCGCTTTCTCCATTTTTATTAAGAATAATAGCATTCTTCTTTATCAGCGCTTGCCTGTTCAGAATAGCGGCTTTTATTTTAAGTTAAAATTTAAGAATTAAACAATATTTGATGGAAAATAGCCTGATATTAATATCAGTTTATATTTGGTGAGGTCACGACACCCAGATTTTTACATCACTTACTCTCTTCAGGTAATTATGGCGCCCTAATCCTTTTGCCATAATTTAACACAGATAAACAATTATTCCTGCATTGCGCTGCAACACAGAAAGGGATCCTTTCCCTCGCTTCGGTACTGAAGCAGCAGGATGCGGAGGGTAAACCTCTACACTCGATGAGGCTAAGTACCCGGATTTTATCAAGATACCCCTCTGACTGGTAAAAGGTACCCTCTTCAACCTGAATAAGCGGTTAAGCCAAATTTTTTCTTATGCCACTGAAATTATTGGATAAAAAATTAATTCACATTACCAGTTCGTGTAAAAAGCATTTCGTTACTGTACAAGCAACAAAGTTTTGTATAACTTTATCGGCTACGGAGTGAATCATTCCACAAAATTTACGACTGAGGGGCCTCTATGCGTCAGGGCGAAACAAACCTTAAGACTGAAAATGATCTCAGCCATTTTTTTAGCGAAACCGTTATTCCTTCGCAGCAAGAGATACTTGGTCAGGCCGTATTTGAGATCCTGCGTACGGGTAAAGTACTTAACCGTAAAACGCTTTGTGTGACGCTGTTAAATAAGCTTGAACTGGCTTCTGAACCTGAGCAGAAGCAGCACTACTATGCGCTGATTGGCCTGTTGTTTGGGCGTGATGACTGAGGATTACAACATCTTTTGTCCTTCTCAGTTATCCGCAAAATATGATCAACACGACAATCTGACTGGCAGTCCCGTCTGAGCCAAAGTCCAGGCTGCCACCCTGCTGACTGCTGCAAAACAAGGTTTGCTTCCAGTACCTGTGGTCATTGCCGTTATGCCCACATCACTGAACCAGAGACGTTGTTATGTACAAAGACGATGAAGAAAGATTAACCGACATTATTTTAGGTGAAGCCGTGATGGTTTTGCTGAAAGATGACGCCAGCATCACCAGCACCAATCTGTTGCGCTTGCTTCACGCTATGTCGGCTTCCGAAAAAGATATCTTCAGACAGCAAGCCTGTCGCTCTGCAATAGCCGAGTTGAGGAATTACGCCTTTTTTGAAACCGAGGGAGCGGGTTCAGAGCAGCCGGAACATGAAGATATTTCATATCTGTTTCCCCGCGATGGATCGCCAGACGGCAGCAAGAAGCACTAAAAGGTAGAGTAGAATGCGGGGATGTTTCAGGCGTCCGTCACTGTAGTGTAATGCAGAAAATAGCCAGGATTGAAGAGAGAAGGCCGGGAGGCGTCCTGACCCGATTGCACAACGATCAGTGAAAACTTTCCAGAATATGACGTAGCGCCTGAAGATAGACTGCTTTCATTTTTTCATCAGCCGTCTGCTTACTGTGCTGCTGCAACATGGCAAGAACATTCTTTTTACCAAGAGGTTGTTCTCTTCTGATAAGCTCCGATACGGCCCTGCCTATAACCGCGCAAATTTCTGAAGGATAATTCCAGTCTTTGCCGTGCACGTTTCCCCCGTTACTTTCTGAGTATACCTCTAAAATTTAGCACCACTTTCCATATAGTGCATAATAACGGAACATTCTTTTCCGATAATTTGCCTTAAGATGTCTGCAAATTTTGACTGGTTTGACTTAACCTTTCGCTTTCAGGGCGCGTCAATCATCATTTCTAAAGGTCTACTGGACAACACTCTATTACCTTCTGTTAAAGTAGGACTCCCTGGATAAAAAAGCTGGAAGGCCCCGAACTTGATTACCATTATCTACCGCAGTCATATTGCTGATGACGTTCCGGTTAAGTCTCTGGCAGCACTGGTAAAAAAAGCCAATCTGCTGAATGAGTCACTGGGCATTACCGGTATTTTACTTTTTAACGGCACCCATTTTTTTCAGATCCTTGAAGGCTCTGAAAAAGCCGTCTGCTCGGTTTACGACCATATTTGTCAGGATCGTCGCCATCACAATCTGGTAGAACTGATGCGTGATTACGCACCATCACGCCGTTTTGGTAATGTGGGTATGGAGCTTTTTGATCTCAGGGAACACGACAGACCTACCGTTTTGCAGGCGATTCTGAATAAAGGTACGTCCAAATATCAGCTCACTTACGACGATCGGGCATTGCAATTTCTCCGTACCTTTGTTGAAGCGATGGAAACGGAAAACTATTTCGAAGTGCCTCCGGCAGAGCACTGGGATTTTATTACCGATATCGATGCCGCAGAGGCTGAAGTCTCCACCCTTCCCGCCTCTCAGGGGATTAGCTTTGCGTTCCAGCCGATTATCGATCCGCTCGCCAGAAAAATTGTTTCGCTGGAAGCGCTGATACGCAGCGAATCGGGACTTCCTCCCCTGGACTATTTCTCCCAGCTTTCGCGGCAGGAAATTTACCATGTGGATTTGCAATCTAAGGCCCATGCTTTTTCCCTGGCGAAAGAGCTGAATATTCAGGGATTGACGCTTTCTATTAATCTACTGCCTATGGCACTGGTTGAAGTACCCGACGCCGTGAATTATCTGCTCGGCCTGATCCACGATCATGGCCTGGTCCCTGAACAAATCGTGGTGGAGGTAACCGAGACGGAAGTTATCTCCAGAATCGATGATTTTGAACTGGCCATCAGGCAGCTGAAAGCGGCGGGTATCAGTCTGGCTATTGATGATTTTGGCGCAGGCTCTGCCGGCCTGCTGCTGCTTTCACGCATCCAGCCCGATAAAATCAAAATTGACCGCAGCATTATTACCGACGTCCACAAAAGCGGGCCTAAACAGGCTATTATTCAGGCGATCATTAAGTGCTGCTCGTCGCTGGAGATTGCGGTTATCGCTGAAGGCGTGGAAAAAGCGGAAGAGTGGATGTGGCTGGAGTCTGCCGGGATCTTTAATTTCCAGGGATTCCTGTTTGCCAGACCGCTGCTGAACGGTATTCCTGCGGTGGCATGGCCTGAACTGCGTTGATCCCGTTGATAAGATAGCCCTGAGTTTGTCGGCCAGAATAATTTTACCTGGCCGCTTTCAGCTTAATCCGTCGGTATAACTGAGATCAATCAGACTTTATCTGAAGCCTGATTGATCTCACGCGGCCTGAATTCAGGCCCTCTTTTGCCCGCTCAGCCAGAACCTTTTGTACTGGCCTGGCGGAATACCCACCAGATTATGAAAAATACGGTGGAAATTATTCACGTGATCATAACCTACCGCTTTCGCTACGTCCGCAACGCCCAATGCCGTCCCGAGCAGTAACGTTTGGGCTTCCCCAATTCTTCTGCGGGTTTGATAATGTTTAGGGGAATAGCCTGAAAACGCTTTGAACACGTGGGCCAGATAAAAAGAGTTCATATTAAGAGCCGCCGTTAACGACTTCAAATCGATATCATTTTTATAATAGCGATCAAGATAATCTTTAATACGCTGGCCCAGTAAGTCTCCGGCACTTTCATACTCCTGTTGGCTTTCATTCCACAGGTTACGACAGAGAAGCAGCAATGCGCAGAGAAGATGAGAGGCAATTTCCCCGCTGCCGCTATTATTTTCGCTAAGATGATGCCATATCTGGTGAAAGAGTTGCTGAATATTCTCACACAACTTACCGCTGGGCATAACGGCAACCTGCGAACGAGGGGTCAAGTGGTTTAATGGCAATCCCGTAAATTTCAGCTGCTCTACGCCACAGCTCAGGATAAGGAGGTCATCAGAGGCAGTGGGATTTTCATCATGCAGAATACCTGCATTAAAGAGCAGTAAATCCCCCCGTTTGACGTGATATCCCCTGCCATCAATATTGTACACCCCGCTTCCTTGCTGAATAAACATCAGCTCAAAGCGCTCGTCATGTTTATGCATAACGCGTGGCATAGCGGCTTCCTTTCCTTCCGCTTTACAGATAAACAGCAGGCGTGGCGTGCCCGCCGCATCAAATCCGGTGAAAGAAGATCGATCGTTCAGGCAATGAGTAATCATAATTCCTCCCGTATAGTTACCACCACTTTCACCTTACCGCAGGCCTGAACTAAATTATCATTAAAGTAGAGGCAGAGAATTATTTTTTTACTCTGGAAGGATGCTGGCTGCTTTAGGATAACCTGAAGAGAAACGACGGTTTATAAGGCCTGCGAGGTGAACAAGGGATCTTGATTGTAGTGAAGTCTCACTGCCTCTGAATCAAGCGGCTCCATAAACATCTTCATTCTTGCTATGTCAATTGGCAAATCATAAAGTGTGACCAGGAGCGCTTATACAGGGGTTTATTTATTCAATTTTATGATCTTCCGCACGGTGCTTATTCTTACTCTATGCCCATGATGGTTTTCCAGCCTCATCCTGATATAACTTTTACAGCGCACGGAAAAACGCTAAAGCAGGCAGCGCGTTTTCATTTTCCTCTTTTTTATTATTCATTAAAAAATCGGACTGCTTAATAAATGAGTAATGGGAATGAATAAGCCAGAAATATCTCTGCCAAATTTTATAGCCTTACGCCGTTCTGAAATCTTTCAAGGATAAATGATGAAACTTGCATTATGCACCGATGTTCTGGCCGATCTTACGTTTCCCGAAATGCTGGACAGAGTGAAGGCTTACGGTATTACCGGCGTAGAAATGACCGCCGGCGGCTGGTCTCCCTGCCCCCATGTCCCCACAGAAACGCTGCTTAGTTCTTCTGAAAAGCTGGAGCAGTTTCGTCACGAACTGACGCTTCGGGAAATGGAAATAGTTGCGCTTAACTGTTCCGGCAACCCTCTTGCACCGGGTGAGCTGGGTGAAAAGCACAGCCAGAGCAGCTACCGTGCCATTGAGCTTGCAGGCAAGCTTGGCGTAAAAAAGATAGTCATGATGAGTGGATTGCCCGGCGGCTGCCCGGAAGACCGTATTCCTAACTGGATAACCTCCACCGTCTCCTGGCCCGATTACATGCCCGGCGTTATTGACTATCAGTGGAACGAGGTGGCAATCCCCTGGTGGCAGAAGTTCACTGAACATGCCAGGGAGCACGGCGTTGAGAAAATTGCGCTTGAAGCGTTCCCCAGCCAGCTGGTTTATAACGCCTCCACCCTGCTCCGCCTGCGCGAAGCGGTTGGTGAGATGATTGGCATGAACCTGGATCCGTCCCATCTGATTGCCATGGGTGCAGATCCTGTCGCCGCAGCGCGCAGACTGGAAGGGGCCGTCTACCATGTACACGGTAAGGATGCCCGTATTGAGCGCGGTCTGGCAGATATTGATGGACTGCTGGAGTCTCAGCCCGTGACCCACACCAAAACGCGGACCTGGAACTATGTTGCCGTGGGCTGTGGACAGGATCTGCAATGGTGGAAAGAGTTTTTCTCGGTGCTGCGAATGACCGGTTATGACGGTTACGTGTCGCTGGAGATGGAAGACCTGACCATGAGCGTGGAAGCGGGACTGCAAACCTCAATCGATGCCCTGAACGCCACTCTCAGCCGTTGAGGGTATTTTCCCTGGGGCGATGCCCGTCGCCCCGGTGGAAACTCTCTGTCAGGGCTGAGCAAGTCCCTCTTCCGGCGTTCAGCGATGACGGTCAAGGCTGTAGTGATATAGCCTGTCCCTGGCGATGTTTTTCATTTTCACTTCACACATGATGTCAAAGTCTTCAAAGGATAAAGCCCAGTCATTCAGCGTGGGGTTAAAATAGAAGTCCGAATGGCCGCGTAATTTCATTTTAGAGAGACCAAGCGTATTCTGATCCGGAAAGCCCTCTTGCGGGATCAATCCTTCCTGAGAAATGGAGTAGTGCATAACCGGACGAACGCCACGCCAGGAGGCTTTGATCTCTTTAATCCTCGCATCGTCAGGTTTGATAAATTCATTCTCTTTCACCCAGTGGTGGTGAATATCCAGCACGATCGGACACAGCTCAGCCGCTTGCAGAACATCATCTAAAGAGCAGGATACTTCATCATTCTCAACGGTTAACATTCGTTTTGCTTCAGGGCTGAGGCGGTTAAAGGCGTGCTTAAACCCCTCGAAACCACCTTTACCATTCATATGAATATTAATTTTGAAATCCTGAAACTGTTGACCATAGCCCATCAACGTCGCGCACAGCGTATGGTATTCAACATCTTCGATTGCCCGCTCAACAACGCCAGGGTTGTCTGAAGCCAGCACCGTATATTGGCCAGGATGGAATGAAAGCCTGATAGCGTTCTCTCTGGCAAACTCGCCACAGGATTTGAATAAGGGAACAAGGTCTGGCAACAACGTTGCATAAACAGGGCCGGCTTCAGGAACAGTATATAAAGGCAGCAGATCGCTGCCAATTCGCATCATCCTCAGCGCGGCTGGCATCTGCGCAACCTGCTTTAACGTGGCTCCAAGCTGAGTTAAGTTGAGGCTGGCTATCTCAGAGAGCAGTCTGGTTTGATCTTCATTATTCAGGCTGAGAAATCTCTTACGTGTTGTAGCCCGGAACGGCAGAGGTTGCTCTAATGCTTCGTTTAAAAATTTGCAGGCAAAGCCTAATTTCATACCGCCTCCTGTTAAGCTCAATCCCTGAGTTTAACAGCTGATGGTCAAAAATCACTGACGGGCGAGTTCTGTTTTGCTCTTCTCCGCATTGAATGAGATCTCCGCACCGACCTCTTTATTCAGCCTGCGCGACTGATAATAAACTGATTTCCAGTAGGGGTTATCAAGAGAAGAACGCATCACTCCCTGACTGTAGGAGGCGTGCAAAAAATGGTCTTCGGTATCATAAAAGCCAACATGAAGTTGATTATGGATGCGGAAAAAGACCAGGTCGCCGGTTCTGAGCTGCTTTTTCTCTACCGGCGTGCCCATTTTTACCAGCTCGGTGGTCGTCAACCGGCTCACAGGAAGATTGAAACGATCTTTCAGCGTTCGCCAGACAAAGCCAGAGCAGTCAACCCCTTCAAGATTGGTGCCGCCCCAGTGATAGGGTGTTCCCTGCCAGGCGTGCATCTGATCGTGCAGTGCAGCCAGCACCGGAATAAGGTCGGGTTGCGCAGCCCCATCTGCCGATGGTTGCGTAATATTCTGGAGATCCTGACTTGCGGAATCCGGTTTTGAAGCACACCCCGCAATAACCAGAAAGATCAGCGGAAACAGAGATTGCAGAACGGTATGTTGCTTCATGGGACAGAGCCAGGTAGTCAATTTAAGAGATGAAACTTATACCTTATTCACTCGCGGGTCTGAATCATGTAAAGCTACCCTTACTTATCTTTACTTGATATGTAATAACGGAAATATTTCTGGCGTGACATTTTTTGTCTGAAACTCTTTTTCCCCGCCAGAATATTCTCTGTTTTTACCCCGCAGGGCGATCTGTTTATGACCAGACTTGCCCGCTGCTATTTCCTGCGTAAAGGACTTTCCGGTAAAAACCAGGCTAAAACAAAAGCCACCACCATCACGCTGGTTGCCATGATAAATGCGGCATGGATCGCGTCGCCAAAGGCCAGCAAGTAGTCATGGTGCAGGGCTGGCGGCAGATTCTGTATCGCCACGGGATCCAGGCTGCGGGGCAGTTCGCTTCCTGCTGGGATCAGCCGCTCCAGCCCTCTTTCAAGCACCTGGCCGAAAACCGCACCAAATAACGCCACGCCAATTGAACCGCCTATCGAACGGAACAGCGTCACCGCTGACGTGGCGACACCCAGCAGATTTGGCGCTACCGTGTTCTGCACCGCCAGCACCAGTACCTGCATTACCATACCCAGGCCCATCCCCATCACACAGGTGAAAATATAGAGATGCCAGGTGGGCGACTCGGTGGTAATTGTGGTCAGCAATGCCATTCCCACGCTGGCGAACAGAGTGCCCGCTATGGGAAAAAGGCGATAGCGCCCTGTCTTGCTGATTATCCGTCCGCTGATAACAGAAGTGGTCAGTAAGCCCCCCATTAACGGCAGCAGCTGCATCCCCGCCTGCGTAGGCGTGGCCGCCTTGACGACCTGTAGATAGAGCGGCAGGAAAGTAACACTACCAAACAGCGACATGCCAATAATGAAACCGATCAGGCTGCTTAACAGAAAGCTCCGGTCGCGAAACAGCGTCAGAGGAATAACAGGCTCAGCAGCCAGACGCTCCTCATGGATGAAACCAATCAGGCCCACCACACCAAACGCGAGAATGCACCAGAGCAGCGGATCTGACCACGCTTTTACGCTGCCGCCTTCGCTGGTAAAGAGCGTGATACCTACCAGCGCCATACAGAGATAAAAGGCGCCGAGATAATCAATCTCGTGCTGCGTTCTTTTCCCGCCCGGCCTCAGTACCGCGCCTATCACTAACAGTGCAAATAGCCCGAGAGGAATGTTGATGTAGAAGATCCAGCGCCACGATGCGTGCTGCACAATAAAGCCGCCTGTGAGCGGGCCGATGACCGTTGCAAGGCCAAACACGCCACCAAACAGCCCCTGGTAGCGGCCACGGTCGGCGGGCGGCACCACATCTGCAATCGCGGCCATGCTGACCACCATCAATCCCCCGCCGCCCAGCCCCTGTAGCGCACGGGTCAGAACAAGCTGATCCATATTCTGCGCGACGCCACACAGTGCAGAGCCAAGAAGGAAAAGCATAATCGAGATTTGCAGAACCTTTTTGCGCCCAAACAGATCGCCAAATTTGCCATATAAAGGCACCACGATAGTAGAGGCTAAGGTGTAGGCAATCACCACCCATGAAAGCTGATTAAGCCCTCCCAACTCACCCACAATGGTGGGCAGCGCGGTGGAGACAATCGTCTGGTCAAGGGCCGCAAGCAGCATAACCAATAACAGGGCGCTGAAGAGCAGCTTCAGCGAAGGGGCTTCCTGCGGCGGCTGCTGTGAAGTAGTACGTTCTGGCTCCATACCAATACTCGCTTGTTATTATCAGAATACGCTATGAATAGTAAGGAGATAGCGGCAACGGCGCAACACAATGGCTGCTTTGTCCGGTTCCGGCAGAAAGCACTGACGCAGTTCTGTAAACCGGTGCGCAGGAGTTCATGGTACAGAGGCAAAAAGCGGTGTGCTAAAGGCTTACCCCCTCTTTTTTGCTATTTATTTCGCTCTCCCTGTTGCTTTTTAATATCGTAAGATATAAAAATAGCATTATCTTACGATACTGTCGTAAGATACTTACACCCTACAGGAGAAGAGTATGTTTAAAGAAATGTTCAATGAACGCCGTGGCGGTCGCCATCACCACAGAACCGACAGTCATCGTCATTGTTTCCAGCAGGCTGAAAGCCGTGAGGAAGCGCTTGAGATGCTGTATGAGCAGTGGCGAGAAGCAATGCGCCATCACGCGGAAAACCCGCGAGGCCGCCATCACTGTTCCGCTCACCATGGTGGTCGCTCTGACGGCCATCGCGGGTCCAGAGGTGGCCGTGATGATGCCGGACACCGCGATCGCCCCTCCTTCCTGCGTGGCCGCAAATTTGGCGCAGATGAGCTGCAACTGCTGTTACTGACGCTGCTGAAGGAACAGGCCAGCTATGGCTATGAGCTGATCAAAATCCTCAGCGAGAAAAGCGGCGGATTCTATACCCCAAGCCCTGGCGTGATCTATCCGGCACTGACTTACCTTGAGGATGTCGGCCATGTAACCGTCCAGCCTGAAGGTAACCGTAAGCGTTTTGCGATCAACGCCGAAGGTGAGGCTTATCTGGCGCAGAATCAGGAAGTGGCTCAGGCGTTAATGGCGAAGCTGGCGCTGTTTGCCAGTCAGAGTGACTCGGTAAACCAGGCTATGTCCGAGCACCGCCAGGCTTTTGCACCTGTGTTGATGGAAGCTATCCATTCACTCAGAAGCGAGCTGCACCAGTTCCATAACAGTGATGAAGAGAGCCAGGGCAAAGCTGCCAAAATTATTCAGCAGGCGCTGGCACAGCTCAGAGATTTAAAAGAGTAGTCTTGCCCTGAGAAGAGCCTTATCACCCGGTAACAGTATGGAGTTCGTCAGGGAATGGCTAAACCTCAGGTGACCTTCTTACCTGGGAATTGAGTGAGCGATCAAACAATTTTCAGGTAGGATAAAAAGCGAACGCGCTTTTTGCCTGATCCCGAGGGTTTTACAGGAGAACAGAATGAACGACTCCCTTGTCCGTTTTACACTCAGCCCCATCCCGCCGCCAGAAAGCTTCCCCAACGTCAAAAGCACCTTAATCAGTGATGAGGTGATGGCGCTTCGTCTGCAAAATATTCTCACCGCCATGCAGCAGCACAATTTTGATACGCTGGTCATCTATGCCGATAAAGAGCATGGGGGAAATTTCGAATACCTGTCAGGCTTTATTCCCCGTTTTGAAGAAGCGCTGCTGGTGGTGACGGCGCAGGGCAAGCTTACCTATATCATGGGCAATGAGAACCTCAAGCTGGTGCCGCACGCCAGAAACCCAGGTGCCTGCCTCCATGCTCCCATTTTCTCATTGCCGAATCAGCCAATGGATAACGACGCCCCGCTCGCCACGCTATTAGCTGAGGCAGGCGTGAAGCAGGCAGGCATGACCGGAATTGCCGGCTGGAAATTATTTACCACTCAGCAGAATAATGCTGACCGGTTTGATATTCCTGCTTTCATTCTGGATGAGGTGATTAAAGCCGCTGGCGACAGGCAGTATGTGACTAACGCCACCGGTTTGTTTATCTCTCCGCAATATGGCGTGCGATCTCTGAACAGCGCCAGTGAGATCGCCTGCTATGAGTATGGCGCCAACCTGGCCTCCACCCGGATCCTCAGGGCGCTGGAGGCGATTGACGTTGGCAAAAGCGAAAAAGAAATTGGCCAGCTGTTAGCGGGTGACGGGCAGCCTGGCAACGTAGTGGCCATTGCGGCAACCGGGGAGAGGTTTGCCCATGCCGGGCTTTACCCCACCGACAAGCAAATTCAGCGGGGCGATAAATTTTCGCTGACCGTTGGCTACAAAGGGGGCCTGACCAGCCGGGCAGCCTATGTAGTCGCCACTGAAGAGGAGTTGCCTGCGCCCGTGGCCGATTGGCTGCCTGCGCTGGCTATCCCTTACTATCGCGCAGTCACCACCTGGCTTGAAGCGCTTCGTCCGGGGCTGACCGGTGGTGAACTTTATCAAACTATTGAGGCGGTCTTGCCAAAAGAGCGGTGGCACTGGCATCTGAACCCCGGTCATCTGGTGGCGGATGAAGAGTGGCTCTGTTCGCCCGTCTACCCCGATTCCACCGTCAGATTACAGAGCGGTATGATTTTCCAGATTGATATTATCCCTTCGCTGCCGGGATATGGCGGATGCAGCACAGAGGATACCGTGGCGCTGGCTGATGAAGCGTTAAGGAAGGAGCTGGCAGCCAGCTATCCGGAGGTGTGGCAGAGAATGGAAATCCGCAAAGCTTATCTGCGGGACAGGTTAAATCTGCGCGTATCTGAGGATCTGATCCTGCTTTCCAACACGGTTGGCTATCTGCGCCCTTTCCTGCTGGACAAGCAACGGGCTTTGGTTCGCGCCGCCAGGTAAGTCAGCCCCGTTCCAAAGGTGCTGCGCAGCCGGGAAAGAAAAATGGCTCCTGAAAGGAGCCATTAACGTCATCAGAACTGATAGCTGGCGGTCAGTGAGAAGTTACGTGGCTCGCCGTAAACGGTATAGATGTTATCTACCGTGGTGTCATATTCCTTATCGAACAGGTTGTTGAGGTTAGCCTGCAAGGAGAGCTGTTTGGTGACCTGATAACGGCTGAACAGGTTGACCAGCGCATAGCTGCCCTGCTCTGCACGGAGCGTACCATTGCCATTCGGGCCATCGATATCACCCCAGACATGGGTTTGCCAGTTAACGCCCCCCCCCACAGTGACCTCCTGAAGCATCGGCAAACGGTAGCTGGTAAACAGCTTAAGCTGGGTGCGAGGCAGTTGAGGATTGACCGCAGTACCATCACGCTCTTCAGCAATATAGCGGGTGCCGCCAAAGGTCATCTGCCAGTTATCGGTAATAGCGCCGTTGATTTCAAATTCCACGCCGCGGCTGACGGTACCGTCCGTGGCCTTATAAGCGGTTTCCCCTGCGGTGCCAGGTATGACCTGATTGGTTGACTGCGCGACATTATCCAGCTCAGCACGGAAAACCGAGACGGAGGTGGTGAGTCGGCTGTTAAACCAGTCTGATTTCACCCCAGCCTCATAGTTTTTTCCGATAACCGGTGACAGGAAGCTACGGTTGATATCGCGCTGAGTCTGCGGCTGAAAGACAGAAGTGTAACTGGCGTAGGTTGACCAGTTTTCATTGATATCAAATACCAGGCCCGCATAAGGTGAAACGTTATTTTTCTCAAACTCCTGAGTAAGGGAATGAGAGTTGTAGTTGGTATAGCGTGCGCCCAGGATCAGGTGCAGCGGGTCGGCCAGCGAGAGGCGTGTCGCCATGTAAGCGGACTTCTTACGAATGATATCTTCCTGAGCCAGGGTGCGTGGCCCCCACTCAGTTTCAGGGAAGTGCTGTTGAAGTCGTTGAAGTTGCCCAGTTCTGCCGAGGAGATATTGGCAAATGAACTGTAATAGGTGTTTTTCTGTTTGGTGTAGCTCAGCCCCATCATCAGCTCATGCTGACGGCCCAGCAGCTCAAAGGGGCCGCTGGCATAGGCATCAACAGCATTAACCTTGCGCTTGCCGGAGTTGTAACCCGTTCCAGCTACCACATCGTAATCCTGATACCGGGAGACGCCCAAACCCGTGGTTTTATCGAAATAGCCATCAATGTACATCTGCTTACTGTTGATTAGCGTTTCGTTATGGGTGCCGGTGAGATTCGCCTGCCAGCCGTTATCAAAGCTCTGCTTCAGATTGGCAAAGACTTTATTATTCTGCTTGTCGTTATAGGCCCACTCCGGCGCGGTGTTAAAGCCGCGACGATAATCTGTTTTGCTGCCGTCGGTATACCAGCGGGGAGCGCCACCCCAGGTTGGACGGTTGGCATTGGTTTCCTGATATTCATACCCCAGGGTCAGCGTAGTGGAATCTGTCAGGTCGGCATCAACAACGCCATAGAGAAATTTTTTCTCTGCGCTGTAGCGCTCTACAAAACTGTTGCCATCCTGATAACCGGCGACAATACGACCACGCACATTGCCAGATTCGCTCAGCGGAGCAGAAAGGTCAGCAACGTAGCGCTGTTTATTCCAGCTCCCGTAAGAGGCAGATACATTCCCGGCAAATTCACGGCTGTCGGCATGTTTATGGATCATGTTGATCGAAGCGGAAGGATTGCCGGTACCGGTCATCAGTCCTGATGCGCCGCGCACCACTTCTATGCTCTCAAACATTGCCGTATCAGACTGTGAATCACCCAGGTTCCAGCGTGTTTCAAATACGGTAGGAATGCCATCTACCATATAGTTATCAATCAAAAAACCGCGCGAATAGTAGGTACGCCGATCCATATCCGCCACCCCTTCCTGGATAGCGGTGGTGTTATAGAGCACCTGACCAAGCGACTGTAACTGCTGGTCCTCCATCCTTTGCTTGCTGATAATGCTGACCGATTGCGGAATGTCGCGTGAAATCATCAACATTTTAGTGCCGGCACTGCTCACCGGCACGCTGTAATCTGTAGCGGCGGTGTCACCTGCGCTCTCTGCGGAGGCTTCTACCGTCAGCGTTTGATCTTTGTTGCTATCAGAAACTGCCGCTGCCGTCTGTTCCGCTGCAAAAGTATGGGGGACCTGGAGGGCAACCGCCACCAGTACGGCAAGCGCGGAATAACGGGGAGCCTGAGCATAGCCAGCCTGCTGGCTGAAGCCCTTTTCTCTGGTATGGCCTGGTGCAAAAAACATCGTACTACCTCAGAAGATTATTTTATTTTTATGCCACTGATTCGCTGGCAACCCAAATGCGAATGAGAACTATAATTTTTTTTATTTCTTCTGTAAAAGAATATCAGGGAACTTTTCAGGATTTTATAAACCAGGGGGAAAGTGTTTCAGGGAGAGGCAGAGATGGCTAAAAATTTTCAGGGCGGGATGAGACTGGCTTTGCGGCAGAGGGATCCACTCTGCCTGGCGGTTTCAGGGTTGCTGAATTCAGGATAACTACTCTTTCTTTTTCCAGTTAGCCCAGGGGTCCTCAGCGGGTACCTCAGGCTCTGGTGCTGGCGGCTCTTCCAGAGAAGCGAGATAAAGCTCTTCCACCTCTTTACGCGCCCAGGGCGTGCGGCGGAGAAATTTCAGGCTCGATTTTACGCTGGGATCGCTTTTGAAGCAGTTGATATTGATGCGTCTGCCCAGCTCTTCCCAACCATAACGCGCCTGAAGTGCGATGACCAGTGCTTCAAGCGTGACCCCATGCAGAGGATCTTTCGAGGTGTGATTTGTCATAATGCTTTCCGGTAACAAGACTTATGGCCGACAAGATACCTGAATGCCCGGTAAAAGTGCAATTAGCGCGACAACAGGTGACAACGTCACCTGTGCCGCGACCCTGTTACGGCATCAGAAGACGCCGTAGAGTCAGCAAGAAGGGTTACCGCAGTGCGCCATCCGTCTCCGCAACAGGCATTACACATTTTTCCAAATCTACTGGTATGTTTTTGTAAGCCGGAATACCGCTCCGCGTATCATAGCTGTCGAGCGGGATCATCACGTTAGCCTCAGGGTAGTAAGCGCCAAGTGAACCGGGAGCCATGTCCAGCACCACAATCGTCAGCTTATCCATCCGGCGATCGGTACGCTTACCTTCAGGATCAAGCGCGATGATATTCACCTTATCCCCCACGCGCAGCTCCCGTTTCTCCGCTTCTTCCGCATTCATAAAGAGCACATCTCTGCGGCCTGTTACGCCGCGATAGCGGTCGTTAAGTCCATACAGCGTGGTGTTGTACTGATCGTGACTGCGCAGCGTGGTCAGCACCAGGTCATGGCACTTCAGAGAGCGGGGATCTTCGTTGATGCCCTCCATGACCTTAAACTGCGCCAGACCAGAAGGCGTATTCCAGACGCGTTCACTGGCTCCGTTATATAAACGAAAACCGCCGGGCTGCTGGATACGTTCGTTGTAATCTTTAAAAGCCGGAAAGACCGCTTCGATACTGTCGCGGATAAAACTGTAGTCGCGGATCATTTTATCCCAGTCCACGCGGGTGGCTGGCAGCGTAGCTTTCGCCAGACCCGCAACTATTGCTGGTTCTGACTTCAGCCACGGCGAAGCAGGCTTCAGCGAACCGCGGGAAGCGTGAACCATCGACATTGAGTCTTCCACGGTAATGCTTTGCGCACCGGAGGCCTGTATATCTTCTTCAGTGCGGCCAATAACCGGCAGGATGTAGTTATGCTTGCCCAGCAGCAGATGGGAACGATTAAGTTTGGTGGCCATATGGACGACCAAATCGAGCTTGCGCATAGCAGCGAAAGTCGCCTGCGGATCGGATATCGCTTCCGCCAGGTTCCCGCCCAGGCAGAGCAACGCTTTTGCCTGCCCGTCACGCATTGCCTGGATCGCCGCGACGGCTCCGTGGCCATGCTCCTGTGGCGGCCTGAAGCCAAAGACGTTTTCAATGCTGTCCAGCAGCGACTGCGGAGGGATCTCCGTGATGCCAACGGTACGATCGCCCTGCACATTCGAGTGACCACGCAGCGGACAGATGCCGGCGCCGGGTTTCCCCATGTTGCCGCGCATCAGCAGTAAATTAGCAATCTGCTGCACGTTCTGCGTGCCGTACTGGTGTTGAGTAATTCCCATACCGTAGCAAATAATGGTTTTATCCGCGCTGGCGTAAAGCCGGGCAATATGCAGAATGTCCTGATAATCCAGGCCAGAGACTTTAAGAATATGTGCCCAGTCTGTGGCATCAAGGTCGGCTTTCAGTTCTTCGAAGCCCTGGGTATGTTGATCAATAAACGCCTGGTCAATCACCCCTGGCTGCCCTTCCTGAATCGCCGTTTCATGCATCTTAAGCAGTGACTTCATCACCCCTTTCAGCAGTGCTGCGTCTCCGCCTACCCGAACTTTATAGTAGGTTGAAGCCAGCTCGGTTGACCCCAGAGAGAGCATCTCAATCGGACTTTGAGGTGAAGTAAAACGCTCCAGACCACGCTCGCGTAGCGGATTGATTGCCACAATTTTCGCACCCCGTTTCGCCACTTCTCTGAGGGTGCCCAGCATGCGGGGATGATTGGTTCCGGGATTATGGCCGATGCAGATCACCAAATCGCACTGGTCAAAATCGTCCAGCTCAACCGTTCCTTTGCCAATGCCGATAGATTCTGGCAATCCCACGCTGGTCGGTTCATGGCACATGTTTGAGCAGTCCGGGAAATTGTTGGTGCCATATTCGCGGGCGAAAAGCTGGTAGAGGAAAGCAGCCTCGTTGGAAGCCCGTCCTGAAGTATAAAATTCGACACTGTTGGGATCTTCATAGCTTTGCAGCCGTTCGCCAATTTCCCGAAACGCGGTCTCCCACTCTACGGGCTGGTAGGTGTCCGTATCAGCATCATATTTCATCGGGTGGGTGAGCCGCCCTTCTCCTTCAAGCTCAAACGCATTCCGTTGCCAGAGTTCAGTGACGGTATGCGCCGCAAAAAACTCAGGAGTAGTGCGCTTACTGGTCGCTTCCCAGGAAACGGCTTTCGCGCCATTTTCACAAAACTCAAAGGAGGATCCATGACGGGGATCGGGCCATGCACAACCCGGACAGTCAAATCCCTGCGGTTGGTTAACCCTGAAAAGCGCAATCACATCCTGTTTAACGGACATTTGTCCACGAATGGCATCGGCCACCGCTTTCAGCGCTCCCCAGCCCCCTGCCGATCCGCCATAAGGTGCGATGCCTGTAGTGCTGTTATTTTTTTTCATGAGTTCCTCGCATAGCAATTAACTGAACTCAAAGCTTAGAATATCTGGCTGGAGGTCGGGGCGGAAAACCCGGTAAACAGAGGGAGTTTGGATATCGAAAATTATTATACGTTAAGGCTGTTTTTAACAATAGATTTACAGTGAGCACTGATAAGCGCCAGATTAGTACCCTCCCACCTTGAGCAAAATGTGATGGCACACCATGAATGCCATAACTTCTATGCGACAGAATAAATGCAATAACTAAACAGGCGTTGTACCGGCAGTCAGAAACTGAAGATATTGGTTAAGTCATGAATAAGGTATCATGCACTGGTTTTATAACCACTTTATTCATGAGGGATTATGGCTAAAGGATTTTTTCTCTATCACCTGGATAAAACCACCTGCGGGGGGCGCATTCTTTCCGGTGCGTCTGATGATACCTACGAAACAGGTGGCATCGAGCGTCAGCAGGTCAGAGAGGGCGACCCGGTGACCTGCGGGAAGCATGAAGGACGGTTCCGCGTGTGCGGCGGCATGGGCGATACCTACGACGTGGGCGGAGTACTGAAAGAGTGGGCGGGTTCGCTGGACAGCTACAGCTCCTGCCCGTGCCGCGCCCGGTTTATTCCGTCAGTCCAGACGCACACCTATGAGAGCGACTGTAACGCCGGTCAGTTGGCCGGGCGGGCAGAGACTGCGGGGAAAAAAGCGCAGCAGTCAGAGCCTGAACAGCATGCTCAGGCCGCGAAAAAGAAGCGGGAAATCACGCTGACAATCGGGGTGTTCTTTGACGGCACCGGCAATAATGCCAATAACAGCGGTGACCGTCAGGCCGCTTGCTCCGGTGAACATTACGGGATGAATGATGCTGAAGCAGGATCTGCGTACTCCCAGTGTGTGCGACTAAAACGTGGTTACAGCGGCACCGCAGCCGGAAGCTATCTCGGCTATTACACCAACGTGCACTGGCTCAGAACGCTGTACAGTCAGGGTATCAGGCCCGATACGGGAGCCGGTCAGCATGCGATTTATATCGAAGGTATCGGTACGGAGGGCGGCGCGGGCGACAGCGGTTACGGGATGGCGACTGGCCGGGGCGAAACCGGCGTGGTGAGAAAAACCGACAAGGCGGTTGCGGCGCTGGCTGCCGCTATTCAGAGTTATTTACTCCGACATGCAGATGCCGGTTCCTGCGCCATCAGAGAGCTGCAGTTTGATATTTTTGGTTTCAGCCGGGGAGCAGCAGCGGCGCGACACTTTGCCAGCCGGGTATTCCTTCAGGACAGCGCGATTATTGCGGCGATTAAGACCGGACTGGCTGGCACTGAATTTTCCGGTACGCCCGGTGGTAAAACCCGCTTTCTGGGGATATTTGATACCGTGGCGGCCATCGGAACGGCGGTTAACGGCCTCAACCCGCACAGCGCGGACTCCGGCGAGGTTAATCTGGTGCTGCGTCCGGGCGTGGCGGAGAAGGTGTTCCACATCACCGCGCAGCACGAGTGCCGGTTTAACTTCGCACTGAACAGCGTTAAACCGGCGTGGCCGGAGCTGGCCCTGCCAGGCGTTCATTCCGACATTGGCGGCGGCTACAACCCTGACGAGCACGAAGCCTGCTTCCTGACCCGGCCAGAGTTTGAAACGGTCCCTCTTTCCACCCCGGATACGGAAACGCGGATTTACCGGCAGACCTGCACGCAGCTTAAAGCGATGGACGGCTGTCCGGCGATAGCGCCATTGCTGAATGCGGTGGCGGTGAATGCGGACACCTGGCATGACGACAGGCTGCCCGCCGACCGTTACGGCACGCTGCAAAAGCGCAGCGGGGCCGCGCTGGTGATTGACCGGCCGACGCGCAACGACTGGTCGAAGGTAGCGCTGCGGGTGATGCTCGATGCGGCGCAGGATGCGGGCGCGGTATTTGATCCTATTCGAGATACAAATGCAGAATTAAAACTTCGGCCGGAACTGAACAGCCTGTGTGAAAAAGCGATAGTGATGGGCCGTGCCGCCCGCAGCGGTCAGTCTGCCCCCGGTTTTACCACGCCGGAAATCCTGATGCTGGCCGAAAAGTATATTCACTGTTCGGCCAACTGGAACAGCGTGGTGCGGGATGGTCGGGGTCTGGTCAGCGGAGCGGTAAAACCGGCGAAGCTGGTGACGTTCACTAACCGGCCGGACGAGCGCTGGCAGCGTACAATTTACGATATGGACGGGAATAAAATATGGAAATAATTCGTCTGGCCGGCCTGCTCCCGGCGCTTGTGCTGACGGCCTGCCACGGTACTGATCAGCCCAATACTTCAGTCAAAAACGATGTGCCCGCCGAGTGGGTATTTGATTTTTTCACCCCAAACGCGCTGCCATCACTGGTGACTTTCGCTGCTATTCTTGACGCTGATGGAAAGGACTATCGGTTTAACACGCTGAACAGTACATCAGCGCTACCCGGTGTTATTGGTGGGTGGAATGACAGGGATCGCGCACCCGGAGGCTACTGGAATCACGTTGATAGCCCACCAAAACATATTATTTTTTGCTGGGATTCCATAATTGATAAAAAGGTGTATGAAACGCATCTCACTTTATCCGCAGCCGTAGTGGAAAAGATGCGCAGAGTAAGTGAGTACAGAGATTACCGGGGGGGGAAAGCGTATTACGACAGATTACAAATCGGTCTGGCGCCGGAGGGAAAAGTGGCCGTCTGGTTACAGGGAAGTGGCACTGAGCCTAATTATCGCGTCACGCCGTCAGTCCTGAAAACCTTATCAGGGGATAAATTAGATATTTGCAAAGGGGTAACCAAGAGCGATTTTTCTTATGGATATGACAAAGATATAAAAGATTTCATCAAAGGGAAAAAATACCCTTACGGTAGTTGGTAACCTACCTCTTAAACCCTAAGGAACTTGCCGTGATCCTTTGGAGCTTGATGGCCTAGTACAGTAATTTTCAAAATTTAAACTGGCCCCAAACAGGCCGCTATTTCGCTGCAAAATGTTACAGTGTAACGGAATGGGCGGAGGGTAAAGGTAATCTTTATGCGGTTTTAATAAGCATAAGCTTGTGATTTGAAATCTTTTATAAACAGAAGGATAAGAGATGCCATCAGAAAACAGCTCCGGCGCAAATGCGCCAGAGCTGGCAGCCGGATCAGAAATCGGCTTTCAATACGACGCGGAAATTCGCCTTACCGGCACGGACATGATCCAGTGCTTCATTGATTTTCGACATCGGGAAGAACTCCACCTGCGGGGCAATATTGGCCCGCGATGCAAGTTTCAGCAGTGAGCGCAGCTGACCCGGTGAACCGGTAGAAGAGCCAGTCACCGCTTTGTCACCCAGAATCAGGTCGAAGGCATTCACCTCAATAGGCTTCAATACCGCGCCCACGGTATGGAATTTGCCATGAGGGGCCAGCGCATCAAAGTAAGGTTTCCAGTCAAGATCCACGGCAACAGTGCTGATAATTAAATCAAACCGTCCTGCCTGCGCTTTTAACGCCTCAGCATCACGGCTGTTAACCACTTCATCGGCACCCATATCCAGGATCGACTGCTTTTTGTTCGGCGTGGAGCTGAACGCCACCACTTCTGCGCCCATTGCCCGCAAAATTTTGATAGCAATGTGGCCCAGGCCGCCGATACCGATAACGCCTACGCGGCTCATCGCCGTAATGTTGCTCATCAGCAGAGGTTTGAATACGGTAATACCGCCGCACAGCAGTGGCCCGGCGCTGGCAACATCAAGGTTTTCCGGCAGTGGGATCACCCATTGCCAGTCAGCACGCAGTTTCTCGGCAAAGCCGCCTTTGTTGAGAATGGTCGGCGTGGAACCCTGCTGACAGTTTACCTGTTCGCCATTGATGCAGGCATCGCAGTGCTGGCAGCTTTTGGCTGTCCAGCCAATACCGACGCGCTGGCCAACCTTCAGGCCTTTAGACTGGGCAGCATCACCAAGCGCAGAAACGCGGCCAATAACTTCATGGCCAGCGATAGTTGGGTAGCTGGAGATACCCCATTCGTTATCGATCATCGACAGGTCAGAATGGCAGACACCACAGTATTCAACCTCAACTTCCACTTCTTCCGTGCTCAGCTCCCCGGCTTCGTATTCATACAGTTCCAGGGCCTGACCCGCTTTCATCGCTGCGTAGCTTTTGATTTTCACTCTTCACCTCGTTGCAAAATTTACCTGAGAGAGTTTAGCAAAGCCTGACACTCTGCCATGAAGCGAAACGAGCCGGAGGGCTGAATTGCTTTGTATCTGCATGTAAATATTGCTCTTTTTACGCCCACAATTCACTTCAGCATGAAAAGATCTGTGAAAACGCCACCTCCATGTGGCCTGTTTCGTTGGTGACTGCCGCGTTAACTGGTAAGGTTTTGCTGTACATGCCCAATAGCTTCAACAACTTGCGTCGAATTAGCCTGGATATTCACAATGACATTTCCGGCTTCTCTTACCAGTTGTACCCCTTCGTCGGCCCGTACCAGGTTCGCCGTGATATTTTTTTGCGCCGTAGCAGCCAGTTCATGATTGCGTTCCACCACGCTGGTAATTTCCTGGCTGGCAGAATGGATATGGGCGGCAAGGCTACGCACTTCATTAGCCACCACGGCAAAACTTCGGCCATGCGTTCCCGCACGAGCCGCTTCTACCGCCGCATTAAGCGCCAGCAGATTCGTCTGGCTGGCGATAGAGCGTATCGTCTCCACGATTGTGCCTATCTGGGCAGACTGCGAGCTTAACCCATTAACATCATCCGAGACTTTGCGCAGCTCGCCCGCTATTTCATTCATTTTCCTGACGCTGTTTTCAATCACGCGGACGCCAATTTGGGTGTTATCACTGGTCTCCAGCGCGGCCTGAAAAGCCTGCTCAGCAGCCTCCCGCTCCAGCTGATTTTTCTGCACCTGTGCCGTGACATCAGTGGCAAATTTCACCACCTCATATAACTGTTTATTCTCATCAAATACGGGGTTGTAGGTGGCGCGGAGCCAGATGGTTTTGCCCTGTTTATTGACGCGCGGAAACTGACCGGAAACGAAATCGCCGTGGCGGAGCTTCTTCCAGAATTCGCTGTATTCTCTGCTGGCGGCCAGTTCCGGCGCGCAGAACTTGCTGTGGTGTTGGCCAATAATTTCTGCTGCCTGGTAGCCCGTTGTTTTCAGGAAGTTATCATTAGCACGAAGAACCTGCCCGCTAAGGTTAAAGGCAATCACCGCCATTGAGCGGTTAATTGCATTGGTCATTGCGCGCTGCTCCTGAGCATCCAGAATACGGTCAGTAATGTCTGACGCCAGCTTAACAATTTTCACTACCCTGCCGTTGCGGTCCTGCACCGGCACATAGTTCGCTTCCAGCCAGATGGGGCGGCTGTTTTTTGCCAGGCGCAGGAATTTATTGCTGAAGCTTTCGCCACGGCGCAGACGTTGCCAGAAATGGCTGTACTCTGGCGAGCTGACCAGGGAAGGCGGACAGAAAAGGCTGTGGTGCTGGCCAATAATTTCAGCCAGTTCATAACCCATTTTTTCAAGGAAAAGCGCATTAGCGCCTGATATTATGCCGTCAGCGCTGAATTCAATCATGGCTATTGCTTCATTTAACGAACTGAGCGTGGCCTGCGACTGACGGGAGTGGTGATAAAAAACACGAGATAAAACCCCGGATGTAATGGTACCGATCATGTTGTAACCTTTTTGTCATATTTATGGTATTCGTCACAAATACACTATCGGCATTTTGCTGCAAAAATTCAGCTGTACTTGATAAGCAGATTTGTAAAAAAAATGCTTATAAAAAAAGGAGATCCGTTAAATCCCTTCTGCTCCTCCTGGTGATACTTTGCACACCCAATAACCTCTAATAAAATCAATGAGGACGTCATCCAGTAGGGTAAAATTATCCATTTCTCACGTACTTTTGGGATCGCCTCTGCCCAGTTATTTTCGCTCGTGCCGCGATAACCTGAGCTTGAGGGCAGCTTTCAGACAGACGTTTACTTCCCTCCGACTTTCCGGGTTCTCTTCAGCGGTTCATCACGATGAGCCTTCTCTTGCCCGCCGTGCCAATAAGCACATTTTTCCCTTTTTTAACAATTACTCACGACCGTTATCCCTGACTTTCTGCAAACTCATTGCCAAAGTAATCGCCTCTTTACCCCCTTATTTCCGCCTTTGCTTTAAGTCAAATTGCGCTAAAGTATCGGCCAATCTGGAGAATTATTTACTTTCCACTTCTGAACTCTGACTAAAAGGTCTTTTTTGCGTGGCAAAATCATTCTTACGCAGCGGAAGTTTGGACGCGGTTCTGCCTCTTGGCGAGAACGGTCAGCCCGTGTATCTTTCGGCTCTGCAACTGCGCGAAACCCTTCGCCTGAGAAAGCAGCAGCAAATTGCCGACTGCCTGGCGATCCCTCAGCCCAATGATGCGGGCGACCGGCTCGACTGGTATTCCCCCATTTCGGGTAAAGTCACCTCATGGGCTGCGGCCAGCGACAGCGCCCGCAGCCATGCGTTAAACCAGCTTATTGCCTGTCAGCAGGCGGTGGCGGATATGTGCCAGAAGGCGCAACAGTCAGAGAAAACCAGCCAGAAGCTGTTTGGCGCCCTGCTTGCCAAAGCCCTGCAATTTCCCGATCAAAACTTTGTCTATCTGGTGGGTGGTAAACCTGTCCTGACCTTCTGGGGCTTTGTCTCGCTGGAGAAAAAGTCCCGCCAGGACGCGCTGGACTGCCTGCGAGCCACGGAAGAGGATGAGCCGCCGCTGAATTTATCCAGGCTGGCCGCCCCGGTTGTTCCTGCTCTCTCCTCAGCCGCGCCGGTTATTGCTCCGGCTCCGGTCGAGGCCGCGACTCAGCCGAAACCGGAGGCGCCGGTCGTTGTTGAAGCTCAACCTGTGGCCGCACCAGAGCCAGTTGCTGAAGCTACCCCGCCAGCGCCTGAACCACCCGCTGCGGCTCCCTCGCCTGCAACAAAAAATAAGCTGATTCGCTATGGCTGGATGTTGCCAGCAGCGGCGCTGCTGATCGCTTTTGGTATCCAGCTCAAAGGCTACGTTTCACAGCCAGAAAAACCGATGGCGCAAAACAGACCTGAAGAGAAAGCAGCACTGCCAGAACCCGCTAAAACAGCTGCGCCTGCGGTTAATGAACCAGTGCCAGAGGTAACCGCTCCCGCTCCGGTTGCTGAGGTTAAGCCAGCGGAACCGGTTGCCACCGCGCAGAAAAGTGATGCCGCATTACCTGTTGCAACGGCCAGCGTTAATCCACCACAAACGGAAGCTGTGCCTGCTGTTGCCGAACCCACACCAGAAGAGCCTGCTCCCGCACCTGCTCCGGTAACCAAAGAAGATCTGGTGATGCCCGCCGATGCCGTCAAACTGGGATCGACCAAATTCCTGAATGGCAACTGGCGCGTTATTGTCGGGGGTAAAAACCCGATTACCGGCAAGCCGCCAAGCCTGCGTTACCAGATCAAAAATGGCAAAGGCGTAGCCAAAATCACCCAGGGTGACGGCATCAGCTGCCGTGTGGAGGTCTTTGCGGGCCTGATGAGTTCAGGCAACCTGGTGATCAACAGCCGTACCAAAGCGAAATGCAGCGATGGCTCCCGCTATCAGATGCCTGAGCTGGTATGTAAGCAAGGCGCCACCGGCGCCGCAGAGTGTAGTGGCCAGTATGATGCCAATACGGTGTTACCGATGACGATGAAGCGTGAGAGTAAATAATGATGCTGGCGACCATAGCTGACTTTAAACCTAATATGACGCTGATTCAGAACAGTGGCATTCAGTTCCTCGACTTTGCGCTGACGCCAGAACTGGACGACAGCCAGCCGGGAAAATTTGTTCGTCAGACCGCTAACGGCCCTCTTCTGCGGCTGAATTTCAACGAACAGAACGGCAAATATCTGCTGCCCGTTAATGCTGGCAGCGCGCCTGAAGTGGTAAAGCCAGAGTTCAGTTTCCCGCTTGCGCAGTCGCTTGATCTGCTTAACGGCATCTGGCTGCCGCTGCCCTTTTTCCGCTTCAATCCGCCTCGCACCTTTATTGGTGGGCCGGATAACTGGGCGCGTGTGCAGGTTATCAAACTGCCTAAGCCTGACCAGAACGGCAATTCCCACCGCGTCTGTCTGGCTTTCGAAACGCGCGTCTGGGCTGAAGGTGAAGACGAGTCGCTGGCGCTGAATGAGAGCGACGTGAAGAACGGCGTCAGCTTTGCGCTGGCGCACCGCAGCAATGAGCTGGGTGAATTTCTTGACCATACCTGGATTGATGGCTGGCTGCGGGAAGTTTTCAGCCAGCAGGCTTCTCATGTTGAACAGCGCCCGCAGGTAAACATCCGCACTGCGCTGCGTGAATTTGAGTATCAGGCACACTACCTGAATATTCTGCATATGCTCGGCCACCAGCTCGCTTTGCCGGAACTGAAGATCAGTGCCGCCACGCTTTCGTCCCCTGCCATTCCGGTAGATCTGATTCTGGATGTGGGTAACTCACACACCTGCGGCATCATGGTGGAAGATCACGTTGACGATCATCATGGCCTGAAGCACACCTATGAACTGCATCTTCGCAACCTGAGCGAACCGCATCAGCTGTTTAACGAACTGTTTGAAAGCCGCGTGGAATTTGCTCAGGCTTCATTTGGCAAGCAAAACTTCTCGGTGGAGAGCGGCCGCGATGACGCCTTTATCTGGCCTTCTATTACCCGCGTAGGCCGCGAAGCAAGCCATCTGGCATTACAACGCTTGGGCACCGAAGGCGCAACCGGCATCTCCAGCCCGCGTCGCTATCTCTGGGATGAAGAGGCATATACGCCGGGCTGGCGCTTCAGCCGCACGCCGGGCAATGCCGCACAGGAGCCGCTGGCGACAGCTGCACCAATGACCAACCTGGTCAATGATGAAGGCCAGCCGCTCTATAACCAGCCGCTGGACGAACGTTTGCCGGTGTTTTCCCCGCACTACAGCCGCAGTTCGGTGATGAGCTTTATGCTCTCTGAGCTACTGGCCCAGGCGCTGATGCAGATGAACAGCGCGGTACAACGCCAGAAAATGTTGCACAGCAGCTCGCCTCGCCAGCTGCGCAATATCATTCTGACGCTGCCTTCCGCTATGCCAAAGCCAGAGCGGGAGATCTTCCGTCGCAGAATGCAAGAAGCCATCGCCCTGGTGTGGAAAGCGATGGGCTGGCATCCCGCTGATGAGGACTTCACCAGCGCTAAAGATAAGGCCAAAAGTCTGGTGCCGGTGCCGGAAGTGCAGATGGAGTGGGACGAAGCGACCTGCGGACAGATGGTCTATCTCTACAATGAAACCCAGGTCAATTTTGGTGGCCGTGCAGAAGCTTTCTTTGTCAGCATGGCAAGGCCGGATCGGGCACGGGCTGCCGATGAGCTGCCAGGTAAAACGCTACGCATTGCCTCTATTGATATCGGCGGCGGCACCACTGACCTGGCGATCACGCAGTATCGCCTCGACGACGGCGTAGGCAATAACGTTAAAATCATGCCGCGGCTGCTGTTCCGTGAAGGGTTCAAGCTGGCCGGTGACGACATTCTGCTGGATGTGATCCAGCTGTACGTTCTGCCTGCCTTGCAGGCGGCGTTTAAACAGGCTGGCATGGTCAATCCTGAAGGGGTCATGACCCGTCTGTTCGGTCATGAAGGCCGCATTGACGGACACTCGACCCTGCGTCAGCAGGTGACTCTGCAAATCTTTATCCCGGTTGGTCAGGCAATTCTGGAAGCCTATGAGAAGTTCGATCCGCTGGAGCTGAACGCAGAAGTGGACGCCCGCTTTGAAGAGCTGCTGGCCCTGCCGCCAACCAAAAAATTGCGGGATTACATCAACCGGGAGATCCAGCGGGAACTGCCAGGGGATGCGGAAGAGTTTGATATTCTGCGCGTACCGCTGATTGTGAAATTGAGCAAGCTACACGCTGAATTCCTGTCGCCACGCATGAACATTACCCATAGCCTGCGCTCCATGTCTGAAGTGGTAGCGGTCTATGACTGCGACGTGCTGCTGCTGACCGGGCGTCCCTCACGCTTCCCCGGCGTACAGGCGCTGTTCCGCCATCTGCAACCGCTGCCGGTGAGCCGTATTCTTTCGCTTGATGGCTATCACACTAACGACTGGTATCCGTTTAACAAACAGGGGCGGATTGAGAACCCGAAATCTACCGCGGCCGTCGGCGCGATGCTTTGCCTGCTCTCTCTGGATCTGCGTCTGGCAAATTTCTGGTTTAAAGCGGGAGATTTCCAGCCTTACTCCACCATTCGTTATCTGGGGATGCTGGACAGCAACGGCGCGCTGAGCAGCGATAACGTCTGGTACAGCGATATCGACCTTGATGATGAGAAGTTCGCCCTGGATGCCCGGTCCCGTTTCCAGGTGCGTGGCGCGCTGACGCTGGGCTTCCGTCAGCTCGATAACGATCGCTGGCCAGCCTCGCCGCTCTACACGCTGCAAATTGCCGATCCTCAGCTGGCGCGCAGCGTGGCGGGAGATAAAGTTCTTAAAATCAAACTGGCTGTAGCCAGACAAGCTGGTGAGTTTGGCCCGGAAAGATTTGAAATTGCCGAGGCCACACTGGATGATGGCAGCCAGGTTCCGTTGGAGCACCTGCGCCTCAAGCTCAACACCCTGGCCAGCAACGGATCGGGATTAACCCATTACTGGATCGACAGTGGGAGCGTATACAAGAAATGAAACCGTTGACGCCTAAACAGCTGTCGGGCACGTTCGGCAAAAAACTCGAGACGCTGAACAAAACTATCGTTAACGCCCTTGCCTGGCTGGAGAGCGCCCGCGAAAACGCGCCACGTCTGGATATGGAGGCCGATCGCCTCAGCGTCCGGCTTCAGCGCCAGCGGAATAAAGCGAGCAATCTGCTGGAAGCCGCAGGTAAAGAGTGCGCTATCGGCTTCTTTGGACTCTCTCAGGCGGGAAAGTCCTATCTGATTACTGCGCTGGCCGCCAGCGATAAAGGCAGAATGGAGATCGCGCTGGGCAGCGCTAATCTGGAGTACAGCCAGATTAACCCGCAACAGCAGACCAGCACCATGGTCACCCGTTACAGCGGTCAGCAGATTCGTGTCGATAACGAATGGCCGGTACAGATAGCGTTGCTGAGTGAAGAGGAACTGGTGGCGATCCTGGCTGATGTCTGGGTTCGCCGCACAGAGGGTCGTGCCATCATGCTGGATGAACAGCAGATCTCTGAGCGCCTGAAGACAGTTTCCATGTATCGTCAGTCCGAAGCGATTGATGGCATGAAAGCTGGCGATGTGGTTGCCCTCTGGGATCGCCTGACGACCTCTCAGCTTTGCGTCAGCAAGGCGCTGGAGACGCATTTCTGGCCGCTGGCTATTGAGCTGGCTCCGATGCTGGGCGTGGACGACCGTGCGCGGTTGTTCTCGCTGCTCTGGGGTGAAGACAAGGAGCTGACCGCGCTCTACCGCCAGCTGGCGCACGTTCTACACCATGTATCGGGTGTACCTCGCGTACTGGCTCCGCTCTCTGTGGTGGACGATCCCTCGCTTAGCGTGCTCAACACTCACGGGCTACGCTATTTTAACGCCTCCTCAGATCGGGTTATTCAGGTTGTGCCTCAGCATGGCGGTCGTAACCTTCAGCCGGTCAACCTGGCTTTAGCCGAACTGGCGCTGATAGGACGTGAAGTGCTGATGCCGCTCTACAGCGCCCCGCGTGAAAGCCTGTTTGAACAGGTTGATCTGTTGGATTATCCCGGTTTTGAAACGCCTTCCGTGCTGCCAGATGACGAGCATCATGCCCTGGCGCTGGCGTTTATGGCCGCCAAACGCGCGTTCCTGTTAACCCGCGCGGCGGAACATCAGGATGTGAATCTGTTAATGGTGTGCAGCGCCGTGGGGCATCGCTCAGAAACCCGTACCGTAGGCCGCGTGCTGGACAACTGGGTAAAGCAGACCCAGGGTGAAAACAGCCAGGTGCGCAGCCGACGTAAACCGGGCCTGATTTGGGCGCTGACGCCATTCGATCAGCGCATCACGCACGGACAAAATTTTGATGCCGCCGTTCAACGTTATGTTGGCAACCCTGGCGATGCCTGGGGTTCAATGCTGGCGATGGACGAGAAAGGCGTTAAGCGTATGGCTGGCTGGCTGATGACAGAAATTCGTCGTGAAGCCAAGACAGAACGCTTGCAGGAGCAGAGTGATGAGATCCGCCGTGAGCTGCGCGATAATCTGTTAGGCCGCTGGTATCTGGCGTCTGAAAAAGAAGAGCCACAGGCCCGTTTGCGTATAGCGGAAACGCTGCTGAAATCGCTTCAGGCTCGTACAGGCGTGCATGGTGAACTGCTGGAAAGGCTGCTGCCCTCGCGCGAAACCTTGCGCCATCTCTTCCTACAGCGTCAGAATCCTGGCGAGCGTCCGCTGGTTGAAGAGTATGCCCTCAGTGAAGAGGATCCTTTCGGCATCGGCATGAGTATTGACCTGCTCAGCGATGAGCCGGTACAGGGTTTAATCAACACCGAAGCGCACGCCGCATCTGAAGAGCCGGAGGCGGAATTTGCCCAGCAGGTTTATCGCCACTGGATCAATACCCTGCGTCAGCTTCCCGATCAGGGCGCGCTGCTGGAGCTGCTGGGCATCACTAAACCTACGCTGGAAATGCTGACAGAAGAGCTGGTGACAGCCAGTATCCGGCTGGATATTGAAGCCGCGCTGGTAAAAATGCTTACCGACCACGAAGCGCCGGGCACACCCGTTGAAATGATGGCCGATCGCCAGGTTTCCCGCGCGCTCAGCGTGTTGGGCGATTTCGTCGCCTGGCTCGGTTTCCAGCATCTGCCGGAAGCGCAGCGTCCGGAGAGCAAGATTAATCGCGGGCAGAAGATTTTCGCCAAGCCGGAAACGCAAACGGCCAGCCTGGGGCCGGGTCAGCGCCTGACCAGGCTGGCGCTCAAGCCCAATAATCATGCTGCCTACTATATCTATGACTGGCTGGTTGGACTGAATGAAATGATTTTGCAAAATGCGGGATATTCCGCAGCACGTGAAATCGATGCCGGACATCGCGAAGAGCTGGCGGCAATTCTCAAGCAGATTGGCCGCTAGTCTTGTTTCTGCGGCTTATTTCTCCCCTGAACTTACGGACGGCAGGGTCACCGGTTAATGCCGGTGCCCTTCCCGCCGTTATCTTTCCCTGAACCTCAACGGCGTAACCGACCTTTTGGCTACCCCGTCCCGCACCATTAAAGTCTGACACTGAGTCCCACAGAGATGCGCTTTTCAGCTAACTAAAGCACTTATATTCATTAAGCCGTTTAAAGCCAGTTTGTTATGTTGCTGAAACAGTAATAACTATCCGGGAAAACAATGAAAAAGATTTTGCTTAGCGGCCTGATTGTCGCTGCACTTAGCGCCTCTGCCTTCAACGCACTGGCTGAGACCGCCCCGAAAACGGTCACCATCGGCTTTCAGAAAGCGAATATTTTTGCGCTGCTGAAATACCGCGGCACGCTGGACAGTGATTTCAAAAAACAGGGTATTGCCGTGAAGTGGGTTGAGTTCCCCGCCGGGCCACAGATGCTGGAAGGGCTGAACGTGGGCAGTATCGATCTGGCTGCCACGGGCGATGCCCCGCCGACTTTTGCTCAGGCGGCGCAGGCCGATCTGGTCTATCTGGCCCATTCGCCCGCCAACCCCAAAACCGAAGCCATTGTGGTGCCGGAAAATTCAGCCATCAAAACCGTTGCCGATTTAAAAGGCAAACGCGTAGCGCTGAATAAAGGTTCGGACGTCAACTACCTGCTTGTCAGCGCGCTGGAAAAAGCGGGGCTGAGTTATAAAGACGTGAAAGCTGTCTATCTCCCGCCCGCCGATGCGCGCGCGGCCTTCCAGCGTGGCGCAGTGGATGCCTGGGTAATCTGGGATCCCTACTACGCAGAAGTGGAAACCAATGCTAAAGCGCGGCTGTTAAAAAATGCCGAAGGTCTGGTGCCGCATTACACCTTCTATCTTGCAAGCCGTAAATTTGCTGAAACTTATCCGCAGACGGCAAAAGGGGTAATTGATCAGTTAGGGACGTTAAGCGACTGGGCCAATAAAAATCCGGATGAGGCCGCCAGAATATTATCCGCCTCCACCGGCTTGCCACAGCCAATCTGGCAGCGAGCTATTGCCAGAATGCCTTTTGGTGCAGAGCGCATGACGCCGGAAGTATTTAAGGAACAGCAGGCGCTGGCGGATAAGTTTACGCAGATTGGCCTGCTGCCCGTGAAGGTGAACGTCAGCAGCGCTACCTGGTCGCTGGATAAGAAGTAGCTGGCAGACCAGATAAAGGGCAATCGCAAGGTTGCCCTTTATTACGCCACCCTGTCGCACGCAGAAGCTTCAGCATGCGATGCAGGGCGACTGCCCTGGGTTGTTCATTGATCCTGGCACCTGCATTGCTTTCCCCCGCCAGTGAAAACGCCTCTCTTTATTCATCTGCTGATTAACCTTAGCTGATTTCCTTGGTTCACCTTCCCCCTGCAAAAGCCCGATATTTAACGTCACCTCTCTGTAAATACTGACTTTTAAGGATCCACCATGCTGACTCTTTTCCGCCCCGAGGCGCTGGCTCGACCCCTGGCTTTAAGTATTGCCTTTGCCCTCTGCGGCGGCAGCGCCTATGCCGCCGACACCCCGGTTAAAGGAGGCACGCTGGTTTATCTGGAGCAGCAGGCACACACCAACCTCTATCCTCCGGCAGGCGGCTTTTACCCGAATGGCGGCATTCTGAATCAGATTACCGACAAGCTGACCTGGCAAAATCCGGAAACGCTGAAGATTGAACCCTGGATTGCACAGAGCTGGACAACCAACGCAGATAACACCGAATACACTTTTAAACTCCATCCGGGCGTGACCTTCTCAGACGGAACGCCGCTGGACGCCAATGCGGTAGCTAAGAACTTCGACACTTACGGTTTGGGAAATAAAGCCCTGCGTCTGCCAGTATCCGAAGTGATCAATAATTACGATCGGAGCGAAGTTATCGATCCGCTGACGGTGAAATTTTATTTCAAAAAACCTTCTCCGGGCTTCCTGCAAGGCACCGCGACTATCGGTTCCGGGCTGGTCTCTCTGAGCACGCTGGCCCGCAGCTTTGATCGGCTTGGCGATGCCCGCCATATCATAGGTTCCGGCCCGTTTGTGGTCAGCGATGAGAAGCTGGGGCGTGAGGTCGACCTGGTCGCCCGTAAAGATTATCAGTGGGGGCCGGCGCAGAGTAAACAGCAAGGCCCGGCCAATCTCGACGGTATCAAAATCATCGTCACGCCTGAAGACAGCGTGCGCATCGGTGCGTTGCTGGCAGGCCAGGCCGATTTTATTCGTCAGGTTCAGGCTTATGATGAAAAGCAGGCCAAAGATCAACAGTTTCCTCTCTATGCCGCCCCAACGCGTGGCGTCAACGACAGCCTGAGTTTCCGCCCGGATAACCCGCTGGTCAGTGACCTGCGCGTACGCCAGGCGCTGCTTCACGCCACCAATGCGAAGCAGGTGGTTGATACGCTCTTCTCCCCGAATTATCCGCAAGCCACCTCGGTGGTGGCAGCCACAGCCGCAGGCTATGTGAACCTGGCGGACAAGCTGACCTTCGATCAGGCGAAAGCAAAAAGCTTACTGGACGAGGCTGGCTGGAAACCCGGTACAAACGGCATTCGTGAGAAAGAGGGGCAGCCTTTGTCGCTGACCGTTTATGAGTCTTTGCCGCAGCCGCAGAACAAAGAAGTTTTGCAGCTGATCGCTCAGCAGTGGCGCCAGGTGGGCGTTGAGCTGAAAGTCAAAGCCGGAGATGCGGGCAGCAAAACGCTCGACAGTCTTGATCCAGTGAAAACGCCGTTGAACGTAACGGAAGTTGGTCGCGCCGATCCCGATGTGATTAAAAGTAGTTTCTATCCGGCTAACCGTGATGCCCTGCTACAGAAAGGCGGGTCGAGCGATAAGGTCAAAAGCTTCCGTGATGACAGGCTGAATCAGCTGTTAGTCAATATTTCCGCCGAGGTCGACCCGGCTAAGCGTTTGCAGTTAACCGGTGACGTTCAGCGATATCTGCTCGATCAGGCTTATGTGATCCCGATCTTCGAAGAGCCTCAGGTCTTTGCCGGTGCCCCATGGTTAAAAGGCGTGAAGTTTGAAGCGGTGGGTCGTCCTTCGCTGTATGGCGCCTGGCTTGAAAAGCATTAAGGAGATCGGCATGCGCCACTATCTTCTCTACCGGATTGGGCATGGAATAGTGGTGCTGTGGGCGGCATTTACGCTCTCTTTTGTGCTGCTGCAAGTGCTGCCCGGCGACGCCATTCTGATTAAATTTCAGAACCCGGATCTCGGCCTGAGTCCAGAGCAGATAGCCGAAATGCGGCAGGCTTATGGTGCCGACGGTTCCCTGTGGCAACAATATCTGCACACGCTGGGATCGATGCTGCAAGGCGATTTTGGTTATTCAGTGCAGGCGGGCGTCGCGGTTAGCGAGCAGCTGAAAAGCAATCTGCCAGATACGCTACGGCTGGCAGGCAGCGGGTTTACTCTGGCCGTGGTACTGGCTTTTTTACTGGCGGCCTTGTCACGCCTTCCGGCGCTTCGCGCCTTACGCAATATGCTGCAATCGGTGCCAGTGCTGTTTATTTCGATCCCCACTTTCTGGCTGGGTATTGCGCTGATTCAGCTCTTTTCCTTTCAGCTACGCTGGATCCCGGTGATTAATCCTTCCGCTGTACAGGGGTTGATACTGCCCGTGATCACCGTCGCGATCCCGATATCCGCCCCGCTCGCCCAGATCCTGTTACGCAGCATTGATGAGGTGGCAACAAGGCCTTTTGTTTCGGTGGTGCGCGCCAAAGGCGCAAGCGAAACTTACGTGTTATGGCGGCATGTGCTGCGAAACGCGATGCTGCCGGTGCTGACGGTTGCAGGGCTGCTGTTGGGCGAACTGATTGCCGGTGCGCTGATTACCGAAACCGTGTTTGGGTTAGGCGGGCTGGGTCAGTTAACTCAGCAGGCGGTTAATAATCAGGATGTGGCGGTATTACAGGCCGTGGTGATGGTCTCGGCCTTCGGCTTCGTGGTGATCAATATGCTGGTTGACCTGCTGATGCCGCTGTTGGATCCCCGTCTGCAAACTGAAAGCCGGGGTGCCGCATGAGTCTTGTTGATTTTGCCACTCACCGGCAAAAGCCTGCACCAGCGCCTCAGCCCTGGAACCTCCAGCCCGGCCTGTGGCTGGCGTGGCTGGTGATGCTGCTGGCCGTGGTGGCCGCGCTCTTCCCTGGCTTACTCACCAGCTACAGCGCTGTTGAAGGCGTTGCCGGCGCCCAGCGACTGGCGCCGCAGGCCGGACACTGGCTGGGGACGGACCAGCTTGGTCGCGATCTCTTTGCCCGCATAGTTTACGGCGCTTCCCACTCCCTGTCGGCAGCCCTTCTGGCCGTTGCCATGGGGCTGGTGGCTGGCACCGCGCTGGGCGTGCTGGCTGGCGCGGTTGGCGGTAAAACAGAGTCGTTAGCCATGCGGGCGGTTGATGTCTTGCTCTCAATTCCTTCCCTGCTGCTCTCTTTAAGCGTGTTGATCCTGCTGGGCTTTGGCACCCTGAATGCGGCTGTGGCGGTGGGAATAGCCTCGATCGCGAGCTTCGCCCGTTTATCGCGCGGTGAAGTCGTCCGTATTCGTCACAGCGACTATGTGGAAGCCGCGTTTGGCAGCGGCGGTCGTTTTCTCCCGGTGCTGTGGCGACATATTTTACCCAATGCGATGACGTCGGTTATCGCTTATGCCGCACTGCAATTCGGTCAGGCTATCCTGGCCCTCTCTACCCTGAGCTTTCTGGGTTACGGCACGCCGCCACCCGCGCCGGAATGGGGATTACTTATCGCCGAAGGCCGCAACTATCTGGCGACAGCCTGGTGGCTGACCACCTTCCCCGGCCTGGTGGTGGTGATGGTGGTGCTCTCCGCTAACCGCATCAGCCAGCAACTCTCTGGAGGACGAAAATGAGTTCTGAATCAGCCCCCTTACTGCAAGTAGAGAATCTGAGCCTGAGTTACCGCAGCGCCAACATCTGGAAAGAGGTGGTGCACCGCGTGAGTTTTCAGCTCAACAAGGGGGAAATGGTCGCGCTGGTCGGTGAATCTGGCTCTGGTAAAACCACTACCGCTCAGGCTGTGATAGGCCTGTTGCCCGAAAATGGTCGCCGTGATGGCGGAAACATCCTGCTGAATGGTGAAGATATTGGTCAGTGGTCGTCAAAGCGGCTGGACACTCTTCGCGGAGCGCGCATCAGTCTGGTGCCGCAGGATCCTGGCAACTCACTCAATCCGGTCAAAACAATTGGTGAGCAGGTTGGAGAAATTTTACGGCTGCACCGGGCTGTGAACAGCGAAGAGCGTAAACGTCAGGTGATTGAGCTGTTAACGCGTGTCGGCCTGAGCCATCCGGAGCAGCGCGTACAGCAATATCCTCATCAGCTTTCGGGCGGCATGAAACAGCGTGTACTGATTGCTATCGCCCTTGCGCTGGCACCCGATATTATCATCGCGGATGAGCCGACCAGCGCGCTGGACGTCACCGTGCAGAAACGCATTCTCGACCTGCTTGACAGGTTACGCCAGGAATCGGGCACTGCCGTGCTGTTTGTCACCCACGATCTGGCGCTGGCCGCTGAACGTGCGGATCGCATTATCGTTTTTCGCCAGGGTGAGATTCAGGAAGAAGGCGGGACAAAGGAGGTGATCGGCGCACCAAAGCAGGCCTACACGCGCCAGCTGCTTGCCGATTCTCTGCCCCGTCCTCGTCAGCGGGATAAAACAGGCCAGCCGCATTTCTCAACGGCTGCTGTTCAGGTCTCGGCAATTGGGAAGAGCTTTGCCCTGAGCAAAACTCAGCGGTTGCAGGCGCTGAACGACGTCGGCTTTGCGGTTGCGCGCGGTACCACTCATGCGATTGTTGGCGAATCCGGCTCCGGTAAAACCACGCTGGCGCGGATCCTGCTGGGCTTTGAGCAGCCGGACAGCGGTAGCGTGAAGCTGGACGGTATTGTGGTTAACGGCCTGCGCGGCGAACCGTTGCGGCAGCTGCGCCGTCGGATCCAGTTTGTCTATCAGAATCCGTTCGCCTCGCTCGATCCCCGGCAGTCGCTGTTTCAAATCATTGAAGAGCCGCTGTTGAATTTTGAACGTCTTAGCCGTGATCAACGTCGTCAGCGCGTTCAGGCAGTGACTGAGCGAGTCGCCCTGCCGCTGGAAATCTTATCACGCAGCGCAAGAGAGCTTTCTGGCGGGCAACGTCAGCGCGTGGCTCTGGCCCGTGCGCTGATTTTACACCCCTCTATTCTGGTGCTTGACGAAGCAACGTCGGCGCTGGATGTCACCGTTCAGGCGCAGATTCTGGCTTTGCTGCAACAGTTACAGGATGAGCAGGGCCTGACCTACATTTTTATTACCCACGATTTGGCCACGGTCCGGCAGATAGCTGACACCCTTACCGTGCTGAAAGCGGGTGAAGTGGTGGAATCAGGTGACGTTGTCACTATTTTTGAGGCGCCGCAGCATTTATACACCCGTGAGCTGCTGGCGGCCATCCCTCTCTCTTCTGCGCCGGTAAAGGAGTTCTCATGACGACAAAACGTATCGGTTTTTTCACCCGCCTGCTGGATAAGGTTCCAGCCAAAGAGCGCTACCGCCTTGCCACGGAACAGATCCAGCACGCTGAAAGGTTGGGGTTCGACAGTGCGTGGATTGCCCAACATCATTTCCATGAAGAGGAAGGCGGGTTGCCTTCGCCTCTGGTGTTTCTGGCCCATGTTGCGGCCCATACGCAGCGCATACGGCTGGGAACGGCAATCATTACCCTGCCCATGGAGAATGCCCTGCGCGTGGCTGAAGATGCCGCCGTACTGGATCTTCTGGCCGATGGCCGGCTGGAAATTGGGCTGGGTTCCGGCGGTACGCCTGCCTCTTTTCTGCCTTTTGGGCTGACCTCAGAGGAGCGTGGAACCGTCTTCGCCGAAAATCTGCATACCCTGATCGGTGCCTGGCGTGGCGATTCGCTTGCCCATCCCGATAACCATCTTTATCCCCCGGCACCTGACCTTGCCAGGCGCATCTGGATTGCCACTTTCTCTGTGGAAGGTGCAATACGCGCAGGAAAAAGCGGTCACGGTCTGATGCTTTCCCGTACTCAGCCTCGTCCGGTTAATCAGCCTGAACTGCCGCTGGATGCACTCCAGAACCCGCTGGTTGATGCCTATCTGGCTGCCCTGCCTGCTGGCGTGGCGCCAAGAATTCTGGCTTCGCGTACCGCATTTGTCGCAGATTCGGATACCTTTGCCCGCAAACTGGCTGAGCCTGGTATCCGCGCCCAAATCAAACAGTATCAGGCGGCCGGGCATCAGCTTCGCGGAGAGAGTTTTGACGATCTTCTGGGTCAGGTGGACGCGCACGTGGGCAGCGTTGAACGCGTTAAAGCCTCACTGTTGCAGGACAGCGTTCTGCCCCGCGTCACCGATATTTCCTTCCAGGTGCACTCCGTAGAGCCACCTCATGCTGAAACCCTGCGCTCTGTTGAGCTGATTGCTGAGCATATTGCTCCGCTGCTCAGGGCACTGGGATCCCCCCTTTTAACCGGAGACTAAAATGGCAACTGCAACAGATTTACTGGCTTCGCTGGCTGATATTGCCCCCGATTCAGATTTGGCTCAGGCTCGTCATATACGGGAAGCGGCCACGCGCCATGCGCAAGGCAGCTACGAGGTGCTCTTTTCTCAGCAGGATGAAGATTTTCCGCTGGCTGAACGCTTTGCTTTAGCCGCTCTGGTTGCAGAGTGGAATGCACAGTCCGCGTTGCAGGCTCACTATCAGCAACAGGCGTCGCCTCTTCCCGACTCTGAACGGATTGAAGTGGCAACGCGTTTTGCTCATCTTCTGACTTTTGAACCGGTCACTGCCGCACCAGAACATCTGCATGCCCTGCAAAATGCGGGCTGGAGCGCTCGCGGGATAGTGACACTGTCACAATTAGTGGCGTTTCTTAATTTTCAAAGCCGCCTGCTGGCGGGTTTAAACCTGCTTCAGGGGAAAGAGTCTGGCACGGCAACACAGCCAGTGGTCGCTGGCAAATGGCATAGTGCGACTAAAACGGCCAGCGGCAAAACGGCGCTGACGCAATTTACCCAGCAGGAGCTGGGATGGGAACCCTGGCTGGCGGCCCAGCCCCTTGCGGAATTTTCGGATGAAGAGAAAGAAGTTCTGGCCCGGTTTGGTCACAGCGATTCCGATTATTTCCGTCTTCTGGCCCGTAACCTGCCGGTGCTTGAACAGCGCACGCTGACCGACAAAGGCATCTTTTATACGCCTGGTGGTTTGCCCCGTGCCGAACGTGAACTGGCTGCCGCCGTGGTGAGCAAGGTGAATGGCTGTATTTTCTGCGCTTCTGTTCATGCCCGTAAAGCCAGCCAACTGTCAAAAAACAGAGACCTGGTTGAGAAACTTATCAGCATTACGCCTGGCGGAAATTTGTCGGAAGGCCAGTCCGGGCGTTGGGCTGCGATAGTCGATCTCTCCGCTGCTCTGTCGGTTACGCCGCCGCAGGCCACGTCTGACCCTGTTGCTGCTCTGCAAAAACAGGGTCTGGACACCCTTTCGCTGCTGGATATTGTCCAGTCCAGCGCCTTTTTCGCCTGGGCTAACCGCCTGATGCTGACGCTGGGCGAACCTTTTTTACCCTCTGACACACAAGGTTAAGTATGACTTCGTTATCTTCCAGCCAGCTGGTGCAATGGCGCCGTGAGCTGCATCAATTCCCGGAACTCTCGAACCATGAGTTCGCTACAACTGAACGGATAAGCCGGTGGCTGACGCAGGGCAATATCCGCATTTTGCCGTTCGGCTTAAAAACCGGCGTAGTGGCTGAAATTGGGCAGGGAGAGCCGCTGATTGCCCTGAGAGCCGATATTGATGCGCTGCCCATTGATGAAGCGGTCAGCCATCCGTGGCGGTCGAATAATCCGGGCGTCATGCACGCCTGCGGGCACGATATTCATACTTCCGTAATGCTTGGCGTGGCTTATCAGCTTAAGCAGGCTGAAGCTGAGCTGAAAGGCCGGGTTCGCATCCTGTTTCAACCGGCGGAAGAGACCTTCAACGGTGCGCAACAGCTGATTGATGCTGGCGTACTCAATGGCGTGCAGGCCATTTTCGGTATGCACAATGCACCAGACCTGCCGCTGAACAGATTCACCACGCGCGCTGGCCCGTTCTATGCCAACGTCGATCGTTTTGTTATTCGTGTGACGGGTAAAGGCGCTCACGCGGCCAGACCCCATGAAGGGATCGATTCCATTGTGATTGCCAGCCAGATTGTCACGGCGCTGCAAACGCTGCCGAGCCGGATTTTCAGCTCGCTGGAGTCCGTTGTGGTCAGCGTAACCCGCTTCACCGCCGGAAATACCTGGAACGTACTGCCGCAGAGCGTGGAGCTTGAAGGAACCGTGCGGACACACAACGCTGAAATCCGGGCACGAATTCCGCAAAAAATTGAGGCGTTGATTAACGGTATCGCAGGTGGGTACGGCGCTAAGGCAGCGCTGGAATGGACTGAAGGGCCACCAGCTTTAGTCAACACACCCGAGTGGGCTGAGTTTGCGCTTGAGCAGGCGAGGCTGTCAGGTTATCAGGCTGAACCCGCCGTTACGCCGCAAATGGGCGGCGAGGATTTCGCTTTCTATCTGCACCATGTGCCGGGCGTATTTGTCAGTATCGGCAGCGCCAGTGAGTTTGGGCTGCATCATCCTGGCTTTGATCCTGATGAAGAGATTATCCCTTCTGCCATCGACTATTTTACCCGGCTGGCCCCACGCGCCTTAGAGCGGGTTGCGGCTAAAAAATAAGAAAGGAATTTTATTATGCTTGTCCCTACCCCAAAACCGGTACTCGACCATGTAGTGATTAACGTTGCAGACCAGTTAGATGCCGCCAGCGCCCTGTACCGCAGGCTCGGCTTTCAGCTGACTGAGCGTGGTCATCATTCCCTGGGTTCAAGTAATCACCTGGCGGTGTTTGGTGAAAATTATCTTGAGCTGCTGGGCTATGAAAAGGGCAAAAAAAACAGCCGTGCCGATCTCTGGCAGGCATCACCTGGTCTCAGCGGACTGGTCTGGAAAACCGAGGATGCCGACCGGGAATATAATCACCTGTTACGGCAGGATTTAGACGGTGACCAGCCAGCTTCCTTTAACCGGCCGGTCACCCTGCCTGATGGCACGGTGAGTGAAGCGCAGTTTCGTACCGTCAGGATCCGCCCGGCGCTGATCCCCGACGGGCGCAGCTTTTTTTGTCAGCATTTGACCCCTGAAGCCGTCTGGCAGAGTGCGTGGCAACAGCATCCTAACGGCGTGAAGAACATCAGCGAATTTGTCATTGTTGCGCAGGATCCGGCGGCTGTCGCCACCTTATACAGCCGCCTGTTCGGTACTGACAGCCTGAAAGCCTGTCGGGAAGGCGCCTTCCTGCTGGTGGCTGGCGTCACCAGCGTGCGGTTTGCTACCGAGGAGTATGTGCGCCACGCTTTCCACGCCTTGCCGGACAACTATGACGGCACGCCACGCATGGCAGCCCTGAGTTTTCAGACTGAGGATCTGGCGAAAGTAAAAGCAGCGTTAACAAAGGGCGACCTGCGTTTTACGGAAGCTGCCGGTGCCGTTGTCGTTGCCCCACAGCAGGGCTTTGAGGTTGCCCTGCGCTTCCATCAATAACGTTAGCGGCTACGCAGGCTGAATTTGCCTGCCGTGGCCTCTTCTGCTTCCCGCATTACCGCTACCACTCTGTCAAATTGGTGCGGGTCGGCATGCATCTCAAGATGACGAAGCGTGACACGCACCGGCAGATCAATCATGCCGGTCAGCGCGTCCCATAACGCATCCAGATTATTGCCAAACTCCATGTCGATGGCGAATTTGTGGCAAAACTGGCGATAAAAGTCCGTGACGTCGGCAATATTGTCAAAGTCGAAACTGATGCTGTTCATCTCAGTACACCTGCTCAACGTGACGATAATGATCGCGGGTCACGTAAATCATCCCGTCGCTGGAATAGAGCATACGGTCGCTGCCCCGCCGCCCACAATCATAATTCACATCCGCCTCAAACCAGCGCCGCCCCGCCTTTTCCGGCAGAACTTTTTCACGGTTAGAGAAACGGTCACCCCCTATCGCCCGGCCTGGTAACGCCTGGCAAAGATTGCCCCTGGCCGGCTCCCAGCCCAGCTTTCTCGCCGCAGTTTTAGTCAGGTAATAAGCAGGCAGGCGCTGATGCTGATGAAGGTAATCCGCCACGCGCTGCTGCTGGGTGAGCGTGGCGATATCGGTTGCAGAAGCGCTCTGAGAAGCCTGCTGCTGAGCAGGCTGATGGATGGGATGGCGCAAACCAGCAAAGGTAGCAACCAGCGCCAGAATGGCCGCGACAATGAGTTTTTTATTCATGCGCAGAGTTTACCCCGGCAGAATATTTAGCGTCTATTTCTTCTCTGCGTATTTCTGCAATGTCGCCGGGGTTACTAACTCAAAGGGGATCCAGTAATAGGGGTCCAGCTTCTCGCCTTTGATCATCCGCTGCGCCACATCTACCGAAGCTTTGCCCTGCCCGATAGCATCCTGGAATACGGTAACCTGCATTTTCCCTGTCGACATCGCTTTAAGGCCATCTGGCGTGGCATCTATGCCGCCAATCAGGATTTTGCTCTCTTTTTTGCCCGCCTGCTGCAATCCCATGATCGCGCCAATCGCCATTTCATCGTTGTTGGCCGCCACGATATCGATCTCCTCGCCGTTGGTCAGCCAGTTCAGCATCAGATCCATCCCCTCACTGCGGGAGTAGTTGGCCGTCTGCTTCTGCACCACGCTCATTTTGGGGTATTTGGCGACAACCTGCTCGACATCTTTGGTACGCTGGATAGCCCCGGCGTCGGTCAGGTTACCTATCATGATCGCCACTTTACCCTGATAGTTTGCCAGACGGGCCAGCTCTTCCATCTGCAATGTGCCGGACTGCTTTTCATCTGAGCCGACAAAAACCACGCCCGCAGGCAACTTGATGTCACCTGGCGTTCGGTTGACGTAAACCAGCGGTATTTTGGCTGCGGTAACCAGTTTGGTGATGGCAGGCGTGCCTGCCGAGTTAACCGGATCAACAATGATCGCATCCACGCCGGCGCTGATAAAACTTTGCACCTGATCGGTCTGTTTACCTACATCACCACGGGCATCTTCAAACTGCACGGTTAGCCCTCTGGCCTTAGCCTCTTTGTCGATAGAGTGACGAATAATCGTAAGAAAGTTTTGGTCGAAATAAGCCATCGAGACGCCGATAGTTTCTGCCAGCGAAGAAGCAGAACAGCCGAGGGTCATTAACAACAGTATAGTTTTGCAGGTTTTCATTATCATTCTCCAGAGGGTGATCGGCCTGCGCCGTTTCGCACTTAAAACGAAACAGAATTACCGATAGAAGAAGATAATGAAATAAATACTTTTATCGCAAGCACCGTGCTTCCGTTCCGCCGGGCGGCTCACATTTCCTCTCAGGCGATATCCATCAACATCAGCAGTAAAGGGGTTGTGACAGCAGAGAAAATTGTCGAAAGCAGCATGCTGGTGGCTGCCGGGCCGGTTAAGGCGTTAAACTGTTGTGACATCAGATAAACGTTGATCCCCACCGACATCGAGCCTAACAGCACCACGACTTTGCTCTCCAGCGGCGGCAGCCCAATCAGCCAGGCCAGCCCCCAGATCACCAGCGGTTGTACAATCAGCTTTAACAGGCAGATTGCATAGCTCTCTTTCAGGCCCTCCTTTATTTTATAGGCGGCAAGGCTCATACCCAGCGCCACCAGCGCCAGGGGTACGGCAATTTTGCCCAGCATACTGATGGGCTGATCGACCATTTGCGGCAAGGAAAGCCCTGTCAGGCTGAATAAGGTGCCGGAGAGGATAGCGATAATCAGCGGATTTTTCAGAACGCTGAGGGCAGTTTTGCCAAAGCCTGTCAGGCTGAGCGAGCCATGTCTGAACCACTCCACCGAGACCGTAGCAAGCGTCCACAGGATCAGACCGTTAAAGACCAGCACCAGCGCTACAGAGGGGATCGCTTTTTCTCCCAGCATTACGGTAGCAATAGGCAGCCCCAGCATCACGTTATTAGAGAAAATCCCGCCAAGTGCAAATACTGAACCGGATATCCCATCAAGCCGGAAAACGCGCGCCGCAATAATGCGCCCAACAAGAAAGACTATCAGACAGCCTCCAAAAAAAGCGATCAACAGGCGGGCATCCACTGGCGGGCTTTTGCTGAAATCGCTCATCAACCTGAACAGCATTGCTGGCAACGCAATCTTAAAGACCACGAGGTTTAACGCTTCGCTGATGCTCTCTGGCCATTTACGCCAGCGAACCAGCAGCCAGCCCAGGGCGATAAGAATAAAAAGTGGCATAGAGAGCAGGATTTGGTGAAACAAGGTATCCAAAAGCGCAGGCATGTAAGGCTTATTCCTCAGTCATTTTCTCTACCATAAGATCGATGTGATTCAACGTAAAGCCTTGAAGAGAGTAAGGGGAAGAAAAGCAGGTATAGCCGGTGGTTTCTCACCTCTGGGGCGCAAACCTGAAGAGGGTGACGCTTTGCAGCCACTCCCCTCACGTGACTGTGCGGCAATGGCAAAGGGCTGTGACGCTCTGCCTGCTCTTTGATATCAGGTTCCGGTATGGACATTGCAGAGCTGTATGGTGGGAATTTTACGGGACGCACATTCAAAATAAGGCGGGACCTCTCTAGTCCCGCTTCTTTTAAATCAGTCTGGCAAGACGCAGCTCACTTTTCAGGTAAGCGTAATAAACCGGCGCGGCCACCACGCCAGCCAGCCCAAAGGCGGACTCAAATACCAGCATCGCCAGCAGGATTTCCCAGGTCTTGGCGTTGATGCGTGTGCCAAAAATCTGCGCGTTGATAAAATACTCCAGCTTGTGCACCAGGATCAAAAACACCAGCGATATCACCGCCGCTTCCAGAGAGATGGAGAGGCCAATCAGCACAATGACCGTATTAGAGATCAAATTGCCAATGATCGGCAGCAGACCGGCAACAAAGGTGAGCACCACCACGGTTTTGGCAAAAGGGAAATGCAGCCCAAACAGCGGTAACACGCCAAAAAGGAAGCCACAGGTGAGAAGAGTATTAACCAGCGAAACTTTGATTTGCGCAAAAACGACGTTATGGAAGGAGGCGGCCAGCACCGTCAGCCTGTCCAATAGCGCATGTTTCAACGGAGCATCCTGCGTATTCAGGCTACTGATACGCAGCGAGATAATGGCCCCTAAAAGCATGCCGATCAGCATGGTGGCGAAGGTGTGCGCCGCTGTGCGTCCAAAGGTTTGTACCACGACCAGATGTTCCCGCAGCCAGGTCACTACCTGGTGCTGAAGCTCATCAATATCCGCAGGCAGATAGTGGGTGACAACGGGCGAGAGAGTCCGCTGCGCATCTTCCAGCAGTTTACTCGCCGCGGCGTGAAAGGCGGCCGGATTTTGAAAATCATGCATTAAGAAGCCAATCAGCTTGGTGATGCCGCCAACCAGCGCCAGCAGGATGATAATCGTCAGGAAAAAAATGATGATCCAGCGAGCCAGCGGCCCTTTAACCAGACGCTCCACCCACGGCGTTAAGGCCAGGATAGTTTCATAAACAATGAACCCAGCCAGAAAACAGGGCAGCAGACGCAGGGGGAAAATCAGAAACAGCGCACCAAAAACCAGCAGATAGCTGGCGGCTTCACATATACCCTGCTTGTTCAGGTTCCACATCGGCATGACAATTCCTGTCTTAAACGTAAGCGCAATTCAGACAGTATACAATGGGTTGGCAGAGTTTTGCGGATTAAACGCAGAGAGGCTGAGATTCACAGCGGGCTAAACGCCCGCTATTGAAGAGGAGATCCGACTATTGTGCGCAGGCGCTAACCTGCACCTGACGACGCCATGCGCCCGGAGATTGTCCGAACTGGCGTTTAAAGCTGCGGTTAAAGGACTGCTGTGAGTCAAAACCAAAAGAGATTGCGACATCCAGGATCGGCTCGCCCCCTTTCGCCAGGCGTTCAGCGGATTTTTTCAGGCGGCGTGCACGAATATACTCACCCAATGCATAACCCGTATGCTGCTTAAACATACGTTGCAGATGCCATTTGGAGTAACCAGCCCGGTCAGCTACGGTATCCAGATCCATCTTCCCTTCAATGTGAGTATCGATCCACATTACCAGATCGTTAATAAAATCATCATGGCTCATTACTTTCCCCTTTTGCGCTTTTTGTTATTAGCCTGACTTGACCTCTTGCCCGCAGCAGGGTAAAAGGTAACTTTAATGAATGCATATAAGCTAAAGCACCCTTCCCATTAATGCAAGTTTTATTGTTGCATTAAATGCGGTTCGCTGTCATTGTTGTCGCTGCCCTCTCCGCCTTTATTCACATTTTGCTACGTTCACTGACAAAAAAATGCTAAAGGCAACAATTATACTTGCACTTTATTGACCCTCTTCTTACAATCCAACCTGTTTAATGCAATTAACATAGTTGCACTTTATGCATTATGCCGTGCACTTTCACGTCGTCCAGCATCTGTAACAGGGATTAATCATCATGAGATCATTCACCGCTATGCGCCTGCGCACGATAGCGCTTCCGCTCCTCTCCGCTTTCTGGCTGATGGGATGTGATTCCAAAGGGGCCGAACAGAGCGCGCCACCTGCCCCGCAGGTGAGCGTGGCTGAAGTTCAGCAACAAACGGTCAGTCAGTGGGATAACTTCAACGGACGGATTGAGGCAGTGCAGAGCGTTCAGCTCCGGCCCCGCGTAACCGGTTATATCGATAAAGTGAACTACACCGAAGGCCAGGAAGTTAAAAAAGGCGACGTGCTGTTCTCCATTGATGACAGAACTTACCGGGCAGAGCTTGAGCGGGCGCAGGCCGATCTCGCCAGCGCACGTACTCAGGCTCAGCTGGCGCGTAGCGAATCGGGCAGGACGGAGAAACTCATTGGCAGCCAGGCCATTTCCCGTGAGGTCTGGGAACAGCGGCGCTCCGCCTCTACCCAGGCACAGGCCAGCGTGCTTTCAGCGCAGGCAGCGGTAGATATGGCGCGGCTGAACCTGGATTTTACCCGCGTTACCGCGCCTATTGATGGCCGCGCCAGCCGGGCGATGATCACCTCCGGCAATCTGGTGACCGCCGGTGACAGCAGCAGTGTCCTTACCACGCTGGTTTCCCTGAATACCGTTTACGTTTACTTCGACGTTGATGAAGCCACCTTCCTGCGTTATCAGCAAATGAGCCGTCAGGGCGAGAGTGCGGCGAACAGCCATCATGCCTTACCGGTGAAAATTGGTCTTGTAGGTGAACAGGGCTACCCGCATCAAGGCAAGGTCGACTTTACCGACAACCAGCTGACCGCCAGCACCGGAACCATCAGGATGCGTGCGTTACTGGATAACAGCCAGCGCCTCTATACCCCAGGTTTGTTTGCCCGTGTGCAGCTGCCGGGTCGGGCTGACTTCCCTGCCCTGCTGATCAATGACAAAGCGGTGCTCACCGATCAGGACCGTAAGTATGTGTGGGTGATTGATGCTCAGAACAAAGCGCAGCGTCGTGATATCCAGCCTGGTCAGATAGCCAACGGCCTGCGTATTGTCCAGCAAGGGTTGCACTCTGGCGACCGGGTGATTGTGGATGGCGTCCAGAAAGTGTTTATGCCGGGGATGCCGGTGAATGCCAAAACGGTGCCGATGGCACCAGCCCCCCTTTAATTTAAGCTGCGGATACTGATATGGATTTTTCCAGATTTTTCATCGACCGACCGATATTTGCGGCCGTGCTGTCGATTCTGATCTTCGTCTCCGGGCTGATTGCTATTCCGTTGCTGCCAATCAGCGAATACCCGGACGTGGTACCGCCGAGCGTGCAGGTGCGGGCAGAATATCCCGGCGCTAACCCGAAGGTCATTGCAGAAACCGTGGCGACGCCGCTGGAAGAAGCAATTAACGGCGTCGAGAACATGATGTACATGAAATCGATTGCCGGTTCAGACGGCGTGCTGGTGACCACCGTTACCTTCCGTCCGGGTACCGATCCGGATCAGGCGCAGGTTCAGGTGCAAAACCGCGTTGCTCAGGCTGAAGCTCGTCTGCCGGAGGATGTCCGTCGTCAGGGCGTCACCACGCAGAAGCAGTCTCCAACCATGACGCTGGTTGTGCATCTGGACTCCCCTTCAGGCCGTTATGATTCGCTCTACCTGCGAAACTATGCGCAGCTGAAGGTGAAGGATGAGCTGGCGCGTCTGCCGGGTGTGGGCCAGGTGCAGATTTTTGGTGCCGGTGAGTACGCAATGCGTATCTGGCTGGATCCGACCAAAGTGGCCGCACGCGGTATGACGGCTGGCGATGTGGTAACCGCCATTCAGGAGCAGAACGTTCAGGTTTCTGCCGGACAGCTGGGCGCAGAGCCTATGCCCAACAAGAGTGATTTCCTGCTGTCGATCAATGCTCAGGGCCGCCTGACCAGTGAAGATGAATTTGGCAATATTATCCTTAAAAACGGCGAAGATGGACAAATTGTCCGGCTGCGCGACGTGGCCCGTATTGAGATGGGTTCGGGAAGCTATGCGCTGCGTTCCCAGTTGAATAACAAAGATGCGGTGGGGATTGGTATCTTCCAGGCACCTGGCGCGAACGCTATCGACCTCTCCAATGCTGTCCGGGCGAAAATGGCCGAGCTGGCGACCCGCTTCCCCGATGGCGTGGAGTGGAAGGCACCCTACGATCCAACCATTTTTGTACGTGATTCGATAAGTTCCGTGCTGCATACGCTGCTGGAAGCGATCCTGCTGGTGGTGCTGGTTGTGATCCTGTTCCTGCAAACCTGGCGTGCTTCCGTAATCCCACTGCTGGCGGTGCCCGTATCTGTGGTAGGAACCTTCTCAGTGCTCTACCTGCTGGGCTTCTCGCTTAACACATTAAGCCTGTTCGGGCTGGTGCTGGCGATAGGTATCGTGGTGGATGATGCGATCGTGGTGGTGGAAAACGTCGAACGAAATATCGAAGAGGGGCTGGAACCGCGCGCTGCGGCTCATCAGGCGATGCGCGAGGTATCAGGTCCGATTATCGCTATCGCGCTGGTGCTTTGTGCGGTATTTGTGCCGATGGCCTTCCTCTCTGGTGTGACTGGTCAGTTCTACAAGCAGTTTGCCGTCACCATCGCTATTTCCACCGTGATTTCGGCAATTAACTCGCTGACGCTCTCGCCTGCACTGGCGGCGTTACTGTTGAAGTCGCACGGCGCGCCAAAAGATCGTGCCACACGCATTATCGACTCCCTGTTTGGCTGGTTGTTCCGTCCGTTTAACCGGTTCTTTAACAAAAATTCTGAGCGCTATCAGGGTGGCGTCTCGCGCATCCTTAAGCGTCGCGGTGCGGTGTTTGGTGTCTATGTTCTGCTGTTGATTGGTGCAGGCGTAATGTTTAAAGCCGTTCCAGCCGGGTTTATTCCTACCCAGGACAAACTCTACCTGATCGGTGGCGTGAAGATGCCGGAAGGGTCGTCGCTGGAGCGTACCGACAGAGTGATCCGGCAGATGAGCGATATTGCACTGCATACCGAAGGCGTGGCGGATGCGATAGCTTTCCCTGGGCTGAACGCGTTGCAGTTCACCAATACGCCTAATACCGGCACGGTGTTCTTCGCGCTGAAGCCGCTGGATCAGCGTACACGTTCTGCGGCGGAAATTAATGCCGAGATCAACGCTAAACTGGCGACGATTCAGGAAGGTTTCACTTTCTCCATTATGCCACCGCCAATTTTAGGGCTGGGCCAGGGCGCAGGCTATTCACTCTATATTCAGGATCGCGCTGGTCTGGGATATGGCGCATTACAGGAAGCCGCCAATGCGATGGCGGGCACCATTATGCAAACGCCGGGCTTACACTTCCCTATCTCGACCTATCAGGCTAACGTGCCGCAGCTGGACGCGCAGGTAGACCGTGATAAAGCCAAGGCGCAGGGCGTGGCGTTAACCGATCTGTTTGGTACTTTACAAACCTATCTTGGCTCGTCTTACGTCAACGACTTCAACCGCTTTGGCCGTACCTGGAAAGTCTATGCGCAGGCTGACGGTCAGTTCCGTGACAGCATTGAAGATATCGCCAATTTGCGTACCCGTAATGCAGCCGGGGAGATGGTGCCCATTGGCAGCATGGTGCACATCGGCACCACTTATGGACCGGACCCGGTGATCCGCTACAACGGTTTTCCGGCAGCTGACCTGATTGGCGATGCGGATCCGCGCCTGCTTTCCTCTGCTGAAGCGATGCAGGCAGTGCAAGGTATTGCTGACCAGATCCTGCCAAACGGCATGAATATTCAGTGGACTGACCTGAGCTACCAACAGTCAACTCAGGGCAACGCGGCGATCATCGTCTTCCCGGTGGCCGTACTGCTGGCGTTCCTGGTACTCGCAGCGCTTTATGAAAGCTGGACGCTGCCACTGGCGGTGATCCTGATTGTGCCGATGACCATGCTCTCTGCGCTGTTTGGCGTATGGCTGACCGGGGGCGATAACAACGTGTTTGTGCAGGTTGGACTGGTGGTGTTGATGGGACTGGCCTGTAAGAATGCCATTCTGATTGTGGAATTTGCCCGCGAGCTGGAGATGCAGGGCCGCACCATTGTGCAGGCTGCGCTGGAATCCTGCCGTCTGCGTCTGCGTCCGATCGTTATGACCTCTATCGCCTTTATCGCCGGAACTGTTCCGCTAATGGTGGGTCACGGCGCAGGGGCTGAAGTTCGCACCGTGACCGGGATCACCGTATTTGCCGGGATGCTGGGTGTGACGTTGTTCGGGCTGTTCCTGACCCCGGTCTTCTATGTTGCCCTGCGTAAACTGGTGAAGAAAGAGGAGCCTGTGGTAGAGAGCAAACCCGCCTTCGAAGGCTGAGAATAAAAGAGCCTGAAGCTGGTCAACGCGTCAAAGCTGGAAACAGACAGAAAATGGGAAGCAATTTGCTTCCCATTTTTTTTGGTCGCAACCCCATTCCGACTCAGCTGCGCACACTTATTCAGGATCAAAAAAGGGCGGACAACTTTGCGTTGTCCGCCCTTTTGCGGGGATAAGCAGATTTACGTATCTGCTGCTTCGCGGGCCAGGAATGCCTCGCAGCTTCCTTCCGGATTACGGCGATCTCGCTCATAGATCTCAGTCAGCGCATCGGCTACCGTGCGTTTGGCCAGCACGTCGAGCGAAGCCTGCTCTGCTTCACGCGCCAGCTCTTTAAAGAACCAGCAGGTATTGGCGCTAACCAGACAGCGGGCCGGCACTTCCGGACGCCCTGCCAGCAGCGGCTTATCTTCCAGTACGGAAAGATAAATATCACACAATGTGATCTCTTCAGCCGGACGGCCCAGGCGAATAGTGCCGGTGCGGCCAAGCGTGGAGACAATAATGCCATCGCGGGTCAGCGGCACCATCATCTTGCGGACGAAGCTGGGGTTGGCCTCAAGGCCCATTGCCAGAATTTTGCTGGTGCTGCGTTTACCTTCCCGCTCCGCCTGGGCTACGCTGAGCACCATTTGTAAGGCTGTAGGAAAACGAATATCAAGCATGTTCAGATCCTTGCTTTTAGCTGTGCATCACCGTTTCAGCGGCGGTCTTAAAAAGCATTAAAAATCAGTCAACTAATAAAAAGAGTACCCGATTAATATAACAAATATTGTTGCTTTTTAGAAGGATCGGCTTAAGCGATTACTGCTATTCCCATTATCATTATGAAAAATATGGGATTATGGTCACAAGTCGTTGGCGGCGATGATGCGGGTAAGTTCCGCACGTTGGCGGACGTTATTCGCCATAGCGGCAATTTTTGGCGTATGTTGTTGAAACCAGGCCGCTCTGGGACGCCAGCACACTATCACCGGAAGATAAGCATCTAACAGGCTGATCCGCTCGCCAAACCAGTAAGGCCCCTCTCCTGCCTGAGTTTCCAGCCAGAGATAGAGCGATTCGCGATAGCGGTCGGTGCTCTGCGTTAATTCTGCCGGCGCCTGCTTTACCCAACGCTCAGGGTAGTCACCATAGGTGAGGGTTGCATAGACATTGGCCACCATCCAGATCAGCAGTCGATAAAACTCCTGCCGCTGCGGAGTGCCAGAGAGAGGGGCGAGCTGCGGGTTTTCATCGAGAAGGGTTAAAGCAATTGCCGCGCTCTCTGTCAGCACGATGCCATCTTCTCTCACCAGGGTAGGAACCTGACAAAGGGGATTAACTTTTTTCAGTATGTCTCGTGACGGGCCAGGCTGGTCAAAACCTTCAACATTGACCAACTGATAAGATTCACCAGCCAGAGCGAACATGATTTCTACAATGGCCGAGCCAAAGCCCGGCGCGCCATAGAGCTTTTGCATAGTTCCTCCTGAGGGAAAGGCCGGTCACTGACCGGCTATGTTTGTTTCAGCTCACTTCTCGCTCAGGTAACGATAGACTACAGAGAGGTCTTTTTCGCCATATCCGGCCTCAACTGCTTGTTGCCAGATATCAGAGATCAGCTTCAGACCGGGAAGCTCGCTGTTTTTAGCCGCCTCCAGCGCCAGATTGACATCTTTTAACGCCCAGGTCAGATGCATTTGTGGGTCGTATGTTCCCTCTTTAATCATCTCCAGCTTACCTTTCACGTAGGGAACAGCCAGCGGCCCGCCCTCCAGGACTGACCAGAGATCGTCAGGGCTGAAACCAAATTCTTTTGCCATCTGGGTGCTTTCTGACAGGCCCTGAACCATAGAGATCAGCCAGGCGTTGACCACCAGTTTCATCCTTGAAGCTTTACCCGCTTCGCCCAGCCATTTTGTTCCTTTTGAAATAGCCGCAAAGATAGTTTCAGCATCAGCAGCACGCTCACGATCGCCACTGGCGAGGATCACAATCTGGGCATTTTCAGCGGGTGTTTTTGTGCCTGACACCGGCGCATCAAGGAACACTACGTCCGGACGTTGCTGCTGAAAAGCGGCGATCAATTTCTCCGTAGCTTCCACACCAATGGTGCCCATCTGCACCACGATAGCGCCCTGCTTCAAAGCGCTTTGCGCGTTAGCCAGTACCGTTTCAGTGGTTTCAGCATCTGCCAGCATCGCTATCACGACATCGGCCTGTTTCACCGCTTCTTCAGGGCTGTCGGCCAGCTTCAGACCTGCGCTTATTAAATCTTCACCGCGGGATTTGGTGCGGTTCCAGCCAGAAGTCGTAAAGCCTTTTTTAACTAAATTAGCAGCAAAGGCATGGCCCATTGCGCCCAATCCCAATACAGCAACAGAGGGACGTTGAGTCATCTCATCTCATCCTTATGGTTAGCTAAGAGAGGCTACTTTTCAGCAGCCTGTACCCTTCCAGGGTAGCGCAATCTTCGAAGAAATAGTTAGCTACAGTGAAAAATCTGCAATGAATTGGTAAGGGGGTATTACTGCGTCACAAAGGCAAAGAGAGATTCGCTCTGCGGGTTTACTGGTCCAGCGGGAACGCTGGCGCCGGTGGTCTGGCTTATGTTTCATCTTCGGGACTATTCAGCAACCTTCGCCGCTGTCTTTAGAGGAGTGTGATGACCTGCCAGCCCCAAAAGATGCCTTAACCTCGCTTCGTTACACAGTAATGCAAGCGCGATGGCCGTCCGGGTTTTGCTGGAGGCTTAGATCGCTCTGCCCTGTTCCAGCCCTGAAAGTTATAAAGTGGCTCTGATTTTCACGCCTTCCACAGAGTGGATGCTGAAGTTTTGCTGGTCGTCAGATCGGTAATGACCCACAGATCGTTGGCAATACAACCCGACTGTTAACCCATTCTGTTTAATATTTTCTCACTCAACTTCTGGCGACCTTCTCTGGCGGCTGTTTTAAAAGCGCGACTCATGCACTTCAGGCATAAGGCGGCCTTTAATCATTCACCTTCCCAGCGGCTGAGTTTTATATTGGCTGGAACATTCATTAAATCTGTCTATACTCATCAGCCGGCAGGTTACCTTGTAAAAATGGGTTTATCTCAGCATAAATAACCTGTCAGTAAGGGGAAGAAGTGGTGATAAATGTTCAGTTTGTCTGATTTACAAAAAAGAGCATTTTTTCGATTTCTTCTCTCCGTTAAATAAAACACACTATGCGCTCTTTAATCTGGATTCCGCCCGCGGTGGAATTAACTTTCTACCAACAAGTCGTTAACTTCCATGCAATCAATTAATACCGTTTCACGCAAAACGGCATGGCTACGCGTTGTCATGTTAGCCATCGCTGCGTTTATTTTTAACACTACTGAATTCGCTCCGGTAGGTCTGCTGTCAGACATAGCGGCCAGTTTTTCCATGCATACTGCCCAGGTTGGGCTGATGCTGACTATTTATGCCTGGGTTGTGGCGCTGCTCTCTCTGCCAATGATGCTGTTAACGCGTCAGGTTGAGCGGCGGTTCCTGCTGATTGCGATCTTCTCGCTGTTTGTGGGCAGCCACGTGCTGTCAACTTTTGCATGGAGTTTCAATATCCTGGTACTCTCCCGTATCGGTATTGCGCTCTCTCATGCCATTTTCTGGTCTATCACCGCTTCCCTGGCCATTCGCGTTGCTCCTGCCGGTAAAAAAACGCAGGCATTAAGCATGCTGGCCACCGGCACCGCCCTGGCCATGGTGCTGGGTTTACCCATTGGGCGCCTGATTGGTCAGTATCTGGGCTGGAGAATAACCTTTGGCGTGATAGGCGGCGTGGCTTTGATAACCATGCTTTGCCTGGCGAAATTACTGCCTAAGTTGCCAAGTGAACACACCGGCTCTTTAAAAAGCGTGCCGATGTTATTCAAGCGCCCTGCTTTGGTTTCGCTCTATTTACTGATTGCGGTGGTGGTAACAGCACATTATACCGCCTACAGCTATATTGAACCCTTTATTCAGAGTGTCGCGTCAATGGGTGGTAATTTCACCACCTTCCTGCTGCTGATATTTGGCGCTGCCGGAATTGTGGGTAGCGTGCTCTTTAGTACGTTAGGCAATAAATTCCCGGCAACATTTTTGCTGGGAACTATCGCATTAATTACGATCTGTATGCTCTCTTTGTATGTTGCCGTTACGCAGACCCTGGCTATTTCTACGCTCTGTATTATCTGGGGCATGTCGATGATGATTATCGGCCTGGCCGTTCAGGTTCGCGTACTGGCTCTGGCACCAGACGCTACGGACGTAGCCATGTCGCTGCTTTCGGGGATTTATAATCTGGGTATTGGCGGCGGAGCGCTGCTGGGTAATCAGGTGAGTATACATCTGGGCATGCAGAATATAGGTTATGCCGGTGGGGCTATCGGCCTGCTCTCGCTTGCCTGGTGTGCCTGGAGCATGCGTCGTTATCCTCAGCTACGGATTAATGGATAAGCAGATAGCAGATAGCAGATAGCAGATAGCAGATAGCAGATAGCAGATAAACAGATAAACAGATAAACAGATAAACAGATAAACAGATAAACAGATAAACAGATAAACAGATAACAGATCGTGTTCGATAAAACAGCACAGGGGCTAAGCAATTAGCCCCTGTGAATTTTTATTCCAGATAAAAAACGGGGAGCAGTTCAGCACTGATCGGGCTGTGATCGGGATTAGATGGCATCAGGGCGCTCATCGATTGCCACCATCGCTGGCAGACCTCCGTTTTTGCCACAGCATTCCATTGCTCTTCTGACTCAATCTCAACCACGGCAAACAGCAGGTTACGCGGCGCATCCAGAAAAATAGAATAATGGTGCGCACCGTGCTCCTTCAGCGTCTGTGCCAGTTCTGGCCAGATGGGATTGTGCCGCTGCTGATACTCCTGATGTTTGTCCGGATAAACCTGCATAACAAAAGCTTTACGCAACATGAGGATGTCTTGCCTCCAGTGCAGCCTGCCACGGTTTTACACCAAAGCGCTCACCCAGGGCGATCAGCTCCTGAGTAGTGATGCTCTGCTTCATTCCGCCCATTGACAGGACTTTAACCACCACCTCAGATGACTTTTCAGCGGTATCGATCAGACCAAATGTCTCATCCAGCGTTGGCCCGGCACCAAATATGCCGTGGAAAGGCCACATCACCAGACTGTGCGAAGCCATCTGTTCAGCGGTTTTCTCGCCAATCCCGTCGGTGCCCGGCACCATCCAGGGAACAATCCCCACGCCATCCGGGAAGACGACCAGACACTCTGTGCTGCCTTCCCACAGCAGGCGGGTAAAGGAGGCTGAATCAAGATCAACCACATAGCTGAGGGACATAAAATTGGTCGCATGGCAGTGCATAATCACACGGTCGGCGCCCTGCGTAACCTGCATACGCACGCTGTGAGACTGAAAATGCGAGGCGAGTTCAGAGGTAGGCAGCCCGCCGTTGGTTAAGCCCCAGTAAATGCTGTAAGCCCGACCATCCTCACTGACCCGCAGAAGCACCAGACTGTCAGCAGGATCGAGCTGAACGTTACGGAAAAATTTCCCTGAGCCTGTCACCAGGAACCAGCAGTTAGCGAGCGCCGGGGCGGGTTGGGTCAGCTCTACCGTACGGGGTTGAAAATAGAAGTCTTGTGCGAAGGGTTGCACCTCTTCATCCAGCAGACGCAGGCTGACATTGCCGCCATTGCGCTCATCCCAGCCTTTTAACCACATATCGCTGGTCGCTTTGACCATTCCCTGTACAAACCAGGCATTCAGAATATTTTGCATGTTACGTCCTTAACGTTTGCTGAGAACTTGTTGTTCATAATGACGGACAGCGTCTAACCAGCCAGCTCCGGCCGGGACATCGTGACGCAGGCAGTAGGCTTCCCAGACGGCCTGCCACGGCAGAGATTTCTGCTCTTCAAGCAGTGCCAGACGGCTGGTGTAGTCCCCTTCCAGCTCCAGTTTTTTCAACTGATCTACCGGTTCCAGCAGAGCACGCAACAGCGCTTTTTTCGCATTGCGGGTGCCAATAACCCAGGCCGCGATGCGGTTGATGGAGGCATCAAAGAAGTCCAGACCAATGTGCACCTTGTCAAAGAGCTTCTGACGGACGATTTCGTTGGCGATGGCTTGCGTCTCATCATCCAGAATCACAACGTGATCGCTGTCCCAGCGAACCGGCCGACTGACATGCAGCAGCAGCCGCGGGACGTAAAGCATCGCCGTGGAGATTTTGTCTGAAATCACTTCGGTTGGATGGAAATGCCCTGCATCCAGGGTCAGTGCAGTCTGGCGGCTGCTGGCATAGCCCAGACAAAATTCATTAGAGCCTACGGTATAGCTCTCGGCACCGATGCCAAACAGTTTGCTTTCTACTGCATCAATATGGTGGGCCGGGTTGAGTTTCTCTTTGATAATTTCATCCAGCGAATTCATCAGACGCTGGCGTGGGCCGAAACGATCGACGGTCTGATCTTTCATGCCATCCGGAACCCAGATATTCATGATTGAGGGGGTGCCGAGGGCTTCACCAAACGAGGCGGAGATTTTGCGGCTCGCTTTACAGTGCTCAATCCAGAACTGGCGGACTTCCGCATCTGCATGCGCCAGGGTAAAACCGTCCTCACTCAGTGGATGAGAGAAACAGGTAGGATTGAAATCCAGCCCCAGCCCATTCTTTTTGGCCCATTCGACCCACTGACTGAAGTGGGCAGGCTTGATCTCTGTACGCTCGACGGGGCTGTCGCTTTCCAGATAGATAGCGTGAAGGTTAAGGCGCTTCGGCCCAGGGATCAGCGCCATCGCCTGATCCAGATCGGCCCGCAGTTCTGCGGCTGTACTCGCCTTTCCGGGGTAATTGCCCGTTGCCTGAATACCGCCAGTTAATGCGCCCTGTGGGTTCTCAAACCCTTTAACATCATCCCCCTGCCAGCAGTGCATGGAAATGGGCAGCTTATCCAACTGCGCCATTGCAGCGTTGACGTCAATACCGATATCAGCAAAGCGCTGCTTAGCCAGCTGAAATGCCTGTTCGATTGCTCGGGTCATATACATAGCTCCTTAGCCTGGTGTGTCAGTGACTGAAAGCGCGGCCAACTGCGGCGATACGCGTCACTGGCGTGAGGGGTATAGGTTTTTAAAGTGAAATTTTGTTTAATCAGCTGCCTGAAGTGCGCCACATCCCGCACCTCTCCGCTGGCTATCAACTGACTGCCAATATTACCCAGCGTGGAAGCCTCTACCGGGCCGGCAATAACCGGAATACCGCAGGCATCAGCGCAAAGTTGATTGAGTAAAGGGTTCTGGCAACCGCCGCCGACGATATGCAGCCAGCTAAACGCTGCCCCCCGCAGATCCTGCAACTCATGCAAGACCTGACGGTAAAAGAGCGCAAGGCTGTCAAATATGCAGCGGGCAAGTGCAGCAGGCGTGGCGGGTGCAGGCATACCCTGCCCGACACAGGCATCCTGAATTTCCCGCACCATATTCACCGGGTTAATAAAACGGTCATCGTTAGGGTTGATCAACGAGCGACAGACAGGCTGCTTTTCAGCTTCTTCAACCAGTCCACAGAGATCTTCTATTGAGAGTTCTTTGCAAACCCGCTGGAGCAGCCAGAGTCCCATGATATTTTTCAGTACGCGATAGCGCCCTTCAGCCCCGCCTTCATTGGTGATATTCATTGCCAGCGCGGCGTCGTTAGCAAAGGGTTCGGCACTTTCGAAGCCCATCAGTGACCAGGTTCCTGAGCTGAGCCAGGCTGCATTGGTTCCGGCCACCGGAGCGGCGAGCACGGCACTTGCCGTATCATGGGTGGCAACGGCAATGACCGGCACCGGGTCGCCTTTGGCGGATATCCATTCCCCCACGTGATGTCCCGGTTGCGTAGGTTGGCCAAACCAGCTTGCCCTGGCGCCCGCCCACGCCAGCAGCGTTTCATCCCACTCTCCGCTGCGTAAATTCAGCAGTTGGGTGGTGGTGGCGTTGGTGTATTCCCAGTTCAGTTTGCCGGTCAGACGATAATGGAAATAATCTGGGATCAGCAACGCATGCCCGACCTCAGCCAGCCACTCAGGTTCAGCGCTGGTCATTGCGCGCAGCTGATAGAGCGTATTAAACGGCAGAAACTGAATTCCCGTGCGCTGATAAATGGATTCACGCGAGAGTTGCGCGCAGGCTTGCTGCATAATCCCCTGCGTACGGCCATCCCGATAGGAGACGGGCAGACCTAACCGCTTCCCCTGCTTGTCCAGCAGTACGTAATCCACGCCCCACGTATCAATCCCGATACTGTCCGGCACAATACCCTGCTGATCCAGCTTATTAAGCGAACTGAGGATAAAGTGTTCCAGTGCGTCTAAATCCCAGCACTGACGGCCCTCCACGGCGATTAATTGATTCACGCAGCGGGCAATCTCTTCCAACTGAAGATGGCCTGTTTCACTGTTAAAACGTGCCAGCATTACGCGGCCGCTGGAGGCTCCCAGGTCGATGGCTACACAATTTCGCATGCTCATAGCATTGGCTTCCTGTCAGTTCGGTAGCCATAGTCTAAGAGTCTGAGGATCCTACACCTTCCCCTAATTGCCAGCTGCCGTTCAGCCCTGGCAACAAGGCAAAGATGAACGTGAATCAGCTCACAAAATCGGTTATCGCTCTCGCCGGGCGCCGATGTGACATGCCGCGCAATTCTGCTATTCCTCTGGCCTCATCTTGAAAAATGAGCCTGATTGCCACGAAATAGGGTCGAAAATTCAAGGTGCGCCCACCTCACCCGGCAGTAGACTCCGTCGATACCTGGCAATGAGGACAGATCATGACCGTTTTACACAGTGTTGATTTTTTCCCCAGCGGCGGACGGCCGATAGCCATTGAGCCTCGCGCACCTCAGGGAGCGTTTCCGGAACATCATCATGAAGATTTTCATGAAATTGTGATTGTGGAACAGGGAGCTGGCGTTCATATCTTTAACGGTGAGCCAAGGCCGCTTTGTGGCGGCTGCGTCTGCTTTGTCCGGGATCATGACCGCCATATGTATGAGAATACTGAGGGACTGATCCTGACTAATGTGCTCTATCGCGGGCCGGAGGCCTTTCGGTTTGTCACCGGTTTTCAGCATCTGCTGCCGCAGGAGCGTGAAGGCGGTTACCCTTCTCACTGGCGCGTGGGCAGCAAAGTGCTGTCGCAGGCCAAAAAACTGATTGATGAGATCCAACTCCCTGCCTGTCCCCCCTGCCTTGAAAGCCAGGCAGAACAGGAGATGCGCTTTATGCAGCTGCTGGTGCTGCTGCGCCGTGGTTGCAGCGAGCTGCCGGCAGACGATCAGGACGGGCGGATGCGAGGGTTACTTAACTGGCTCTCAGAGCATTTTAATGAAGAAATTGACTGGGAAGTGCTGGCGGCGCGGTTTTCACTTTCGCTTCGTACGCTGCACCGACAGTTGAAGCAGCAAACCGGGAGCACACCGCAACGTTACCTCAACCGGTTACGGCTGCTTCAGGCCCGCCATCTGCTGCGACACAGCGAGATGCGCATAACCGATATCGCTTTCCAGTGCGGTTTTGGTGACAGCAATCACTTTTCTACACTCTTTAAGCGCGAATTTGGTATCTCTCCGCGTACCATCAGGCAAAATGACCTGTGAGGTGAACCGTGACTGAACCTGTCCCCCTGCGCCTGGCGAAGGCCGACTATTTCCCGTCTGAATTGATGCCAATAGCGGTGGCTGACCGCGCGCCGCAACTCTGTTTTCCTCCGCATGTTCATGAATTCAGTGAGCTGGTCATTGTCTGGCGCGGTAACGGCCTCCATGTCATGAATGACAAACCCTGGCTGATTACCTGCGGCGATCTTTTCTATCTGCGCCCCGATGATTGCCACAGCTTTGAATCCGTTAATGACCTGATCCTGGATAACATTATTTTTTGTCCCGAACGATTCACTCTGGGTCTGAACTGGAAGCTCTTTCTGCCTGACAATCAGGACACCAAATGGCGGCTGACCACCAGGGGAATGGCGCTGGCGCGAGGCGTAATTCAGCAGCTGAGGCTGGAGAGCCGTAAAAACGATCAACTCTCTCGCCAGCTCACCGAAACGCTGTTTCTTCAACTCATTTTGACGTTACAACGTCACCGATATTCACCGGAGAGCGTGGATCAGCTTCCCGAAGGCGAGCAGCTGGATCTTTTGATGTCAGCGATTCAGGGCCAGATTGCCACGAGTTTTGATCTGAGCGCCTTTTGTCATCAGCACCGGTTGTCTGAGCGGGCGCTGAAGCAGCTTTTCAGACAGCAAACCGGCATGACGCCGGGCCATTACATCCGCCAGCTGCAATTGTGCCGGGCAAAATACTTATTACGCAGCAGCCAGCTTCTGATTAGTGAAGTTGCGGCCAGATGCGGCTTTGATGACAGTAACTATTTCTCGGTGGTTTTTACCAGGGAAACAGGCTTGACGCCCAGTGCTTTCCGGCAACAGTTTGAACCGGTTAACGTACGCAGACTTCAGGTTGTGCGCGACGGGGAGTGAGGTTCCACCCCATTCACACAACTCTGGCGCAGAACCCGCAGGCAAGCTCTTAACCGGGAGAGACGCATAACGTTGAAAAGCACCACCTTGGGTGGTGCCTCTCTGTTGGCCGTTTTCAGCCTGACGGATATTTTTGTCAGGACATCATGCCCATGCCAACGATATTCGCCGCAATGATAATCACAAAGCAGCCGCCACAGAGAACGCTGACCGGCCGCCGGCCCACGTTTTTCCACTCTTTTAATACCAGCCCTACCAGCCCGCCACACAAGACATAGAAGCTCATATGCAGCATCCAGCTAATGAAGTCGTACTGTGCCGGAATACGAGCATGCCCCCATGCGTAGAAGAAAAATTGCAGGTACCACATCGTTCCCCCAAGCACAGAGAGCAACACGTTACTGACCAGCAGCGACTTCGCAACGGAGAAATCAGCTTTTACAGAGAGGGAGGATTTGGTCATCAGACGGATAAAGCAGAAGCCCAGGTTAATTACCGCTCCGCCCCCCATAATTACCACATAGCTGGGTAATGCCGTATAGAGCGGATCAATACCCAGCGCGGCGGCGGCCTCGTGCATTGGCTTCGCAGCATTCATCGCGAACGACATTCCCGCCGAGAAGATGCCGCACATTATCGCCAGTACTAATCCCTTTTTCAGATTGAACTCTTCTGCGGTAATGCCCATTGCACGCTCTTTGAGCAAGCCTGCACGTGAAACAATGGCTACGCCTGCCAGCGCAACCATGACGCCGAGAAGCGTTAACCTGCCACCCGCTGAACTGAACAGTTCAACAAAACGTCCCTGTAGCAGCGGGGTCATTAACGTTCCCACCACCAGGGTGATGCCAATAGCGATACCAATCCCCATCGACATGCCCAGATAGCGCATGGTCAGCCCGTAGTTGATGTTCCCTATGCCCCACATGGCGCCAAAGAGAAACACGGGTAACAGCTGAGAGAGCGTAAAGCTGCTGTAATACCCCCAAAAATTTGGCAGTAGCACGGCACTCACCGCCCAGGGGAGGATGATCCACGATGCGATACCGCCCACGGACCACATGGTTTCCCATGACCAGTTTCGCACTTTTTTAAACGGAGCATAGAAGCAGGCGGCGCTGGCGGCGCCCACCAGATGCCACAGGATGCCTGAAAGGATTGTCTGACTCATTATTATATTCCTTCGTAGGAGGGTGAGGTTCCCGGTAGAGGCAGTCTACGAAGGAATGAACAGGTGGCACCTTATGCTGGCTGCCCCGGCTGGAGCAAATCTGGCAAAATAATGCACCTCACACTGACCGCGATCACAATTTCCATTTGTGATAAAAGGGGGTCCTGCCCCCTCCTGCCGTATCCCTTCCCGCATTTCTGGCCCGAATCCCTGCGTTCTTCTCATTTCTGCCATCTCCTCCCGATCCGTTGGCAATCACAGAAAGGACATTTTGCCACGGCTGCGGCACTATTTTGTAGTGCAACATTTTATTAACCCAGCATTAAAAAACTCTTTACGGAGAAGCTACTATGACGTCACGACAACATCGTTTTTATATCAATGGTCAGTTTGTTGAAAACCGCAGCGGCCGCTGGATTGATGTGATCAATCCAGCCACAGAACAGAGACTTTCTCAGATCCCGGAAGGGAGCCGTGAAGATGCCGACAGGGCTGTGGATGCGGCACAGGCGGCTCAGCCCGCATGGGAAGCGTTACCGGCCGTAGAGCGTGGTGTATGGTTGCGAAAAATTTCGCAAGGCATTCGCCAGCGTGAAGCGGAAATCACCGCCACAATCGTTGCCGAAGGAGGCAAGACCCAACAGCTGGCAAAAACCGAAGTGCTGTTCACAGCGGATTATCTTGATTACATGGCGGAATGGGCGCGGCGTTACGAGGGGGAGATCGTTCAGAGCGATCGGGTCAACGAAACCATTATGGTGTTTAAAAAAGCCATCGGTGTCACCGTCGGTATTCTCCCCTGGAACTTTCCTTTCTTCCTGATTGCCCGCAAAGCGGCACCAGCATTAATTACTGGCAATACAATTGTGATCAAACCCAGTGAATTAACGCCGAATAATGCGATTATTTTCGCAGAAATTATTGATGAGATCGGTTTACCGCCAGGGGTTTTTAACCTGGTAACAGGTTACGGCCCCGAAGTGGGTCAGGCGCTGGCGGCTAATCCCAAAGTCGGTCTGGTCAGTCTGACGGGAAGCGTAAATGCTGGTATTGCCACTCTTAATGCTGCGGCGCCTCATATCACTAAAGTTTCTCTGGAGTTGGGCGGCAAAGCGCCGGCCATAGTGATGAAGGATGCTGATTTAGATCTGGCGGTAAAAGCCATTGTAAGTTCGAGAATGATTAATACCGGGCAGGTCTGTAACTGCGCAGAGCGGCTCTATGTCCAGCAGGACGTTTATCAGGAAGTGGTTGCCCGGCTGATAACCGCCTTTGAGCAGGTAACCAGTGGCGATCCGGCGATGAAAACGGACATTGATATGGGACCCCTGATCTCCGCCGATGCCCTCGCTCGCCTGGAACAGAAGGTTGCGCTGGCGGTTAAACAGGGAGCCAGCATCGAGACTGGCGGTAAGCGACTGGGTGAGCGCGGATTCTTTTTTGCCCCAACGCTGCTGACCAACGTCAGTCAGGATATGGCGATTGTGCAGGAGGAAACCTTTGGTCCGGTTCTGCCGGTGATCCCCTTCACCACGCTTGAAGAAGCCATTGCCCTGGCGAATGACAGTGAATATGGTCTTACCTCATCACTTTTCACTCGCGATCTGAACACCACCATGAAGGCGCTGAGAGAGCTTAAATTTGGTGAAACCTATGTTAATCGGGAGAATTTTGAAGCTATGCAAGGTTTCCATGCTGGCTGGCGCAAGTCTGGTATCGGAGGCGCTGACGGGCGTCACGGGCTGGAAGAGTACTTGCAAACCCATGTGGCTTATTTGCAATCTCACTAATTCAGGTTCTCTTTCCAGTCAAAACGCAGCCGGCTTTTTTTTGCCGGCTGTAACGGCCCTTAACCGCCATGCCGCAGACATTCAGCCCTCTTATGCCGGACTCCAGGAATAAGCCGATAGTTCACTCTTTCTTATCAATATTGATTTACGGTTGTGAAAGTTTCCAGCTTTGCACTCATCACTAATCATTCCCAGCGAAAAAAAACCAGCTCAGAGACTAACTTGCGAATAATAATAGGATTATGGCCTGGCACATAAAAGTAAATTATTAGCGCCATTAATTACTTTTCATCCTTAACCAAAATTAATTAAAGCAACAGGTACAGGAAATTCTGAATCTTTCTTAAGTTGCATTTTACATATGGAAATAAATGAATCAACCGGGTTAATGTATTACCTCACACAGAGCGCGCTTGTGCTTATGTGTTGAAAGAAAGACGCACACAGCAGCCTTATTACAAAGAGGCCTTAAACAGGCCCAATAATTAAACTCTTATAAAAAATTATCAGATGGATATGCTCCCTCCCCCTCACCGCCTGGCGGTGAGGGGTTTACTACACAGCATCAGGGTCATTTACATGAAAAATAATTTACTCGCCTCTACATGGTTGCAGGCTGTCGCCTGTCTGCTTATTGTTCTCAGTAATGCCGAAAGCTTTGTCACTCAATTAAGTCCGGTAAAATTTTCAGCTTTCGGCGGCTACGCATCTTCGCTGGGCCAGCTGGGCGTTTTCCTTTTTTTTATGACCAGTGGCTATCTGGTCGCCAGCCTTCACTGGAATGACTTTGGTGAAGGGAAAGTCATGGCTTTTATTAAAGGCAGACTGGTGAAGATATTACCCGTCTATTATTTATTTACTTTGATAACGATCGTGTTTTGGGTTATTTATCCAGCCTGGTTCCCTTCGACGAAAGTGGAGCCTGTAGATAATCTTCTCTCCCTTATTTTCATTCCCTCTGTCTATATAAAAGAGCTTCATTCGTTAACGCCCGTGATCTCCGCAGGCTGGATATTCTGCTATCAGATGCTGTTTTATATGATTTTTTCCGTAGGATTACTTCTTGCCCGCCGCTCGGGGCTGACATTTATCTTCCTCAGTATCATTGTGCTTGCCGCCGCAAGTATCACGGTGCAGAGTGATAATCTCTGGATCAAGTTTTATACCAATCCCGTTATGCTTTATTTTCTCAGCGGCGTTCTCTGCTTTGCGCTACAGCCCCGGCTTTCCACTCCCTGGTACCATACCGGATATTCTTTACTGGTGATAAGTTTCCTGACGATCGTAGCCACGATCTTTATGCACGGAACCGCTCAGCTGATGGTTTTGACATTCAGCTTCTTTATTCTGACCTTCTTCAGCTTCCGTTATGTCAGTAACTCTGCCGTCAGCAAAGTATTAAGCGCAGTGGGAGTAGCCTCTTATTCAATCTTTGTATGTCATCGTCTGTTAATGGGCGCGATGGAAAAAATATTGCATTACCTGCTGCCTGGCGAAAACGGCCAGATAACACTCTATGTCGCGCTGCTGGTGTTAGTTATGGCCTCGCTCAGTGTGGGTTACCTGATCTACTGGCTGATAGAACGACGGGCTTCAATGTTCCTGCGCGTTAAAGCAGGTTGAAAAAAACACAAAAAAAGCCCCTTTACTCGCGCTGAAGGGGCTTAATGGATTGATGAGACTTCACTGAATGAACCCGTCACATTAACCGATCGTGACAATCACTCTGCAAGAATCAGTGTTGCAACCGGAACTGACTTTTAAATAATGCCCATCCGCTGACCAGAGCTAATGCCATGAGATAGTAACTCGGGGCCAGACTGCTACCGGTGGAGGTAATTAACAGCGTACAGATCAACGGCGCGAATCCGCCAAACAGAGTCACAGCTACGTTATAACTGATAGCCATTCCGCTGGCGCGGGTGTCAACCGGAAACAGATCGGCCATCATTGAGGGCACGGTAGAAAAATAGACCGATTTAAGCAGCGCCATCCAACCTACCAGCAGCAGCAGCATCCCGGAAGTTGGATGGTTTACCACCAGCAGGAATGCCGGATAGATAGTCAGGATCAATAATCCCAGCGATGCCCACATCAGCGGCCTGCGCCCTATTTTCTCCGCCCACAACCCCATCAATGGCGTGACCACAGTGAGTATGACGCCAGCCAGTAATGTCGCACTGAAAGCCGCCGTCCCCGAAAGATGCAGGCTTTTTGTCGCATAGGTAGGGACATAATTCAGCATATAGTTGATGCCGGTGGAGATCACCATCAGACCTGTCGCCAGCAGCAGCAGGCTTTTTTGCTTGCCAGCCAGCAGTCTGAGCGGCGAGTGCGATTTTTCCCGCGCGATAAAGCTGGCAGGCTCATGCACATGGCGACGGATATAGAGGCCAACCGGGCCAATCAGCAGGCCAAAAGCAAAAGGTATGCGCCATCCCCACGCCTGAATTTGCGTTTCACTGAGCCAGTGTGTCAGCCCCAGCCCAAAAGCCGACGCCAGCAGCGTACTTGCCCCTTGCGTTGCAAATTGCCAGCTGGCAATGAAGGCGCGACGATGAGGGAAATGCTCGACCAGAAAAGCGGTGGAACTGCCAAATTCACCGCCCGCTGAAAAGCCCTGAATCAGACGAGCCAGCAGGATCAGTACGGGAGCAACCAGTCCGATGGTGCCATAGGAGGGCATCACCACAATCATGCATCCCCCCACCATCATCAGCGTGATTGAGAGCATCAGTGCCTTTTTCCGGCCTGCGCGGTCAGCATAATCACCCAGTACGACAGCCCCTAATGGCCTGATTAAAAACGAAACGCCAAAGCTGCCGAAGGTCAGCAACATGGAGACAGCAGGATCCTGCGTGGGGAAAAAAGCGTGTGCAATATAGGTGGCAAAGAAGCCGTACACGGCAATATCGAACCACTCAAGCGCATTGCCTACGCAGGTAGCAAACAGCGTTTTATAGAGATTTGGCGCAGCTGCCGCCGGCGTTTGTACAGAAGTTAACGTGCTCATTGCTGCTCCTTCTGCTGCTGGTAAAGCTGATGGCTGGCGATGAGCTGGCCCCCTTTTTCACCCAGCTCCCAGAAGAGTTGCGTCATCATCTGTAGCCCTTCACGGGCGACAGATTTAAGCATGTGCTCATCAACAGCATGCTGACCACAGGCCGGATAGGAGTGCGGTATCCATAAAGTGGGCAGTCCGAGAATATGAGCAAAGACATCGTTGGGCAGCGAACCGCCCAGATTGGGCAGCAGCGCGGGTTTCTTACCGCTGGTGGTCGCCATTGTAGCAAGCGCCCATTTTACCAACGGATTGCAGGGGTCGAGTCGTGTAGCAGGCGAACCGCGCAGAACTTCAATTTCAACCTGCTGAAAGCCGTGGCTGTCGAGATGCTCCCGCAGGTGCTGCGCAATATTTTCCCAGTCTGTCTCCACCACGAAGCGCAGTTGGCAGACAGCCGTGGCTTTGCCCGGAATAGCGTTCATCGGGCGCTCAGGGTTACCGGTTAAAAACGACAACACTTCCAGCGTGTTCCAGCCATATAAACGTTCCGTTGGCGTTAAGCCAGCTTCGCCCCATTCAGCATCAATTCGCGGCCCATCGCTGCTCTCCTCAACACTTATATCGCTGAGGATCTCACGGACCTGAGCAGAGATGGCTGGCGGCTTCAGGGCGGCCACCTGTAGCTGACCGTGCTGATTGACCAGGCAGGCCACCGCACTGGCAAGCTGCGTCCCCGGATTACTCAGTAATCCTCCCCAGTTACCGGAATGGTAATCACGATCGCGGGCATGAATGCTCAGCCTGACGTTAACAGCGCCGCGAGAGCCTAAAAACAGGGTAGGACGTTCAGCATTCAGACGCGGGCCATCAGAAGCGATAAAAATATCGGCGCTCAGCAGGGATCGGTTCTCTTCACAAATTTGCGCCAGCCCTGGCGAACTGATCTCTTCGCCCATTTCAAACAGGAATTTGCAGTTGAAACCCAAAGCCCCGCCGCGCACGGCAAAAATCTGCTCCAGGGCGGCGATATTCACCGAGTGTTGTCCTTTGTTATCGGCGCTTCCCCGCCCATACCAGCGATCGCCCTCTTCGCTCAGTTGCCAGGGATCCAGCCCTTCACGCCAGTTTTCATCATCGCCAAAGACAACATCGCCATGCCCATAACAAAGCAGCGTGGGTAGCGCTGCATCTTCCATGCGTGTCGCCAGCAAAAAGGGACGCGCCGCTGCCCTGGGGTTAGCCAGCTCCGTGAGAGTGAAGCCCATTGCACGCATTGCCGGAGAAATTTCTTCAGCAAAATAACGTTGTAGTTCGTTGTCGCGATCGTCCCGCTGGCTTTCCGAGCGAATAGCCACGCGCCGCGCCAGCACCTGTTTAAATTCCCCGCTGTCAAAATATGCCGTCGCCTGCGCCACTGCCTGTTGTCCTGTCATAACCCTGCCCGTAGTGTTTGCTGTTTTGTTATGCAACCCATCTAAGCTAAAATCACGCCTTGCCACAATTATCAAAATATCAAACAAGCCTTGCTTTCAGGGCAAAGCAAAATTGCACACCCAGGCAGCATGCACCAGAAAGAGGCAACCCTATGCAGAGCGCAGAAATCCGCTATTTTCTGGCGGTAGCCAACACCGGTTCATTAAGCGCCGCCAGCCAGCAGCTCTATGTGGCTGTCTCCGCTATCAGCCGCCAGATCCAGCGTCTTGAGAATGAGATAGGTGCGCCTTTATTCGATCGCCACGCCCGTGGAATGGTGCTGAACGATGCCGGGAAAATATTTGAAAACCATGTTCGCCGTGCCCTTATGGACAGGGAACACGCGCTGGCTGAGATCAAAGGATTAAAAGCGGTCAGACGAACCGCTTTGCGGGTTGTCTGTACTGATGGCATGGCTTTTGGGCTGTTACCGACCCTGTTCTCACAATTTCGTCAGCTTAATCCCGCGGTGAGCTTTACGCTGACAGTATGCAGCGCACTGGAGGTGGCGGAGATCCTGCGGCAGGGAGAGTGCGACGTCGCTTTCCAGTTCAGCCTTCATCCGGAACGGGGCGTTGATGTGGTGGCTTCTTTTCCGGCGCCGGTATTTATCGTTATGCACAACACGCATCCGCTGGCAGAGCGCGAATTTACGCTAAGCGATCTGTCGGCGTTCCCTGTTGCGCTGCCCGACCAGGGCACTACCGTGCGGCAGCTGTTCGATCTTTCCTGTCAGATGAGCGGGACCTTTATTGAACCGGTCATTACCTGCAACAACTTCAGTACGCTCTATACCTTTTTGCAGCAAAATCCACTGGCCGTGACCATTTGTAGCCAGTTCACCGTGCTCTATCAGGCCAGAGAGCACGGGCTGACGCTGCGCTCAATGGGCATTGATCAGCTTACGCAACGCACGCTACAGGTACAAACGGTGAATGGCCGCCAGCGTTCGGCGGCACTGAATCTGTTCCTGAGCTTTGTCAGTGAGCAGTTGCAGCAGGAAAACCAACGGTTTTCCCGCGAGTATGGATTTTGAGGCCCTCCGGGAAAGAGGGCCGGCAACTTACTTGATGTCCACCTGGTAGAAGATGTGTTTACCAAACGGATCGATCTCAAAACCTGTGACCTCTTTCCTCACCGGTTCGAAAATCGTTGAATGCGCAATCATTACCGCAGGCGCCTGATCGTGCATGATTTGCTGAGCCTCGCGGTACATATCGACGCGTTTGTTATGGTCCTGCTCCGCACGGGCCTGCGTGATGAGATTATCGAATGGCTTGTAGCACCATTTCGATGAGTTCGAGCCGCCATTGGCTGAGGTGCAGCTGAAGAGAGGCCCAAAGAAGTTATCAGGGTCGCCTGTGGCTGTTGTCCAGCCCATCAGGGCGGCCTGATGCTCGCCATTTTTCACCCGCTTAAGGTATTCACCCCATTCGAAGCTGACAATATTGGCTTTAATGCCCACTTTGGCCCAGTCCGCCTGAATCATTTCGGCCATACGCCGCGCATTAGGATTATAGGGCCGCTGAACCGGCATCGCCCACAGATCGATAGCGGTTCCCGGCTTCAGACCCGCCTCTTTCAGCAACGTTTTCGCTTTTTCCGGGTCGTAATCATAATCTTTGAGATCCTTGTCAGCGCTCCAGACCCCAGGCGGCAGCAGGTTTTTAGCTACCGTTCCGGTGCCCTGAAACACAGCCTGGATAATTGCCGGTTTGTTGATAGCCATGGTCAGCGCCTGGCGAACCTTGACGTTATCCAGCGGCGGCTTCTGGGTGTTAAAGGCAAGGAAACCGGTATTCAGACCCGCTTTCTGCATCAGCGTCAGATCTTTATTTTCCTTCATACGAGGCAAGTCGGCAGGATTTGGGAAAGGCATGACCTGACACTCATTCTTTTCCAGCTTGGCATAACGCACGGAAGCGTCAGGCGTAATGGAGAATACCAGCCGGTCCAGCTTCGCTTTTCCCTGCCAGTATTGCGGGAAGGCCTTGTACAAAATACGGGAGTCTTTCTGATACTGCGCCAGTTCGAAAGGCCCTGTACCTATTGGAACCTGATCAACTTTCTCTGGCGTACCGGCTTTCAGCATGGCATCAGCATATTCAGCGGAGAGAATGGAAGCAAAGTACCAGCCTAAATCGGCGAGAAACGGTGCTTCAGCGTGGGCCAGCGTAAAGCGTACCGTATTCTCGTCAACCTTAGTGATATCGGTGATCAGCGAGCCAAATTCCAGGCTTTCGAAATTGGCATAGGTTCCATTGGAAACGTTGTGGTAAGGGTTTTTGGTATCTTTTTGCCGCATAAAGGAGAAAATGACGTCATCCGCATTAAAGTCGCGCGTGGGCTTAAACGCCTTATTACTCTGAAACTTCACCCCTTTACGCAGATGGAAGGTATAGGTTTTGCCATCGGGACTGATTTCCCAACTTTCCGCAAGGCTGGGAACCAGTTCGGTCGTCCCCACTTTGAAGTCCACCAGACGGTTATAAATAGGGACAGCGCTGGCATCCACACTGGTACCAGAGGTGTAGAGCTGGGGGTTAAAATTTTCCGGCGACCCTTCCGAACAGAACACCAATGTTTTCGCTGCGGCACCTGTCGCTACCGTCAGCGTTAACGCAGCAATAGCCGTCCTTAAAAATGTTTTTTTCATTTCCATCCTCGCTAGAGTGTTGCTGATTGTTTTTCCTGGTTCCAACAATCTAATCGCTAACGGCAGCGAGAACCAGCGTTATGCTGTTTTTTTATTCATAACTTTTGGTTATATTTCAGCGGGTTGTTTAATGGGAGGGAAAATAGCAGACGCATTTCAGGGAGGAATAACAGAGAGATTTCCCCGCCGGGCGGCAGGGAAATATTTATACGCCAGCTGAAGATTAGTTCAGTTTATAGTCCAGCGTAATTTCAGCGTTCATCAGCTGAGAGACCGGGCAGCCAGCTTTGGCCTGATTGATGATTTCATCAAATTTGCTGCTGTCGATGCCAGGCAGCTTGATTTCGCTTTGCAGAGCGATTTTGGTGATTTTGAAACCTTCACCCGCTTTGTCCAGCGACACATCGGCCACGGTATCGATGCTTTCAGGCACAAAGCCTGCATTGCCTAACATCAGAGAGAGCGCCATTGAAAAACAGGCTGAGTGAGCTGCGCCAATCAACTCTTCCGGGTTAGTGCCTGGTTTGCCTTCAAAACGGGTATTAAATCCGTAGGGCTGCTCTTTCAGCGCGCCGCTTTCGGTGCTGATTGTGCCTTTACCCTGCTTGATATCGCCTTCCCAATGCGCCTGCCCTTTCTTATGAATGGTCATGACTGTCCTCCTGTTTGTTTATCTTGAACATTCAGTATAGTGACTTCTCAGCAGTTCGCTGGTGAGAGGCGTCCGACTGGTTACTCCCTGACCACTGCCTGTGCCACCGCACGTCATCACACTTCCCTCTTTGACCTGGCTCCGCCACTCTGATAATTATGATAATTCAGTACGCTTTCCCTCAGACACAGGAAGACAGGATGAACCAGGAACTGGCCAGCCAGCTCAGCAGACGTTTTTACCGCTACCTTGCCGTCACCAGCCAGAGCGATGCCGCCTCTCAGGTGTTGCCGAGCACGCCAGAGCAGCACGCCATGGCGAAAATGCTGGCAGAAGAGCTGCGCGAAATGGGGTTACAGGATGTGGTGATTGATGAGTTCGCCACCGTCACTGCGGTTAAACCGGGCAATCGCCCTTCCGCACCGCGCATCGGTTTTATCACCCATATCGATACCGTGGACGTTGGACTCTCTCCCCATATCCATCCACAAACTTTGCGTTTTGAAGGCCAGGATCTCTGCCTGAATCAGCAGGAAGATATCTGGCTGCGTACCGCAGAGCATCCTGAAATCAATGCCTACCACGGGCAGGAGATTATCTTCAGCGATGGCACCAGCGTGCTGGGAGCAGATAACAAGGCGGCGGTCACCGTCGTGATGACGCTGATGGAAAACCTGAGCCATGACACGCCCCACGGCGATATTGTGGTCGCTTTCGTGCCGGATGAGGAGATTGGGCTGCGCGGCGCCAAAGCGCTGGATCTGAAAACGCGCTTTGATGTGGATTTTGCCTACACCATCGACTGCTGTGAGCTGGGCGAAGTGGTGTATGAGAATTTTAACGGAGCTTCAGCCGATATTCGTCTGACCGGCGTCACTGCCCACCCGATGTCGGGAAAAGGGGTGCTGGTTAACCCGCTATTAATGGCATTCGATTTTGTCAGCCACTTTGACCGCATGGAAACCCCAGAGCATACGGAAGGACGCGAAGGGTATGTCTGGTTTAATGAGATGACCGCTAACGCCAACGAGGCACGGCTGAAAGCTTCCATTCGCGATTTCGATCTGGCTTCTTTTGCGCAGCGTAAGCAGAAAATTGCCGATGTGGCTGCCAAAATCCGCGAGCAGTATCCTACGGGCAAGGTTGAGTTCACCATCACAGATATCTACAGCAATATCAGTAATGCGATTGGTGAAGATCGGCGGGCAATTGACCTGATTTTTGCGGCGCTGCAAGAGCTGGATATTACGCCCAAAGTCACACCGATGCGTGGCGGAACCGACGGGGCCGCGCTCTCGGCGAAAGGCCTGCTGACGCCAAACTTCTTCACTGGTGCGCATAACTTCCATTCGAAATTTGAATTCCTGCCGATCCCCTCGTTTGTGAAGTCCTACCTGGTTGCGGAAAAGCTCTGCCTGCTGGCAGCGAAGTAAAAGCAATAAAAATGGGCGAATAAATTCGCCCATTTTTTAACGCCCGGCCTCTCTGCACGCCGGGATTTACCCTGTTACTCTTTCACCGCAACATCAATGCCAGGGAAGAATTTAGCTGCCAGCTTAGTTACGGTGCCGTCTGCCTGCACTTGGGTGATAGCGGCATCCAGCGCCTCTTTCAGCTTCGTGTCATCTTTACGCAGACCAAAACCGATCCCTACACCCAGTACCTGGGTATCTTCCACCGGGTCACCCGCGAAGGAAAACCCTTTACCCTGTGGTTTCGCCAGGAAGCCGGACTGGCCCGCTGCCGACATGACCAGCGTACCGTCAAGACGCCCTGCGACCATGTCGTTATAGACCTGATTCTGATCCTGGTAAGGCGTCACCGTCACGCCCTGAGGTTCCCAGTGCTTTTTGGCAAAGGTTTCCTGAACGGAACCCTGAAGCACGCCGATGTTTTTGCCCTTAAGAGATGCAATTGTTGGCTGCAAGCCGGAACCGGTTTTGCCAATCAGCTGGCTTGGAATGCGATAGACTGGCTTGGTGAAGCCAATGCTTTTCATGCGCGCTTCGGTGATGTTCATCGCCGAGTTAATGGCATCAAATTTCCTGGCAGCAAGCGCCGGGATCAGCGCATCAAAGCTGCTCTCTACCCAACTGCATTTAAAATTGCCCACCTGGCAGATCGCTTTCCCCAGTTCGATATCAAAACCTTCCAGATCGCCTGACGCATTGCGGCTTTCAAAAGGTGGATACTGAGACTCCAGTCCGTAACGCAGCGTTTCCTGCGCCATTACCGACATGGATGAGAACAGCCCAACCGCCACAAACAGTGCATTCAGTTTCTTCATCAACTTCCCCTCAGGAGTATTTTAGCGAGCTTTCACCTGGCAAAGCGCCCGTGCGCCCGCCGCAAGTGTGGCTTCGTCTTTTGCGAAAGAGAGACGGATCAATTTATTGTCGGTTCCATCCGTGTAGAACGCCGAAAGCGGGATAGTTGCTACACCGTGATCAACAATCAGACGTTTTACCATTTCGCTGTCTGATTCGTCACTGAAATCTGCATAACTGGCTAACATAAAGAACGATCCGGCTGAAGGCAGCAGGCGGAACGGGGACTCTTTCAGCAGTTCCGCCAGCTTGTCGCGCTTGCGCTGATAGAATTCCCCCAGGCCCAGATAATTTGCAGGCTTGCGCAGATAGTCTGCAAAAGCGACCTGCATCGGCGTGTCGGCAGAATACATCATGAACTGATGTACCTTAACCAGCTCATCCATCAGTTCAGCCGGTGCCAGGCAGTAGCCCACTCGCCAGCCGGTGACGTGGAAGGTTTTGCCAAAGGAGGAGATGATAACGCTGCGCTGCGCCAGCTCGGCATGGGTCGCCATCCCCTGATGCTGCCGCCCGTCAAACAGGATATGTTCATAGACCTCGTCGGAGAGCACGACGATATTGGTATTGCGGGTTATCGCTGCCAGCTCGTCCAGATCGGCACGTGAGAGAACCTGGGCGCTGGGGTTATGGGGTGTGTTAATAATGATCATGCGCGTGCGGGAGGTGACTGCGGCCCGCACTTCATCCCAGTTGATGCCGAAGTCGGGTACCGCAAGCTTCAGCCCCACCGGCACGCCACCTTGCAGACGCACCACCGGCGCATAGCTGTCGAAGGCGGGTTCAAAAAAGATCACTTCATCTCCCGGATGAACCAGGCCGCCAATCGCCGCATAGATGCCCTGGCTTGCGCTACCGGTAATCAGCACTTCGCTTGCCGCATCGTAGTGCTGGCCATAAAGAGTCTCTACCTTGCTGGCGAGCACTTCCTTCAGCGCGGCCAAACCGGTCATCGGGGCATACTGGTTGTGGCCCTGCTCCATCGCCTGGGTTACGCCGTTGATCAGCGCTGCATCACAGGGAAAATTAGGTGCTCCCTGCGACAGGTTGATGGCATTATGCTGAGCAGACAGCTGCCCGATAACAGAGAAGATGGTGGTGCCAACGTCCGGTAATTTTGAGCGTTGTTGTACGCTGGATTTAATGGGCATGCTCTCTCCGGTGAGAATGGTGCGCGATTAGCCTATTCAACGTGAGCGACCTTGAGCCGACAAGCGAATTGTTGTCATAATAGCCATGACTTTTAAACATAGCTCAGAGGGTAACAATGTCACGGCGTACGCTTCCTCTTAATGCCATTCATGCCTTTATTGTTACTGCCCGTCACCTGAACCTGACCCGTGCAGCGGGAGAGCTTTGTATCACTCAGGGCGCGGTGAGCCGTAAAATCGCCTCGCTGGAGAGCTGGCTGGGGTTTGCACTTTTCGATCGTCATGCCAGAGGACTCACGCTGACTGCCCAGGGCGCAGCGCTGTTACCGGCGATGAAAACCGCTTTTGAACAGATGATGCAGGCAGCCGAACAGGCCAGCAAAACGCACGGGGCGATCCGCCTGAAGGCGCCCACCTGCGCCATGCGCTGGCTGGTGCCCAGGCTGGTTGCGCTGGAACAGGCTCAGCCCGATCTGCACGTTTCGCTCACTACCACCGTCGACCACAGCAGCCAGCTGGATAATCATGACGTGGCCATTTTATACGGCAGCGCCCCATCCGGTAGCCGGCATCTGTTTGATGAAGCGTTAACGCCGGTGATGGCGCCCACTTCACAGGATGGAAAACTGATCACGGCAGCGGAGTTATCAGGGTTTACCTTTTTGCATCCTACGGCGGATGGTCGCGACTGGCAGCTCTGGCTGGCGCAGCAGCAGGCAGAGGTGACCATGAAGCGTAACCAGCATTTTGATACCATGGATTTAGCGATCAGTGCCGCCATTCAGGGATTTGGCGTGACGGTAGCGGATGTAACGCTGATTGAGGCGGATCTGGCTATGAAGCGGCTGATCGCCCCTTTTAAGGAGACGGTGAAAACGGGCGCGGTTTACAGCCTGATCCAGCGCCCGCCTGAAGAAGCGCCACCGCAGCTTGCTGCTTTGGTGGCGTGGCTCTGTCAGCCCGCTTAGAAAGAAACCCACTCGTCCGCAGAGGCGGCGGCAGGCTTAGCCATCGGCGGACGGGCGGCCGTGGGTAGTGACCGCGCTGGCGCTTTTGGCGTGGCCGTGGCCGTTGGCGAGAGGCGGAACTTCGATACGGAGAGCGTCAGCTCTTCGGTCTGGCGCTCAAGCGAACTTGCCGCAGCGGAGACCTGCTCTACCAGCGAGGCGTTCTGCTGCGTCACGCTATCCATTTCGGTAATGGCGGTGCCAACCTGAGAGATCCCTTTGCTCTGCTCTTCAGAGGCGGAAGCGATCTGTTTCATGATTTCCGTCACTTCGCCTACCGCTTTCAGGATCTCATCCATCGTGCTGCCCGCTTCGCCCACCAGCCGCGAGCCGTTGCTGGCGCGCGTAACGGAGTCCGCTATCAGCGTTTCAATCTCTTTCGCTGCACCGGCGCTACGCTGCGCAAGGTTACGCACTTCGCTGGCTACCACCGCAAACCCACGACCCTGTTCGCCAGCCCGTGCGGCTTCAACCGCGGCGTTCAGCGCCAGAATATTGGTCTGGAAGGCAATGCTGTTAATCACGCTGGTGATCTCGGCAATCTTGTTCGAGCTGCCGGCAATCCCCTGCATCGTGGTGACCACATCGCCCACCAGCTTGCCGCCTTTACTGGCGGTCAGGGAAGCGGACTGCGCCAGCTCGCTGGCCTGACGGGCATTATCGGCATTGAATTTCACGGTGGCGGTGAGCTGCTCCATGCTGGCGGCCGTTTGTTCCAGTGCCGCAGCCTGCTCTTCGGTACGTGATGCCAGATCGTTATTGCCTGAGGAGATTTCAGCCGCGCCGCGATAGATGTTGTCAGTACCGCTGCGAATGGCGCTTACGGCTTCCCGCAGGCTGTCCTGCATGGCGCTTAACAGGGGAACCAGTTTACCCACGCAGTTACGGCCGATATCCTGCAACGGATGGCTGAGGTCGCCTTCCGCAATCAGGCGGAACTGTTCGCGCATGCTGTCCAGCGGCCGCACCAGCATTTTGACCAGATACCGGTCGGTAAACAGCAGGATAAGCAGGCCAATAATCACCGCCACCACGATGACGATTTTAGTCATATCGGTGAGATGGTCGACGGTGACGCGGGTGGCATCCAGTTTTGCGCCCGCTGCCAGATTAAATTTGTCAACTGAGGAGCCAAATTCCCGGCTCAGCGGCGGCGTTACGGTGGTGGCATGGCGACGGAAATTATCCATGTTGCCCTGCTGGGCCAGCTGCATTTGTGGCAGTACGCCCTGATCGAGCAGTTTCTGCCAGCTGGCAATAACGTCGCCAGAATAGCTGGCGTCCATCGGGCCTGGGGCCTGCGCTTTAAAGTCGTCGAGCAGCTTCGCCATGTTATCAAGCGCTTTCTGCACCGAAGCCATATCTGCCGCCGCCGAGGCGCTGCCAGCCTGTCGTGATTCCACCGCGCGGGTCAGGCGGGTGATAAAGCGGAAATATTGATCGTTCCCTTTACTCAGGGTGGTCATCTGATTAACCAGTTCACGATCGACCTCATTGCCTTTGCCGAGGGCATTCAGGGAATAGACGCTGTACATGCCTACGGCGGACCACATCAGGCAAAACAGCCCGAGGATCCAGAGCATCACGCTGCGGATGGTAAAATTTCTTAACAAGTTCATAACTACTCCGTAACGGTATTGGACCGGATAACATCGCCTTTTGGATCGGGCGCTTATCCGGAGTTATCGGCACGAAGTGATAAACCCTGAGTAGTTATTGGTTGCTATTCAAAACCTTATCAACCTGAAAATTGTACTTAACTCCTTGCTTACGTTACTGATTTCAGCGGCCCGCTGCCCCTATCTCTTTTACCAGCGAAATTATTTTGTTAAGCAATTACTCTTTTAAGCGCACCATTCCCTTCATTAGCAGACGAAACAGCTGCGTACGTCGCCGCATAAAGCGTTTTTCCAGCTTCACCACCGCCTGGCCCTTTTCGCCAAACCGCATCACCTTATCTTGCCACGGCCGCCACGCAGGCCAGCTGACTTCCCCTTCCAGGTCGTGAGAAAACTCACTCGCGTGGCGGGCGAAATTCAACCAATATTCGCTGACCACTCTGGCAAAGCGACGGTCATTTTCCGTGAAGGGTCGTGCATTGTTCTCCGCATTCAGCGCAGCAAGCGTGTCCAGTACATAAGGGATCTCATTGCCATGCCAGGTGCCATTTGCGTAGAGGTCTCGGGCATTCTCTGAAACATAGTCAAAGTAATAGCGCCAGGCGGGCATACCGTTGCGGTACTGCGCCAGCGCTGCAATGTAACCCATTGTTGTAAAAGTCATATCGCGGGCCACCTGGCGGCCCAGCTCGGCATCGTCGTAAACGCCATCATAGAGCAGACGGATCATTTTCAGCCGGAATCCCACTCGCTGCGTTTTCCTGACCTGCTCAATAACTGTCGCCGGATCCACACCGAAGTAGCTCAGAACGCTGGCTTCGTCACTGTTGCTACCGATGAGCAGTGGGAGCCGGAGCTGTTTCGCCCCGGTAAAGACGCTGAGCACAGGCTCAGGCAGTACGCAGTCGCCGGAGATAGCGACCGGCCCGTTAGAGAGGGAGGCATCAAGCGACCAGAAGGCGTCTGCTGGCAACGCGCGGAGCTGTTCTGCCGTCGCGTTGTGCAGATTGAAATGTCTGGCCAGCCGCACGCCCTTCTCTGACGCTTTCTCGCGGGGGATATCCGGCAGCGTATAGGCGCTTTGCGCAATTCCTTTATGGAAAAGCCCGGCCGCCAGCGGAGAGGAAAACAGGGACAACACGCTGCGAGCGCCGGATGACTCACCCATAATGGTGACGTTGCTGCTGTCGCCGCCAAAGTTGGCAATGTTACGCTGAACCCATTGCAGGGCTGCTATCTGATCAAGCAGGGCAAAATTATTGACGATCTCACCCTCACGATACTCTTTATCCAGTGCCGGATGAGCAAAGAAACCCAGATGTCCCAGACGGTAGTTGAGGGTGACCACCACCACGCCGCGCGAAGCCAGCGGTAAACCCACATAGGGTGTCAGACTGCCCGCCCCCAGGGTAAACCCACCGCCGTGTATCCAAACCATCACCGGCATCGGGCGGGCGGGTTCCAGATCGGGCGTCCAGACATTCAGATAGAGGCAATCCTCGCTGAATGCGCCGGGATCGCCGCCGCCTATCGCAATACAATAGTCACGGTTCTGCCAGCTTGCGCTTCCCCAGACGGTGGCATCACGCTCTCCCTCCCAGGGCCTGACCGGTTTCGGCGGTTGCCAGCGTAATTTCCCAATGGGCGGCGCGGCATAAGGAACGCCCCGGAAGACAAAAACACCCTCTTCGAGACTTCCGCGAAGAGCGCCTTCGGCAGTAGCAGTCCTTAACAAACGAACGTGTTTCATCATTTCATCCTGAAGTATCTGCCGATCATTATTTGCAGCAGTGAGATGAAAGTCCAATCATTCAGGCCATTTGCGGATTATGCTGATCGCCAGCGAAAAGAGGCGCTGGCGAGAAAATTTCTCTTCTCCCCGGCGGGTCGGTCAGTTTTTGCCGGCTATTTGTTACCCATTTATTATTAAGGATTTGATCATGTTTGCGGCCCTGAATAGTGGTTTTTCACGCCTCACTGACCATCCGGACCTGGGTAAGCTGCTGCTGCGGCTGACCTTTGGCATTTTGCTGCTGTTTCACGGTGAGTTTAAAGTTATGCATGGCACAGGCTGGATTGCCACGCTGTTGAAAGCGCACGGTATACCGGGCTTTGTAGCTTATGGGGCTTATATCGGGGAAGTTATCGCCCCGCTGATGATCATTATTGGTCTGCTTACCCGCCCTGCGGCTTTTGTGATTGCTGTAAACCTGGTGGTGGCTACGTTACTGGTCAAAACCGGCGTATTTTGGGACCGCACAAACGTGGGAGCCTGGGCACTGGAGGGAGAAGCACTTTATCTGTTTGGTGCGCTGGCAATTATGTTTTGCGGGGCGGGAAAATATGCCTTAATCCGCAATCCCCGCCTGCAATAAAATTAAGGGGCACAGCCTGTGCCCCTTAAATTACGGCACGCTTACGCCGCAACGGGCCAGGCTTGCAGCCTGCCGCTGTGCATATAAGGCGATTTCATCCTGGATTTTTGCCCCTAACGCCTTTTCAAACTCTGCCTGACTGCTTTGCCCCTGGCTGCGCGGCCTGGCATCATTGCCAAGATTGGACTGGAAAATACCTGCGGCGCTGACCGGCAGGAAATCTTCGTATATCATCGGGGTCGCTTCAATCAATCCTTCGGCCAGCAAGGCTTCAACCGACTGCGACTGCCTGAGCCGTTCAGGATCTGTGCGGCCCTTTTCAGTCAGCCGGTAAGTGAACCAGGCCAGCTGCTGCTTGCGTAACAAGTCAGCATCGTCCGGGAAATCCTGAAAAGTGGCCTTCAGAAGCTGCTGATGCGTGAGATTATCCGCGCCGGTTTCACTCTGTGCCAGAAGCCGATCGTAGAGCGCACGTCCTTTAGCAGTCAGCGCAATGCCACGCTGCTCAATTTCACCAAAGCGCGCCGTATGCGTGCCCGGACCATCCTGGAACCTGACGGGTTCATCCAGCGCTTTAAAGCTGGTCTGCCGCAGCAAAATGGGCACGAGGCGGCGCGGCGGCCCTTCAATAATCACTTTGGGGGTGATCCCCGCTTCAGGCATCAACGCCTGAACCCGATCGATATCCAGCGTGCGCGGCGTCAGGTGGTTGATGTGACAGCCGGGGAAGCACACCACGTCCGCTATCAGTCTGTGTTGCGCCAGCAGCGCCTGATAAGTTTTGCTATCCACGGTGGTCTGCTGATGCCAGCGAAAGGTTTCCAGCGCTTCCCGGATAAAGCTTTCTGCCTGCCGGGCGTCAAGACCGCCCTGCTGTTCACAGAGGCTGACCAGCTCCCGACAGCGCGGGGTAAAGATATCGCGCGCCGCCAGAATCTCTGCCGCCTGCTGGCGCAGCGCCGGATCGTCAATCAGCTCCAGTCGCAGCAACGAGGTAAACAGCCGGAAAGGATTGGCGTTAAGCGCGTCATCATCCAGCGGACGAAATGCCGTTGAGTGAACCGGTACACCAGCCTGAGAGAGATCGTAATAGCCCACCGGATACATGCCCATAATGGCAAACACCCGTCTCAGCATTGCCAGCTCTGCTGCTGTCCCCACCCGAATAGCGCCGTGGCGCTCGACGTCGAGCCGGGCGAGTTCATTATCGCGAACCATCTGCTGTTTCAGCTGCGGCTCCTGCTCCAGCACCTCTTGATTTACCTGCGCCACCAGCCTCAGTAAGGTTCCATACTGCGGCACTTCCTGCTGATACATCGCCGACATCGCGCTGGCAAAGCTGGCGCGAATAGCGTTGGCGGAAATCCATGCACTTTCCATTTCTTGCCTCCCGATAGCCTGTTGCTGTCAGAGTACTGGAAAGTAACGGCTGCGGAGAAAATTATTGATAAAGTGTGATCGCGACAGAGGTCAGGCTAACGCCGGTAGCCATAACGGTATTTTGCCAGTAACAGAAGTGAGGTCAGTACGGCGGGGATCGCCAGACTTGAGAAGACATCGGTAATATCCCAGCCCATTGCCAGCATTTGCGCACCGGCAAATGCGCTGAGGATCGCGCCGATTCGGCCCATGCCATGCATCCAGCTTGAGCCGGTTGCCCGTGCATGGGTGGGATAGTAGCTGGCAGAGAGCGCATTCATTCCGGTATTAGCACCGTTCAGGCAAAACCCACTGCTGAAGGCCACCAGGCTCAGGATCAGCGTCTGCGCAGGGGCAAAACCTATCGCGACGGTGGCAACAGCCCCGATAAAATAGATGGCGGCCAGCGCCAGATTGGCATTGAACCGGTCCATCATCCAGCCGGCAAACAGCGATCCCACCGTGCCGCCCGCCTGATACATTGCGGTCACCAGCGCCGCCTGTGTCACCGTCATCCCCATATTTTTGATCAAACTGGGCAGCCAGCTGCCAATCAGATAGACCAGAAAAAGCCCCATAAAATAGGCACCCCATAACAAGGTGCTGCCCAGGAGGTAAGGACGACTCAGCACCAGCCTGGCGGACCCCTGGCCTTGCTCCTTCAGCGGCATAACAAATTCGCGTCCGGTGAGGGGATAGTCCGGCGACATTCTGGCGACAATTTTACGGATCTGTTCGCTGGGTGCCTGGCGGGAGACCAGAAAGCGAACGGATTCAGGCAGCCCTTTCAGCAATACCGGGACAATCAGCAGCGGCAGCAATCCGCCCATAATCAACACGGAATGCCAGCCAAAGGCTGGAATAAGCCAGGAGGCGGCAAAACCGCCCCCTGCCGCGCCAAAGGTAAAGCCACAGAAAACCACGGTAATAATGAAAGCGCGTTTACGCTCCGGAGAATATTCGGCCACCAGCGTACTGACGTTCGGCATTGCTGCCCCCAGGCCCAGCCCGGTCAGGAAGCGAAACAGCATCATCTGCTCGCTGTTTTGTGACAGCGCGGTGGCCAGCGTCCAGAGACCAAAAAAGAAGACGCTGCTGATAATCACCACACGGCGGCCAAAACGGTCTGCCAGCGGGCCAGCCACCATTGCGCCAGAGGCGAGGCCAATCAGCGCGGCGCTGATCACGATGCCTAACTGATGAGTCGTCACACCCCAGTCGCTTTTCAGCGCGGGGGCAATAAAGCCCATCAGGGCGATATCCAAACCATCCATGGCCACTACGGCAAAGCACAGGGCAATAATACGTTGCTGGTAACGGCTGATGCTGCCCTGATTAATCAAGGCACGCACATCAATCGCAGCGGTATTTTCCACGTAAGCACTCCATAAGCCAGTCTGTCGCGGCGCTGGCCTCAACTGAAAAAAGTGTGCGATATAATAACGGATTGGCCATCAACGCACCTGACTAATTCGCGCTGCCCGGCGGACAGCAGCTTAGGCGCCATTATCTGAGGGTTTAGATAATCACCACTGATGGTTATCTGCGCACAGCGGGCTTAAAGGTGATGGAAAACTGTGCAAAAGCGGCGAATGTTAACTAAATTTTGCAATAAGGTTAACAAATCTCTGCTGTGCGGCTTGCCTGTTCACTGGCCCACTGCTTACGCTGAGGTATGGATAAAAATTACCAGTTTAATCAGCGCATTCGCCTGCGCCATCTGCACACCTTTGTCGCCGTTGCTCAGCAAGGGACGCTGGGGCGTGCCGCCGAAACCCTCTCTCTCAGCCAGCCTGCGCTCTCTAAGACGCTGAACGAACTGGAAGAGCTGGCGGGTGCCAGATTATTTGAGCGAGGGCGGCTGGGTGCCCAGTTAACCACCATGGGGGAACAATTTCTCACCCATGCGGTGCGGGTGCTGGATGCCCTCAACCACGCCGGACAATCCTTTACGCCTTCCGAACTGGATGAACCGGCAGTGCTGCGCACCGGCGTACTCACTACCGTGGCGTTGGGAATGCTGCCTTCAATCCTGGATCGCTTTCATCAGTTACAGCCGCAGGCCATTGTTCAGGTCGCGACGCTGCACAACAATGTGCTGCTTGCCGGACTCAGGGCGGATGAATTTGACGTTGGCATTGGCCGGATGGCCGACCCCGATATGATGGCAGGATTAAGTTATGAGCTGCTGTTTATGGAGTCGCTGCGGCTGGTGGTACGGCCAGGACACCCTCTCCTGAGTGACAACGTCACGTTGTCCAAAGCCCTGTCGTGGCCGGTGGTGATCTCTCCGGAAGGCACGGCACCACGAAGGCTGGCCGACGAGATGATAAAAGAGCATGGCTGCCGGCTGCCCTCCACGCTGGTGGAAACTTCCGCCACCTCACTGGCCCGACAGCTTGCGCTCCGCTACAACTACGTCTGGTTTGTGCCTTCAGGCGCGATAAAGGAAGATTTGCTGCATAACTCTCTGGCTGCCCTGCCCATTGCCGCACACGGGCCAGGCGAGTCAGTGGGCATTATTACCCGCTCCGGCGCGCCATTAAGCCTGAGTGCGCAAGTCTTTATGGCTACCGTGCGCAAATCTCATTCTGGCTAGCCGCGCTTCAGCGACTGTGCTTGGCGTGACGTTCCCGGTTCTCCAGTCGCGCCTGCTCACTTTTACGCAATCCCACGTAGCATGCTCCACTGCCACCATGATGAGGCTGGGCCATGCAATAGGCCTGCACCTGCTCAAACTGCTGTAGCCAGCGGTCAAGATAGCTGCGCACAATATTCGCATGTGACCCCTCTTCACGGCCTTTACCATGCACAATCAGCAGGTTGCGATAATTCTCCTGCTCGGCCTGTAGCATAAAGGTAAAGAGCTGCTGCCGACAGCTTTCCACGGGCTGCCTGATAAGATTGAGCGTGGCGCTTTGGGCATATTTCCCCATGCGCAGCTTCTCCAGAACCCCCTGTTGAATACCTTCTGCTTTGAACTCAAGCGGCCTGGTAAGGGGCACAATGTTGAGATATCCCGTAGTCAGGGGATTATCCAGCTGAAGGTCATGCAGGGTTGCGCGGGCTGGTTTTGTTGCGGGGGATTTCAACCAGTGTACGTTAGCGCAATCCTTAAGCGGTGTGACGTCTTCCATGGCATCTTTGAACAAATCCCAATCGTCAAATTCCATCATGCAGGTCCCCCGTTGAACTGGAAAAGAGGAAAGCGAGTTACCCGGCTAGTTTAGCAAAACCGCGCCGGGATGCGATCTCCTTAATCATTTAACCCGAGAGCAAAACGCGCGCTTGCCTCGTCAGTAACCAGTCCCGTCATCCAGCCACCACGCAGAGCTGCCGCAATTGCCCGATGTTTGTCTGCTCCGCCAGCGAAAGCAATAACCCTGCGTTGCGTGTGCGCTGTGAGTTCAACGCTGGTTAGCCTCTCATCCAGTTCACTGCGCACCCGCTCGCCATCCTCGCCAATAAAATGGCCCAGCATTTCTGCCACCACATGCTGCTTCACCAGCTGGTTTACCTGACTGTCGCTGATAAATCCGTCCGCATTAAGCGGGCACCCTGCGGCAACCTGGCCAATGCCGACAAACATCACGTCAGCCTGCGCGGCCTTGTCCGTGACGGTACGGTAGATACGGTGATGGCACCAGAGCGCACGATCTTCCGCGCTGTCCGCATAAAGTGGTGCAGGCAGAATAAAATAGCGGCCCTGCGTTTTTTCCGCCATCCACAGCGGCACATCATAACGGGTACAGGAGCCGTCGCTGGCTATGGCGCCAATCAGTGAGACACAGCTGTGCTGTGGGCGTTCGAACGCCGGCAACTCATCAATGGTGGCGCGAAGCGTCCGCCCCGAGCCAACAGCAATGATTTGCGGCTGCTCCTGCTTCAGGGTTTGCGCCATTACCTCTGCACCAGCTACCGCAATCATCTGCTGCAATCCGGCCGATTCAACGCCCGCGGAAGGTACAACCTGACAGAGTTGCAGCTGAAAACGCGCTTTAAGCTGCTCTGCCAGCGTCATACAGTCAGCCACCGGATGCGTAATGTTTACGCTGACCAGCCCCTCCTCTACCGCCAGTGCGACCAGGCGCTGCGCAACCTGGCGCGAAACACCCAGTTTGTCGGCGATATCATGCTGCGTCTCGCCCGCTACGTAATACATCCAGGCGGCCCGTGCAGCCTGATCCAGTTTCTTATTATGTTTGCTCATTGCTCTTTTCCCCGCGTTTTACTCATCCTGGTCCGAATAATTGCCCGAATGGTGGGCAAAAGCAATTTTTGTGATCTCTCCCGCAGACACTCGCAGCAGAGATCACCAGGCTATAGCCATACCAGGCAAAAGCTCTCATGGAGAGCAAAAGCCCAAAACAGGAGATAATGATGACCTTAACCGCCCCCTCTGTCTGGCTGCACATTGGTGCAGGATCGTTCCACCGCGCCCATCAGGCCTGGTATCTGCACCGTTTGCTGAAGGCAGGTGATAACCGGTGGGAGATTGCCTTAAGCAATATCCGCGATGACGCTGTGCCCCTGCTCACCGTTCTTGCTGAGCAAAACGGCGAATATACGCTGGAAACGGTAACACCGGAAGGTGAACGCAATTATGAAAAAATCACCTCCATCAAAAAACTGATCCCCTGGGATGCAGAGCTACAGGGCCTGATTACTCAGGGTGCCGATCCCCGCACCAGAGTGATCGCTTTTACCGTGACCGAGAGCGGTTACTATTTAGATACAGAGCATCAGCTTGATGCCGATCATCCCGATATTAAAGCGGATATTAATGGGGAAGTCCGAACAATTTATGGCGCGCTTACCCGTGTCTTAAAGGCAAGAATGCAGGCGCATGGCGACCCCGTGACGCTGTTGAACTGCGATAATTTACGTCACAACGGCGAGCGCTTCCGCCAGGGCTTTCTGACCTTTTTACAGCTGCGCAGGGAAGAAAACCTGCACGCCTGGGTAACCGCGCACACCACTTCCCCAAATACCATGGTTGACCGCATCACCCCACGCCCCACTGCCGACATCGCGCCGCGCGTGCTGGCCGCTACGGGTTTCGCAGATAAAGCCCCGGTGATGGCTGAAGCCTTTATTCAGTGGGTCGTTGAGGATGATTTCGCCGCAGGACGGCCCGCGCTGGAAAATGCAGGCGTGGAGATGGTGGCCTCGGTGCTGCCGTGGGAAGAAGCCAAAATCCGCATACTGAACGCCAGTCACAGCTGCATCGCCTGGGCCGGGACGCTGGTCGGGCAGGATTATATTCATCAGAGTACGCAAACTCAGGAGATCAAAGAGATGGCCTGGGAGTATGTCACCCAGGACGTTATCCCTTCGCTGATGCCCAGCCCGCTGGATCTCGAAGCCTATCGCGATGTGGTGCTGGCGCGCTTTGCCAACCCCTATATTCAGGATACTAACCAGCGCGTGGCGGCAGACGGGCTATCTAAAATCCCTGGTTTTATTACTCCGACCCTGATTGAAACCTACCAGCGCGGAGAGACGCCGCGAGCAACAACGCTGCTGCCTGCCCTGTTTTTCCTCTTTTTGCAGCGCTGGCACGAGGGGGAGCTTCCTTATCACTATCAGGATGGCGCGCTGGATGCTGAAGCCCTGCACGCCTTGCTCAGCCAGAAAGATGCGCTGGCGCGGTTTGCCGCAAACAGCGCTCTGTTTGGCTCACTGGCATCCAGCAGCGATTTTGCTCAACTGTTGCACAGCGCCGTTGCCAGCCTGCAAAGCTGGGCAAAACACCCTCAACCCGTCACTGAATAAGGAGTCGCTATGTACCTTGGAATAGATGCCGGGACATCGGAAATCAAAGCGCTGGTGATTGATGCTCAGGGCGGCATCCTCGCCACGGCAGGGGCAAAACTGACTCTGCAACGCCCTCATCCTCACTGGTGTGAGCAGGATCCTGCCGAGTGGTGGCAGGCTTTACAGCAGGCCATAACGGAATTACGGCAAAAGGTTGGCAACGCCTGGGGCGAGATCCGCGCCATTGGCCTCTCGGGGCAGATGCACGGTGCCGTCCTGCTTGATAATCAGGACAGGGTACTGCGCCCCTGCATTTTGTGGAATGACATGCGCAGCGCGGCTGAATGTCGTGAACTCACCGCGCTGGCGACCGATTTGCACAGCATTACCGGTAATCTGGCGATGCCCGGCTTCACGGCACCCAAATTGCTCTGGGTGGCTCGTCATGAGCCAGCGATTTTCGAGCAGACCGCCTGCGTCCTGCTGCCAAAAGATTATCTGCGCTGGAAAATGAGCGGCGAGAAGCTGAGCGATATGTCCGATGCAGCAGGCACACTCTGGCTGGATGTGGCGAAGCGGGACTGGTCTGACAGCCTGTTATCCGCCTGCGGCCTGTCCCGCGCCCAGATGCCGGGGCTGGTTGAAGGTTCCGAACCTGCCGGCAAACTCCGGGCGGAACTGGCTCGCCAGTGGGGACTAAGCGAGAAGGTGATTATTGCCGGTGGCGGCGGTGACAATGCGGCCAGCGCTGTGGGAATTGGGGCGGTGGCGCCGGGGGACGCCTTTATCTCTCTGGGAACCTCGGGCGTGCTGTTTACCGTCAACGACAGCTTTCGCCCCAACCCGTCATCGGCGGTACATGCTTTCTGCCATGCGTTACCCCACCGCTGGCATCAGATGAGCGTGATGCTGACTGCCGCCAGCGGTCTGCGCTGGCTGTGTGATTTGCTGGGCGCATCGGAAACCACGCTTCTCTCCGAAGTGGCGACGCTGAGCCAGGCTGACTGCCACAGCGCCCCGCTATTCCTGCCCTACCTCTCAGGGGAAAGGACGCCGCACAACGATCCGCAGGCAACAGGTGCCTTTCATGGATTAACCCACACTACCCGGCGCGCCTTACTGGCTTATGCCGTCCTGGAGGGGGTGACCTTCGGCATAGCTGACGGGCTGAAAGCGCTGGAGGAAGCAGGAACCTCACTGGAATGCTGCTCACTCATTGGCGGTGGCGCTCGCAGTCCCTGGTGGGCTCAGCTGATAGCCGACGTGCTCAACATGCCTATCGTTACCCATCAGGGCGGCGAAGCGGGAGGCGCGCTCGGTGCCGCCCGGCTGGGATGGCTGGCAGATGGCGGCGATGAGGCTGAGGTTTGCCAGAAACCGCCGGTGCTCCAGCGCTATCTCCCTGATGCCGGTCGCCATCACTCGCTGCAAAAACGGCTCGCCTGGTTCCGGCTGCTTTACCAACAACAGCTTGAGGCTCGTGCACTCGGCTTTTAATCCTGTCCGGCGACAACTGTCGTCCGGCCGCTGTTAAGGAAATAAGATGAAATCAGCAACAAACTGGTTCGGTCTCCCCATCCCTTTAATCTGGGGCTACATCGCTATCGCCATGTTTATGAGTGGTGATGGGTTTGAAATGGCATTTCTGTCAAAGCACATTACCGATTTAGGATTTACCCCAGCCCAATCTGCGCTGGTGTTTACGATTTATGGTGCGGCGGCGGCGCTGGCAGCCTGGAGTTCCGGCGTGGTAGCGGAAATTATTACCCCTCAGCGCGCCATGAAGATCGGGTTTATCCTGTGGGTGGTGATGCATATCCTGTTTATGACGCTGGGACTGGGCATGCGTAACTATCCGCTGATGCTGCTGTTCTACGGTATTCGCGGGCTGGCTTATCCCCTCTTTATCTACTCTTTCGTGATGCTGGTGGTGCAGAACGTGCCGAAACATCAGCTCTCCTCGGCTATGGGCTGGTTCTGGGCCATGTATTCTGTTGGCATTGGCTGCATAGGGAGCTATCTGCCCAGCTTTACCATTCCCTGGATTGGCGAAACCGGCACTCTCTGGTTTGCGATTGCGTGGGTTGTGGTGGGAGGCGTGATGGCCATGACGCTGTTGCGTAAGGTGGGCGGGGAGAGCGAAAAGGCTAACCTGACGACCAGAGAGAAGTTTACCGAGCTTTCAAGAGCGGTCACCATCCTCTTTACGAATCGCAATATCTTCCTCGCCTGTCTGATCAGGATCATTAATACCCTGTCGCTGTTTGGCTTTGCGGTAATCATGCCGATGCTGTTTGTTGGCCGCCTGGGCTTTACCATGTCGGAATGGCTGCAAATCTGGGCAGTCTTCTTCTTTGTCACCATTTTCACCAACATCATGTGGGGCGTGCTGGGCGAATATATCGGCTGGATCCGTCAGGTACGCTGGTTTGGCTGCCTGGGCTGCGCCCTCTCCAGTCTGGCGTTCTATTATCTGCCGGTGACCTTCGGACATAATTACTGGATTGCCATGATACCTGCGGTGATGCTGGGAATAACGGTGGCCGCCTTTGTACCTATGACTGCTGTTTTTCCGGTGCTGGAACCTGAACATAAAGGCGCGGCTATTTCCATTTATAACCTCTCTGCCGGTTTGAGTAACTTCCTTGCGCCAGCCATCGCTTCACTGGTTCTGCCGTTCTTTGATATCGTCGGGGTTGTCTGGACCTATACCGGTTTATATCTGGTGGCGGGGATCCTGACGCTGATCATCAAAGTAGAGCAACCTGCCCGCGTGGCAACAAAGAGTAAAATAACGTCCCGCCCTGCGGTGATTACTGCGGATAACAATTCGTAAAACTCACTAAAATCAATACTTTCAACGGGATGCTGGCAGCAGAACAGCATCCCTGCTTTTTATGTGCCTAAAACTGCTCGGATCAGTTCCCTTCGTTAACAAAAAATTGTAAAATTGACCCCAGTCAATAATCACTCGAGCGTATCACTATGATCCCAGAAAAGCGTGTTATCAACAGACGTATCCAGTCTGGCGGTTGTGCGATTCACTGTCAGGATTGCAGCATCAGCCAGCTCTGTATTCCCTTTACGCTGAACGAGCATGAGCTTGATCAGCTGGATAATATTATCGAACGCAAAAAGCCGATCCAGAAAGGCCAGACGCTGTTCAAAGCTGGGGATGAACTGAAGTCGTTGTACGCCATCCGTTCCGGGACCATCAAGAGCTACACGATTACCGAACAGGGTGATGAGCAGATTACGGGCTTCCATCTGGCCGGAGACCTGGTAGGGTTCGATGCCATTAACGGCGGCCAGCACCCGAGCTTCTCGCAGGCGCTGGAAACGGCAATGGTTTGCGAAATCCCGTTTGAAACCCTGGACGATCTCTCAGGCAAAATGCCCAGCCTGCGTCAGCAGATGATGCGCCTGATGAGCGGTGAGATTAAGGGTGACCAGGAGATGATCCTGCTCCTTTCCAAGAAAAATGCGGAAGAGCGCCTGGCGGCCTTTATTTATGGCCTCTCTCGTCGCTTTGCTGAACGCGGTTTTTCACCGCGTGAGTTCAGGCTGACCATGACCCGTGGCGATATCGGTAACTATCTTGGCTTAACTGTCGAAACTATCAGCCGTCTGCTGGGCCGTTTCCAGAAAAGCGGAATGCTGGCGGTGAAAGGCAAGTACATCACTATTGAAGATCACGATGTGCTGTCGCAGCTGGCTGGGCAGAGCCGCGCCATCGCCTGATCCCTGTTAACCGGGTTACGCTGTTAACCCGGTTAACAGCGTAACCCGGTTTCTCCTTCCCCGTCATGCGCTAACCGTTCATCTTTTTTGAAATCCCGGTGATAAATTTTGCCCTGCCATCCCGGTTCTCTTCCCCCTCTCTCTGCTCACTGAAGGACCGTAAATAGTCTGCTTATTATTAGTTATAATATTGATCCAGCTATAACTTTTTCCTTCTGCGCGGCCTCTGATTGGGCTATCTTTAAGCTAACCAGCTTATGAGGGTCCCGTTATGGCTAAATATCAAAATATTCTCGTGGCTGTCGATCCGCAGCAGGATGACCAGCCAGCGCTCCGCCGTGCTGTTTATCTGAACCAGCGCCTTGGCGGCCGGATCACAGCCTTCCTGCCTATTTATGACTTTTCCTATGAGATGACTACCCTGCTTTCACCGGACGAGCGTACCACCATGCGCAAAGGGGTGGTGAGTCAGCGCACCGAGTGGATCCGCGACCAGGCCCAGGCTTACCTGGAGGCCGGCGTGGAGATTGATATCAAGGTTATCTGGCATAACCGCCCCTATGAGGCGATTATTCAGGAAGTCCTGAATGGCCGTTATGACCTGGTGCTGAAAATGGCACATCAGCATGACCGCTTGCAGTCGGTGGTCTTCACCCCAACCGACTGGCATCTGCTGCGCAAATGCCCCTGCCCGGTCTGGATGGTGAAAGACCAACCCTGGCCGGAAGGTGGGCGCGCCGTTGTCGCCGTGAATCTGGCCAGTGAAGAGCCGCATCACGATCCGCTGAACACCAAGCTGGTGAAAGAGACGCTGGAGATGGCTAATTTGGTTAATCATACGGAAGTGCATCTGGTCGGAGCTTACCCGATTACGCCAATCAATATCGCCATTGAACTGCCCGACTTCGATCCCAGCGTCTATAACGATGCCATCCGCGGTCAGCATCTGCTGGCGATGAAAGCGTTACGGCAGAAATTCAGTATCGACGAAAAATTCACTCATGTGGACAAAGGGCTTCCTGAAGAGGTTATCCCAAACCTGGCGGAGCATCTGGATGCGGGCGTGGTGGTATTAGGTACTATTGGGCGCACAGGCCTTTCAGCAGCTTTCCTGGGCAACACCGCCGAACAGGTAATTGACCATCTGCGTTGCGATCTGCTGGCGATTAAACCAGACGGATTTGTCTCTCCGGTTGAACTGGAAGATGACGAAGACGACTGAGCCTGACTACAGAAAATAAAAAGGCCAGCTTAGCTGGCCCTGTTCATTAATAAACCCCACCGCGACGGTGGAGTTTGTGCTTATAACGCTTTCAGAATTGCGTCGACGGTGGCTTTCGCATCGCCAAACAGCATCTGCGTGTTCTCTTTAAAGAACAGCGGATTTTGCACACCGGCATAACCGGTATTCATTGAACGCTTAAACACCACGACGTTCTGCGCTTTCCACACTTCCAGCACCGGCATGCCAGCAATTGGACTGCGAGGATCTTCCTGCGCGGCCGGGTTAACCGTATCATTTGCGCCGATCACCAGTACCGTATCTGTCTCGCTGAAATCTTCGTTGATTTCGTCCATTTCCAGCACGATATCGTAAGGAACGCGCGCCTCAGCCAGCAGGACGTTCATGTGCCCTGGCAGACGACCAGCAACGGGATGGATGCCAAAGCGAACCTTGATGCCACGTGCACGCAGCTTCTCGGTAATTTCAGCCACCGGATACTGAGCCTGCGCCACCGCCATGCCGTAGCCTGGCGTGATGATCACCGTGCTGGAGTTTTTCAGCAGCTCTGCCGTTGCCTGCGCATCAATCTCGCGGTGCTCGCCCGCTTCATCCGTTTCACCGGTTGAACTGCTGTCGGTACCAAAGCCGCCCGCGATCACGCTGATAAAGGAGCGGTTCATCGCCTTACACATGATGTAAGAGAGAATTGCCCCGCTTGACCCCACCAGCGCACCGGTCACGATCAGCAGGTCGTTGCTGAGCATAAAGCCCGCCGCCGCCGCCGCCCAGCCTGAATAGGAGTTCAGCATTGAAACCACTACCGGCATGTCTGCGCCGCCAATAGAAGCGACCAGATGCCAACCAAAGGCCAGCGCAATCAGCGTCATAATCAACAGAGCAAAGACCTGCACGCCAACGCTGTCAGTGCGGACAAAGGCGATCAGCAGGCAGAGAGAGACAACCAGCGCCAGCAGATTCAGCTTATGACGATGGGGCAGCATCAGCGGACGGGAAGAAATTTTCCCGCGCAACTTGCCAAACGCCACCAGCGATCCGGTGAAGGTCACCGCGCCAATGAAGATCCCGACAAACACTTCGGTAAGGTGAATATTTTCCAGTACCGCGTCCATGCCAGGGGCGTGGTCGAGATAGCTGTTGAAGCCCACCAGCACCGCAGCCAGACCAACAAAGCTGTGCAGTACGGCAACCAGCTCAGGCATTTCGGTCATTTCGACCTTTTTCGCCAGCCGTGTGCCGATGGCCCCACCAATCACCATCGCCACCAGTACCCAGCCAACGTTACCGCTGTCCGGGCCAAGCAGGGTAGCCAGCAGCGCGATTGCCATCCCGCTCATGCCAAACAGGTTGCCCTGCTTAGAGGTTTCATGCTTTGACAGCCCAGCCAGGCTGCATATAAAAAGAATTGCGGCAACAATGTATGCTGCAGTCACTAATCCGCCAGACATTGATTACCCCTTAGTTCTTACGAAACATTTTCAGCATGCGCTGAGTCACGGTGAAACCACCGAAAATATTGATACTGGCAATCAGCACCGCGATAAACGACAGGAAGCTGACCCAGCCGCCGTGTCCGATTTGCAGCACTGCGCCGACCACGATAATCCCGGAGATTGCATTGGTTACCGACATCAGTGGCGTATGCAGCGCATGACTCACATTCCAGACCACGTAGTAGCCCACTACGCAGGAGAGCGCGAACACCGTAAAGTGAGAAAGGAAAGCGGCAGGAGCCGCATTGGCGAACCAGCCAAACAGGATAATTGCCAACGCGAACAGCGCATATTTGCGGAACGGAGAGGCGGGTACTTTCTCTTCTTTTTCAATGACTTTAGCCGATGCTGGCGCCGCTTTAGGGGCAGCAGAGACCTGAATAGGTGGCGCTGGCCAGGTGACCTCGCCGTCACGAATGACCGTCACGCCGCGAATCACCACATCATCGAAATCCACGGTAATTTCACCGTTTTTCTCTTTACAGAGCAGCTTCAGCAGATTGACAAGGTTAGTGCCGTAGAGCTGTGACGACTGGGTAGGCAGACGACTTGGCAGATCGGTATAGCCGATAATTTTTACGCCGTTGTCGGTAGTGGTCACCTGGTCGGCCACCGTGAGTTCACAGTTGCCGCCGGTTTGTGCCGCCAGATCGACAATCACGCTGCCAGGCTTCATTGAAGCCACCATATCGGCAGTAATCAGCTTCGGTGCGGGACGACCGGGGATCAGCGCGGTGGTGACGATGATATCCACCTCTTCTGCCTGGGCGGCAAACAGCGCCATCTCTGCCTTGATAAAAGCTTCAGACATCACTTTTGCATAGCCATCGCCGCTGCCCGCTTCCTCCTCAAAATCCAGCTCAAGGAATTCGGCGCCCATGCTCTGTACCTGCTCTTTGACTTCCGGACGGGTATCAAAAGCACGGACAATGGCACCCAGGCTGCCTGCTGCGCCGATAGCCGCAAGGCCAGCCACGCCCGCGCCAATTACCATGACTTTTGCTGGCGGCACCTTACCTGCGGCGGTGATTTGCCCGGTAAAGAAACGGCCAAACTCATGGGCGGCCTCAACAATCGCCCGATAACCGGCAATGTTGGCCATGGAACTTAAAGCATCAAGCGACTGCGCGCGGGAGATACGGGGCACCGCATCCATCGACATCACGGTGACCTTGCGGGCAGCCAGCTTTTCCAGTAAATCGGGGTTTTGTGCAGGCCAGATAAAGCTGACCAGCGTGCTGCCCTCTTTGGTTAACGCAATCTCTTCTTCAGTTGGCGCATTGACCTTCAGAATAATGTCTGACTGCCAGACGGTGGCGGTATCCACCAGGGTGGCTCCAGCTGCGGCATAGGCAGCATCATCAAAGCTCGCCAGTTTCCCTGCGTCGCGCTCTATGGCGACGGTAAAACCAAGCCCCAGTAGCTGCTCTACCGTTTTTGGCGTGGCAGCCACCCTGGCTTCGTTGGGCAAGCGCTCTTTGGTTATTCCAATTAGCATAATATTCCCTTTCATCAGAGGTAAATTGATGTTGGTCCTGCCTGCCACGGCCCGTATGACCGCGACAGGATCTGTTTCAAACTGTTTATAACCTACTGAAAATATGTGCTGCGATCCAGCCGCAGCGGGCCGGTTCGTCTCTTTTCATACAATAATTCAGAGGCAGGCAGCAAAAGCAGCACATTGCGGCTGAATTTATTCGATAATAGCGCATAATCTGCTGGCTAAAAAAGTGCATTGGCCGATTAATGAAATAGAAAAAACACTATTTAACAATGAATTAACTTATTTAGTGGTATCAATAACCAGCTTAAGTGGTAAGCGACGGGCTAACAGCGTAATTTAACAATTTATTAATATCGTTAAACGCTCCGGCAAAGCGAAGCGTGGCTCATGACTCAAAATGGCTGAGACAGCAGGCATTATTACATGCAATAATCGGCAGCTAATCTGTTACACATCAAGAGTCCAGCACGTTTTCGTACTCATTTTTTGCGTAAGGCGAAGGATTATTTTTATGAAGCTGAAGAACACCCTTCTGGCATCAGCCCTGCTGTCACTGACATCATTATCCGCTTTTGCGGCACAGGAGCTGGCCCCGGAAAAAGCGGCCTCGCTGAAACCGTTTGATCGTATTGCGGTTTCCGGTCGTTTTAATGCTATCAATGACGCCAGCGCAGCGGTGTCAAAACGTGCCGACGAAATGGGCGCGGCTTCTTACTACATTCAGAATATCAGCGATACCAACGGAAACGGCGGGAACTGGCGCGTAGTGGCAGATCTCTATCATGCGGATGCGCCCAAAGCGGCCCCTTCGGACGATCGTATCATCAATGGCATCCGGGAATTAAAGAAGGCAGAAGCCTACAAGCTTGAACCCTTCGATACGGTTTCGATAAGTGGTTTCTACCGCAGTCAGCCAGAAGTGAATGACGCTATTACCAAAGCGGCAAAAGCGAAAGAGGCAGCCTCCTTCTTTATTATTCGCCAGATCGATGCCAACAGCGGCGGTAACCAGTACATCACCGCTTACGTTTACAAAGCGGATGCGCCAGAGCGTAAAGTTCAGTCTCCCGATCTGATCCCCGCTGACTCTCAGGCGGGTAAAGCGGCGCTGGCTACCGGCGGCGCTGCGGCTAAAACTGTTCAGATCCCCGGCGTGGCTTCTTCAGAAACCCCCAGTGCTAACGTAGGCCGTTTCTTTGAAACGCAGTCCTCCACGGGCCAGCGTTACACCATTAAAACGCCAGATGGTAAAAGCGTTCAGGAAGTTAACGCCATCACGGCGGCACAGATGCAGCCGTTTGACAGCGTAACCTTTACTGGCCACTTTGGTACGCCAACAGAGGTGTCCGAGGCAGTAGGTCAGGCCGCCATTAAAAAAGGCGCCAAGTACTACCACGTCACCCGCCAATGGTCTAATCAGAGCGGCGGTAACCTTACCGTCTCCGCAGACCTCTTTAAGTAATTCTTCCGGGACGGCGCCCGCCGTCCCTGTTCCTTTGCATAGTGAAGGCGGTTATTTTGCATAACCACTCACAATCCTCCCTAATCGCATTGCATCTCCTGTTCTCACTCCGTAGAATCGCCGCCGACTTCAGGGTATTCCTTCATCTCGGTTGCGCTTTACCGGCATGAAAAGCGAAGGTTTACCATTGGATTGGTTTTTTATTCTGCTATTGGGACCTTTCTTTGGACAAAAAATTAGGCCTTGCCGCCCTTACCGCGCTGGTGCTCAGTTCAATGCTCGGCGCAGGCGTATTCAGTCTGCCGCAAAATATGGCCATGGTGGCCAGCCCGGCCGCCTTGCTGATTGGCTGGGCCATTACGGGATGCGGTATTATTCTGCTCTCGCTCGCTCTGCTGCTGCTGACGCGGCTGAAGCCAGAGCTGGACGGCGGCATATATACCTATGCCAGAGCCGGGTTCGGTGAGCTTGTCGGCTTCTGTTCCGCCTGGGGCTACTGGCTATGCGCGGTCATTGCTAATGTCTCCTACCTGGTTATCGTTTTTTCTGCGCTGAGCTTCTTTACCGACTCCCCAGGTCATGTGGTGTTTGGTGATGGCAATACCTGGCAGGCGATGCTGGGGGCTTCACTACTGCTGTGGCTGGTTCACTGGCTGGTATTGCGGGGAGTGCAAACCGCAGCCAGCATTAATATAGTGGCAACGCTGGGTAAACTTCTCCCTCTGGGCTTGTTTGTGGTGCTGGCGCTACTGGCCTTTAACTACGACCGTTTTCATTTTGATTTCACCGGCGTGGCGCTGGGTAAACCCGTCTGGCAGCAGGTTAAAGACACCATGCTGATCACGTTATGGGTGTTTATAGGCGTCGAGGGTGCTGTGGTGGTTTCGGCCCGCGCCCGCAACAAACGGGATGTGGGGCGTGCCACGATGCTGGCGGTGATAGCGGCGCTGATCGTTTATCTGCTGGTCACGCTGCTTTCGCTGGGGATTGTGCCGCGCGCGGAACTGGCAGAGATGCGCAATCCCTCTATGGCGGGACTAATGACGCGTCTGGTTGGCTCCTGGGGCGATTTGATTATTGCAGTTGGCCTTGTGGTCTCGGTTTGCGGTGCCTATCTGAGCTGGACAATTATGGCAGCTGAAGTGCCCCTGCTTGCCGCCGCACAGGGTGCCTTTCCGCGTTCGCTGACCAGGCAAAATGCCCGCGGCGCCCCCGCCGCCTCGTTGTGGCTGACCAATGGCAGCGTGCAGGTCTGTCTGGTACTTATCTGGCTCACCGGTTCCGACTACAACACGCTGCTGACTATCGCCTCGGAAATGATTCTGGTGCCCTATTTCCTGGTGGGTGCCTACCTGTTTAAGGTTGCCAAATCCCGTAAACGCCCAGGCGTAATGGCTATCGCCTGCGGTGCCAGCGCATACGGACTCTGGCTTCTTTACGCCTCCGGGCCTCTGCATTTGCTGCTTTCCGTGGTGCTTTACGCGCCAGGCGTGTTGCTGTTCCTGTTTGCGCGCCGGGGTGGACGAGGTGTGGAAAAACTCAGCATGCTGGAGAAAGGCACTATGGCTCTGCTGATGGCAGGAATGGCTCCGGCGTTGTGGGTACTGCTGCGTTAGGGCGCAAAGGCAGGGATGGTGACCGTCACACGGTCATCATACTCTGGCGAGAGGTGTCACCACGCCGCAATGCTGAAGGGGTAAAGCTGTGTCAGTGCGACCAGGCTGGAATGCTGACCGTCAAACGGTCATCATGCTGCTGGAGAGTAAGGGGTTTAACATACTCCTGACGCACGAGGTCAAGCTGTGGCTCTGACAGCGTATAGGGCAGCAGAATATCAAACTTTTCGATATGTTGTTGTTCAGCCAGCGTTATCAGTCGGGCGATATTAATTTCATCACTGACCTGAGTAGAGATGATTTGCAACGCAAGGGCTTTTAACCGCTCTGAGGGCACCTGGGGCAAATTGCGGGAGTTCCTGGTAACCAGGCCGAAGATAGGCATCACGCCATAGATAGCGTCGACAAAGCTCCAGCGCTTTTTACAGGAAGCGGCGAGGAAATCGATATAATTGAGGCAGATATAGTCACTGTGCCCGGCAGAAGCCAGCTTTTTATCAGACACTCTTATTCTCCTTTCTCTGGTGATTACTCCTCACGGGCTGCCACGGCAGGCCGGCGGCTATAATGGCATAAGTAAGGGTGCTTATACTATACATCTGACGTTATTTAGCGGTGGGTAATAGTAGTTAAGTTTAACAAAGAGTAATCTTGCCCTCTCACCCCAGAAAAACAGCGCTATGAACAAAATTGTATTCGTTGAAGATGACCAGGATGTGGGCGAGCTGATTGCTGCTTACCTGAATCGTCATGATATTGAAGTGATTGTTGAGAGCCGTGGCGATCGGGCAGAAGCGACGATTGCGGCGGCCCTGCCAGATTTGGTGATGCTGGATATTATGCTGCCCGGCAAAGATGGCATGACGCTGTGCCGTGACTTGCGCGCCAGTCAAAGCTGGTCTGGCCCCATTGTGCTGCTGACCTCACTGGACAGCGACATGAATCATATTCTCTCTCTTGAAATGGGCGCTAACGACTACATCCTGAAAACCACCCCGCCGGCTGTGCTTCTGGCCCGTTTACGGCTGCATCTGCGTCAGGCTGGCAGCAGCAGCCAGGGCGATGAGATTGCGCCTAAGGTTGCGGGACAGAATGCGCTCCGTTTTGGCACGCTCTCTATCGATCCGGTCAACCGTCAGGTCACGCTTGGCAGTGAGGTCGTTGCCCTTTCCACCGCCGATTTTGACCTGCTGTGGGAGCTGGCGACGCATGCTGGCTCTATCCTGAATCGCGATGCGCTGTTAAAAACCTTGCGCGGCGTCAGCTACGATGGCATGGATCGCAGTATCGACGTGGCCATCTCCCGACTGCGTAAAAAACTGCTCGACAGCGCCACCGAGCCTTATCGCATCAAAACTATCCGCAACAAAGGCTACCTCTTTGCTCCCCATGCCTGGGACGCCCTATGAAAAAACTGTTTATTCAGTTTTATCTGCTGCTGTTTGTCTGCTTTCTGGTGATGGCAATGCTGGTTGGCCTGGTCTACAAATTCACTGCCGAACGGGCCGGACGTCAGTCGATGGACGACCTGATGAAAAGCTCGCTCTACCTGATGCGTAGTGAACTGCGTGAGATCCCGCCGCGCGACTGGAACAAGACCATCGATAATCTGGAGCTGAATCTTTCGTTTAAGCTGCATATTGAACCAATGAGCAAATATCAGCTTCAGCTTGATGCCGTTACTTTGCGGCGCCTGCGCGCCGGGGAGATAGTGGCGCTGGACGATGAGTACACCTTTCTTCAGCATATTCCCCGCAGTCATTATGTGCTGGCGGTAGGCCCAATCCCCTATCTGTTTTTCCTGCATGAGATGCGCATTCTCGATATCGTGCTGCTGGCCTTTATCGGCATTTCGCTGGCGCTGCCGGTGTTTATCTGGATGCGGCCGCACTGGAAAGATATGCTGCGGCTGGAAACGGCCGCGCAGCGTTTTGGCCAGGGGCATCTTAACGAGCGCATCCATTTTGACAGTGCATCCAGCCTGCTGCGGCTCGGGGTGGCCTTTAACCAGATGGCGGACAATATCAACACCCTGGTGGCCAGTAAAAAACAGCTGATAGACGGGATTGCTCATGAGCTGCGAACGCCGTTGGTGCGTTTACGCTACCGGCTGGAGATGAGCGATAACTTAACAGAGGCGGAAGCTGCGGCCCTTAACCGTGATATTGGCCAGCTTGAGTCGCTGATTGAAGAGCTGCTGACCTATGCGCGGCTCGATCGGCCAAAAGTCGATCTTAACCTTCAGTCTCTGGATCTGGCCGAATGGCTACAGGAGCGGCTCGACGATATCCGCACCCTGCACCCTGCTTTCGCGATTGAACTTGATATGCCGCAGCGGCATAACACAGGCGTTGCCGATACGCGCCTGATGGAACGCGTGCTGGACAATCTGGTGAACAATGCGCTGCGCTACGCCAGTGAGCGGCTGCGCATCAGCCTCTGGTTTGATGGCACTACCGCCTGCCTTCAGGTAGAGGATGACGGACCAGGCATTCCTCTGGATGAGCGGGAACGGGTGTTTGAACCCTTTGTCCGGCTCGACCCCAGCCGTGACCGCGCCACCGGCGGGTGCGGTCTTGGTCTGGCAATTGTTCACTCTGTCGCTCAGGCCTTTAATGGTTATGTGTTAATAGATGCCAGCCCGCTCGGCGGCGCCAGCGTTCGCTTTTGCTGGCCTGTTGATTTACCCTTATCATCCTCTACAGGCGCTGCCTGACAGCGCAAAAAACTTTACAGGGAGCCTCATGTCAACTGCCTACGCTAACTTAACCCGTACCTTTACCCGCCTTTCACGTTTTGGTCATCTTTCCGCCATTGCCGGCTGGGATATGATGACCATGATGCCCCCCGGCGGCAGCAGTGCCCGTGGCGCTGCGCTTGCTGAACTCAGCGTGTTGCAGCATGAAATTCTGACGGCAAAAGAGGTGGGAGAGTGGCTGAACGAAGCTGAACAGGCTTCTTTAAACGACGTGGAACGCGCCAACCTGTTCGAGATGCGTCGCGCCTGGCAGCAGGCCTCGCTGCTTCCCGCTTCGCTGGTGGAAGCGAAGTCGGTGGCGGGTTCGCGCTGTGAACACGCCTGGCGCCAGCAGCGCCCCGCCAATGACTGGCAGGGGTTTTCAGAGAATCTGAAAGAGGTGGTAAAACTCAGTCGCCAGGAAGCGGAAATCCGCGCTCAGGCCAACGGCTGCTCGCGCTACGATGCCCTGTTAGATATTTTCGAGCCGGGCATGACCAGCGCGAAGCTGGATAAAACCTTTGGCGATATCAAAGCCTGGCTGCCAGATCTCCTGCAACGCATCGTTGAGAAACAGGCGCAGGAAACCGTGGATGTCCCGGTGGGGCCTTTTGCCGTGGAGTCGCAAAAACAGCTTGGCCTGGCGATCATGAAGCAGCTGGGTTTTGACTTCAACGCCGGGCGGCTTGATGTCAGTGCGCACCCCTTCTGCGGCGGCGTGCCGGAAGATGTTCGCATTACCACGCGTTACAATGAGAATGAATTTATCAGCGCCATGATGGGCGTGATCCACGAAACGGGCCACGCACGTTATGAGCAGAATCTGCCGAAGCAGTGGGCAGGCCAGCCGGTTTCCCTGGCGCGTTCGACGGCAATCCATGAATCCCAGAGTCTGTTCTTTGAAAAACAGCTTGGACGCAGCGCCGATTTCCTCAGCCTGATCCTGCCGCAGGTGAAGCTGCTGATCGGCGACGGCCCTGCGCTGGAAGAGTCTAACTTTATCGCTCTGAATCAGCGGGTGAAGCCGGGCCTGATCCGCGTCGACGCGGATGAAGTCAGCTATCCGGCCCATATTATTCTGCGCTATGAAATTGAACGTGCGCTGATTGCCGGTGACATTGAGGTCGACGACATTCCTGCCCTGTGGCAGGAGAAAATGCAGACGCTACTGGGGCTGGATACCACAGGCAACTACCGCGACGGCTGTATGCAGGATATTCACTGGACCGATGGTGCTTTCGGCTATTTCCCGACCTACACGCTGGGCGCTATGTATGCCGCACAGCTGTTCCAGGGCGTGAAAAAAGCGCTGCCGCAGGTTAACGAACTGCTGCGCGAGGGCAACCTGGAGCCGGTGTTTGAGTGGTTGCAGCAAAACATCTGGCAGCACGGCAGCCGTTTCAGCACCCGTCAGCTGATTGAGAATGCAACGGGTGAAGATCTCAATCCCGCTTATTTCCGCCAGCATCTGGAAAACCGCTACCTTAACGGTCATTGATCCCCCTTCAGAGCAGGCATTCTGCCTGCTCTTCCCGGTTGTACAATCCGTTACACGCCGATACCAATCACTCACTGAAAGCCCTCATGCCTTCCCCTATAGTTGCTCTACCGGCCCCGCAGTGGGCTGATACATGAACTAAACATTTGAGGGTTTTGCAATGAAAAAATTATTTGCTCTGGTTGTAGCCGCTGCAATGGGTATCTCTTCAATGGCTTTCGCTGCGGAGACCACCGCTGCACCAGCCGCGTCTGCCACTACCTCTGCGCCGGCAAAAGCGACCGTACACCACAAGAAACACCATAAAGCTACCGTCCAGAAAGCGCAGGCAGCTAAAAAGCACCACAAAAAAGCCGCCAAAAAACCTGTAGATCAGAAAGCCCAGGCAGCTAAAAAAGTGCACCACAAAAAAGCAGCTAAGCCAGTAGCGCAGAAAGCTCAGGCCGCTAAAAAAGTACACCAAAAGAAAGCAGCTAAACCAGTAGCGCAGAAAGCTCAGGCTGCTAAAAAAGTTCACCACAAGAAAGCAGCTAAACCAGTAGCGCAGAAAGCTCAGGCTGCTAAAAAAGTTCACCACAAGAAAGCAGCTAAACCAGTAGCGCAGAAAGCTCAGGCTGCTAAAAAAGTTCACCACAAGAAAGTGGCTAAGACCGCCGCTGCGCCTAAAGCGTAATTAATGAAGCGGGAGCCTGGCTCCCCCCTCAACATGATTTCATTCAAACACCCGGATTATTCCGGGTGTTTCTTTCCTGGAGATCGGATGATGGTACGCCGCTATTTATTCGAAATTATCCTGGGCTTTATGATCGTCTGTGGGGTTATTGCCGCCAGCTTTTATCTTTAACTTGCGTAGCGTGCTGATATTCCAAATTAAACTCCCTTTTTTACCGCTATCCGTCTATAGTTATGATCACTTCGTGGTTAACCCTTACTCTTCATTCTCCACTCAGAGAGAAACATGCGCCTGACAGCTGTTTTTTTAATTGGATGCTTAGCCTTTTCTTTTTATTCCCATGCTGACGATGATGATGAAAGTCCGAGCGAAGCTGATGTCAAAACGCTCTTCTTTGGTCACGACGATCGAAAAGCGGTTGCTGATACCGCCAGCCAGCCCTGGGAGGCGATTGGACAACTGGAAACCGCCAGCGGCAACCTCTGTAGCGCCACGCTGATCTCAGCCCACCTGGTGCTGACTGCCGGCCACTGCCTGCTGACCCCGCCGGGTAAAATCGACAACGCTATCGCCCTGCGCTTTATTGCCACCAATAAAGGCCACTGGCGTTATGAAATTCATGATATTGAAACGCGTGTCGATCCTGAACTGGGCCACAAGCTGAAAGCGGATGGCGACGGGTGGATTGTGCCCTCTTCCGCCGCCCCTTACGATTATGGCCTGGTGATATTACATAATCCGCCCTCTGGTATTACCCCGGTCCCGCTGTTCGACGGCAGCCGCAGCGATTTAACTGCCGCGCTGAAAGCACAGGATCGTAAAGTCACCCAGGCGGGCTATCCGCTGGACCACCTTGAAACGCTCTATTCCCACAGCAACTGTCTGGTGACCGGATGGGCGCAGAAAGGCGTACTGTCGCATCAGTGCGATACGCTACCCGGCGACAGCGGCTCACCGCTGTTGATGCAGGTGGATAACGTCTGGCAGCTGATTGCGGTGCAAAGCTCCGCCCCGGCGGCGAAAGATCGTTATCAGGCGGACAACCGCGCTATTGCCGTCACCGCGTTTCGCGATAATCTCGAAGCGTTAGCGCAGGAGTAATCCCCGACGCGGCGTGTAATGCCGCCGGAGGGTGACCATAGCGCGCCGGATTACCCGCGCAGCATGTCAAAAAGGGCAGCAGATATAAATCTGCTGCCCTTTTTATCAACAACAATTCAGCGTTCGGTCACACCACGATCTCATCCATTGCCTGCTGGATGCGCTTCTCTGAAACCGGATAAGGCGTACCCAGCTGCTGAGCGAAGTAGCTGACGCGCAGTTCCTCAATCATCCAGCGGACATCTTTGACATCTTCATCCTCACGGCGAACCGGCGGCAGCTTGTTGTACCAGGTGTTCCATGCCTGCTGTATATTCTCTACCTTCAGCATTCTGGCACGATCGCTGTGCGGATCGACCGGCAGCTTTTCCAGACGACGTTCAATAGCGTTCAGGTAACGTAGCGTATCGGAAAGACGCTTCCAGCCGTTCTGAGTCACAAACCCTTTGTAGACCAGGCCGGACATCTGCGCTTTGATATCAGAGAGCGCCAGCGCCATGGTCATATCCACGCGCCCTTTCAGCCGCTTATTGATGTTGAAGACCGCCGTCAGGATCTGTTCCACCTTTTTCGCAATATCAACCACGGTGTCATTCAGCTCTGCCCGCACTTTTTCATGCAGCGCTGCAAAACCAGCTTCCTGCCAGCTTGGGCCGCCGTGTTCGGCAATCAGCTTATCCACGCCGCAGGCGATGCAGTCATCAATCAGATCCAGCACCTTGCCGTAAGGGTTAAAGTAGAGTCCCAGCTTGGCTTTGTTCGGCAGTTTTTCATGCAGATATTTAATTGGCGAAGGAATATTCAGCAGCAGCAGACGACGCTGCCCCCGCCACATCGCTTTTTTCTGCTCGTGCTCTGAATCAAACAGCCGGATCGCTACGCTATCCTTTTCATCCACCAGCGCAGGCCAGGCCTTGACGCTGTAGTTACCCCGCTTCTGTTCGAAATGATCGGGCAGATCGCCAAAGCTCCAGATATGCAGCCCGCTCTGTTCCAGCCCATCGTCCGCCACCAGCGACAGCGTCTCCTGCACCTTACCTTTTAACTGCAACTTAAGTGCGGCAAGGTCGCGCCCTTCATTCAGCTTGCGGTTGTTTTCATCCACTACCCGGAAGGTGATTTTAAGGTGATCGGGCACCTGATCCCACTGCCACGCCTCGCGGTCAATGGTGATGCCGGTCATGCGGCGGAACTCGCGCTCCAGCGCCTCCAGCAGCGGCAGCGCCATCGGCGTCACGCGGCCTAAAAATGCATCCGCATAGTTAGGGGCGGGTACCAGGTTACGGCGAACCGGTTTCGGCAGGGATTTGATCAGGGCAATAATCAACTCACGGCGCAGACCGGGGATCTGCCACTCAAAGCCCCCTTCTTCCACCTGATTCAGCAAGGGTAGCGGAATATGCACCGTCACCCCATCCGCATCCGTTCCCGGCTCGAACTGATAACTCAGACGCAGTTTAAGATTTCCCTGCTGCCAGAAGTTGGGATAATCGAGCTTGCTGACATCATTTGCGCCCTCTTTAATCAGCATCTCTTTAGCGAAATTGAGCCGCTCCGGCTCTTCGCGGCTCGCCTGTTTCCACCAGCTGTCGAAATGGCGTGCCGAGACAATGTCTGCCGGAATACGCCTGTCGTAAAAGGTATACAGCGTCTCATCATCTACCAGAATGTCGCGACGACGGGATTTATGCTCCAGCTCTTCCACTTCCTCACGCAGTTTAAGGTTGGCGCGGAAAAATGCGTGGCGAGTCTGCCAGTCGCCTTCCACCAGCGCATGGCGAATAAACAGCTCGCGGGATAAAACCGGATCGATCTGGCTGTAATTGACTTTGCGGGCGGCAACAATGGGCAGACCATACAGCGTCACTTTTTCACTGGCCATCACCGCGCCCTGAGCTTTTTCCCAGTGGGGTTCGCTGTAGCTGCGCTTAATCAGATGCTGGGCGACTGGCTCAATCCATTCCGGATCGATGCGGGCGGCAATACGTCCCCACAGCCGGCTGGTCTCGACCAGTTCCGCCACCATGGTCCATTTAGGCGGTTTTTTAAACAGCCCGGACCCCGGAAAAATAGCAAAGCGGGCGTTACGCGCGCCGGTATACTCCTGCTTATCGGCATCTTTTTGCCCGATATGGGAGAGCAGCCCGGTAAGCAGCGCCGTGTGCACACCACGGAAATCTGCTGGCTCACTGTTTAGCGGAATTCCCTGCTCACGCACAACCTGCCGCAGCTGAGTATAGATATCCTGCCATTCACGCACGCGCAGATAATTAAGGTATTCCATCTTGCAGAGGCGGCGGAACTGGCTGGAAGAGAGCGCCTTTTGCTGCTCCTGTAGATAGTTCCACAGATTCACGAACGACAGAAAATCGGACTCTTTATCCGCAAAGCGGGCATGTTTTTCATCAGAGGCCTGTTTCTTCTCTGCCGGACGTTCGCGCGGGTCCTGAATTGAGAGGGCCGCAGTAATGATCATCACCTCCCGCGTACAGGCGTAGCGCTGGGCTTCCAGCACCATTTTGGCCAGACGGGGATCTACCGGTAGCTGCGCCAGCGCCCGGCCCGACGCGGTTAACTTGTAGTGCTGATTTTCACTTTGGGTAATAGCGCCCAGCTCTTCCAGCAGCTTGACGCCATCCTGAATATTGCGCTTATCCGGCGCCTCCACAAAGGGAAACGCGCTGATATCGCCCAGGCCCAGCGCGGTCATTTGCAGAATGACCGAAGCCAGATTGGTGCGCAGGATTTCCGGGTCGGTAAACGCCGGACGATTATTGAAATCCTCTTCTGAATAGAGACGAATACAGATCCCTTCAGAAACACGGCCGCAGCGCCCTTTACGCTGATTAGCTGAAGCCTGGGAAACCGGTTCAATGGGCAGGCGCTGCACCTTGGTGCGGAAGCTGTAGCGACTGATGCGCGCCGTTCCCGGATCGATAACATACTTGATGCCCGGCACGGTCAGCGAGGTCTCTGCCACGTTGGTAGCCAGCACGATACGCCTGCCGGCATGGGACTGGAACACGCGGTTTTGTTCGGCGTTCGATAAACGGGCGTAGAGCGGCAGGACTTCCGTATGAGCCAGGTCGCGACGGTTGAGCGCATCGGCAGTATCGCGAATTTCGCGTTCGCCGCTCATAAAGATCAGGATATCGCCGCGGCTCTCTTTACCCAGCTCGTCCACCGCATCAAAAATTGCCTGTAGCTGATCGCGATCGGTATCATCAGCCTCTTCCACCACGGGCCGGTAGCGCACCTCAACGGGGTAAGTTCTGCCGGAAACTTCAATCACCGGCGCATTGTTGAAATGTTTAGAGAAGCGCTGCGGATCGATGGTCGCAGAGGTGATGATCACTTTTAAATCGGGGCGACGCGGTAACAGCTCCCGCAGATAGCCCAGCAGGAAATCGATATTCAGGCTGCGCTCGTGCGCTTCATCGATAATGATGGTGTCGTACTGCATCAGCAGCCGATCCTGCTGGATTTCGGCCAGCAGAATACCGTCGGTCATCAGCTTGACCTGGGTGGTTTCACTCACCTGGTCGTTAAACCGGACTTTATAACCAATGCAGCCGCCGAGGCTGGTCTCCAGCTCATCGGCAATGCGATCGGCCACCGTGCGGGCAGCCAGGCGGCGCGGCTGGGTGTGGCCAATCAGCCCGGTGATGCCTCTGCCCAGTTCAAGACAAATTTTGGGTAACTGAGTGGTTTTACCTGAGCCAGTTTCACCGGCAACAATCACCACCTGATTATCACGAATGGCGTTCGCAATATCCTGTTTCTTCTGGCTGACCGGCAGGTTTTCCGGATAACGAATCACAGGCGTTGCTGCACGACGCTGTGCTACCCGCTGTTCAGCCAGGGTAATTTCTGCTGCCAGCTCGTCAGCAATGGCCTGTAAGGCGGCTGGCCTGGCTTTTTTAGCCCCGTGCAGGCGCTTCAGCAACCGCTGGCGATCGCGCAGCATAACTGCGTCCAGACGGGGAAAGAGCGTGGCAAGGGGCGATGGCGGTGTTATCGACATAAAATTCAAAACTCGCTAATTGCCGGGCGTGCGGCAGACGATGGGGATAAAAATTTTGCCTATTGTAGCACAGACAAACACTTAGCTCTGGCTCTGCGCGGGTAAGCTTGTTCAGTAATTTCGAACATAGGCCTCAGAATATTGCACTATCACTGAGAATCAATTATCCCTAGAGTGTAAAGCATTGAGCGGAACACCTTTCGCATACCAAACAGGAAATTAACATGAGCAAAGTTTTAGTTCTGAAATCCAGTATTCTTGCCGGTTACTCCCAGTCAAATCAGCTGGCGGACCACTTTATTGAAGAGTGGAAAGCAGCGCACGGCAGCGATGAAATCACCGTACGTGACCTGGCTGCAAACCCAATCCCGGTTCTGGATGGCGAGCTGGTTGGCGCACTGCGTCCTTCAGATGCCACGCTGACACCACGTCAGCAGGAAGCGCTGGATCTCTCCAACGAGCTGATTGCAGAACTCCAGGCTCATGACACCATTGTTATGACGGCGCCGATGTACAATTTCAACATCCCAACGCAGTTGAAAAACTACTTTGACTTGGTTGCCCGTGCTGGCGTGACCTTCCGTTACAGCGAAAACGGCCCTGAAGGCCTGATCACCGGTAAGAAAGTTGTGGTGATCTCCAGCCGTGGCGGCATCCATAAAGATACCCCAAGCGATCTGCTGACCCCTTACCTGAAGCTGTTCCTGGGCTTCCTGGGTATGTCCGACGTGCATTTTGTCTTCGCTGAAGGCATTGCTTACGGTCCGGAAGTGGCGACCAAAGCGGCTAACGATGCCAAAGACGTTCTCAAGCAGATCGTTGCAGCTTAACGCCAGCTTTTCAGAGAAGCAGCCCAGTGGGCTGCTTTTTTATTGCTCTTTTTGCAACCACTGCCCGTTAATGCCCCGTACATATTCCCCGGCCGCTGCCCGTTCAACCAGCTTTTGCCCTGCTATCCTGGCGACCGCCGCAGTGGTCATATTATTTCGCTGTGCCAGCGTCTGATATTGTTGCTTACGTCCCTGATTAATGCGATCTACCAGCTCCAGCGTCTCTTTGTCCTGCTTCAGCGGCGCTATATAGCCCGTTAGCGTTTCACCTACCCGCCCCTCAGCCCGCGCTTCATCCAGGTTCAGAGCCAGGGCTGCCGGAGAGAGTAGCAGCAGCGCCAGCAGGAGACTTTTTAATTTCATGCTGGCTCCTCAGAACAGACCGCTCTGGTTCTTTAACAACGCCTCGACATCCTTATCAACTTTGATATGGATCTCATGTTCAATCTTCACGTTCATATTGATGGTGATAGGCTCTTTCGGTGCCGCTACTTCAATACGCGGTACACAGCCGCTCAGCAGCAATATGCCGGCAGGCATCAGCAGGCTAATGCGTTTCATCAGTCGTTTCCTTTTGCGTCGGCAGCGTGGCATTTTGTTCCACCCAGGATTGCAAATTATCGCCAAAGCGCAGGCTGCGCCAGAGCTGAAAGAGGTTTTCCTGCTGCGTGTAATTCAGCGACACGCGCTGGTTTTTATCACTGAAGCGGCTGGTGCCGTTGACCTGCGCCTTCATGGTCATCGCCCCAAGATTATCAATATCTATCGTCGCCCAGCTGCGCGAGATCTCCATATACCGCAGCCAGTCCATCGCGGCACCGGCGGCAATGCTGTTACTGGCGATGGCGTCCGCGAAATCTTTATCCAGCCGGACGGTAAGCGGCCCGTTATTAGCGATCCAGCCATCTTTAATCAGCCAGCGAGAATTGTTCAGCCAGAGCGGCATCGCGCCGTTGATATGCCCGGACATAGCAATCTGCTTGGGTTTCATCGCCGTCACCAGCTCACTCATGCTGATATTGTGCAGACGCAATGTCGCCGCTTCTCTCTGGGGCATTTGCAGACTCTCCATACTGAGCTGCCCGCCCAGCACATCGACGGAGACGTTGCTGAGCCGCAGTGGCTCTCTGGCATTCCAGGGATACCAGCCCTGTAAATCAGCAGTGATATCCTTCAGCGCAAACTGGTTCTTCACCTCTTTGATGCGCAGCGAAACCGGCCCTTTTGCGCCGAAATACCACTGGTGCGCCCGAAGCCGGAACGGCAGCGAGAAATCAATACCGTTAATTTCATTGTCCGGCATCCAGACGCTGCCCTCACTGACTACCCAGTGCCCGCCCGCTTCGAATCCCTGATCGGCGGCGGCGGAAAAAGCGACCTGCGCTTTAAGCTTGCCACCCTGAATTTTCATTTTAAGATCATCACTCAGCAGCGGCTGGAAAACGCTCAGCGACTGTTCCGGCCACCAGCCCTGACCACGCAGGCGCACCCCATCCCAACGCCCTTGCAGGCGCACCGGGCCAATCTCCTGAGCCTGAAGCGTGCCGCTATAAAGAAACGCGGCAGGATCGCGCCCTTTCAGGTTAAGGCTGAGGGTAGCGGGCGGTAAAAAACCGCCGTTGCTGAAGGTGGTTTGCTGCGCATCCAGCCGGAATTTACCCGCAAAGGCCGGGTTTTCACTCCCACGTTGCCAGTGAACCGGTTCTGCCAGACTCAGCCGTGGCGCCCGGACGTTAACGCTGCCGTAACTTATCTGGTCAAAGCCTGTGGAAAGGGATACAAGCTCAATCAGTGACCCTTCCCAACGGCCCCGGCCACTGACATCCCATTTGGCTGCAAGCGGCGCCATATACCCCTCGCCCCAGTAGCGCCAGCCCCATTTGCCTTTATCGGGCCAGAAATCAGCAGCGCGACCATCCAGATGCAGCCTGAAACGGCCCCACTGCGGATCGTGAGCCGTGAGGATTGCCTGTAAACGGCCAGTAATTCCCGCCGAAGAGAGTGTTACCCCCGCCAGCGGCCAGCGGGCTTCATCAACCTCCAGCGTGGAGAGCAGACGACCACGCAGCCGCAGCAACGCGCCAGGCTTGAGTTGCACTACCGGGTCCAGCAGCGGGCCTTGCAGCTCGCCGGGCAGACCGGCATAGAATTGCAGCAAAGCGAGTTTGCTCTCACCGGTCAACCGAAAGGGTAGCTGGCTCTTCTGCCAGTCAAGATGGCCAGGCCCCAGTGAAAGCACTACGTTTCCTTTCCCCCCACGGCCCTGAGTCAGTACGTTCAGTCGCCCGGTTATCTCTGTTGCCGGGATGCCCTGCTGCCAGTTTTTCAGGGCCAGGGTAACGCCGCCGGAGAGAGGCTGGGACGCATACGGCCAGCGCCACTGGCCCTGCTGGATCAGGATCTGCTGCTCATCAGCCTGCCACGGCAGGCTGACCAGCGGCCTCTCATCCCCCTGCTCATGGATAACCAGTTCTCCCGCCTGCTGTTGCCACTCCAGGTCAACACTCAGGGGAGCGGGAACACCCTGAAGGGTCATTTTTCCGTTCAGTTTACCGCTATCAGGTAACGTGTCAGGAATAGTGGGTAAGCGTAACGTACCGGCAATAGTCACAGGCTCAGGAACCCCCGGCAGGTTAAGGGTTAGCGTGTTCAGCGCCAGCGTCTGACCATGAAGCTGCGCGTCCAGCACCAGATTATGGCTGCGATAGTGCAGCGTTTGTTGCTGATTATCGGTGCTTAAATCGAGCGCACCAGCCCAGGTTTGCCAGGGGGAGATCGTGAGACGAGTGATGGCAATATCCGCAGCGGGCAGCATTGCCTGCCAGTCAGCCAGGGTGCGCGGCGTACCAGGTTGTTCGCCGGCCGGGAGCTTGCTGGCACAGCTGCTCTCTATGGCCACGCTGCCAGCCTGTAGCGCCCAACGCCCCGCTTTACGCCCTAATGAGAGATCGCGGATATCGGCCAGTTCGCACTCTGCCACCAGGTACCGCAGGCCCGGCAGCGTCAGTTTACCTGACCGCCATTGCGGACTCCCCGCCATCACCACAGAGGTATTAGCAGGTAACCACAACCCCACCAGCCGGGGCAGCCAGTGAGGCACAGTCAGCAGCAGAGCGGCGAGCGATAGCACCACGATGACCAGTATCGCAGTGACGACTCTCCAGCCACGTGAGAGGCCAGTCAACATTCAGTTCCATCCGTGAAGAGCAGAGAATGAAATGATGGCATGGAATCCCCCGCTGGAGAAGTTTTTAACCGATAATCATAGATCTGCACAAATCTGCGCGGCGACAGCCAGCAAGTCCCCGCTTGTTATGAAATATTGTTACTATGATGGAAGTAGCATTCCCTTACGGTGACAGGAGAAAGAACATGAAACTTGCGGTATACAGTACCAAACAGTATGACCGGAAATACCTGGAGCAGGTCAATGGGCAGTATGGTTTTGAACTGGAGTTCTTTGACTTTCTGCTGACCGAACGCACAGCGAAAAATGCCGTGGGCTGCGACGGCATCTGCATTTTTGTTAACGATGACGCCAGCCGGGTGGTACTGGAGGAGCTGGTCGAACTGGGAGTGAAATTTATCGCCCTGCGCTGCGCTGGCTTCAATAATGTCGACCTTGTGGCCGCAAAAGAGCTGGGTATCAAAGTCGTTCGCGTGCCAGCCTATTCGCCAGAGGCAGTGGCAGAGCATACCGTGGGCATGATGATGACCCTTAACCGCCGCATTCATCGTGCTTATCAGCGTACCCGTGACGCCAACTTTTCTCTGGAAGGATTGATCGGGTTCAACATGCATGGCCGCACCGCTGGCGTGGTGGGAACCGGAAAAATTGGTCTTGCCACGCTACGTATCCTCAAGGGCTTTGGCATGCGCCTGCTGGCATTTGATCCATACCCTAACCCCGCCGTGCTGGAACTGGGCATTGAATATGTCGATATCCATACCCTGTTCAGAGAGTCCGATGTGATCTCTTTGCACTGCCCGCTCACGCCGGAAAATCACCATTTGTTAAATATGGCCGCGTTCGAACAGATGAAAGATGGCGTGATGATTATTAATACCAGCCGGGGCGCGCTGATAGATTCCCAGGCGGCAATTGACGCGCTGAAGCAGCAAAAAATTGGCTCGCTGGGAATGGATGTCTACGAAAACGAGCGGGATCTCTTCTTTGAAGATAAATCGAACGATGTGATCCAGGATGATGTTTTCCGTCGCCTTTCAGCCTGCCATAACGTGCTGTTTACCGGGCATCAGGCTTTCCTGACGGCGGAAGCCCTGACCAGCATTGCTGAAACGACGCTGGAAAATCTTAAACAATTAACAACCGGTCAGCCCTGCCAGAACGATCTGACTGCATAATTTGCAGAATGCTGGCCGGTTACTCTTCTGCCGGCCGGTTTAGCGGGCGCAGGTACCGCCAGCCAGCGCGCTTTCACCACAGCGACGGCCATTGGCTAACTGACACATGCCCACGGCGCTGCCATCCAGCTGGCGGGAGAGAGCTAATGTTCCCCCCGCACTGGCGCAGGTGCTGGCGGCTAAATCTGACATCACAACACGCGGTGGCACGTGGGCGCTGGTTGCCTGTTGCGGCGGTTCGTTGTCGGTTTCACTGCTGCTGCAAGCGGACAGCAACAGCGCACAACCCACAAGCAGAAAGGTCGCTGCTTTCATCTCTTCTCCGGGAACGGTAATTATGCAGAAAGCCAGCATAGGCTACGAACTCAGGCGGGTCGAGAGCTGTCACGAATATTTACCAAATTAAAAGCTCAAAAATAGCAATAGCCAGACGTCTCATTTTTTCCCCGGGCAAACGTAGCCTGTAAAACACCCCTTTTTCAAAAGGTTAAGCCATGGCGCTCACCTGACTCTTTTCAGCCAGCCGCAACGGGTTAGCAGCGCTGATGCTGTGACGTTGTCACGTAATGCCGCCTTAATGTTTCTGTTTTTCTGCTGCAAGCGGCATGGCTCTCTTATTCCCGCCCTTTTTATCCCTCTGAGAGAAGAGACTACCTGAAGTGATCTGGCGTTTATGGCATGATGCCATTAGTGAGGTGCAACGAAAGGCTCGTTCCGGCGCTTACAGCCCGGACGGTCTGACGCTGACGCTATCCTGCCCGGTTACAGGGCCGATTTTCGGCCTGGATATGCAGAAACGAGAGGGAGAAGTCGATGAGCGATAAAACAATTCTTATTGTGGCGAAGTTTACCGCCAGGCCCGGTAAGGCTGATGAGTTAAAGAAAGTGCTGAACCACGGCGTGAAGCCTGCCCGTGAAGAAGCGGGCTGCCTGCATTATGACCTCTACCGCAGCGTGGAGGATGGTAATGTCTTTCTGTTCCACGAAACCTGGCGCAATGCCGAAGCGGTTGAGATCCACGGCAGTCAGCCGCATTTCCAGACGCTGATGGCTGATGCGGAACCTCTGCTGGCCAGAGCGCCGGAAGTCCATAAAATCTGAGCGACCTGATAAAAAAAGGCCAGACAAGCTGGCCTTTTCTTATTCTGCTGTCGCAGGGGTTACTTCACTAACCGGGCGCGGCACGATTTCCCTTTGATTTTGACCTGCTGCAACTGCTTCATCACCTGACGGGCGCTCTCCTGGCGGATAGCCACGTAAGCCTGAGTGGGGGCAATATCAATCTTGCCGATCATTTCACTGCTTAATCCCGCTTCACCAGTTAATGCACCGAGAATATCTCCCGGCCGGATTTTGGCTTTTTTACCGCCGTCCAGGCTCAGGGTCACCATCTCCGCCAGCAGCGGCTGTGAAGCCACAGACTTCAGCTCAGAGACGCTGTGCCAGCTCAGCTTCTTCTGCAAATAATCTTCCAGCGCATGGGCACGGCTCATCTCGTCGGGTGCCACCAGACTGATAGCAATCCCCTCAGCTCCCGCGCGGGCAGTACGCCCAATACGGTGCACATGCACTTCCGGATCAAAGGAGAGCTGGTAGTTCACCACCATCGCCAGCGCTTTAATATCAAGACCACGTGCAGCAACGTCAGTTGCCACCAGTACGCGACAGCTGCCGTTAGCGAAGCGGATAAGCACCTGATCGCGGTCACGCTGCTCTAAATCGCCATGCAGCGCCAGCGCGCTGATATTCTCTTTTTCCAGAGCATAAGCAACGTCATCGCACTCCCGCCGGGTATTGCAGAACACCACGCATGAAGTCGGTTTGCGGTCGCTGAGTAAGCCGATAAGCGCCGTCAGCTTTTCACGCGGACCCGCTTCGTAAAAGCGCTGCTCAATAGCGGGAAGATCGGAGACCACATCGGTTTCAACGGTGACAGGGTCACGTTGAACCGACTGGCTGATTTGCGCTATATCCTGCGGCCAGGTAGCAGAGAACAAAAGCGTCTGACGGGACGGCGGACAGTGACGAATAATCGCATCAATATCTTCGCGGAAGCCCATTTCCAGCATCCGGTCCGCTTCATCCAGCACCAGAGTGGTAATCTGACCTAACTGCAACGTTTCACGTTTCAGATGATCAAGAATACGGCCGGGCGTCCCCACCACAATATGCGGCGCATGCACCAGCGAGTCACGCTGAGCGCCCACAGGCTGACCGCCACACAAGGTTAAAATTTTAATATTCGCGGTGAAGCGCGCCAGACGACGCAGCTCTTTTGCTACCTGGTCGGCCAGCTCACGCGTCGGGCAAAGCACCAGCGACTGCGTGACAAACTGGCTGACATCAATGCGGTGCAGCACGCCAAGACCGAATGCCGCGGTTTTGCCGCTGCCGGTTTTCGCCTGGGCGCGAACGTCTTTCCCTTCCAGGATGGCGGGCAAAGAAGCGGCCTGGATTGGGGTCATGGTGTGGTAGCCCAGCTCGTTGAGATTGTCGATCTGGCTGGCTGGCAGGGATGTCAGGGTTGAAAAAGCAGTCACAAAATACTCTCTGATAAAACCGGCGGGCGGAATGGCGCTGAGTGTAGCAGAAACCACGGTTCCCCGTTACTGCCGGGCAATTAACGGGAACACCGGCATGGCCCAATGCCAGCCGGTGAGACAGGGCTAAAGATTGGTTACGTCGATATACAGGGCTTTATCTATATTGCTGGAAGAGACCGTAGCTTCCGTAAAGGCGTACTCTTCCCGGTCACCCTCTCTCTCCAGCGGCAGGTTAACAAAATCGAACAGGTTGCGGTCCGCAAGCTGGCTGGGGCTGACGTTCTGTATGGATTTAAACACGCTTTCCACGCGGCCCGGCTCTTTTTTGTCCCATTCGCTCAGCATCGCTTTGATCGCCTGACGCTGTAAATTCTCCTGAGAACCGCAAAGGTTGCAGGGAATAATAGGGAACGCTTTATGTTCCGCATAGGCGATGAGATCTTTTTCGCGACAATAGGTCAGCGGGCGTATCACCACATTGCGGCCATCGTCAGAGCGCAGTTTCGGCGGCATCGCTTTCATGCGCGCGCCGTGGAAAATATTCAGAAACAGCGTTTCCACGATATCGTCCAGGTGATGACCCAGCGCAATTTTGGTGGCACCAATACGTTCAGCAAAGGAGTAGAGCGTTCCACGGCGCAGCCTTGAACAAAGGCCACAGGTGGTTTTCCCCTCCGGGATCTTCTCTTTCACCACCGAATAGGTGTCTTTATCCACGATGTAGTAAGGAATATTCAGACGTTCAAAATAGTCAGGAAGAATATGCTCAGGGAAGCCGGGCTGCTTCTGATCAAGGTTTACGGCAACCACATCGAAATGGATCGGCGCAACCTTCTTCAGATTCAGCAGAATATCGAGCATAGCGAAGGAGTCTTTGCCACCGCTCATGCAGGCCATCACCACATCATTTTCTTCAATCATGTTGTAGTCGATAATGGCGTTGCCAACATTTCTCCGCAGACGCTTTTGCAGTTTATTGTATTCCAGCGATTCTTTTCTTGTATCTGTCTGATTCATAGCTACTTCTCGTGCCGCCAGGTGATGTAGATGGCTTGTTTAACCCTGTATTGCCGGGGAGTATACGGGTTTTTACGGCAGGTTGAAATGTTCAGCGCTGGCGGCCAGCCTGAAGGAGCAAGGCAACGCTGGCAGTGATGAGGGGAATAAAGGGGACGCATCCCCTTTTCTGGCCGTCATAGTGTTAACACCGTCGTGAGATAACGGCTACATATGAGGCGGCGGGTCGAGAATCGGATCCGGATCGCCAGGCGGTGGATCGGGCATCGGCTGCGGTGTAGGAATCGGATCTGGAATGGGAAGCGGATCGGTGGGGATGGGGTCAGAAGCCCGCGTGATATCCATCATATTGGCAGTTAACATCTCTTCCTCCTCAGATAAAGCATGAATCTAAAGCATAGGCACCTGAACCATCGCTGGCAAATGGACAAAAAAAAGCCGGGAAACCCCGGCTGTTACGAATCAAATGTGCTATGCAGTAATTCAAAAAAGGAAGTAAGACAATGTGGAGCGCAACGCCCATCGCTTGACGTTGCATTCACCTGCGGAAAAGAGTTTCCCGCATTGCGGCCCTGGAAATATTGATTTTGGTCAGTTTCTGGAAAGGTTTTTTCACTCTTTCTTGCTTTGCTCACAACCATTTACGTCGCCTTAACCACCATGCAACACCAAGCACCAGCGCGACCAGCAGAAAGCAGAAGGTGCCAAAGCCATACCGCCAGTTTCCGCCAGGGATGCCGCCCAGATTCACGCCAAACAACCCGGTGAGAAATGTGGTGGGCAGGAAAACCATCGCTAAAAGCGACATGGTGTAGGTTCGGCGGTTCATCGCCTCCGCCATGACCGTACTGATTTCATCAGCCAGCACTGCGGTTCTTGCCACGCTGGCATCCAGGTCATCAAGCCCTCTGCCCAACCGGTCTGCCACATCCTGCATGCGGCGGCGATCATCATCGCTCATCCACGGCAGCCGTTCGCTGGCTATCCGCGAAAAGACATCCCGCTGTGGCGCCATGTAACGACGCATGATAATAAGCTGTTTACGGATCAGAGCGAGTTCGCCGCGCGGTGGTACCTGCTGTTCCACTACGGCATCTTCCAGATCGATGATTTTGTCGTGCAGCTCTTCAATAAATTCACTGGTATGTTCGTTGAGGGCGTCACAGACCTCCACCAGCCAGCTACCGCCGTTAACCGGCCCGTTACCGTTTTGCAGGTCCGTCAGCACTTCATCAATCGCAAACACTTTGCGCTGGCGCGTAGAGACTATCAGCTTGTCGTTAATGAAGACCCGGATAACCACCAGCTGATCGGGACGCGACTCGCTGTTCAGATTGACACTGCGCAGCGTAATCATGGTGCCATCGCCCAGACGGCTGACGCGGGGGCGCATGCTGTCGCCGCCCAGCGCATCACGCACTGAATCGGGTAGCAGCGGCGTGCTGGTCAGCCACTCTGCACTTTCACGATGGGTGTAGTTGAGATGCAGCCAGCAGGGCCGATCGCAGTTAATGACATCTTTGTCATCAATAGGGATTAAGCCGCCCTTCCCATCCAGCTGGCAGGAAATAATGGCGTCTGAAATCTGTAAAGCTTTACCTGCAATAACGTCCACACCTGCTCCGCATTTAGCATAATCAATGTCATACAGTCTAGCCTGCTGCGGGTCTGAAACAAAACTGGCAGATGCGAGTAACGGTTATAAATACTGTTATTGTGTAACTAAAATCAGTAATCCCCCGTTTGATGCGGCGGTTTACAGGCCAAAGCTGGCTCATTCTCTGCTGACAGGGGTAAATCAACTTTCCCGCCGCCCTTTTCAGCTGCCCTGCACCAGACTACTGCACTTACTCTGTTGCAGGGTTTTAAGCTGGCTCATCCGCTCATCCGCATGCTTCTGGGCCAGCCCCTTCGCCACGCCGTTACCAATGCCGAAATCACCAATAACACCTAAAACGGTCAGGCCATCAAACTCGCCGGTTTTATTGATTTGCGCCTGCACCCGATTCTGATTAGCAATTTCCGCCCCCACGCCGGAACAGTCCAGAGTGGTAGCCTGAACCTGACTGACGGGAGGAGAAGAAGGATACTGTTTTAACGCGCAGCCGGAGAGCAGCAGCGCAGTGGCAACCAGGCAAACGACTTTCAGCATAAAGCACCTGTTCTGAAATAGAAGGATATCAGCCATTATCAGTGCAAGATCACGGGATCGATGCTGCAAGCAGTCAGGCACTTTGCTGGCTTATTGCTCAATTAACCGGGGGTTGAAGCGGGGACAGATGTAATGGCCAGCAGAAGAAAAGAGTGCCAGACCTGCCGGTTTCTCCCCGGCAGATCTGTTAAGAAGCGAGTTTAATGACCGGCTTTGCAGGGTCGTCGAGCGCGCATAAACCTAATGTTTGATGATATAGAGATCGCGACTGTAAGCCACATCTTCTGCATTGGTTATCGGGTAACCTTTTACCCACGGCTTGATCAGACGGCCATTGGTGTACTGGTAGATCGGCGCAATCGGCACCTTTGCCGCAATGATCTGTTCGGCACGGTTGTAATCTTCATTGCGCGCTTCCGCATTCGTTTCCCGGCTGGCTTTATCCATAATCGCATCATATTCCGGGCTTTTGAATCTGGCGATGTTGCCGCTGTGGGTGGAGGTCAGCAGGCTCAGGAAGGTTGAAGGCTCGTTATAATCCCCCACCCAGGAAGCGCGGATCACGTCAAAATTACCGCTGTTACGGCTGTCGATATAGGTTTTCCACTCCTGATTTTGCAGCTTAACGGTGACGCCCAGATTTTTTTTCCACATAGAGGCGACCGCGATGGCAATCTTCTGATTATTTTCAGAGCTGTTATAGAGCAGCGTTAAATTCAGCGGATGAGTCGGGCCGTAACCTGCCGCCGCCAGCAGTGCTCTGGCCTGCATATTAAGCTCCTCCTGGGAGTGCTGTTGCAGGAAACCAGGCTTAGGCGTAAAGCCTGCGGTGACATCTGCCGTAAAGTGCCAGGCGGGCTTCTCGCCGGTGCCCAGAACTTTCTCCGCGATAATTTTGCGGTCTATGCTCCAGGAGAGCGCCTGACGAACCCGCACGTCAGCGGTGGCGCCTTTGGTGGTATTAAAGGCGTAATAATAGGTGCCCAGTTGATCGGGCGTATAGACCTCTCCCGGCAGATCTTTTTTCAGCATGCTGTACATATTTTTCGGGAAGGATTCAGTGATATCAATATCATTGGCGCGATAGCGTTTAGTGGCGCTCGACTCTTCGTTGATCGGCAGAAAAGTCACTTTGGTCAGCACGCTGTGGGCATTATCCCAGTAGTTTTCATTGCGCACTAACACCAGTTTTTCATTCACCACACGCTCCTGAAGCTTGTAGGCACCGTTGCCCACCAGGTTGCCCGGCTGCGTCCACTCCTTGCCTGAGCTTTCAAGCACTTTTTCCGGCACCGGATACATGCTGAAATTGGCGGTAAGGCTGACGAACCAGGGAACAGGCTTATCCAGCGTCACCTTGAGGCGGTGGTCATCCAGCGCCGTCACGCCAAGTTTATCTGGCTTCATCTCGCCTTTGGTAATCGCACCCGCGTTCTGAATTCCCGCCAGCTCTGCAAACCAGGCAAAGGTCGAACCTACCGTCGGATCCACCAGTCGGCGCCAGCTGTAAACAAAATCGTTCGCGGTAACGGGAAGACCGTTCGACCATTTTGCCTCTTTGCGCAGCGTGAATATCCAGGTTTTATTGTCGGTAGTCTGCCACTGCGTGGCCACGCCGGGAATAATATTCCCTTTGGCATCCTGATTGGTCAGCCCTTCGAACAGATCGCGGATCACCTGTATTTCAGGCAGTCCCACCGCTTTGGCGGGATCCAGCGAGGCCGGTTCATCTTTGATATGACGGACAATTTCCTGTTTTTCCGCCAGCGTTGTTCCGGGAGGAACCACCGCAGCAGAGAGGGAAGCAGTGACGGATAGCGCCAGTAAACCCAGCGTAAAACGGAAGTTGTTCATCAGGAGACCTCAACAGGGCGAGAAACGGAGCAATATTCGGCACTTTAACGCAAAGATTTGATAAATAAATAGCATTTTTCAACCGGCACGCCATAACGTGACGCAGGCACAGCTTTTGTTCATCTCACTTTTAGGCTAGCTTTAGGAAAACCCTTCAGGAGTGAACGAGCATGTCACCAGTCCATCCGCGCCCTTTACGCGGCAAACTTGATGCAGTAAGCAAAGTCTACGGCGCCTCGGTGTTGGGCGCACCGCTGTTATGGTTTCCCGCTCCTGCGGCAGATGAAGAGAGTGGATTGATTCTGGCGGGCACGCACGGTGACGAGACTGCTGCGGTGGTCACCCTTTCCTGCGCCATGCGCACGCTGCTTGAGTCTCATCGTCGTCATCACGTAGTGCTGGCGGTGAACCCGGACGGTTGCCAGCTGGGCCTGCGGGCTAATGCCCGTGGTGTTGATTTGAACCGCAACTTCCCTTCGGCTAACTGGCAGCCCGGTGAAACGGTATACCGCTGGAACAGCGTGGCGGAAGAGCGGGATGTCCGGCTCTCTACCGGTGAGAAGTCCGGTTCAGAGCCGGAAACGCAGGCGCTGTGCAATCTGATCCACGCGCTGAAGCCGGGCTGGATTGTGACCTTCCACGAGCCGCTGGCCTGTATAGAAGATCCGCAAACCACGCCGCTGGGGCACTGGCTGGCGAAGAAAATGGATCTGCCGCTGGTGACCTCCGTGGGTTATGCCACCCCCGGCTCGTTTGGCAGCTGGTGTGCTGACCTGGCTATCCCGGTGATCACCGCAGAGCTTCCGCCCATCTCCGCTGATGAGGCAACGGAGAACTACCTGGGCGCGATGGTGGATTTACTGAACTGGCAGCCCTGAAAAGGTAATTTTTCCACAGCTGAACGGTAGCGCCGGGTCCACATCCACCGCCAGCCACGTTGGCCCGTCGAGATCGATAAAGCGGGCCGAATTCACTAAAGGCAGCGCGGCAGCAATCGCCCTTGAGGTACAGAGCATGCACCCAAGCATCACCTCAAATCCCGCCGACCGGGCCGCCTCAGCCAACGCCAGCGCTTCGGTCAGCCCGCCGGTTTTATCCAGTTTGATATTCACCATTTCATAGCGGCCTTTCAGCGCTGGCAGGCTGGCGCGCGTATGGCAGCTTTCATCTGCGCAGATGGGCAGAGGGTGAATGAAATTCGCCAGCATCGCGTCATCGCCTGCGGGCAGAGGCTGCTCCAGCATCACCACGCCCAGGTCAGCCAGCAGCTGGCAGCGGGCGGCCAATCCTTCGCAATGCCAGGATTCGTTGGCATCCACGATAAGCGTCGCTTCAGGTACGGCGGTTCTCACTGCGACCAGTCTTTCCGTGATCGATGTGTTATCGAGTTTGATCTTGATTAACCTGGCGCCATTTTCCCACAGCGCCAGCGCGGAGCTGGCCATCATTTCTGGCGTATCGATGCTGACTGTCTGCGCCATCTCAATCACCGGGGGCTGGCTGGTGGCAGTGAGATGCCACAGATCGGTTGCCTGCTTTCTGCTCTGTAGATCCCAAAGAGCGGAATCGATGGCATTACGGGCAGCACCGGCCGGAAGCGCCTGTTGCAGCTCTTCACGGCTCATCCCCTGTTCAAGCTGGGTAAAGAGCGTGGCAATTTGTGCCAGCACCGAGGCTTCCGTTTCACCATAACGTGGATAAGGCGTACATTCACCCACGCCACGAATGCCCTCCTCTTCCAGCTCAACCACGACCACACCAGCCTCACTTCTTATGCCGCGGGCGATAACAAAAGCGGTGTGCAGCGGCCAGGCTTCCGGATAAACCTTTACAGCTCTCATCAACAAATCCTTAGTAGCGAAAAGAAAGAAAAGCACACCCACAACATAGACTTGAGAAACGGGTTTTGGCAATGCGTAGCGCTTTATGGAGGTTTTACTGTCTGTGTCTGCCAGCATGACATACACTCAATGCCGTGTTTACTGCGCTTATAAGGAAAAACTATGTCTCAGACAGTGAAATTTCAGGGCAACCCTGTTGCCGTCGCCGGTCAGCTTCCTGTACCAGGCGAGACCGCTAAGCCTTTTACACTGGTAGCCAAAGATCTTTCAGAAGTCTCGCTTACTAACTATGCCGGTAAGCGTAAAGTGTTAAACATTTTTCCAAGCATTGATACCGGCGTTTGCGCCGCTTCCGTCCGCAAATTCAACCAGCTCGCCGGCGAAATGAACAATGCCGTGGTGCTCTGCATCTCCTCAGATTTGCCCTTTGCCCAGTCCCGCTTTTGTGGTTCAGACGGACTGAGTAACGTGGTCACGCTCTCCACGCTGCGCGGCAGCGATTTCAAACAGGATTACGGCGTGGCAATTGCAGATGGCCCGTTAAAAGGTCTGGCAGCACGCGCTGTTGTGGTGCTGGATGAGAAAGATAACGTTCTTTACAGCCAGCTGGTGGAAGAGATCACCACTGAGCCAGATTATGAGGCGGCGCTGGCTGCCTTAAAATAGCGGCGCAGAGGGGCCTTTTGCCCTGAATACCTCTGTAGCAAGGGCGGAACCGGGTTCCGCCCTTTTTCTGTTTCTATTTCGCTTCGTCGTCCACTTTCTTCTGGCTCAGACCATATTCACGTAGCTTATTGGCAATAGCAGTATGGGAAACGCCAAGACGTTTCGCCAGTTTGCGCGTGCTGGGGTATGAGAGATAAAGGCGGCTGAGAATCGATCGTTCAAACCGGCTGGTGATCTCATCCAGCGATCCCTCCATCACCTCTTCGCCCAGCGGTATATCCAGCGCAAACTCCGGCAGCGTAATGTCCTGAGGGCGCAGCTCATTGCCTTCCAGCTGTGTCAGCGCCCGATAGAGCGTATTTTTCAGCTGACGGACATTGCCCGGCCAGGTATAGCGACTCAGAAAAGCATTCAGCTGCGGAGAGAGTTTAGGCCGTACCAGCCCCTGTTCATCGGCAAAGCGCGCCACGAACATTTCGGTCAGCGGTAAAATATCCTGTGGCCGATCGCGAAGCGGCGGCAGATTCAGCGTCAGTACGTTCAGACGGTAAAAGAGATCTTCACGAAACTCCCCCCGCTGAACCATTTCGGTAAGATTTTTTTGCGTGGCGCAGATCACCCGCACATCCACATGCACCTCATGCTCTTCCCCTACCCGGCGGAATGTTCCGTCGTTCAGGAAGCGCAGCAGCTTGGTTTGCATCCGTGGCGTCATCTCACCAATCTCATCCAGCAGCACAGACCCGCCGCTGGCCTGCTCAAAGAAGCCTTTTTTGCCTTCCAGCGCATTCGGGTACGCCCCTGCCGCGTGACCAAACAGCTCGCTCTCTGCCACATCATCAGGCAGCGATGCGCAGTTAAGGGCCAGGAACGGCTTTTTGCCGCGGGCGCTGCGCAGATGGCAGGCCCTCGCCAGCATATCTTTACCCGTACCGGTATCGCCGACGATCAGCAGCGGCGCATCAAGCATCGCCAGCTTACGCGCCTGCTCCACCACCTGACGCATCTTCGGGTTCACCGCCACAATGTGCTGGAAATCGCTGTCATCGTTAACGGCCAGGTTTTGCAGCTGTTGCCCCATTCTGGCGGTAGATTTCAGCATCACCACTGCGCCAACCGGATTGTGCGCCTGTTCCTGCTCTCCAGCCGCATAGATAGGGGTAATTTCCATCAGGAAGTCACGCCCCTGGATCACCACATGGTGAGCCTGAGCTTCAATACGTTCACTCTCCAGCCAGCGCTGGAAATTAAAACCGCTGATTAACGTCCCCGCGCTGAAGCTGCGCATTTTCTCTTCGTTTAACGAAAACAGCAGCTGAGCCGCCGGATTAGCCAGCTCCACTTTGCCTTTCATATCAATTGAGAAAACGGGTTCCGGTAACGCCACCAGCAAAGCGCTCAGCGCCCGGTGTTCGCGTTCGGAGGGAAGAAAAGCCACGGTTCTGACATCCGTTACGCTGGGGATACGGCGGATTTCCGCCATCAGCTGGCTGAACTGGTCAAATTCAACCGGGCTGAAGTTGAGGTAGATCCGCCCGATGGGGGCGATTTCAATTCCGCGCAGATCGATGCTGCGTTCAACCAGTAAATCGAGCAGTTCGCGGGTAAGACCAAGTCGGTCCTGGCAAAAAACTTCCAGACGCATAGCGGGGCAACCTTCGTTCATTTCGGGCGTGGAGTGATAATACGCTATCCCCCTGAGCGCCAGAAGTGCTCTGGAAGGAAAAGTTGACAGGAAGCGTGCTGAATGCGCACCAACCCGGCAACTTCCCTGGCTGGCGCACAATTTTCCAGCTATTTATCCGCCGGGCCGGGGGTTTTTTGCAGCGTCTCTTTCAGCTGGACAATCAAATCGCGCCGGAAATCGCCTAACCGGGGTTTATCACCTTCAATCCACGGCAGGGGACGGCATAACTCCATGGTCTTGATCCCCAGACGCGCTGTCAGCAGCCCCGCACCAATACCCTGTGCGGCACGGGCAGAGAAGCGCGCGGCCAGATCCTGGGACATCCAGTCCATGCCCACTTCCCGCACCAGCTCAGTGGCACCGGCAAAAGCGATGTTAAGCATCACCAGACGGAAAAGACGAATACGGCTGAAGTAACCTAATTCAATGCCGTAGATCGCCGCTATACGGTTTATCAGCCGCAGGTTGCGCCAGGCAATAAAAGCCATATCCACCAGCGCCAGCGGACTCACAGCAATCATCAGGGTGGACTCGGCCGCGCTGCGGCCAATTTCACGCCGCGCCTGACGATCCAGGGTGGGCTGCACCAGCTGGGCATAAAGTCCGACAATTTCGCGGTCATTATGGGTTTCATGCAGCGAAGCCTGCCAGCGTTGCAGCGCCGGATGGCCCGCCTCAAGCCCCGCCTGCTTCGCCAGCTTTTCGCAGAACTCCCGTCCTCTGCCCATTCCGTGACTCTGTAGCAGCTCGCGCGCGACGTCCCGCTCTTCAGCACGCTCACGCAGCCGGTAAAGCCGACGCCATTCGGCCGCCAGCGAACCGGCACCTGCAAAAACAATCAGTCCGCCAGCCACGCAGCCGCCCAGGGCTATCCAGTCCTGCTGTAGCCAGGCGGTATGCGCCCACTGTACGCCCTGCGCCACCACGCTGACGCCCATCACGGCGAGGCCAAGCTTAACCATTTTGCGCCAGAGGCTGCGTTTCGGCCTTAGCGCTGCTTCGACCACGCGCTCACCTTCGCCCTCCTCTTCCGGTTGCAGGTCTGGCTCCTCGGGGATAAAAACAGCATTCTGCTGTTCAAAAGCCTGTGCGGCTTTCAGGGCAGGAATGTTTTCCGCCTCCAGCGGTTTTGCGAAGTCGATTCGCGGTTTGATGGGGGTAGTCATCGCAGTTTATCTCCCAGTAAAAACTCCAGCGCCGCGTCAAGACGAATATGTGGCAGCGGACGGTCAACATCCAGATCCTGCGGCCGGAATTGCTCAAAGTGGAAGCCCTGCTGCTGCCAGAAGGCGCTGCCGGGCAGGCGAGGCGGCACTTCGCCAGGATAGACGGTCAGCGGCACATTATCCGCAAGGCGATGGCCCCGCAGAGCCGGGATCTTTTCTCCCTGATGATCCACCAGCCCGCTTTGGGTGGCCTGCACGGAAGCCAGGCCCAGGCAATCCATGGTAATGCCTTCAAAGGCCGCGTTTTGCCAGGCGTCCTGCACCAGCTGTTGCAACAGCGAAACCAGATTAGCGTGCTGATCTGCCGTAACGTGGTCCGACTTGGTGGCGGCAAACAGCAGCTTATCAATTACCGGCGAAAAAAGGCGGCGGAACAACGTACGCTGGCCGTAGGAAAAACTTTGCATCAGCTGCGTCAGCGCCAGGCGCATATCGTTGAACGCCTGCGGGCCACTGTTCAGCGGTTGCAGGCAGTCCACCAGCACAATCTGGCGGTCAAAACGCAGGAAATAATTTTTGTAGAACCCCTTCACCACGTGCTGACAGTAGTAGTTGAACCTTGCGCGCAGCATACCGATGTTGCTGTTAGCGTCCGCCTGAGCCAGACGGCTTTCACTGCCTTCGGCAATCTCTGGCCAGGGGAAAAACTGTAGTGCGGGGGCGCCAGCCATATCACCAGGCAGCACAAACCTGCCCGGCTGAATAAAGTGCAGGCCTTCCTGCTTACACTTTTGCAGATAGTCAGTCCAGGCGGCGGCGATCTCACCTAAGCGGTTCTCATCTGCCGGGGCAAGCGGATCCAGCCCTTCACAGAGTTTTCGCCAGCGTTCAGACCAGATGGCACGATCGCCCTGCAACAGACCGGTCATCTGCCGCGACCAGCCCAGATAGTCCTGCGCCAGCATCGGTAGATCCAGCAGCCATTCACCCGGATAATCGACAATCTCCAGATAGAGCGTGGACGTCTCTTTAAAATGGCGGAGCAGCGATTCACGGGAACGGTAGCGCAGCGCCAGGCGCATCTCGCTGACGCCACGGGTCGGCGTTGGCCAGTCTGGCGGCGAACCATAGAGCTGCGAGAGACCTTCGTCGTAGGTAAAGCGCTGAATGCCCATATCCCGCTGCGGCACGCGCTTTACGCCCAGCAGGCGCTCTTCGCGAACCGCTGAGAACATGGGCAGCCGGGCACCGGAATTGACATGAAGAAGTTGGTTCACCAGGGAGGTAATAAAAGCGGTTTTTCCGCTGCGGCTGAGGCCGGTGACTGCAAGGCGAAGATGGCGATCCGCGCCCCGATTCACCAGCGACAGCAATTCATTTTGAAGTCGTTTCATGGGGTGTCGGCACCTTTTATTATTCTGTTTAATGCAGTTAACAAGAGGGCAATTGTAGCAAATTACAGCAAAAATAAGTTGTTAAGGTTTATTCCACCGCGCGGACATACCGCGCAGCGCGCGCCGTAACAGCGGTTCCAGCGCCCAGGCGAGAAACAGCTTGAGCGGCCGGTGAGCAACCGATTTCACCGCCCAGCCGGCCACGCCGCCAGGGCCATAGGTCATGGCACTGATCAGCACAAATTTCCCTGCCTTCTTCAGCGTCGGCACGGCGTTACGTTTTAATGCAGTCTGCCAGTGAGGCATAAAAGTGACTCCTGAAGTAGCTGAGCGGCCCGCCTGCGAGCCTGCTCAGAGAAATTACAGCTGACGGAAACGGCTGCGAACGCTGAACGTTTCGGAAGTGACGTAACGCTCCATGTTGCGCAGGCTGGTTTCGCCACCGTTCAACTCCCGGCTGAGTTTATCCAGCAGTTCGTGAGCAGTGGGTGCTTTTTCACCCTTTTGTAAATTATCGGGCATTTCTTCCAGCACGAAAGCCAGGCCAAAATAGGCAATCAGCGTGAACATAAAAAGACCAAAGAACATCGACAACACCACGATGACCCTGACCAGCCTCACCGGAATATCGAGATAATCCGCTATTCCGGCACAAACGCCTTTCACTTTCCCACGCGCCGGGATGCAGTAAAGTTTTTTGCCTTTAATGGTCACTCCGCTCATGGCTGCCTCCAGTTGGGATGCTCAGCATCCAGGATCTCTTCCAGTGCCTGAATACGTTCACGCATCCGTCTTGCATCCTGGGTCAGCTGTTGCAGGCGTTGCAGTTCGCTTTGCGACAGTTCAGCTCCGCCGTTCTGACGGTTACTGTAATGAAGCCATAACCAGATCGGCGCCACAAACAGCACGAAGATGGTCAGGGGTATGGCCAGAAATAACGCGCTCATTCATTCTCCTTGAAATAGCTACCAGAGTGGGTCAGGAACGGGCATCCCTGCGGGATGCCAGTAGCAGATATTACTCGCTGCGGTTCATTTTGGCTTTTAACGCCGCCAGCTGCTCACCGATTTCATCGTCGGCTTGCAGGTCGGCAAATTCCTGATCCAGCGTTTTCTTTTTACCAAAGCTCTGGCTCTCTGCTTCCGCTTCCATGTGATCGATACGGCGTTCAAACGACTCGAAACGCGCCATCGCCTCATCAATTTTGCCGCTGTCGAGCTGACGACGGACATCGCGTGAAGAAGAGGCAGCCTGATGACGTAAGGTCAGTGCCTGCTGACGGGCGCGGGTTTCGCTGAGTTTTTTCTCTAACTCGCCAATTTCGCCCTTCATGCGCGTCAGCGTCTCTTCTACCTGCTCAACTTCCCTTTTCAGCGAAGCGATCAGATCGGTCAGTTTCTGTTTTTCAATCAGCGCAGCCCGCGCCAGATCGTCTTTCTCTTTACGCAGCGCCAGCTCAGCTTTTTCCTGCCACTCTGCCTGCTGGAGTTCAGCCTGGTCGATGCGGCGCACCAGCTGTTTCTTTTCAGCCAGCGCACGGGCGGAGGTAGAGCGAACTTCCACCAGCGTGTCTTCCATTTCCTGGATCATCAGACGCACCAGCTTCTGCGGATCTTCTGCCTTCTCCAGCAGCGAATTAATATTGGCGTTTACGATGTCGGCAAAGCGAGAAAAGATACCCATAATCAGTGTCCTCTGGATGTTATTAAAATGTGCGCAACAGTTGCGGCTACGGTAAACACTATTCAAAACCCGTGCCAACTTTTATCTTGCTGATTTTATTGAATTCCTTTTATTTACTCCCGGCCGATAATTGGCTAAGGTGGCGTAAATAACTAACTTCTGGTGAATTTCATGAGTGAAAATAACGATACCCTGCTCGGTGAGTCGAATAATTTCCTGGAAGTTCTGGAACAGGTTTCCCGGCTGGCACCGCTGAACAAGCCGGTGCTGGTCACTGGCGAGCGCGGCACAGGAAAAGAGCTGATCGCCAGCCGCCTGCATTATCTTTCCGAGCGCTGGCAGGGGCCGTTCATTTCGCTTAACTGCGCCGCGCTGAATGAAAATCTGCTCGACTCTGAACTGTTTGGCCATGAGGCGGGCGCTTTTACCGGCGCGCAGAAGCGCCATCTGGGAAGGTTTGAGCGGGCAGATGGCGGGACATTATTCCTTGATGAACTGGCAACTGCCCCCATGCTGGTGCAGGAAAAGCTTCTGCGGGTTATTGAATATGGCCACCTTGAGCGCGTGGGCGGGAGCCAGCCGCTTCAGGTCAGCGTGCGGCTGGTTTGCGCCACTAATGATGATTTACCACTGCTGGCGCAGCAGGGGAAATTCCGTGCCGATCTGCTTGACCGTCTGGCTTTTGATGTCGTTCAGTTGCCCCCTCTGCGTGAACGCCGGAGCGATATACTGGTGATGGCGGAGCATTTCGCTATTCAGATGTGCCGGGAACTGGGACTGCAACTCTTTGCCGGTTTTTCCGCAGAGGCAAAGCAGGTTCTGCTTGATTACCACTGGCCTGGCAATGTCCGTGAACTCAAAAACGTGGTGGAACGCTCCGTTTATCGTCACACCGATAGCGAGCAGGAGCTGGACAGCATTATCATCAACCCTTTCCAGCGCCAGCAGCCCGCTGCTGAGAGAGAGGCGCTGCCTGCGCCTTCCCTGCCCACTTTGCCGCTCGATCTGCGCCGCTGGCAGAACGAACAGGAAAAAGAGCTGCTGGAGAAAAGTCTGGCTCAGGCGAGGTTTAATCAACGCCGCGCCGCAGAATTGCTTGGCGTCACATATCATCAGCTGCGGGCGATGTTGAAAAAGCATGGTGTTGCCGGGGATAATTAAAACAGACAAAAAAAAGCCCGCGCGAAGCGGGCTAAAAAATACTGGAAGCAATGTGAGCAATGTCGTGCTCTTCTCCGGTAGAGCCACCGTCGAAGCGCAGGGGAATAATAATCATTCTCAGCACCAACTGTAAAGTGGTTTGTTGAGAATTTTTCTCATTACCATAACAACCCTGGGCGTATTCCGCACAACGCGGCGGTTGCCAGGGGCGCGACAGGGCCGCTTTTAGCCGGAAAAAAGCTCGCTTAACCTGGCAAATTTTGGGCCGGACCGCAGAGTGCGGTACACTCTCACTATTGCCTGATATTCAGATAACTTATGCGCACACTATTCTCCTCGCTTTTACTCAGCTTTAGCCTGTTCAGCGCCTCAGCCTGGTGCAACACGCCCGGCGATATTCGTCAGAGCGGCTTCGTCTATTGCGTTAACGGCGCGATCACCACCTTTAATCCGCAGATGGCGAGCGGTGGGCTGGTGGTCGACACGCTGGCGGCCCAGCTTTACGACCGTCTGCTGGATGTGGACCCCTATACCTACCGGCTGATCCCTGAGCTGGCTGAAAGCTGGGAAGTGCTGGATAATGGCGCAACCTACCGGTTCCATCTGCGGCATAATGTGCATTTCCAGAAGACGGCGTGGTTTTCCCCGACCCGTGCGCTGAATGCCGATGATGTGGTCTTCAGCTTTCAGCGAATTTTTAACCGCCATTCCGCCTGGCATAATGTCAACGGCGGCAGCTACCCCTACTTCGACAGCCTGCAATTTCCTGATGCTGTCAAAAGCGTGAAGAAGCTGGACAAAGATACGGTAGAGATCCGCCTGCACAACCCGGACGCCTCCTTTCTCTGGCACATTGCCACCCATTACGCACCGGTTCTCTCGGCTGAATATGCCAGTTTGCTGACAAAGACCGATCGCCAGGAGCAGATGGATCGCCAGCCGGTGGGCACCGGGCCGTTTATGCTGAGCGAATACCGAACCGGGCAATATATCCGTCTGGCGCGCAACCCCGACTACTGGAAAGGCCTGCCGCGAATGCCGCAGGTGGTGATTGATATGGGTGCAGGCGGCACCGGAAGGCTCTCTAAACTGCTGACGGGCGAGTGCGACGTGCTGGCCTACCCGGCTGCCAGTCAGATTTCGATTTTGCGGGACGACCCCCGTCTGCGCCTGACGCTGCGGCCAGGGATGAATATCGCCTACCTTGCCTTTAATACCCGTAAAGCTCCGCTGGATCGCGTTGAAGTGCGTCAGGCGCTGGCGCTGGCCATTAATAACGAACGCCTGATGGAGTCGATCTATTACGGCACGGCGGAGACAGCAGCTTCAATCCTTCCCCGCGCCTCCTGGGCTTATAATAATGATGCACGGGTGACAGAATATAATCCGCAAAAATCCCGCGAGGCGCTCAAAGCGCTGGGCGTGGAGGATCTTAATCTGACGTTGTGGGTTCCTTCAGCTTCACAATCCTGGAACCCCAGCCCGCTGAAAACGGCCGAGCTGATCCAGGCTGACCTGGCTCAGGTGGGCGTCACGGTGAGTATTGTTTCCGTGGAGGGCCGTTTTCAGGAAGCGCGGCTGATGGAGATGAATCACGATATGACGCTGACCGGCTGGGCCACCGACAGCAACGATCCGGACAGCTTTTTCCGTCCGCTGTTAAGCTGCGCCGCCATTGGTTCACAGACCAACTATGCTCACTGGTGCGATACCAGATTTGATGAGGTGCTGCATAAGGCGCTGCTTTCGCAACAGCTTGCCTCCAGGGTGGATTACTACGCTCAGGCACAAAAGATGCTGGCAGAGTCGTTACCGGTGCTGCCGCTGGCCTATTCGCTTCGTTTGCAGGCGTACCGTCACGATATCCAGGGACTGGTACTCAGCCCCTTTGGCAATGCCTCATTTGCCGGTGTGCATCGTGAAAAAGGCGAGGTTAAGTAGTCATGGTAATTTATACGCTGCGCCGTCTGGTGCTGTGGCTGGTGACGCTCTTTATGCTGACGCTGGTTGGCTTCAGCCTGAGTTATTTCACCCCGCATGCTCCCCTACAGGGCGCATCGCTGACGGATGCTTTACTCTTCTGGTATCAGGGAGTCTTTCAACTGGACTTTGGCGTCTCCAGTATTAATGGCGAGCCAATTTTAGAGCAGATCCGTGAAGTGTTTCCCGCCACGCTTGAGCTGTGCATCATGGCATTTGTGCTGGCGATGGCCACGGGCATTCCTCTTGGCATCGCGGCTGGCGTAATGCGCAACAAATGGCAGGACAAAGCGATCAGCGCCCTCGCCCTGCTGGGCTTTTCCATGCCGGTCTTCTGGCTGGCTCTGCTGCTGACACTCTTCTTTTCGCTGAACCTGGGATGGCTGCCTGTTTCCGGTCGCTTCGATCTGCTCTATCCCGTCAGGAACATCACCGGTTTTGCCCTGCTCGATGCGTGGCTGAGCCACTCTCCCTGGCGGCATGAGATGATGGTCAGCGCCCTGATGCACCTGGTCTTGCCGGTAACGGCGCTGGCCGTGGCGCCCACTACCGAAGTGGTACGCCTGCTGCGAATCAGTACCCGCGAGGTGATGGAAGAAAACTATATTAAGGCTGCCGCAACCCGTGGCCTGTCTCGCTTTACAGTTATCCGCAGGCACGTTCTGCATAATGCCCTGCCGCCGGTTATTCCGCGTTTGGGGTTACAGTTTTCCACCATGTTGACGCTGGCGATGATCACGGAAGTGGTCTTCAGCTGGCCAGGTCTGGGTCGCTGGCTGGTGGATGCCATCCGCCAGCAGGATTATGCGGCAATTTCAGCTGGCGTAATGATGGTGGGCGGCCTGGTGATCACCGTGAATGTTCTGGCCGATATTCTGGGCGCAATGATGACGCCACTGAAACATAAGGAGTGGTATGCCCGCCGATAATATCTATGCCGAAAAGCGGCTCCCAAGCACGTTACGTAATGCCTGGAGGCTGTTCTATCGCGACACCTCAGCGATGGTGGGCTTCTATCTGTTTATTGCCCTGTTACTGGTCTGCCTGTTTGGCCGGTTGCTGGCCCCTTACGGGCTGGATCAGCAGTTTCTGGGCTACCAGCTGCTACCGCCTTCCTGGTCACGGTATGGCGATGTTTCCTTTTTCCTGGGCACTGACGATCTGGGGCGGGATATCCTCAGCAGGTTAATCAGCGGGGCCTTACCCACCGTGGGTTCAGCGATCCTGGTCACGCTTTTTGCCGCGCTGTGTGCCATGATTTTAGGTGTCTTTGCCGGACTGACGCGGGGTCTGCGCTCTGCGCTCCTTAATCACGTGCTGGATACGCTATTGTCGATCCCTTCGCTGCTGCTGGCGATTATCGTGGTGGCTTTTTTGGGACCACGGCTGGAGCATGCACTGCTCGCCGTCTGGCTGGCAATTGTTCCGCGCCTGGTGCGAGCCATCTATACGGCAGTGCATGATGAGCTGGAGAAAGATTATGTGATTGCCGCGCGGCTGGACGGCGCCAGCAGCCTGGATATTCTCTGGTATGCGGTATTACCGAACATTCTTGCCCTGCTGGTGTCCGAGTTCACCCGCGCGCTGTCGATGGCCATTCTGGATATCGCCGCGCTGGGCTTTCTGGATCTGGGGGCGCAGCTTCCCTCTCCCGAGTGGGGAGCGATGCTGGGCGATGCGCTGGAACTGATTTACGTTGCGCCCTGGACAGTGATGCTGCCCGGTGCGGCTATTATGCTTAGCGTGCTGATTGTTAATCTGTTAGGTGACGGCATACGCCGGGCCATTGTTGCGGGAGTTGAATAGATGCCGCTGCTTGATATACGTAATCTGACCATTGAATTCATGACCGCAGACGGCCCGGTTAAGGCTGTGGATCGCGTCAGTATCACCCTGGCGGAAGGTGAAATTCGCGGTCTGGTTGGCGAGTCCGGCTCCGGAAAAAGTCTGATAGCCAAAGCCATTTGCGGCGTCACTAAAGATAACTGGCGCGTCACGGCTGACCGTATGCGCTTTAATGATATCGACCTGCTGCATCTTACTCCGCGCGAAAGACGTAAAATCATTGGCCACAATGTGTCGATGATTTTTCAGGAGCCGCAATCCTGTCTGGATCCTTCAGAAAATATTGGTAAGCAGATTGTGCAGGCTATTCCCGGCTGGACCTACAAAGGTCGCTGGTACCAACGGTTCCGCTGGCGTTACCGCCGTGCCATAGAGCTGCTGCATCGCGTGGGGATCAAAGATCATAAAGATATTATGGGCAGCTTTCCCTACGAGCTGACCGATGGTGAATGCCAGAAAGTGATGATCGCCATTGCTCTGGCGAACCAGCCGCGCCTGTTGATTGCCGATGAACCCACAAATGCGATGGAACCCACCACTCAGGCTCAGATCTTCCGCCTGCTGGCACGTCTGAATCAGAATAATAACACCACGATTTTGTTGATCAGCCACGACTTGCAGATGCTCAGCCACTGGGCAGACAGGATCAACGTTATGTACTGCGGCCAGACGGTGGAAACCGCGCGCAGTGAAGATCTGATTACGACCCCGCACCATCCTTATACGCAGGCGCTAATCCGTGCGATGCCAGACTTTGGCCGCTCTCTGCCGCATAAAAGCCGCCTGAACACGCTGCCGGGTGCTATTCCTTCGCTGGAACATCTGCCAATCGGCTGCCGTCTTGGGCCTCGCTGCCCTTATGCCCAGAAAAAGTGTACCGAAACACCCCGCCTGGCTGGCCCCAAAACGCACCTGTTTGCGTGCCACTTCCCGCTTAACATGGAGAGTCATAAATGATTGAAACGCTGCTGGAAGTGCGTAACCTCAGTAAGACGTTTCGCTACCGCACCGGCCTGTTTCGTCGTCAGCATGTTGAGGCGGTAAAAGAGGTCAGCTTTATGCTGCGGGAAAAGCAAACGCTGGCCATTATTGGTGAGAACGGTTCCGGTAAATCCACGCTGGCAAAAATGCTGAGCGGCATGATTGAACCCAGCGCTGGCGATATCCTGATAGACGATCATCCACTGCAATATGGTGACTATGGCTACCGCAGCCAGCGGATCAGGATGATTTTCCAGGATCCCTCCACCTCCCTTAATCCACGACAGCGTATCAGTCAGATACTCGATTTCCCGCTGCGGCTGAACACCGAACTGACCGCAGAGGCGCGGGAAAAACGCATTATCGCCACGCTGCGCCAGGTCGGGCTGCTGCGCGATCACGCCGCCTATTATCCGCACATGCTTGCCCCCGGCCAGAAACAGCGCGTTGGCCTGGCGCGCGCCCTGATACTGCAACCAAAAGTGATCATTGCCGATGAGGCGATGGCTTCGCTGGATATGTCCATGCGCTCTCAGCTGATCAATCTGATGCTGGAGTTGCAGGCGAAACACGGCATTGCTTACATCTATGTGACCCAGCACCTGGGCATGATGAAGCACATCAGCGATCAGGTAATTGTGATGCACCAGGGCGAGGTGGTGGAGCGCGGCAGTACGGCAGATGTGCTGGCCAGCCCGCTGCATGATCTGACCAAAAGGCTTATCAACAGCCACTTTGGTGAGGCGTTAACCGCCGACGCCTGGCGTAAAGATGGCTGAACTTTCGCTAAGCTTTGCCAGAACCGCACCAAAGAGGCGCTTTTCCGTACGGTTTCAGCCGCTCAGCGCTGAATAAGTGCCGTTATACCATTCCGCTATGTGTTAGCACCGATCATTCTTTCATTCGCTTCTTACCATGCGCGAGGATAGGGAAAATCTTAAGGCCCGCTACACTGCCGATTTTCTTTTTTTCGCTCGGCTGGCCGGTAAACTTGAAAAGGAATGATCATGGAACAGCGCCGTTTTCCCGGCAACAGCCACTGGTATCATGAAACGCAATCGACCCTCACCCCGCATGCCGCTCCGCTGTTTCCTGAAGCGGCAGAGATTGAAGACCGCTTTCTGCTGGGGCTTGCGCAGCAGTACCAGAACGAGTTGCAACAGACTTTACTGCAAACCCAACCCGCCATGCTGGCATCGCGCGATTTGTATCAGCTGTTGTTACCCCGGCAGCTCACCACCAGTAAAACCCATACCCTTACCCTTTACGATCGCCTGAGCACGGCCTTAACCGTGGCGCAGGTCACGGGCATTCAACGGTTATGCAATCATTATGCTGCCCGCCTGAATCCCTTACCAGGCCCGGACTCTACCCGTGAGAGTAATCGTCGTCTGACCCAGATCACTGAATATGCCCGCCAGCTTGCAAGCCAGCCGACGCTGATTGATGAAGCCGCCCTGTCACGCCTTGATGATGTGGGGTTAACCGCACCTGATATTGTGACCTTCCATCAGCTCATTGGCTTTGTCAGCTACCAGGCGCGGACAGTGGCCGGGATGAATGCGCTGCTGGCGTTGCCGGTGCGCTGGATCCCTGGCGGAACATTGCCGGAGGATGCTGGTCGGGACGGCTTCACGCCAGCTTCGCCGTGGCGCCCGCTATTGCCACCGGTAGAGTTACGCTACGCCTCTGAAAGCCAGATCGCAGCACTGGCCTGTTGTCAGCCCTTGCCACTCCCTGACCACAGCGCCTGGCTACTGGCGCATGATGGCCAGACCCTGTATGGCTGGGCAAACCTGCTCAACGCCCTGAAAGAGAGCACTGACTCCCCCGAAGCGCGCCTTGCCGCCGCTGTGGCAGCAAGAATTAATGGTAGCCCGGTCTGTTTTGCAAACGCTGCTGAGGGAGAGATGCGAGAGGCGCTGCTGGAAGGGATTGATGAAGCTTTGTCTCTGGCAACGCCAGAGCAGAAGGCGATTATTCACTGCGCCGCGCAGCTTACGCGCTCCCCTGAACGATTCAGCGCAGCGCATCTCCAGCCGTTAAAAGAGGCGGGCTTCAGCGATAAAATGGTATTTACTCTGCTGCAAAGTACCGCGCTGGCGAGCTGGAATAATCGGCTGATGCATGCGCTGGGGTCAACTCAGCCACAAGTGCAAGAGCGCGCCGAGCCGTTATAACTTTACGGCCTGGCCTTCACTAAGCAAGCGACGAACCTCGTCAAAGAAATGCTGTGACAAAGGGGTCGCCCTGCCGGGTTCCGCAATAACCAGGGCGGCCTGGCGCGACATCGGCTCGATGGAAAGCGCCCGGCTGTGCAGCTCGGGCGTCATTCCCGGCAGCAGGTGGCCGGTTGGCGAAATCAGACAGCCAAGCCCCACCTGGGCTGCCTGAACTAACTGAAACACCGAAGTGGTTTCGAAGATCACACGTAGCCTGACCCCGGCATCACGAAAATGCGTATCCAGATAACGTCGGAAATAGCGGGTCTGTTCAGCAAGACAGAGTGGGATATCCTGCAAACTTTCCAGCGCCAGCGCCCCTTCGCCAGTAAGCTGCGGAAAATGGTGTGGGTGAAACATCACTTCAACGCCATGATCCTGAAGCGGCTCAGCCTGAAAATGAAGCTCGCGCAGCGTAGCCAGTTCAAAAAAGCCGATACCAACATCTACGGTATGGCTGTTCAGCGCTTCCAGCAGCTGATCGGCGCTGAGTACGGCAACACGATAATCAAGCTGAGGATAGCGGTCACTGATTGCTTTCAACATCAGCGGCAGTGAGAGACTGCACTGTGGCACCACGCCAATGCGCAGCGTGCCGTTAACGCCATGCTTAAGAGACTCTACCTCCAGCTTCAGGCCCTGGTAAACAGAGACGATCTCTCTGGCCCATGAGAGTACCCGTTCCCCTTCCGCCGTGAAGCCGTCAAAGTTGTTGCTGCGGTTGATCAGCGAAAGACCCAGCTCACGCTCAAGGTTTTTCAGCCGCATCGACAGCGTAGGCTGACTGACAAAACTCGCCTCCGCGGCGCGGCCGAAATGGCGTTCGCGCTCAAGGTTGCAGAGGTAAATAAGCTGCTTAATATCCATAATTCAATTACGTTAACCCGCTACGCCACAGGGCTGGTGACCAGATGCAGACTACAGACAATTCTGTATAGTGTCATGATGTCTTGCTGCGCACTGCACACCCTGAGCTTTGCAATGCTGGTTAGTCACTGTTATCGGCAGCGATCAGGCTACGCCCAGTGCCATTTTCACCTCATTAGCGATTTTCTCTACCTGCGGGCCATAAATCACCTGCACATCGTGATCGCTGACGCGGTTTACGCCGTTTGCACCGGTGGTCATCAGAGTCTGGTCAACTACCTCTTTCATCTCTTTTACCCTGACCCGCAGACGGGTAAAGCAGCAATCGACATCCTCTATATTGGCTTCACCCCCCAGGCCGCTGATAATGACCTGCGTCCTGTCGTCAGCGGAGACCGTTTTTTGCTGGCTTTCCACCTCCTCACTCTCCCTTCCTGGCGTTTCAACGCGCATCCGGGTAATAACAAATTTAAAGGCGTAGTAGTAAACCGGAATATAGATCAGCCCCAGTACCAGGCTCCACCACCACTGCGTTTTACTGCCGCCTAAAATGCCAAAGACCACCAGATCAATCGCGCCACCCTGCACGTTCCCAATCATCAGATGCAGCATGGACATCAGCATAAAGGAGAGGCCGCTCAGCACGGCATGCATCAGATAGAGAACGGGCGAGACAAAGATAAAGCAGAATTCCAGCGGCTCGGTAATACCGGTGGTAAATGAGGTTAACGCCCCCGCCAGCACCAATGCTTTTACCCGCTGCTTATGTTCCGGTCGGGCAGTGTGATAGATAGCCAGCGCCGCAGCCGGCAGGCCAAACATCATTACCGGGATTTTGCCCTGAGCAAGAAATTGCGTGGCGTTTCTGACCGTTTCGTCCGGAATGGAGCCGGGATGGGTTAATGCGCTGTTAAAGATATTCAGCGCTCCCACAATGGTCTGGTTATCTACCGTGGCTATACCGCCTATGGGGGTGAAGCGCACCGTTTCGTTCAGAATATGGTGCAGCCCGGTCGGGATCAGCAGCCGTTCACTGGTACCGTATAAGAACGCACCATACTGTCCACTTTTACCTATCAGTTCGCCTACCCAGGCGATCCCGGCGCCGATAGCAGGCCAGATCATAGCCAGCAGCACGCCCACCAGCGGCAGAACCAGCACCGTGACAATGGGCACAAAGCGGCGGCCTCCGAAGAAGCTGATCGCCGTGGGCAACTGCGTAGTATAAAAACGGTTATGGATAACCACCGTCAGCAGCCCCGCTATCACCCCACCCAGCACGCTCATGTTGTAGGTGAAGATCCCCAGCATCTCGATATATTCGGCAGAGGTCATCATCGCCGCCGTCTGCGCCATGCCTTGCGCCTGTAACGCTTCCGGTGTGGTTGTCGCGGCGGTCAGCCCCTGCGCACTCAGCGTTGCGCTGACGCCCACATGCATGGCAATAAACCCGATAACGGCAGCAAACGCCGCCGTGGGCTTCTCCGCTTTTGCCAGCCCGATGGCGCTGGCCACGGCAAAGAACAGCGGAAGATTGGCAAAAAGCGCCCCGGCGACTTTACGAATAAAGCCGATAATCAGTTGTGGCGTATGAAGGCTGGCAAAGGCTTCTCCGGTGATCGCCGGGTTTTGCATGGCAGCGGCCACGCCCAGGAAGATACCGGCGGCGGCGATAACCGAAATCGGCATCATCAGTGCCTTACCAAAAGCATGAATTTTGCTGGCGAATTCTTTCACGGGCACCTCTGGCTGATTTAAGAAAGCCTAATTATTAGCCAGCTCTGCATTTGCGGCCTGGTAATTACAGATCGTCATGAGCAATTCTTTGAACAGGTTCACGCTTTTGCGATAAACCGCGCCTATCGCACCATTAAACCAATCAATTAGACAATTTTTTTACCAGGTTGCAGACTAATCCCACAAAAGAAGTAATAACCTCTTAACATATCAAAAACAATTAAATTACCTGCGAAGCAATATGAAATTTAAAACTGCAATTAAGCCATACCAGGCAGCGGCGGGCGGCTGGGGTTCTCTTGAAGCCACCACCCGTTTCGTTTTCGACAGCAAACAAGTTCTGAAAAACATGCGTAACCTGATGCGCATGAACAAAGCCAAAGGCTTTGACTGCCCCGGCTGCGCCTGGGGCGATGATAATAAAAGCACCTTCAGCTTCTGCGAAAACGGTGCCAAAGCGGTGACCTGGGAAGCAACACGTCGCTTTGTCGATGCCAGCTTCTTTGAGAAATACAGCGTTTCTGCGCTTTATCAACAAAGCGACTACTTCCTTGAATATCAGGGGCGTCTCACCGAGCCGCTGCGCTACAACCGTGAAACCGATCATTACGAACCCATCAGCTGGGATGATGCTTTTAAGCTGATTGCCAGACACATTAAGGCGATGGACAATCCCGATCAGATGGAGCTTTACACCTCCGGTCGCGCCAGTAATGAAGCCTCCTGGCTCTATCAGCTCTTTGGCCGGATGAACGGCAGCAATAACTTCCCTGACTGCTCGAATATGTGCCATGAAGCCAGCGGTACCGGCCTCAAGCGCAGCATTGGCGTGGGCAAAGGCACGATCCGTCTGGATGATTTCGACCATGCAGATGCCATTTTTGTTTTCGGTCAGAACCCCGGCACTAACCATCCGCGCATGCTGCACAGCCTGCGTCACGCTGCCGACCACGGTGCAAAAATTGTCACCTTTAACACCCTTCGCGAGCGTGGCCTGGAGCGTTTTGCCGATCCGCAAAAGCCGCTGGAAGTGGTGACCAGTAAAGCGGGCACCATCAGTTCTACTTACTACCAGCCCAATCTTGGTGGCGATATGGCCGCTGTGCGTGGCATGGTGAAAGCCCTGAACCAGTCGCACCAGGAGCTGGTTGCCGCCGGTCAGAAAGGCCTGTTTGATGAAGTCTTTATCAATGCCAAAACTGAAGGGATGGAGGCCTATCTTGCCGCCGTTGAGGCAACGGAATGGTCGCAGATTGAGCAGCAGTCCGGCCTCTCTGAGCAGCAGCTGCGTGAAGCTGCCGCCATTTACCAGAGCGCTGAGCGCGTGATCTGTACCTGGGCGATGGGCATCACTCAACATAAACACTCTGTGGATACCGTACGTGAGATCGTTAACCTTCAGCTGTTGTTTGGTCAGTTAGGCAAGAAAGGCGCAGGCCTCTGCCCGGTTCGCGGCCACAGTAACGTGCAGGGCAACCGCACGATGGGTATTGATGAGAAGCCGACTCAGGCTTTCCTGGATAACCTGGCTAACCATTTTGGCTTTGAACCGCCTCGCAGCGCCGGACACAACACTGTAGAAGCGCTGGAAGCGATGCTGCGTGACGAAATCAAGGTGCTGATTGCGCTCGGCGGTAACCTGGCTGCGGCAGCACCGGACAGCCCTCGTACAGAAGAAGCGCTGCGCCGCTGTGACCTGACCGTGCAGATCAGTACCAAACTCAACCGTAGCCATCTCTGCCCTGGTGCCGTTGATGCGCTGATCCTGCCTACGCTGGGCCGTACCGAGCAGGATATCCAGGCCAGCGGCCCGCAGTTCATCACCGTTGAAGACTCCTTCAGCATGGTTCACGCTTCTGAAGGCGTGGGCAAACCTATCGCCGATACGCAGCGTTCTGAAACCGCTATTGTGGCCGGTATTGCCAATGCGGTGATGGGCAGCGAGAAGCTGGACTGGCTGGCGCTGGCTGCGGATTACAACCAAATCCGTGAGCATATTGCTGCCACCATTCCTGGCTTCAGCGACTTCAACGCGAAATGCGATATCAAAGGTGGTTTCTACCTGGGTAACGCCGCAGCTGAGTTCCGCTTTAATACTCTGAACAATAAAGCGCAGTTCAGCAGCGCCCGCCTGCCGGACTCTTTATTCCCGCAGCTTGGCGATGTGGAAGTGCCTTTCACGCTGCAAACGCTGCGTTCCCACGATCAGTACAACACCACCATTTACGGCCTCGATGACCGTTATCGTGGCGTGTATGGCCAGCGTGAAGTGCTGTTTATTCACCCGGAAGATATGGAAAAGCTGGGCTTTGCCGCCGGGGATAACGTGGATATTGAAACGCTGTGGAATGATGGCATCACCCGTAAAGTTTTCGGCTTCAAACTGGTGCCTTACAACATTCCCAAGGGCAACCTTGCCGCTTACTACCCGGAAACCAACCCGCTGGTTCCTCTTTCCAGCTTTGGCGACGGCAGCGGCACCCCAACCTCGAAATCAGTGCCGGTAAAGGTCACCCTTTCGGAAGTAAAACCTGGTCTGCGTATCGCCTGATCCTCAGCGTTAACTGTTGTAAACAAAGCCGGGTTTCCCGGCTTTTTACTTGCCGCGAGGCGGTTAATCGCGTAAAACTGTCTGCCGCTCTTAGGCCACGAAAACTGTTGAGATTATGTTCCAGGATAACCCGCTGCTCGCGCAGCTCAAAGAGAAACTCCACTCCCAGACGCCGCGTGTTGAGGGGGTAGTGAAAGGCACCGAGAAAGGCTTTGGCTTCCTGGAAGTCGATGCACAGAAAAGCTACTTTATTCCACCGCCGTTCATGAAAAAAGTCATGCATGGCGACCGCGTGGTTGCGGTGCTGCAAACCGATAAAGATCGTGAAGTTGCCGATCCGGAAAAGCTGATTGAACCTTTTCTGACGCGTTTTGTTGGCCGTATTCAACGCAAAGATGACCGCCTCTCTATCGTTCCCGATCACCCGCTGCTGAAAGACGCTATCCAGTGTCGTGCTGACCGAAACGTCACGCATGATTTTCAGGCTGGCGACTGGGCCGTGGCCGAGATGCGTCGTCATCCCCTTAAGGGTGACCGCACCTTCTACGCAGAACTTACCGCATTTATTACCACGGCCGACGATCACCTTGCGCCGTGGTGGGTGACGCTTTCCCGTCATAATCTGGAGCGTGAAGCGCCAGAAGCCGTGACCGGTGAGATGCTGGACGAGCAGTTAGAGCGTGAAGATCTTACGGCTCTGGAGTTTGTCACCATCGACAGCGCCAGCACCGAAGATATGGATGATGCGCTCTATGTGGAAGAAACCGCAGAGGGTGAACTCCGTCTGACGATTGCAATTGCCGATCCCACAGCTTATGTGGCAGCGGGCAGTGCGCTTGACGCCATTGCGGCAGAGCGCTCTTTCACTAACTACCTGCCGGGCTTTAATATCCCGATGCTGCCTCGTCAGCTGTCGGACGATATCTGTTCGCTGCGCCCGAACGAGCGTCGCCCCGTACTCGCCTGCCGCGTAAACGTGGCTGCCGATGGTACGCTGAGCCAGGAGATCCACTTCTTTGCCGCCTGGATTGAGTCAAAAGCTAAGCTGGCTTACGACAACGTTTCCGACTGGCTGGAAACCGACGGCAAGAGTGACTGGCAGCCAGAAAACGAGGCTATTGCCAGCCAAATCCGTCTGCTGCACCGCCTCTGTCTGGCGCGCAGCGAGTGGCGTCAGACCCATGCGCTGGTATTCAAAGACCGTCCTGATTTCCGCTTCCTGCTGGGAGAAAAAGGGGAAGTGCTGGATATTATTGCTGAGCATCGCCGCATTGCTAACCGCATTGTGGAAGAAGCGATGATCACAGCCAATATCTGTGCGGCTACCGTGCTGCGCGAGAAGCTGGGCTTTGGTGTTTATAACATTCACCTGGGCTTTGATGCCGAAAAAGCGGAACTGGCCGCCAATATGCTGGAAAACCACGGTCTGAAAGTGGATCCGCTGGCTATCGCTACGCTGGCGGGTTTCCGCGAGCTGCGCCGCGAGCTGGATGCCCAGCCGACGCAGTTCCTGGACAGCCGCATTCGCCGTTTCCAGTCGTTTGCGGAGATCAGCATCGAGCCAGGCCCGCACTTTGGCCTGGGTCTGGAAGCGTATGCAACCTGGACCTCACCGATCCGTAAATATGGCGATATGATCAACCATCGCCTGCTGAAATCGATGATTAAAGGTGAAGCGGCTACCCGACCGCAGGATGAAATTACGGTGAAAATGGGCGAACGTCGCCGTCTGAACCGTATGGCCGAACGTGACGTAGGCGACTGGCTCTATTCACGTTTCCTGCAAAGTTCTGCCGGCACCGATCGCCGCTTTAATGCCGAGATCATTGATGTTTCCCGCGGCGGGATGCGCGTCCGTCTGACGGACAACGGTGCGGTAGCCTTTATCCCTGCTCCCTTCATTCATGCCGTCCGTGATGAACTGGTTTGCAGCCAGGAAAATGGCAGCGTGCAGATCAAGGGCGAGGTGGTATACCGCGTCACTGACCTGATTGAAGTGACCATTGCGGAAGTGCGCATGGAAACCCGTAGCGTCGTGGCACGTCCGGTAGCATAACGTTTTATCAGGCGGGATAACCTGGCTTATCCCGCCTTCTCTCTTCTTCGCGAAAAAACGCTTCTTGCCTCACACTTCTCTCTGCCTTCGCTTTCATTAACAAATAATTACATTACTTTAAACTTGTTGTTCAGTTCCTCTTATCGAACATGCAAGGAGTCATGTGATGAAAAACGTCAAAACCGGTGTAACCTGGTCTGTCGTGGCGTTAGTGGGTGCCGGAGCGTTTGCCATGCTGGCGCTCAGCCGGGGCGAACATGTTAACGCCTTGTGGCTGGTGGTGGCTTCTGTCGCCTGTTACAGCATCGCTTACCGTTTCTACAGTCTGTTTATCGCCAAAAATATTTTTGAGCTGGACGATCGTCGGCGTACCCCAGCCGAGCGAAATAACGACGGTCTGGACTATGTCCCTACCAATAAATGGGTGCTGTTTGGACACCACTTTGCCGCGATTGCCGGTGCCGGGCCGCTGGTCGGGCCGATTCTGGCGGCACAGATGGGCTTTTTGCCCGGCACAATCTGGATCCTGGTAGGCGTAATGATGGCCGGTGCCGTGCAGGATTTCCTGATCCTCTTTATCTCCACCCGGCGCGATGGCCGGTCGCTGGGGGAAATGGCCAAACAAGAGCTGGGTGCTTTTGCCGGTGTGGTGACGATGCTGGGCGCCCTGGGCGTGATGATCATTATCCTCTCCGCGCTGGCTCTGGTGGTGGTAAAAGCATTGGCCAACAGCCCATGGGGCCTGTTTACCATCGCGGCCACAATCCCGATTGCGCTGTTGATGGGCATCTATATGCGCTTTATCCGGCCCGGCAAAATTGCTGAGGTATCGCTGATAGGGTTCGTGCTGATGATGGCGGCGATTATCTATGGCGGCGATATCGCGCAGCATCCTTACTGGGGTCCTTTCTTTACCCTGAAAGGCACGACGCTGACCTGGGTGCTGGTCATTTATGGCTTTATCGCTTCGGTTCTGCCGGTCTGGCTGCTGCTGGCGCCGCGTGATTACCTCTCCACCTTCCTGAAAATTGGCGTTATTTTAGGTCTGGCCGTGGGCATTCTGTTTGCCATGCCGGAAATGAAAATGCCCGCCGTGACGCGCTTTATTGACGGTAGCGGCCCGGTCTTCTCAGGCGCGCTGTTCCCCTTCCTGTTTATCACCATTGCCTGCGGTGCCATTTCCGGCTTCCATGCGCTGGTCTCCAGCGGCACCACGCCCAAGCTGATTGAACGCGAAAGCCATATTCGCTTTATCGGCTACGGTGCGATGCTGATGGAGTCTTTCGTGGCAATCATGGCATTGATCTGCGCCTCGGTTATTGAACCTGGCGTCTATTTCGCCATGAACTCGCCTGCCGCACTGATTGGCACCACGGTGGAGTCGGCCTCACAGGCAATTAACGGCTGGGGCTTTGTGGTGACCCCTGAAATGCTGACAGGGATTGCTCGTGACGTGGGTGAAACTTCCATTCTTTCACGTGCAGGCGGCGCACCAACGTTTGCGGTAGGAATGGCGCATATCATTACCGAGGTGTTTAACAGCCGGGTGATGATGGCCTTCTGGTACCACTTTGCCATTCTGTTTGAAGCGCTGTTTATTTTGACCGCTGTGGATGCCGGTACGCGGGCCTGTCGTTTTATGGTGCAGGATCTGGTGGGCACCGTGGTGCCGTCGCTGGCGAACAATCGTTCCTGGGCTGGCAATATGGCTGGCACCACCGTTGCCGTGGCGGGCTGGGGCTTCTTCGTCTATCAGGGCGTGGTAGATCCGCTGGGCGGTATCAATACGCTCTGGCCGCTGTTTGGTATCGGTAACCAGATGCTGGCTTCTATGGCGCTAATCCTGGGCACCGTGGTGCTGTTCAAAATGAAAAAACAGCGCTATGCCTGGGTAACCATTCTGCCAACCGCCTGGCTGTTTATCACCTCGATGACTGCTGGCTGGCAGAAGATTTTCCACGAAAAACCGAGTATTGGTTTTCTGGCGCAGGCGAAGAAATTCTCTACAGGTATTGAGAATGGCGTGGTGATTGCGCCAGCTAAAACGGTGGCAGATATGCAGACGATTGTCTTCAGCAATCAGATCAATGCCGCCCTGTGCGCCTTCTTTATGCTTGTCGCGGTAACGATGCTGATCGCCGCCTTCTTTGTTATCCGGCGTGCGCTTAAAAGTGAAAAACCAACTACTCATGAAACCAGCGTTTCTTTGAGAAATGAGGCTCACCATGTCTGATGCCGTTTCCCGTCCACGTCAGAGAAGTTTTTTCGTTATCCGGCGTGTGGTTCCTATGCCAGGCAAAACGCCAGAAAAATTAACGTTACGTTTGTTAATGTCACGTCTCGCACAGAGTTTCCGGTTAATGGTAGGTGTCCAGGATTACCCGACCTACCTGCGGCATATGAATCAGCAGCACCCTGCCACTAAGCCCATGACAGAAAAGGAATTTCACCGCTATTGTCTGGAGGCCCGCTTTCCCGGAAAAGGCGGAAAATTAGGTAAATGTCCCTGCTAACCCCTCGCTCCCGGTCAACCGACCGGGGCATTTTATGCCCTCTGCTAAACGCAAACCAAAAATATATTTCAATACACCTTGAGATTCTGCTGGTTGCCGAATACTGTTGCTAAAATAAGAAGATACAGCATGAATAGCGTCCCTTAAGGAGACACCTGATGACCGATGAACAAGGGCAATCTTTACTCTATACCTATTTTGGTACTACCAGCCCTCATTGGCGTTTAAAGGCCGACAGTGATGCCCTTCTTTTTGCTGAAGATGAACAGGCAAGTACGCATATAGCCGTTCCGCTTACCGGACCTCAGGCAAACCTGATCCGCAGCATGACCGTGATTACCTCCAGCGCCAATTTAACCCTCTCGTTATATGGCGAACCGCTCTCCATGCACCTTGTTGGCCGAAGGGTTAACCAGACCTCCTGGGCGGGCAGCGCTTCTGCCTGGGGTGATACCTCTGCCGTGGCGCGGGATTTAGTATTAGGTCTCTCTTTTGCTGAACAGGTGGTGTCCGAAGCGAATTCCGTGATTGTTATCGTCGATCAGCGCGGTAACATTCAGCGTTTCAACCGCCTGAGCGAAGAATACACCGGTCTTAAAGAGCAGGAAGTCATTGGGCGAAATGTCTTCCAGCTGTTTATGACTAAACAGGAAGCCTCCGCTTCCCGCCGTAATATCAGTGGTTTTTTCCGTGACGGCAGCTCTTATGAAGTCGAGCGCTGGATCAAAACGAAAAAAGGCCAGCGGCTCTTTTTATTCCGCAATAAATTCGTTCACAGCGGCAGCGGTAAAAATGAAATCTATCTGATTTGTTCAGGTACAGATATTACCGAGGAGCGCCGTGCTCAGGAGAGACTGCGCGTACTGGCTAATACGGATACCATCACCGGCCTGCCAAACCGTAACGCAATCAATTACGCGATTGCCGAAGCGTTGGAAAACCGTGTCGGGCAGCAGGTTGGCATCGTCTACCTCGATCTGGACAACTTTAAAAAGGTGAACGATGCGTACGGCCATATGTTTGGCGATCAGCTGTTGCAGGCCGTCTCGCTGGCGATCCTGAGCTGTCTGGAAAAAGACCAGACGCTGGCCAGGCTGGGTGGCGATGAGTTTATTGTGCTGGCTACGGATACCAGCCAGGCCTCACTGGAGGCGATGGCTTCACGTATTCTGGATCGGCTTAAACAGCCCTTCCGCATTGGATTGATAGAGGTCTATTCCGGCTGTTCCATCGGTATCGCCGTCAGTCCGCAGCACGGTGAGGACCGGGAAAGTTTGATCCGTAACGCGGACACCGCAATGTATACCGCTAAAGAGAGTGGTCGCGGCAAATTCTGCATCTTCTGCGCCGAAATGAATCAGCGGGTCTTTGAGTATCTCTGGCTGGATACCAATTTACGTAAGGCGCTGGATCAAAATCAGCTGATTATTCACTATCAGCCCAAGATTGATGCGGATGGCGAGGTGAGAAGCGTGGAGGCGCTGGTTCGCTGGCTCTCGCCAGAGCGTGGACTGGTGCCGCCAGGCAGCTTTATCTCTTATGCTGAAGAATCAGGGCTGATCGTTCCGCTGGGCCGCTGGGTAATGTTAACCGCTTTAGAACAGATTGTTCGCTGGCGTGAGCGAGGCATTAATTTACGGGTGGCGGTGAACGTCTCTCCCCGTCAGCTCATAGACCAGAGTATCTATTCAGATCTCAAGCTGGCGCTGGAACAGGCTAATCTGGATCATTGCCCGATTGATATTGAGCTTACGGAAAGCTGCCTGATTGAAAATGAAGAAAAAGCGCTGGCGCTGATGGGCCAGTTCCAGCAGCTGGGGGCGGAAGTTCACCTTGACGATTTTGGCACCGGCTACTCTTCGCTTTCACAGCTGGCGCGCGTTCCAATCAATGCCATTAAACTGGATCAGAGTTTTGTGCGCGGGGTAAATGAGCAGCCTGTTTCTCAGTCGCTGGTTCGTGCCATTGTAGCCGTTGCCAGAGCGCTGGAGCTGAAGGTCATTGCTGAAGGTATTGAAACCAAAGAAGAGGAAAGATTTGTCCTGGCGAATGGCGTTGGCACCCGCCAGGGGTTTTACTATGCAAGGCCAATGCCCGCAGAAGATATTGAGCACTGGCTTGCTAACAGAGCGGAAAAAATTAACGCTTAGCCAACTTTACGCAGTACCTGGGCACTGTGACGGTTTTGTAGCTGAACAAGGCGCTCCATATAGGCAATATCTTTCGGCTCGATAGTGAAAGCGAAATCGACCCAATCTTCCGTAATATCCATTAACTCCGCGCGTGTCAGTTGCAGAACTCGCTGACGCGCTTTGAGCATGGCTTTCACCCCATTCAGTTTTGGCTTGATGGTATCGATAAACGTGCGTGTCGCCTGATAACCATCACCCGGCTGAAACACTTTATCGACCAGACCGCGCTGTTCAAACCACTCTGCGGTATGCGACTCCCCTTCGCAGATTAACTCTTCTGCCAGCTTCATACCGGACCGGCGGGCGACCAGTGAGTAGCCCCCCATGCCTGGGAAAAGGTTAAAAGCAATTTCAGGGAAGCCCATTCGGGCACTGTTTTGCGCCAGAATGAAGTGGTGGGCCAGCGCAGCTTCAAAGCCTCCTCCTAATGCGCTGCCTTCGACCATAGCTATACTGACGGCTCCGGTATCAAATCCCCTTGCCGCTGCATGAATACAGTCCACGCATGCCCGCGCATAGGCTCTGAGAGCCTCGCGCCGTCCATTTTTTATCGATTCCACAAAGAAACGCAGATCGCCACCGGCATTAAACATGGTCGGTACTAAAGAGCCGGTCACCCAAAAATCGATGGGTAAACCAGAGCGCTGCGCGGCATAGCTGAGATTCATGATCTCTTCGATAAGCTCGTGATTAAAGCTCGGACGGGGTTGCGCGCGAAGTAACATCCACATGGTACGACGGCCCTCTTCATAGTAGGCAGAAAGCTGTGTGGTATGTCCAACTTCGCTAAACAACCGGCATGTAGTCTGATTAATTACTGTCATTTTGTGATCCTCTGATTATGGGAGCGCTTAAGCGCGGTTCCAGCGTAATCCAGAGCGCGTGATCACAAAATCTGCTTTTGATTTTTAAGATAAAACAGGGTGAAGCAGGCGGGAATTTAGCCTGATGATGTGGCTAAACCCGTTGCCTGCTTTGCAGGAGAACCTTTTGTTACTGTCCGGTAACCGGGCCTGATTAGTTTACTTTTTTTGACCATACCAGGCATTACTGCCGTGCTTACGCAAATAGTGATTATCCAGCAAGGCGGACTGAATGGCCGGCAGCCCCGGTGAAAGCTGTAAACTGAAGATGCCCATATAGGCCACCTCTTCCAGCACTACCGCAGTATGCACCGCCTCTGCTGCCGTTTTCCCCCAGCAAAAGGGACCATGTGAGTTGACCAGCACCGCTGGGATAGTTTCAGGATCGAGTTCACGCTGGCGGAATGTTTCGATGATCACATTGCCCGTTTCCCATTCATAGCGCGTCTGGATCTCTTCCGGTGTCATCTGACGAGTACAGGGAATGGCGCCGAAAAAATCATCGGCATGCGTGGTGCCCCATGCAGGAAGATCTTTCCCTGCCTGCGCCCAGATGGTGGCATGTCTGGAATGGGTATGGACTATACTGCCTGCACCAGGCCAGGCCTGATAGAGCGCGCGGTGGGTATCCGTATCAGAAGAGGGGCGCTTCTCGCCTTCCACCACTTCACCCGTATCAACATTCACTACCACCATATCGTCACGCTGCATGGCGTCATAGCTGACACCAGAAGGTTTGATCACCATCAGACCGCTGTCGCGATCTATAGCGCTTACGTTACCCCAGGTGAAAACTACCAGTCCGTGTCCGGGCAAGGCCAGATTCGCTTCCAGCACCTGTTGTTTTAACGCTTCTAACATTTTTTCTCTCCAGCCGTTTTTCTCCATTCTCCGCGCAGCGCTGAAATCTGGGTATGGAGATATTGGCTGGATGCGGGGATGATTTCAGCTGACGGATCAGAAATGCGGAATGAAATCGGATAATTTACCTGTTGCGGCCATCGCCAGACGCTACAATAAAGCCTGGCATCAAAACCGCAGGTGATAGTTAGTCCTCTATCTTTCTGCTGCGGTCAGCGACCCGATTACTGGCTGCCTGAGCGGGCAGGTGACAACATTATCCAGCGGCGTATTTCCTTTATGTGAGATAAACCACTTATATATTTGTCAGGGCTGGGCCTGAAATGCAGAGCTGTCGCTATACTGTTAAAGAGACCTCTGCTGTAAAAATCAAGGAGAAGTGATGATGACATTGACTGCAAAACGTATTTCCGCAGGCCTGCTGGCCGCGACGTTAGTTCTTTCCCTGAGCGCTTGCTCTAACTGGTCTAAACGCGACCGTAACACGGCTATCGGCGCCGGCGCGGGAGCGATTGGTGGTTCCGTTCTCACCAATGGTAGCGGGCTGGGAACCGTAGGCGGTGCCGCAGTTGGCGGTATCATCGGCCACCAGATTAGTCGTTAATAAAAAAATCTTCACACAGCGTAACAACAGTAAAAGGCCGCGATAAAACGCGGCCTTTTTTTCTTTAACCTCCGGCCAGTTTCACCTTCAGGCCTTTTGCTTCAAGCAGCGTCTTTAGCAAGTCTCGTTTGTCACCCTGAATTTCGATAACGCCCTCCTTTACTGCTCCGCCACATCCGCATTTTTTCTTTAATTCTGCCGCCAGTTTTTCCAGCTCTGCATCGGCCATATCCAGGCCCGTTATCAGGCAGACGCCCTTCCCCTTCCTGCCGCTGGTCTGGCGCTGAAGACGAACGATGCCATCGCCTTTTGGCCGCTGGGTTTGCGGCGTGGGTTCATCAATCCGTCCCGATTCAGTTGAGTAAACCAGGCGACTGTTATTCTCCGCCATTATGCCTCCTGTAATGATGCCAGAATGGTTTTTAAGGTGGCTTCAGGATCTGAAGACTGGGTTATCGGACGTCCAATCACCATATAGTCTACACCAGCCTGTAGCGCCTGCTGCGGCGTCATGATGCGGCGTTGATCGCCCGCTTCGCTTCCCACAGGCCGGATGCCTGGCGTCACCAGCTTAAATTCTGCACCAAGAGCCTGTTTAAAGCGTGCAGCTTCCTGCGCCGAGCAAACCACGCCATCAAGGCCACATTGCTGAGTGAGCCGGGCCAGCCTTTCTGCGTGGTCGGCTGGTGAAGCATCGATCCCGATATCCCGGAGATCGGCCGCTTCCATGCTGGTGAGTACGGTGACGGCTATCAGCAGGGGTGCCTCTTTGCCAAAGGGCAGTAAGGCTTCACGGGCCGCCTTCATCATCCGTGCTCCCCCACTTGCGTGTACGTTCACCATCCAGACGCCAAGATCGGCAGCCGCAGCGACGGCATGCGCTGTGGTGTTAGGAATATCGTGAAACTTCAGATCCAGAAAGACCTGGAATCCGCGTTGATGTAACTCTCTGACCAGATTGGGGCCAAACAGCGTATACATCTCCTTGCCCACTTTCAGCCGACAGCTCTGCGGGTCAATCCGGTCAACAAATGCCATAGCCGCAGCGAGATCGTGATAATCCAGCGCGACCAGAATGGGAGAACCGGTTACCTGAGGTGATTGCATGGAAAAGCCCTCTGAAAGTGATGCGCCAGTAGCACAAGAGATAAACGGCAAGCATTCTACCTTTGCCACCGGCAAATGCATAGTTTGCCGGTTCAGATTTTGCAGTTTGCCCTGCCTGACGAGGGTTATCTCTGTTGCTTCTGTAACCGTGTTAGTTTAACCACCAATAGTATGTTGTAACTAAAGTGCGCGAAAAGAAAAGGCCAGTCCCTTCGCAGGGTTACTGGCCGTCCAGACCGCGGATAGGCTTTACGGAAGACCACGCCCGGCATGAAGGACAGTGCCAGTAAAGCGCATGGGCGGTAAAGCCACACTTGTGGCAGCGGTAACGAGGTTTAGTACGGATTTGCTCGCCCACCATATCGCGCAGCACCATCAGGCTCTCTTTCGCCCTGCCATCTTCCGCTTCGTGCAGGTGGTAGTCCATCAGCCGGTGGAAAACACGCATCGTTGGGTGACGCTGGAGCTGGCGATTAATATAGAGCTGAGCCACCTCCCCTCCCTCTTCACGCTCTATAACGTCAGAGAGATAGAGTTCCGCAGCGGCGCCGGTGTTCTCCTCCACGCAGCGCTGAAGGTACTCTGCCCAGGCCTGAGGTTGATTAAGCTGCTGATAACAGGTTTCCAGCATCGCCAGCGTCTCGCTGACCAGCTCTTTATCCTGCTCTATCACGCGTTGCAGATGCCCCATCGCTTTAGCATATTCACCTTTCGCCATGTGAATGCGCCCCATCATGATCGAGACGCGTGCGCTCTGCCGATCTGCCGACTCCCCTTTTTTCAACAGGCTCATGGCCCGGTCAAGGTCATCACTGCCCATCGCCTGTAGAGCCAGTTCGCAATAGAAATGGGCGATCTCCATGCGCTGCTTATCTTTACCCAGTTTAACCAGCCGCTCGGCCACTTCGATCGCTTTTGGCCAGTCGCTGGTTGCCTGATGGATGATTAACAGCTGCTGCAACGCGCCTACCCGGAAATCTGTTTCATCAACCAGCTGGCTGAACATCTCTTCAGCACGGTCGTAAAAGCCAGCAGCCATATAATCACGCCCCAGCTGTTGCACAGCCAGGAGTCGTTGATCGTAGGTCAGGGAGGCGCTTTCCATTAAGGATTGATGGATGCGGATAGCGCGGTCAACCTCTCCTCGTGAGCGGAAAAGGTTACCCAGCGTGAGGTGAGCTTCTACCGTGCCGCTATCTTCTTTGAGCATATCAAGGAAGAGATCGACCGCTTTATCCTGCTGGTTGGAAAGCAAAAAGTTTACCCCTGTCACATAGTCCCGCGACAGGCGGCTTGCTTCCTGTTGCTTGTCCTGTTGTGCGCTGCGGCGCCCCATATACCAGCCGTAAGCGGCGGCTACAGGCAGTAACAGAAACAGCAATTCCAACATAAGAGATTATTCCTTGAGGGCAGGAACTTGTGACGCTGTCACAGCTTCTTCTGCCTGCCCCAGCTGCTGCTGGAGGCGTTTTAATTTACGTTGAGAGTGAGCAAGCGACACACGGACGCGCAGCCAGAACAGGCCACAAATGGCCCAGCCAAGGAGAAATCCGGCCGCGAACAGAACAGCTAACAACGTTGAAACCCGATATTCGCCCTGCGCCAGAAGATAGTTAAAGGTAACCACCTGATCATTATGCGCCCCAAGCGTAATCGAGATAATGAAAATCACTAATACCAGTAAAAAAATCAGCAAATATTTCACAGTCCATCCCATAGTCTGGTGTTAACCAGATGAATTATGCCAAAAAAAATGCGCTGTTGCTTGTCCGTTGCACCCTCAGAAGCTGCGACCGTGAAAAAAGAGTCTCCTGACTGGTAATATGGGTGCAAACATCAAAAAGACAATCACTCGCGATCGCGCTGCTCAATTTCACGCTCTTCCTGCGGCGGAACGGTAAGCGGGCCGCAATAACGCTGTACCAGCCAGGTAGCCAGGCTGACCAACACCCAACTAATCAGGGTAGAGGAGATCAGATCCTGCGGCCAGTGCATCCCCAGCGCTAACCGGCTACCCATCACTCCAATCGCCCAGCCTGTCAGCAGTATGACTGTCACGATGCGTCGGCGCGGCCAGAGCAACCCTATTCCCAGTAGTGCCCAGCTGGCGGCAAACATAGTATGGCCCGAGGGGAAAGCATACCCTGTTTCAAATTCCCAGTGCTGCTTCAGCCAGTCCGGCAATTGCGTGTTATCAATCAGCGCATTCCGCACCAGCGTGCTACGTTCTGGTCGCTTCTGCTGGTAAAAAGTTTGCTCATTCAGGGCCTGGCTCTGCTCCAGCCACATTACGTATGGCCTTGGCTCCTGGACCTGCTCTTTGATAAACGATTTAGTGTATTGCCCCACGAGGATGGCAGAAACCACGATGATCAGCAAAATGAGTGCCGGTTTAAGCCGGAAACGCAGGCACCACAAGAACCAGCCGCACAGGAGCGCACTGGTGAGGATGCCCCAGGGGCTGGTAACGGTTTCGGTCAGCCAAAAGAGCGCTTTGTAAACAGGCCCCATCTCTACCGGCTTCCAGTGCCAGCCAGAGAGCAAAACCCCAACGGGCATCAGCAGCAGTAACAGCGCGCCCAGGGTGGTACGTTTCAAGATATCTTTCATTGTCTTCCTTTACCGGTATGAAGCATTTCTCGTTTTTACGCTAAGTTTTTGTGAAAAAATAATAACATAGTGTTGATGAAGGTGATAATCGTGCGGTATCTGAACAATCGCTCTAAGACGTTAACCGCCTTCGCCCTGATTGTGGCAAAATAAGGAAACTGTGTCAGTTTGCTGACAGCGCGCTACCATGATGATAGCGCAACATTTGAAGTTTCTGGAGAGTCACATGCAGCTTAAACGGGTAGCAGAAGCCAAACTGCCCACGCCATGGGGAGATTTCCTGATGGTAGGTTTTGAAGAACTGGCAACCGGTCACGATCATGTGGCGCTGGTTTATGGCGATATTACTGACAGCGATGCGGTGCTGGCGCGCGTCCATTCCGAGTGTCTGACTGGCGATGCGCTCTTCAGTCTGCGTTGCGACTGCGGTTTTCAGCTGGAAGCGGCGCTGAACCATATTGCGGAAGAAGGTCGGGGCGTGCTGCTGTATCACCGCCAGGAAGGCCGTAATATTGGTCTGCTCAATAAAATCCGTGCTTATGCGTTGCAGGATAAAGGCTTTGATACCGTTGAAGCCAATCACCAGTTGGGTTTTGCTGCCGATGAGCGTGATTTCACTCTCTGTGCGGATATGTTCAAGCTGCTGGGGGTGAATGAAGTTCGCCTGCTGACCAATAATCCCCGTAAGGTAGAGATCCTTAGCGAAGCCGGGATTAACATTGTCGAGCGCGTGCCGCTGATTGTGGGGCGTAACCCGGAAAACGCCCACTATCTGGACACCAAGGCCGCTAAAATGGGCCATCTGCTGACGAAAGAGTAACGTCCAGGCTTATTAAAAAAGGGCCAACTATGTTGGCCCTTTTGTTTCAGCAACAGCAGAGTGCTTTGCTGCTGGCTCTGAGTTATGCCGCAGCGGGTTTGTCGCTCAGCATGTTACGGATTACATAGTGCAGGATACCGTCGTTCTGGTAATAAGTAAGCTCATTACCGGTATCAATGCGGCACCGTGTCGCCAGCGTCTCTTTCCGCCCGTCGCTATAGGTCAGGGTGACGTTTACCGTGCCCCCCGGTTTCAACTGAGTCAGGTTTTCCACATCAATCTGCTCATCGCCGGTTAACCCCAGCGTTTTGCGGGTCACATTCTCCGGGAACTCCAGCGGCAGGATCCCCATCCCAATCAGATTTGAACGGTGTATACGTTCAAAGGATTCTGCAATAACCACCCGGATACCCAGCAGGCGCGGGCCTTTTGCTGCCCAGTCGCGGCTGGATCCTGAACCATACTCTTTGCCCGCAATCACCGCCAGCGGCGTACCCTGCTGCTGATATTTCATCGCTGCATCATAAATGGCTAGCTGCTCGTCGCCCGGTACCATACGCGTGACGCCCCCTTCCACCCCCGGCACCATCTCATTGCGGATGCGGATATTAGCGAACGTGCCGCGCATCATTACCTCATGGTTACCACGACGGGATCCGTAGGAGTTAAAATCGCCGCGCTCAACCCCATGCGCCTGTAGGTAACGTCCTGCCGGACTTTCCGCTTTGATACTGCCTGCGGGCGAAATATGATCCGTAGTGACCGAATCACCCAGTATCGCCAGGATGCGCGCGCCGTGGATATCTTCAACCGGCTTGGGTTGTTTTTCCATATCATCAAAGAAAGGCGAAAGCCGGATATAGGTCGATCCTTCGTCCCAGTCATAGGTAGCGGCTTCGCTGACTTTGATCTGCTGCCATTCAGGCGTGCCTGTGAACACTTCGGCATACTCTTTATGGAACATTTCGGTAGAGACAAGCTGCACTGCTTCAGCTATCTCTTCCGGTGAAGGCCAGATATCTTTGAGATAGACAGGGTTGCCAGATTGATCCTCACCAAGCGGATCCTCCTGTAAATTGATATTCATATTCCCGGCCAGCGCATAGGCCACCACCAGCGGCGGCGAAGCCAGCCAGTTGGTTTTCACATAGGGGTGAATTCGTCCTTCAAAATTGCGATTTCCGGAGAGCACCGCCCCCATGGTGAGATCGCCCTCTTTGATGGCATTTTCAATTTCATCCGGCAGCGGCCCCGAGTTACCAATGCAGGTGGTGCAGCCATAGCCCACCAGATTAAAGCCAAGCTTATCCAGATAGGGCGTCAGGCGCGCGGCGGCGAGATAGTCCGATACCACTTTGGAGCCAGGCGCAAGCGAGGCTTTGACCCAGGGCTGACGTTTCAGCCCCAGCGACACCGCTTTTTTCGCCAGTAGCCCGGCAGCCATCAAGATGCTGGCATTCGAGGTATTCGTACAGGAGGTGATAGCGGAGATGACCACAGCGCCATCTTTCAACGTATGCTGTTGGCCCGTTTTGCTGTCGTGGTAGGTGACTTCTTTATGCTGCTTCAGCGCCTGATTAACTTCCAGCTCATTACTGGCCTGGAAGGCTTTGGGGACATCCCCTAACGAAACGCGATCCTGCGGCCGTTTTGGCCCGGCAACGCTGGCCACCACATCATTCATATCCAGCGCCAGGGTACTGGTGAAGAGAGGTTCATCGCCAGGATTTCTCCACAGCCCCTGCGCTTTGGCGTAATGCTCTACCAGTGCTACCTGTTCGCTGCTGCGGCCGGTGAGCTTCATATAGCCAATAGTCACTTCATCCAGCGGGAAGAAGCCGCAGGTTGCGCCATATTCAGGGGCCATATTGGCAAGGGTACCGCGATCGGCAAGAGGCAGATCGGCCAGTCCATCGCCATAGAATTCAACAAATTTACCCACTACACCATGTTTACGCAGCATCTGAGTCACGGTCAGGACTAAATCAGTTGCGGTGATGCCAGGTCGTAATTTTCCGGTTAGCTTAAACCCTACTACGTCAGGTATCAGCATAGAGACGGGTTGCCCCAGCATGGCAGCTTCTGCCTCAATACCCCCCACGCCCCACCCTAACACACCCAGAGCATTGATCATGGTAGTGTGCGAGTCGGTTCCGACCAGGGTATCGGGATAAGCTATCTCTTCGCCATTTGTGGTTTCATGCCAGACCGCTTTGCCGAGGTATTCAAGGTTGACCTGATGGCAGATGCCCGTACCTGGTGGCACCACGCTGAACTGATTAAATGCTTTCTGTCCCCAGCGCAGGAAAACATAGCGCTCGTGGTTGCGCTCCATTTCCAGGCGCACATTCTCTTCAAATGCATCATCATCGCCAAAATGGTCAACGGTAACCGAATGGTCAATTACCAGATCAACCGGGGATAACGGATTTACTTTGGCCACATCGCCGCCCAGCCGGTTCACGGCTTCTCTCATGGCGGCCAGGTCGACCACGGCGGGAACGCCGGTAAAGTCCTGCATTAATACACGTGCCGGACGATAGGCAATCTCCCGGTCAGCGTGCGCATGGGCAAGCCAGCCCGCCAGAGCGGCAATATCCTCTGCGGTGACAGAATCTTCATCCTGCCAGCGCAGCAGGTTTTCCATCAGGACTTTTAAGGATTTGGGCAGGCGGGAGAGATCGCCCAGTTCTTCAGCGGCCTGGGGCAGGCTGTAATAGGTATAACGCTGGCCTTTGACATCCAGTGTAGCCCTGGCTTTATTATGTAGGGTAGACGACATCGCTCCTCCTTCATGGATCTCTGAACATAACCTGAGACATTACAGGGTTTGATTTAAAGATAGTACAAACGAGAAGTAACGTTTTGATAACAACACGAAACGACTATAAAGGAGAGGCCCCTGAACGTAAAAACGCCCCGCGGGATATTCCAGCGAGGCGTTTTTATATAAAGATGAATTGTTTAACTATGCACTATTAATGCATCATCAAACCGACCCAGACGGCGCTTGTCCAGAATAAGGCTGAGAAAGTCCAGGTACTAAACCAGGTCATTTGAGTTAAATTCATTTTTTTCACTCCCTCAGGCCGCCAGGACCAAAAATGTTCTTGAATCAAAACCTTTAGAGATAAAGGCTTAACCGTTTATTGATGGCTTTTCCATCATTCAGGCATAAAGGTGCCTGGCCATAAAGTTGGCAATTAAAGTCAAATTTTTGATTATATAAAAATCTTAACGCACCGGCTGAAAAGTGCGGCTGTTACTTCGCTTTCTTATCGATCATGGAATCAATAAAATTACGCTGTAATTCACTCAGGCCCCACGCGTCTGGAATAGCAACTTCATCCGCATTTTTGCCTTTGCAATAACGTTCTTTCATCTTGTTGGTTTGTTGCGTTTTCTGATTCAGAGTTTGTAAGAACATAGTTAACCCCATACACGCCAGATCATGAATGCAACAACAATCCAAAACAGCGCTGAACCGGCGAATACCGCTAACCAGGCCTTGCGTTTCAGACTGCTGGTACGCTGAACCTTGATGGTTTTGTGTCCAAAGTCGGGTTGTACAGATAATCTAGTAGCCATAGTTTTTGATAATCACTCTCATTGAAAACGATTGTTTGAACCAATCAGAAATTAGGATGAATCCTAAACATTATTTTGGGCGAAATCCAGTAATTTTTATTGAACAAAACGATTAAAGAGATTAATCAAACAAGAAAAACTATATCCTTTGTGATTAATCAAACTTAAGTCAATTAATTACGTTCTAACCCAAATAACCGCGTTTAAACTCCCTTTCAGATCCAATCATTTCTGGAGAAAACTTTACTCAGCCTTAAGAACCGCCCCTCTCCGTCACTCTATAACCAGAGTATGAGAATCATCCTAACCATACGCAAAGTGTTCGGGTGAAAAGTGTGTACCATTTCTCATTTAATGAATAACAAAGAAAAAACATGTGATACATGTTTCATTTACGTAAAAAGAATTAAAAGCTTTTATCGATGAGAGTAATAGAAAGTACCAATCTATTAATAAAGGCCACAAAAGTGGCCTTGACTTAGCGATAGCAATCACGGGGGAAATTATCGGGCGGGCAATTTGATATCTTTAAACATCGCTTCTATATCTTCGTTGGAACGCAAACTTACAGCAGTATCAACCACATCGCGCGTCAGATGAGGCGCAAAACGCTGAATGAAGTCATACATGTAGCTCCTGAGGAAGGTGCTGCGACGGAAGCCGATTTTGGTCGTACTAAAGCTAAATACATCAGTTGCCTCGATACGAACCAGATCGGGATCGGAGACAGGGTCTACCGCCATGCTGGCAATGACCCCAACACCCAGGCCCAGGCGTACATAGGTTTTAATTACATCAGCATCGGTGGCGGTAAAGACGATGCGCGGGGTAAGCCCGGCCCGGTTGAAGGCGGTGTCCAGTTCAGAACGGCCCGTAAAACCGAACGTATAGGTCACTAATGGATATTCTGCAAGTTCCTCAATGGAAACTTTCGCTTTGCCCGCCAGGGGATGGTCGGGCGTGACCACAATCGCCCTGTTCCAGTGATAGCACGGCAACATAATCAGGTCGTCATAGAGATGCAGTGCTTCGGTGGCAATGGCAAAGTCAGCATTCCCCTTAGAAACGGCTTCTGCAATCTGCGTGGGCGAACCCTGATGCATATGCAGCGAGACGCGCGGGTAGCGTTCAATAAAGCCTTTAATCACATTGGGTAAAGCATAGCGAGCCTGTGTATGGGTTGTGGCAACGTAGAGCGAGCCTTTATCGGGCCAGGTATGCTCGCCCGCCACAGATTTGATTGCATCAACTTTAGAGAGCACTTCACGGGCAATACGAATAATTTCCTGCCCTGCCGGGGTAACCTGAGTAAGGTGCTTACCGCTGCGGGCAAAAATCTGGATACCCAGTTCATCCTCCAGCATACGGACTTGCTTACTGATACCAGGTTGTGACGTATAAAGCCCTTCAGCGGTGGAGGAGACGTTAAGATTGTGATTCACCACTTCAACGATATAACGCAGCTGCTGCAATTTCATTTTTCATTCCATTTGAGGTTTGAAGCCACGCACTTAACGCCTGGCCGTGCAAAAGCCGTGAAGACACCGCCGCAGCACTGATGGACCCGGTCTAATGCGATTTGATAATAAAGAAAGGAATTTCTATAACCACTATACCAAATATGAAAAGGATGTATAGCGAGCAGAGAGGAGAGAGGGCCAGCGAGTGCTGGCCCATCAGCTTACTTTTTCGAGGTTTTGGTAGTCACTTCCCATTTGCCGTCAACGTAAAACGCCGACCAGCCTGTTGCCTTCCCGTCTTTCTCGGTGCTGACATACTGCTGTTTGGTTTTACGGCTGAAGCGAACCACCGATTTGTTACCCTCTTCGTCACTGGCTGGCGCATCGGCCAGATAACGCAGCTTCTCTGGCAAACGATCGCGGAAGCGTTGCAGCTCTTCCACCAGCGGCGCACGCGTTTCCCTGGATTTAGGGAAAGTGTTGGCCGCAAGGAAGACGCCAGCTGCGCCATCACGCAGGACAAAATAAGCATCCGATTTTTCACAAGCCAACTCTGGCAGCGGAACCGGATCTTCTTTCGGTGGCGCAACGTCACCATTGCGCAGGATCTTACGGGTGTTTTTACACTCGTCGTTGGTGCAGGCCATGTACTTGCCGAAACGCCCCATTTTCAGGTGCATTTCTGAACCACACTTCTCACACTCCACTACCGGGCCGTCATAGCCTTTGATGCGGAATTCGCCCTGCTCGATTTCATAACCATCACAGCCGGGATTGTTACCACAGACGTGCAGCTTGCGCTGATTATCGATCAGGTAACTGTCCATGGCGGTGCCACATTTCTGGCAGCGGCGACGGGCGCGCAGCGCGTTCGTTTCCGCATCGTCACCCTCAAGAATATTCAGCACTTCATTCTCAGGGATCAGATTGATGGTCTGCTTGCAGCGCTCTTTTGGCGGCAACGCATAGCCTGAACAGCCCAGGAAGACGCCGGTGCTGGCGGTGCGGATCCCCATTTTACGACCGCAGGTTGGGCAGTCGATTGAGGTCAGGATCATCTGATTAGGCTGCATGCCGCCCTCTTCCGGATCCTTATCCGCCTGCTCCAGCTGCTGGCTGAAGTCCGCAAAGAACTTGTCCAGCACGCCTTTCCACTGCGCTTCGTTATTCGCTACCTGGTCCAGGCTGTCTTCCATATGGGCGGTGAAGTCATAATTCATCAGCTCACGGAAGTTAGACTCCAGACGGTCAGTCACGATTTCGCCCATCTTTTCCGCATAAAAACGACGGCTTTCCACGCGGACATAGCCACGATCCTGGATGGTCGAAATAATCGATGCGTAGGTTGAAGGACGTCCGATACCGCGTTTTTCCAGCTCACGCACCAGCGAAGCTTCGCTGAAGCGAGCCGGTGGTTTGGTAAAGTGCTGGCTTGGCTTGAGCTGCTGTAGCTTAAGTTCTTCCCCTATTTCAATTGGGGGTAAGGTCCGATCTTCATCGCCCTTGCGCAGCGCAGGCATCACTTTCGTCCAGCCATCAAAACGCAGCGTGCGCCCTTTTGCCTTGAGTTTGAAATCACCGGCAGTCACCGTCAGCGTGGTCGAGTCATATTGCGCCGGCATCATCTGACAGGCGACAAACTGACGCCAGATCAGCTGATAAAGCTTCTGTGCATCCGCTTCCATATCCTTTAACTGCTCGGCCTGGATAGCGACGTCAGAAGGACGAATCGCTTCGTGCGCTTCCTGAGAGTTATCTTTGCTGGTGTAAACGTTGGCGGCTTTTGGCAGATATTTGGTGCCAAACTCGCTTTCGATATAACCCCGTACCATGCCGACCGCATCCTGGCTCAGATTGGTAGAGTCAGTACGCATATAAGTGATGTGTCCAGCCTCATAGAGACGCTGCGCCATCATCATGGTTTTCTTCACTCCGTAGCCCAGACGCGTGCTCGCCGCCTGCTGCAACGTGGAGGTAATAAAAGGTGCGCCCGGCTTGCTGCTGGTTGGCTTATCTTCGCGATCGGCCACCACATAGCGGGCTTTTTCCAGCAGACTGACTGCTGCATGAGTCTGGTCGCCATTAACCGGGCGGAAGGGTTTGTCATGCTGATGCGTGACTTCCATTGGCAGGCCGATGCCTTTTGGCGTGTTCAGATCGGCATGCAGTTCCCAGTACTCTTCAGGCACAAAGGCTTTGATTTCGCGCTCACGCTCCACCACCAGCCGCACAGCGACGGACTGAACACGTCCAGCGGAGAGGCCGCGGGCAATCTTTTTCCACAGCAGCGGTGAGACCATATAGCCCACCACACGGTCCATGAAACGGCGTGCCTGTTGCGCGTTGACGCGGTTGATATTGAGTTCGCCCGGCTTTTCAAAAGCCTGACGAATAGCATTCTTGGTTATTTCGTTAAAGACCACGCGGCTGAAGCGTGAATCATCGCCACCGATCACTTCCCGCAGGTGCCAGGCAATGGCTTCCCCTTCGCGGTCAAGGTCCGTTGCGAGATAGATATGATCGGCGTTCTGGGCCAGAGACTTCAGCTCTGCAACCACTTTCTCTTTGCCTGGCAGAATCTGGTAGTCCGCTTCCCAACCGTGATAAGGATCGACGCCCATGCGGCTGACCAGCGCCGCCTTTTCATCTTTCTTGACTTTTTTGGCTGGTTTACTGGTTGTAGAGTCAGCGCTCTTTTTAACTGTTGATCCACTGGTCGGCAAATCCCGGATATGACCTACGCTGGACTTTACCACGTAGTCGTTTCCGAGATATTTATTGATTGTTTTGGCTTTTGCCGGGGACTCAACTATTACGAGAGCTTTACCCATAATTACCTTTACCTGATTAAAACATCCGAGAGTAAATTGTGCCGTTTGCCAGGGCAAGCGAGACGCGTTAACGATATGGCCACGGGGTTAATGATTTTCAACCCGGTGTTTTACTGCCCTGTTGATGCTCCCAACTCAGAGAGCCAACTTGCTGATTAACGACACCTTTTACAACCTGTTCAGTGCATTTCAAACATTGCGTAATGCCACTTTTACGCCCGGAAACTGAAACGCCCACACTGTACCTGATAAAATCTGATACGCAACTTAATTAGCATCTGCCTGCCATTTCCGCCAGAAAGTTGGTTAAAAAGAGTTACCTGCTGCATGCCCGCATTGACATTGTGGTTTTTACCCTGCGGGAGGTAATATACTCTTTTACGCGCGTCTACTATAAAGGAGAGAAAACATGAATCAGACCCAGACGATAGATCGAGATAATTTACTGGCACTGGCGAATGAGATGATTGCCGACCATAAAGATTATTTCAGGGGATTAGCCGCAACTGACGTGGAGCAAAAAGGTGATCTGCTTATTTTCCGCGGAGACTATTTTCTGGATGAACAGGGCTTGCCTGGGGAAAAGAGTATGGTGGTGTTTAACGTGTTTAAATATTTAACGGTGCAACTTTCACCCAACTACACGCTTAAAAAGTAGCAGCGTCCGCATAACGGACGCTGAAAGCGTTACAGCAGAGGTTTTTCACCACGCTGCCAGAGGCGAAGCAGAAGACGTTCTGCGCCAACCGCAGCGCTTTGGGTAAAACGGTCCATCATTTTCTTACGGCGGGTGTAACGCACGGAGATCACTTCGTGATTAGCCATCTGGTCGATGATCAGATCGTCGCTGGTGCCGATAGCGTCAATCAGCCCTTTCTCCAGCGCCTGGGTGCCAAACCAGTGCTCGCCCGTCGCCACGCTGTCTATATCCAGCGCAGGACGCATCTGATGAACAAACTGCTTGAACAGCAGATGGGTTTCGTTCAGATCTTCGCGAAACTTCTCGCGCCCCTGGTCGGTATTTTCACCAAACAGCGTCAGCGTACGTTTGTATTCGCCAGCGGTGTGCAGTTCCACATCAACATTGTTCCGCTTCAGCAGACGGTTAAAGTTAGGGATCTGGGCAACAACGCCAATAGAGCCGATGATGGAGAAAGGCGCGGCAACGATGCGATCTGCCACACAGGCCATCATATAGCCCCCGCTGGCCGCCACCTTATCAACAGCCACGGTCAGGCGAATACCCTTTTCGCGCAGACGCTGGAGTTGTGAAGAGGCAAGGCCATAGCCGTGAACCACGCCACCCGGACTTTCCAGACGCAGCAGTACCTCATCCTCTGGTTTTGCTACGGCCATCACGGCTGAAATCTCTTCACGCAAGGAGCTGACTTCATGGGCATCCATGCTGCCCTTGAAGTCCAGCACAAAGAGTGATGGCTTGCCGCTCTCCGGTTTTAATCCCTGCTTAGCGCGCTGTTTGGTGGCTTTCGCTTCCAGCTTATTTTTCTTCTTCTGCTCTTTGTGCCACAGTTTTTGATCCTGATGCTTCATTTTTGCAAGCATCATCTCATCTTTCATCTCCTGGTAGCGTTCCCCCAGGTTGGTGAGTTTAAGCTGACCAGATTGTGTGCGTTTACGCATCGCCAGATTGGTGATCAACACCGCAATTGCTGCAATGGCAACCACCACGGTGATCGTTTTGGCCAGAAAAAGCCCATAATAAGAGAGTAATTCCACTCATTCCGCCTTTATTTACATGATATTAGATCAGGCTGCTATTGTAGCCGAGTCGCTGGAGTACGTCGTCAGATTCCCGGCGTTAGCGCACGCTTTTACCTTTGCTGAACATTGAACTGCTCTGTAAATTAGGGCATAAAGCACATTATCGATTGCGGGCAAGGGTTTACCGGCAGGTTCACCGTATGCCCCAGGTTCCCGCCAGAGGAGTTCACCGTGCACTATCAACCTAAAGATAACTTACTCACCGACCATATTATCCTTGTTACCGGAGCCAGCGACGGCATTGGCCGCGAAGCCGCCCTGACCTACGCCCGCTATGGTGCCCAGGTTTTGTTGCTGGGGCGTAATGCGCAGAAATTAGAGAGGGTAGCGGATGAGATTGCCGCAACCGGAAAAGAGAGACCGCACTTTTTTCTCCTCGATTTAGAGCAGGCCACGCCTGAGCGTTGCCGGGAGCTGGCTGAAGAAGTCGCTGCCCAGGTTCCCCGCCTCGATGGCGTCTTGCACAACGCAGGATTGCTGGGCGAGATTGTGACCATGGACAAGCAGGATCCCGTCGTCTGGCAGCAGGTGATGCGGGTCAATATAGATGCCACCTTCTTTCTGACCCAGGCGCTGCTGCCGCTGCTGTTGAAATCCCCTTCAGCTTCACTGGTCTTTACCACCTCCAGCGTGGGACGTCAGGGGCGTGCAGGCTGGGGCGCTTACTCTGTGTCAAAATTTGCCACTGAAGGCATGATGCAGGTGCTGGCAGATGAATATGACAGCAAGCATCTGCGGGTAAACTGTATCAATCCCGGCGGTACGCGCACAAAAATGCGGGCCAGTGCTTTCCCGGAAGAAGATGCGCACAAGCTGAAAACGCCAGCGGACATTATGCCGCTCTACCTTTATTTGATGGGTGATGACAGTAAACGAAAAACGGGTATCAGTTACGATGCCCAGCCCGGTCGTAAACCGGGAGCGGCAGAATAATGGCTGAAGAGCGCCACCAGCAGCGTCAGCAGAAGCTGAAAGAGAAGGTTGATGCCCGCATCGCTTCAGCCACGGAAGTTCGCGGTATTTTGATGGTCTTCACCGGCAACGGCAAAGGGAAAACCACCGCAGCTTTTGGCACTGCCACCCGTGCCGTAGGCCATCAGAAGCGTGCCGGGGTCATTCAGTTTATAAAAGGAGAGTGGCCCAACGGAGAACGCAATTTACTGGAACCCCAGGGCGTAGAGTTCCAGGTTATGGCTACCGGGTTTACCTGGGATACGCAAAACCGTGAAACGGATACTGAAGCCTGTCTCCAGGTCTGGCAGCATGGCAAGCGGATGTTGCAGGATGAGAGCCTTGATCTGGTGGTTCTGGATGAGCTGACTTATATGGTCAGCTATGACTATCTCCCTCTGGCAGAGGTGATTGCCGCACTGAAAGGCCGCCCCGCTCATCAAAGCGTGATTATCACCGGCAGAGGCTGTCATCGCGAAATCCTGGAGTTAGCCGATACCGTTACCGAAATGCGTCCGGTGAAACATGCATTTGATGCAGGGATTCAGGCACAGCAAGGTATTGACTGGTAATTCCCCCAGGGGATTAACCGACGATAGCGCACCCGTTGACTTGCACGCTGCTCAGTCACCTGCCACTCAACAGCTAAAAAAAAACCCCGGATGCGCTGCATCAGGGGCTTTTTTACTGCTGCGGAAAAGCTAATCAGCCACGTTTGCTGGAAGGACGGCGAGTGCCGCTTACCTGCGAATGGCGTTTGACCGCGCGGCGAATCTGATTCGCTTTGGTGCGACGGCGATCTTTCTCTACCGCCACCTTACTGGTGGTTTCTGCTGGCAGACCAACCAGCTCACGTAAATAGTTGGTTGGAGCCAGTTCCAGCTCCGTCCAGCCACCGCGTGGCAGCCCTTTCGGCAGCGTGATATCGCCGTAGCGGGTACGGATCAAACGGCTGACCTGCACGCCGACGGATTCCCACAGACGGCGCACCTCACGGTTACGACCTTCTGTCAGCGTTACGGTATACCACTGGTTGATCCCTTCTCCGCCGGTAAATTTCAGCGTTTTAAAAGAAGCAGGACCATCTTCCAGCTGTACGCCGCGGCTCAGCTGTCTGATCTTATCATCATCAATAGCGCCGAATACGCGAACCGCATATTCCCTTTCAACTTCACGGCTCGGGTGCATCAGCCGGTTTGCCAGTTCACCATCAGTGGTAAAGAGCAGCAGACCGCAGGTATTCACATCCAGACGGCCTACGGCAATCCAGCGGGCGCCGCGCAATTTAGGCAGACGGTCAAAAACGGTTGGACGACCTTCAGGATCGTTACGCGTACAAAGCTCGCCTTCAGGCTTGTAGTAAGCCAGAACGCGGCAGACTTCAGTGGTGGATTCCGCTACGGAGACCAGGTGGCCATCTACGCGGATCTTAATAGAAGGGCTGGATTCAACGCGGTCGCCCAACGTCGCCAGCTTGCCGTCCACGCTGACGCGTCCGGCAGAGATCATGGTTTCAATTTCGCGGCGGGAACCGTGCCCGGCGCGTGCTAATACTTTCTGTAATTTTTCGCTCATGGCGCTACCTCTGTGTCGCCTTCCCAGGCGTCATGCTATTCAAGTGGCCCGTGTCCGGCGGCAAAGTCTGCTGTGCCGCGCCCTGCGCGTACACCCTGGCAAATCTCTGCCCTTTTCAGGGGAAGCGCATTCTACACTATGTTCATCTTTATTGATAACGCTATACGCACCCGCAGGCAGTGCCTGAGCGCAGCCTTTCACGGCTTCGAAGCTTAAAATTCCGTAATGAGCGCCAGAATTCCCGAAAGCAGTGACGATACTGAACAAACACTCCGGGCGAAGGGTGTACCACGTTAATGATTTCCCTGTAAAAAATCAGCAATGTTACTATCTTGTTAATTAATAAAGCCACAGTGATAAAGATTATTATTTACCCTTATTTCCCCCTCTTCTCCCGCCCGCCCTGCATTTAAATTAAAAATAAAGATAAATGGCCTTCGGGTAGCGTGACGTACCAGCGTTAAAAGAATAGATAGTTGTTAACACCTGATTTTGGATGCCCAACAGATTTTAATTCTGCGGTAATCTAAATAAACCTTTCGGTTAACGAACTCAACATCAAATAAACAGACTATTTAAATAGCAGGTTGACTTAATTCTGGATCATCACTTTTTTTAACGATGAAGAACGTTTATTAATTTGCGCCGTTAATAAGTTTGTGTAGAATTCAATCAGACAATTCAGATTACTTTAAAAAATGGATTGTTAAAAATTATTATAATTTAGCTTAAGTCCATAAATATAAAAGCAGTAACATTAAGATTTATTAATTAATAAGAGGGGCATGACTCCTCAAAAAAAACGCTGATCCCGTATCAGCATCGGCATTACACGTCATCTCTCCTCACCAGGGATTTACTGACGTGTCCGACAAAGCGTAAAAAAATATGAAAAAAATAGCGATCTTACCCGCATTAGCGGCGCTAATGCTGTCCGGCTGCTCTGTGGGTAAATATGAGTACAGCAGTGAAGCCATGAAACGGGTGGATATGAATTTCACCGGCATTCCTACCATTCTGGGCATCGGCGCGCTGGGCACCAGCATTCCTCTCACCCCGGAATACAGCCTGACGGCGGCGCATGTCGCTAAGCTCTCCGTGCAGCGCGTAAAGGCTTATCACCCCTACTGCGACCTCGCGATTATCTACCACAAGAATGATATTAAAACCCTGCCCAAATTCCGCAATGGTGATATAGGTGAACCGGTTAAAATGTACGGTTACAGTTTTATTACCGCCATGCCGGTTGAGTCTTCGGGCGTTAATCTGGCTCTTACTGGTATTCGTAATGAGTGGAATAAACGCCCCTGCGTCGCCATGGTCTCTGATGCGGGCGTGGTTAAAGGAATGTCAGGCGGCGCGGTTTATAACAAGGACGACACTATTGGTGGGGTGATTGTGGGCTTTACCAGTGAAATTAAACGCCATAAAAATACAGCAGTCCCCCTTAAGAATGTCTCACTCTATATCCCCTACAAGGACTTTAAAGAGTGGCTGAGCAAATCGACGACTTAATGCAAATAAAGCCTGAAGGGAAAGTAAAAAGAGGAATGATGCCTCTGCGGACTTACAGGCTCGTGGCAGAACAGATTGGCCGACGAGCCTGAAAGAGTTATAAGAATGGCTGAACGTCGCCCACGCCTTCGCGCACCACTTTCGGGCTGTTTTCAGTTAAATCAATCACAGTAGTAGGATGCTGCCCCAGGTAGCCGCCATGAATAATCAAATCCACCTGTTTACCTATGCTCTCCTGAATCGCTTCGGGATCGGACTCGGTAAAGTCATTGCCCGGCAGCATCAGCGAGGTGGACATCATGGGTTCATTTAACTGCTCCAGCAAAGCCAGCGCAATCGGGTTGGAAGGAACACGTAAGCCGATTGTTTTACGCTTATCGTTCATTAAACGACGCGGCACCTCTTTGGTGGCCTTCAGAATAAAGGTGTAATTGCCCGGCGTGTTGTTCTTGATCAGCCGGAAAGCCGTATTATCCACGTGAGCGTAGGTAGAAAGCTCCGAGAGATCGCGGCACACCAGCGTAAAATTGTGGTTCCCATCCAGCTTTCTGATCCTACAGATGCGTTCCATCGCATTCTTGTCTTCCAGCTTGCACCCCAGCGCGTACCCTGAATCCGTCGGGTAAACAATCACGCTGCCTTTATTCAGTAGCTCAACGGCCTGTTTGACCAGCCTTGGCTGTGGATTTTCCGGGTGTATATAGAAAAATTGACTCATAACTAACCTCTTGTCTGCCGCACCCGCCAGCGATTATGCGGGTACAATTTCCGGGTAGCGCAGCCACACGGCCTCAACGCCGCCAGGAAGCCATAATTTTTTCCCCAGCTCAATCCAGGGACAAGGCTGATGGAAATCGGAACCTTGTGATGCAGCGAGCTGATAATCCTGGGCATAACGTGCCAGCTGAGTTCGCTCATCCGGCGCCTGCTGACACTGAGCCACCTCCATTGCATCACCGCCCTCCTCGCTGAAATGGGCAATCAGTCGCTTTAGCCACTTCGCGGAGAGGCCGTAGCGGCCGGGATGCGCCAGCACCGTGCGCCCGCCAGAATGATGAATGGCATCAATAGCTTGTTTAATTGTACACCACTGTGGCGGAGCGTAGCCGGTTTTGCCACGGGCGAGATATTTTTTAAACACTTTAGCCATATTATCCGCTTTCCCCTCGGCTATCAGGAAACGGGCGAAATGCCCCCTGGTAATAGCGCCGCCTTCTGCCAGAGCCATCGCTCCTGCCAGCGCACCAGGGATTCGCGCTTTTTCCAGCCGCTCGGCAATCAGCTCTGCGCGGGCCAGCCGGCGGGTGTTTTGCTCATGCAGAAATGCGGTCAGCACCGGGTGAGTAATGTCCACGCCCAGCCCGACAATATGAATTTCGTGATTCTCCCACAGCGTGGAGACTTCCACTCCAGCCATAATTTTCAGCGGAAGCTGGTGTTTAGCCACGGCGTCCAGAGCCGGCTGAACCCCTGCAACCGTATCGTGGTCGGTTATTGCCAGCACGCCAACCCGATGTTCTACCGCACGCAGCACCAACTCTTCCGGCGTGAGTAAGCCATCTGAAGCGCGGGTATGGCTGTGTAAGTCATGGATGGGATAGGGATTAAGCGGGGTTGACTCTGTCAAAACGGCTCCGGCATTGGGTAATGAATGTCACAACATGATAACCAGGTTTAGTTTGCCCTGGGGAAAAAGAGTGTTGACTTTTTTGTCACGAACCAGTTAACTAGTACGCAAGTTCACATGCAAGGGTATTGTAATCATGACTATGACGCAGACGGTAATGACAGGTTGGTGGCGCACTTCACCCTGAATGGGCGAAGGAGTCTTGCACGCAACCAGACGTTGTGCAGATACCCAGGCCCGCCAAAAGCGGGCTTTTTTTTAAGCAAAATTCAGAGAAGTGACCTCATGCAAAATGCCAAACCTACAGTGAAGTTGATAACCGGCAACGCACCCTATCGCGAGGATCCGGCTGCCGTTTTCCATCAGCTGTGCGGCGCCCGTCCGGCGACGCTGCTGCTGGAGTCCGCTGATATCGACAGCAAACGTAATCTGAAAAGCCTGCTGATTGTGGACAGCGCGTTGCGCATCAAGGCGCAGGGAAACACCGTCAGTGTGCAGGCGCTCTCTGAAAATGGGCGCGCTATTTTGCCGCTGCTTGACGCTGCGCTTCCTGCCACCGTGCAGAGCACTGTCCGCCCCGATGGCCGCGAACTGACCTTTCCGGCTAACACTGAAGTCCAGGATGAAGATTCCCGGCTGAAAGCCACCTCGGTTTTTGACGCTTTACGCCTTATCCCGCATCTGGTGAACAGCCCGGAAGAGGAGCGTGAAGCGATGCTGCTTGGTGGCCTGTTTGCCTATGACCTGGTAGCCAGCTTCGAAGATCTGCCGCCGCTGGAGAATCAGCAACGCTGCCCGGACTACTGTTTTTATCTGGCCGAGACGCTGCTGGTGATTGACCATCAGAGCCAGACTTCTCGCCTGCAAGCCTCGCTGTTTACACCAGCCCCCACTGAATTCCTGCGGTTACAGAGCCGCATCGAGCAGTTGCATACGCAGATGTTACAGCCAGCGCCACCCCTGCCGGTTCAGAAAGTAGAAGAGATGGCGCTGAGCGAAAGCCAGAGCGATGAAGAGTACTGCCGCGTGGTGCGCCAGATGCAGGAAGCGATCCGCATCGGTGAGATTTTCCAGGTTGTGCCCTCAAGGCGTTTCTCGCTGCCTTGCCCTTCTCCGCTGGCCGCTTATGACACGCTGAAGAACAGCAACCCCAGCCCTTACATGTTCTTTATGCAGGACCAGGATTTCAGCCTGTTTGGTGCTTCTCCGGAAAGCTCGCTGAAATATGATGCCACCAGCCGCAAAATTGAAATCTATCCCATTGCCGGTACGCGCCCGCGTGGCCGCCATGCTGATGGGTCACTGGACCGCGATCTCGACAGCCGTATTGAGCTGGAAATGCGTACAGACCACAAAGAGCTGGCAGAGCATCTGATGCTGGTGGATCTGGCTCGTAACGATCTGGCGCGAATTTGTGAGCCAGGCAGCCGCTACCTGGCCGACCTGACTAAAGTTGACCGCTACTCCTTTGTGATGCATCTGGTCTCCCGCGTGGTGGGAACGCTGCGTAAAGACCTGGACGTGCTGCATGCCTACCGCGCCTGCATGAATATGGGCACGCTTAGCGGCGCGCCGAAAGTGCGGGCCATGCAGCTGATTGCCGGTGCTGAAGGTACCCGTCGTGGCAGCTATGGCGGCGCAGTAGGCTACTTCACTGCCAGCGGCGATCTTGATACCTGCATCGTGATCCGTTCAGCATACGTGGAGGATGGCATAGCCACCGTCCAGGCTGGCGCTGGCGTAGTGCTCGATTCTGTTCCACAGGCGGAAGCCGATGAGAGCCGCAATAAGGCCCGCGCGGTGCTGCGCGCCATTGCCACTGCTCATCACTGCAAGGAGATTTTCTGATGGCCGATATCCTGCTGCTCGACAATATTGACTCCTTTACTTACAACCTCGTTGACCAGTTACGCGCCTTTGGCCATAACGTGGTGATCTACCGCAACAACGTCCCGGCAGAGACGTTGATTGAACGCCTTCAGACGATGGAAAACCCGGTACTGATGCTTTCGCCCGGCCCTGGCGCTCCGGCGGAAGCGGGCTGCATGCCAGAGCTGCTGAATCGCCTGCGTGGACGCCTGCCAGTTATCGGCATCTGTCTGGGTCACCAGGCGATAGTGGAAACTTATGGCGGGCACGTTGGTCAGGCAGGCGAAATTCTGCATGGCAAGGCCTCTGCCATCACTCACGACGAAAGCGGCATGTTTGCCGGCCTGCCCAACCCGCTGCCGGTAGCCCGTTATCACTCGCTGGTAGGCAGTAACGTGCCGGAAGAGCTGACGGTAAACGCCACCTTCAACGGCATGGTGATGGCCGTTCGTCATGACGAAGATCGGGTCTGCGGATTTCAGTTCCACCCGGAATCGATCCTGACCACCCAGGGCGCACGCCTTCTGGAACAAACCCTCGCCTGGGCGCTGGCATAATAAAAAGGAGCATGCGATGAACGCTATTCTGGAAAAACTTTACCAGGCGAAAACCCTGACACAGGCAGAGAGCCACCAGCTTTTTTCTGCCATTATTACCGGTCAGCTTGAACCCACGCAGCTGGCCGCGGCGCTGATCGCCATGAAGGTTCGCGGTGAACGGCCCGAAGAGATCGCTGGCGCAGCCACCGCTCTACTGGAAGATGCAAAACCCTTCCCGCGCCCGGATTACGCCTTTGCCGATATCGTGGGCACCGGCGGCGACGGCAGCAACAGCATCAATATCTCAACAGCCAGCGCTTTTGTGGCAGCGGCCTGCGGGCTGAAAGTGGCGAAGCATGGCAACCGCAGCGTTTCCAGCAAGTCCGGCTCTTCCGATCTGCTGGCGGCGTTTGGCATCAGCCTGGATCTGCCTGCTGAAATGGCACGTCAGGCGCTGGATGAGCTGAATGTCTGCTTCCTGTTTGCACCGCAGTATCACACTGGTTTCCGCCATGCCATGCCGGTGCGTCAGCAGTTGAAAACCCGCACGCTGTTTAATGTGCTTGGCCCGCTGATCAACCCCGCCCGCCCGCCGCTGGCGGTGATTGGCGTCTACAGCCCGGAGCTGGTTCTGCCCATTGCTCAGACGCTGAAGGTGCTGGGCTATAAACGTGCGGCGGTGGTTCATGGCGGCGGCATGGATGAAGTGGCGCTGCACAGCGCGACCCATGTTGCCGAACTGCGCGAAGGTGAAATTACCAGCTATCAGCTGACGCCGGAAGATTTTGGCCTCGACTCTCATCCCCAGGAAGCGCTGGCTGGCGGCACGCCTGAAGAAAACCGTGACATTCTGACGCGATTACTCCAGGGTAAGGGCGAGCGCGCGCACGAAGAGGCTGTTGCCGCTAACGTCGCCCTGCTGTTGAAGATTTTTGGTCATGAAGATTTACGTGAGAACGCTCAGCAGGCCCTGCGCACCATTCGCAGCGGTCAGCCCTATGAACGCGTTGTTGCGCTTGCAGCAAGAGGATAATCATGCAGGAAACCGTACTGAATAAAATTGTGCAGGATAAAGCGCTCTGGCTGGCAGAACGTCAGCAGCAGCAGCCGCTCTCCTCGTTTCAGGATGAGGTGCAGCCCTCCACCCGTAGCTTCTACCACGCCTTACAGGGTGCGAGAACCGTCTTTATTCTGGAGTGCAAGAAAGCCTCTCCGTCAAAAGGGGTGATCCGCGAAGATTTCGATCCTGCCGCTATTGCCGGGATCTACAGGCACTACGCTTCTGCGGTATCCGTACTGACCGATGAGAAATATTTTCAGGGCAGCTTCGATTTTCTCCCTGTGGTCAGCGCCGCCATCACCCAACCGGTGCTGTGCAAAGACTTTATGATTGACCCCTATCAGGTTTATCTGGCGCGTTATTATCAGGCAGATGCAATCCTGTTGATGCTCTCCGTGTTAAATGACGAGCAGTATCGCCAGCTGGCAGCCGTAGCCCATAGCCTGAACATGGGCGTGCTGACTGAAGTGATCAGCGATGAAGAGCTTGAACGCGCTACCGCACTGGGAGCAAAAGTTATTGGCATCAATAACCGCGACCTGCGCGATCTCTCAATCGATCTTGATCGCACGCGTCGTCTGGCACCCAAAGTGGCGCATGGCGTGACGGTTATCAGCGAATCCGGCATTAACAGCTATGCGCAGGTGCGTGAGCTAAGCCGCTTTGCTAACGGCTTCCTGATTGGGTCAGCCCTGATGTCCGAGGACGATCTCTCTGCCGCCGTGCGGCGCGTGATGCTGGGCGATAACAAAGTATGTGGTCTGACGCGGGCTGAAGATGCCCGTGCCGCCCATGAAGCTGGTGCTATTTATGGCGGCCTGATCTTCGCCGAAGGTTCTCCACGCCAGGTGGATGAAGAGAAAGCACGTCAGGTAATGAGCGGTGCGCCGCTGAAGTATGCAGGCGTATTCCGCAATAACGCTCTCAGTGACATTGTCACTACCGTGGCGGCACTGGATCTGCAAGCCGTGCAGCTGCACGGCGAGGAAGACCAGGCGTTTGTTACCGCCCTGCGAGCAGAATTACCCGAGCGGGTACAAATCTGGAAAGCGTTCAGCATTAAAGAGACCCTTCCCGCCCGCGACTGGCAGCATGTCGATCGCTACGTTTTTGATAACGGCAACGGCGGAAGCGGAAAACGCTTTGAGTGGTCTCTGCTGCGTGGCGAGTCGCTGGACAACGTGTTGCTGGCCGGCGGACTGGGCGCAGATAATTGCGTGGAAGCTGCCCAGCTTGGCTGTGCCGGACTCGATTTCAATTCCGGGGTGGAAAGCGAGCCTGGGATCAAAGATGCCTTAAAGATTGCCTCAGTGTTTCATACGCTGAAGGCGTACTGACCGTCGGGGCTGCTCCGGCAGCCCCTGTAGCGAAAAGAGAAGCGACATGACTTTATTGAATCCCTACTTTGGTGAATTTGGTGGCATGTATGTGCCACAGATCCTGATGCCCGCCCTGCGCCAGCTGGAAGAAGCCTTTGTCAGCGCTCAGCGCGACCCGGACTTTCAGGCCGAATTCACCGATCTGCTGAAAAACTACGCCGGACGTCCTACAGCGCTGACGCTGTGTAAAAATCTTACTGCTGGTACCAAAACCCGCCTCTATCTCAAGCGTGAAGATTTACTTCACGGCGGCGCGCATAAAACCAACCAGGTGTTAGGCCAGGCATTACTGGCTAAACGCATGGGTAAGAAAGAGATCATCGCCGAAACAGGTGCCGGTCAGCATGGTGTGGCTTCTGCACTGGCCAGCGCATTGCTGGGGCTGAAGTGCCGAATCTATATGGGCGCTAAAGATATTGAGCGTCAGTCGCCAAACGTTTTCAGAATGCGTTTAATGGGCGCTGAAGTTATCCCGGTACAGAGCGGCTCAGCCACGTTGAAAGATGCCTGTAACGAGGCGCTGCGTGACTGGTCTGGCAGCTATGATACCGCCCACTATATGCTGGGAACCGCGGCTGGCCCGCATCCGTTCCCGACCATCGTTCGTGAATTCCAGCGGATGATTGGGGAAGAGACCAAAGCGCAGATTCTGGAAAGAGAAGGCCGTCTGCCGGATGCGCTGATCGCCTGCGTGGGCGGCGGTTCTAACGCCATCGGCATGTTTGCTGATTTTATTGACGATGCCGCAGTAGGCCTGATTGGCGTCGAGCCAGCCGGACACGGTATTGAAACGGGTGAACACGGCGCGCCGCTGAAGCATGGCCGCGTCGGCATCTATTTTGGTATGAAATCGCCAATGATGCAGACGGAAGATGGTCAGATTGAAGAGTCCTATTCTATCTCTGCCGGTCTGGATTTCCCCTCCGTTGGCCCACAGCACGCCTACCTGAACAGTATTGGTCGCGCAGACTATGTGTCGGTTACCGATGATGAAGCGATGGAGGCCTTTAAAGAGCTGTGCCGCAGCGAAGGGATTATCCCGGCGCTGGAATCCTCTCACGCCCTAGCACATGCACTGAAAATGATGCGGGAAGCGCCAGAAAAAGAGCAGCTTCTGGTGGTGAACCTTTCGGGACGCGGCGACAAAGATATTTTCACCGTACACGATATTCTGACTGCTAAGGGAGAGATCTGATGGAGCGTTATGACCAGCTTTTCAACCGTCTTGCTGCCAAAAAGGAAGGTGCATTTGTGCCTTTCGTCACGCTGGGCGACCCGACGCCAGAACTTTCGCTGCAAATTATTGATGCATTAGTGGAAGGCGGTGCCGATGCTCTGGAGCTGGGAATACCCTTCTCCGATCCGCTGGCGGATGGCCCGACTATTCAAAATGCCGCACTGCGTGCCTTTTCAGCAGGCGTGACACCGTCACAATGCTTTGAGCTGTTGAAGAGCATCCGGCAGAAATATCCCGAGATTCCGATTGGTTTACTGATGTATGCCAACCTCGTTTTCTCTAACGGGATCGACAATTTCTATGCCCGTTGCCAGGAAGTGGGCGTCGACTCGGTGCTGGTGGCTGATGTCCCGGTTGAGGAGTCTGCCCCTTTCCGCCAGTCCGCTCTGCGTCACAACGTTGCGCCTATCTTTATCTGTCCGCCGAACGCCAGTGACGATCTGCTGCGTGAAATCGCCTCGCACGGTCGTGGTTACATCTACCTGCTTTCACGTGCAGGCGTAACCGGTACCGAGAGTCGTGGCGTCAGCCACTCGCTCCAACATCTGGTAGATAAGCTGCGTGAGTATCATGCTGCGCCGCCGGTACAGGGCTTTGGCATTTCTGAGCCAGGCCAGGTAAGAGAGGCGCTGAATGCAGGCGCAGCTGGCGCCATTTCCGGTTCTGCCATTGTCAAAATCATCGAGCAACACCATGCTGATGCGCCAACAATGCTTTCTGAACTGAAAGCCTTTGTGAGTTCGCTGAAAGCCGCCACGCGCTGATTTCACTTAAGTGCCTTAACTTTTCGGGTAAGGCACTATTTTTACACTCTTTATTACATCCTCTGCTGGTAAAGTGACGTTTACAGTCTAAGCTTTTGAGACAGAGCGTTTCTGTAAACATGGCTACGGCCAATTATTGAATGACAGGGAGAAGAGAATGAAGTTGTTTAAAATGCTTTCGGGTATGGTTATTGCAGCAGTTGTGGCTCTGACGGTCAGCGCTTGCGCCCCTACGCCAACTAAAGAAGGAACCGGTGGTTATATTGATGACACGGTAATCACCACCAAGGTTAAAACCGAACTGTTGAAAGATGATTCTCTGAAATCGACTGAGATCAACGTGGAAACCTTTAAAGGCCGCGTTCAGCTCAGCGGGTTCGTTACCAGCGCCGCTTCTGCCAGCCGCGCTGTGCAGATCACCCGTAGCGTGAAGGGTGTCACTTCTGTTACCAACAATATGCAGATTAAGTAACCTCTGCTGAAAACAAACAAGGCGCTGCCAGGCGCCTTTTTTTATTTCCACTACGCCACTCAGAAGCGATAGCCTGCGCCAAAGAAGAAGACAAAAGGATTGATGTGCGTATCGATACTCTGGTGACCCGCCGCCGAATCGAAACTGACTTTGGTATTAATATCCATGTACCATAACGAGGCGTTCAGCATCCAGTCTGGCGTCAGCTGATAATCCAGCCCCACCTGGCCTGCAATGCCCCATGAATTTTTCACTTTAAGATTACTTAGCCCGGCATCGCGCCCGGTCTGGTTAAAATCGTTGTCATAGAACATGGTGTAGTTCACGCCCACGCCCGCATAGGGTTGCCATTTACTGCTGTTCCCCATGAAGTACCACTGCGCCATCAGCGTTGGCGGTAACTGGTGTACCGTAGCCAGCGTGCCCGTAGCGGGCAGCCCCACTTTGTGACGGAACGGCGTTGCCCCCAGTAATTCAATACCAATGTTATCGGTGGCCATATAAGTAAAAGTCAGGCCGAGTTGGGTATTATTACTGACATCAAATTCGCCCAGACCCAGCACATTGTCAGAGCCTCCTGTTGGGCGAACGGTTGCCGATCCGGCTCGCATAAAGAAATCTCCTGCCTGGTGAGCAGAAGCCACTACCGGCAGCAGAGCCACGACTGCAAGCGCCAGCGCTTTGATTTTCATAACCACTCCTTTGCAAAGATAAAACCAGCCACTGAGGGCGACGTTGTTTTTATTGGCAACAGTTTTACCCGAAATTTTGTAAAAAGCATCTGGATCATTTCTTTCAAAGCGCTTATAAAACATAGAGTTGATTCAGATCAATTTATAACAAGCCCCGCCACCGATACCCCTTACGAGTTACGGTGCTGGCACACAAACGGCTGACAAACCGATCCCTCTTTATGCTGCCATTACTGACCCTTAATCTCTTCTTTAACTGAAAGTTATGTAAGTCAGGGTGCCAGGTTGCTCGCAGACCATGTACAATCGCGGGATCGCAACAATTGGTTTTTCAAGGAGAGTACATGTCTATCACGGCGGGTTCGTTATACCGTGACACGGGGAATTTTCTTCGTCACCAGCTGATCACTATTGTGCTGATGGCGCTGCTGACCTCTTTTATCACCGTACTGATCGGCCATGCGCTGACGCCAGGCGCTGACCAGCTCTCAATCCTGACCGACGGAGAGAGCGGCTCGGGGATGAGCCTGCTGGAGATGGTGCAGAACATGTCACCCGATCAGCAGCGCGTTCTGCTGCGGGCTTCTGCGGCGGGAACCTTTGCCTCACTGGTGGGAAATACCCTGCTACTGGGCGGGATGCTAAGTCTGATCCCTATGGTTTCAGCCGGACAGCGCGTGAGCGCCCTGCGCGCTATTGGCGCTTCCGCACCAACGCTGCCGCGCCTGCTGCTGCTGGTGTTCATCATGACGCTGATTATTCAGATTGGCTTTATGGTGCTGGTAGTGCCTGGGGTGATCCTTGCCGTGGTGCTGGCCCTGTCGCCGGTGATCCTCTCTACGGAGAAAGTCGGCCTGTTTGCCGCTATGCGCACCAGTGTTCGTCTGGTCTGGAGCCAGATGAAAGTGGTAGCGCCTGCCGTGGCCGTCTGGCTGCTGGCAAAGATCCTGGTGCTGCTGCTGGCCTCTTCGCTTACTATCCTGCCCGCTAACGTGGCGTCGGTGGTTCTCAATGCTCTGAGCAATCTGATCTCAGCCATATTGATTATTTACCTCTATCGCCTCTATATGCTGTTACGCTGATTTCTGGCGGCGTGCCTGCTCTGCGGCACGCCACCAGCAGGTCACTTTTCAGTCTGGACTCTGGAAACCTTTATGAAGCAGTTACTTGATTTCCTTCCCCTTGTGGTCTTTTTTATCTTCTACAAGATGTACGATATTTTTGTCGCTTCCGGTGCGTTAATCGCCGCCACGGCACTGGCGCTGGTCGTCAGCTGGGTGCTCTACCGCAAGCTGGAAAAAATGACCCTGATTACCTTTGTACTGGTGACAGTCTTTGGCACCTTAACGCTGGTGTTCCACAATGACGAATTCATTAAGTGGAAAGTAACCGTTATCTATACCCTGTTCGCCGTGGCGTTACTGTTCAGTCAGTTCTGGATGAAGCAACCGCTTATTCAGTCGATGTTAGGTAAAGAGCTGACGCTGCCCGCTGCGGCCTGGCGCAGGCTGAATGTGGCCTGGGCGCTCTTCTTCTTCGCCTGTGGCCTGGCAAATATTTATGTCGCGTTTTGGTTGTCTCAGGAATTCTGGGTTAATTTTAAAGTGTTTGGTTTGACTGGCCTCACGCTGCTGTTTACGGTGATCAGCGGACTCTATATCTATCGTCTGATGCCGCAAGAAGAGAAGTAAAGTCAGCCTGTGAAACGCTTCGGGGGATGTAAATCCCCTTTAACAACCCCCTTCTCGCTTCCTGATCCTGCCAGTCTTAGCCCCTCACTGATATCGCTATAACTCAAAGCTGATCCAGCCCTTAATCTTGCCCGGTTCGGTTCACACCGCACCGTTTCAATGCTCAATTTCTGTAAATATAAGCACTATTTTAATAATTCATTAGCGCAAAAATAAATTATAACCCTACTAAAAAAAGCATTAAAAATATACTATCTTAAAAGTAAAAAGCCCGGCATATGCCGGGCACCTGGTGTTCTATAAACTAAGGCGGGACACTCCTTAGTAGAGAAGCATAATTATAATTCTATAAATTAGTGTCAGAACCATTAGCCAGATAAAAATACAAGCAACCATCATCATTATCCATATATCCTTACGTTTCATAATCAACTCCCTTGACCCTCTAAAAGTATATTCTGGTTATAATTTGATCTAATTGTTTGTTCCGATCAATTTTCAAATTTTGATCAGTAATAACGATTAAAAAATTTAACTGCCTGTTTTTATTGTTTAATATCTCACTCGCCCTGGTAGGGGTAGTGAGTAATTTCGCTCTGACAGTAATGATCTTTTTTACCGTTCAATCAGAGAGTATTTGAAAGTCTGAAGTCTTTTCTTTTATGTGAAGGTATAACTAATCAGATCTGTTAATAGTGGGAAGAGATATGAAAGGGTTAGTGCATAGATTTTGTTAGCAGAGGCGTTTACAGATTTTATCTGTAACTTTTTCCATTGTAGTCAGTGAAAGAAAAAATATCCTCTTCAATTGATCAACCGCAGACAACTTCTATTGTTTAAATGGCGTCTTACAGAATAACAGGTTTCGCCAGCATTTTGCGCGCTCAGCACAGAGGGTAAAATCATTTTCCCGGCTCTCACAAAACGATTTCACGTCGCAGGGTATAGAAGCCAGCGACTTTTACATCTGCACCCTCGGGCTGCCAGCCATTACTGGCGCTAATGGGGTATTCTCAAGCGGTAAGATGAGGTCTGTGTCGTTTAAGGGGCTTCCTCTACCCTCTGGGCCCCCTTCATCTGTTGTTCAGCACAGCCTCCTGCGGAAGTCATAGCCTTTACTTATCCCGCTACACAATTTTTGCCGCGATCCCTTGCCTGTGATAAGGATAGAGTTGGATACTTCGCAATGCTCAACGATCGGGTCTGGCCCTGCAACAGTCGCGGTTGAAAAATGTCGCGGTCCCGGCAGGGGTTAGTCCGCATTCAGATCCTGAGCACCAGAGATGGCTCCGACTTTTTCCAGGCATTAGCAGTAAATCTTCTGAGCTTTGTTTCAGTAAGCCATGTGTACGCTTCTTTTATCTACAGACAGTAGTGTATAAACAGAATCATAAACTGAAGCCATTCAGGATCAGGCGAAAGCAGACAAGACACAAGATACTCGCAATTAACCAGTTGAATTTATTATATAATTCAACCAGAATTACTTGAGTTTCAAACATCTTCAGGCATCATTTTGCCGCAAGAAGAAAATTAACACGCGTGCCCGGCTATGGGCCTTTTGCACTTATTGACTGAGAAGCCTGAGAATGAACGAAGTGACAAACAGAGTCCCGCAGGGGGAGATGGTGCTGCGTACGCTGGCGATGCCGGCTGACACTAACGCCAATGGTGATATCTTTGGCGGCTGGCTGATGGCGCAGATGGATATGGGCGGGGCCATTCTGGCAAAGGAGATTGCCGGAGGACGCGTGGTCACCGTGCGTGCAGATGGGATGACCTTCCTGAAGCCGGTTGCCGTCGGTGATGTGGTGAGCTGCCATGCTCGCTGTATCCGCACCGGCACCAGTTCAATCACCATTAATATCGAAGTCTGGATCAAGAAAGTCTCTTCTGAACCCATTGGCCAGCGCTACTGCACCACCGAGGCGGTCTTTATCTATGTCGCCGTAGATGATGAAGGAAAATCCCGCCCCTTGCCTGAAGGCAAAAGCAACTTCAGCGACAATGAACAGGATTAGGTGATTAAAGGCGGATGACCGCCTTTTTATTCGATGCTGCTGCCACCATTGATTTTGAAAACGATATTCATCGTCATGTTTTTACCGGGCTTGTTGGCTTCATAGCGCCATTTTTTCATTGCCTGCTTTACCTCACGCTCAAACATATTACGCGGCTCGGCAGAAAGGATGCGGATATTCTCCACCTTTCCGCCACTGTCGACGTCAAACTGCACCCTCACACGGCCTTCCATACGCAACGCAAACGCACGGGCAGGATAGGCAGGCTTGCCGACGCTCAGCGCCTTAGGGCCGGTTGCCACGGCGGTGGAAGGCGCCGGGGACGTTTCAGGCGCAGTTGAAGGCTTCGGCGCTTCGGCGGTTTTTTTATTGTTAAAGGGTGAGGCCGCCTTTGGCTCTGGCTTCACTTCTCTCTTCGGCTTTACCACTTCCTTCTTCACCGGCCTGGGCTTTGGCTTGGGCTTGGGCACAGGCTCAGGGATGGGAACAGGTTCGGGTTTAGGTGGCTCCGGTGCCGGAGTCGGTTCAGGTTCCGGCTCAGGTATCGGCTCCGGTGTGGGTTGCGGCGCAGGCTGTGGCTCTGGCTGCACTTCAGGCGCAACCATAGTAACGCTAATGGGCTGAGACGCTTTGGGCACTTCCACAACCTGATGAAAAGAAGCATAGAGTATCCCCCCAATCACTGCGGCATGCAGCCCGACTGAAAACAGCATCGGCAGCGACATACGTCGGGGTAAAGAGTTTTCTGCAAGCGTCGTCATAATCTTTCTGCTGTAAGGGTGAAGCTGCAAGTTTAAATGCAAATAGCAATCAGTTTCAATAACCTCTCGCCCTGACGGCCCGAATTTCCTTATAATCCTCTCATCCCCTGACCGTTATCAAGGCCATGTTATCTTTAGATTGCAGTTCACTGAACGATGACTTAACGTGATGAGCGATAATTGGACCTGACAGGAGTTGTAAACGTGCTCTACGTAATTTACGCGGAAGATAATGCTGATTCACTGGAGAAGCGTACCGCTGTGCGCCCTGCCCACCTTGCGCGTCTGCAACTGTTGCAGGATGAAGGTCGTCTGATAGTGGCCGGCCCAATGCCAGCCGTTGACAGCAACGAGCCAGGCAAAGCGGGCTTTAGCGGCTCGACTATCGTGGCGGAATTCCCTTCACTGGAAGCCGCCCAGTCATGGGCGCAGGACGACCCTTATATTGCAGCGGGCGTCTACAAGCACGTTGCGGTTAAACCCTTTAAGCGAGTCTTCTGACAAGAGAAGATTGGTTCCCGCTGACAGGCTGTGAATCAGCCAGAAAACAGGGTGTAAACTCCGCCCGTTTTTCTGGCTTTTTCTCAGCTCTCTTTCCATACAGCTCCCGAGCAGAGGCACTCCAGCCTCTTCTGCAAAACGAAATGAGCGTTAAGGAACCTCAGCGGTCAATATTTTTTATATGGATCAACTCCGCAAGGGTTAACGCAGGCCTCAGCAGAAGCTGCACACTCCCCGCCACAAACAGCCAGGTTCCAGCCGTCATCAGTGAATCAAAAAAGAAGAGTATGCTTCCGCCCAGAAACCAAGTGGCTATAAAAAGATCGTTCACCGCCCCCAGCGCCTTAAACTTGCGCTGAATAACAATGGCATCTGAACCAAAATCAAAAATTTTTTTACGACTACCTTTCGACATCTGAAAACCTTCCCAATCGTTTCTGTTTTCACTGCCCGCTATGTGCTTTCACCACTTCATCACCACCGCGTCGCCTGAGATTCAACCAGCGCTGGCGGGTGCCCTGCTCAAAAAATCTGCCCCTTGCGCTCAAAGCTGACTTTTATGGGCAGGAGCGATGAGCCGTGCACAGAAGCTTTGCTTAACTTGAGTTGTGCGGTATTCAGAACTAAACATAAGTAATGAATCGACAATTTGTGGAGAAAAACATGCAAAAAAAGAAATGGTTTGTTTCGTACGTCATCAAAGAAGAAGAGAAAGAGCACCAGACCACGCACGGCTTTTTTGAAGGAGAAGAGGTGGAAGAGGCACTGGAGCAGTATATCTTTAGCATTAAAGAGCTGATGAACTTAAAGACCAGTGAAATTACCGTGCTCTCAGTGAGCCTTGTTTAGCTTGTTGGCGGGGATAACAGAGGCTGTACAGAGTGCAGCCTGCGGAAAAATCCTCAGCTCGTTGCACTAATACAGAAGCATGCTGGTTAACCCCTGACCAACGCCCCCGGCATTGCGGGGGCATCAAGCGGCTTACGGGATCTGCGTGATAAACAGAATAGAACGCCGCTGCTGCTGACTCAGTTGATGGCGAATGGCGTGCATCCGGCCATATCGACGTGACTGCCCTTCCAGCCAGCGCGCCCGGCGGCGCTGAATCTGACGTGACATCCGCCAGCGAGCAACTTCATTTCTACTCCGTCTCATTTTACCCTCTACGCTTGAAAAACTCGCGCCGCATTATAGACCTTTCTCCCTTCAGGCCAAGTCCGATGACTATCACAGGAAAAGGTTTCGCCCGTTGTCATCACCACGTAAACTCCCTCTATTCACGTGTGAACAGGATTTTCACTGACATGACGACTTTTTATACCGTATTCAGCTGGCTGCTGATTTTTGGCTACTGGCTGCTGATTGCCAGCGTGACGCTCCGCATCCTGATGAAGCGACGCGCCGTGCCTTCTGCCATGGCCTGGCTGCTTATTATCTATATTTTGCCGTTGGTTGGGATTGTCGCTTACCTGTCGTTTGGTGAGCTGCATCTGGGGAAGCGCCGTGCCGAACGCGCCCGTACTATGTGGCCTTCCACCGCCAGATGGCTGAACGATCTGAAATCCTGTCATCAAATCTTTGCGCATGAAAACAGCGATGTGGCGCGTTCCCTGTTTCAGCTTTGCGAAAATCGTCAGGGCGTGGCGGGCGTCAAAGGTAACCAGTTGCAGCTTCTGACCTCAACGGACGATACGCTACAGGCGCTGGTGCGCGATATCCAGCTGGCACGTCATAATATTGAGATGGTGTTCTATATCTGGCAGCCAGGTGGGCTGGCCGATGAGGTTGCGGAGTCTTTAATGGCGGCAGCCCGCCGTGGCGTACATTGCCGCCTGATGCTGGACTCTGCCGGAAGCGTGCAGTTTTTCCGCAGCCCCTGGGCCGCGATGATGCGCAATGCCGGTATCGATGTAGTCGAGTCCTTAAAAGTCAGCCTCTGGCGTGTATTCCTGCGCCGGATGGATCTGCGTCAGCATCGTAAAGTGGTGCTGATAGATAACTATATTGCCTATACAGGCAGCATGAACCTGGTCGATCCCCGCTACTTTAAACAGGATGCGGGGGTGGGCCAGTGGATTGATTTAATGGCTAGAATGGAAGGCCCGGTCGCCACCACCATGGGGATTATCTACTCCTGCGACTGGGAGATTGAGACCGGTAAACGCATTTTGCCGCCGCCGCCCGACGGCAACGTGATGCCGTTTGAACAGGAGAGCGGGCACACAATTCAGGTCATCGCCTCCGGCCCCGGCTTCCCGGAAGATTTGATCCACCAGGCTTTACTGACCGCCGTGTATGCTGCCCGCGAACAGTTGATTATGACCACCCCCTATTTTGTGCCCAGCGATGATCTGCTGCACGCTATCTGCACCGCTGCGCTAAGAGGCGTCGAGGTCAGCATTATCGTGCCGCGCCATAACGATTCCCTGCTGGTGGGCTGGGCAAGCCGCGCATTCTTTGCCGAACTGCTGGCGGCCGGGGTGAAGATTTATCAGTTTGAGGATGGCCTGCTGCATACCAAAAGCGTGCTGGTTGACGGACAGCTTAGCCTGATTGGAACGGTTAATCTGGATATGCGTAGCCTGTGGCTTAATTTTGAGATTACGCTGGTGATTGACGATGATGGGTTTGGCGGCGACCTGGCACGCGTTCAGGACGATTATATTGCCCGTTCCCGCCTGGTAGATGCGCAACGCTGGTCAAGAAGAGCTTACTGGCAGCGTATTGTTGAACGACTGTTTTACTTCTTCAGTCCGTTGCTGTAAAACGAGCGAAATTGCACAGCGCCCGCACGGGCATTATGGGAATTGTTATGGATTTAAATAACCGCCTTACCGAAGATGAAACGCTGGAACAGGCCTACGATATTTTTCTGGAACTGGCCGTAGATAACCTCGATCCGGCCGACGTTATTCTGTTCAACTTGCAGTTTGAAGAGCGTGGCGGCGCCGAACTGTTCGACCCTTCTGAAGACTGGGCAGAGCATGTGGATTATGATCTTGACCCCGACTTCTTCTCTGAAGTGGTGATTGGGCTGGGCGATGCCGATGGCGAGCCGATCAACGATGTCTTTGCCCGCGTGCTGTTGTGCCGTGAGAAAGATCACAAGCTCTGCCATATTCTGTGGCGTGAGTAAATAAGCATAAAGAGAGGCCGGGCATTGCCCGGCCTTTTGCTGTTACAGCGGATCTACTTTCAGGCATGAGACGGCGTGGCGGAAACTGCCTTCCAGCAAAGGACGCGTTTTGGCACATTCCGGCCCGGCAATCGGGCAGCGCGTGCGGAACACACAGCCTGAAGGCGGATTGATTGGCGAGGGCAGTTCCCCCTCCAGCAGTTGAATGGTTTTGTTCTTTTCCAGATCCGGGTCCGGGATCGGCACCGCAGACATCAGCGCTCGGGTGTAGGGATGCTGAGGGTTCTGATAGACCTCATCATAGGTGCCTAACTCAACGGCATGACCCAGATACATCACCAGCACACGGTCAGAGATATGCTTTACCACCGCCAGGTCATGGGCAATAAAGATCAGTGACAGCCCCATCTCTCGCTGCAATTTCTGCAACAGGTTGACCACCTGTGCCTGAATTGAAACATCCAGCGCAGAGACCGGTTCATCACAGATGATCAGCTTCGGCTCAAGGATCAGTGCGCGGGCAATGCCGATACGCTGACACTGGCCACCGGAGAACTCATGGGGATAACGGTTGATCAGGTTCGGCAACAGGCCAACCTTCATCATCATGGTTTTGACCCGATCTTTGACTTCCTGACGCGCCATTTTCGGGTGGTAGGTTCTGAGCGGCTCGGCAATGATATCGCCAATGGTCATGCGTGGGTTAAGCGAGGCCAGCGGATCCTGGAAAATCATCTGGATATCGCTGCGCGCCCGACGCCACTCCTCTTCACTTTGTCCCAGCAGATCGCGCCCCAGCCAGGCTACGCGACCTTCGGTGGCCTGCACCAGACCAATAATGGCTCGCGCCAGCGTGGATTTGCCGCAGCCAGACTCGCCCACGACCCCCAGCGTTTCGCCTTCATAGAGCCGCAGGCTGACGCCATCAACAGCTTTCAGGGTTTTCGATGGCTGCCAGAACCATTGCCTGCCATCTTTGATATCAAAATGGACTTTGAGATCGGCAATTTCTAACAGCACTTTCTTTTCTGCTACGGCGCTCATACCAGCTCCTCCACAGGTTTAAAGCAGGCACGCAGGCGTCCTTCGCCAAATGGCTCAAGCGGCGGCATGGTGGAGCAGATCTCCATTGCATGCTGGCAACGTGGCTGGAACGGGCAGCCTTTCGGCAGACGCAGCAGATTGGGTGGATTACCGGCGATGGTAGTCAACGCGTCGCCTTCCGCATCCAGTCGCGGCACAGCATTGAGTAAGCCGATGGAATAAGGGTGTGTAGGCTGGTAGAAAACATCACGCGCCGTACCATATTCCATGGTGCGACCGGCATACATCACCAGCACGCGCTCGCAGATCCCCGCAACCACGCCCAAATCGTGCGTAATCATGATGATCGCGGTATTGAACTCCCGCTTCAGGTCGTTCAGCAAGGTCATGATTTGCGCCTGTACCGTGACGTCCAGGGCAGTGGTCGGCTCATCCGCAATCAGCAGTTTAGGCCTGCACAGCAGCGCCATAGCAATCATTACGCGCTGGCGCATCCCACCGGAAAATTCATGGGGATACATCTTCATACGCTTGCGCGCTTCCGGCATTTTCACCGCATCCAGCATACGCACAGACTCTTCAAACGCCTGCGCACTGTTCATGCCTTTATGCAGCTGCAACACTTCCATCAGCTGCTCGCCTACTTTCATATAGGGGTTGAGCGAGGTCATGGGATCCTGGAAGATCATCGCAACCTGTTCCGCCCTCAGCGTATTGAGCTGTTTCTCCGGCAGGTTGAGGATCTCCCTGCCGTTGAACAAGGCGGAGCCACCGATACGGCCATTGCTCGCCAGCAGGCCCATCAGGGCAAAAGCCGTCTGCGATTTGCCCGATCCCGATTCACCTACGATGCCCAGCGTTTCACCCGCACGCAGGCTGAAATTGAGATCGTTAACGGCAGTCACATCACCGTCAGGCGTACCAAAAGTGACGCGGAGATCTTTTACGTCGAGAAGAAGGTCGGTTCCCGTTTTTTTTGCCACAGGCATATCAATTACGCTCATCGGGAGACTCCTTAACGATCTTTCGGGTCGAGGGCATCACGCAGGCCATCGCCGATAAAGTTGAAACAGAACAGCGTCACGACCAGGAAACCGGCCGGGAACAGCAGCAGCCACGGAGAGACTTCCATTGAGTTGGCACCGTCGCTCAGTAAGGCGCCCCAGCTGCTCAATGGCTCCTGTGTGCCTAATCCCAGGAAGCTGAGGAAGGATTCAAACAGGATCATGCTTGGCACCAGCAGCGAGGCGTAGACCACTACCACGCCCAGCACGTTTGGCACGATATGGCGCAGGACGATATTAAAGGTGGAAACGCCGCCAACGTGTGCCGCTTCGATAAACTCTTTGCGTTTAAGGCTCAGCGTCTGTCCACGCACGATACGCGCCATATCCAGCCAGGAGACCAGACCGATAGCGACAAAAATCAGCAGGATATTGCGGCCAAAGAAGGTCACCAGCAGGATAACAAAGAACATGAACGGGAAGGAGTTCAGGATCTCCAGCAGGCGCATCATCACCGAGTCGGTTTTGCCACCCAGATAGCCCGCGAGCGAGCCATAGAGCGTGCCGACCAGTACCGCCACCAGCGCGGAGGCGATGCCGACCATCAGCGAAATACGCCCACCAATCGCCACACGAACCAGCAGGTCACGGCCCGATGAGTCGGTGCCGAAATAGTGTTTGGATACCATATCTGGTGCGGAAGACATCATGCCCCAGTCGGTATCGTCATAGGTGAATGAAGAGAACATAGGGGCGAAGATAACAAACAGGGCAATCACCAGCAGCACAATCAGGCTGGCAAGCGCGGCACGGTTATGGATAAAACGACGACGGGCGTCCTGCCACAGGCTGCGACCTTCGACCTCCAGCTTTTCGCTGAAGGCATCGAGAGCTTCGCTATTTTTTTTACTCAATATCATGGCGAGCTCCGGATTAATAACGAATTTTCGGATCAATGACGGCGTAGAGCACATCAACAATCGCATTAAACACAATGGTCAGCACGCCCACCAGAATGGTGAGGCTGAGTACCAGCGAGTAGTCACGGTTCAGCGCGCCGTTGACAAAGAGCTGTCCGATACCCGGCAGACCATAGATGGTTTCAATCACCATAGAGCCAGTAATGATACCGACAAAGGCCGGGCCAAGATAAGACATTACCGGCAACATTGCTGGTTTCAGCGCATGACGCAGCACGATGCGGTGCATCGGCAGCCCTTTCGCGCGGGCCGTTCGGATAAAGTTGGAGTGCAGGATCTCAATCATGGAGCCGCGGGTAATACGCGCGATACTGGCGATATAGGCCAGCGACAGCGCCACCATCGGCAGGATCATATATTTCACCTCGCCGCCGTTCCAGCCTCCGCCGGGTAACCACTTCAGCGCAATGGCGAAGACCAGTACCAGCAGTGGCGCCACCACGAAGCTCGGGATAACCACCCCGGTCATCGCTACCCCCATGACAACGAAATCCCATTTACTGTTCTGCTTCAGGGCAGCGATAACCCCCGCAGAAACACCCAGGATCACCGCCAGCAAAAAGGCCGCCAGGCCGAGCTTGGCAGAAACCGGGAAGGCGTGGCCGACCAGATAGTTAACCGAGTAATCTTTGTATTTAAACGACGGACCGAAATCACCATGAGCCAGCTGGAACAGATAGTCGCCATACTGCTTCCAGATCGGATCGTTGAGATGGTATTTAGCTTCGATATTGGCCATCACTTCAGGCGACAGCGTGCGTTCTCCGGTAAAAGGGCTACCGGGCGCCAGGCGCATCATAAAGAAAGAGATGGTAATCAGAATAAGTAACGTCGGAATCGCTTCCAGACACCGACGAAAAATAAATTTTAACATTGCCCGTACCTGCTGGCTTGTGCCTCAGCACTGCTCAAAATAGACACACAGGGGGAAGGAGTCCCTTCCCCCTAATTTTTGCCATTAATGTTTAATGATGTAGAGATTTTTGTCGTACACGTTGTCCAGCGGATCTTTACCGGTGTAACCACCGATGTAGGTTTTCACCAGACGGGCGTTCACGTAATAGTAGACTGGCACGATAGCAGAGTCTTTATCGAGGATCTGCTCAGCTTTAGCATAGAGATCGCTGCGGCCCTTCTCGTCACTCGCCTTAGCAGACTCAGCCATCACTTTATCAAATGCCGGCGACTTGTAATGGGCGGTGTTAGAGCTGCTGTTGGAAATCATAGTATTCAGGAAGGAGCTGGGTTCATTGTAATCCGCGCACCATGCCGCACGGGAAACGTCAAAGTTACCCTGATGACGCGTATCCAGGAAGGTTTTCCACTCCTGGTTATTCAGCTTGATGTTAACGCCCAGGTTTTTCTTCCAGATAGAAGAGGCGGCGATAGCGAGCTTCTTGTGCAGATCAGAGGTGTTATAGAGCAGCTCAAACGTCAGCGGCTTATCGGCGGTATAGCCCGCTTCTGCCAGCAGTTTTTTCGCTTCAGCGTTACGTTTCTCCTGCGACCAGCTGAACCACTCTGGTTTGGTCAGGTCGGCGCCATCAGTAGCCGGAGGCGTGTAGCTGTAGGCTGGCAGCTGGCCCTGAGCCAGAACTTTGTTCACCATGATATCGCGATCGATACCCAGCTTCAGCGCTTCACGTACACGAGGATCGTTGAACGGCGGCTTCTGGTTGTTAATTTCGTAGTAATAGGTACAGAGGTAAGGATCAACATGCAGCTCTTTCGGGTTATCGCGCTGTAACTTTTTAAACAGCTCGATTGGCATATTGTTGTAGGTCATGTCGCTGCCATCATTACTGAAATAGCGGTTAACGTCGCTGACCTCAGAAGAGATAGGCAGGAAAGTCACCTTATCCAGTTTGGTGTTGGCATTATCCCAGTAATCGGGGTTACGCACGACCACAATACGTTCGTTAATAACGTGCGATTGCAATTTGAAAGCGCCGTTGCCCACCCAGTTTTCCGGCTGCGTCCACTTCTCGCCAGCCTTCTCGATAGCTGGTTTATAGACCGGAGACATAGATGGGTGGATCAGCAGTTTGAAGAAATAGGGAACTGATTCGCTAAGCGTCACTTCCAGCGTATTGGCATCAATCGCTTTCACACCCAGCGTATCCGGGCTTTTCTTACCGGCGATGATCTCATCGATGTTTTCAAGATGGCCATACTGCAAATAGCTGGCATAAGGCGAAGCCGTTTTAGGGTCTGCCAGGCGCTGCCAGCTATAGACGAAATCTTGTGCGGTTACGGGTTCACCGTTTGACCATTTGGCATTTTTACGCAGATGGAAGGTCCAGACTTTACCCTCTTTGTTTTCCCAGCTCTCCGCCACGCCCGGAATCGGATGTCCCTGAACATCGCTGATCACCAACCCTTCAAGCAGGTCACGGCTTACGTTAGACTCTGGCACACCTTCAATTTTGTGCGGATCAAGAGACTGTACTTCGTCCCCGTTCCCTTTCACCAACTCCTGTTTCGCTGCCAATTCAGTGCCCGCCGGCACCGTAGCCGCCATTGCCAGATTCCCAGCCAGCGCAGTCATAACGCCAAGAGCAATCAGGCTTTTCTTCGTGATGTTGTTCATGAATTACCTACTCCAGTTTTTATTATTGCTAATGGGGTCTGTAACCATCAGCTACCCCCGTTTCCGGATTTCTGCCCGGCGCATCAGAACGATAATGCGCCGGGTCTTTTTATCCTGCTCTTCTCTCTCTGAAAGGAGGCTAATCCCTCTCAATGCCTGATGATGTAGTAATATTTGAGATCGGTCAGATCCTGCGGATCTTTACCGGTAAAGCCCCCTACCCAGGGCTTGACCAGACGCGCGCTTACCCGGTAGTAAACTGGCACAATAGCGGAATCATTATCCAACTGCCGCTCTGCCTGCTGATATATCGCTGCGCGCTCCCGATCGGAGACGGTCAGCGACTTTGCCATTAAGGCATCGAATTTCTCACTCTTGTAAAACGCCGTATTGTTTGAGGAATTGCTCAGCATGGCGTTCAGGAAGGTGGATGGCTCATTGTAGTCGGAGCACCAGGTAGCCCGCGCCACATCAAAGTTACCCTGATGGCGGCTATCCAGCATGGTTTTCCATTCCTGGTTATCCAGCGCTACTTTAGCCCCCAGGTTTTTGCTCCACATAGAGGCAGCCGCAATGGCCTGCTTTTTATTGACGTCGGAGGTGTTATAGAGCAGACGGAACGTCAGCGGTTTTTCGCTGCTGTAGCCTGCTTCAGCCAGCAACTTTTTGGCCTGGTCATTACGCTGCTGCTGGGTAAGCTTCATCCAGTCCGGTTCGGTCAGCTCAGCGCCATCAATAAAGGGAGGCGTAAATCCGCCCGCCGGGATCTGTCCCTGCCCCATAATTTTTTCGGTAATAATGTTTCGATCGAGCGTCAGCTTCACCGCAGTACGTACACGCGGATCGTTAAACGGCGCGCGCTTGTTGTTCAGCTCATAGTAAAAGGTGCAGAGCAAAGGACTGATATGCACCTGAGCGCCCAGCGTTTTTTTCAGCGTTGGAAACAGGTCCGGTGGCAATGCGCTGTTGGTCATATCGATTTCACCGCTGCGATAGCGGTTTACGTCGCTGGCTTCTGACACAATCGGCAGGAACGTAGCGCTATCGATCACCGTTTTCGCGTTATTCCAGTAGCCTGCATTGCGCCTGAGGACGATTTTTTCGTTAATTACCCACTCGCTCAGCGTGTAAGCGCCGTTACCCACATAGTGTTCTGGTTGCGTCCACTGGTCGCCCCACTGCTCAATCGCTTTACGATTAACGGGCTTCAGTGACGTATGCCCCGTCAGGGCAATAAAATAGGGAACCGGTTCACTGAGCGTAATCTGCAAATGATGCGCATCCAGTGCCTTGATACCCAGCGCATCCGGCTTTTTTTTGCCGCTCAGAATGGCGTCAATATTTTCTATATGCGCATATTGCAGATAGCTTGCATAAGGAGAAGCGGTTTTTGGATCGACCAGGCGCTGCCAGCTGTAAACAAAATCCGCAGCGGTGACAGGCTCGCCGTTACTCCATTTGGCCTCTTTACGTAGGGTAAAGGTCCAGACTTTTCCCTGTTCGCTCTGCCAGCTCTCTGCGGCACCAGGCACCACATGGCCCTGGTTGTCAGTGGTCGTCAGCCCTTCAAGCAGATTAAGAATAATGTTGCTTTCAGGTACGCCCTCTATTTTCTGCGGATCCAGCGATGAGACTTCACTGCCGTTATTGATGGCTATCGCCTGCTGCTCTGCCAGTTCAACGCCTGCTGGCACCGTGGCGGCTACTGCGCTTCCTGTAAACACCCCTGAGAAAACCAGCAGGGAAACAGGCAGTGACTGACGTGGACATGAAAGAAATTTCATTAAGCGTAACTACCTGTGTTCGTTAATCTGCGGACGGACCGGAAAAAGAGGAGTTATTTGCACATCCGATGCCAGTTTTGCCGACCAGCCCCAAAAACTATCAGAACGCTGATTTATGCGCCAAAGCAAAATAACAAAAATGTTAACTAATTCTCTTTTATCACATTTATTTAATATTCAGAAACGTTATTTAACGGGAAAAAATAACGCATAAGCTTATGAATTTAAGCTGTTAAATAGGGTGATTGTTGATAATTCAGGCATAAGCGCGACACCAGACGATGCTAAAATGAACAGTTTTGCTGGCAACAGGCTGTTTTTGGAATTTAAAATGGCACTGGGCGAGAAAGGCAGTGTATCGCACTGCCTTATTATGGATTTATCCCCATTTTATTATTGTTAAATAAATCACATACAGGCAGGAAAGCGTTCTTAATGAGAGCGTTACATGATTTTGCAGTAGTGGCATTAATATCAGTGAAAGAATATTAAGCCAGTTGAATAACCGCACCAGATTGGGGCATAAAAACCTGGCAAGGCACTATTATGGTGCTCCGTAACAGAGCAGACAGAAAAAAAGCGCAGAATATGCGCTTTTAACAGCCTTTTGCAGTAGGGGATGCGACTAGTTAACCAGGCCCGGAAACAGCGCTTTGATGCCGGTGACCACAAACTCAATCCCCAGCGCCATCAACAACAACCCCATAATACGGGTTATCACGTTGATGCCGGTTTGGCCTAGCACCCGCACCATCAGAGGAGCAGCGCGGAATAAAAGCCAACAGCAGAAGGCAAACAGCGCAATGGCCAGGCTGAAACCCAGCAAATTCAGCCAGCTGTGATAACGCGTACTCCAGACGATAGTTGAACTGATGGCGCCCGGCCCCGCCATTAAAGGAAGCGCAAGCGGCACCACGCCAATACTTTCGCGAATGGCAGTCTCAGACTTCTCCTGCTTGTTCTGCTTATCTTCCCCCAGCTTGCCACTGATCATCGACATAGCAATGGTCACCACCAGAATCCCGCCTGCAATACGGAACGAATCAATAGAGATGCCGAAAATGTGCAGGATAGAGTCCCCCAGGAACAGGGATGTCCACAAAATGATCGCTACAGAGAGATTAGCGGTCATGTTGGTTTTATTACGGGCAGCAGGAACCTGATAGCTGGTCATGCTGATGAACACGGGAATAATGCCAACGGGATTCACCAGGGCAAAAAGGCCAACAAAAAACTTGATATAGCCAGAAAGGTCTAACAGTGCCGGGTTCACGCAACGCTCCAGAAAGGGCCAGATTAATGGCGGCTAATGTAATGGAAAAGTGGGTCATAAGCTATGGGGTCATACTCGAATTATCACCTGGATTTTCCGGCGATAAGCAACATTTATCACTACCTGTTGGCGCTTTTCAGGCTTATCTCTCGCAGGGAGTAACCCTTAGTGAAATATCTTTTCCCTCCGCGCCGGGTATTTAGCTGAAACCGCCAGCTGAAAGGTGTCAGCTTGATCCAGATCAAAATATGCCTACTCCGAAGTGAGTAAGCTCAGAGGCAACAAAAGAGGCTGAATAAGTAGACGCCCGCTCGCTTAGCTGGAGTGACGCGAAGACTCTTTCAGTAAACCTGTAGAAGCGCATTTGAGTTAATTTCAGCTTGTTAATGGCAGATCACCACACGTTAACAACGCCTGACTATACTCCTAGGTTCTGACTTGTTTACTAATAGAGTTTAAACTTCCATCAGGAGAGCATAATGGCCGTTACTAATGTAGCTGAACTTAACGCACTGGTTGCCCGTGTTAAAGAAGCCCAGCGCGAATACGCCAATTTCACTCAAGAGCAGGTCGACAAAATTTTCCGTGCCGCAGCACTGGCTGCAGCAGATGCCCGTATCCCACTGGCCAAAATGGCGGTGGCAGAGTCAGGCATGGGGATTGTTGAAGACAAAGTTATCAAAAATCACTTCGCCTCTGAATATATTTATAACGCTTATAAAGATGAAAAAACCTGCGGGATCCTCAGTACCGATGAGACCTTCGGCACCATCACCATCGCTGAACCCACTGGTCTGATTTGCGGTATTGTTCCTACCACCAACCCAACATCTACAGCAATTTTTAAAGCGCTTATCAGCCTTAAAACGCGTAACGGCATTATCTTCTCGCCTCACCCAAGAGCCAAAGATGCGACCAATAAAGCCGCGGATATTGTTCTACAGGCGGCCATCGCAGCGGGCGCGCCTAAAGATATTATCGGCTGGATTGATGTGCCTTCCGTTGAGCTTTCCAACCAGTTAATGCATCACCCTGACATCAACCTGATTCTGGCTACAGGCGGACCGGGTATGGTGAAAGCAGCTTACAGTTCTGGTAAACCTGCCATCGGTGTAGGAGCAGGTAACACGCCGGTTGTGATTGACGAAACAGCCGATATCAAACGCGCTGTCGCTTCTATTTTGATGTCCAAAACCTTCGATAACGGCGTGATTTGTGCTTCTGAACAATCTGTCATTGTGGTGGATGCCGCTTATGACGCCGTGCGTGAGCGTTTCGCCAGCCATGGTGGCTACATGCTGCAAGGCCAAGAGTTGAAGGCGGTGCAGGATATCATTCTGAAAAACGGTGGCCTGAATGCGGCAATCGTAGGCCAGCCGGCGGTGAAAATTGCTGAAATGGCGGGTATCTCTGTTCCAGCCAGCACCAAAATCCTTATCGGTGAAGTTGAGCTGGTTGATGAGTCAGAGCCTTTTGCCCATGAGAAGCTCTCCCCTACTCTCGCCATGTACCGCGCGAAAGATTTCCAGGATGCCGTCAGCAAGGCTGAGAAGCTGGTGGCGATGGGCGGTATCGGTCATACCTCCTGCCTGTATACCGACCAGGATAACGAGCGTGAACGCGTCAACTTCTTTGGCGACAAAATGAAAACCGCGCGTATTCTGATTAACACCCCGGCTTCTCAAGGGGGCATCGGTGACCTGTACAACTTTAAACTCGCGCCTTCACTGACGCTGGGCTGTGGTTCATGGGGTGGTAACTCCATTTCTGAAAACGTCGGACCTAAACATCTGATCAACAAGAAAACCGTGGCTAAGCGAGCAGAGAATATGTTGTGGCACAAACTTCCCAAGTCTATCTACTTCCGCCGCGGTTCACTGCCTGTCGCCCTTGAAGAAGTGGCAACCGACGGAGCCAAACGCGCGTTTATCGTGACTGACCGCTACCTGTTCAATAATGGTTATGCAGACCAGGTGGTCTCCGTGCTGAAGTCACACGGTATGGAAATTGAAGTGTTCTTTGAAGTAGAGGCTGACCCTACCCTGAGCATTGTACGTAAGGGCGCAGAGCAGATGCACTCCTTCAAGCCTGACGTCATTATCGCGCTGGGCGGTGGTTCGCCGATGGACGCAGCAAAAATCATGTGGGTAATGTACGAGCATCCAGAGACCCATTTTGAGGAGCTGGCGCTGCGCTTTATGGATATCCGTAAACGCATCTACAAATTCCCTAAAATGGGCGTGAAGGCAAAAATGATTGCCATCACCACCACTTCCGGTACAGGGTCAGAAGTCACACCGTTTGCCGTGGTGACCGATGATGCAACGGGTCAGAAATATCCGCTGGCTGACTATGCGCTGACCCCGGATATGGCCATTGTCGATGCCAATCTGGTGATGAACATGCCGAAATCTTTGTGCGCCTTTGGCGGCCTGGATGCGGTAACCCACTCCCTTGAGGCTTACGTCTCTGTTCTGGCTAATGAATATTCAGACGGTCAGGCTCTCCAGGCGCTGAAATTGCTCCAGGAAAACCTGCCAGCCAGCTACAACGAAGGCGCGAAGAACCCTGTAGCCCGCGAACGCGTGCATAACGCGGCGACTATCGCCGGTATCGCCTTTGCTAACGCCTTCCTGGGAGTGTGCCACTCAATGGCGCATAAACTTGGCTCTGAGTTCCATATCCCACACGGTCTGGCAAACGCCCTGCTGATCAGCAACGTTATTCGTTATAACGCCAACGATAACCCAACCAAGCAGACTGCTTTCAGTCAGTACGACAGACCACAGGCTCGTCGTCGCTACGCAGAGGTGGCAGACCACCTTCGTCTCAGCGCACCGGGCGACCGTACTGCGCAGAAGATTGAGAAGCTGCTGGCCTGGCTGGAAGAGATGAAGGCGCAGCTGGGTATTCCGAAATCAATCCGTGAAGCTGGCGTGCAGGAAGCGGACTTCCTGGCGAAGGTCGACAAACTGGCAGAAGATGCCTTTGACGATCAGTGTACCGGCGCTAACCCACGCTATCCGCTGATTGCTGAACTTAAGCAAATTATGCTGGATACCTTCTACGGCCGCGAGTATCAGGAAGTTTTCGCCAATATGGCTGAAGCGCTGGAAGCTCAACCGGCAGTTGCTGGAAAAACAGACAAGAAAAGTAAAAAGTAAATAAAGTGTAAATATAAGCCCGCCGCCAGGCGGGCTTTTTATTTCCGCAAATGGTAAGGGAAATTAATCAAGAAGCAGTAATTACTGTAGTATTAATGTCACGTTACGTCACCCACGTCCCTGCGCTTATTTAACGCCCTGAATGCCATGCACAGCCTGCAAACATCCCGACTCGATAGCCGCCTTGTAATGCTTTCTGCATACGGATACATAACGCTCATTACCACCTATAACCACCTGTTCACCCTCTTTATAAGGCGCACCATTTTCATCCAGCCGTAATACCATCCCCGCCTTTCTGCCACAGTGGCAAACGGTTTTTAATTCTACCAGCTTATCTGACCAGGCTAACAGATAGTGACTACCGGTAAATAATTCCCCGCGAAAATCTGTTCGTAATCCATAACATAGTACAGGTATATCCAGATTATCCACAACATCAGAGAGCGCTTTTACCTGATCACGTGTCAGGAACTGACTCTCGTCGACCAGTACACAGTGTACCGGTTCCATTCTGTGTAATGCGGCAATTTCTTCATAAAGTGCCGTATCGTTATTATAAAGTTTTGCTGGTGAAGATAGCCCTATTCTGGAGCTTACCTGTGCCGTGCCGAAACGGTTGTCTATCTCGGCTGTATAGACCACAGTGCGCATTCCCCGCTCCTGATAGTTATAGGAGGATTGCAGCAGGGCGGTTGATTTGCCGGCATTCATCGCCGAGTAGTAAAAATAGAGCTGAGCCATCAGCCTTTACTCCGTACAAAGGTTCAGTTGAGTGGGCAGAATTGTAGCATATTGACTCCCTCTCCCGGCATTTTTAGCAAACGTGTAACGCGGTAAGTTAACAATTTCCTTGATATATAACGACGGCAATGTTGTTGAAATACACTTGTTTTTTAACAGTAAAGTCATTTCAGCTTCGCGACGATTTAAGGAAATTATTGCCTGAAAACTGGAGCCTGCGCCTTTAATAGACGACAGACTCCTTCAGCCTGAAGCGACAAATCATTAAAACGAGAATGGTTTTACCGGAAAGAAAACTATATACGCCTTCTTAAGTACACAGGGGTTAACCATTCGACGAAATAGGCTATGAAAGTCGGCTTTATTTTGCGCACGAATGAGATTTCTGCCAGGGTAATTACAAAAGTAAAGATTGCCTCACTGCCGTTATTCTGAATTCCTTACAAAATTAACTATTGCAGTTCTTATTTGTGCACTCTATTATTATCGGGCAGAACATGTCCCCCACCTAAATAATTTTTGAGATTCATATAATGAGCGAAGCACTTAAAATTTTGAACAACATTCGTACCCTGCGTGCTCAAGCCAGAGAATGTACACTGGAAACGCTGGAAGAGATGCTGGAAAAGCTGGAAGTTGTTGTTAATGAACGCCGTGAAGAAGAGAGCCATGCTCAGGCTGAAATCGAAGAGCGCGCCAGAAAATTGCAGCAATATCGTGAAATGTTAATCGCAGACGGTATCGATCCGAATGAACTGCTCTCAACACTGGCTGCGGTAAAAGCACCGGGTAAAGCAAAACGTGCTGCCCGCCCTGCTAAATACAAATATACTGATGAAAATGGCGAAGCCAGAACCTGGACCGGCCAGGGTCGTACGCCAGCGGTAATCAAAAAAGCTATCGAAGAAGAAGGTAAGCAGCTGGACGATTTCCTGCTGTAATTGCCCGTTAGTGCTTTCAGCAATGAACCTCTCTGTGCGGCAGGTATTTTGACTGACGAAAGCATATCGACAGAAGCCAAAAAAAAGGAGCCGAAGCTCCTTTTTTTTGTTTCCGTTTAAGCTTAAACCTTATAAAAAGATCGATACCAGCTGACGAACCTGGCAACTCCCTCTTCAACGCTGGTCTGGGGCTTAAAGCCTGTAACTTCATATAATGGCTGGGTGTCTGCACTGGTTTCCAGCACATCGCCTGGCTGCATAGGCAACATATTCTTTTTAGCAGCTATCCCCAGCGCCTTCTCCAGCGCCTCAATATAGGCGAGCAGCGTAACAGGATTGCTGTTCCCTATATTGTAGACCCGGTAAGGTGCAGAACTGGTCGCGGGGCTGCCCTGCTCCACTGTCCAGCTTTCATCCGCCCTGGGAATAACATCTTGCAGGCGCACAATGGCCTCGGCGATATCGTCGATATAAGTGAAATCACGACGCATCTGACCATTGTTATAGACATCAATCTGTTCACCGGCGACCATTGCGCGCGTGAATTTGAACAGAGCCATGTCCGGACGTCCCCAGGGACCATATACGGTGAAAAAGCGCAGTCCGGTGGTGGGTATTCCGTACAGGTGAGAATAGGTATGGGACATTAATTCGTTGGCTTTCTTTGTCGCTGCATACAACGAAACAGGATGGTCAACGGAATCGTCGGTAGAGAATGGCATTTTACGGTTCAGCCCATAAACAGAACTGGATGAAGCGTATAATAAATGCCCAATTTTATGATGACGGCATCCTTCAAGAATATTCAGATGGCCAATAAGGTTGGCATCCGCATAGGCTAGAGGATTTTCAATGGAGTAACGTACGCCAGCCTGTGCGCCAAGATGGATAACCCGCTCAAATGCACCCTTGCTGAAAAGCTCAGCCATGCCTTCACGATCGGCAAGATCGAGCTGAATAAAGGTGAACAGAGGGTGGGGTTTAAGTAAATCAAGGCGGGCGAGCTTCAGGTTTACATCGTAATAATCATTCAGGTTGTCGATTCCGACAACCTGGTGACCGGCAGACAACAGGCGTTTTGCAACGTGAAAGCCAATAAATCCTGCTGCGCCGGTAACCAGATATTTCATACTGCCCTCGTTAATTATGCAATTTGGATAGAAGCGCCGCGGCCGATTGCATAATAAACAAAACCGCGCTTGCTGATTCTTTCTGGATCATACAGGTTACGACCATCAAAAATCACGGGTTCTTTCAGAGCATTTTTAATGACATCAAAATCCGGGGCGCGGAAGTTTTGCCATTCAGTACAGATCACAAGGCCATCAGCACCCTGTAGGGCCGCTTCTTTGGTTCCCATCAGCTTCAGATCGCTGCGGTGGCCATAGATGCGCTGCGCTTCGTCCATCGCTTCCGGATCGAATGCCTGAACGGTTGCACCAGCCTGCCACAGCGCTTCCATCAGTACGCGCGAAGAGGCTTCACGCATGTCATCGGTATTTGGCTTGAAAGAAAGCCCCCACAGCGCAAAAGTTTTGCCCTGCAAGTTTTCACCGAAGTGACGTTTGATGAAAGTTGGCAGCTTGTTTTTCTGCGAATCATTGACGTCTTCAACCGCTTGCAGCAGACGTGGCTTATAGCCAATTTGTTCTGCTGTGCGGATCAGAGCCTGAACATCTTTCGGGAAGCAGGATCCACCGTAGCCGCAGCCAGGGTAGATAAACGAATAGCCGATACGGGAGTCAGAACCGATGCCCTGACGCACTTTTTCGACATCTGCACCCAGACGTTCTGCCAGGTTAGAGATCTCATTCATAAAGCTGATTTTGGTTGCCAGCATGCAGTTTGCCGCATACTTGGTCAGCTCAGCACTACGAATATCCATTAAGATCATGCGATCGTGATTGCGGTTAAACGGCTCGTAAAGCTCGCGCAGCAGTTCAACCACTTCATCGTTGTCTGTACCCACTACAATACGCTCAGGACGCATACAGTCGTTGACCGCTGCACCTTCCTTGAGGAATTCCGGGTTAGAGACCACATCAAACGCGATATCAACACCACGTGTTTTCAGCGCTTCTTCCATTACCGCACGAACGCGGTCGGCTGTACCAACAGGAACAGTCGATTTGTCGATAACCACTTTGTGGTCATTCATGTGCTGTGCAATGGTACGGGCTACGGCGGTAACATATTTCAGATCCGCTGAGCCATCTTCATCCGGAGGCGTACCCACGGCGATAAACTGCATCGTACCGTGGTTAACACCCTCTTCAGCATTGGTGGAAAACTTGAGGCGACCGCTCTCATAGTTTTGCATCACCAGCGGCGTCAGGCCCGGTTCAAAAATAGGAATGATCCCTTTCTTCAGATTCTCGACTTTAGCTGCGTCGACATCGATACAAAGAACGTCATGTCCGACTTCGGCCAGAACCGCAGCCTGAACCAGACCAACATAGCCGATACCAAATACGGTGACTTTCATTGAATTGTCCCGGTTAGAAATTAAACTTACTTACTATTACCAACAGTGCTTTCGAGCCACTCTTTAAAGTCGCTGCCCAGCGATTCGTGACGTACACCGTACTCAACGAAAGCCTGCATGTAGCCCAGCTTATTACCACAGTCATGGCTTACGCCTTTCAGGTGATAAGCTTCAACAGTTTCTTTTTCCATCAGCATAGCGATGGAGTCAGTCAGCTGGATTTCATCGCCAGCACCCGGAGGGGTTTTTGCCAGCAGAGGCCAGATATCTGCTGAGAGAACGTAACGTCCTACTACTGCCAGATTAGAAGGCGCTTTGTCTGCTTTAGGCTTCTCTACTACGCCGACCATTGGCGCGCTTTCACCTGCTTTCAGTTCTGCGCCCTGGCAATCTACCACGCCATAAGCGGTCACGTCGGCTACTGGCTCAACCATAATCTGGCTGTGGCCGGTTTCATCGAAGCGACGCATCATATCGGCAAGGTTTTCCTTCTCCAGATTTGATTCGTATTCATCAATGATAACGTCTGGCAGGATAACGGCGAAAGGCTCGTTACCTACAACCGGGTAAGCACACATGACTGCGTGGCCCAGGCCTTTTGCCAGACCCTGACGAACCTGCATGATGGTGACGTGTGGAGGACAGATTGACTGGATCTCTTCCAGCAGCTGACGCTTAACGCGTTTTTCCAGCATAGATTCCAGTTCGAAGCTGGTATCGAAGTGGTTTTCAATGGCGTTTTTAGAGGAGTGCGTTACCAGCACAATCTCGTTAATTCCTGCTGCGATACATTCGTTAACGACATACTGAATTAACGGCTTATCAACCAGCGGCAGCATCTCTTTTGGAATGGCTTTGGTTGCAGGCAACATACGCGTTCCCAAACCTGCTACCGGGATAACCGCTTTTTTTACTTTGGACTTATAGGCAGACATCTAAGTACCTCTCTTTATATAGGCCGTTCAAGTTATTACTTGATATGTCGAGTTAAAAACGAGATGAGTATAACAGTGGAACCCTGACGGATTTATCCTGGATGAACCCTTTCAGCGTAAATTAAGACTATTACCCAAGTGTAAGGCTTAACTTTGGCCCTGTCTGCCTGCGGCAGACAGAAATTATAACCGCATGCTTAATCTGTGGACAACATCAGGCGCAGCCTGCCTCCAGCGCCCCAAACCTGACACTGCCAGGTTTCGCAACGCTGGCTGATTTGGTTTAAATGCGTGGAACCTAACGTACCAAGGGGCACACCGTTACTGAGTTGGATTTGATGGGTATTTACGTTGAGTGTGGCGTTTAATCCGGCAGAAACCAGGATCAGGTTTTTTAAACCCTGATGATAATAGCCCACCAGTAAGGGGAACTGGCCTTTGAGATTGGCTTGCCGTAAGAGAAGGTTAACCTGTTTTAACAGGCCATTTAATTCTGGCAATCGCTGAGCCTGACCCGAAAGTTGATCCTGCAATAAGCCATTAAATAGGGCTCTTAACAGCAGCGCGGCAAGAACGCCATTATCCCCTGCACGCGTCACGTCCAGACAATAAAACGCCAGGTCTTTTTCAGAGAGAGCGGCAATATCCAGCACCAGACCTGGCTGCTCGGCCATGGTCAGCTGGCGATAATTAATGCGACAGTTGGCAATGGTTTGTTGAACAGGCGGCTGCAACTGCTTAAGCAGCTTTGAAGCGGCATGCGGATCGCGCACCAGCGCATCCCAGTCCTGAAAGAGTTGCTCATCCTCCTCCACTTTAGAGGTGAACATAGCGGGATAGAGGCATTCGAATACCGCTTCACGCAGGCGAGCGAGATCTTTAAGCGGCTTCAGTAAAACATCCTGGACGCCAAGACGCAGTACATGAGCGATATCGGCCATATTCTCCGTGGCGGAGATCACCAGAATAGGCAAAGAATTGCCCTTACTACGAAGATGCTCAACCAGCTTAATGCCATTCATTCTTGGCATAGCCAGGTCACAGATGATGAGATCGTGAACCGTATGATTCAGTTTTTCCAGCGCCTGAACACCATCATCCGCCAGCGTCAGCTCTGCGCCAAGCGAACTTAAATAGTTGTCCAGAAGAGAGCGGAAAACGACTTCGTCTTCAACAATCAGAATCTTTTTTCCGCTTAATGGCTTGTCCATTATCCCCCCCTGTACACCGGATTAGTCAATAGTGGCTCATAAACCACATTTTCGCCTGTAAGAATTGCCTCAAGTCTCATTTTTCACTCATCCGGCAACTCTGCGTGACGAACCAGCGGGAGTAATTCATCCATTTTCTTCTCTACTGCCACTCTGCCTGCCTCAATGGCTTCCTCTGCACGGTGAAAGTCCAGCGTGGAGATCTGCGGACAAAAAGGTTGAATCAGTACGTCCGGCGGATCGCCCGCCATTCGGTTCCTTTTCAGACGGTTTTCAAGCACCTGAATGGATGTAGTCATGATTTCCATTGCGCCCGGCGTCTGATTAATTTTGCGCTGAGCCATTTTTGACAGACTCTGACGCAGCCGCCCTCTCCAACTTGTGGCCGCCGCATGCTCTTCTTCCGCAGTTTGCGGCGTGACGGAGAGCAAGTCCTGTTGCATCAGGTGCGCATCATGCTGAAGATCAACAGCAATTACAATATCTGCGCCCAATGCACGCGTCAGAGAAATCGGTACGGGATTGACCACCGCGCCATCCACCAGCCAGTAACCATTATGGGCCACCGGGGCCAGTAAACCGGGCATACTGCATGAAGCCCGCACCGCCATATGCAAGTCACCCTCTGTCAGCCACAGCTCGCGTCCGGTACTGAGATTAGTTGCAACAGCACCAAAGCGCATGGCGCACTGTTCAATATGCTCATGATTGACCAGCCGGCGTACGTGGTTAAAAACGCGCTCGCCGCGCAACAGTCCTCCACGGCGCCAGGAGAAATCCATAAGACGGATAACATCCCAGTAGCTGAATGAGCGGACCCAGGTTTCAAGGACGGGCATTCTCTGGCTGGCATAAGCAGCGCCGACCAGCGCCCCTACAGAGCACCCCGCAACCACATCCACCTTGATCCCAGCGCGCTCAAGCGCGTTGATCACGCCTATATGCGCCCATCCTTTGGCAGCACCCGACCCCAGTGCCAGTCCAATTTTTACCTGTCTCATTCAACCTCTGAGTTGCTTAACTTACAAATGGCATCAGGGGTGTTGCTCAGTTACCATAATGCCCAATTCTCTCAGCCTTCATACTTCCTGGAGTCAACTTGTCGGAACTTTGCCCCTGCTACAGCGGAAAGCAGTATAGCGTATGTTGCCAGCCCTTTCTAAACGGCCAGGCCATCCCTGCCACGCCCGAGGCGCTGATGCGCTCTCGCTACAGTGCTTACGTGCGGCAGAACGCCGATTATCTTATCGCGACCTGGCATCCTTCCTGCCAGCCGCAGCAACTCCATACCACTCTTGTCCAAAGTTTTGCCGCAACAAGATGGCTAAGTTTACAGATTATCACGGCAGAAGAAACTGGCGATAAGTCCGAAGGCTACGTGACATTTTTTGCTCGTTTTTCTGAAAATCAGCGCGAAAGCTTTATTCATGAGCGTTCCCGCTTTATTCGGGAAGAAAAACGCTGGTACTATATCGACGGAACGTTCCCTGAAACAGGGCGTAATGACCGGTGCCCTTGCGGTTCTGGCAAAAAATTCAAGAAATGCTGCGGCCAGTAAGGTCGCTCACCTCATAAGAATTGCTTCGACAGGATTACCACTGCAATGCAAGCGCAAACACTGCAAAGAAAAGTTTTACGAACCATCTGCCCCGATGCCAAAGGGCTGATCGCCAAAATTACCAATATTTGCTACAAGCATGAGCTGAATATTGTGCAGAACAATGAGTTTGTCGATCACCGCACCGGTCGCTTCTTTATGCGAACAGAACTGGAAGGGATCTTTAACGATACGACTTTGCTGGCCGATCTCGATAGCGCCCTGCCGGCCGGTTCGGTACGGGAATTAAATTCTGCCGGTCGCCGTCGTATTGTGATTCTGGTGACCAAGGAGGCGCACTGCCTGGGCGACCTGCTGATGAAGAGCACCTATGGCGGGCTGGATGTAGAAATTGCCGCCGTAATTGGTAATCACGAAACGCTGCGGACGCTGGTTGAGCGCTTTGATATTCCGTTCAGCCTGGTGAGCCATGAAGGGTTGAGCCGCGAAGAACATGACAACAACATGGCAGCGGAAATTGACCGCTATCAGCCGGATTATGTTGTTCTGGCAAAGTATATGCGCGTTCTGACGCCAGGGTTTGTGCAGCGCTACCCTAATCAAATTATCAACATTCACCACTCGTTCCTGCCCGCCTTTATTGGCGCGCGTCCTTACCATCAGGCTTACGAGCGCGGCGTGAAGATCATTGGCGCCACGGCGCATTATGTAAATGACAATCTGGATGAAGGCCCGATCATCATGCAGGATGTGATTCACGTTGATCACAACTACACGGCAGAAGACATGATGCGTGCAGGACGTGACGTAGAGAAGAATGCCTTGAGCCGTGCCCTTTATCAGGTTCTGGCCCAGCGCGTTTTTGTCTACGGTAACCGTACGATTATTTTATAAGCGGCAGGGCTGCTGATTTGCCTGACAAATCAGCAGCCTGAATAAAAAAGCGGCAAACAGTCATTAATTCTTACTGCCGGACTTTACACGCTCATCTCATTTGATATGATGCGCCCCGCTTCCAGCCATCAGCGCTGAATCTGAAGCAGTAAGAAAAGCAACCCCGTGGTGGGGTTCCCGAGTGGCCAAAGGGATCAGACTGTAAATCTGCCGTCATCGACTTCGAAGGTTCGAATCCTTCCCCCACCACCATCTTATGTAATCCCCAGTTCCCCTGTTCAGAGCACTCTCTTCCAGATACCCCACGGGGAAGGATGAGAAGCTTCGACATCGAAGGTTTGACCCGCAGGGTGAGTCGCAACGCGACGAAAAATCCTTCCCCCACCACCATCTTAATGTAATCTCCAGTTCCCCTGTTCAGAGCACACTCTTCCAGATACCCCATGGGGAAGCATAAGAAGCTTCGACATCGAAGGATGAGCCGCAACGCGACGAAAAATCCTTCCCCCACCACCATCTTATGTAATCCCCAGTTTTTATGTTCAGAGCACACTCTTCCAGTTACCCCACGGGGAAGGATGAGAAGCTTCGACATCGAAGGATGAGCCGCAACGCGACGAAAAATCCTTCCCCCACCACCATCTTATGTAATCTCCAGTTCCGCTGTTCAGAGCACACTCTTCCAGATACCCCACGGGGAAGGATGAGAAGCTTCGACATCGAAGGATGAGCCGGTTGCTGGTCTACCATGCCTTAACGCATGTGAATTCTTATCTCTCCTCCCGTCGCTATATTTCCCCCTACCCCATAATTTGTTACCATCCTTCTCACTTTTTTCCCGGCCCAGGTCAGTGCAATGAAATTTGTTTCTTTTAATATCAACGGGCTGCGTGCCCGACCGCATCAGCTTCAGGCGATAGTCGAACAGCACCAGCCAGACGTAATTGGCCTACAGGAAACGAAGGTGCATGACGATATGTTCCCTTTGGAAGAGGTGGCAAAGCTGGGCTACAACGTCTTCTATCACGGTCAGAAGGGACACTACGGCGTAGCGCTGTTGACCAAAGCGGAGCCTGTTATGATCCGTCGCGGCTTTCCGGGTGACGATGAAGAGTCGCAGCGCCGCCTGATCATGGCGGATATCCCCAGCCCGATGGGCACGCTGACGGTTATCAACGGCTACTTCCCGCAGGGAGAGAGCCGCGAGCACCCAACGAAATTCCCCGCCAAAGAGAAATTCTACCGCGATCTGCAAAGCTATCTGGAGCAGGAGCAGAAACCCACTAATCCGGTGCTGATTATGGGCGATATGAATATCAGCTCGACCGACCTGGATATCGGTATTGGCGAAGAGAGTCGCAAGCGATGGTTACGCACGGGAAAATGTTCGTTCCTGCCAGAGGAGCGTGAATGGATGGATCGGCTGATGAACTGGGGATTAGTTGATACCTGGCGCGCGCAGAATGCGCAAGTGAATGACCAGTTCTCCTGGTTTGACTATCGCTCAAAAGGTTTTGATGATAACCGCGGCTTGCGCATTGACCTGGTGCTGGCAAGCCTGCCTCTGGCTGAGCGCTGCGTGGCTACCGGTATTGATTACGCCATTCGCAGTATGGAGAAACCCTCCGATCACGCTCCCATCTGGGCTGAGTTCAGCTTCTGATCGCCATCGCTAACCGGGCGCAGAGGCCACTCTGCGCCAGCCAGCACTGGCGCGGTGCAAGCCTGATTACTTCACTGTTTGCCAGGTCAGGTTGTTGGTGCCCCAGGATTTCTCATCACGGGCGCATTGCAGCAGTACACCTTCCATTTTAACCACCGAGCCTTCCGTGTAGCTGCGGTTTTCGTAGGTACAGCAGCGCTGGCAGGGAGGCTGATTGTTGTTCTGCCCCTGCGTCCAGACTTCAGGCGGCAAATCCACTACCGCATCGGCATTGAATCCGCCATTACTATTGTCATTGCCGGAACCGTTGCCATTACCATTACCATTGCCATTACCATTACCATTACCATTGCCATTACCATTACCATTACCATTACCATTACCGTAGCCGTTACCGTTGCCGTTGCCATTACCGTAGCCGTGACCGTTGCCGTAGCCTTCGCCGTTACCATTGCCATTGCCGTTACCATTGCCGTTGCCGTGACCACCCGGATGGCTATGGCCTGTGCCGACATTCCAACCCTCAGCGGTGGCGCAGAGTGGAGTGCCGATCAGTAAAACGCCCGCCAGCATCATTGCACCTGATAATTTCATCATTCAGTTTCCTTCGCTTTTTTTGCCTTGCGGCGCGGCTTTTTGCTGTCAGCCGCCGGAAGTCCACGGAAGGCATGTGCAGCAGGCTGCTGCCTTGCCTGATCAATCAGATTATGCAGCGTCTCCACCAGCGGCAACATAAAATCCTGGTAGCGGCACTGCTTTTCACTGATTTTGGTCAGCGTGGACTCCCAATGGGCAGTCATGTCAGGACGCGCCGCCATTTCTGGCAGTGAGTGGATCAGCGCCCGCCCGGCGGGACTGGATTGAATATAGCGCCCTTTCTTAAACAAAAAGGCGCGTTTGAACAGCAGTTCAATGATCCCGGCGCGCGTAGCTTCTGTTCCTAAACCATCGGTCGCCCGCAGCACTTTCTTTAGATCTTTATCCTGAACAAATCGCGCAATGCCGGTCATAGCTGATAACAGTGTCGCATCGGTGAAGGGTCTTGGAGGCTGGGTTTGCTTCTCTACCACCTCTCCGCGCTCGCAGAGCAGCTCATCCCCCTTCGCCACCACCGGCAGCGGCGTACCGTCATTCTCTTCATCCCGCTCTTTGCTGCCTAACAAAGCGCGCCACCCTGCCTCGGCCAGAAAACGCGCTTTGGCGACAAATTTACCGCCAGCGATATCCAGTTCGATAACGCACTTACGATAAATGGCATCCGGGCAAAACTGCATCAGGTACTGGGTGGCGATCAGGCGATAGATCTTGCTCTCATTCTCCGTGAGCCTGACCTGTGAACTGCGGGCGGTAGGCACGATGGCGTGGTGCGCATCCACCTTTTTATCATCCCAGCAGCGATTACGGCGGTCGCTGTCAAAGTCTGCTGGCGGCGTCAGATCGGGCTGATGCGCATTAATGGCATTCAGTACCGCATGGCGTCCGGCAAAATGCTCATCGGGCAGATAGCGGCTGTCCGAACGGGGGTAGGTGATCAGTTTGTGGGTTTCATACAGTTTCTGACAGGTATCCAGCACCACCTGAGCACTCAGTCCATACCGCTTACCGGCTTCAATCTGGAGGCTGGAGAGAGAGAAAGGCAGCGGAGCCGTGTCATTCTCTCGTTTGTCGTTATAGCTGGTCACGAGGGCAGGCTGACCGCCAATGCGCGCTACCACGTGATCGGCCAGCGGGCGATGCAACAGCCGTCCCTCTTCATCCTGATACGGCTCGCAGGAGTCGCTGGGTTGCCAGAGCGCCACAAATCGCTCTTCTGCTGGCGTCACGATATGTGCTTTAACTTCAAAAAAGTCCTTCGCGACAAAGTTTTCAATCTCTTCATCGCGACGAACCACCAGCCCAAGAACCGGCGTTTGAACGCGGCCCACTGACAGCAGGCCGTCGTAACCGGCATTTCGGCCCAGCAGAGTGTAAGCCCGTGTCATATTGATGCCATAGAGCCAGTCGGCCCTGGCTCTGGCGAGTGCAGAGACGCAGAGCGGGATAAACTCTTTGTTTTCACGCAGACGGCTTACCGCCCGCTCAACGGCAGAGGGATTAAGGTCATTGATCAGGCAGCGCTGTACGTTAGCCCGTTTTTCAGGGGGCAAGGCCAGATAATCCAGCACTTCATCGACCAGCAGCTGCCCTTCGCGATCGGGGTCGCCCGCATGCACCACCACGCTTGCCTGCTCAAGCAGGCCTTTAATCACCTTAAGCTGTTTTGCCACCGAAGGACGCGGCTGTAGCTGCCATTTTTCGGGCACAATGGGCAGATCCGCCAGCGACCAGCGGGCAAAACGGCTGTTATAGCTGTCAGGCTGAGCCTGCTCCAGCAGGTGGCCCACGCACCAGGTGACCATCTGATCCTGACCGCAGGCGATAAAGCCATCTCCCCGGCGATGAGGTTTGGGCAGGACATCCGCTATGGCGCGGGCTAAGCTGGGCTTTTCGGCAATAAACAAACGCATCCGGCAGTGACTTCCTTCAGGAAACTCATTAATTAACGCATTATCACATCTGAGCCACTTCCCTTCGGAAATAGTGGCGTTATGGTAGCGCTTTCGTCAGGCAGGAGTAAAACTCAGGAGAGATTTCCGCGACTGTTTGCTCATTATCCCGACAAAATTCAGGGCTGCTGACAACCCTGACGGCCTGAAGCGGTTTTGTCACTCAGAAATAACTGACAAAGGGGGCGGTGTCGGGTGGCAGCACCGTGGTGGAGGATTTAAGCTGTGGCGTACCCAGGTAAAGAAAACCCACAATGGCATCCTGTGGCCGACAGTGGAAGGCTTCGCGCACCGCCTGATGTTCGGTCCAGGCACCGCTGCGCCAGATCCCGTTAAACCCCTGAGCCACCGCAGCCATTTGCATCGCCATCACGGCACAGCCAGCGGATACTACCTGCTCCCACTGCGGGACTTTGTGATGCTCTTCGCAATGCGCTACCACGGTGATAATCATTGGCGCCCGGAAAGGCGACTGCTTAGCCTTCTCAATCGCTTTCTCTTCCATGCCATCCACGCGGGCGGCATTTTCCAGCAGCGCGCTAAGGCGTTCACGCCCTTCCTTTTCCACAATAATAAAACGCCATGGCTGCAAGGTGCCGTGATCGGGAGCGCGCATACCGGCACGAATGATATTCTCCAGCGCTTCGCCTGTCGGGGCGGGTTCGCTCAGTCGTGAGGCTGAACGGCGATTAACCACTAAATCCAGTGCATCCATAATGACTCCTGATAATGAGTTTTATTCAGCTGAAATTAGCACAGGATGATGATTTGTTACAGCATTCCGCTTTTTCCTGCTGACAAGTTGGCCCCTGCTATTTAGGATGTCACCATCCCCACCTGTTCTGGGGCGCTCTGCCCGCCCCTGTTCCGGGTCTTTATCGCAATTATGGAGTTGATATGCGCACTTTGTGGCGATTTATCGCTGGTTTTTTTAAATGGACCTGGCGACTGCTGAATTTCGTCCGGGAATTTATCCTTAATCTTTTTTTGGTGGTGTTAATCCTGATTTGCGTGGGAATTTATTTCCAGTTCAGCAGCTCTTCCACCCCTGCCGAGCCGCAGAAAGGTGCGCTGATCGTCGACTTAAGCGGTGTGGTAGTCGATAAGCCCTCGGTGAGTAACCGACTCAGCAAAATTGGCCGCCAGCTGCTGGGCGCCAGCAGCGACAGGCTGAAAGAAAACTCCCTTTTTGATATAGTGGATGCGATCCGTCAGGCGAAAGGCGATGCCAATATTACCGGTATGGTGCTTGACCTGCGCGACTTTGCCGGTGCGGATCAGCCGTCGCTGCAATATATTGGCAAAGCGCTGCGTGAGTTCCGTGACAGCGGCAAACAGATCTACGCCACGGGCGACAGCTACAGCCAGGCGCAGTATTACCTCGCCAGCTTCGCCAACAAAATCTATCTCTCCCCACAGGGAACCGTAGATTTGCATGGCTTTGCCACCAATGGTCTCTACTACAAAACGCTGTTAGATAAGCTGAAAGTTAGCTCGCATATCTTCCGCGTGGGCACCTATAAATCTGCCGTTGAACCTTTCCTGCGTGATGATATGTCCCCTGCCGCCAGAGAGGCAGACAGTCGCTGGATAGGTGAACTGTGGCAGAACTACCTGAATACCATCGCTGCTAATCGTCAGATAACGCCTGAGCAACTCTTCCCTGGTGCGCAAGGTGTGCTTGCTGGCCTACAGAAAGTGGGTGGTGATACGGCGCGCTATGCCCTGGACAATAAGATGGTCGATGAACTGGCCTCGCGTTCGCTGGTTGACAGCCAGATGACGAAAATTTTCGGCTGGGATAAGCAGGCGAAGGATTTTAAAGGCACCAGTATTTATGACTATCAGGTGAAGAACAACGGCTCCCCGGATGGCAACATCGCCGTGGTGATGGCAAACGGTGCGATTATGGATGGCGAAGAAACGCCGGGCAGCGTCGGGGGTGATACTACCGCACTGGAAATCCGTCAGGCGCGTCTCGACCCGAAAATCAAAGCTATTGTTCTGCGTGTGAACAGCCCTGGCGGCAGCGTAACGGCTTCTGAAACGATTCGTGAAGAGCTGGCTGCGGCTAAAGAAGCGGGCAAACCGGTGGTGGTTTCCATGGGCGGGATGGCGGCTTCAGGTGGCTACTGGATCTCTACGCCAGCTAACTACATCATCGCCAGCCCCAGCACGCTTACCGGCTCCATCGGCATCTTTGGCGTGATCAATACGGTAGAGAACACGCTGGATACGATTGGTGTGCATACCGATGGCGTTTCTACTTCACCTCTGGCCGATGTGGCGACCACCAAGGCTCTGCCGCCTGAAGTTCAGCAGATGATGCAGATGAGCATTGAGAACGGCTACAAAAACTTCCTGGGCCTGGTGGCGAAATCGCGCAATAAAACGCCTGAGCAGATCGACCAGATTGCCCAGGGCCATGTCTGGACCGGAAGCGACGCTAAAGCCAACGGTCTGGTAGATGCGATGGGTGATTTCGATGATGCGGTGGCGAAAGCGGCAGAGTTGGCAAAACTCAAGCAGTGGCAGCTTAGCTGGTATCAGGATGACCCGGACTTTATGGATATGCTCTTCAGCCAGATGAACGTTTCCGTCCGTGCTGCACTGCCGGATGCGCTTAAGGTTTATCTGCCAGCACCGCTTTATGACGTCATGGCCTCCATGCGCAATCAGCCGGGTCTGTTCGATAACCTGAACGATCCGCAAAACCGCTATGCCATGTGCCTGACCTGTGCACAAGTGAAGTAAACGCTCAGCCCGGCCATCTGGTCGGGCTGCTTTTCCCCTGCTTTCCCCTTATACTGCGCCTTTTCGGCGAGCCTGAGTAAATACATGCAAAAGAGATCCATCTATGTCGCCTATACGGGCGGGACTATTGGCATGCAGCGATCCGAGCAGGGATTTATCCCGGTTTCCGGACATTTGCAGCAACAGCTGGCGAATATGCCGGAGTTTCATCGTGCCGAGATGCCCGATTTTACCATCCATGAGTACCAGCCGCTGATTGACTCTTCCGATATGACGCCGCGGGACTGGCAATCGATTGCAGAGGATATTCGCGCAAATTACGATAGCTATGATGGCTTTGTGATCCTGCACGGCACCGATACCATGGCCTTCACCGCCTCTGCGCTGTCGTTTATGCTGGAAAACCTGGCCAAGCCGGTCATTGTGACAGGGTCACAAATACCGCTGGAACAGCTGCGTTCGGACGGTCAGCAAAATCTGCTGAATGCCCTGTTCGTTGCGGCTAACTACCCTATTAATGAAGTTGCGCTATTTTTCAACAATACGCTGTTTCGTGGCAACCGCACGACGAAAGCCCATGCAGATGGTTTTAATGCTTTTGCCTCACCTAATCTTGCGCCGCTGCTGGAGGCGGGTATTCATATTCGTCGCCTGAATACGCCAGCGGCCCCGACGGGCACCGGGGAACTGATTGTTCACCCCATTACCCCGCAGCCGATTGGCGTAGTCACCATCTATCCCGGCATCTCTTCGGATGTGGTGAGCAATTTCCTGCTGCAACCGGTAAAAGCGCTGATCCTGCGCTCCTACGGCGTGGGTAATGCGCCGCAAAATCCTGCATTTCTTAAAGAGCTTAAGGCCGCCTCCGACCGGGGAATTGTGGTGGTCAACCTGACGCAATGTATGTCCGGTAAGGTGAATATGGGCGGCTATGCCACCGGTAACGCGCTGGCGCTGGCTGGAGTGGTGAGCGGCTATGATTTAACTGTGGAAGCCACGCTGACCAAACTGCATTTTCTGTTAAGTCAGAATCTCTCCAGTGATGAAGTCAGGCGGTTGATGCAGGTTAATCTGCGCGGAGAACTGACACCAGATGAAAAGTGAGGTGACAATGGCTACGCAACAGGCTCTGTTGTTGATTGACTTACAGAATGACTTTTGCAGCGGCGGAGCGCTGGCGGTGAAAGATGGCGATGAGGTGATTGCCGTAGCCAATCACTATGCTGGCGAGTTCAGCCATCGAGGGCAGCCGGTTATAGCCACGCTGGACTGGCACCCCGCCAGTCATGGCAGCTTCGCCTCTAATGCGGGGGAGCAGCCCTGGACGCTGGGAGAACTGGCTGGTCTGCCGCAGGTCTGGTGGCCCGATCACTGTGTGCAGCATACCTTTGGCGCAGAGTTACACCCTTTGCTCCACACCGACTTGATTACCGATCGTGTCTTCAAGGGCGAAGATGCGCAGGTGGACAGTTACAGTGGCTTTTACGATAACGGGCATCGCAAAAAAACGCGGCTGGACGCTTTGCTGAAGGCTCAGGGGATTACGGCGCTGACCGTGATGGGGCTGGCAACAGACTATTGCGTGAAATACACGGTGCTGGATGCCTTAGCCGCAGGCTACGCGGTGACGGTGATTGCCGCCGGCTGCCGGGGTGTCGATCTCACGCCGGGAGATTCGGCGCGCGCGATGGATGAGATGAAAGCCCTGGGAGCGCTCATTCTCTGATTATCGTCGTCAGGCAGGCAATTGCAGATAAAGCCAACGGCGACCGTCCGTCAGTTTGCACACCCTGAACGGCGCTCCAGACGCTACTTTCACCCTTCAGTTTTCATGACCCGGCACGCTGGAATCGGTTTTGATTCCAGCGTGCCGTTAATTATTCCGCAGGGAATAATTTATTGCAGCCTGATGCGGGTGACGTTGTCGTCGCTGATGCCAAATTCTTCCTTGAGCTGCTTCTTGCTCTTCATCACCATCTCGCCGCCTTTGCCCACGCTCATATGCTGCGGTTCATCGTTATGGCGAGCCTGCCAGAGCATAACCAGTTGCAGGCTGTTCTCTTTCTGCTCCGGCGTTAATGCCACACCGTCGGCCCACTTGCCGGTTTCTACCGCAGTGACAAGACGCTGATACACTTCCGGCGTCATGCTGGCGATCATCTCATCAAGCTCCATATCCGCTACCCTTTAATATTGTTGCCATCTTCATCAGAGAAGCTTAGCGAGGCGGAGTTAACACAGTAGCGCTCGCCGGTAGGCTGTGGGCCATCCGGGAACACATGCCCCAGATGCGCGTCACAGTTACCACAACGGATTTCAATGCGCTGCATACCGTGTGATTCATCCTCGATATAACGAATGGCATCGTCATGGTGAGGCTGGTAAAAACTGGGCCAACCGCAGCCAGAGTCATATTTGGTTTCAGACAAAAACAGCGGCGAGTTACAGACCAGGCAGTGATAGATCCCTTCGCCTTTGTTATGCAGCAGCTTGCCGGAGAACGGCGGTTCTGTACCGCGCTGCTGAGTCACATAGCGCTGCATTTCGCTTAAATCGCTTTCTGGGGTGAATTCGTTCGGTTCTTTAGCCATTTTGCTCGTCTCAGGCAGTGTGATTCTGAAAATATCGGCTAGTATTCTAACAAATACTTAACAACGTCAGGGGATTTTTTTCTCTCAGGCGGAGTCTGAAAGTTATCTGAGGGCGAAAATGTGATTCAGATCACCCTTTGATTTCATCACCCCTTTATATTCGGGCAAGCCGTCCCCATATGACTCTTATGCAAGGGTGGCGAAAGGCGTTTTTTGACCAATAATTCCTGTCCGCAGGTTTGATTTGTCGCAACTATTGAAGCGATTCCGCTTGACGCCTGGTAAGGTTTTTGTAATTTTACAGCCAACCTTTTATTCACTAACAACAGCTGGTGGAATATATGACTATCAAAGTAGGTATCAACGGTTTTGGCCGTATCGGTCGCATCGTTTTCCGTGCTGCTCAGCAGCGTTCTGATGTAGAAATCGTTGCAATCAACGATCTGCTGGACGCAGAGTACATGGCTTACATGCTGAAGTATGACTCTACGCATGGTCGTTTTGACGGCACCGTGGAAGTCAAAGACGGCCATCTGGTTGTTAACGGCAAAACCATCCGTGTTACCGCTGAAAGAGATCCAGCTAACCTGAAATGGGGCGAAATCGGTGTTGATGTGGTTGCGGAAGCAACCGGTATCTTCCTGACCGACGAAACTGCGCGTAAGCACATTCAGGCTGGTGCCAAGAAAGTCGTTCTGACCGGTCCATCGAAAGATGACACCCCAATGTTCGTAATGGGCGTTAACCACAAGGCTTATGCTGGCCAGGATATCGTTTCTAACGCTTCCTGCACCACCAACTGCCTGGCGCCACTGGCAAAAGTTATCAACGACAACTTTGGTATCGTTGAAGCACTGATGACCACCGTGCATGCTACCACCGCTACACAGAAAACCGTTGATGGCCCGTCTCATAAAGACTGGCGCGGCGGCCGTGGCGCATCTCAGAACATCATCCCTTCCTCTACCGGCGCAGCTAAAGCTGTAGGTAAAGTGATCCCTGAGCTGAACGGCAAACTGACCGGTATGGCGTTCCGTGTGCCTACCCCTAACGTTTCCGTGGTTGACCTGACTGCGCGTCTGGCTAAACCAGCTTCTTACGCTGAAATTTGCGCTGCTATCAAAGCCGCTGCTGAAGGCGAAATGAAAGGCGTTCTGGGCTACACCGAAGATGAAGTGGTTTCTACCGATTTCAACGGTGAAACCCTGACCTCTATCTTTGATGCCAAAGCCGGTATCGCGCTGAGCGACACGTTTGTGAAACTGGTTTCCTGGTACGATAATGAAACAGGTTACTCCAATAAGGTCCTGGACCTGATTGCTCACATCGCTAAATAAGCGACGTGGAATGTGTTGAGGGCGACTACGGTCGCCCTTTTTATTTGCTGAAATACAGGTCCGCTTATGAACGAAAAACTCTTTTCTCTGCCGGTCATCGAACAAATCAGCCCCTATCTCTCACAGCGTAAAATGGGCGAGCTGCCGATACTGGTAATTGCTCATCCCAAAGTCCGTGCAGCTGTTACGCTACAGGGCGCTCAGCTGGTTGCCTGGCAGCCCAGCGGCGAAAAGCCTGTGATCTGGCTGAGTGAAAAAACGGCCTGGACCGCAGGTAAAGCCATTCGGGGCGGCGTGCCCATCTGCTGGCCATGGTTTGGCCCGGCAGGTGAACCCGCACACGGCTTTGCCCGCACGCTCCCCTGGACGCTTTCCGCCCATGATGAGAATGATGAAAGCGTGATGCTGACGCTGGTGCTACAGAGCAACGAGCAAACCAAAAAGCTCTGGCCCCATGACTTTACCCTCTTTGCCCGCTTCCGCTTTGCCGATCGCTGTGAGATAGAGCTGGAGGCCCACGGTGATTTTGAAGCCACGGCGGCCCTGCATAGCTACTTCTGCGTTGCAGACATAGCGGGCGTGGAGGTGAGTGGATTGGGTAAAAGCTTTATCGATAAGGTAAACAACGGCATTGAGGGCCGCTCAGAGAGTGGGAAACAAACCTACCCTGACCGTACAGACCGTATTCATACTCAGCCTGAAGATTGCAGCGTAATCACCGACGCAGCAGGCAAACGAACCATCGAAGTCCATCACCACTACCAAAGTGACGTTGTCACCTGGAACCCCGGCCCTGCGCTCTCTTGCAGTATGGGTGATATGGCAAATGAGGGATATAAAACCATGGTGTGCGTTGAAACGGCGCATATCTCAAGCCCTATGGTCAGCGCTGGAGAGGCCCCTTCCCGCCTGGCTACGACAATCCGGGTGCGGAAAAATAGCTGAGTAGCAGACTTAGGGGGAAGAGTATTCCCCCGTTAAGTCTCAAACCACATCCAGCGCCATTTTGCCGGTTGGTGGGGGAAAAGCGTGATTGATTTTTGTCAGCTCATCGCTGGTCAAGGTGATGCTGAGCGCAGCGGCATTATCGGCAACATGCACGGTGGTGCTCGCCTTGGGAATTGCCATCACCCCTTCCTTGCGTATCACCCACGCCAGCAGCAACTGGGCCACGCTGATGCCCTTTTGTTGTGCAATGGCCTTAAGCACGGCGTGTGTCATTATCTCCTGCCGTAGCCGTCCGGCCTGAGCAAGCGGTGAGTAGGCCATCACCGGGATTTGCCGTTGCTGGCAGTCGGGCAGGAGGTCATATTCAATCCCCCGCGAGGCCAGATGATACAATACCTGATTGGCTGCACAACGCTCGCCACCCTCTTCGGCAAGCAGCTCACTGAGATCGTCCGTGTCAAAGTTCGAGACACCCCAGCGTAAAATTTTGCCCGCTTGCTGGAGGGATTCCATCGCCCGGATCGTCTCCTCCAGCGGGACATTTCCCCGCCAGTGCAGCAAATAGAGATCGAGATAATCGGTTTGCAGACGACGCAGGCTGCGTTCACAGGCAGCGGTGGCGTCTTCCATGCCTGCGTTCCAGGGATAAAACTTAGAGACAAGCCAGGCACTCTCTCGCCTTCCCTTCAGCGCTTCACCCACAACCTCTTCAGCGCCCCCGTCTGCATACATTTCTGCGGTATCAATAACCTTCAGCCCCAGTTCAAGGCCAGACTGGAGTGCCGCGACCTCTTGTTTACGCTGGCTGGCATTCTCCCCCATATACCAGGTGCCCTGACCAATCGCAGGTAAAGCTGTTCCGTCGGGAAAGATCACGTTTTTAACCATGCTGCGCTCCTGCACGTTTTTTGATCCCCACAATTGTGCAAAAGGGCGCAAAGCGCCCTTTTTCGTGCGGAAGAGGGATCAGAAGGTGTAACTGATTCCTGTCCAGAGAGCGACCTGAGAATTGTTGTCGACCATTGGACTGTCCTTAACCTCGCTACTCAGACGCGTATAGCGGCCAGAGACCGTGGCGTTCCAGCTTGGGCTGATAGCATAAGCTGCCGTCAACTCCAGATAGGGATTCCAGCTGCCGTCAGCCTCATAGCTGTTCAGCCCGCTGCGGCGTGACTCGCTTTTGGAGACACCATAATAGTAGTCATTCTGTTTGTCGCTGCTGTAGAGCGCACCAATACCTGGTGTCAGACTCAGATCGCCAAGCTGGAAGCGATAAAGATAGGTAAGATCCCAGATAAAGCCATCGCTGTTATCCAGCATGTCGCCCGCCACAACCGTACGCACAACGCCCCACTCCGCCGAATGACGGTAAGTCAGGCCGCCCATCATGGTCATATGACGTTTATCCAGCGCCTTCAGGCGCTTGTCTTTAGTATCGTCAGGATCAAAGTTCTGAGGGGAACCCAGAATGGTCAGCGAGAGCTGGTTCTCCTGATCTTTCCAGAGATAGTAACCAGCGGTAAGGCTGCGAACGTAAAAGCTGTCGCCTTCATAATTTACAATCGGGAACGGGTAATAACGCCCTTCGCCGCCTTTATAGGGGCTTTGGCTGTAAATAACGGATGCGCCAAGGGTTAAGGGATTAGCCTGCGCAACGGTAGCGGCAAAAGTGCAGGGTAAAAGCAGAGCAAGGGCGCTAACTTTGAAATGGTTCACAATTAATTCATTCCATAAATATAACAATCAGGTCTTCAGTCTATCAGCCGGAGGCTTATTCGTTAAAAAATTTACATCTCTTGTAGCACGTAGAATCAATTTGCGCTGTCAGCTACCTCAGCGGTTGGCGCGTGATTTACAAAATTCGGCCAGCCCGCGTCAGGCAAGGTAAGGCCTTAGAAAGATTCTGACTTTGTTATTGAATTATCATTGAAAATCGCCGGAGGTTCAGGAAATTTCTTAAATGCCAACTACGCTTTACTGAAAGAAGCCAAGTTTTGCCGAGCAGAGTCGCCCTAAATTTTATCTCTTACGATAAAAACGTCAGGTTGGCATAAGGGTTGCTGTACTCAGTTATAAGTTCCTTCAGGAGCTGTCCACGATTAGGCTCCTGGTACCTGTGCTATAAAAGAAAGGACGGGCATCGCTATGAATATATTCGATCACTATCGTCAGCGTTATGAAGCTGCCAAGGACGAAGAGTTCACACTGCAGGAATTTCTTACCGTTTGCCGGCAAGATCGCAGCGCTTACGCCAACGCGGCAGAAAGACTTTTGATGGCTATTGGTGAGCCGGTCATGGTCGATACTGCACAAGAGCCACGCCTTTCCCGACTGTTCTCCAACCGTGTTATCGCGCGTTACCCCGCCTTTGAGGAGTTTTACGGCATGGAAGAGGCGATTGAACAGATCGTCTCTTACCTGAAGCATGCTGCTCAGGGCCTTGAGGAGAAGAAACAGATCCTTTATCTGCTGGGGCCGGTAGGGGGCGGTAAGTCCTCTCTTGCAGAACGGCTGAAATCACTGATGCAGCGCGTGCCCATCTATGTATTAAGCGCCGATGGCGAACGCAGCCCGGTAAACGATCACCCGCTGTGCCTGTTTAATCCCCAGGAGGATGCCAATATTCTTGAAAAAGAGTATGGCGTGCCTCGTCGCTACCTCGGCACCATCATGTCTCCCTGGGCTGCCAAACGCCTGCATGACTTCGGCGGCGATATCTCCCGCTTTAAGGTTGTGAAAGTCTGGCCTTCGATTCTTGAACAGCTGGCCATTGCCAAAACAGAACCTGGTGATGAAAACAATCAGGATATCTCGGCACTGGTAGGTAAAGTAGATATCCGTAAGCTGGAAAACCACGCGCAGAACGATCCAGATGCCTATGGCTATTCTGGCGCGCTTTGCCGTGCAAACCAGGGGATCATGGAGTTCGTCGAGATGTTTAAGGCGCCTATCAAGGTGCTGCATCCTCTGCTGACGGCTACACAGGAAGGTAACTATAACGGTACTGAAGGAATTTCAGCCCTGCCGTTCAACGGTATTATTCTGGCGCACTCTAATGAATCTGAATGGGTGACCTTCCGTAACAACAAAAACAACGAGGCGTTCCTTGACCGTGTTTATATCGTTAAGGTGCCCTACTGCCTTCGCGTTTCGGAAGAGATCAAAATCTACAACAAGCTGCTGGATAACAGTGAGTTGACGCATGCCCCTTGCGCACCGGGCACGCTGGAAACGCTGGCACGCTTCACCATCCTGTCGCGTCTGAAAGAGCCGGAGAACTCCAGCACCTACTCTAAAATGCGGGTGTATGACGGTGAGAGCCTGAAAGATACCGATCCAAAGGCGAAATCTTATCAGGAGTACCGGGATTACGCTGGCGTGGACGAAGGAATGAACGGCCTCTCCACCCGCTTCGCGTTTAAAATCCTCTCCCGCGTATTTAACTTTGATCATGCGGAAGTGGCGGCAAACCCTGTTCATCTCTTCTATGTTCTGGAGCAGCAGATTGAGCGCGAGCAGTTCCCACAGGAGCTGGCAGAGAAACATCTGGAACATCTGAAAGGGTATCTGATCCCGAAATATGCGGAATTTATCGGTAAAGAGATCCAGACCGCTTATCTGGAATCTTATTCCGAATATGGGCAGAACATTTTTGATCGCTACGTCACTTATGCCGATTTCTGGATCCAGGATCAGGAATATCGCGATCCGGATACGGGGCAGCTCTTTGACCGTGAGTCGCTCAATGCTGAACTTGAAAAGATTGAGAAACCTGCCGGGATCAGCAATCCCAAAGATTTCCGTAACGAAATCGTCAATTTTGTGCTGCGCGCCCGGGCTCATAACAGCGGCCGCAACCCGAACTGGACAAGTTATGAGAAGTTACGGACGGTAATCGAGAAGAAAATGTTCTCTAATACGGAAGAGCTGCTGCCGGTTATTTCGTTCAATGCCAAAACGTCCACGGATGAACAGAAAAAGCATGATGATTTTGTAGACCGCATGATGGAGAAAGGTTACACCCGTAAACAGGTTCGCCTGCTGTGCGAATGGTATCTGCGGGTCAGAAAGTCATCCTGACAGGTGCCTCAGAAGTCCATTACAAGGGGCCGGACAATCCGGCCCGGCTTGCAACGTTGTTTGGGGGAGTTATGGCCTATTTTATCGATCGGCGTCTTAACGGCAAAAACAAGAGCGCGGTGAACCGCCAGCGCTTCTTGCGCCGCTACAAGTCGCAAATCAAACAGTCGATCTCCGAGGCCATCAATAAGCGTTCGGTAACCGACGTTGAAAGCGGCGAATCAGTTTCAATTCCAATTGATGATATCAACGAACCGATTTTTCATCAGGGACGCGGCGGCCAGCGCCACCGCGTTCATCCCGGTAATGACCATTTTGTCCAGAATGACCGTGTCGAACGCCCGCAGGGTGGCGGTGGCGGCGGAGGAAGCGGTCAGGGTAATGCCAGCCAGGATGGCGAAGGCGCGGATGAGTTCGTATTCAACATTTCTAAAGATGAGTATCTGGATCTGCTGTTTGAGGATCTGGCGCTGCCGAATCTGAAAAAAAATCAGCATCGCCAGCTGAATGAATACAAAGTTCATCGCGCGGGTTACACCTCTAATGGCGTGCCTGCCAATATCAGCGTGGTGCGCTCTTTGCAGAATTCGCTGGCGCGCCGTACCGCAATGACTGCCGGTAAGCGTCGTCTTTTGGCTGAGCTGGAAGCTTCTCTGGAAGCGATTGAAAACACCGAGCCGGCGCAGCTGCTGGAAGAGGAGCGGCTGCGGAAAGAAATTACGGAACTCCGTGCGCGCATAAAACGCGTGCCGTTTATTGATACCTTCGATCTTCGCTATAAAAATTTCGAAAAGCGGCCTGAGCCTTCCAGCCAGGCAGTGATGTTTTGTCTGATGGATGTCTCCGGCTCGATGGACCAGGCCACCAAAGATATGGCGAAACGTTTTTATATCCTGCTCTATCTGTTCCTGAGCCGGACTTACAAAAATGTGGAGGTGGTCTATATCCGGCACCATACGCAGGCGAAAGAGGTGGATGAGCAGGAGTTCTTCTACTCTCAGGAAACCGGCGGTACCATTGTTTCCAGCGCCCTGAAGCTGATGGATGAGGTGGTTAAAGAGCGTTATGACCCGGCCCAATGGAATATCTATGCCGCACAAGCCTCGGATGGCGATAACTGGGCGGACGACTCTCCTCTCTGCCACGAAATCCTGGCAAAAAGCATCCTGCCAGTGGTGCGTTACTACAGTTATATTGAGATCACCCGCCGCGCTCATCAGACGCTGTGGCGAGAATATGAGCATCTCCAGGCGATGTTCGATAATTTTGCAATCCAGCATATTCGCGAACCTGAAGATATTTATCCTGTCTTCCGGGAGTTGTTCCATAAACAGGTTGAAGAAAGTTACTGATTACATTGAGTTGCCTCTGAAGCCAGTAAATCCTTTACTGGCTTTTTTCCCTCTCCGCCCGGTTAAACACCTCTCAAAATGCCCTTTTCGTCACTGTTTTTACTCAATCCGGCAAATAAAGCCAGTTTCATGCGCACTCACAGACATTCAGTCTGGCGCGGAATAGGTTATTATCCTGTAGTAAAACAACTATCCACAGTGGTTAAATGATTCGCGCCGATGTTTTGACATCAACGGTACGATTACAACACACTATACAGAAAGCCCTTTAAGAGACAGGAGAGTGCCCCCTTGGAAGCCAGCGCCATCTACAGTTTGTTCATCATTGGTTCCGTGCTGGTTGCTGCGAGCATTTTGCTGAGTTCCTTCTCTTCAAAACTGGGTATTCCAATATTAGTTATCTTTCTCGCCTTAGGCATGCTGGCGGGCACCGATGGCATTGGCGGGATCGCTTTTGATAACTACCCCGCTGCTTATCTGATCAGTAACCTCGCCTTAGCCGTGATCCTGCTCGACGGCGGGATGCGCACCCAGGCCAGCTCGTTTAAAGTTGCTCTTGGCCCGGCTCTGTCGCTGGCAACGGTAGGCGTGTTGATCACCGCCGGATTAACCGGCATGGCCGCAGCCTGGCTGTTTAATCTCAATATGATTGAAGGGTTTCTGGTCGGCGCCATTATCGGCTCGACGGATGCCGCAGCCGTATTTTCCCTGCTTGGCGGCAAAGGTCTTAACGAGCGCGTCAGCGCCACGCTGGAAATAGAGTCAGGCAGTAATGACCCGATGGCGGTGTTTCTGACCATTACGCTGATAGAGATGATTGAGCAGGGGCAAACCGGCCTCAGCTGGATGTTTGTGGTGCATCTTATTCAGCAGTTTGGCCTGGGTATTGTGCTGGGTCTGGGCGGCGGCTGGGCATTACAGCAGTTAATTAACCGGGTCTCCCTTGCCAGCGGGCTTTATCCTTTACTGGCGGTCAGCGGCGGTATCCTTGTCTTTGCCCTGACGACTGTTCTCGAAGGCAGCGGTATCCTGGCCGTTTATCTTTGTGGCTTCCTGTTGGGTAACCGCCCGATTCGCAACCGTCATGGCATATTGCAAACCTTTGATGGTATGGCCTGGCTGAGCCAGATCGGCATGTTCCTGGTGTTGGGCCTGTTGGTTAATCCCAGGGATCTGTGGAATATTGCGCTACCCGCCATGATGCTTTCCGTCTGGCTGATTCTGTTCGCCCGTCCCTTATCCGTTTTCGTCGGCCTGCTGCCCTTCAGGGGCTTCAGTACCCGTGAGCGCTTCTTTATCAGTTGGGTGGGTCTGCGGGGCGCGGTTCCCATTATTCTTGCCGTTTTCCCGATGATGGCCGGGTTGCCTCATGCTTCGCTGTTTTTCAACATCGCTTTCTTTGTGGTGCTGGTTTCACTGATGGTTCAGGGAACTTCTCTGGGCTTCGCTGCGCGCAAAGCCCGCGTGGTAGTACCGCCGCTGGCCTCACCCATCTCCCGCATCGGGTTAGATATTCATCCTGAAAATCCATGGGAACATTTTGTTTATCAACTGGGTGCCGATAAGTGGTGTGTTGGCGCTGCGCTGCGTGACCTGAAAATGCCGAGAGAGACGCGAATTGCCGCTCTGTTCCGCGATAACCTGCTGCTACACCCTACCGGCAATACGCGCCTGAAAGAGGGTGATGTCTTATGTATTATCGGCCGCGAGAAAGATCTGCCCGCGCTAGGTAAACTTTTCAGCCAGTCGCCGCCGGTATCGCTGGATCAGCGCTTCTTTGGCGATTTCATTTTGCAGGCAGATGCGCGCCTGCATGACGTCTCTGAAATTTATGGTATCGATCTGGATGAAGAGACCAACGTCCATCAAACGCTGGGACAACTGATAGCCGGAATGATTGGCGGCGCACCGGTAGTGGGCGATCAGGTAGAGTGGAAAAATATGATCTGGACGGTGGCAGAAAAAGAGGCCAATGAGATAGTGAAAATTGGTGTACGGGTCGCTGAAGAGAAAGCTTAATGTTCTGAGCGTCAAGACCTGGAACATTCCTGGCCTCACTGGCTCGATCTCCTGTAGATAACGTCTACGCTTAAAGTTCGTGTGTGGCAATTAAAGGAGTGAATCATGGGTCATGTTGTAAAGATTGGTCGCTATGAGATCATCGATGCAGAGCTGGATGCGGAAAATCTGGATACCGTGAGCATTCCCTGCACGACTAATCCCGCCCTGAGCTATCAGCTGGATGGCTGGGATGGCGAGACCAGCGTCCCGGCGTGGATTGACGGAGAGCCTGTGGAACTTGCCATTGGGCATTATGATAAACAACAAGATCGCTGGATATTGAAAAAACCAGCCTGAGTCTATTCCCCCCTCACCGTTGCGGTTAAGCGTAGCGGTGAATCCCTCTCTGAATTGCCTTCATTTTGTTATTATTCTGTCACAGAAAGCTGAATATCCTCTTTTTACCTCACCTGATTACTTTATGTTTTCTCTCATTTTAATTTAGTTTCCCCCCGTCGTTTTTTAGGAATTTCCCGTATTAACTAACACAAATAACTCCTGCATACTCTTTGTACTGTTTCATGATGAAACAGGTGATGCTTTGCGTTTGTATGTTTCATTACTGTCCGATCTATCCCGACCTCATTAAGTCATAAAAGAAGAATTAATTATTGATGCTACAGGAATTAGCATTAATAACGTTACTCCTGAACGCGTGCTTTAATCCCGTCAGGGCACTGATTCTTATTGAAAAGAGAGCAGGCATTATGGCAAGTACTCTGGTACTGAACAATCGTCGCCGTACCTTTAGCGGCACCCGTAAAAACATTATTGCCAAGGTTGCATTAAGTCTTTCAGATTTAATCTCGATTAATCTTGCCCTGTTTTTATCCGCGGCTACCGTACAAGGTCTTTGGGGTAATTTAGATGTTTTTATCCCGCCTCAGGAAGTTAAGGTACGCTTTATTGCCCAGTTCGTTATGTCGGTGGTCTGTACGGCCTGGTTCTGGATGCGGTTACGCCATTATACCTACCGCAAACCCTTCTGGTTTGAACTTAAAGAAATCATTAAAACGCTGGTGATATTTTCTCTTCTTGATTTGGCACTGATCGCCTTTTCAAAATGGGATTTCTCCAGAATGTTATGGAGTTTCACCTGGGCCTACGCCCTGATTCTGGTTCCTCTGCTGCGCTCAAGCGTTAAACACGCCATTCTTAAAGCGGGTCAGTGGCAGAAGCAGACCATTATTATCGGTTCCGGTAAAAATGCCAGGGAAGCCTATGCTGCGCTGCAAAGTGAAGAACTGCTGGGTTATGAGGTGCAAGCCTTTGTAGCCGCTAATGGCCACACCGGCGCGGACACTCTTAACGGCGTACCGGTTATCACCTTAAAAGATATCGTCTGGGATACCGTTGACCTGGAAAATACTCAGTTCATTGTGGCGATGGAATATGAGCAGCAGGGCATGCGTGATATGTGGCTGAAGCTGCTGTCAAAGAAAAAATGTCGTTCCGTTTCGGTCGTGCCCACTCTACGTGGCGTCCCGCTTTATGGTACTGACATGTCCTTTATCTTCAGTCACGAAGTGATGATCCTGCGGGTCAGCAATAATCTGGCAAAACGCTCTTCCCGCTTCCTGAAGCGCACTTTCGACGTGGTTGTGGCCTCTATGCTGCTGCTGTTCCTGGCCCCGGCATTCGGTCTGATTTGCTGGATGGTCGGGCGTGATGGTGGCAATAAAATCTATGGTCACGAGCGTGTGGGCCAGGATGGCAAGAAATTCAAATGCCTGAAGTTCCGCTCGATGGTCACCAATTCCAAAGAGGTGCTGGAGGAGTTGCTGGCGACCAGCGAAGAAGCTCGTCGTGAATGGGATAAAGACTTTAAGCTCAAGAACGATCCTCGCGTCACTAAAATTGGTGCCTTCCTGCGTAAAACCAGCCTGGATGAGCTGCCGCAGCTCTGGAACGTGATCCGTGGCGAAATGAGTTTGGTGGGGCCTCGTCCGGTCATCGAAGCAGAGCTGGAACGCTACGCGGGTGATGTGGATTACTATCTGATGGCTAAACCCGGTATGACCGGCCTGTGGCAGGTCAGTGGCCGCAATGATATCGACTATGATACCCGCGTCTACTTTGACTCCTGGTATGTGAAAAACTGGGCGCTGTGGACCGACATTGCTATCCTGTTCAAAACCGCAGGCGTGGTGTTGCGTCGGGATGGCGCATACTGATCGATAAGTGAGAGTCATGCCCACTGTAGCGGGCATGACTCTCGCCTCTCCGTAAAATAGTTCGCTCTCCCCTTTTCTTTTCACGCAGTTGACACTACCCTGTGCGGCTTGCTTTTTAACGGATGCCGTCACGCACGATGCAAAAATTTACCCTTCTTCTTCTCAGCCTGGTGCTGCTGGCACCGCTGGGCATTGATCTCTATCTGCCCACTCTGCCTGAGATTGCCACCGGCCTGAACACGCCGGTGACCACCATTCAGACCACTATCCCACTCTTTTTACTGGTGATGGGATTGGGTCAGATTGTCGCAGGCCCGCTGGTTGATAATCTCGGCAGAAAGCCCATTGCCCTGGCCGGATTGCTGCTTTATATAGTGGGCAGTATTCTGGCAGCAACCGCTACCGGCTGGCCGCAGTTCCTCACCGCGCGAATCGTTCAGGGCTGCGCCGTTTGCTGTACCGCAGTGGTGGCGTTTAGCGGCGTGCGGGATCGCCTTGAGGGTGATGACGCGGCAAAAGCGTATGGCTTCCTCAATGGCGCGCTGAACATCGTTCCTGCGCTGGCTCCCATGCTCGGTGGCTTTCTGGCGGATGCGTTTGGCTGGCGCGCACCCTTCTGGTTCCTGACTGGTTATGCGCTGGTGATTACCTTGCTGATCCTGCGTTTCCTGCCGGAAACGCGCCCAGCGGGGACGCTTGCGGTTAAAGGTCTTCCGCTACGGCAGTATGCACAAATTCTGCGGCAGCCGCGCTTTCTGGCGTTTACCTTTGCCAACGCGGGCGCGATGGGGATGGTGCTGACCTACGTTTCGCTGGCGCCACAGGTGCTGATGACAGAGGGCAAGCTTTCGGCCCTGCAATTTTCCGTGGCTTTTGGGGCTAACGGTTTCTGGATCATGCTGGTAAGCGTGCTGGTGAATAAGATGATCCGCAAGCTGGGCAGGCCGATTTGCCTGGCGCTCGGCAGTCTGGCTATGGCTACAGGTGCAGTGACCATGTGGGCCGGGATGCTGATATTTCCCACAGAGATGCAGACCAACTGGGCGCTCTATATGTTCCCGGTCGCCATTTCTGTTGCCGGGCTGGCTTTCACCGTGGGGCCGGCCACCAGCTATGCATTAGAGCCTTATCAGCAGCAGGCAGGCGTGGCTTCTGCGCTGGCGGGCTTTATTCAGATGGCGGGGGGATCCTCCGCAGGTTTGCTGGCTATGGCGCTTCCGCTGAGCGAAAAGCTGGCACTGAGCGCCATGATGGCTCTGGGGGCAATCCTCGCCGCGCTGGCATGGATGTACAGTAAAAAAGTGCGCGGCACGCTGACCGCGCTGAAAACTAACTGACTTTGACCGGCACCCGTGGGGCTAATGCACACATCAGTTCATAGCCCACAGTGCCGGAAGCCGCAGCCACATCATCAATTTTTATGTTGTTTCCCCACAGCTCCACCTGACTGCCAATGCCTGCCTGCGGACAAGGGGTTAAATCTACCGTAATCATATCCATGGAGATTGCGCCCACGGTGTGGGTCTGCACGCCATCCACCCAGACAGGCGTACCGGTTGGCGCATGACGCGGATAACCATCTGCATAACCACAGGCCACGACACCAATGCGCTGCTCACCAGCAGCCTGATAGCGTGCGCCATAGCCTACGCGATCCCCTGCTTTCAACGTCTGCACCCCGATAATCTCACTGCTCAGCGTCATAACAGGTTTCAGCCCGCTTCCCGCAATGTCCTGCCACCGTCCGCCTGGCGATGCGCCATAAAGGATAATGCCAGGACGCACCCATTGATGATGCGTTTGCGGATGCCAGAGCGTGGCGGCGGAATTGGCCAGCGAGCGCATGCACGCCAGACCTTCTGCGGCCTGCTCAATACGTTTCAGCGGTTCAACAATACCTTCACTGCTCTCAGCTTCAGCAAAATGGGCCATCAGCGTCATCTCGCCCACATTCGCCATAGCGCGCAGTTTATGCCACGCCTGCTGAACCTGCTCCGGCTGAAAACCCAGCCGGTTCATGCCGCTGTTCATCTTGACATAAATATCCAGCGGCGCAGAGAGTCTGGCCTTAGCCAGCGCCTGGATCTGCCAGTTGCTGTGTACGCTGGTGGTCAGGCGATAGCGATCGATAATCGCCAGCTCATCGGCGTGGAAGAAGCCTTCCAGCAGCAGTATGGGCTTTTTCCAGCCCTGTTCACGCAGCAGAATCGCCTCTTCCAGGTTCAACAGCGCAAAACCATCCGTGTCGGCGAGGCTTTGCCAGACCCGATCAATGCCGTGACCATACGCATTGGCTTTGACCACTGACCAGAGGCGTGAATGAGGGGCGGCCTGGCGAGCTATCGCCAGGTTCTGTCGCAACGCGCTGGTATCTATGCTGGCGACAATCGGACGAGACATGACTTCTCCTGATTCTCAATACGGGACGAGATTAACGAGCCGTGTGTAGCGGCCCAAGACTCGGGTAAAATCCCGGCAAATAACGCATGACCGACAGATCGTCTGCGGCAATGGCTGGCGTTCGTCCCGAGATAATATCAGAAAGTAGCTGTCCGGAACCGCAGGCCATCGTCCAACCGAGCGTTCCGTGACCGGTATTCAGAAAAAGATTTTTCAGCGGGGTACGCCCCACAATCGGCGTACCGTCAGGCGTCATGGGGCGCAGCCCTGTCCAGAAGCTGGCCTGCGTGATATCGCCGCCTTGCGGAAAGAGATCGCCTACCACTTTCTCCAGCGTCTCTCTGCGGGCAGGTAGCAGTTTGGTGTTATAGCCCACAATCTCCGCCATTCCCCCCACACGGATGCGGTTATCAAAACGGGTAATCGCCACTTTATAGGTTTCATCCAGAACGGTAGAAACGGGCGAAGCCTCTGCATTTTTAATCGGGATGGTCAGCGAATACCCTTTCAGCGGATAGACAGGGATGCTGACGATATCTTTGAGCAGGCTGGTGGAGTAGGAGCCAAACGCCACCACGAAGGCATCAGCGGTGACCGTCTCTGCACCACACTTCACGCCGACAATCTTGTTGCCCTCCTGCAACAAGGCATCCACTGGCGTGGCGAAGCGGAAAGTAACGCCAGCGTCAGCCGCTTTGTCAGCCAGGCGCTGAGTAAAGAGCTGACAGTCACCGGTTTCATCGTTTGGCAACCGCAGCCCACCGGTGAGTAGATGCCTGGTGGCAGCCAGCGCAGGCTCAGCCTCTGCCAGCCGGGCCGCTTCCAGCAGTTCGTAAGGCACACCGGCTTCCTGCAAAACGGCAATGTCTTTGGCCGCGCTTTCAAACTGCTGGCTGGTGCGGAAGAGTTGCAGCGTCCCGCCCTGGCGCCCTTCATAGGCAATGCCGGTTTCCTGACGCAGCAGTTTCAGGCAGTCGCGGCTGTATTCTGCAATCCTGACCATGCGACTTTTGTTTTGCTGGTAGTGGCGCATGTCACAGTTGCGTAGCATCTGCCACATCCACTCCAGCTGGAAGCGGCTGCCGTCGGGACGGATTGCCAGCGGGGCATGGCGCTGGAACATCCATTTTATCGCCTTAAGAGGAACGCCCGGTGCCGCCCAGGGCGCAGCATAACCTGGCGAAATCTGCCCGGCGTTGGCTGCGCTGGTTTCCAGCGCCACGCCAGGCTGGCGATCGATTACTGTCACCTCATGTCCGGCCTGCGCCAGATACCAGGCGCTTGCCACACCTACAACACCACTACCCAGAATGACAACTCGCATAACTGCCCCACCGCCGTTTCGAAAAGAGGAATAAACTGCTTCATTGCGACCGATCCGGTTTAAAACACTGCACCACCAGAGGCAACATCGCGCTGACATATTTCACATCTTTTTCACTCTTAAGGGTAATGAAAAAGGGATGCCGGGTGATATTTGAAATTTAATTCTGAAAACCTGCGGTAAAAAGCAGCTTATATTTGCAGGCCCGCGATTTCTCACCCTTCTCAGCAGAAAGTGGTTTGCTCATAACTTTCTCTTATATACAGAATATAATCCTGTTAAATAGCGTTCAGCTCACATTTCGCATGACGTAAAGATTATTTTTTTCGACCTGCTCACTTTTTCTGTCGCAGATTTCCGTTGTATTCATCTGAGCGATCGGAGAGAGTGAACTATCATTGAGGTATTGGCTTTAATTCCAGGCTTGTTTTTGGGTCAGCAATGGCACCGACAGGTCGAGATAAAAACGGATGTTTTGTCGCTACGTGTTGTAACGTCGAAAACCGGTTTTTAAAAAGGGGTGCGCTATGACGACTATCTTTGACGATCCCATTAAGGACAGCAAACGACTCAGTGATGGACCTGACTGGACCTTCGATCTGCTTGATGATTATCTGAAAGAGATCGACCGCGTCGCCAAGCTCTACCGGCTTGAAACTTACCCTCATCAAATCGAAGTTATCACCTCTGAACAAATGATGGATGCCTATTCCAGCGTCGGGATGCCTATTAATTATGCCCACTGGTCCTTCGGTAAAAAATTTATCGAAACGGAACAGCGCTATAAGCATGGTCAACAGGGTCTGGCGTATGAAATTGTGATCAACTCCAACCCCTGTATCGCCTATCTGATGGAAGAGAACACCATCACTATGCAGGCACTGGTGATGGCGCACGCCTGTTATGGACACAACTCCTTCTTCAGGAATAACTACCTGTTCCGCAGCTGGACCGATGCCAGCTCTATCGTTGATTACCTGATTTTCGCCCGCAACTACATTACCCGCTGCGAAGAGCGTTATGGTATGGAAGAGGTGGAAAAGCTGCTCGACTCCTGTCATGCGCTGATGAATTACGGCGTCGATCGCTATAAACGGCCGCAAAAAATTTCGCTACAGGAAGAGAAGGCCCGCCAGCAGAGTCGGGAAGAGTATCTGCAAAGTCAGGTGAACATGCTGTGGCGTACTTTGCCGCGCCGGGAAAAAGAAGCCACCCAGGCCCAGGAAGCGCATTACCCTTCTGAGCCGCAGGAAAACCTGCTCTATTTTATGGAGAAGAATGCGCCGCTGCTGGAGCCGTGGCAGCGCGAGATCTTGCGTATTGTACGTAAGGTCAGCCAGTACTTTTATCCGCAGAAACAGACGCAGGTAATGAACGAAGGCTGGGCTACCTTCTGGCATTACACCATTCTTAATCATCTGTATGACGAAGGGAAAGTCTCTGAGCGCTTTATGCTTGAGTTCCTGCACAGCCATACCAACGTGGTTTATCAACCGCCTTATAACAGCCAGTGGTATAACGGCATCAACCCTTATGCCCTCGGTTTTGCCATGTTCCAGGACATCAAGCGCATCTGTGAAGAGCCAACGGAGGAAGACCGCTACTGGTTCCCCGATATTGCAGGCAGCGACTGGCTGGAAACGCTGCATTTTGCCATGCGGGAATTTAAGGATGAGAGCTTTATCAGCCAGTTCCTTTCACCCAAAGTGATGCGCGACTTCCGCCTCTTTACGGTAATGGATGATGACCGTAATAACTTCCTTGAGATTGCCGCCATTCACGATGAGGCGGGCTATCGCGCCATCCGCCAGCAGCTTTCGGCGCAGTATAACCTGAGTAACCTGGAACCCAATATCCAGGTGTATGATGTGGATCTGCGCGGAGATCGCTCACTGACGCTGCGCTATGTGCCTCACAGCCGTGCGCCGCTGGACAAGAGCCGCAGGGAAGTGCTGAAGCATGTGCATCGCCTGTGGGGCTTTGACGTCCATCTTGAGCAGCAGAATGAAGATGGCAGCACCGAGTTGCTGGATCGTTGCCCTCCCCGTCCCTCCACGCTGTAAACAGTTATAAAAAAAGCCGGTTCACGCTGAACCGGCTTTTATTTGCCTGCTTACCGACGCTGCGGCGGTAAATCCGTCGGCATACTGTTTTGCATACCGTGCCAGATTTCCCCACTCCGTCGCCCGTAATCCCGAACCGCATCAACTATTTTATCAAACTGCTCATTCTGACAAATGGTCATCAACTGCTGATAAAAGTCGCGTGCCAGCTGGCGTGCTTCAGGATTAGAGAAATAGTGTCTTCCCACGCGGGTATAAAGCCCTTTCAGGCCGTTGAGGATCAGACCGTAAATAGGGTTCCCGGAAGCAAAGGCCAGGCCGCGGAAAATGCTGTAATCGAGGTCGGTGTACGCCTCCGCTTTATCTTCCACATTCTTTGCCGTTTCCAGCACCTCTTTCGCTTTTTCCGGATAAGTGCGGATAGCCCGGCGAATAAAGATAGAGGAGATGTTAGTGCGCACGGCAAGCAGGTTATCAATCAGCTGAGGGACGCTGTCATGATCTAACCGGGCAAGCGTTTCCAGAATGCTGAGACCGGACGTTTCCCAGAAATTGTTCACGCGGGTGGGTTTACCATGTTGAATGGTTAACCAGCCGTCACGAGCAAGGCGCTGGAGGACTTCACGCAAGGTGGTACGGGTCACACCAATCAGTTCAGAAAGCTCGCGTTCCGCTGGCAGAATCGACCCCGGCGGGAAGCGACTGTTCCAGATGCTTTCAATAATATACTCTTCAGCGAAACCCGCAGGGCTCTGCGCCTTAATGACCATAGCGTTCTGTTTCCGTTGCGTTCAGGAGTGCAAATATTTAGCTCATCATACCAGATGCCCCGGCAATGACCTAGACTGCCAGCCGCCGAAAAGGGCGTCTGTCCCGCATAATTTTAAAAAAGGCTCAGCGGTGACACACGGCTATTTTTCGCTTACCAGGGGGATTGCCCCTCAACCGGTAATAAATCCCGTTTATTGCACCGCTGTTTAACATAAGTCATTTTCAGTCTTAAATTTTTCCTGGTGTGGCTGGCACGGCCTGGCTTTTAGTTTACACTGCCGGTTGCACGCCCATCACATGGAATGATTATGTTGCGATATCTGAATAGCTGTTCCCGCGGCCGCGGTGCCTGGCTGCTGTTGGCCTTTACGGCTTTTGCCCTGGAAATGGTCGCCCTCTATTTTCAGCACGTTATGATGCTAAAACCCTGCGTAATGTGTATTTATGAACGTTGTGCCCTTTTTGGCATTATGGGCGCGGGCCTGGTGGGTGCCATCGCGCCTAAAACGCCTATGCGCTGGGTCGCTATCCTGATCTGGATCTACAGCGCCTGGGAAGGCCTCCGGCTCTCATGGGAACATACCATGATCCAGCTGCATCCAAATCCCTTTGTCACCTGTGATTTTGCCGCCCGCTTCCCTGGCTGGCTTCCCCTGGATAAATGGCTGCCCTCAGTGTTCGTTGCAACCGGTGACTGTGCCGAGAAGCAGTGGTCATTATTAACGCTGAGTATGCCGCAATGGCTGACAGGGATTTTTATTGCCTTTCTTGTCGTCGCCCTGCTGGTTCTTATTGCCCAGCCGTTTAAACCCAAACGCCGCGATCTCTTCTCACGCTAACGCGCATTACTCCGTCTTAAGCCCGCACCGAGCGGGCTTTTTCACAGCCGCCCCGTTTATTTGATCGTTACGTAAGAGGCTACTATGCTGAATTTACTTAACAAAACAGAAGGATGGGGTATGAAACATTTTGTTTTAGCGCTGGCGCTGGCCTGTAGTGCAGCCATTATTTCTGGCTGCGCTCCACGAGACGATATCCATTCACCGCCACCGGCACCGCCGGGTGGTCATCAATTGCCTGGCGCGCCCGGCGGAAGTGATCCTGTGGGTCAGCCACAGGCCAGACAGGTGCGGACCGCCCCCTGATTTGCTGGCAGCTTCTGTCTGCTGTTGAGCTGTTGACAAGAAAAAGCCGCCAGATTTGCAGGCGGCTTTTTTGTTTAGCGGTGAGGCCGGTTAATGATGTGCTCTTCCCAGTCCCGCACTTCGCTCTCACGTACGGCAATGTGCCGAACTGAGATACGCTCTGCGTGCATCGCCGCTTTTGAGCCGCTGCGCAGAGGATGCCAGACCGGCAGATTTTTACCTTCAGCCAGCAGCCGATAGGCACAGCTTGGTGGCAGCCAGGAGAAGGTCGGCAGATTCTCGCGCGTCAGCTTGATGCAGTCTTCTTCATACTCGAAGCGACGCTCATAGTTGCGGCACTGGCAGGTTTTGATATTGAGCTGGTTGCAGGCCACGTTAGTGAAGTAAATTTCATCCGTGTCGGCATCCTGCAATTTGTTGAGACAGCACTGGCCACATCCGTCACACAAGGATTCCCATTCCTCATCACTCATTTGTTCCAGCGTTTTCCGCTGCCAGAAAGGGGTCTCAGTCATGTTCGGTGTCCCGTTTAAGTAAAAGCCCGCACCTTATAAACAGTTCGGGCTTCAGTTGCAAGTCTTACAGCACGCGGGTAGAGACGCCTCGGTCACCCAGCGTGGCTTCAAGCGTGTCGCCAGAAGCCATGGGGCCAACGCCTTCAGGCGTGCCGGTGAGAATAATATCGCCTGCGCGCAGGGTGAAAAATTTGCTCATATAAGCGATCAGCGGCACGATTTTGTGGATCATCTCGGCAGTATTACCTTGCTGACGCACTTCGCCGTTGACGATCAGCTTCAGCTCCACATTTTGTGGGTCGGCGGCAAACTCGCTGACCGGAATAAAGCCAGAGATTGGACAGGAGTTATCAAAACCCTTGGCTTTTTCCCAGGGCTGCCCCGCTTTCTTACAGCCCGCCTGGAGATCGCGCAGCGTAAGATCCAGCGCAATACCGTAACCCGCAATGGCTTTGGTTACGTGCTCTTCCGAGGCATTTTTAAGGGTAGAGCCAATCAGCACCGCCAGTTCAACCTCGTGATGCACGGAGCCAAAATCTTTAGGAATCGACAGGGGCTGGCGAATATCGCACAGCGCCGTCTCTGGTTTGATAAACAGCACCGGCTCGGCAGGCGTTGCGCTGCCCATCTCTTTAATATGTTTGGCATAGTTGCTGCCCACGCAGACCACTTTGCTCACCGGATAATCCAACAACGCGCCCTGCCAGTTATGATGCTGATACATACCGTTCCCCTGCTTATGTTGAGGTGTGATGGCCCTGTGGCGGCCATTCTGCCGTTATTGAGAAATCGCGTCCGCCATCATGCCGATGCTGATAGCGAAATAATAGGATCGATTCCAGCGCATAATGGTGCGGAAATTGTCATAAACCATGAACGCCCGGCCAGGAATATCATCTGGCGTTACAATCCAGGCACGTTGATGGGTATCAGGAAGCTGCTGGTCGCTGTTCAGACGAATACCCAGTTTTTCCCATTCCCCCACGGTTTTAGACTGCCCCTCTTTCAGCCCGGCCATTTCCGGCACAAAGTCCACCGGCAGGATCACTTCCCTGCCCCAGCTTTCACCCGGTTTCCAGCCCTCTTTCGCCAGATAATTGGCGGTGGAAGCAAAAACGTCATCCACGCTGTTCCAGATATCGATCTTGCCGTCGCCGTCGCCATCTGCGCCATAGCGCATAAAGGAGCTGGGCATAAACTGGTTTTGCCCCATCGCCCCAGCCCAGGAGCCTTTCATTTCCTCTGCGGCAATATGCTGCTGCTGAATGATTTGCAGCGCAGCAAACAGCTCTTTGGTGAAGAAGGCTTCGCGGCGACCCTCAAAGGCCAGCGTGGCGAGCGCAGAGATCACATCTTCACGCCCCTGGATCTTACCAAAGCTACTCTCCATCGCCCAAAGCGCAACGATATATTGCGGCTGTACGCCAGAGCGCTGAGCAATCGGCATCAGTTGTGCCTGGTAACGCTGTAAACTCTCCCGCCCCTGCTGGATCTTCTTCTCCGTCATCACGCGGGAAAGGTAGTCACTCAGCGTCACTTTTTGTTCAAGCTGATTGCGATCTGAGTTAATAACATGATCCACAAAATGAACGTTGGCAAAAGCGCTCTCCAGCGTACTCTCATCGACTCCCTGCTGGCGAGCCTTCGCTTTTAACTGCTCAACATAAGCGGGGAACTCAGCCGGATTACGGCCCTGGGCCGCCAGGGTGGTTTTTGTGGGTGCCTGGAGGAAGCCCCCTTTCGCCGGTGCAGGCGTTGCAGCCTGGGCGGGAACAGGCGCTTCCGGGGCGGGTGCAGCACTATTTTTACTGGCGCATCCGGCCAGGATCAGGGAAAAAATAACAGTACTGAGGGATGTAAGCTTCATGCGGGCATCCTTTTTTTGCCGGTGCCGCCACAATTAAAATCGGGAAGATTGCAGCCGTGACGGCGATATATTTTGCAGATGATTCCTAATTAAACTTCTTTACTCTTTGTCCAGATGGCTCTTAAGCAGACTTTCGATTGGCGGAGGGACCTGTAAATAAAACCCCTGCTCTTCAAGAGCAGCTTTTACTTTCGTCAAATCAGCGTTGGCCAGCTTTTTGCTGCCGTCCAGCGGCAGCAGCATCGCCAGCTGCGGTTTACCAAAGCCTTGCAGCAGTTCAGCCGGTACGCGCGAGAAATCGTCTTTTTTTTCGACATAAAGATAAGTCTGGTCACGCTTGCTGCTTCTGTAGATCACACAAAACATATTTTTTACTCGAATTAACCTGGATGGTGACTTGCCTGAATATAGCAGTAACTATACCATGCTTGCAGAACTTCGGAATATTGTCCCAACCCGATTAAATGTCCGTTTAACGACATAAATTTGCTGGGACACGAAATAACAGGACTGAGCCGCGACAGATGTCACAAACGCCAATCGAGTTAAAAGGCAGCAGTTTTACTCTGTCTGTTGTGCACCTTCATCACGCCGATCCAGAAGTGGTTCGTCAGGCATTACAGGACAAAATCAATCAGGCTCCCGCCTTCCTGAGAAATGCCCCGGTTGTTTTAAACATGACTTCACTCACTGGTGAAGTAAACTGGCGGCTCATGCAGCAGGCCATCGCTTCTACGGGCCTGCATATTGTTGGCGTTAGCGGCTGCAAAGACGAGTCGTTGAAACGCATCATCAGCCGCGCAGGTTTGCCGTTGTTGTCGGAAGGCAAAGAGCAGAAGCAAACCGCTGAGGTCGTTGAACCTGCCCAGCCCGTTGAAACCCCCGCCGTTAAAACAAGGGTAATCAATGCTCCAGTCCGCTCTGGACAACAGATTTATGCCAAAAACTGTGATTTGATAGTGACCAGCAGCGTCAGCGCCGGCGCTGAACTCATCGCCGATGGCAACATCCATATTTATGGCATGATGCGCGGTCGTGCGCTGGCAGGAGCCAGTGGCGATCGTGAGTGCCAGATCTTTTGTACCAGCTTGTCAGCTGAGTTGGTCTCTATTGCCGGTGAATACTGGATAATGGACCAAATTCCGGCTGAATTTTTTGGAAAAGCGTCACGCCTCTTTTTAAGCGATGGCGCCCTGACTATACAGACATTGAACTAAGCCAGGCTCACGAGCCCTTTCTTTGCTTAAGGAAATTATTATATGGCACGCATTATTGTAGTTACATCGGGTAAAGGAGGCGTGGGCAAGACCACGTCCAGCGCGGCCATCGCTACCGGTTTAGCCCAGAAGGGCAAAAAGACCGTGGTTATCGACTTCGACATCGGTTTGCGTAACCTCGATCTGATTATGGGTTGTGAACGTCGCGTGGTTTACGACTTTGTTAACGTGATTCAGGGCGATGCCACCCTGAATCAGGCGCTGATTAAAGATAAACGTACCGAAAAGTTGTTCATCCTGCCTGCTTCACAAACTCGCGACAAAGATGCTCTGACGCGTGATGGGGTAGAAAAAGTTCTGAATGACCTGAACGAGATGGGTTTCGACTTTATTGTCTGTGACTCACCCGCTGGTATTGAAACAGGTGCGCTGATGGCGCTCTATTTTGCTGACGAAGCGATTATTACCACTAACCCGGAAGTCTCTTCAGTACGTGACTCTGACCGCATCCTGGGCATCCTCTCTTCAAAATCCCGCCGGGCCGAGAATGGACAGGATCCGATTAAAGAGCACCTGCTGCTGACCCGCTACAATCCAGGCCGCGTTAACCGTGGTGATATGCTGAGCATGGAAGATGTGCTGGAAATTCTGCGTATCCCGCTGGCAGGCGTTATTCCTGAAGATCAGTCCGTACTGCGCGCGTCAAACCAGGGTGAGCCGGTGATCCTGGATGCCGAGTCAGATGCGGGCAAAGCCTACGCCGATACCGTTGACCGAATTCTCGGTGAAGAACGCCCCTTCCGCTTCATTGAAGAAGAGAAGAAGGGCTTCCTGAAACGCCTGTTTGGGGGATAAACCATGGCCTTACTCGATTTCTTTTTATCCCGAAAAAAGAGCACAGCCAATATAGCCAAGGAACGGTTGCAGATTATTGTGGCAGAACGCAGGAGGGGCGACAGTGAGCCCCACTATTTGCCGCAGCTGAAAAGGGATATTCTGGAAGTTATCTGCAAATATGTGAAGATCGATCCGGAAATGCTGAGCGTTAAGCTGGATCAAAAAGATGATGATATTTCGATTCTGGAGCTGAACGTTACGCTCCCGGAGGCAGATGAAGCGCCGAAATGATCCTCTCCTGCGCCTGACTTTCCCCTGCTTTTGTGCAGGGGAAAAAGCTCAGGTCAGTACGCCTTCAGGATTGTTGCGATCCCGTCGTGAAGCAGTGCGCCCCGCCATCCTTTCAACAGCTCTGGTTCAGACTCCTGCGGTTTCAAACGCCAGTGCCAGCTCAAAAGCTGGTTAATCTGACGACGTGAAGCGAGAAGCTCCTGACCAATGCCCTCTTTTTCCGCCACCTCAGCCATCAATGCTTTCAGCTCTTTGAAGACCTTTTTGTAATCAGGATTATCTATCAGATTTGCCACAGGCTCCGGCAGCTCACTCTCATCCAGCTCATTCGCCCTGGCTACCATCGCTACCAGCGCTTTGCCATGGAAGCGGATCTCCTGTCCGGCCAGGCCTAAATGATCCAGTTCAGCCAGCGAGCCAGGCATATAACGGGCGACTTTCCACAAATTCTCTTCACGCACCACAAAGTTCACCGCCATATCTTTCTCACGGGCCAGTTCAAGCCGCCAGGCCGCCATCAGACGCAGCGCCGCCAGCTGACGCGGGCGAAGCTGCCAGGCATTAGTGATATCGCGATAAGCCTCTTCTGGTGCCACCACTCTCTGACGGCGCTGACACAGCAGGCTGCACTCGTTCAGGGCGGCCTCCAGCGTGCCCGCTTCCCGCGCCTCATTCATCAGCTTCTGCGCAATCGGCAGCAGATAGTAAACATCTGCGGCGGCATATTCGCACTGTCTGGCCGTCAACGGACGGGCAAGCCAGTCGGTACGGGATTCACTCTTATCCAGCGCGATGCCGGTATAGGATTCAACCAGCGTCGCAAAACCGCAGGAGAGCGGTCGGCCGGTGAACGCCGCCAGGATCTGCGTGTCGATCATTGGGGTGGGTAACACACCATATTCGTGAAGAAAGACTTCAAGATCTTCACTGCCCGCGTGCAGGAACTTGATAACGTTTTCATCCAGCAGCAGGTCACGAAACGGCCCCCACTCGGTGACTGGCAGAGGATCAATCAGCGCAATCTGTTCGCCATCGTACAGTTGGATCAGCCCCAGACCAGGATAGTAGGTACGGGTTCTGACAAATTCGGTATCCAGCGCCAGCGCCGGAACCTGACGAGCACGCTGACAGAGTTCAGCCAGCGCCTCGTTAGTGGTTATCATGGTGTAATTCAAAATGATCCTCTCGCTGTGGCGTTTCTCGCCTCAGTGTCATCACAATAAAAACGCCGGCAGGACCGGCGTTTTTGCATTCTCAGAAAGCGGCGCTAACACTTAGCTGCCTGTTTTTATCGCTTCATCGCGCAGTTCACGGCGCAGAATTTTGCCGACGTTGGTTTTGGGCAACTCATCGCGAAACTCAACCAGTTTAGGAATTTTATAGCCGGTAAGATGTTTCTTACAGTGGGCGATCAGCTCCTCTTTAGTTAACGAAGGATCTTTTTTGACCACGCAAATCTTCACCGTCTCACCTGCGGCCTCATTGGGAACGCCAATTGCCGCCGCTTCACGAACTTTCGGATGGAGCATCAGCACATCTTCTATCTCGTTGGGGTAAACGTTGAATCCCGATACCAGTATCATATCTTTTTTGCGATCGACAATGCGGATAAAGCCTTCATGGTCAACGGTAACAATATCACCGCTGTGAAGCCATCCATTTTTTAACACTTCAAGCGTGGCATCAGGCCGTTGCCAGTAGCCCAGCATCACCTGAGGGCCTTTAATACAGAGTTCGCCAGGCTCCCCTTCAGCCACCATATTGCCCTCATCATCCACCACCCTGATATCCGTTGAGGGAACAGGCAGCCCGATGCTGCCGCTGTGATAGCGAATATCGTAAGGATTAACGGAGACCAGCGGAGAACATTCGGTCAGGCCATAGCCTTCCAGCAGATAGTGCCCGGTGAGTTTTTCCCACCGTTCTGCCACCGCTTTCTGCACTGGCATACCGCCGCCAGCAGAAAGGGTCAGGCTGGAAAAGTCGAGCTTGTGAAAATCTTCGTTGTTTAACAGGGCGTTAAACAGCGTATTGACACCTGTAATGGCGGTAAACCGCACTTTTGCCAGCTCTTTGACCAGCCCCGGAATATCGCGTGGGTTAGTAATCAGCAGGTTCGCCCCACCTAATTCAATAAACAGCAGGCAGTTCACCGTCAGGGCGAAAATATGGTACAGCGGGAGCGCCGTCACAACCGTCTCTCTGCCATCCTTGAGAAGTGAGCCATAGGTCGCTTTAGTCTGCTCAAGGTTGGCCTGCATATTACGATGCGTCAGCATGGCACCCTTCGCCACGCCGGTGGTGCCGCCAGTGTATTGCAGGAACGCCAGATCGTCGTTAATCATCTCCGGCCGGACATAGTGCATCTGGTAGCCCTGTTGCAGCGCATTGCGGAACGAGATCGCATCGGGAAGATGGTATTTGGGAACCAGCCGCTTGATATATTTCACGACAAAGTTCACCAGCGTAGCTTTAACCGGCGCCAGCTGATCGCCCAGCCGGGTGAGAATGACATGTTTTACCTGCGTTCTGGCAACCACTTTCTCCAGGGTATGGGCAAAATTTGAGACAATAACAATCGTGCTTGCTCCACTGTCGTTGAGCTGGTGCTCCAGTTCACGCGGGGTATAAAGCGGGTTAACATTGACCACCACCATTCCCGCCCGCAGGATGCCAAACAGTGCAATGGGATATTGCAATAAATTTGGCATCATCAGGGCGACGCGGTCGCCCTTTTTCAGGCCAAGACCCTGTTGCAGATAAGCTGCAAAAGCGCGGCTGCGCTCTTCCAGCTGCTGGTAAGTCATCGCCTGCCCCATATTGATAAAGGCGGGCTGCTCTGCGTAACGCTTTACCGCTTGTTCAAAAAGGTCAATCAGCGAGGTATAGCGATCGGCGCTGATCTCAGCCGGAACATCTGCCGGATAACGGTTTAACCAAACCTTATTCAAGGAAACACCTCGGAAAGTCGTATTTGTGGTCATCGAAACCTCAGTCGGCGCGCTTTTAACATTATTTTAACTCAGCGTACCAGTTTGCTCTGTTCCGCGTTTTGAGGTTGCGAAGCCCATCACTAAATTTATTTCGTCCTGAGAGCGACAATAAAAAACGACCCGTGGCGAGCAGCCATCGGGTCGTGAATGAATCTACGTGAAAGCTATTCGGTCAGGATAGTCTGGACCTGGGCAGGGCCGTTATTGTAATAGCCAAACGGAGGCGGCCCCCAGTATCCGCCACGATGGTGTCCACGAGGCGGGCCATACCAGATCCACGGATCGATCGGCTGAGGCGGCGAGACGATTTGCTGTGTCAGATGCCAGCGCTGATAGCCCGTTACATCCACCGTAACAAAGCTGTAAGCAGCCTGACCAATCATCCCTTTTTCGGTGCCTCTGATGGGGCCAACCACGGTTACGATCTGATTGTTGAAGTCAATCGGGTCCACAAAACCTTTGATATCGGCATAAATACGGCCAATGGAGGGGGTGCCCAACATCGGTCTTGCGGTGTCATCAAGACGCTGAGCCGCAATCTCCAGCCGGGTCATGCCATTTTTGTTCTCGACCTTGACCACCTTACCGCCAAAGCGCGCCTCCTGCCCCACATAGAGCTGCGGCGCATTCAGCACCCGCACCAGATCCTGCTGGGGAGTGGCCGATGAGCCTTTCACCGAATCGGGTACGCTCATACAGCCAGAGAGCAGCACAGAGGCCATTAACAGATTACTTAACTGCAACAAAACAGATTTACGCATAAAGTTCTCCAGGGTACTGACTACTATGACTGCATCCTTGTGAAATAGTTGCCCGTTTACTCGCGGCCCGGCAGTTTTTTCCAGGTAACTTCATTGCGCAGATAGGTCGGCTCGGCATGCTCAACGGCTACGCTTTTACCGGCTGCCAGCACCTGAGCAGCAAGAGGAAGCATATCCTCTGCGCAAGGCAGACTGACCTCAGTGGCCAGCAATTGCGGGCCTGCCGTTTCAGCAAGCAGAGGCCAGGCTTTCCAGCCGGTTCCCACCATTGCCCACTCGCCCGACAGCGCAGCAATCCGCGCCTGTGCCGCTTCCGGTTTCAGCACCGCTTCTGTCTCCTGTCCCTGCCAGACGCCCTGTTCATCACGCTGATATTCTGCCCAGTAGACTTCGCCCATGCGTGCATCAATGGCTGCCAGCACCTGCGTTGCTCCCTGCAAACGCCAGGCGCTCTGTGCCATCGTTTTCAGCGTGGAGACGCCGATCAACGGCAACCCGGCACCCAGCGCCAGTCCCTGAGCGATGCCGATGCCAATGCGTACGCCGGTAAAGCTGCCCGGTCCCTGACCAAAGGCTAAAGCGTCCAGTCCGGCCAGGGTGCTGCCTGTCTGCTGAAGCAGATCCTGCACCATCGGCAAAATACGCTGAGTATGCTCCCTGGCACAAAGTTCAAACTGGGCGGTGACCGCATCGTCACTCAGCAGCGCCACGGAGCAGGCTTCAGTGGCCGTATCGATGGCTAAAATACGCATGGACATACATACCTCTACGGGAGAAATTTTCGGCGCGCAGCATAGCACACTGCGCGGAAGATTACTTTTGTGGCGAAGGTTTCAGGAACTCAACCGCCTGATGAATATCACGCGTTCGCGGCGTAGGGGGCAGGCTGTTCAGAAATACCGCGCCGTAAGGACGCATCACCAGGCGGTTATCACAGATCACCAGTACGCCCCGGTCGTCAATATCGCGGATCAGGCGGCCCACGCCCTGCTTGAGCGTGATCACCGCGTCGGGTAGTTGAACCTCATCAAAGGGATCGCCGCCGCGCAGTTTACAATCCTCCATCCGCGCTTTTAACAGCGGATCGTCTGGCGAGGTGAACGGCAGCTTGTCGATGATCACCAGCGAAAGCACATCGCCCCGCACATCCACACCTTCCCAGAAGCTGCTGGTAGCAACCAGCAAAGCGTTACCGGCGGCCACAAACTGCTTCAGCAACTGCCCTTTGCTGGTCTCTCCCTGCAACAACACCGGTAAGGTCAGCATGGCACGAAACTGTTCCGCCAAATCGCGCATCATCTGATGCGACGTGCAGAGAAAGAAACAGCGGCCATTGTTAGCCTCTATCAGCGGCAGCAGCATTCTGGCCAGCTGCTTTGCTCCGCCGGGCTGGTTAGGCGAAGGCAGATTTCGCGGTACGCACAGCAGCGCCTGGCTGGCAAAGTCGAACGGGCTTTCCAGGATCATAGTCTTCGCGTCAGTGACGCCAAGCCGCCCGACAAAGTGGGTCATCTTTTCATTCACGGCCAGCGTAGCGGAGGTAAAAATCCAGCTGGCTGGCCGTTCATCCATCACTTCCCGGAAGCGGTCAGAGACCGAAAGCGGCGTCAGCGCCAGTACAAAGTGCCGTGAGTTACACTCATACCAGTAGCTGAAGCCGGGCTGAGACACATCCTTCAGCCGCTTAAGGCGGCCACGGTAAAGGGCGGCACGCTCAAAAGCGGCATCCAGCAGCGCCGACCGGCCCAGCGAAAGTTTTGCCACGTCGTAACATAACTCCAGCGCATCATCCAGCAGCAGCAGCGCACGCTGAATAGCGGGATTGTTAAGGACGTCACGCAGATTGCCGCGAAAACCGGGGTCGCCCAGCACCAGTCGAAAATCCTGAGCGCTCTGCGCCAGCCGGTCGGCAGATTTTTGCAGCTGCTGGACATCACGCACTTCGGTGCGGTAGGCAATGGTAATATCCTTTGCCAGATCGATAAGCTGTTTGCTTGAGAGCTGCTGACCGAAATAGTGGCTGGCAATATCGGGCATCTGATGGGCTTCATCAAAGATCATCACATCCGCCTCCGGGATCAGTTCCGCAAACCCGCTCTCTTTCACGACCATATCCGCAAGAAAAAGATGGTGATTGACCACTACCACGTCAGCATCCATCGCTTTACGACGCGCCTTCACCACAAAACAATCTTTATACTGAGGACAGTCGCTGCCAAGACAGTTGTCATTGGTGCTGGTGACCAGCGGCCAGATAGTGCTGTCTTCCGCCACGCCACCGCAGGTACTGATATCGCCATCTACGGTTTCGCTGGACCAGCCGCGCAGATGAACCAGATCGCTCATCGCCTGCACCGCCAGTTCACCTCCTGCCATGGACTGCTGTTCCAGCCGCTCCAGACAGAGGTAGTTTGAACGCCCTTTCAGCAGCGCGACCTGACCTTTATATTGCAGTGCCCTTGCTACGGTCGGCAAATCGCGGCTGTAGAGCTGATCCTGCAACGCCTTGGAGCCGGTAGAGACGATCACTTTTTTACCCGAGCGCAGCGCAGGGGCCAGGTAGGCGTAGGTTTTACCGGTACCCGTCCCCGCTTCCACCACCAGCTCACGCTTTTGATCTATCGCCTCGGCAACCGCCTGAGCCATCTGGCGCTGCGGTTCACGCGGTTTGAAACCGGGAATGGCCAGCGCAAGCGCGCCGTCTGCTGCAAAATCGTCTGCCACACTGCCTCACTAGTTTATAAAAACACTGTAATTATGTCAGTATTAGCTGAAAGGTGCAAAATTATTAAAATCAATGAGTTATATCATATATTTGTCTGAATAATGCACAGCAAAGAGGCCATAAGGCAGCGCCTGGCGGCAATATTATCAAAGGGTTAGGTAGGGTTTTTGCAGGCTATTTCAGGCCGATATCTTGCCTGATGGGTTACGCAACGCAAGCACTTTACTCAGTGCTGCCACTGTTCACTGGTGAACCCCACTCTGCCTGGAAAGATTTGGTCACTGCGCGGCCGGGGTAGCGTCAGAGCTGGTGGCTGCTGAAGCCAGGCATTCATCATTTCAGTAAAAAACGCCCCAAAAAGCGGTGAGTTTGTCAGGGTGGGATTCGAACCCACGCTCTTGCAGTATCGGTCACGCGCACCACTGCCTGATGTAGCTTATGTCACGCTTTGTCCCGTCGAAGCTTTCGCTCAGCCCTCTCGCGCACCTGACAGGATAATCATAACTCAGCGTCGCGCTGCTTCACAGCATGGTCAGGGGTTAACTCTTGCCCCAAAGATTCAGGCGCCTGTCTGCTGTGAATCAGCTATGAGCCAGAATGCTTAAGGGTTTCTTCAGCAAGCATTCTTTTCACTCTGAGTAGGCGCTGGCCAGTAAAAGGCCGCACGCAGGCGGCCAGGATTTTACTTATTCCCTGTAAGGGTCACGAATTTCCTCTCCCTCATTTTCTTCATCGGGCTGATCCTCTTTCTTGTCAGGAAATTCTGTCACGACTTCATGACGTGGCAGCGGATCGTCAAAATCTGGACGTTCAGACATAATTACCTCATGAGATTGAAAAGGGTGTAATGACTATAGAAGATCACGGTGATTTTGCTGCTCAATCAGTGGCGGGCGACGATGACGATCGCCCATTTAACACAGCACATGAAGCTGATTAATGATATTTTTAGCTGAACGTGCCAAATCTGTACCAGATTGATTTAAAAAAGCGGAACATATGATGATTAAGGTATTGAAATGAAAAGTGAAATAACCCGAGTTGAACCTGTAGAACATCGCATGTCCGAAGCGGTCATTCATAAAGACACTATCTACTACACCAGCGTGCCGGAAAATCTGGATGAAGATGCAGAAGCGCAAACGGCAAATGCGCTGGCGGTGATTGACCGGCTCCTGACCAGCGTTGGTTCAGACAAAAGCAAAATTCTGGATGCCACTATTTTTCTTGTGAACAAAGAAGATTTTCAGGCGATGAACCGCGCATGGGATGCCTGGGTATCCCCCGGCAACGCGCCGGTGCGCTGTACCGTTCAGGCCGGATTGATGAACCCGAAATATCTGGTGGAAATCAAAGTGATCGCCGCCCGATAAGCGGCTGGCGGGTGCGCGGTTTATTTCGCAAAAAGCACCTGCCCTCCCTGAGTTGAAGCAAAGACGCAGCGAACATCGTGCCTGCAACCGGCAATTATCGATAATTTATGTGGCGTAACGGGTTTAAGCACCTGCCGATCGTAGCGGGCATAATTGATCCCACGCGTCAGCCGTGAGCTACCCTGCTGCATAGCCGCGCACGACTTATCCAGAATGCGCCAGTAGCTTCCTGCTCCCTCTCCCCTGTCTACCGCGCCTTCAAGATAGGCTATTTTTGCATTGCGATAGCTTTCACGTGCTGAGCTGCTGTCAGCCACCAGCCAGAGAGGCAGGAGATCCGTCCCATATTTCCACTCGTTCGCCCTGACGCAGCCAGATGCTGGCCGGGGATCAAAATAGAGCCAGCTTCCGGGATCGGCGACTACATAGCGCACCGCAGTACCCGCAGGGGGATGAGCAAAAGGGATAAAGTGCTGAACAAACTGCCCGCCTGCTGAAAAGCCCGCCACCGTAATCAAACGTATCTCTGGCCAGCGCTGTTTCAGCTGTTGCATCAGCGCATCCAGCGCAGCAAAAGCGCTCAGGCGCTTGCGCTCATCCAGCTCCCCCGCAGGCCAGCTGTTGCAGCGCCAGAGCGCGTCATCTGGCTGTAGTCTGGGTAAACCGGGTGAGTGGCAGTGCCTGGCTTGCTGCGCTGAAACCTGAAAAAGAGGCGCAACGATAACCGTATTCTTTGCAGCAGGATTACCCTCAGCCGCCGTCAGAGTTGCTGACAGCGTAGCGCCCACATCGCGCGGGCGCCCGTGCAGCACAATGAGGGCAGAAGTGACGTTGTCACTTTCAGTCTGCCTGAAAAAGTAGTGAAATTTGCCAGCCCGATGAGGAAGAGTGAAATGGTGCTCTCTGACGCCTTCAGGCCAGCGCTGACGGGCCGCTAAAGGCCGCCGCGTGCTGGCCTCTGCACTGAGGGCGTGATCGGCAACAAAAGAGTATTTAACGCCGGCTTTATGAGTCATGCTATCCCCAGCGGCCAGGTTTGTGCTGGTCTCTGCCGCTGGGTTGGAAGAGGAAACAACGTGCTGTTCCACGGCTTCGGGGCGCAGTGGTGAAGCGGCAACAGCCTGCTGAAGCAAAGCGGCCCAGCAGGCCGTGAATATCACAGCTAACCTCAGGCCAGATTGCGCCCAAATCGGTCGCTTCGCCTCAGTAATCGTCTTCCTCTTCTTCTTCATAATCCTGCGGTTCGGACTCTTCTTCGTCATACTCTTCATCTTCGTCGTCAAAACGCGCGGTTATCATGCCGCCGGTATGCGTTGCGCGAATTTCGGCCGCGACCATCTGAATGGCCTCTCCACTGCTCATGCCTTCTGACATCAGCTGCTGAATACGCTCGACCGCCTGCTGCTGCTGTTCATGTGAAAGTGCCGGTAAACCAATATTCATATCTGCTCCTGTTATCCTGCCCGGATTATTCCACGCGCAACAAACAGATGCCAGCGGGGGAAAAATATGCCAGGCTTGCTGCCTGTTATTTGTCTGACCTGCTGAATCATCATGTCACCTGTTTATTATCCTCTTGAGTATACGCCGGAAGCCCTTGGGAATCTGTTTGGTTTTGTTGCCGACCGCCCCTGGGCGATGCTGCTGCATTCCGGCTTTGCCGACCACAGCGATAACCGCTTTGATATCATGGTGGCCGAACCGCAAACCACGCTGATAACCCGTGGTCAGCTCACTTATATTCAACAGGGTGAAAGGCTTGAGATCAGTGAAGAGGACCCCCTGACGCTTCTCGATCGTGAGCTGACCAAAAGTGGTTTCCGGGCGCCCGCAGAGGATGACCTTCCCTTTCAGGGCGGCGCGCTGGGGCTGTTTGGTTACGATTTGGGACGCCGTTTTGAACCCTTACCCCGCCAGGCTGAGCAGGATCTGACCACGCCAGATATGGCCGTGGGTCTCTACAGCTGGGCGCTGGTTGCCGACCACCGGTTAAAAAAACTGACGCTGATTGCGCACGACCAGGGCGAAGCCAGGCTGGCATGGCTGAAGGCGCTGAAACCCGGCAGAGAAGCTGACGCTTTTCAACTCACAAGCGGCTGGGAATCGAACATGACGCGCGCGGAATATGGTGAGAAATTTCGCCGCGTACAGCAGTGGTTACAGAGCGGCGACTGTTATCAGATCAATCTGGCGCAGCGTTTCCGGGCCAGCTACAAAGGTGATGAATGGCAGGCCTTCCGGCAGCTGAATAAACAAAATCGTGCGCCGTTCAGTGCTTTTTTGCGCTTGCCGGAGAGCGTTCTGCTCAGCCTTTCACCGGAACGCTTTCTGAAAGTGAGGGGAGATATTATTGAAACCCGCCCGATCAAAGGCACCCTTCCCCGGCTGGACGATCCGCAGCAGGACCGTCAGCAGGCTGAGAAGCTGGCGAACTCTGAGAAAGACCGTGCAGAGAATCTCATGATTGTTGATTTGATGCGTAACGATATCGGCAGAGTCGCCGAGCCGGGTAGCGTGGCGGTGCCGGAGCTGTTTGTGGTGGAACCTTTTCCTGCCGTCCATCATCTGGTCAGTACGGTGACCGCCAGACTGAAACCCTCGCTCAGCGCCTGCGATCTGCTGCGCGCCTGCTTTCCTGGCGGCTCCATCACCGGCGCACCTAAAATCCGGGCGATGGAAATTATTGATGCGCTGGAGCCGCACCGACGGAACGCCTGGTGCGGCAGCATTGGCTATCTCAGCGCCTGCGGCAACATGGATACCAGCATTACTATCCGTACCCTGATCGCCGAGCAAGGTACACTCTACTGTTCAGCCGGAGGTGGCATCGTGGCGGACAGTAATGAACGGTCTGAATACCAGGAAACCTTCGATAAAGTGAACCGCATTCTTCCCTGCCTGGATAAATACCATGTCTGACAGCTCCCTGACCCTCGCCAGCTTTATGAATCGCTTCGTGCTGCAACGGCCTGATACGCCCGATTACGTGTTGCCCCGCCGTCAGGCTGCGGTTCTGGTCCCTGTTGTCGATCGTCCCCATCCCTCCCTGTTATTAACGCGCCGCGCCGCCACGCTGCGTAAACACGCGGGCCAGGTGGCCTTTCCGGGAGGAATGCGCGATCCTGAAGACAGCTCGCTGATCGTCACCGCGCTGCGTGAAGCGCAGGAAGAGGTCGCTATTCCACCCGAATCTGTGCGGGTGGTAGGGGTTTTGCCTGCCGTTACCAGCAGCACCGGTTTCCAGGTAACGCCCGTTGTCGGGATCGTGCCTGCCACGCTGAGCTGGCATCCTAACGAAGGTGAAGTGGAATCGGTTTTTGAAATGCCCCTTCAGGAAGCGCTGCGCCTGGGCCGTTACTTTCCGCTGGATATTCACCGGCAGAATATCTCCCATCGCGTCTGGCTCTCCTGGTTTGATGACTATTTTATCTGGGGCATGACCGCTGGCATCATCCGGCAGCTCAGTCTGCAAGTGACGAATTCGTCCGATCCTGATTAACTTATCGACAAAACCTCTGCGTAATGAATTACTGACAGTCTTTTACACCATTTATTCAGCAAAAATGCTCATCAAATCACTTCATAACTGGCTCTCTTCGTATATATTGCCCCCCATGGTAACAAGAACTCTCTGAGATCACGGTTTATGCTGTTTGCCCTAATTGAATTATGGCTACTTAACGGATAAAGCGTCAGAGAACAGGCTTACAGCCATAACTTTCTTGTCTTACAGTGATGAGATAATTTCATGCGATCATCCGTCTCAGGATGGTTACTATGACAGCAGTAAAGTCTGGCAAGCCTCAGTGGCTCAGTAAAGGAACAGAGTGTGATTAGCGTTTTTGACATGTTCAAAATTGGCATTGGCCCTTCCAGTTCGCATACGGTAGGCCCCATGAAAGCCGGCAAACAGTTTGTCGACGATCTGCTGGATAACGGTAAGCTGGAGAGCGTAACGCGCATCGCCGTTGACGTGTATGGTTCGCTCTCGTTAACCGGTAAGGGCCACCACACTGATATCGCTATTATTATGGGCCTTTCTGGCGCCTCGCCGGAAAGTGTGGATATCGATGGCATCCCGGCGTTTATCCGTGATGTTGAGGAGCGTCAGCGTCTGCTGCTGGCCAATGGTCAACAGGAAGTCGATTTCCCTCGTGAAGGGGGCATGGTTTTCCGCAGCGATAACCTCTCGCTGCATGAAAATGGTATGCGCATCCACGCCTTTGCCGGTGAGACACTCATCTACAGCAAAACTTACTACTCCGTTGGCGGCGGCTTTATCGTTGATGAGGAGCACTTCGGCCAGACGGCGCTGGATGAAGTCAGCGTGCCCTACTCCTTTAATTCTGCCCAGGAGATGCTGGCCCATTGCCATGAAACCGGACTTTCCCTGTCCGGCCTGATTATGAAAAATGAGCTGGCGTTGCACAGCCGTGCGGAAATTGAACGCTATTTTGGCGACGTCTGGCAAAGCATGCGCGACTGCATCGATCGCGGGTTAAATACTGAAGGCGTGCTGCCTGGCCCACTTCGCGTTCCTCGTCGTGCTTCTGCGTTACGCCGCCTGCTGGTCTCTTCGGACAAGCTTTCCAGCGACCCGATGAACGTTATTGACTGGGTCAACATGTTTGCCCTGGCAGTAAATGAAGAGAATGCTGCTGGTGGACGCGTAGTCACTGCTCCCACAAACGGGGCCTGCGGCATCGTGCCTGCTGTGCTGGCTTACTACGACCACTTTATTGAATCGGTCAGCCCCGATATCTTCATTCGCTATTTCCTGGCTTCCGGTGCCGTGGGTATTCTCTACAAAATGAACGCCTCGATTTCGGGAGCGGAAGTGGGATGTCAGGGAGAAGTGGGCGTGGCCTGTTCAATGGCTGCTGCCGGTCTGGCTGAACTTCTGGGTGCCAGTCCCGAGCAGGTTTGCGTGGCGGCTGAAATAGGTATGGAACATAATCTGGGGCTGACCTGCGATCCGGTGGCCGGTCAGGTACAGGTTCCCTGTATTGAACGTAACGCCATTGCCTCAGTAAAAGCGATAAACTCCGCCAGAATGGCGATGCGCCGCACCAGTGAAGCCCGTGTTTCATTAGATAAAGTCATTGAAACCATGTATGAGACGGGCAAGGATATGAATGCAAAATATCGCGAAACCTCACGTGGCGGTCTTGCCATCAAAGTACAGTGTGACTGATTCTGCTCTGCCTGTGCACTGCTGAACCTTGCGCCGCCCCAGTGGCGGCGTTTTACACGTAGAGGTAAAAAATTCCGCTGCCTGACTATCCCCTTTCCTGATAAAGGGCTAAAGTGCTGTAGCAATTAAAGCAGGATAAGTGACTGTTTTAATTAATTCCGTTTTTCTCTTCAGTATGACTAAACTTAATTTCTCTTTTGCCGATAACTCCTGTTCGGTCTCTGTGTGTGCGTCTTGATCTAAGGGTGGTTACTGATGCAAATGTCCCCGGAAGTTTTAGGACAGTTTCGCCGCAAGCGATTGTTAATCGCTGTGGTGGTTGCCGCGTTGGTGCTCATTCTTACGTTAACCTTCCGCTATATGGAAGAAAAAAGCCGGATTGAGCAGCAGTCGCAAACATTTGCCGAGGACGCTATTCAGCGTTTTGATCGCCTCTTCTCCCCACTTGATGTGGCTGCCAGCAACACCCTGGGGCTGGTAGGCCTGCCCTGCAATCAGGTTCGCTTTCCGCTGATTGAGAAGCTGGCAACCTTACAGACCGTTCGCTCCATCGTTCTGGTTGATAATGACAATATGTACTGCTCCAGCACGTTTGGGGAAGGTAACAGCGTGTTCAGTCAGCTCTATCCGGAACTGGCGGTGAATAATCAGCGCATGATGTTGAGTAGCGATGAGCATCTGCTGAAAGGCTCGCCCATCCTGTTACTGTGGACACCGCACGATAACGAAAACCGCTCTGGGATCCTGCAAATTATTAATATCGAGATGATGAGTAATTATCTGCTGGAACCGACTTTACCCTGGGTTGAACGTGCCATTTTTAACGTGGCCGGAAAGAGTCTTGAGTATGGCAATCCGTTGATAGAAACGGCTTTGCCTTCTGAAGATGAAGTCAGTTATGAAAAAGCCTCTTTACGTTACCCGTTCACCATAACGCTGTTTGGGCCTTCTCCCGCCCGGCTGGCCATTTCCACTTTACCGTCACAGCTGCCGCTGGCGTTATTGCTCAGCCTGCTGATAGGCTATACCGTCTGGCTGGCAACGGCGAACAGGATGAGCCTCTCCTGGCAGATCAGCTATGGCATCACCGCGCGCGAATTTATGGTTTACTGCCAGCCGCTGATCAGTGCTAAAAGCGGCGACTGTGATGGTATCGAGCTGCTGCTGCGCTGGCATAATCCGCGTCAGGGCTGGATCCCGCCAGATGTGTTTATTCCGCTGGCAGAGCGGCAGAACCTGATAGCGCCCCTTACCCGCTTTGTACTGCGGGAAATGGTGCGGCATTTACCGCAAATGCCAGCCTGCCCGTCGTTCCATATAGCAATAAACGTGGCGGCCAGCCATTTTCACGATCGCGAAATTATCGATGATCTCCAGAAACTCTGGTGGCCTGCTAATCCGGTGCCTCAGCTGATTGTTGAGCTGACCGAGCGGGATTCGCTGCCGGAAGTGGACCAGCGCGTGGTCTCTCATCTGCATAAGATTGGCGTTAAGCTGGCAATAGATGATTTCGGCACCGGGCACAGTTCCCTCTCCTATCTCAAAACGCTGAGTCCGGACGTGTTGAAAATTGATAAAGTTTTCACCGCCGCCATTGGCACAGATGCCATCAACGCTACGGTAACAGATATGGTGATCTCGCTGGCACAGCGGCTGAATATCAGTCTGGTGGCCGAGGGGGTGGAAACCGCTGAACAGGCGACCTACCTGAGAGAAAAAGGGGTGGATGTTTTACAGGGGTATTACTATGCACGCCCCATGCCGCTGGGGGATTTCGAAACCTGGTTGAGCGATCATAAACTTTCGCTGACTGCCTGACATCTGCAAAGGGGGAATCCTTTCCCCCTGTTCCGTTACTCTTCTTCCTCTTCCTCATGCCGTTCACGCGCTCGCGTTACCCGAACCAGATCAACCCGATAGTCTGTTGCTTCTATTATCTGGAAGCTGACCGGTGGCAGCTCAATAATTTCACCCGGCAGCGGCAGTTGTCCTTTCTGCGCAATCAGCAGGCCAGCAAGCGAAGCGTGATCGTCTTCCGGATTGACCAGTACCTGCGTATCAAGCAGCTGCTGCAACGAGTGGAGATCCGTTCCGCCTTTCACCAGCCAGCCCTCGCCATCGGCGATGATATCTGGCGTCTCGTCTTCGTCAGGGAATTCGCCTGCAATGGCTTCCAGCACATCCAGCGGCGTTATCAGGCCCTGCACCACACCGAATTCGCTGGTGACCACCACAAAACTCCCTTTCGCTCTGCGCAGGACGCCAAGCAGATTAATCGGGTCCAGACTATCCGGCACGATGATGGGTGGCGTGGCGGCGGCAAATGTCGCCACGTCAATGCCCTGATCCAGCGCCACTAACAGATCTTTCGCCCGTACCACGCCAATAATCTCATCCAGCTCTCCGCGACAGACCGGGAAAAGGCTGTGTGGCGTATCCAGTAGCTGAGTCCGAACTTCATCCACCGGACGCAGGGCATCCACCCAGGAGATTTCGCCACGAGGCGTCATGATGCTGCGTACCGATCGTGAAGCCAGCGTCAGCACACCGTTGATCATATAGCGCTCTTCATCTTTAAAGGCCTCCTGCGGCATGATAGCAGCCACTTCACTGCCTTCACTGCTGCTCATCTCCCGACGGCCGCCCATCAGCCGCAGAATAGCCTCAGCGGTGCGCTCACGCATCGGCTTTCTGGCCTGGTGACGCATGAAGTTCACCCTGGCAATCTGGTTGAAAAGTTCTATCAGTATCGAGAAACCAATCGCGGCGTAGAGATAGCCTTTAGGGATATGGAATCCAAAGCCTTCAGCAACCAGGCTCAGACCAATCATCAGCAGGAAGCTCAGGCACAGCACCACTACCGTTGGATGCGCGTTGACAAAATTAGTCAGCGGTTTAGAGGCCAGCAGCATGACGCCCATGGCAATCACCACTGCGGTCATCATTATTGCCAGATTGTTTACCATGCCGACGGCCGTGATCACCGCATCCAGCGAGAAGACGGCATCAAGAATAACGATCTGCACCACCACTGCCCAGAAACTGGCATACCCTTTACTGCCCTCCCCCTCATGCTCACGGTTTTCGAGCCGTTCATGCAGCTCCATCGTGGCCTTAAACAGCAGGAACACACCGCCGATAAGAAGGATCAAATCACGCCCGGAGAAGCTGAACTCACCTACACTGAACAACGGACGGGTTAATGTCACCATCCAGGAGATCAGGGAAAGCAGGCCGAGCCGCATTACCATCGCCAGCGACAGACCGATCAGCCTGGCTTTATCACGCTGTTTGGGCGGCAGCTTATCCGCAAGAATGGCGATAAAGACCAGGTTATCAATGCCCAGAACGATTTCGAGCACGACCAGCGTCAGCAGTCCGGCCCAGATTGAGGGGTCTAAAAGAAATTCCATTACAGACTCCGGAAAAAGGACAAGGAAAGCGCAGCAGCAGGCGAGCGCAATGACGCTGTGCGGCTGATATCACAAGGGGAAGAGTTGTTTTCGTCAAAGGACAAGACGGTAAAAGCCGGATGACCCGGTGGCATGATTAAGCGACGTCGGTGACAGTCCATAGGGAGGGCTGAGGCCCGTTACTCCTGTGTTAAATAAGGATCCCTACTGTAAACAGCCCCCGACATTCCGTCAAAATATTTAATTACATTTACACAGATCGGCCTGTTTTCTTGCTGCTCTTTTGTACGATAGCGCCTGAGTGCGTGACGAGCGTCTAAATTACTGAGCGCGGTCACATAATTTATTTTTTCGCGTACTAAAATAAATCTCGGCTTGGAACAGCAGTAACCTTTTTTGCCGTCAGGCGGTAAGTCTTATCAGAATAACAGCACGTTCGCTCCACGCCGGGGAAAAGATCTGGTGGGGGTTCTCGCGCGGCTCAGCATTTTTGTCGGGCCGCAGAATATTGGATAAGGAGAGTAGCAAGTGACCATTGCTATTATGATCGGCACGCACGGCTGGGCTGCGGAGCAGCTTTTAAAGACAGCTGAAATGCTCCTTGGCGATCAGCAAAACATCGGGTGGATAGATTTTGTGCCCGGTGAAAATGCAGAAACGCTGATCGATAAATATCAGGCACGACTGGCCGATTTAGAGACCAGTAAAGGGGTACTTTTCCTTGTGGATACCTGGGGAGGCAGCCCGTTTAATGCCGCCAGCCGTATCGTTGTTGACAAAGAAAATCATGAAGTTATCGCCGGGGTCAATATACCGATGCTGGTTGAAACGCTGATGGCGCGTGATGACGACCCAAGCTTTGACGAACTGGTCGCCATCGCCGTTGAAACCGGTCGTGAAGGTGTCAGGGCATTAAAGGCGAAGGAACCCGAACCCGCCCCTCAGGCTGCTCCGGCTGTTTCAGCACCTAAAGCTGCCCCTGTTGCCGCCAAAGCGATGGGGCCGAATGACTACATGAAAATCGCTCTGGCGAGGATTGATGACCGTCTGATCCATGGACAGGTCGCCACGCGCTGGACCAAAGAAACCAACGTAACGCGCATTATCGTCGTCAGTGATGAAGTGGCAGCCGATCACGTTCGTAAAACGCTCCTGACCCAGGTTGCTCCTCCTGGCGTCACCGCCCATGTGGTGGATGTCGCCAAAATGATCCGCGTCTGGAATAACCCCAAATATGCCGGAGAGCGCGTAATGCTTCTTTTCACTAATCCTACCGATGTGGAACGGTTAGTGGAAGCTGGCGTAAAAATCCCCAGCGTTAATATTGGCGGCATGGCATTCCGTCAGGGTAAAACACAGGTCAACAATGCCGTTTCTGTCGATGAGAAGGATATTATTGCCTTCAAAAAACTCAATGAGCGCGGAATTGAACTGGAAGTGCGTAAAGTCTCCAGCGATCAGCGTCTGAAAATGATGGATCTGATCGCCAAAATAGCACAGTAAGTTTTGCTTGTTTATTGCCTGATCCGTCAGGTTTAACTCCGTTCACGTATGTCAGAGGAGAAGTACAATGGAGATTACCACTCTTCAGATTGTGCTCATTTTTATCATTGCCTGTATTGCAGGTATGGGATCTATTCTTGATGAGTTTCAGTTCCACCGTCCGCTGGTGGCCTGTACCTTAATTGGCGTCGTTTTGGGCGACATGAAAACCGGTATTATTATCGGGGGTACGCTGGAGATGATTGCGCTTGGCTGGATGAACATCGGTGCGGCTGTCGCCCCTGATGCCGCCCTCGCCTCTATTATTTCCACCATTCTGGTTATAGCCGGTGGGCAAAGCGTGGGTGCCGGTATCGCGCTGGCCATTCCGCTGGCAGCCGCAGGTCAGGTTCTGACCATTATCGTTCGTACCATTACCGTAGCCTTCCAGCACGCGGCAGATAAGGCCGCTGAAAAAGGCAATCTGACGGCCATCTCCTGGATCCACGTGTCTGCCCTGGTGCTTCAGGCGATGCGTATTGCGATTCCGGCGGTTATCGTAGCCGTTTCTGTGGGCACCAGCGTTGTGCAGGGTCTGCTTGAATCTATCCCGGATGTGGTGACCAACGGTCTGAATATTGCTGGTGGGATGATCGTGGTAGTCGGTTACGCCATGGTTATTAACATGATGCGTGCAGGCTATTTGATGCCTTTCTTCTATCTCGGTTTCGTTACGGCGGCCTTTACCAATTTCAACCTGGTAGCTTTAGGTGTGATTGGTGTGGTGATGGCGGTGCTCTATATCCAGCTCGCACCAAAATATAACCGTGTAGCGGGCGCCCAGGCTTCTGGCCCGGCGACCAACGACCTTGATAACGAATTAGATTAGGGAAAGGGTGATAAAAATGGTTGATACCTCTACAGCTACCCCCGCCGTGCAGAAAAAACTGACGCCGGGTGACGTGCGTGGCGTCTTTATGCGCTCAAATCTGTTCCAGGGTTCGTGGAACTTCGAACGTATGCAGGCGCTGGGCTTTTGCTACTCCATGGTGCCGGTAATTCGTCGCCTTTATCCTGAAAACAACGACGAGCGTAAACAGGCGATTAAACGCCACCTCGAGTTCTTTAACACCCATCCTTATGTTGCCGCCCCGGTTCTGGGCGTAACAATGGCGATGGAAGAACAGCGTGCTAACGGTGCACCTATTGACGATGCCGCCATCAACGGCATCAAGGTGGGCCTGATGGGGCCGCTGGCAGGCGTGGGTGACCCTATTTTCTGGGGTACCGTTCGTCCCGTCTTCGCTGCCCTGGGCGCCGGTATTGCCATGAGCGGCAGTCTGCTGGGGCCGCTGTTGTTTTTTGTGCTGTTCAACCTGGTCCGTTTACTGGTGCGCTATTACGGTGTGGCTTATGGCTACCGTAAAGGGGTGGACATCGTTAGTGATATGGGCGGCGGCTTCCTGCAAAAACTGACCGAGGGGGCGTCAATACTTGGCCTCTTTGTGATGGGGGCGCTGGTCAACAAGTGGACGCACGTTAACGTGCCGCTGGTGGTTTCCAGAATCACCGACCAGACCGGCAAAACTACCGTGACTACCGTTCAGTCTATCCTGGATCAGTTAATGCCCGGCTTAATCCCGCTGCTGCTCACCTTCGGCTGTATGTGGCTGCTGCGCCGCAAGGTTAACGCTCTGTGGATTATTATGGGCTTCTTCGTGATTGGGATCTTTGGCTACTGGATTGGCCTGTTAGGTCTGTAAGCATTATCAGCCGGGGGCAACCCCGGTTTTTCAGAAACCAGCCGGCATCGCTTAACGATGCCGGCTGTTTTTTCAGGAGAAGTAAAGATGTCCCTCACCGATTACCTCATCATCCTGTTTATTGTGCTGTTCATGGCTTATGCCATCTTTGATGAGCTGATTATGACGCGGCTGAAAGGCCCAACCCTGTTAAAGGTCTTCTTACAGCGGCGCAATAAACTGGACAGCCTTATTTTTGTTGGTCTGGTAGCCATCCTGATCTACCAAAACGTCATTAATCAGGGACCCAGAGTGACCACCACCCTGTTGATGGTGCTGGCTTCCCTTTCTGTTTATCTCTTCTGGATCCGTCTGCCCAAGCTGCTTTTTAAACCTCAGGGTTTCTGGTATGCCAACGTCTTTATCGACTACAGCCGCATCAAAACGATGAACCTCTCTGAAGATGGCATTCTGGTGATTGAACTTGAATCCCGTCGTCTGCTGATCCATGTGAGAAAACTGGACGACCTGGAAACTATCTACCAGTTTATGGTGCAGCAGCAGTAGCCTCTTGCTCCGGGCTGCGCTGCCAGAGGCGTAGCGTAAAGTCCGTTTCACAATCAAACTGGCTGGTGGTAGCCAGCACGCCCCACACTTCCGGTCTGGCTCGCCAGGCAAACGGCGTCATCTGCAACAGAGCTGCCGACTCTTCGCTGCTGAGCTGCATGGGATAATTCAGCGAGTGTTGCTCTACCAGCTCAAAGCCAGGCATTGCCTCTGGCGTCTCATCATGCAGTTTCACTTCCTGGTAAATAAGCGCCTTAAACTGAATCAGATGCCGTGGGCCTGGCGTCACGGTAAGAACATAGCCCTGCTCTTTCACCACTCTTTGCAGCTCTTGTGCCTTACAGGGCGCATAGATACGTAATACGGCATCAAACTGCCCTGTAGCAAAAGGTAAACGGTGACTTGATGCCACGCAGAAGTGGACGTTGTGGTACCGTTTAGCGCCAAAGCGTACCGCCACTTTCGACACGTCAAGGCCATGAACCTCCGCCTCTCCTCTGCTTTGCAAAGCCTCTGCAACAGCATGCGTGTAATAGCCCTCTCCGCAGCCTATATCCAGTACCGCCGTCGCCGTGGCGGGCAGCACGCGTTGCAGGATCTCACAGACTTTTTGTTGCAGCGGTAAATAGTGTCCGGCATCCAGAAACTCACGGCGTGCCAGCATCATATCTGCGCTGTCGCCGGGCAGCTTTGAGCGCTTGTGCTGCACCGGAAGAAGATTCACATAGCCCTCTTTGGCCCGGTCAAATTGATGCCTGTTTTCGCAGCGCCAGACCGACGCTTCCTGAAGCAGGGGCTGATGACAAAGGGGGCAAAGGTAAGACATAACAACTCTCCAGAAACGATCCGGGCGGCAGTTTACCGGAAAGCCAGGGCTAGCGGCAGACCTTATTACACCCGGAAAAGAAAAAGCCCTGCCATTTCTGGCAGGGCTTTAGCATTCAGATTCTTGCCTGGATTACACGCCACGCGGGCAATAGCAGGCTCAGATCGAAAATTAGATAGCGGTGACGTTCACAGCAGCAGGGCCTTTCTGGCCGTCCTGAATTTCGAACTCAACGTTCTGGCCTTCAGCCAGAGTTTTGAAGCCATTGCCCTGGATTGCAGAGAAGTGTACGAATACATCTTTGCTGCCGTCTGCAGGAGTAATGAAACCAAAACCTTTAGACTCGTTGAACCACTTAACCTGACCTTTAATCTTTGCCATTTTGCAAATTCCTTAGAGTGTTTATTCGCCCGTGGGCTTTACGTACAGAAAAACCAGAGACATTACTGCATGAGGCACGATATTAAGGCTCGGCAAGGAAGCGGTATTCAACGTCAACGTCTTTACTCAGAACTTCTTTACTGAAGATGCCATGCATAAACAGAACTGTACCTCGTTTTACCCAAATGCGTTATCACATATTCGTTTATTAATGGCAAGTCATTTTTAAACAGTGATAGAGATGTCGCACACATTTGAAACATGTCAGGCACATATTACACCTTATGCAGGGATTACTGAAACCTTAACCTTGAAAACGGGCATGCCAGCCTCGTTTTACCTCAAAACAAGGGGAACATCATAGCGCTGCGGCGGGCTTTAGTCTATTCCCTATCTTTTCAAAATGAGAACTATATGCCGCATATATTGCACAATTATGGCATTCGTTATCAAAAAAATTCATTAAAAAGTTTGGCTTAGAGAAAAACTTTGCCAGATACTTTTGGCGCTGAAGTTGTACATGGACCTGAAAGTAATTTAAATTGCACCAAAATCAGGAAATTATTATCTCACTGCCCCAATAAATGGCACAGATGTTATCTAATTATCTCCGGCCCTGAGAACAGGCACGTTTTTATTAGACGAAGTTCTCATTTCAGACGCTGCTAAATTAATCACTTTAGGATTTATCCTGGATGATGTTAATTAGGTGTTTTTTAGCGCCTATTCTCCAGGCATGGAACCGGCTTTCATCTAATCCCGCAGCCTGCATAGATTGCGACAGGATATCGGGCGGCGCGTCCAGTGATTCATCCGCCAGTTCAAACACCCCCCAATGGATGGGGATGCTGACCGGTTCGTCCAGCGCCTGATGCAGCGATACAGCCTGTTCAGGATCCATATGCTGTCCGCGCATGAACCATTTCGGTGCATAAGCGCCTACGGGTAATGCGGCCAGATTAAAAGGCCCAAGCCGACGAGGGATTTCCAGTAAATTTTCGCTATAGCCGCTGTCGCCCGTAAACCAAAAGCTCAGTGCTTTCACTTTGACCACCCAGCCGCACCAAAGTGAACGATTACGATCGTAGGGCGTTCTCATGCTCCAGTGCCTGGCAGGAACCGCATGGATCGTCATGGCAGCAAGGCTTGTGCTGCCCCACCAGTCAAGCTGGGTAACATTTTTCGCCCCCATTTTACGGAACCAGGCTTCCAGTCCCAGCGGCACAACAAATTCAACTTCAGGAAAGCGCCGGAGAATAGCTTTGATGGTGGGCTTGTCCAGATGATCGTAGTGGTTATGAGAAATCAACACACAACTCAGCGAGGGCAAATCCTCAATCTTTAAGGCGGCAGGCGTTTTGCGCACAGGGCCATAAAAACGCAGTGGCGAGACCCGTTTCGACAGGGCAGGATCGATAAGCGTGTAACGATTGTCGACACGCAGTAATATGCATGCATGGCCCAGCCACCAGACCGCATCCTCACCCCCACTCAGATCGGCTCTCTGCCACCATTCAGCGGTAAAGCGCTCATAGCCCTGTGCAGGAGGAAAAGGCAGCCCTTCGGCCTTACGCTCTTTCCGCCAGCGTTTGAGATCGCCATTTTGACGCAAATCGGGTTCGGGATTGCGGAAACCTTCAGGCGTATGATGAGCTTTGTTGGGATCGTACCAGGGGTTTTGCCACGCCATTGCCATGCGTCCTTAACAGAAAAATTAACGTTCCGGGATCAAACGGGTGAAATCTTTGTTGTCAGGCTCGCTCTGGCCTGCGGCCTTCTCTTTACCCGCTACGGAATCGGTGAGGCGGCGTAGCAGCACGTTCTGCCGCTTCTGCTCTTCCAGCAGGGCTTCCAGTAACTGCACCTGCTGGCTCGCCCTGACGCTGGCCCGGTTGATAAAGAACCAGGCAATCAGCCCCACTATGACCAACGCTGCCGTAAACCCCATTGATGCCAAACCCACTGCGCCATTTGCTAAATCGTTCATATCTGTCTCAACCTACTGACTTCCACTGCACAGCGTGCAGACCTGCGAAGATTCTACCCGCTCAGCCGCGAATTGATAGCCAGCTCTTATAAATTTCAGAACCTTCGCGCAGGAGAACGCCCGCGGTTTATGTATCCTCAAAGCAAATTGCGACCTGTCCCACACCTTACTGCTATGATGGAGCCTGGCGGCGAGGTGGAAACGCCAGGATTGCTGTCTGATAAATTATAAGGGAAACATATGAGATTTTTAGTACGCATTGTTGCGCTGTTGGTCATTGTCTGGCTGGCCCTGCTGGTAACGGGTTATGGGGTACTGGCAGGAAGTACAAAAAACGCGGCTGGCCTGGGTTTACAGTGCCAGTATCTGACGGCACGCGGCATGACTACCGCGCAGTATCTGCACACTGACAGCGGTGTGGTGGGTGTGACGGATTGTCCGCTGCTGAAAAAAAGCACTGAGGTTGTCGATAATTAAAAGTCAGGGCCAGAGTGATTCTGGCCCTGTTTTCAGAAAGGATAGTGATGATAACCCATCTGTGCAGAAAGCACTTTCGCCGCCTGATGCAGTAACTTAACGTAGCCACTTTTCTCCTCTTCAGAGAAGCGGATAGTAGGGAACGAGATACTTAGCCCGGCAATTACCACCCCAAAACGGTCAAAAATGGGAACGGCAATACAGCGCAGCCCCTCTTCCTGCTCTTCGTTGTCCTCACCAAAACCCTGCGATCTGACTTTATCCAGTACCGGTAACAACTCTTCCGTGCTGCCAACCGTTCTTGGCGTGCTGCGGGTGTAGCTTACCTCCGCCATAATATCCTCAACCTCGGCCCTGTCACGCCAGGCCAGCAAAACCTTACCGATAGCCGTGCTGTAAAGAGGATTCCGGCGCCCGATGCGTGAATACATGCGCAGGTTGTAGAGGGAGTCAATTTTGTGAATATAGACGATGCTGTCATCTTCCAGCGCGCCAAGATGGATGGTTTCTTTGGTCTGGCGGGAAATTTCGCGCATCTGAATATCGGCGCTGCGGATCAGATCGACATTCTGTAGCGCTTTCGCCCCTAGTTCGAACAGCTTCAGGGTCAGCGTGTACTTCTCAGAGTCCCCTTCCTGATCGACATAGCCCAGGGTTTTCATGGTTTGCAGGAAGCGATACACCGTGCTTTTGGACATCATTACCCGCTGTGAAAGCTCGGTAATGCCATGTTCGCGCTCTTCTCCCAGCGCCTGAAGAATACCAAAAACTTTCATCACGGAAGAGACTGCATCCGGTTGTTTATCCATGTCGCCAGTTGCCATTACCGAGACCTTAATTTTGTTTTATAAAAAATGGAACACTATTTCCAGTATACGATTTGCAGGATGGGCGGTGCAATCCTGGCAGGAAATTAACCCTGGACACAACTTCTGATAGTTTTCGCCGTGAAACAACATGGAATAGCTTACGAAAAATCATTAGCATAGTGATATTCACACTCCTGACTACTTAACCCTATGCCCATAACCTCCCCAGCAGATGGATTACCGGTTCCGCAGCGCTACGGCGCAATCATGGCTATTGCCCTGGGTATAACCGTTGCCGTTCTTGACGGTGCTATCGCCAACGTTGCCCTGCCTACCATTGCCAGAGAGCTACAGGCAAGCCCGGCTGAGTCTGTCTGGATCGTCAATGCCTATCAGCTGGCAATCATCATCTCCCTGCTCTCGCTATCTTTTCTGGGGGATATCCTTGGTTACCGCCGCATTTATCAGGCAGGGCTGGTGGTATTCACCTGTACTTCGCTGTTTTGTGCCCTTTCCGGTTCGCTGGAGATGTTAACTTTTGCCCGTGTGCTGCAAGGTTTTGGCGGCGCGGCCCTGATGAGCGTCAACACAGCGTTGATCCGGATTATTTATCCCCAGCGTTTTCTGGGCCGGGGAATGGGCATTAACTCGCTGATCGTTGCGGTTTCAACCGCAGCCGGCCCAACCGTGGCGGCAGCTGTGCTCTCGGTGGCTTCGTGGCAATGGCTGTTTCTGATTAATGTGCCTGTTGGCCTGGCTGCCCTTTATCTGGCGTTTCGTTTCCTGCCGGACAACATTCAGAAGGTAAAAGAGCAGCGGTTTGACGTGCCCAGCGCCATCATGAATGCGCTGACCTTTGGCCTGCTGATTTCAGCCTTAAGCGGCTTCGCTCAGGGTCAGAGCGGTATACTGGTGCTTAGCGAGCTGGTGGCGCTGGTGATTGTCGGCTCTTTGTTTATCCGCCGTCAGCTCAAAATGCCCTTCCCTTTGCTGCCGGTCGACCTGCTGCGTATCCCGATTTTTTCCCTGTCGATTGGCACCTCCGTCTGCTCCTTCTGCGCCCAGATGCTGGCAATGGTGTCGCTGCCATTTTTCCTGCAAACCGTTCTGCAACGGGGAGAAGTCGCCACCGGCCTGCTGCTCACCCCCTGGCCACTGGCTACGATGGTGATGGCTCCCATTGCTGGCCGCCTGACGGATCGGTATCATGCCGGCCTGCTCGGTGCTGTGGGTCTGGCGATGTTCGCCACCGGACTGTTTGCACTCGCCCTGCTGCCTGATTCACCTTCCGATCTGAATATCATCTGGCGAATGGCGCTCTGTGGTGCCGGCTTTGGCCTCTTTCAGTCGCCTAACAATCACACCATTATCTCTTCTGCCCCGCGTCATCGCAGCGGGGGCGCCAGTGGCATGCTGGGTACGGCTCGTCTGCTGGGGCAAACCAGCGGTGCGGCGCTGGTTGCCTTGATGTTTAATCTGTTTGGCGTCCACGGCACGCACGCCTCTCTGTTGCTGGCCGGAAGCTTCTCCAGCTTAGCGGCGGTGGTAAGCGCCCTGCGTATTACCCAGCCACGAGCCAGTGCCTGAATATCAACGGGCATAAAAAAACCGGGCAAAGCCCGGTTTTTTTCATTCAGTAAAAGCGTTACTTCAGATACTGACCGCTGCGCAATGCCTCAATACGCTTATCCAAAGGAGGATGCGACATAAACAGCTCGCTCAGCGATTTTGACTTGCCGTTGATGCAGAAGGCCATCATGGTGCTGGCTTCCTGCGGCTCGTAGCTGGTCTTGAGTCGCTGAAGGGCCGCGATCATTTTCTCACGTCCAACCAACCTGGCAGAGCCTGCATCGGCATGGAATTCACGATGACGTGAGAACCACATAGTGATGATGCTTGCCACGATACCAAACACCAGCTCAAGCACCATCGACACGGCGAAGTAAACCATAGGGTTACCGTTGTTGCCTTCACCTTCATCACGGTTTCCGGAGAGGAAGCCGGAGGCCACCTGCGCCAGAATGCGCGAGATAAAGATCACAAAGGTGTTCACAACCCCCTGAATCAGAGTCATGGTCACCATATCACCATTGGCGATGTGGCTGATCTCATGGGCCAGTACCGCTTCCGCCTCATCACGGCTCATGTTCTGTAGCAACCCGGTGGAAACCGCCACCAGCGACGCATCACGACGTGCTCCGGTAGCAAAGGCGTTGATATCAGGCGCATGGTAGATAGCGACCTGTGGCATCGCAATACCCGCCTGCTGAGCCTGCTGACCAATGGTCTGCATCAGCCAGCGTTCGGTCTCATTGCGGGGTTGTTCAATGACTTCACCGCCGACGGAACGCAATGCCATCCACTTCGACATCAGCAGTGAAACAAACGCACCGCCGAAGCCAAACAGACCTGCCATGATCATCAGGCCCTGTACACTGCTTGACTGGATCCCTGTCAGGCTGAGGATCAGCCCAAAGACCAACATGACTCCAAGGTTGGTCAGCAGGAAAAGCGCAATACGCATCATAAAATTTCTTCTTCCTCAGTTAACAGATTCGCCTGTAGCGGATAACTATCCTATGGGCTGGCGAAAACATTTCAAGCACTCTTAATCTTTAAGTGTCTAAAAAGACATAACTTTACACAATTGAACGGGATTCTCAGCGGTAAGAGATGTTCATCTCATTTCAGGGTTCAGGAAAGGTGTGTTAACCGGTGGACAATAAAAAAAGGGCACAGACTGTGCTGTGCCCTTCGGGTCTATTTTGCTGCCGCTGGCGGCGTCTGCGCTTTTTCAAGCTGCGCCAGGTCGTTAGCAATACTTACCGTTTCATCAAGATAGGGATCCGGCTCTTTATAATCTTTTGGCAGGTCGTCCAGCTTAGCCAACGGCTTTTTGCCTTCCTGCTGAAGACGGGCATTGATCCGCTCAAGGCGTAACGCATCATCTTCATGGTTCTCTTTCTCACGCTCGGCAAGGTTCAGAGAGATGATATTGCGTTTGTCCTTCATCGCGTTAAAGCGCGCGATATCTTTAATGATGTACTGGAACTCGCGATCTTTAGCGATGCGCTCCTGATGCTCTTTAATCAACTGCGGCTCAAGGGAGGCCAGGTCGCCCGATTTGGTATAGCTGGCGGCGTTGATACTGTCCCACGGCAGCGCGTTGTCTTCAAACTTCTCGCCGGTCTCTACCGCTTCCACACCGGTTGGCATCAGCAGATCGGGCGTTACCCCCTTACGCTGAGTACTGCCGCCGTTAATGCGGTAGAACTTCTGGATAGTGTACTGAACAGAGCCAAGCGCAGGCCATTCAGGGCGCAGCATTTGATCGTAGATGCGATTCAGTGAACGGTACTGCTGAACAGTACCTTTACCAAAGGTCGGTTCACCAACAATCAGCGCACGGCCATAATCCTGCATCGCGGCGGCAAAGATCTCGGAAGCTGACGCGCTGAAGCGGTCCACCAGCACCACCAGCGGGCCTTTGTAATAGACAATGCCATCGTTGTCGCTGTCTTCGCGCACTTTGCCATTGTTATCACGAACCTGAACCACCGGGCCGCTTGGGATAAAGAGGCCAGAGAGGGAAACCGCTTCGGTAAGTGCACCGCCGCCGTTGGTTCTCAGGTCAATTACCACGCTGTCGACATTCTGCTTCTGCAATTTTTGCAGCTGCACCTTCACATCATCCGTCAGGCCAACATAGAAGCCAGGGATATCCAGCACGCCGACTTTTTTGCTGCCAACGTTATGAACCGTCATTTTAACTGCACGATCTTCCAGACGGATCTTCTCACGCGTCAGCGTAACAAAGCGGGTTTTCGTTCCCTTTCCGGCTGGCAGCACTTCCAGACGCACTTTACTGCCTTTGGGACCTTTGATTTGGGCAACAACGTCATCAAGACGCCAGCCGATCACATCCACGACTGGCTTACCTGGCTGGCCGACGCCCACAATACGATCGCCCACGGTAATCGATTTGCTCTTGGCTGCCGGGCCGCCTGCGACCATGGAGTTGATGACCGTGTAGTCATCGTCCATCTGCAACACAGCACCGATACCTTCCAGAGACAGGCTCATTTCCGTATTAAACTGCTCGGTGTTGCGAGGAGAGAGGTAATTGGTGTGCGGGTCGATTTCATGCGCAAAGGCAGTCATCGCCAGCTGGAAGACATCTTCGCTGTTGCTCTGCGCCAGACGACGGATAGCAAACTGATAGCGCTTGGTAAGCACTTCGCGGATCTCTTTCTCTTCTTTGCCGGTCAGCTTCAGGCTCAGCTCGTCATATTTGACTTTGGCATCCCAAAGCTGATTCAGCTCTGCCGTGGTTTTTGGCCACGGTGATTTGCTCCGGTCGATGTCGATAGTATCGTGACCGGTGAAATTCATTGGCTTATTCAGTACGGACAACGCGTACTGGTAGCGCTCAAACCGGCGCTTCTGCGCCAGATTGTATAAATCGTAAAATACATCCAGCTTTCCGGACTTTAGCTCATCGCTTAAGGTCGTTTTTTTACTGGCGTACTGCTCGATATCTGAGGTCAGCAGCAGGTTATGGCTGTAGTCCAGCAGATTGAGATAGCGCTCAAAAATCTTGACTGAAAAATCCTTATCAAGATCGAACTGGCGATAGTGCGAACGGGTAAACCGTGAAGTAACACGTTCACTTACTGTCGCATGCTGCGGTTCCTGATGAAGCTGAGGAATTTGATCGGCACGCGTAATATTATCGGCGGCGAAAACGTTCCCTGCCAGCAGCAGACCTGCAATAACGGTGGTTCTGAAAAAATTGTTCATGCCCTGACTGGCCTCCGTATCAGAACTGCAAGTGTTCTGCGCGTACTATCATTGCCAGGCCGGAAGCCAACTGTACCCGGACGCCATCTTTGGTAATTTCAAGAATGGTTGCGTCCATCGCACTTTTGCCCGCGGTGACTTTGATGTTCTGGCCAACTTGCAGCGCTGCGGTATCGGTAACGGGTTTGGTTTGTGCTGGCTGACGCTCTGCGGAAGGCGCGCTCTCTGCGCTACGCTGCGGTTTGCTGCGAACCTGGCGTGGCTGCTCACCTTCGGCAGAAGGTTTGCGGGCTGGTTTACGAGGACGACGTGGTGCGCTCTCTTCGCCAGCTTCGCGTTTTTTGGCCTGCTGCTTTTCGCGCTGGGCCTGAACACGCGCTTTTGCTTCTTCGAGTTGCTTACGCGCATGTTCAACGTGCTGCTCTTCGAGAACGCCACAGTCTTCACCATCCAGATCGACGCGAATCGCACCGGCTTTAATGCCGTACAGATAGCGCCAGCTGGACGTGTACAGACGCAGCGCAGAGCGAAGCTGAGTTTTACTCAGGCCCATTTCGCCCTGCACGCGGTCGACTAAATCCTGAAAGATGCCGATCTTAAGGGGGCGTGCTTCGCCTTCAGCGCTAAAGCATTTTGGGAAACGCTCGGCCAGAAAGGCGATGACTTCTTTGCTGCTATTCAACTTGGGTTGATTTTCCATGAAATTTCCTGATTACAACGGGTTTGCCAATCAGCGCAGGCATGAACAGGCGTCATTATAATGACACCTTCAGCAAATGCTACGTGATCCAGCGCTTTAGCTGCGTTTCATGTGAATAAATTTTTCCACATCAGACCCGGCAAGCACCTCACACAGCCCGTCAGTGAGGGTTTTCAGCCCCGCTTCGTCTTCACTGTCGAAGCGGTTATATTCCACGCTGTCGATATCGAGTACGCCAATTGTCTGGCCATTTACCACCAGCGGCAGCACAATTTCTGCATTACTGGCCGCATCGCAGGCGATGTGTCCGGGGAAAGCGTGCACATCATCTACGCGTTGAATCTGGCTTTCTGCCACTGCTGTTCCGCACACGCCGCGACCCACGGGAATACGCACACAGGCAATTTTTCCCTGAAACGGCCCCAGTACCAGCGTGTCAGCTTCGGTCAGCAGATAAAAACCTGCCCAGTTAACGCCTTCAAGGCGCTCAAAGAGCAGCGCACTACAGTTGCCCATCGCCGCCAGAAAACTGGTTTCGCCAGCGATAAGCGCGCGCAAATCACGGTTCAGGTCCGAATAAAACTCTGCTTTTGTCATTTTTTAACCATTGTGGAAACGTGTCATGAGGCCCATGATGGCCCCTTGCTAAAATAAGCATTAATTGTCCAGACGGACAAGTGAATCATTGCGTTAGTTAATATACCCTTAGTCTGTCTGGAGCCTTAAGCATGACCAGGACGTGTCATTACCCTTTTAGGGCGATATAATTTAACCCCGCCCTGCACCTGTGCTGCCTGGGCCTGAAAACCTCAGGATTATGAAAATACACGCCATTAGCCATGTTCTGCCTCAGGCACGTTATCAGCGTTGCCCCCAATGCGATACCCTTTTTTCCTTACCAGATGTTAAATCCACTCAGTCTGCGCACTGCCCTCGCTGCAATGCCCGAATAATGAATGGTCGTGACTGGTCGATGACGCGACTCTGCGCCATGGCCATTACTATGCTGCTGTTAATGCCCTTTGCTTTTAGTGAATCGCTGATGAGCATTCGTCTGATCGGCACCACTATCCGGGCCAGTTTGCTGGAAGGAATTACCCAGATGGCGCAGCAGGGCGATGTGGTAACCGCCTCCATGGTAGCCTTTTGCACTATCGGCGCGCCCGCTACCCTGGTGGGTTCTATTGCCTATCTCTATTTCGGTCATCGTCTGGGCATGAATCTGCGCCCGGTGCTGCTGATGCTGGACAGGCTGAAAGAGTGGGTAATGCTGGATATCTACCTGGTGGGGGTCGCCGTCGCCTCGATTAAAGTAAAGGATTATGCGGATATTACGCCTGGCGTTGGGCTTATCGCTTTTATTTCTCTGACGCTGTTGAGTGTGATTACCCTGATCCATCTGAATGTAGAGCAGCTGTGGCACCGCTTCTATCCGCAGCCGCAGCCAAATGTCGCGCTGGAAAAGCTTCGGGTCTGCCTGAGCTGCCACCATACGGGCTTACCGGATGAGCGCGGTCGCTGTCCGCGCTGCCATACGCCTCTCTACTTTCGTCGTCACTTCAGCCTCCAGAAGTCCTGGGCGGCATTAATTTCCGCCATTGTGCTGCTCATTCCGGCCAATTTACTGCCGATCTCCATTATTTATTTGACCGGTTCACGACAGGAAGACACCATCCTTTCCGGTATTATGTCGCTGGCTTCCGGCAATATTCCTGTTGCCGTGGTGGTCTTTGTCGCCAGTATTCTGGTGCCTTTCACCAAGGTGATTGTCTTGCTGACGTTGCTGGTCAGTATCCATTTTAAATGTGAGCAGGGCCTGAAAACCCGCGTTCGCCTGCTCAGGGTTGTCACCTGGGTTGGACGCTGGTCTATGCTGGACCTGTTTGTTATTTCGTTAACCATGTCGCTGGTCAATCGCGATCAGCTTCTGGCTTTTACCATGGGACCGGCAGCCTTCTATTTCGGCTCGTCAGTCATACTCACTATCCTTGCCGTTGAGTGGCTGGATAGCCGTTTACTTTGGGATGCTCATGCAACAGGAAACGCCGACTACACCGATTAACGCGCATATCAAAAGCCGGCGGAAAATTTCGCCCTTCTGGCTGCTACCGTTTATTGCGCTGCTGATCGCAGGCTGGCTCATCTGGACCAACTATCAGGAGCGCGGCACCACCATCACTATCGATTTCGCCACGGCGGAGGGCATCGTGCCGGGCAGAACGCCGATACGCTATCAGGGGGTGGAAGTCGGTCTGGTGCAGGGCATCAGCATGACGGACGATCTGCGTACCATCAAAATAAAAGCCAGTATCAAAAGCGATATGAAAGATGCGCTGCGTGACGATACGCAGTTCTGGCTGGTTACACCGAAAGCTTCGCTGGCGGGCGTGTCGGGGCTGGATGCGCTGGTAGGCGGTAATTATATCGGCATGATGCCAGGAAAAGGTAAACCTCAGGAAAACTTTGTCGCGCAGGATACTCAGCCGAAATATCGGGTTAATACCGGTGAAATGTTGATCCATCTGCATACGCCGGATCTCGGTTCCCTGAATACTGGTTCGCTGGTCTATTACCGGAAAATACCGGTGGGTCGCGTCTATGATTACAGCATCAACCCTGGCAATAAAGGCGTAACCGTTGACGTATTGATCGAGCGTCGTTTTACCAATCTGGTGAAGAAAGAGAGCCGTTTCTGGAACGTTTCTGGCGTGAAAGCGGATGTCGGGCTTAGCGGCGCAAAAGTGCAGTTAGAGAGCCTGGCCGCGCTGGTGAATGGCGCTGTGGCATTCGATTCGCCGGAAGCGTCCGGGCAGGCACAGTCTGAAGATGACTTCACTCTCTATCCGGATCTGGCGCACAGCCACCGCGGCGTGATCATTTCGCTCGATTTGCCGGGTGGAAAAAACCTTAAAGCTAACAGCACGCCATTGATGTATCAGGGCCTTGAAGTGGGCACCCTTACCGCTCTGACCCTGCAAGCTGGCGGCAAAGTCACCGGCGAGTTAACCATCGATCCCTCAGTGACCGGCCTGATGCGTACCGGTACCAGAATTGAGATGCGTAGCCCGAAAATCAGCCTGAACGATACCAGCCTGAGCAACCTGTTAACCGGCAATACCCTGGAGCTGGTGCCAGGCGAGGGAGAGCCGCAGGATCACTTTACCGTGCTGGAGAGCAATGAGTCGCTGCTGCAACAGCCCAACGCCATTGAGCTGAAGCTCACCGCGCCGGAAAGCTACGGCATTGATGCCGGTCAGCCCATCATTTTGCATGGTATGCAGATTGGCCAGGTTGTCAGCCGGACGTTGGTTGAACAGGGTGTAACCTTCGCCATTGCCATTGCGCCGGACTACCGACATCTGGTACATGGCGACAGTAAATTCATCATCAACAGCCGGCTCGACGTGAAGTTTGGCTTGAACGGGATGGAAGTGCTTGGTGCCAGCGCCAGTGAATGGGTGGATGGCGGCATTCGCCTTGATCCCGGCAGTAAAGGCAAAGTGAAAGAGAGCTACCCGCTCTACTCCAACGCGGAAAAAGCAGCGGAAGGGATCACTACCGATCAGCTCCCGACGACGTTAACGCTCACCGCTAAAAGCCTGCCGGATGTCCAGGGTGGCTCCGTGGTGCTTTACCGTAAATTCCAGGTGGGTGAAATTGTTGACGTTATCCCTCGCGCTAACGAGTTTGATGTGCGGGTACATATCAAACAGGAGTACCGCAAGCTGCTGACGCAAAACAGCGTCTTCTGGGCAGAAGGCGGCGCACGCGTCCAGTTGAACGGCAGCGGCCTCACGGTTCAGGCCTCCCCGCTGAATCGTGCGCTCAGAGGCGCTATCAGCTTCGATAACCTGACCGGAGCCGGCGCAGGCCTGACCAGCAAAGACAAACGCGTGCTTTATGACTCTGAAACCGCAGCGCGAGCTGTCGGAAGCCAGATTACGCTGCATACCTATGATGCCACCAAACTGGCTGCCGGAATGCCTATCCGTTACCTCGGCATTACTATTGGCCAGGTGGAAGATTTGGCGCTGAATAAAGATAAAAATCAGGTTATTGCTAAAGCGGTGCTCTATCCCGAATATGTGGATGACTTCGCCCGGCTGGGCACCCGCTTCTCTGTGGTTTCTCCGGAAATATCCGCAGCCGGTGTTAACCATCTGGATACCCTGCTGCAACCCTATATCAACGTCGATCCCGGTAAAGGCGGCGCCCGGCGCACCTTTGAGCTTCAGGAATCCACCATCACCGACGCCCGTTATCTTGATGGCCTTAACGTGATAATGGATGCGCCGGAAGGGGGATCGCTCTCTGTGGGAACGCCGGTTCTGTTCCGTGGAATTGAAGTGGGTACCGTCACCGGAACCTCGCTGGGGGCAATGGCAGACCGCGTGCAAATTACGCTGCGGATCAGCAAGAAATACCAGCACCTGGTGCGTAACAACTCGGTATTCTGGCTCGCCTCCGGCTATAACCTGAAATTCGGTCTGATTGGTGGCGTGGTGAAAACCGGCACCTTCCAGCAATTTATTCAGGGTGGCATCGCCTTTGCCACGCCGCCGACCATTCCGCTGGCTCCTCAGGCCACCTCCGGCAAGCACTATCTGCTGGAGGATGAAGAGCCAAAAGAGTGGCGTAAATGGGGAACCGCACTCCCCGGAAACTAAGCAGAACGGGCAGCCTGGCGCTGCCCGTTTTTTTTCCCCCTGCCGAATGTGATAAACTCAGCCCACTTATTTCCAGTGGAATTTATCAGTGTCCCTTTCCTCACGCGTGACCTTTCCCGAGCCTTTCTTAGCGCAGATGCGCGAGCTGTTGCCCGATGCAGCAGACTTTGACCGTTTTATCGCTATCAGCCAGCAACCCCTGCGCCGCAGCCTGCGCGTGAATACGTTGAAAATCAGCGTGGCGGATTTTCTGACGCTGGTTGCGCCTTATCAGTGGGCACTGACGCCAATCCCATGGTGTGAAGAAGGGTTCTGGATAGTGCGTGATGACGCAGAGACGCTGCCGCTTGGCAGTACTGCGGAGCACCTCGCAGGCCTGTTCTATATTCAGGAAGCCAGCTCGATGCTGCCTGTGAGCGCACTCTTTGCTGGCTGCCCGCAACCTGAAACAGTGATGGACGTCGCCGCGGCGCCCGGTTCTAAAACCACGCAAATTGCGGCGCGGATGGGCAACAGCGGCGCCATCCTTGCCAATGAATACTCCGCCAGCCGGGTAAAAGTGCTGCATGCCAACCTGAGCCGCTGCGGCGTCAGCAATACGGCCATGACCCATTTCGACGGCAGAGTGTTTGGCGCCGCGTTACCAGAAAGTTTCGACGCCATTCTGCTGGATGCCCCCTGCTCCGGCGAAGGCGTTATCCGTAAGGATGCTGATGCGCTGCGTAACTGGTCGCTTGCCAGCACCGAAGAGATTGCCGCCACACAGCATGATCTGATTGAAAGTGCTTTTCATGCGCTCAAACCCGGCGGCACGCTGGTCTATTCTACCTGTACCCTGAACCGCAGCGAAAATCAGCAGGTGATTGCCTGGCTGCAACAGGCTTATCCCGACTGCGTGGAGATCGAACCGCTGAACGATCTCTTCCCCGGCGCGGAGCAGGCCATCACGCCCGAAGGATTCCTGCACGTATTCCCGCAGATATTCGACAGCGAAGGCTTTTTTGTCGCACGCTTGCGCAAGTTACAGAGTCTTGAGCGGTTACCGGTGCCGGGCTATAAAGTGGGTAAGCTGCCCTTCTTCCCGGTTAAACGTGCGGTTCAGAAGGATATTGCCGAGGCCGCAGCAAAGTCGGGGCTGAGCTGGAACCAGCAGACGCATACGTTATGGGAGCGGGATAAGGAAATCTGGCTGTTTCCGGTCGCCATTGAACCGTTGCTGGGCAAGGTGCGCTTTTCGCGTATTGGCCTGAAGCTGGCGGAAACGTTTACTAAAGGATATCGCTGGCAGCATGGGGCAGTTATCGCACTCGCCCAGCCCGAGGCTAAGAACCGTTTCGAACTCACCCCTGCTGAGGCGGAAGAGTGGTATCGCGGTAGAGATATCTATCCGGAACGTGACCTGCCGGCGGATGAGCTGATTGTGACCTGCCAGCATCAGCCGTTAGGTCTGGCAAAGCGAGTAGGCAACAGGATCAAGAATAGCTATCCGCGGGAACTGGTGAGGGATGGCAAACTCTTCTCTTTTTAACCAGATTTACTGCACCTGCACCAGAGTGAGCTGATTGCCAAACACCGCACCCGTATCAATATAGTGCTGGTTATAAGCCTCCAGCGGGGCTGACAGCGGAGTGTGCCCAAAATAAAACGCATCTGCCCCGGTAATTACCTGCCCTTTCCCTTGCTGGAGCCGCTCTATACGAGAGCGGTTCCAGACAACCTTCTCTTCATCCACTGCGCTCCCCCAGGCATAATGGGGTAAAGGATAGTCGGCATGTGCCACTACCACGAGGCGCTCCTGAAGCTGAAGATGCAGGATCAACGGCAGATTATGGCAGCGACTGATAGCATGTTTCGCCTCCATCATCGCCATACCCTCAAGGTGGTAAAACCACTCCCCACCGTTTGAGATCCACTGATGATGATTCCCCTTCTTCAGCGCATTAATGGCCATCTCTTCATGATTTCCCCGCACGCTGCGGAACCAGGGTTCCTTAAGCAACGCCAGACAACCCGGACTGTCTGGTCCGCGGTCAATCAGATCGCCAACGGATATCAACAGATCTTCATCTTCAGAGAAGTGCCGGGCCAGTAGTGCCTCATCCAGTTTTTCCCTGCATCCGTGCAGGTCACCTACGATATAGATATGTCGCCAGTTTTCACTATTAAGATGTTGATACAGCATGACTCACCCTGGTCCAATTTAACGGAAAATATTGACGGTCGGTTTAAGTATTCCGGTCTAAAGTATAGTCTGTTCAGGGATCCGGAGATTGAGGGCATATGAGTAGCCGCAAACAATTTTATCTTGTGCTGGCTTTGATTACGGCAGGAAGTCTGTTGATTATTGAAGTGTTAGCCCGACTGGTGCATCTGATTATCGTGGGCTGAGGCTGACAGCGCCAAACCTCCAGGTCTGGCAACCTGCTGACGCTGTCGCTGCGGGATTATTTAGCTTTTAACGCCCGTGGATTCTTTCTCAGTGAAGCGGACCAGTTAAACTCTTTTACTTCACTCTCTTTGGCTGATGAGGCTTTGCGCGGTTTTTTGGCAATCACGGCCTTGGTGCTCTCCTTCACCACACGATCCTTCATTACCAGCCTTTTGGCCTCTTTCAGAATCTCCTTTTCCTCTTTTTTGCTCGCAACATGACTTAATTTTAAAGTCAGGCTTTTTACCTTTGCGGCAACCAGCTCTTTTTCAGCTTCCGTAAACTGGTCGATTGAAATCTCTTTATCGCTTTTCATCTCTCTGCTCCTGCCTGAACGTTCGGACGCGGATTTTGCGTGACGTTGTGGCCCCATGAGCCTAAAGGGTTGAAGGCAGATAAACAAGTATTCGCTAAAAACCTGTGGGTTTGGCTGCATTTTTACGCTAAACGGCAGGTAGATTTCTTAAAACCTCACAAAAAAGCGATCTTTCGGTAGTGATACTGAAAACGGGCATATCAGACCTGGCATAAGGTTGCTTTGAGATCCTGTAAACGCCTAAATAAAAGATAATGAAAAACGCTAACTTGATCTGAAGGTTACTCAGCGACCACTAAGATTTTGGTTCGTAACTTATCGAAGTAAAGCCCGCTAATTATGTGAACATCTAATGAAGAGATTGTCGCCTGATGCTGGTGGAGTCGATATCGAATTTAAAATTCCTTTCCAGTTCCTTTTGAGGCGCTCCGTTTCTTAGTCAACACGCCTTTAGATTGATAGCGCCGCAGTCAAGATGATACCAGCCACCACCTTACATCCCTATGATTTATAGTGCCTTTTAAATATCACGGTCGTAACAGAGATAATTTTATTTGTTCGTAGCCAAAGAATTCTTTATAAAAATATAACCCCATTAAGTCGAAATTGAATATCTCCTTTAATACATGCACGGAGATTAAACTCTGTGTCAAATAATATGCCAACTCCCGACGCAATCTACTTTTGTTTGATGTAAGTTAAGTTTTATTGAAGTGACTTTGTCCGACTCTGGAAAAAGGAAATCTGTTTTGTTATGTCTATTTTTAAAGGGATTTTTAACCAGTAAACACCATAAGGATATAACAGATGGCTATTCCAGCTTACCTTTGGCTTAAAGATGATGGCGGCGCCGATATCAAAGGCTCTGTAGACGTACAGCGCAGAGAGGGCAGCATCGAGATTATCAGCTTTGCTCATGGTCTTAGCATCCCTACCGACGATCACAGCGGAAAACTTACCGGAACACGTATACACAGCGCTCTGGAATTTGAGAAAGAATTTGATTCTTCCAGCCCCTACCTTTACAGAGCAGTGGCTACCGGTCAGACACTGAAGAGCGCTGAAATAAAATGGTATCGAATCAATCATGCCGGCCAGGAAGAAGAATATTTTAATATGTTCCTTGAGGGTGTGAAAGTCGTCTCAGTTTGCCCAATTATGCACAACATCAAAACCAATCCAGTAATGAATCACCTGGAGTCCGTAACTGTCCGTTACGAAAGGATCACCTGGAAATATTGCGATGGCAATGTTCATTTTTCTGACTCATGGAAAGAGCGGGCATAACAAGGAGGGGTTAAATGACCTGGATTTATGACGTGAATAAAAATGCGTTTTATCACAATGGGAATTTTGAATTTTATGGATTATATGCTGGTGCTCCAGGGTATGAAAATAACACAAAATATGAATGTGTCAGAGATAAAGGACCACTGCCGCGAGGAAGGTACAGGATTGTAGGCGTTCCGTTCAAACATAAAAAAGCAGGCCCTTTTACATTAAGGCTTGAGCCACTTCCGGGTAATAATATGTGTGGGCGAGCAGGGTTCCTAATACATGGTGATAGCAGCCGGCATCCCGGCACTGCATCAAATGGTTGCATAATTCTTGCCCCTCATTTTCGAAGAGTGATCTGGGACAGTTTGGATAAAGAGGTCATTATACAATGAAGTTATTAACTTTTCCTTTATTATTTTTTTGCGTTAGCTCTTATGCTACTTCAGTAAAAGATGATAATTGCAAATCACCTATATCTGGTATTTCATCATCATTAATGAACGATATGTACAATTCCATGAGAATTGATACTGACAGTATAGACAAAAAAAAGACCACAACCGAATTAATATTTAATGAACCTGTGGATGAGAATTTGGCACATCAATATGCAATTCAAGATTACAGGGCAAGCCCTAACAAAGGGACTACTGCAAAGGATTATTTCGATATTTTCTTCAGCTATAATCCACGAAACCTGATTATAAAGTTTACATTTTTTAAAAATGGAAAGAGAGATATTTTTTTAGTCTCAGCTTTGGTAAACGATTATGAATGCAGCGTCAGGTATAATGGTTATATTATAGTCAAACGTGAGTTCTGAATATAATAACCCCTGATGCAAGGGCAAAGGGGGTTCTACTGATATGTTAATACTGATTGTAATATAATAAATTTCCATTTGAGGAAGTGCTTAAATCGAGCGTCAATTTAATTATAATACAGCAATCCACTGGCTCGAATGGCTGGAAAAAATGACTACAAAGTGTCTACAGAGGGTTTTACAGGAGGTAAGACGGTAGAACTGGAGAGGTTATAACTCGTTGTTTACGATGTAATTAATTGATTTATAACACCAAATAAAAAAAAGACCGAAGACGATTCCTATCTTCGGTCCAGGGAAATGGCTCCTTATGAGAGCCGTGCGCTAAAAGTTGGCATTTATGCAGGCTATGTCGCCTTGCCCTTTAAAAGATAGTTCAGGTGAGGGGTTTTACCAGCCATCGGGAGGGGGCCTGGGGGAAAGATGTTAGCTCTGTGATCATGGCGGCAAATATGGTTACTCTGCCTTGCCAGACGGCAAAGCAGTGACAGGGATCGGTAACTGAACAGCCCAATCCCCTCAGCGAAACATAAATCACCACGGAAAGGTGACTTCTTCTGCTTCAAAACGCCCTACCCGGCCAGCCAGGCATCACGTTATCTGTCAGTCACACAGCTTCTGCGTACGTTCTACTATCGGCGTCAGGCTTTTCTTCTCTCCGGGATGCCCGGCATCGTCGCTCTGAATCACGCTGATATCCTGCCCTTTGGCCTGACCCTTCTTCACCAGGTCAGCAGCAACATCATTAATCGGATACTGCATCAGCGTGGCGGGGTTGATAACAAACAGCGCGCCGCCTTTAGCACAGGTCAGCATCACTTCTTCACGGTTAAATGGCCAGTTATCCTTACCCACCTCAAAGCGGCTGACGGTGACAATCTGCGCCGCCAGGGCGCCTGAACAAAAACTCATTGCTAACAGCAGACAAGCCATTTTTTTCATGGTGTTACAATACCTCTTTAAATAATGCCTGCCGTTGCAGGCAGCAGAAATAGTGGGTGTCAGGCTGGTTCCAGCGTGGCAAATATGCTGACTAACAGCAGCACCAGCGCAGAAAGCAGCAGCTCTGCCAGCGTGGTGCGCAGGAACAGACGTTGCGCGCTTTCCCCACAACGCTGGAAACGTGGCACCAGCCAGTAGCGGTTTGCCAGCGCCACTACACACATCAGCATCACCAGCAGCGTTTTTAACAGCAGCAGCTGGCTGTAAAGCTGGAAACTTGCAGGAGGCCAGCCCAACAGCAACAGCGCATTGATTACGCCACTCACTACTACCAGCGCTACGGCAAGATGGCCATAGCGGGAGAAACGCATCAGCGTGCTGATAGCGTCATAGCGGGTGCTCTGCTGCCGGGCCTCTCTCATCAGCATGGCTACCGGCAACAGCCCGCCTGCCCAGAAGGCGGCGGAAATAAGATGAACAGCCTGATTGGTGCGCTGTAAAACGCCTGTACCGCCATCCAACATTGCCGCATGCCCCACAAAGGCCAAGCCTGTTAACTGCCCAATACTGCTGAGCAATAGCAGCTGTTGCCGCCCTCTTCCTTTCAGCAACAGTGCAAGTACGCCTGCCAGGGCGAGCAGCAGTTGCCACTGCCAGGCCTGACCAAAGCGGGTCCGCAACACAGCCTGCCACACATGCACGTCAGTGATATCCTGCCAGCCATTCCCCATCAGTCCGGTTTGGGCTGCCAGTAACAGGGTTGCCGTACAGAGAGAGAGCACGGCACTGACTGCCAGCAGCCGTTTAAAACGCTCCGCAAGATAACGCCTGAAGCGAGCCGGGGCCATGAGTGCGGTATAGAGGCTGCCGCCCGCAAGGGAGATCAGCGCGGCAAAATGCAGCCAGCGGCAAAGGATATAGAAAATGCTGAGGGACATATCACTTCACGCTGAAGGAGTAATTCCCCTGGGTTTTATGGCCGTCAACCGAGAGCACATGCCAGTTAACCTGATAGTGACCGCTAACCAAAGGCTGTTTCAGCGGCGCAATCAGCTGGTTATGCTGCCGGGGGGCGCGCTCTGCTTCCGCCAGCGGAATCGCTTTCTGATTACCGTCGATAATTTCAACGCCGCTGAAAGCAGGCTCAATATCTTCGGAGAAGGTCAACGTCAGCGCCTGAGGAGAAGCTTCTACATTGGCGTTCGCCGCGGGGTACTGATTTTTCAGATGAGCGTGCGCAGAAACCTGCTGTGAAAAGACGGCGAGCGCCAGAGCAAAAACCAGAGAGAACTTACGCATAATAATCATAGTATCCTGTGCTTTGCAGCCCGAAAGCTGTGATGTGGCCGAAAGGATACTCCGCCTGAAATACGGTGTCGAGACGATAACGGCTCTCACTGCGGCCCGGACTTGCGAAAGTGCACTAACTGCTATATTTTTGCCGCCGACAGAGGAGAAACCTGATGAATCACAATCTGGCTGAACTACCCCAGGAAGAAAAAGATAAGGTCAATGTAGACTTGGCTGCGGCTGGCGTAGCGTTCAAAGAGCGTTATAACATGCCGGTGATTGCTGAAATGGTTGAGCGTGAGCAGCCGGAAGCGTTGCGTGACTGGTTTCGCCAGCGCCTGACGCAGTATCGCCAGGCCTCATTAAGCTTGTCCCGCCTGCCTTATGAACCGAAGCAAAAATAGCGCGTCAGTTTCGCTTGTTTTTCCTTATCGCTTCGGTTGAGATAATAACCTGTTACAGGCCATGCTGGAGTGCTTATGTCTGTCTGGAGTATAGCTGCTGCCCAATCGGGCTCCCGTCCTGGCGACCTCGCCTGGAATATTTCCCGTCACCTCGACTTTATTCGTCAGGCTGCTGTTCATCACGTCGATCTGCTGATCTTCCCTGAACTTTCCCTTACGGGTTACGAGCTGGACCGCGTTACCGAACTGGCAATGCCCATGGACGATCCCCGCCTGGAAGGGTTTGCCGTGGCCGCGACTGAACATAAAATGTCGATTATTGTCGGGCTTCCGCTGTTAACAGCAGACGGCATCCTGCTCAGCGCCATCGCTTTTCTGCCGGACGGCACAAGGATGGCTTACGGCAAGCGCAATCTCTTTGGTGATGAGAAAAAGCTGTTCTCCGTGGGCGAGAGCGTCCCGCTGTTTGGCTATGATCAGCATCATGTGGCAATGGCTATCTGCGCAGATATCAGCGTGGAGGAGTATGCCAGGGACGCCGCAAGACGGGGCGCGAACCTCTATGCCACCGGCGTACTGGTTTCTGAAAATGGCTATCATCAGGACTGCGAATATCTGGCTCGCTGGTCACGAGACTATAAAATGGCGGTGTTAATGGCGAACCATGCCCTGCCAACCGGCGGCTATCAGAGTGCGGGTAAAAGCGTGCTGTGGGATGAAAGCGGCAGACAGGTGGTCACTGGCGGTGAAGGTGAGCAGCTGGTGATTGCCAGAAGAACCGGTAAAGATTGGCAAGGAGAGGTCCATTCGTTACGCTATCCGCCAGTTATTTAAAAGGGACGCATTATGTTACGCGTGATAGATACCGAGACCTGCGGCTTGCAGGGTGGCATTGTAGAGGTGGCGTCAGTTGATGTGATTGATGGCGCGATTGTCAATCCGATGAGCGATCTTATCTGCCCGGATCGCCCTATCAGCCCTCAGGCGATGGCTATCCATCGTATTACGGAAGCGATGGTCGCGGATAAGCCGCCAATAGAGCATGTGATTGGTCGCTATCACGGCAGCCCCTATTATGTGGCTCACAACGCCAGTTTTGACCGCCGGATGCTGCCAGAAATGCCGGGTGAATGGATCTGTACCATGACGCTGGCACGCGGTTTGTGGCCGGGCATCAAATACAGTAATCAGGCACTGCGTGAAACGCTACAGCTGGAGGTCACACCTCCCGCTGACCTGCATGCCCACCGCGCGCTGTATGACTGCTACGTCACGGCGGCACTGCTGATCCGGATTATGAGCTACTCAGGGTGGGATGCGCCCGAAATGGTACGCCGGATGCTGGTAAAAGGCTCAAGCACTACCTTTCCGTTCGGCAAGTATCGCGGCAGCAAAATAGACGATGTGGCAAAAAGAGATCCGGGATACCTGAAATGGATGCTGAAAAATATCCCGGATTTAAAGCCCGACCTGCGAAGTGCGATGGAGCGGGCTTTATCCGTGGAGTAACTTAATTAGCGTTAGCGGCGCTGAGCGTTTCCTGCGCCAGCGCTATCAGGAAAGCATACTCCAGCACTACCCCTTCATAAGACTTGAAGCGTCCCGATTTACCGCCATGCCCTGAATCCATATCGGTACAAAGCAGCAACAGGTTATCATCCGTCTTCAGCGCTCTTAACTTTGCCGCCCACTTTGCCGGTTCCCAATATTGCACCTGGGAATCATGCAGTCCGGTGGTGATCAGCAAATGGGGATAGGCCTGAGCCGTTACGCGGTCGTAGGGGCTGTACTGGCTGATATAACGATAGAACGTCTCATCAGCCGGGTTTCCCCACTCATCATATTCGCCGGTGGTTAAAGGAATAGATTCATCCAGCATGGTGGTTAAGACATCCACAAACGGCACCTGAGCCACCACGCCGCTAAACAGGTCTGGCGCCATGTTAATCACGCCCCCCATCAACAGACCGCCAGCGCTGCCGCCCATCGCATAGAGCTTGTCCGCTGCGCCATACCCTTTATCGACCAGGGCTTGAGTGGTATCGATAAAATCGGTAAAGGTGTTCATTTTGTTTAACAACCGGCCATCATCATACCACTGCTGGCCAAGCTCTCCACCGCCACGAATGTGGGTCAGAGCGAACACAAATCCGCGGTCGAGCAGGCTCAGGCGGCTGGCGCTGAAATCAGCGTCCATGCTGCTACCGTAAGAACCATAGCCATAGACCAGCAGCGGGTTCTTCCCCTGACGGAAATGGTCGCGATGATAAACCAGAGAGACAGGCACCTGTACGCCGTCGCGGGCGGTTATCCAGAGACGTTCGCTGCGGTAATGGCTGGGGTCGAAGCCTTTCACTTCTGACTGTTTAAGCGTCTTCCGCTCTCCGGTATCCAAATCCAGTTCATAAAGCGTGTCCGGCGTAGTCATGGAAGAGTAGCCATAGCGTAATTTACTGGTCTCCGGCGAAGGATTGATCGACAGCCAGGTCACATAAGCGGGATCGTCATAAAGGATGGCGGCCTCTTTCCCCGTTTCCCAGCTAATTTGCCGCAGCCCGGTCAAGCCCCCTTCCCGCTCTTCCACCACCAGCCAGTCGCGGAAAAGCGTGAACTCTTCCAGCACCACTTCTTCTCTGGCTGGGATCACCGTTTCCCAACTTGTTTCAGCAAAATCAGTGGTGCGATAGAGAGCAAAATTTTTCCCTTCGCGGTTGGAGCGGATATAAAAATGTTGCTGGTAGTGATCAAGAAAATATTCATGATCTTTACGTCGCGGGCAGAACAGCTGCGGTTCCGCATCTGAACGCGTGGCATCAAGCAGCAGAATTTCGCTGGTGGTGCTGCTGTGCAGCGTTATCTGAATAAACTCTTCCGATGTCGTTTTCTGTACGCCGACGTAAAAAGTGTCATCTTTCTCTTCATAAACCAGCTGATCCTGCTCCTGAGTAGTTCCCAGCGTATGTCGCCAGACCTGCCAGGGCAGCAGGGTCTGCTTATCTTTCAGCACGTAGTAGAGCGTGCAGCCGTCATTAGCCCAGGTAAAGCTGGATGAAACGTTTTCCAGCACTTCCGGATACCAGTGGCCGGTTTCAAGATCACAAAAACGGATGCCGTACAGCCTTCTCGATAAGAAGTCTTCAGCTACGGCCATCACCTTATTATCCGTCGTTATACTGACGCCGCCCAGGGTATAAAATTCGCTTTTTGCCGCGCGCTGGTTGCTGTCCAGCAAAACATCCCATTGATCGGGCGTCGTGGTGTTTTCCGGCTGGCGGGTATATATCGCGTATTCGTTACCCTCCTCATAGCGACTCTGGTAGCGATAGCCTTTCCTGACATAGGGCACCGAGTGGTCCCGCGCGGGAATACGATCGATGATCTCTTTAAGCAGGCCTTCCTGTAGCGCCTTTTGCGACTGCATAATCGCTCTGCCGTAATCATTTTCCGCATGCAGATAATCCAGAACCGCCGGATCTTCGCGCTGGTCATCCCGCAGCCAGTAATAATTGTCGGTGCGAGTTTCCCCATGAAGGGTCATCTCGAAGGGAATTTTTTTGGCAATAGGTGGTTTTTGCATCGTTCAGCCCCGCTGGATCAAGTACATCGGATCAAGTACATAGGCTAAGGGTGGCAGTTGTCCGCACGAATGCCAAGCGCCAGAGCGAAGGAGGGCCAAAAAATTATTGTTGAAGGGGTGATGAAGGCTTCACCCCGTTTCGTCAGTTCAGGCGGTTAGCTTCTGCTTTTCCGCCTGGATATCCTGCGCCATGCTGTCGCGCACATCCTGCGGGATTTTCAGTTCGTCGCCAAGCGCCTGGAGATAACTACGTTCCATAAAATGGTCCACATCAATCACCAGATTGCTGAGGAAGTAGAGTTCCAGCGCCTCTTCCTCATTTTTGACATCCTGCGCGAGCTTATGCGGATCGAGCGGCATATCAATGGCTTGCTGGATCAGCTTTTCGCCGTTTGTCCCTAAACCGGCCTGATGGATATGTTCATCAAGCGCTTTTCGTTCCTGCGCATCGATATGGCCGTCGCTTTTAGCAGCAAACACCAGCGCCTGCACCAGCCTTTCGGCCCGCCGATCCACCGGAGTCTGTTGTTGCCCATATTGCGGCTCATCCTGATGTGTCTGCACAACGCGCTCTTTATACTTCTTCCATAACACCGCGCCCGCAGCAGCGCTGCCGCCAATAATCAGCGCGTTTTTGCCATATTTAACCAGAAGGTTGCGTGACGATTTACTGGCAATCAGTAACCCTGCCAGGCCACCCAAAGCGCCTGGTGCCAGCATTTTACTCAGGCCTTCACCGCCGCCTGATTTACTGCTTCCTAATACGGTCTGAATTTGTTGCAGCCAGTTACTCATAACCTTTCCCGCTCTGAAATGAAAAAACCAGCATAGAGGGGAAGGTGTCAAGAAGCGTAAAGCGAAGAAAAGCCTGGAAAACCTTAACTTTCACACTGGTCTGATAACGGCTCTCTGGCCGCTATACTTACCTTCTGACTGAGCTTTTTCAGTCCTTGCTGCATTTTTTTAAGCGGGAGCGTAAAGACTCTTCCAGCAGTAAGCACTTGCACAACTGAAGGGAATTATTATGGCCAGATTTATCAACAACCCACTATTTATTAATACGGTTCTGCTTGGCGGCACACCCCAGCAAAAAGTGATGGCTGCGGCACAGGCGGGGTTTGATCAGATCGAACTGTGGCGTCAGGATGTGGAGGCACATGCTGGCGATGCCAGAAACCTGGCTGCGCTGCTCGACAATCAGCAAACAGGCCTGACAGATTATCAGGTGCTGCTGGATTTTACGGGCGCGCCAGATAACCGGCGTGATGCCAGGCGCAAGGAAGCGCTGCAAATGCTGGATACGGCGGTACTTTTAGGGGCCAGCACGTTACTGGCGCCAGCATCGACCGATCCGGACTCTGTTGCCGGACGGGAAGAGGAGGATTTACGCTGGCTGAGCAGGGAGGCAGGAAAAAGGGGTGTGAGAATCGCGTTTGAGGCGATGGCCTGGAGTACGCACATCAATACTCTACCAGCCGCCTGGCAGCTGGTGCAGAAGATAGATGAACCCAATCTTGGTCTGGTGGTGGATGCTTTCCATATATTTGTGCGCAACCGCACTGTAGCTGATCTTGCCGGGATCCCAGTGGAGAAAATCTTTCTGGTACAGCTTTCCGATCTCGCCACGCTTCCTTCTCAGGATCAGCTTGTGGATATTGCCCGTCATCAGCGCTTATTACCCGGACAGGGTAACTTTCCCCTCTATACGCTGTTAAACGCGTTACACACGCAGGGCTATCAGGGGCCTTTAGGACTGGAAGTATTTAACGATCTCTACCATCAGCAGCCGCCTGTGGACGTGGCAGGAGAAGCGCTCCACGCGCTGAAAAGAGTGTGCGCCGCAACGAGTTGAGCAGTTGAAGTGGCGAAGTAGTGACGTGGTAAAGTTGTGACGTGGTGAAGTTTTGAAGTGGTGAAGTGGTGAAGGCTTACAGCGGGAAGTATTACACAGAAAGACGCGCAGGCTTTCAGGCCCGCGCGCAAGAAACAGTAACCGACCCGCTGGGAACTCAGGCCGCTTTGACGCCGCGTACCGCTGCGCGGTTTTTAGCAGGCTTAGCGGAAGCGGTTTCAGCATCCTCTTCGCCGTGCTCTTCATCTTCCGCTGCTTGCTGTGCATCCGACACTGTTTTCGCTTTAGCTGCGCCTTCAACACTTGCAGAATCATCCGCTTCCGGCATTTTGCTGGTACGAAGAATATGCTGAACGGCCTCTTTATTTTCTGCCAGGAACATTCCCAGCGCTTCACGCTGATCTTCTTCCATGGTCAGCGGTGATGCACTCAGCCAGTCTGAAAATGCTTCAGCCATATCGAGCATTTTATCGTACGCGTCGGCTTCTTTTTTACTGGCGAATGTCATCTTTTCCTCACCTTTTCTGACGACAACATATTTGATTTCAACAGCCATAGTGCACACCTCGTTTAACTGTATTTTTATACAGTATAACAGCCTGGTAAATTTTGCTCAAGCCTGGAAAGCAGATGTGTACGCAATCGTTTTCGTTTATACTGCGCGCGTTTTTTCCATCCAATCAGGTAAGAAGATTATGACCACTCTTGGTACTGCGCTGCGCCCCGCCGCAACGCGTGTAATGCTGTTAGGGTCTGGGGAACTGGGCAAAGAAGTGGCGCTGGAATGTCAGCGTCTGGGCGTTGAAGTGATTGCGGTTGACCGCTACGCCGATGCCCCCGCCATGCACGTTGCTCACCGTAGCCATGTCATCAATATGCTTGACGGTGAAGCGCTGAAAGCCCTGGTGGCGCTGGAACGCCCGGATTATATCGTGCCGGAGATAGAGGCCATCGCCACCGATATGCTGATTGAGCTGGAAAAAGCGGGCCAGAATGTCGTACCGACAGCACGTGCGGCGCGTCTGACCATGAACCGTGAAGGTATCCGACGTCTGGCAGCGGAAGAGCTGGCGCTACCAACTTCCAGCTACCGTTTTGCCGACAGCCATGAAGCCTTTACTCAGGCTGCGGAGGAGATTGGTTTCCCCTGTATCGTTAAGCCAGTAATGAGTTCTTCCGGCAAAGGGCAAAGCTTTATCCGTGAAGCCTCCCAGCTTGATGCCGCCTGGGAATATGCGCAGCAAGGGGGTCGTGCCGGAGCTGGCCGGGTCATTGTTGAGGGCGTGGTGAAGTTTGATTTTGAAATCACCCTGCTGACTATCAGCGCCACAGACGGCATACATTTTTGCGCGCCTGTGGGACATCGTCAGGAAGATGGCGATTATCGTGAATCCTGGCAGCCGCAGCAGATGAGCGAACTTGCCCGGCAACGCGCAGAGCAGATCGCAGAGCAGGTAGTCAAAGCGCTGGGAGGTTATGGCCTGTTTGGCGTTGAGCTGTTTGTCTGTGGTGATGAGGTGGTATTTAGCGAAGTCTCCCCCCGCCCGCACGATACCGGTATGGTCACGCTGATTTCCCAGGATCTCTCCGAGTTCGCCCTGCACGTTCGCGCTTTCCTGGGCTTGCCGATTGGCGGTATCCGCCAGTACGGCCCTGCCGCTTCTGCCGTTATTTTGCCGGAGCTGGAAAGCGACAACGTGCAATTCAGCAATGTAGGCAGCGTGCTGGGTGCCGGTTTGCAGGTTCGCCTGTTTGGCAAACCAGAGATCCGCGGCAAACGCCGTTTGGGCGTGGCGCTGGCAACAGGTGAAAACATTGAGGATGCCGTTCAGCGCGCTATTGCCTGTGCCGCCGGGGTGAAAGTCAGCGGCTGACGCTGGCGCGCCAGCTGCATTCAGCCAGTTATGCAAAAGAGAGCGTACCGGAGAGGCCCGGAACGGGCTTCACCCGTCACGCTCTCTTTTCTTTCGGTCTCTGCCGAGCCTGTTCGGGACGCCAGCCAGTAACGGGACGCCTGATCTCTTCTTAGCGTTCGCGCCTGCTTTAAACCGTTTTATCCGCCCCAGTTCTTCGCAGGTTTATTTCCCGGGGCCTGGCTCAGCGCCCCTTCACCGGCAACATCAACCGGATTTAACGTGCGCCCGCCAAGGCTTCTTTCGCCAGCTGGGTGATACGATCGTAGTCCCCTGCTTCCAACGCATCCGCCGGTACCAGCCACGAGCCGCCGATACACAACACGCTTTTCAGGGCGAGATAGTCGCGGTAATTGGCCGGAGAGATACCACCGGTCGGGCAAAAACGTACCTGAGGGAATGGACCGCCAATCGCCTGTAGCGCTTTTACTCCACCGTTGGCTTCAGCCGGGAAGAATTTGAACTCTCGCAGCCCGTAATCCAGACCCGTCATCAGTTCCGAAACGGTGCTGATACCGGGGATCAGCGGCACCGATCCTTTCACGGCGGCCTCAAGCAGCGACTCCGTAACACCGGGGCTTATGACAAACTGCGCGCCTGCATCGGTTACTTCTTTCAGCTGCTGAACATTAAGAACCGTACCGGCACCGACAATGGCTTCCGGTACCTCTTTAATCATCGCTTTAAGCGCATCCATTGCGCAGGCAGTGCGAAGCGTCACTTCCAGCACTTTTACGCCCCCCGCAACCAGAGCTTTCGCCATGGGTACGGCATGCTCAAGCTTATTCACAACAATCACCGGTACAACCGGGCCTGTGGTCAGGATCTGCTCTGCACTGGTCTTCCAGTTAATCATCTCTCTGCTTCTCCAAAGCGACGCGCGCGGCGTCAGGAAAGGGTTCAGTCACTACCATACAGGATCGCCCTTCGCGACGTCCAGGTAGTTGCCCATTTTTTTAAAACTGCGGTTCATTTTTGCGAAACCCCTCTCAGGCTGTGCAAAAAAAAACCCTGCCAGAGCGGCAGGGCTTTTAAGAAGAGTAATAACGGTAACAGCTCAGAATCGCCCTGAGGTATTACTCAAACTCGTTCCAGGAACGGCCATCGCGGGTAATCATGGCAACAGAGGCAACTGGCCCCCATGTGCCGGCCTGATAGGGCTTCGGCGCTTCATTATCAGCAGACCAGGCATCCATAATGGAGTCGACCCATTTCCAGGCTTCTTCTACTTCATCACGGCGCACAAACAGGGCTTGAATACCGCGCATGGTTTCCAGTAACAAACGCTCATAGGCATCTGCCAGGTGCGACTGATTAAAGGTTTCAGAGAAGCTCAGATCCAGTTTGGTGGTTTGCAGATTGTGTTTGTGATCCAGGCCTGGCACTTTGTTCAGGATCTGGATATCCACACCTTCATCCGGCTGCAAACGAATGGTGAGTTTGTTCTGCGGTAATTCCTGCCAGGACTCTTTGAACAGGTTCATCGCCGGGTTCTTGAAGTAGACAACCACTTCTGAACACTTAGTTGGCAGACGCTTCCCGGTACGCAGATAGAAAGGTACGCCAGCCCAGCGCCAGTCATCAATGTCGACGCGGATAGAAACAAAGGTTTCGGTGCTACTTTGTTTATTGGCATCCTCTTCTTCCAGGTAGCCAGGCACTTTTTTGCCCTGAACGAAACCGGAAGTGTACTGGCCGCGCACGGTTTTTTCACGCACGTTGGTGTGGTCGATACGGCGCAGCGAACGCAGCACTTTTACCTTTTCATCACGGATGCGGTCTGCGGAGAGATCGGAAGGGGGAGACATGGCAATAAAGGTCAGAACCTGTAGTAAGTGGTTCTGGATCATGTCGCGCATCTGGCCCGCTTTATCAAAGTAGCCCCAGCGCCCTTCAATACCCACCTCTTCAGCCACGGTAATCTGCACGTGATCGATAGTGCGGTTATCCCAGTTGGAGGCAAACAGCGAGTTCGCAAAGCGCAACGCAAGCAGGTTCAGTACCGTTTCTTTACCCAGATAGTGGTCGATACGGAAAACCTGGTTCTCTTCAAAGAATTCAGCAACCTGATCGTTAATTTCGCGCGAGGTATCCAGTGAGGTACCCAGCGGTTTTTCCATCACAACGCGGGCGGGTTGGGCATTCAGTTTTGCTGAGCCAAGCCCTTTACAGATGGCACCGAAAGTTCCCGGCGGCATGGCGAAGTAGTTAATGGTCACGCGTTTTTTCTGGTCGAGCATTTTGCCTAATTTGCTGAAATGCGCCACATCATTCACGTCGAGATTACAGAAGTCGAGACGATTGCTTAGCTTGTCCCACAACGCTTCGTCGATTTTCTCCTTCATGAAGGTTTCAAGCGCTTCGCGTACTACCTTGGTATAGGCTGCTTTATCCCAGTCGGCACGTCCCACCCCGATGATGCGGGATTCTTCATGGATCTGGCCGGCTTTTTCTAACTGATAAAGGGAGGGCAACAGTTTCCGGCGCGCGAGATCGCCTTTGGCACCGAAAATCACCAGATCGCATGCCTGAGCCGTTTGTGTAACCGCCATTTTATTCTCCTCGTTGCAGGATAAGCCTGACCGGATTAATCCGTAAGCAGTCAGGCTCTTTGTAATTTTATTTCAATACAATGTACTGCGTTTGCCGGGTCCACGTAAACCAGACAGCGTTCCGCCAGCACAGAGTAAGTAATTGTCTGAACTTTACCGCGCATTTAGCAGACAGTTCGTGCGTAATTTTTCGACTTTTTTGTTACTGTATTTACATCTGTGAAAATCAGACACAGCTCAAAGTCTGGTAAAAAAGGCCGGGTAACCGCGTCATGCCTCTGCCCGTGCCTTATCAGCGCACTGTATATTCTCTACAAATTGACATCGATTTCTCCTTTGATTGAAATCGTCAGAATGTATGAGTGGAAGCCGTTATGAATATGCTGGAAAAAATCCAGGCTCACCTGGAACACCTTAGCAAATCCGAGCGAAAAGTGGCGGAGGTAATTCTCGCCTCGCCGGATACTGCTATTCATGCCAGCATTGCGCTGCTGGCGCGCGAGGCGGAAGTCAGCGAACCTACAGTCAACCGTTTTTGCCACCGCCTGCAAACCAAAGGCTTCCCTGATTTCAAACTGTTGCTGGCGCAAAGTCTGGCAAACGGCACGCCCTATGTCAGCCGCAACATTGAAGAACATGATAGTGTGGAGGCTTATTCAGCTAAAATTTTTGAGTCCGCCATGGCCGGTCTTGATCGCGTTCGCCAGCGTCTGGATGCCACCGCCATTAACCGTGCCGTAGATTTGCTTACCCAGTCGAACAAAATTGCCTTTTTCGGGCTGGGCGCCTCCGCTGCCGTAGCGCATGATGCGATGAATAAATTTTTTCGCTTCAATGTGCCTGTGGTCTGTTCCGATGATATTGTGATGCAACGGATGTGCTGCATCAACAGCACAGAAGGTGATGTTGTGGTGCTGATTTCCCACACTGGCCGCACTAAATATTTAGTTGAGCTGGCGCAGCTTGCACGTGAGAATGATGCCACCGTGCTGGCTATCACTTCCCCGGACTCCCCGCTGGCGCGTGAAGCCACGCTGGCCCTGACGCTCGAGGTGCCTGAAGACACGGATATCTATATGCCGATGGTCTCCCGTCTGGCACAGCTTACGCTGATAGACGTGCTGGCTACCGGCTTTACGCTGCGTCGTGGTCCCAAATTTCGCGATAACCTCAGGCGGGTTAAAGCAGCGTTGAAAGAGTCGAGATTTGAGAAAGAGGACCCGCTGGTGGCGCTCCCGTCGCTGGCCCGTTCATAGAGGGCTGCACTACGCGGCCCCTAACCTTACAATGAGTGAACCTTTTCAGGGGTTGCTACGGCAACATCCCTTTCAAAGTCAATGGAGTCATACATGTCAAGACGTCTCAGAAGAACCAAGATTGTAACCACCCTTGGGCCAGCTACCGATCGCGATAACAACCTCGAAAAAATCATCGCTGCGGGTGCCAACGTTGTTCGTCTTAACTTCTCCCATGGCACGGCGGAAGATCATATGCTGCGGGCGAATAAAGTGCGTGAAATTGCGGCCAAACTGGGCCGTCATGTCGCTATCCTCGGCGATTTGCAGGGTCCAAAGATCCGTGTTTCCACCTTCAAAGAGGGCAAAGTCTTCCTGAGCATCGGCGACCGCTTCCTGCTTGATGCCAGCCTGGGTAAAGGCGAAGGCGACAAAGATAAAGTCGGCATTGACTATAAAGGGCTGCCTGCGGATGTGGTGCCGGGCGATATTCTGCTGCTGGATGATGGCCGTGTTCAGCTCAAGGTGCTGGAAGTTCAGGGCATGAAAGTCTACACCGAAGTCACCGTCGGCGGGCCTTTGTCGAATAACAAGGGCATCAATAAGCTGGGCGGCGGACTCTCTGCGGAAGCGCTGACCGAGAAAGATAAAGCGGATATTCTTATCGCCGCCAAAATCAACTGTGACTATCTTGCTGTCTCCTTCCCGCGCTGTGGTGAAGACCTCAACTATGCCCGTCGTCTGGCCCGTGATGCAGGTTGCGAGGCGAAGATTGTCTCTAAAGTAGAACGTGCTGAAGCGGTAGCCAGCCAGGAAGCGATGGATGATATTATCCTTGCCTCTGACGTGGTGATGGTCGCCAGGGGTGACCTGGGCGTGGAAATTGGCGACCCGGAGCTGGTGGGTATTCAGAAAGCGCTGATCCGCCGTGCGCGTCAGCTTAACCGCTCGGTGATCACCGCCACCCAGATGATGGAGTCGATGATCACCAACCCAATGCCAACGCGTGCAGAAGTGATGGACGTAGCTAACGCCGTGCTGGACGGTACCGACGCCGTTATGCTCTCTGCCGAAACCGCCGCTGGCCAGTACCCCGCTGAAACCGTGACCGCTATGGCAAAAGTCTGCCTCGGCGCTGAAAAAATCCCCAGCATCAACGTCTCCAAGCACCGCCTTGATGTGCAGTTCGATAATATCGAAGAAGCGATTGCGATGTCCGCGATGTATGCCGCCAACCACTTGCAAGGCGTGACGGCTATTATCACCATGACCGAGTCGGGCCGCACCGCGCTGATGACATCCCGCATCACTTCCGGCCTGCCGATTTTTGCTATGTCCCGCCATGAGCGCACCCTGAATCTTACCGCGCTTTATCGTGGCGTGACGCCGGTATTCTTTGACAGCAATAACGATGGTGTCGTTGCCGCACACGATGCCATTAACCTGCTGCGCGACAAGGGCTTCCTGATGTCTGGCGATCTGGTCATTGTGACCCAGGGTGACGTGATGAGCACCACCGGCACCACCAATACCAGCCGCGTTCTGCGTGTAGAGTAATTCCGCCTCAAGTTATTGAGCTGCAAGGCTCAATAACTTTTTCCCTCCTCCCCGTCCGTAACTCATAGCCTCTGAGCTTTCCTTTTGCACGCCTCAACCCTCATAACGTGATTCAGATCACACTTTTAACATTAACAACACTTATAACACCTCAGTCACAATAATCCTATTGAATGATAATGATTACTATTTATAATCTCATCCTCAATTACAAACGGTGCCAAAGCGCCACAAACCCACACAAACTGGAGTTATTTTAGTTAAGAACAGCTAAAACCACTGGATTGTTGTGCTATTGGGGATTTTAACCCCCCACCAAAACGTTAATAACGCTGAACTGACGCCATCCCGTCAGGCAACCTTCTCTGCCCTTTTTTCAGGGCGGCAGGGCTTACTACGTCTTTTTTAAGGAAATGCTATGGTCTTACGTTCACAAACTCAGCCCGTGCCTCACCAGCCAGAAGCTGCCGGGCACCAGGAATATATTTTCAATGACCAGCAGCTGGACGCGTGGAATCAGCAGACGCAGCAGGTGTTGTCCCTGCTGACCGCAACGTTCACTGCTGTTGAGAAACCGTTCAGCGGGATTCTTCCGCATGAGCTTGCCCCTGAGTTCGTCAGTGTTGACCTCGACTCTCCATTAGGCAGTAACGAAGCGGCTCTGGAAGAACTCAGCCAGCTCTACTTGCGCGATGCAGTCTGGTTCCACCATCCCAAATATGTTGCCCACCTCAACTGCCCGGTTGTGCTCCCCTCTGTGCTGGCAGAGCAGATCATGGCGGCGGTGAACAGTTCCGTTGATACCTGGGATCAAAGCGCGGGCGGCACCCTGATTGAACAAAAGGTGATTGACTGGACGCTGAGCCGTATTGGCCTTCCCCAGCCCTCTGACGGCATCTTTACCAGCGGCGGCACGCAGTCCAACCTGATGGCGATGCTGCTGGCTCGCGACAGCTGGTGTGCCGCTCACCATCCCGGCCACCTGATCAAACAGCAAGGTTTACCGCACGATGCCAGTAAATGGCGCGTATTTACCTCTAAGCTCAGCCATTTCAGCATTCAGAAATCGATGGCTATTCTCGGGCTGGGCTACGATGCGGTGATCCCGGTGGATTATGATGACCACTATCGTATGGATGCCATGAAGCTGGAGCAGGAAATACAGCGCTGCCATCAGCAGGGGCTGATCCCAATTGCGGTCGTTGCCACCAGCGGTACCACCGATTTTGGCAGTATCGATCCGCTACAGACTATTTCCCATCTCTGCCAGCATTACGGGCTGTGGATGCATGTTGATGCCGCCTATGGCTGTGGCCTGCTGGTATCAGAAAAGCATCGTCAGCGCCTGAAAGGCATTGAGAAAGCTGACTCTGTTACCGTGGATTACCATAAATCCTTCTTCCAGAGCGTCAGCTGCGGCGCGTTCTTTGTTCGCGACAAAAAACACCTCAGCCATGTTACCCATCATGCGGATTACCTGAATCCGTTAAGCGCGCAGCAGGAAGGCACGCCAAACCTGGTCAACAAGAGCATCCAGACTACGCGCCGCTTTGACGCGCTGAAAATGTGGCTGACGCTGCGCATTATGGGGCCAGCCGCGCTGGGGCAAGCTTTCGATACGATTATCGGCCTGACCCAGACCGCCCATACCCTGCTGAGCGCCCATCCGGCGATTGAGGTGCTGCATGCGCCAGAACTGACCACACAAATCTTCCGCTACGTGCCGCGCCCAGGCATGAGCGATGCCGCTCTGGATGAGATCAACGCCAGCATTCGTAAAGCGCTGTTCCGATCCGGTAATGCGGTGATTGCCGGCACCAAAGTGGGTGGCCGTCACTATCTCAAGTTCACCCTGCTCAACCCAACCACTACGGCGACAGACCTGGAAGATGTTATCGCCCTGATCGTGCATTACGGTCGGGAACAGGTTCGCCATTCAGTGCTGAATGCAGCTAATCAGTGAGGACTTATGACTACTGTTTATGATTTTGTTGGTATCGGTATTGGCCCCTTTAACCTCGGGCTGGCCTGCCTGAGCGAACCTGTGGCAGGGCTGAATGGCGTATTTCTGGATCAGAATCCTGGCTTCGACTGGCATACCGGGATGATGCTGGAGAGCGCCCATCTGCAAACGCCTTTTATGGCAGATTTGGTGACGCTGGCCGATCCTACCAGCCCCTATAGCCTGCTTAACTACATGAAGCAAAAGGGTAAGCTCTACTCTTTTTATATCAGAGAAGATTTTTTTCTGATGCGTAAAGAATACAACCAGTATTGCCAGTGGGCTTGTGCCCAGCTCAGCAATCTGCGCTGGAACACCAGGGTGGAATATGTCAGCTATGACGACCAACAGCAGTGCTATCGCATTAAATCTGTGGATACGCAAACCGGTCAGGCGCAGGAGTGGCTGGCCCATCACCTGGTGCTGGGCACCGGGCCTGTGGCCTGGATGCCGGAGTGCAGCCGTCCCTGGCGTGACCGCTTCACCCACTCCAGCGAATATCTGGTCAACAAAGCCGAATTGCAGCAGAAAAGCTCCATCACCGTGCTGGGCAGCGGCCAGAGCGCAGCGGAAATCTATTACGATCTGCTGAGTGATATCGACAGCCACGGCTATCAGCTCAACTGGGTAACGCGCGCCCCGCGCTTCTACCCGCTGGAGTACACCAAGCTGACGCTGGAGATGACCTCCCCAGAGTGGATCGATTATTTCCACGATTTGCCGCCAGCCAAACGCGACGCGCTTAATGCCCGTCACAAGAATCTCTATAAAGGCATCAACAGCAGCCTGATTAACGACATCTACGATCTGATGTACGTCAAACAGCTGGATGGCGAGCTGAACGTCAACCTGTTTACCCATTCAGAGCTGAAGGATATGCGCTGGCTCTCTTCGGGTGAGTTTGAGCTTTCGCTGCATCAACAGGAGCAGGAGCGCGACTTTACCCGTCGTACTGAAGGGCTGGTGATGGCAACCGGCTATCACTATCGCCCGCCGATGTTTATCGAAGGCATCTCCGCACGCCTGCGCTGGGATGAAAAAGGGCGCTACGACGTGCAGCGCAACTACAGCATCGACTATGAAAACAAGGTCTTTGTGCAGAATGCCGAGCTGCATACCCACGGGTTTGTTACTCCGGATCTGGGTATGGCGTGTTACCGGAACTCCGTGTTACTGCGCGAGCTGGCAGGCAGGGAAGTCTATCCTGTGGAACGCCAGATCGCTTTCCAGACCTTCCCGGCGCAATCGGAACGTTAATATGTCAAATATACTCTTTACTGCTTCACGTCCTGCGGGACGTTTTACCCTCCGCCCGATGCGGGAAGAGGACGCCGCCTTGATCCACAGCTGGGTCACGCGAGATTACGCCCGCTTCTGGGGAATGCAGAGCGATACGCTTGCCCAGGTGGCAACCTTCTATCGCGGCCTGATTGCCCGCGATCCCCGCGCCGCGATGATTGGCTGCTGTGATGATAAACCCGTTTTTCTGATGGAGTTTTATCAGGCCAGCGAGGATGAAGTGGGCAAATTCTACCCGGCCCAGCCGGGCGACTACGGTATGCACATACTGATCGCGCCAGCGAACCGTCCGGTGCGGCAGTTCAGCTGGCAGGTGTTCAGCGTGGTGATGGACTACATGTTCAGCCAGCCGGAAGTACTGCGCGTGGTAGTGGAGCCAGATATCCGTAACGAGAAAATCCATCCGCTGAACAAACGTGCAGGGTTCCGCTATCAGCACACAATCGATATGGGCCACAAAACCGCCTGGCTGGCTTTCTGCCACCGCGACAACTATCAACAAGCCTTACAGCAGGAAACGCTAACAATGACCAACCCAAACCCCCTTCTTTCCGGCTCTCATTTGTCTGGCGATAACTGGGCGCAGGCGAACCGTCTGCTGATCCGCAAAGCGATTGCTGAATTTGCCCACGAAAAAATCATCTCCCCTGCTTCACTGGGTAACGATCGCTTCTCCCTGGCGGTACCGGGTGGTGAAGCTGATTACCAGTTTAAAGCCCGCCGACTGGCGCTGGATCAGTGGGAGATTGAACCCGCTTCGCTGATTAAGCAGGAGAACGGGCAAGTGCTGACGCTGGACGCCTTACAGTTCATCGTCGAGTTCAACCAGCAGATCGGCATACCTGCCAGCATGCTGGCGACCTACATGGAAGAGATCACCAGCACGCTTTGCAGCAGCGTTTATAAACTGCAAAAAGACAACCCCGATAGCGCCGCGTTGGTAAGCGCCGATTTCCAGACGGTTGAAGCTTCCATGACTGAAGGCCACCCCTGCTTTGTGGCTAACAATGGCCGCATTGGTTTTGATGCCCGTGATTATCTGGCCTATGCGCCGGAAGCCGCCGCGCCAGTGAAGCTGGTCTGGGTGGCCGTTCACCTGCGCAATGCGCACTTCTCCAGCCTGAGCACTCTGGATTATGACCAGCTGATGCGTGAGGAGCTGGGCCAGGCGGTAGTTGATGGTTTTAACCAACAACTGCGGGAGAAAAAACTGGCACCGGATGACTACCTGTTTATGCCGGTGCATCCGTGGCAATGGCAAAACAAGCTGCTGACGGTATTTGCTGCGGATATTGCCAGTCACGATATTGTCTGGCTGGGCACCGGCGACGACAGCTATCAGGCGCAGCAGTCTATCCGCACCTTCTTCAACCGTAGCCAGCCCACTAAACGCTACGTTAAAACTGCGCTCTCGGTATTAAACATGGGCTTTATGCGCGGCCTTTCGCCCTATTATATGGCGACCACACCGGCGATAAACGAGTGGCTGGAAGAGCTGGTGGCGAAAGATGCGTGGTTGCAGCGCTGCGATTTCCGCATCCTGCGGGAAGTGGCGGCGGTGGGATACCACAATCGCTACTATGAAAAGGCCATTACCGGTGACTCTGCCTACAAAAAAATGTTTGCCGCGCTGTGGCGTGATAATCCGGTCGCCAGCCTGCGGGCAAATCAGCGGCTGATGACCATGGCCTCCTTCCTGCACGTCGACAGGCATCAGAACGCGCTGCTTCCGGCGCTGATTGCCGATTCAGGTCTGCCTGCTGAAGAGTGGATTTCTCGCTATCTGACCTGCTACCTCAGCCCGCTGCTGCACTGCTTCTATCAGCACGATCTGGTCTTTATGCCGCACGGCGAGAACCTGATCATGCTGCTTGAGAATAATGTGCCGGTCAGCGCTTACATGAAGGATATTGGTGAAGAGATAGCGGTGATGAACCCGGATGCGGTTCTGCCAGAGAAAGTGCAACGTCTGGCGGTAGAGGTTCCGGAAGATCTCAAGCTGCTGTCGATCTTCACCGATGTCTTCGACTGTATCTTCCGGTTTATCAGCGCCATTCTGGACGAATCCGGCACGCTGCCTGAAGAGAAGTTCTGGCAAGCCGTCGCCCGCTGCGTGAAGGAGTATCAGCAGATGCACCCGCAGATGGCGAATAAATTTGCCCGTTACGATATGTTCACGCCGGAGTTTACCCGCTCCTGTCTGAACCGCCTGCAACTGGCCAATAATCAGCAGATGATTAACCTGGCCGATCCGGCAGAAAACCTGAAATTTGCCGGTACGCTGGTTAACCCTATAGCGGCTTACCGCTAAGCCCTGACAGCAACGACGCCGCAGAGCCGCATTGCGTCAGATAATTCATCAATTAAGCAGAAAACTGGTGTATGTTGACGCGGTCGCTCAGGCGGCCGCGTTTTTTATTTTTTTCCTGCTGGAAGGAGCCAGAATGGCCTCATTTGTTCCGGTGTCGAGCCTGACCCGCCGCCACCTGATTTTCCCCCTCTCGCTGGTGCTGTTTGAGTTCGCGACCTATATCGCGCATGACATGATCCAGCCCGGTATGCTGCTGGTTACCAGTGAGTTTAACGTTGGCCCGGAATGGGTTTCAGCTTCGCTGACGGCCTATCTGATTGGCGGCATTGTGCTGCAATGGCTGCTTGGCCCGCTTTCAGACAAGCTGGGAAGGCGGCCGGTAATGCTGGCTGGCGTGGCCTTTTTCATGCTGACCTGCTTCGCCACCCACTGGGTGCAGAGCATTGAACAGTTTATCCTGCTGCGATTTTTACAGGGGATCAGCCTCTGCTTTATCGGTGCGGTTGGCTACGCCGCCATTCAGGAGGCGTTTGATGAATCGCTGAGCGTAAAAATCATGGCGCTGATGGCTAACGTCGCGCTGCTGGCTCCGCTTGCCGGCCCGCTGGCAGGCGCCGCGTTTCTCTCTGTTGGTGAGTGGCGAACCATGTTCTGGCTGTTTGGCGGCATAACGGCGATAGCGCTGTTGGGGCTGTGGCGCACGATGCCTGAAACCTCTGGAGACCGTTCCACCTCTCTTTCGCTGAAGTCGTTAGGCAAAGGATATTACTCTCTGTTCCGGGATCGTCAGGTGATGAGCGGCTCGCTGGCTATCGGACTGGTCACCATCCCCTGCCTGGCCTGGGTGGCCCTCTCGCCGGTGATCCTGATCCATGATGAAGGTTTGACCCGCATGGATTACGCCCTGCTACAGCTGCCGGTATTTATTGCGATGATTGCCGGTAATCTGACGTTGGGGAAACTTTCTGGCCGGATGCCAATTGAGCAGCCGCTGAAGCTGGGTGCCTGGCCGATCCTGGCAGGACTGCTGCTGGCCACGCTCTGCACCGCCATCAATCCGCACAGCTACCTGTGGCTCACTGCCGGGCTGAGTCTCTACGGCTTTGGTACCGGGCTGGTGAATGCCGGGCTTTACCGTCTGACGCTCTTCTCCAGCCAGGCGGGAAAAGGCAGCGTGGCCGCCATGTTGGGTATGGTCAGCATCGTGGTATTTGCGCTGGGCATTGAACTGGCGAAAAGCGCCTATTTCAGCGGCGGCAGCTTCTGGTTCAGCGTGGTTAATCTGGCGTGTGGACTGGTGTGGTTCGGACTGGTGCGGGCATTCCTGCGGGAACGTAAGCGCAGGTCAACAATAACAGCCGCGCGATAAGTTCTGAAGTCAGGGGCAGCGTTCTCTGCCCCTGTTCATGATACCTACTTTTTCCGGTAGATATCTTTACGCTTATAAGGCTCGATATCGCCTTCTTTGCGGGTTTTCAGCAGTTTCAGGATCCAGGTGTACTGTTCCGGATTTGGCCGGACCAGGATCTCCACCTCTTCATTCATCCGGCGCGCCAGCGTGTGATCGTCGGCTTCCAGCAAATCATCCATCGGTTCCCGCAGATAGACATCAAGCTGGTGAGTTTTGCTGTTATAGACGGGGAACAGCGGCACCACGCGCGCGCGGCAAACTTTCATCAGGCGCCCCACGGCGGGCAGTGTTGCTTTATAGGTAGCAAAGAAATCGACAAATTCGCTGTGCTCTGCGCCGTGATCCTGATCCGGCAAATAGTAACCCCAGTAGCCCTGTCGCACCGAGCTGATAAAGGGCTTGATGCCGTCATTACGGGCATGCATCCGGCCGCCAAAACGGCGACGAATAGCATTCCAGATATAGTCCATCAGCGGGTTGCGCTGGTTATGAAACATCGCCGCCATTTTCTGGCCTTCTGAGGCCAGCACCATGGCCGGAATATCCACGGCCCAGCCATGCGGCACCAGGAAGATGACGTTCTGCCCCTGCTCCCTGATGGTGTCGATGATCGCCTTGTTGTGCCAGATAATACGGCGACGGGTATGCTCAGGGCGCATCGCCAGTTCAGCCATCATCACCATCGACTGTGGCGCAGTGGCGAACATCTCATCGATGATTTTTTCGCGTTCTGCTTCCGGCACTTCCGGCATGCAGTAAAAGAGATTGATCTGCGCGCGCCTTCTGGCGCTTTTGGCAAACTTTCCGGCAAAGCGCCCCAGCGCGCCCAGCAGCGGGTCACGGATAGCAGCCGGCACCCAGGCCAGACCGGCGCAGGCACCTATCGCCAGCCAGTTTCCCCAGTACTTAGGTAACAGGAAAGACTTCTGAAAGGTTGGAATAAACTCATTGTTGCTTTTTTTACTGGTTTCCATGCACTCGCCTCAGACAATAACCGGCTAATGATAGTGTTGCCGGGCAGGATTGCAATGCCGAATTATCTCTGGTTAAAAATGAAAAAGCCGGCGGGAGATCCCGTCGGCTTTAAACTTGATGCTGCATCCGCGTTATTTGAAGCGCAACTGCGGCATCACTTCACGAACTTTAGCCAGATAGGCACTGCGATCTTTCCCGCTCAGCCCTTCCATACGCGGCAGTTTTGCCGTCAGAGGATTGACCGCCTGGTTATTGATCCAGATTTCAAAGTGCAGATGCGGGCCTGTGGAGCGGCCGGTGCTGCCCGACAAACCAATGCGCTCGCCACGTTTCACCTTCTCGCCTGGTTTTACCAGCAGCTTTTTCATATGCATATAGCGGGTCATGTACTGACGACCGTGGCGGATAGCCACGTAGTTGCCGGCGCCGCCGCTGCGTTTAGAGACAATCACTTCGCCGTCGCCGACCGCCAGCACTGGCGTACCAACCGGCAGCGCGAAATCCACCCCTTTATGCGGTGCAATGCGCCCGGTGACCGGATTCAGACGACGTGGGTTGAAGTTCGACGACACGCGGTACTGTTTCACCGTTGGGAAGCGCATAAAGCCCTGCGCCAGTCCTGCACCGGTACGGTCATAGAACTTGCCGTCTTCGGCACGGATAGCGTAATAATCTTTGCCACCCGACTGTAGGCGTACGCCCGAGAGCTGGCTCTGCTCGCTCTTCCCTTCCAGCATCTCGCGGGACATCAATACGGAAAATTTATCGCCATTGCGTAATTTACGGAAATCCATCTGCCACTGTAGCGCTTTAATAACGGCGCTGATTTCGCCACTGCTCAGTCCCGCCTGTTTCGCGCTGTTCACGAAGCTGCCGTTAACAGTGCCGGAAAGCACGGTATCTTTCCATTCCCCTTTTTGCACTTCAGAGGAGCGTTTGAACGTGTCGCCAGAACGATCGTAGGTGCGGGTTTCACGGCGGGAGGCTTCCCAGGTAAGGCGCTGTAACTGACCATCGTCAGTGAGCGTCCAGCTCAACTGCTGGCCCACCTGTAGGTTACGCAGATCTTTGTCCACCCTGGCCAGCTGATTGATATCTCCCATCTCGATGCCATACTGATTCAGTACGCTGCTTAAGGTATCACCTGATGAGACCACATAGTCATGAGTACCGATCTCATTCGGTACATCCGTGTCTATCTCATCTTTTGGCAGATCGTCTTCCGGGGCAGGCGTGTCCTGATCGATGGGTTCACTGGCTTCTGGCAGCAAGGTGCGCAGCTGACTTTTATCCAGCTCAATACTTTTTACGATGGGATTCGTTTCACCACCGGGATGGTAAACGTAGGGCCGCCAGACGGAGACGGCCAGAGTGATGACGGTGAGCGAACCCAGCATGATGCGATGGGTCCGTGGCAATGTGTTAAATGCCATGCTGACAGCGCGGGAAATCTGCTGCACTTATTAAGTTCCTCTAGGCTCCTTTCAGGCAGCTCGCATACTGGCTCGACAGCTGTGAAAGGAATTTCACATAGCTGTCTTTTGCAACAGTGATATCTATTCCCAACGGATCCAATGTGCCTGAACGCACTTTTGTTCCTCTGGCAACAGCATCTATGACGGCCGGCCTGAACTGTGGCTCAGCAAAGACGCAAACGGCCTTCTGCTCAACCAACTCTGTTCGAATTTGATGTAGTCGCTGGGCGCCGGGTTGGATCTCTGGGTTAACGGTAAAATGACCTGTCGGGGTCAAACCGAAGTGTTTCTCAAAGTAGCTGTAAGCATCGTGAAAAACGAAATACCCCTTCCCCTTCACTGGCGCAAGCTGAGACCCGATTTGCGTATCGGCTGTCGCCAATTCTGCTTCAAAATGCCGCAGGTTCGCGTCTAGTTTGTCTCTGCTTTGCGGCATAAGTTCCAATAATTTTGCGTGGATTGCAACCGCCGATTGCCTTGCTATCTCTGGGGACATCCATAAGTGCATATTGTACTCACCGTGGTGGTGAGCATGTTGATGTTCATTATGGGTTTCGCTGGCCTGATCATGATCCTCTTCATCTTCTTCCACACCCCGGATCAGCAGTGGTTTAACCGTGGCTAATTCGGATAATTCCACTGATTTTTGCGCCGGAAGTTGCGCGACGGCTTTGGGCATAAAGGCTTCCATTTCGGGGCCAACCCAGACCACTAAATCCGCGCCCTGCAAGCGTTTGATGTCGGAGGGGCGCAGCGAGTAGTCATGTTCCGAAGCGCCATCAGGCAGCAGGACTTCTACCGGCGTGACGCCATCCGCGATAGCGGCGGCAATGAATCCCAAAGGTTTAACGGAGGCGACAACGGCAGCGTGGCCAGGGGCAGTAAGCGAAGCGCTTAAACCCAGCATGGCAAGAAGGGTAAAAAGAGGCTTTTTATTATGTAACATAATGCGTCGATCCATCGTGAGAAGTTGATGGAGTGTGATATTATAACATTCTAAATCTTCTGCAAGCTGAAATGATTATGTCTTCGTTGATTAGTCTTGAAAAAATTTCCGTGAGCTTTGGACAACGTCGTGTGCTTTCCGACGTGTCGCTGACGCTACAACCCGGCAAAATTCTCACGCTGCTTGGCCCTAATGGCGCAGGGAAATCGACCCTTGTGCGCGTGGTGCTGGGCTTGATCCAGCCCGATGCGGGAAAAATGGTACGCCCTGCCCAGCTTAAGATTGGCTATGTCCCGCAGAAAATTCATCTGGATGCCACCCTCCCTCTGACCGTTGAACGGTTTATGCTGCTGCGCGGCGGTTTAAAGCGTGAAGATGTGCTGCACGCGCTGAAGCGTGTGCAGGCCGCCCAGCTGCTTAACTATCCTCTGCAAAAGTTGTCTGGCGGGGAAATGCAGCGCGTGCTGCTGGCCCGTGCGTTGCTGAATCAGCCGCAGTTGCTGGTGCTGGATGAGCCAACCCAGGGGGTGGATGTCAACGGGCAGGTGGCACTGTACGATCTGATCGATCAGCTTCGTAACGAGCTGAACTGCGGGGTGCTGATGGTTTCTCACGATCTGCATCTGGTAATGGCCAAAACCGACGAAGTGCTGTGTCTGAATCAACATATCTGCTGTTCCGGTACGCCAGAAGTCGTTTCCAGGCACCCCGAATTCATCTCTATGTTTGGCCCTCGCGGAGCTGAACAGCTGGCTATCTATCGTCATCACCATAATCATCGTCACGATCTTCAGGGACGTATTGTTTTACGCAGAGGACAGGGTCCGTCATGATTGAACTGTTATTACCCGGCTGGTTTGCTGGCTTTTTACTGGCCCTGGCGGCAGGCCCGCTTGGCTCATTCGTGGTCTGGCGGCGGATGTCCTATTTTGGCGATACCCTTGCCCACGCCTCCCTGCTGGGCGTGGCGTTTGGGCTGCTGCTTAACGTCAGCCCGTTTTATGCGGTGATTACCGTGACGCTGCTGCTCTCTCTGCTGCTGGTCTGGCTGGAACGCAGGCCACATCTCGCTATCGATACGCTGCTGGGAATCCTGGCACACAGCGCGTTGTCGCTGGGGTTGGTTGTGGTGAGCCTGATGTCCAACGTGCGGGTCGATTTAATGGCCTATCTCTTTGGCGACCTGCTTTCGGTCACGCCAGCCGATCTCTATACCATTGCTGCGGGCGTGGCTATTGTGCTGGTGGTGCTGGCGATAAACTGGCGTTCGCTGCTGTCGATGACTATCAGCCCGGAGCTGGCGCAGGTTGATGGCGTTAATATTCAGCGTACCAAGCTGGTTCTGATGCTGGTAACGGCGCTGACCATTGGCGTGGCGATGAAGTTTGTTGGCGCGCTGATCATCACCTCGCTGTTGATTATTCCCGCCGCTACCGCCCGTCGTTTTGCCCGCTCCCCGGAGCAGATGGCGGGAATGGCGGTGCTGGTCGGGATCCTGGCGGTAACGGCTGGCCTGAGCTTTTCAGCCTGGTACGATACGCCAGCGGGGCCATCCGTGGTGCTTGGCGCTTCGGTGATGTTTATGCTGAGTATGATGAAGCGCCCGGCGGTTTGAGTTTAGCTGGTACTGAAGAGAGACCGCTGTAAGTTAAGCGCTCGGCTCAGGGAACGCGGATGAGTTTTGTGTACTGACCGCTGGGGGTTCTGCGATCGGCTCAGGGAACGCGGATGAGTTTTGTGTATTGGCCGCTGGGGGTACTGCGATCTGCTCAGGGAATGCGGGCTGTTCATAAAGACGCAAAAAACATCATCCCTGATAGCTCGGCTCGCGCCGTCCATGGCGCGAGACGCTTTATTCACAGCCCGCGTTCCCTTCGCTTCACTATCGGCGTTGCCGGTTAGCGTGTTTCAGAAAGCCTGAGCGTAATCTCTTCGCTTCACTATTGGCGTTGCCAGTCAGTATGTTTCAGAAAGCCTGAGCGTAACTCCCTTAGCTTCACTGTTGGCGTTGCCGGTTAGTGTGTTTCAGAGAGTCTGCGCATAACTCCCTTAACTTCACTACTGGCGTTGCCGGTTAGTGTGTTTCAGAGAGTCTGCGCATAACTCCCTTAACTTCACTGTTGGCATTGCCAGTAGGTATGTTTCAGAAAGCCTGAGCGTAATCTCTTCGCTTCACTATCGACGTTGCCGGTTAGCGTGTTTCAGAAAGCCTGAGCGTAACTCCCTTAACTTCACTACTGGCCTTGCCAGTCAGTGTGTTTCAGATAGCCTGAGCGTAACTTTCTTAACTTCACTACTGGCGTTGCCAGCAGGCTGGTATCAGGCCACGGCTACTCTTCGCGCGCGATGCCAAAGTGTTTGTAAGCGTGGTTAGTTGCCATGCGGCCACGCGGCGTGCGCTGAATAAAGCCCTGCTGAATAAGATAAGGTTCCAGCACGTCTTCAATGGTTTCCCGCTCTTCACCAATAGCCGCTGCCAGGTTATCCAGCCCTACCGGCCCGCCGGTGAACTTGTCGATGATAGCCAGCAGCAGCTTACGGTCCATGTAGTCAAAGCCTTCGGTGTCGACGCTGAGCATATCCAGCGCCCGCGAGGCGACCTCGCCACTCAGGCTCCCGGCGGCTTTCACTTCAGAGAAGTCACGCACGCGGCGCAGCAGACGGTTAGCAATACGCGGCGTACCGCGAGCGCGACGAGCAATTTCCAGCGCGCCCTCTTCGCTCAACGGCAACCCCAGACAGGCGGCGCTGCGCGAAACGATATGCTGCAAATCTTCCACCCGATAAAACTCCAGACGCTGCACGATGCCGAAACGGTCACGCAGGGGCGACGTCAGCGAGCCGGCGCGGGTAGTTGCGCCAATCAACGTAAAAGGCGGCAGATCGAGTTTAATGGAGCGGGCGGCGGGGCCTTCACCAATCATGATATCCAGCTGATAATCTTCCATTGCCGGATAGAGCACCTCTTCCACCACCGGTGACAGACGATGGATCTCATCGATAAACAGCACATCGTGCGGCTCAAGGTTGGTCAGCATTGCTGCCAGGTCGCCCGCTTTCTCAAGGACCGGACCCGAAGTGGTACGCAGATTGACGCCCATCTCGTTTGCCACAATATTAGCGAGCGTGGTTTTCCCCAGCCCAGGCGGGCCGAAAATCAGCAGATGGTCGAGAGCATCTCCGCGCATTTTAGCCGCCTCAATGAAGATCTCCATCTGCTCCCGCACCACCGGCTGACCGACATACTCCGTCAGAAGCTTAGGGCGAATGGCGCGGTCAATGACCTCTTCTTCCGTGATGGTGCCTGGTGAGACCAGGCGATCGGCTTCTATCATGCTTACCTCAAATGGCGGCGCGGAGCGCTTCGCGGATCAGCGTTTCACAGTCGGCATCCGGGCGACCCACTTTGCTGATCATCCGGCTGGCTTCCTGAGGTTTATATCCCAGCGAGACGAGGGCAGCAACGGCTTCGCTTTCCGCATCATTTCCTGCCTCACCAGACTGCACTTCACTGGTCAGGGCGAACGGCGTATCAACCGCAAACAGGTCGCCGTGCATGCCTTTGAAGCGATCCTTCATTTCGACCACCAGACGTTCAGCCGTTTTCTTGCCAACGCCGGGCAGCTTCACCAGGGAAGCGATCTCTTCACGCTCAACGGCGGTGACAAACTGCTGGGCAGACATGCCGGAAAGAATCGCCAGCGCCAGCTTAGGCCCCACGCCGTTGACTTTAATCAGCTCACGAAACAGCGCACGTTCCTGCTTGCTGTTAAAACCAAACAGCAGCTGCGCATCTTCACGCACCACAAACTGGGTGAAGATAATAGCTTCATGATTCAGGTCAGGAAGCTCATAAAAACAGGTCATCGGCATATGCACTTCGTAGCCTACGCCGTTAGCTTCCAGTAACACCAGCGGCGGCTGTTTCTCAAGAATAATGCCTCTAAGACGACCAATCACATTCGCTTCCTTCACAAAAAGTAGAGGGGGGATTTATACCATAAAAAAAGCTGGATGAATATCCAGCTTGTCAGGAGCGCAGACGACCCCGCGCAAGGTTTAACTGCCCTTCCCCCATGCGGTTGGCATTCTGGCTGACGTGGCAATGCGTGATGGCAATGGCCAGCGCATCGGCCGCATCCGCCTGCGGGTTAGCAGAGAGTTTCAGCAGGGTTCGCACCATGTGCTGCACCTGGCTTTTTTCTGCGCTGCCGATGCCCACCACGGTTTGTTTTACCTGACGCGCCGCATATTCAAAAACCGGCAGATCCTGGTTTACCGCTGCGACAATGGCCGCGCCCCTCGCCTGCCCCAGTTTTAATGCCGAATCTGCATTCTTCGCCATAAAGACTTGCTCAATGGCGAAAAACTCCGGCTGAAACTGGGTAATGATTTCGCTGACGCCAGCGTAAATCAGCTTCAGCCGGGTGGGAAGATCGGTCACGTTAGTGCGGATACAGCCGCTGCCAAGATAGGTCAGCTGGCGGCCAACCTGACGAATAACGCCGTAGCCGGTGATGCGTGAACCAGGATCGATACCTAATATGATCGCCATTACGCCTCACCGGCCAGCAGATATTGAGGAGACAACGCCATTACAGGGTTGCCGCCACCTCGTCGGAGATCTCACCGTTATGGTAGACTTCCTGCACGTCATCGCAATCTTCCAGCATATCGATCAGACGCAGCAGCTTAGGCGCGGTCTCTTCATCCATATCAGCTTTGGTGGAAGGGATCATGGTGACTTCAGCAGATTCTGCCTTCAGGCCAGCCGCTTCCAGCGCATCCTTCACCTGACCCAGAGATTCCCAGGCAGTGAAAACGTCAATGGTGCCGTCGTCATAGGTCACGATATCATCTGCGCCAGCTTCCAGCGCCGCGTCCATCACCTCATCCTCGTTCAGGCCTGGTGCGAAAGTCACCACACCTTTACGGGTAAACAGGTAGGCTACGGAGCCATCCGTACCCAGATTACCGCCGGTTTTGGTGAAAGCATGACGCACTTCAGAAACGGTACGGTTACGGTTATCACTCAGGCACTCCACCATTACAGCCGTGCCGCCCGGGCCGTAGCCTTCATAGATGATGGTTTCCATGTTGCTGTCATCATCACCGCCCACGCCACGTGCAATCGCACGGTTCATGGTGTCGCGCGTCATGTTGTTAGAGAGCGCTTTATCCATTGCCGCACGCAGACGTGGGTTGGAAGCCGCATCCCCGCCGCCCAGCTTGGCTGCTGTGACCAGCTCGCGGATAATTTTGGTGAAGATCTTACCGCGTTTGGCATCCTGTGCCGCTTTACGGTGTTTGGTGTTAGCCCATTTACTGTGGCCTGCCATAAATTCAATTCTCCAGAAAAGACTAAATAACAAATTCTTCAATTGCCTGGCGATTACTCCAGGACTTGGTGAGCCTGGCCGCATCAACCGGCGGCAGCCATTGCAACGCAAGATGCTCGCTAAGCGTCATCTCCCACTCCGAGGGCAGCGTCAGGCTGAACCAGTGCTCGCTGTTGTGCGTGACGTCCGGCGCATAGCGATGGCGGAAGTGGGCAAAGATCTCGAATTGTATCTGACGCTGGCAGTCCACTACTGTGAGCTGCCTGGCGTTGACGTCAATTCCCAGTTCTTCGCGGACTTCCCGCACCGCGGTCTCTGCCAGCGTTTCGCCAGGCTCCTGGCTGCCGGTGACCGACTGCCAGAAGCTGGGGTCGTCCCGGCGCTGGAGCATCAGCACCCGCCCGGTATCGCGGGCGTAAATCACCACCAGCACCGAAACGGGATGCTTGAAAGCCATTACTCGCTCTCAGACTGCGCGTCGGCCCGGTACTTTTGCATGACTTCAATGCCCAACTCGCTCAGTGAAGTTGGGTTAGCAAAGTTTGGCGCTTCGGTCATCAGGCAGGCAGCCGCCGTGGTTTTCGGGAACGCGATAACATCACGGATGTTATCGGTGCCGGTCAGCAGCATCACCAGACGATCCAGGCCAAAGGCAAGGCCCGCGTGCGGAGGCGTGCCAAACTTCAGCGCGTCCAGCAGGAAGCCAAACTTCTCACGCTGCTCCTGTTCGGTGATGCCCAGAATGCCAAATACCGTCTGCTGCATCTGACCATTGTGAATACGCACGGAACCGCCGCCCACTTCGTAACCGTTGATCACCATATCGTAAGCATTGGCAATCGCCGTTTCCGGCGCAGAGTTCAGCTGCTCTGGCGTCATATCTTTTGGTGCGGTGAACGGGTGGTGCATAGCGGTCAGGCCGCCTTCACCATCCTCTTCAAACATCGGGAAGTCCACCACCCACAGCGGCGCCCACGCGTTGCCGTTAGTGATATCCAGATCCCGTCCCAGCTTCAGGCGCAGTGCACCCAGCGCATCCGCTACCACTTTGGCATTGTCCGCGCCGAAGAAGATGCTGTCGCCATCGGCGGCATTGGTGCGGGTCAGGATCGCTTCCACAATCTCTGCCGTCAGGAACTTGGCGACCGGACTGGTCACGCCTTCCAGACCTTTCGCACGCTCGTTGACCTTCATCCACGCCAGCCCTTTGGCGCCGTAAATCTCAACGAATTTGCCGTACTCATCAATCTGTTTACGGCTGAGCTGAGCACCACCCGGCACGCGCAGCGCGGCAACGCGGCCTTTGGCATCGTTGGCGGGACCAGAGAAGACCTTGAACTCAACATCTTTCAGCAGGTCTGCAACGTCCACCAGCTCCATCGGGTTACGCAGGTCTGGTTTGTCAGAGCCGTAACGGCGCATCGCCTCTGCAAACGTCATGGTTGGGAAGTCGCCGAGATCGACGCCCTTCACCTCCTGCCACAGCTCGCGAGCCAGCTTCTCCATGATTTCACGCACCTGAGGGGCGGTCATAAAGGAGGTTTCCACGTCGATCTGGGTAAATTCAGGCTGACGATCCGCACGCAGGTCTTCGTCACGGAAACATTTAACGATCTGATAGTAACGGTCGAAGCCGGACATCATCAGCAGCTGTTTAAAGAGCTGAGGAGACTGCGGCAGCGCATAGAATTTGCCTTTGTGCACGCGGCTTGGCACCAGATAGTCACGCGCCCCTTCCGGCGTGGCTTTGGTCAGCATCGGCGTTTCAATGTCCAGGAAGCCATTATCGTCCATAAAGCGGCGAACCAGGCTGGTGATCCTGGCGCGCGTTTTCAGGCGCTGCGCCATATCGGGACGACGCAGGTCGAGATAGCGGTACTTCAGACGCGCTTCCTCGCTGTTGACCTGGTTGGAATCCAGCGGCAGTGGCTCGGAGCGGTTGATAATGGTCAAATCGGTGGCGAAAATTTCCACTTCACCGGTGGCCATATCGCTGTTTTTATTTTTGTCGTCACGCGCACGCACGGTGCCGGTGAGCTGAATGCAAAATTCGTTACGCAGTTCAGAGGCCAGCTTAAAGGCATCCTGACGGTCCGGATCGAAAAAGACCTGCACGATACCTTCACGGTCACGCATATCAATAAAGATCAGGCTACCCAGGTCGCGGCGGCGGTTGACCCAACCACACAGTGTCACTTGTTGGCCTACGTGAGACAGGTTGATCTGTCCGCAATACTCAGTACGCATAACGATATCCTTTAAACTTCGCCGTCACGCGCAGCACGATCTCTCTGTATGCTGCCGCGAAAAAAGGCGGCCATTATAATGGAAAAAGCCCGGCGCGATAAGTGTTGTAACCGCATCTGGCACCTGGTTTAGCGGCAAATTTCCTCACAATTCGCCCACTTCTCACAAAAGTTAACAAATTACACCCCAATCCTGGATTGTTGTCGCACTTCGTCCTTCGTAATATCACACTTTCCCCCCTTTTCCCCGGAGAGAGTATGTTGGAATTAAATGCTGCCAAAACGGCGTTGGTATTAATTGATTTGCAGGAGGGGATTCTGCCTTTTGCTGGCGGCCCGAATACAGCCTCCGATGTGGTGGAACGCGCCGCGCTGCTGGCCGAAAAGTTTCGCGCCGTAAAGGCGCCTGTGGTGCTGGTTCGGGTAGGCTGGGCAAAAGATTTTGGCGATGCGCCTAAGCAGGAAGTGGATGCCAGCCACAGCGGCCCCTTACCCGAAAACTGGTGGGTATACCCGCAGGCGCTGGGCAAGCAAGAGAGCGATATCGAGGTGATCAAGCACCAGTGGGGCGCTTTCTATGGCACAGACCTGGAATTACAGCTGCGTCGTCGCGGCATTGATACCATCGTTCTGGGCGGCATCTCTACCAATATTGGCGTGGAATCTACAGCGCGCAACGCCTGGGAGCTGGGCTTCAATCTGGTGGTTGTGGAAGATATTTGCAGCGCGGGTAGCACCGAAGAGCATAACGGCAGCTTCAGTCACATTTTCCCGCGTCTGGGCCGTGTTCGCCAGTCTGCTGAGGTTATCTCCGCCCTGTAAGCCTTTTCAGCCCGGCGGTTCCCCTGCCGGGTTGCACTCCCCCCGCAATTTGCTACCTTTCAGGCCAGTGAACTTAACAGGAAACGCTGGATGCCTTTTTATCTTGGCTTACCGCAGTGGCAGCATCCTCAGTGGAAAAAACTGGGCATGACCACGCTTGCTGACTATGCGCAGCACTTCAACTGCGTTGAAGGCAACACCACACTTTATGCGCTTCCGCGCCCGGAAATTGTGCAACGCTGGCGCGATATGACGCATGACGATTTTCGTTTCTGCTTTAAATTTCCCGCCACCATCAGCCATCACACCGCGCTGCGCAACTGCGGCGATCTCACGGCTGAATTTTTCACTCTGCTGGCCCCGCTGGCAGACCGTCTGGGGCAGTACTGGCTTCAGCTTCCGCATACCTTCGGTCCGGCGGATCTACCCGCGCTTTGGGCGTTTCTTGATGGTTTACCCCGTGAGTTCAGCTACGGGGTAGAAGTCCGCCATCCCGATTTCTTTACCAAAGGGGAAGCGGAGCAGGCGCTGAATCGTGGCCTGCACCAGCGCGGTGTGAACCGGGTGATTTTGGATGTTCGTGGCGTACATTCCGCCACGCCCAGTAATGAAGCGATTATTGAAGCGCAGCGAAAAAAACCGCATTTGCCCGTGCATGCCGTGATGACGGCCGACCAGCCAATGATCCGGTTTATCGGCGGTGACGATGCCGATGCCAATCTGAAATGGTTTCAGGCCTGGCTGACAAAGCTGCCGCAGTGGTGTGAACAGGGCCAGCCCTGGCTGTTTATTCACACGCCCGATATCGCCTTTGCGCCTGCTCTGGTACAGCATCTCTGGAGCGCCCTGCAACAGGCCGTTCCGCAGGTGGGCGAAGCGCCGGACTGGCCGCAGCAGGAGACCCTTTTTTAAGGGTGGACCTGAGAATATTCTTTATCTGTAGGGCTAACGCACTGACAGTCAGCTGTTTGCTCGTTATGATGGCGCCCTGGTATTACTGTACTAATGGAGTTGGGATGGTCAGCGCCCTGTATGTTGTGCTTGGAGCCATTTTTATCATTAAGTTTTCTCTCGACGTCGTTCGCCTGCGTCGCCTCTATCGCGTTTCTCACGGGGATGGCGGCTTTTATGAGCTGCAAATGGCCATCCGCATTCACGGCAATGCGGTAGAATATATTCCGCTGGCAGCGTTGCTGCTGGTGGTGATGGAGATGAACGGTGCTGATATCTGGATGCTGCATCTGGTCGGGCTTTTTTTCTTCCTGGGCCGTGCTCTGCATTTCTATGGTATGCGAACCAGCACGCAGTTATGGCGTAAAAACGGAATGATTATCACGCTGCTGTCGCTGCTGGGAATGATTATCTTTAATCTGATCTATCTGCCCTGGGATCTGGTTCTGACTCTGCACTGATCGCCGGCTGAAGGCTTTTTCCCTCGTCCGTTCAGCAACTCTGGCAGAAAGGGTGCAGCCTGCGCTGCTTTCTGCCAAAATACTGCCTTTCCGTTTTCTTCCGGACTTACCACTATGTCTAACCGCGATACGTTGTTCTCCGCGCCAATTGCCAAACTGGGTGACTGGACGTTTGACGAGCGCGTTGCTGAAGTTTTTCCCGATATGATCCAGCGCTCTGTGCCGGGCTATTCCAATATCATTTCAATGATTGGCATGCTGGCAGAGCGTTTTGTGCAGCCCAATACCCAGGTTTATGACCTTGGCTGTTCATTAGGGGCCGCCACGCTCTCCGTGCGGCGCAATATTAAAGTTGGCGGCTGTAAGATCATCTCCGTGGATAACTCCCCGGCGATGGTTGAGCGTTGCCGTCGCCACATAGATGCCTTCCGTGCCGATACGCCGGTTGAGGTTATTGAGGCGGATATTCGCAATATCACCATTGAAAATGCCTCAATGGTTGTACTGAACTTCACGCTGCAATTTCTCGATCCGGAAGAGCGTCAGCAGTTGCTGAACACCATCTGGCAGGGGTTGCTGCCGGGCGGCGCGCTGGTGCTCTCTGAGAAATTCAGTTTTGCCGATGCTGACGTGGGTGAACTGCTGTTTAACATGCACCACGATTTCAAGCGGGCAAACGGCTACAGCGAGTTAGAGATCAGCCAGAAGCGCAGCATGCTGGAGAATGTGATGTTGACTGACAGCGTGGAGACGCACAAGGCGCGTCTGCGTAGGGCGGGTTTTGAGCACGCTGAGCTGTGGTTCCAGTGTTTTAATTTTGGCTCACTGATAGCCCTGAAAGCAGGTTCGCTCTGATGGATTTCGGTAATTTTTACCAGCTTATTGCAAAAAGCCCCCTTTCCCACTGGCTTGAGACGCTGCCCGCGCAAATAGCGACCTGGCAGCGCGAGCAGCTTCATGGTCACTTTAAAAACTGGGACCGGGCAGTTGAGTATCTTCCCGCGTTAACGCCTGAATCGCTGGATTTATTGCACAGCGTCACCGCCGATGCCACCAATCTGACCGATCGTCAGCGTGGCGGCATTGAAAAGCTGTTGCGCAATCTGATGCCGTGGCGCAAAGGCCCCTATTCGCTTTATGGCGTTAACATCGATACCGAATGGCGTTCAGACTGGAAATGGGAGCGGGTTTTGCCGCACATTTCTCCGCTGGCAGGCAGGACGGTACTGGATGTTGGCTGCGGCAGCGGTTATCACATGTGGCGGATGATTGGTGCCGGAGCGCATCTGGTGGTGGGTATCGACCCGATGCAGCTTTTCCTCTGCCAGTTTGAGGCGGTGCGGAAATTGTTGGGTAACGATCAGCGTGCTCACCTTCTGCCGCTCGGCATTGAGCAGTTGCCTGAGCTGAAGGCGTTCGATACCGTCTTCTCGATGGGGGTGTTGTACCATCGCCGCTCTCCGCTCGACCACTTGTTGCAGTTGAAAAATCAGCTGGTCAGCGGCGGTGAGCTGGTGCTGGAGACGCTGGTGATTGAGGGTGGCGATCGGGAAGTGCTGGTGCCGGGTGAGCGCTATGCACAGATGCGTAACGTCTATTTTATTCCTTCCACCGGTGCGCTTAAAAGCTGGCTGGAGAAGTGTGGGTTTGAAGATGTTCGCATCGCAGATTACTCCATTACCAGCACGGAAGAGCAGCGTCGTACCGACTGGATGACCAGCGAGTCGCTGGCAGAGTTCCTGGATCCCAACGACCCTGGCAAAACCGTTGAAGGCTATCCTGCCCCACTGCGGGCGGTGCTGGTCGCGCGTAAGCCGTAATTAAGGGGCAAAACCTGGGCGGGTGGCAAGGCGTTACCACGTAGCACGAAGGTTAGAACCGGATGCGGTGGCAAGGCGTCACCATAGAGCACGTTATCCGGGACATCGTGAATCCATCCCTGGAGACCTGGATGCCGCATCCCTGCGGCATACACTCGGCTAACGTGCTCTATGGCGCCACCCAAAATGTTCGGTGTTACCGGTGAGTACAGTGCTCGCACAGGTCAAAATCAAACTCATTACTGGGTTTGTGTTTGGGTTTATTAAAGACCACACAGAAGCTTGTGGGAAGGGAGAACGGGCTGATAAGCAAAAGCTAAGCGGCATGGACGCCGCTTCGCAGCCCCCACGGATGGGTTCACGGCGTCTTTGTGTTCAGCCCGTTCTCCCTGACCGGATTGCTAAACTCACAGACGACATGACTTTTCTGCACAACTTATAACGAAACTCACAGTGTGCCCCATAGCATCAGACATATGGGGGGTTAGTGCTTATACAGGTCAAAACCGGGTGCGGTGGCATGGCGTCACCATAGAGCACGTTATCCGGGACGTCGTGAATCCATCCCTGGAGACCTGTATGCCGCATCCCTGCGGCATACACTCGGCTAACGTGCTCTATGGTGCCCCCCTTCAGGTTCAGCTTTGTCAGTATGTTTAGTGGTCATACAAGTCAAAAACCAAGTGTAATTGTTGGCTTTGGCTTTGGCTTTGGCTTTGGCTTTGGCTTTGGCTTTGGCTTTGGCTTTGGCTTTGGCTTTGGCTTTGGCTTTGGCTTTGGCTTTGGCTTTGGCTTTGGCAGGGAGCTTAATACTAACAGGCAACGCCGAAGCTAACGGGAAGGGAGAACGGGCTGATAAGCAAAGGCTAAGCGGCATGGACGCCGCTTCGCAGCCCCCACGGATGGGTTCACGGCGTCTTTGTGTTCAGCTCGCTCTCCCTGACCGGAGTACTGCACCCTCAGGCAACTTGCCCTTTCCTTATGTTCAGTATTGAAGCCTGGCTCTCCCTGACCAGGCTGCAAAATCCCTATACCACTCACTACCTTTGAACTTATTTTAGCGGCGTGAAAACGCCAGCTTTGCTGCGAAGCCGATAAATACGCAGCCAGTCAAACGATCCATGACTTTCATCACCGCTGGACGGCGTAGCTGTTCGGCAAAATAGCGGGTGGAGACGATTAATATGCCGCTCCACAGCGTTCCTACGATTACGTGAATAAACGCCAGTCCCACGCTCCACAGAGCAACCGAACTGCCCGCAGGAATAAACTGCGGCAGGAAAGAAACGTAAAACACGCCCACTTTTGGATTCAATAAATTACCCATGAATCCCCGCGTAAACATGCGGGCATAGGTGGTTCTCTCCAGAGCAACATTGACCTTATCCTCAAAGTGACTACGAGGTTTAATCAACAATCCAATGCCCAGCCACAGCAGATAAGCTGCCCCTGCCAGTTTGATAATGTTATAAGCCACTTCAGAAGCCAGTAGCAGTGCGCCCAGCCCCAGCCCTACCGCGGCCCCCCATGCAAGGCAACCCGTATTAATACCCATTTCAGTCATTAACGCTTTTTTCCAACCATGCGCGGCGGAAGTACGCAGAATTAACGCTGTATCGAATCCCGGAGTGAGTGTTAACACGATGATGGCGCAAAGAAAAGTGATTAATGAAGTGGTCACAGGTGACTCCGTAACATGAAATTTACATTCTAACGACATTGTGAAGATATTCAATCCGTGCTTCACCCTGCGATCTGAATACTGGAGCCTTTTTTACAAAATCCCTTATTTAAACAAACGTTTTCTGGTTTTAGGGTCCACTCTTAATGCAGTACGACATCTGTTTCATTTAACTGAAAGGAGTCCCACATGAGTAAGTTTGTCTTCTCGTCACCACGTAAATATGTCCAGGGTGCAGGTGTGATGGCCCAGCTGGGCGAGTATGTGGCAGAACTGGGTAACAACGCCTTTGTTGTGGCTGATGAAATTGTCTGGGGGCTGATTGGCAAAGATGTTGAAGCCTCGCTGAAGCAGAAAAATATTGCGTTCCATTACCAGCAGTTTAACGGTGAAGCTTCCAGCAACGAAATTACCCGTCTCGCCGGTTTAGCCAGAGAGGGCGGCGCCAGTCTGGTGATTGGCCTGGGTGGCGGTAAAACGCTGGATACCGTTAAAGCTGTCGCCGACGAGCTGAAACAGCCGGTAGTGATTGTGCCTACCATCGCCTCGACCGATGCGCCTTGTAGCGCACTTTCGGTGATCTATTCCGATACCGGCGTCTTTGAAACCTATCGCTTCTACAGCAAAAACCCCGATCTGGTGCTGGTAGATACTCAGGTTTGCGCCCGCGCACCGGTACGTCTGTTCGCTTCCGGCATTGCCGATGGCCTGGCAACCTTTGTGGAAGCGCAGGCGGTGAAACGCTCGCACAGTAAATCGATGGTCAATGGCGACCCGACCATAGCCGGAATGGCAATTGCTGAAGCCTGCGAAAAAACGCTGCTTACTTACAGCTTCAGCGCTTATCAGGCTGTTGAGAAAAAACTTGTCACGCCAGCCGTTGAAGCGGTGGTGGAAGCGAACACGCTGTTATCAGGGCTGGGATTTGAAAATGCCGGGCTGGCCGCTGCGCACGCCATTCATAACGGCTTCACAGCGATTGATGGCGATATTCACCATCTGACACACGGCGAGAAAGTCGCCTACGGTACACTGACTCAGATGGTTCTGGAGCAGCGCCCCGATGATGAGATCGCCCGCTATATTCGTTTTTACCGCTCCATCAAGATGCCGACCACCTTACAAGAGCTGCATCTGGAAAATGAAAGCTGGGAAAACCTGGTCAAAGTGGGTGCGCTGGCAAACAGCGAAGGAGATACGTTGAAAAACCTGAACCCTAACCTCAGCGCGGAGGATATCGCCAGCGCCATTCTGGCGGTGGATGCCTTCAGCCAGACGGTGAAATGATTTAGCTGATGTCTTAAAACTGGGGGCAGCCGGAAGATCCGGCTGCCCCTTTTTACTTTCAGTGCGTCAGCCCCGTTCGCCCTTGTTCTCAGCTGATGAGATACGGTAACGTCATTTCACCCCTGCTTAAAACGGTTAGCGCCTGTTAACGCTCCCAGTACTCAAACTTGTAGGCGGCGCTGATATGGCGAGTGATCTCACCTTTGCTGAAAACTTCCGTCTCCTTTGAGTAGCTTAAGGTGCAGTTGCCCTGATCGTCCCACAGCTGGCATTCATCAACCGAGGTCAGGTCACTGTTGTCGGTATGGGTAACAGTCAGTAAACGCTGCTCGCGATTCTGCTTATCATAAGTCCAGCTCATTTTGCTGTTAGCAGAGCTGGAAGTCAGCAGCTGATCCTTACTGTTCCACTGATAGCGATATTCGCCGTTAGCCTGCACATCCGATCCGCGCGCCACGCTTTTCACCAGCCGCAGGCGGGAATCAAAACTGTTGGTGGTTTCGGTAAAGCCTTTTTCGCCCTTCAGCAAAAAAGCGTCGGTTGAAGTGGTGATGATGCCCTTTTTATTGATGAGATAATCAATAGTTCCCTGCTTACGGTTCACTTCAACAGGCTTTCCTTCTTTGATCACAAACACCGACATGTCATACACTGCCTGCCAGCCCGTGGTCACGCGGGCGACGCTCTGCACCATCCGCAGCATCATATTGCCTTCGTTTTTGTCATAGCTGATGTCGGCCCTCAGCAGCGCACCGCAACGATCAAACTGCCCAAGAATGCGCTTCTGCTGGTTTACATCTTTGCCAAACTCCCCCACCACCACCTGTTTGATTTTTCCCTTTGCCGTGCCGCCCAGCAGCACCAGGCTGTTGCTGTCATTAATCTGCTGAGCCTGTGCCGGGCATTCCGCCGCGCCAGCATGGCCCGATTGTAGCGCCCAAAAAGCAAAACTCCCCACAGCCAGCATGATGATTTTCATGAACAATCTCGTCAAAGAGAAAAGGAATTAAGGTAAGTGTACGAGGAATCGCTGCCTTGCGGCAGAATAAGATGAAAAAAAGCCCCACCAAAATGATGGAACCCCTAATCAAAACTCATAATAACAACCCAATATATTCAATGATATACATAAAAATACTGTTTATTTTTACAGGTAATTATTGTCATTTATGAAGTGTTCTTTTATATTTTTTTATTCACCAGCACCCCTCACAGCACCCCTTGGAAGGACTCTATATAAATGGCTTTCTACACTATAGAAAAAAGGACAACGTCTACTGGAGATCACCGATACCGGTGCACCGTCGCGGTGAGAGCCAATGGTGGATATGCCTACCGGCAGAACAAAACCTTTAAAAAAATGGGTCTGGCTAAAGCGTGGGGGTGCAGCGAGTTGCAGAACTCGATAGCAACGGCATCCCATCAGCGGCCACGCCTGAAAAAATCATTACGATTGGTCATCTTATAGATAAGTACATAGACCATCCACACATCAGATTTGGTCGCTCAAAGAAAGATTCTCTTCGGTTGATTCGTCGTAGTGAAATTAGTGAATTGACAGTATCCCAGCTTACACAAAAGTCATTCATTGACCATTGTGAATACCGTGCTGCTTCTGGGGCAGGACCTTCAACGCGATGGCAAGATATCTCATTTATTGGGGCTGTCCTTAAATCAGCAAAAACCTTGTTTGATATCGATGTCGATATACAAAATTTTATGAATGCCAGGTACATCATGGCGAAATCTGGAATGATAGCGCCCGGCGGGATCAGGAGCTGGAGGCCAACAAGGGAGGAATGTGCTCGGTTGATTGATGCGCTAAAAGCCAAAGAAAGGTCTTCTTACCTCTCGATCCCTTTTTCACAGATATTTATGTTCTCAATTCTTACTTGTATGCGGGTTGGCGAAGTTACCCGGCTTAGGTGGGAAGATTTGGATGAAAAACAAAGAGCGGTGACGGTGCGTGAGAGAAAAGACCCTCGGAAAAAAATCGGTAACCACATGACTGTGGCTCTGCTGGGTGAAGCCTGGCATATCGTTCAGCGCCAGCCCCGCACAGGGGATTTAATATTCCCCCTATAAGAGCAAAACTATTTCACAAGCATACCGCCTGGAGCGGGACAGGCTTAACATTGTTGATCTTCGATATCATGACTTACGCAGGGAAGGAGTCAGTCGGCTTTTTGAAGCAGGATTTGCTATAGAAGATGTGGCTCAGGTAAGCGGGCATCGATCGCTGAAATTATTGTGGAAGGTGTATACAGAGCTTTTCCCTCGCTCGCTCCACGACAAGTTTGGCGCCTTTAAAGCGAAGCAAGATGATGCGGCGAATAGTTGAATCATTGTAATGATAAACTAAGCGTGGATCTTCGCGTCATTGGCTCGTTTCAAGTTTACATTAAATGTCTTCCCTGGAATTTTACTGTGCATGTAACCAGTATTTTCAGGCGTGAAAAATGTTCGTCCAACTGCTTTACGACAAGCGCCGGAAGTTTAAGTTCTGTCAACGAAATCACAAAAAATACAGCTCTTGCAAAAGCACCTAATATAACGACACCGGCATCCAGACTTGCCCACCATCAGGTTGCTGCACTGCAGAGCCGGTGACGGTGGTACTTGAAACTGGTATGAGTGCTTCCCTATCTGGCTATTATAAGAATCTGCTTATTATGTATAGGGCGCTGAAGGCATTCCACCGTTAGTATAATATTCTACTGACGGTGGAATGAGTAGGCCGAAAGTTAGGTGATGGATACAGCGGTTGGCGTGCTGAACAGCGTCGTGCCATTGCCGCCCGCACCGTTATTCTGGCGATAGGCCAGACGGTACTGCCCCGCATCGTTCGCCGTTACGCTGGCTTTCGTGAAGCTCATGCTGGTTGCACCATTGATACTGGTCCACGTGGTGCCGTCAGCCGACTTCTGCCACTGGTAGGACACGGCATCCGTAACAACCGGCGAAAGGGTCAGCGTGTTACCCAAAGCCACAGCTGTTGTCGCTGGCAGCGGTGTGGTGACCTGCGGAATGTAGGCGAAGAGCTGCAATGCCAGTTCCTGACCATTCACCGACACGCGCATGTACTGGACTGGCGCAGTGGTATCAACCGGCTGCGCGCTCACTGTCGCCTTGCGGCTGGTGATCTCCACAACGTCTTCGTTCGCACCAAAGCCCGCTTTGCCTGTATTGAAGCTGAAACGGCCAGCGATAACATTCAGGCCTGGTGCCGCGGTCTGCGTCGTTCCATTCGGCGTGAACTGAGCTGGGATGCCAGCTTCACGACGGGTCAGCCCCGTACCTTCGACATAGATCGTGTACTCGCCGCAACGTCCCCGAATCGGTACCCACAGCGCGGGGATAATGTCGTTGAACTGCTGACTCTGGTACTGCGGTGCTGCTGCCAGCGGTCCGCCACCTTCGTTAAAGTACGATGCCTTTGGCGTGCTGCCCGTGCCGCGGCCGAGACTAATAACTGCCTGCCCTTCCAGTCGGTCGCTAAGCATATTCTGCGACGCTGACGTATTGTAGTAAGAGCCACCCACGACGCGGATGCGCCACGATCCACCGTTGGTAGGGTTGCGGAACGAGCCAACATTCACCCACAAGGTCGCGTCCGTGTTGTTGGTGCCACGGATTATGCCGCGGTCCCACTGGGAAACTACCGGGCAGTCGAAGTACGCGCCATAGTTCTGCAGCAACCAGCGGCCCTGATCGTAGCCGTTGGCCCACGAGGTGATGGCAGAGCCATCCGGATTAGTCAGGTAGCTCGGCCAGTCAGCAGTCCCAGGCGCAGCGATATTTAAGTCGTTACCGGTCGGTACGGACAGCGTGATGCAAGATACCTTGCTGTTGTAGATCGACGGGTTCTTCCTGCAATCCTCAACGCAGATCATCGACAGGTCCCACTGACCGTTGTTGATGTCGAACGGGCAGTTGCCATGTTCGAACCAGCAGTTGCGCATGATGGACTGGCCGCAGCGTGGCGCCCAGATCGCAGGGGCTACCGGCGTGCCGAAGTTACAGTTGCGGATTTCCAGTGAAGTAGAGTGATCCCACACACCCGCGGTCTGACCAGACCAGCCCGTCTGAATTACCGGGCCAGCGGTTTTCGAGCTGTACACCTGCTCAACGATGGAATCGAGGGTATCCAACAGATAGAAGGTGTGGGAACCCGTATTGTTCGCCTGGACGTTAGCGATGTACGCGTAGCAGCCACCGGGGCACTGGTTAGTAACGAATGGCTGCTTGTTGCTGGCCGTTTCGTTGAATACACCCTGCGTCGCGCCGATCAGCAGGTTCGTACCAGTTGGATTACTGGTCGCATTATACTGGTCAACTTGAGTCGTCTGCTGACCGTCCCAGAGGATATTTTTGAACGCAATACGGCGGTGGTTGATAAGGAAGACCGGGGCATCGGTCTTATCGGAAATGATCCGGGTCGCGATGAGGCGGCCAGATCCAGCGGCGACACCCTCGACACGCAAGCCCGCAGCAGCGTACCAGCCTGACGGGTTGAACGGGGCATCGGCAGCCCCACTAGCTACCTTAGTGCCGTAAGCTACATATTCCCCTGGCGACTGATAGTAGGTGCCCGAGCCGTACCGGATAGCCAGGTAAGGAGAGTATCCGCCACTGACGGTACTGCCGTTTTGCGTGCCGCCAGTCCGCAGGCGAGCGTAATTACTGAAGAGAAAGTCGGCCAACCGCTTGAAAGCGGGCTGGGTGTCGGTGATACCGTCCGCCACGCCGCCGAAATCGCCGATGTCGAGGGCTGCGATAGGCTTTTCACGCACCCAGTGCCAGTTGCCCCCATTCGACGCGACGAAGCCGCCATCATCAGCCTGACTGGTGTTGTGTCCAATGAACCAGCCCGTACCGGCAGGCTGCAGGACGGACAGCGCAGGCGCGGTGTGGGCACGAAGGAAGACACGTTCGCCTTCAAAGCGCGGCTTGAGGGTACGCAGATCCTCAAACAGGTTCACGCTGTACTCCAGTGCGTCCACGTTGTCCTGTGCCGCCGCCGCGTCCACGGTGGGAACGCTCAGGGCTGCACGGGCAGCAACAGCCTGGCCTTCTAACTCTTTAATCATGTCAATGTCAGCCTGGCTGCCGCCCGACGAAAGAGATATGGCTATCGGATCACCTTCGCTATTGAAGCCCAGGAGCTTGCCCGCACGAGCATCGAGCGCAGGTATATATGAGCGCAGCTTCTCGCCCGGGCGAACCTTTAGCGAGCGGTCCGATTCATCAAGCAGTTGTTCTGTCGTTTCGCGGATTTCGCTAACCGACTTCGGGGAATCCATCATTGTTCTTCTCCAGTATGGGGGAATACGATTGAGGCGGGGTAGAGCTGGCAAATTAACCTTCAGTATCTTATTACAATAACCCTTGAATTTATAAGTGAAAAATCAGATGGCCCGGGGTTAAGAGCCGAGGCGCGATACACGACGCTGTAGTTACTGTCCTTGCCACCCATGAGCCACCATCAATATTACTGTTTTTATATACAGTAGTTTTCCAGCGCGTTTCTGGCAACTGGATTTTGGTACAGGCGGGAATTCTGCAGGTATGTCTCAACTACTAAACTAAAGCCTCATGCATAAACGCCTGAAGAGGTGCGGTGTCCGAAGCCTGCCCCGTCTCCGGGGCTTTTTTGTATCACACAGTTTACTTGTCTTTAGCTTACTTAATGTTAAGATTCAGTCATCAATACGACAGGATTTTGATAAACACAATGGATTTCTCTTATCTAATATCTCCAATGATTTTTTGTTCAATTTGCCTATATTCCAGCATCTTGCATAAAGCAAACATTCTGCCTCACTTATCAAAAAAAATAATCGATATGATTATATTGATGGGTTGAGAGGGGTGGCTGCTATTTTGGTGGTTTGTAGCCACTCCTGGAGATTCCGAGATATTGGTTTCATAAACGATGAAATACCAAGGCGGATTATTTTTATATAGGAAACTTTGGGGCTTTAGGAGTGCAATTATTTTTTTGCATTACTGGATTTCTGTTTTTTAAGAAAATATTAAAAGATGGCTTAGCAATAGACTGGCAGTCTTTCTACTTATCTAGAATAAGAAGACTCGCGCCTCTTTATTTTTCTTTTTGCATTTGCGTTTTTGTTATAGGAATGCTCGTAAGCGGGATTAACTCTGTTAACTCTCAGGCTATCACCTCAGCTGCAAAGCTCCTGACATTTGGTTTTATGGGTACAACATTTAGCATAGGTAGCTATAATTCGGGTTATATAACACCAATTCTGTGGACCCTGCCTTACGAGTGAAAATTCTATATTGCAATTCCTATGATTGCCGCATTTATATCAACTAAGAAATCCTCATTAATTTTTATAAGCTTAACCGCGATCCTTTACGTGTCACTAAGTGCTTCTGATAATTTTAATATATGGATATTTTTTCTTTCCGGCGGTTTAGCTGCATTTTTGGAGAGATATAATTCACATAAGCTATCTCTTTGGATGAGACCTGTTTTTTATTTACTGGCAATTTTAATTATTTTAAGTTTATTTTCACACGAAATAGACAAGTATGGGGTATTTAGAGCGGTTACAACAACCCTGCTTTTCATTAGTATTACCTTATGCAAGCCGGGAATTTTGAAGCTTAAGGGTTTGGTATATGCGGGTGAAGTAAGCTAAGGCATTTATTTATTTCACTTGGCGATAATATATATTCAACGATATAGTAACTAATTTCCTTCATGGCGCTCCTGTAACTGGATCTGTTGTGTTATTAATAGTATCCAGTTACTGTTTATTGGTTACGTTGCTGACATCTTTCACATTCAAATACATTGAATATCCTTTTATGAGAAAGCCCTGGCGGGCTTTCTCTGCATCTTATGGCAGCGTAGGCCAGTCGATTTCCTTACCGGTTCCGGTGTCGACAGCAGTAAGTTTGTCAATATAGTCCATCCAGGCATTTAACTGATTTGTCTCCGTATCAGTCAGCTTGCGCCCCATCAGTAATTTAGTTTGCCATATGACAATCTTCTGGGATGCATCAGCTATAAGGGTGCTCTTAGTGGCTTCTGACTCAGTATTGATTTCTTCATTGGATTTGGGTGGGAGGCCGACCCAAAACAGTTTCCCTTCAACCCACGCACGTTTTTTACCTTCAGGCGGATTGGCGTTAAAAGTTTTATATATACCCTCGGTGATCTCTACCCCATCTTCCGGCCATGAGCTAGCAGCTATGTAATCATCTTTCATGCTTAACGGGTACATTCCATCCGTTGAAGGGCTATAAACATAGTTCATATTAATATCCTACCGCAAAAATTGTTACAGTTGAGTTGGATGCAGTGTAGCCGGTGCCAATAGTAAAACCGGATGTAGTAGTTAAAGATGAAACAAAACCTTGCTTGGTTGTATCGTAAGACGTTACGTTTCCAAGCGAGCATACCGCGCCAAGAACCGCATTAGGGAAATTGATATGTAGTGGCACACTGAATTTGGCCACCTGAATAGAGGTGATATCATCACCTCATAGTCAAAACAGGTGACATTATGACCGGACGTAACAGACGCAATTTTAGCCCCGAGTTTCGCCTCGAAGTTGCCCAGCTTGTACTCGATCAGCATTACACCGTTGCCGCCGCTGCCACGGCAATGAATGTCGGCAAATCAACGATGGATAAGTGGGTTCGGCAGTTGAAAGAAGAACGAGCGGGGAAATCACCCATAGCTTCACCCATGACACCTGAGCAGATTGAAATACGCGAACTGAAGAAGAGAATTCAACGCGTTGAAATGGAAAGAGATATATTAAAAAAGGCTACCGCGCTCTTGATGTCAGACTCCCTGAACAGTTCTCATTAGTTGAGAAACTCAGAGCGCGGTTTCCCGTTGCCGTTGTGTGCAATGTGTTTGAGGTTCATCGCAGCAGCTATAAATACTGGCGGCAGCCAAAGAAGCCCGATGCCACACGCGTGGCATTACTCAGTCTTGTTCGTGAAAGCTATCGCGAAAGTAATGGCTCCGCAGGTGCACGTAATATTGCCGCGATGGTCACCACCAAAGGCGTAAAACTGAGCCGCTGGCGGGCAACAAAGCTAATGAAAGAACTTAATCTCATCAGCTGTCAGCAGCCTGGTCATCGATATAAGAAGGCATCTAAGGAACACGTTGAAATCCCCAATTATCTGGAACGCCAGTTTGCAGTAACAGAGCCTAATCAGGTCTGGTGCGGTGATGTGACGTATATCTGGGCGGGTAAACGCTGGGCTTATTTAGCCGTTGTGCTTGATCTGTTTTCCCGTAAACCTGTTGGCTGGGCGATGTCTTTTTTACCGGACTCTGCACTGACAGGTAAAGCGCTGTCCATGGCCTGGGAAACGCGAGGAAAGCCCGCTAATTTACTGTATCACTCGGATCAAGGCAGCCACTATACCAGCAGGAATTTCAGTCAGTTACTGTGGCGGTATCAGATAAAGTAAAGCCTGAGTCGCAGAGGGAGTTACTGGGATAACAGCCCAATGGAACGTTTTTTTAGAAGTCTGAAAACGGAGTGGGTGCCGGATAATGGATACGCTAATTTTAGCGAAGCCAGGACAGCGATAACGAATTACATAACGGGATATTACAGCCAGCTCAGACCTCATCAATATAATGGTGGTTTGACGCCAAATGAATCAGAGCGATTGTTCTGGAAAAACTCTAAAACCGTGGCCAATTTTTGTTGACCACTACATAGCGAATGCGGGCGCGTGCTGGACGAGTACGCACAATTCTGGATGTTCTACGAAAGGGACGGAAAAGGACTGAGCCAGGGCATCGTTGATCTGCGCTTTCGTGAAGATGCTGAAGCTGTGAAGGCCGTTTATGTCGAGCGTGACGCGCTGCAAGAGCAGGTGCATAAACAGGCGGCTGAGAATTCAAACATGCGAAAAGCTATTGATCAAACTATCGGCTGGATGGAATCAGTTGACCCGGAAAACGAAGAAAGCGTTCGCCTACTGGTTGACCTGAAAACCCCAGCCACTGACGCAGCTATCCGCGAGATTCGTGCGCAGGGCGTTGATATTGCAGAGAGTCACTTATCCAAAAAATTCTCAAATATCGGCGTTCAAATTATGACGCTGCAATGGCTTTCAAAAGCAATCCGCGCGGGGGAGCAGCCATGAGCATTCACAATCACACAGTTTTTGTCTCTGCACTTACCGGCGAAATATATCTGGCGAGGACCAGTAAAGCAGGGTCAGCGCTTGATAAATGCCCCGCTACTACGGAAGTAGTGTCTGCCTTCACGCACCACATGATGCATGGGATGGCTAAAGGCGCGGAAATGTCAGTGCAGGTTGGTGATGGTTACTACCGCCTTTCCTGTGTGTCTATGACAAAAGAACAATTCGATGCCGACCGCGCATCTAAGGTGAAGCCATGAGCGACCTGGATAAGCTGAAAGAGCGCAGCCTGATGGCGGGCTTGCAGAATTAATCCAATGGTATGAGATGGTTGGAGAGGATGGCGACCCTGAATTGCTTTGCCTTTTACTGGAGCTTCACCGCCTGAGAATCGAATCAAGAGAAATGGCCCGGCACAACGCCGCAGCTGGCGAGCCTATTTACCAGTTAATTGATGACAGTAAATGGTATGACTGCAAAGCATATCTTTACCATGAGGCGAAAGAACGCGGGGAAGAATGTCGCATCGTTTACACCGCCCCTCAGCCCGCAGCGCTGCCAAAGGAGATACCCGCAGCATTTTACAAGGTTCTGTATGACGAGTGCGGCGGGTTCGTGGATTGCACGGCAGATGCAGCCAAGATATGGGCCGCGTTTCGCAAACTGGCACAGGGCTTCACCGTGGAGGACGATAGCGATGACTAACCCAATCACAACCCTCAGCCGGGAACGGTTGCAGGAAATTGTATACGCCTTGAGCGCCGAACCATGCGATGCCGACCCAATTCTAGAGGGGGTGACAGTGGGTGAAATAGGCAAGATGGTCCGCGCACTGTTGGAGGTGATGCCAGTTTATGATGCTGCGCAAAAGCTGGTTAAATGCAAAGGCCGATATCATGCGGAACTGAACTATAAGGCGTTGGCTGAATTGTTTGGCGTTAAAACCCATGACGTATCCAACCCACCAGCACCCAACGCGCCGGATGGATGGACTGCAAGTGGTGACGCTAATGCAGCATTGGTGATGCTTGACCGGATCGACACGATTGATTCTGATGATGACTGCCGCATTGAAGAGGTGAAAAACATCATCCGCCGCATGGCAGCAGCCCCAGCGCCGGGAGGTGATGATGTCTAACGTAACCCAACTGCTCATTGAACCGCCATTGCTGAAAGTCGTCCGCAATCAGGTACTGGCTATCGTCAACCTCAGCAACAAGCAGAATCTGACGCTTGCACAGGCACAGGACACCATCCACTCAATGGGCATGCTGGCCCGCGAGGCTCACGATTATATCGTTGATGCAGAGTTTGAAGCGGCAGGCCAGCCAGCGCGTAAGGGAGGGGAGTGATGCCAACTAAAGCTGAGTTGCAGAGCAAAGTTGACCTGCTAGAGAAGGACAATGAGGTGCTTAAGAGCCTGCTTTCACGTGCAGAACGCGAGCTGACAGACAAACTTCTCCCTGAGGAACTGCCGCCATTGCCGGTGCCTTACCTCATCACGTGCCAGATGAAGTACTACCGGATGCCTTGGGAGCCATTCTGGTGTTACGAACATCTTCAGTGGTGTGATGAGTTGGATAGCAGCTTCCCGTATTCAATGACTGACAACTCATGCCCTGTTTGTAGAGAGGTCAAAAGCGATGCCTAAATCCCCCGCAGAACGTAAAGCCGCGCAGCGTGCGCGGCAGGCTGGCGCCGGACTTGGCAAGCTTGAGTTGCAGCTTGATAAGCAGGAACTGGAGATGCTGGCGCAGAACTGCGCCGCACGTCGCCCGTTCCGCGAGCCTTATGAACTGAACGAGTACATCTCTATGCTCATTCGCAAAGACAATGCAGAACTGCAGCAGGCCATAAACGCCCTGAAGCAAAGGCATTGTGAAAAGTGCAAAGACAAACTGCCTGGCGATCCGAATGGTTGTTACTTCCTCTCTATCGGAAATTCGGAATGTTGGCAAACTTTTGGTTGGCATGACCTGAAATTACAGGCGTGACATGTCACGGTAGTTTTATTCCCGTTGCAGCGGGTAATAAAGATGGGAGATGAGATTATGAACACGATGTTTTTACTGATGGCAGAATACAACACTGCGGTGATCCCACTTTCGCAGGTCAGCGAAAAGTATTTTCGCATGAAGCCAGAGCATGCTGAAAGAAGAGCAGCAACCTGCAAACTGCCTGTTGTGACCTTCCGTGCAGGAAGTACTCAGAAGGCACCCAGGATGGTTCACATCAAAGACCTGGCTGATTACATCGATCAACAAAGGACCGAGGGAATTGAACTTCACCAGTCCCTGCAAAAGTGAATCCGCATGGGGCTTAATAAGCCCCTTTATATTCTCGTTTTTTCGCTGTCATTTCCGCGCATATTTCACTATCATTGCACCCCTAGAACACCCCACTAGAATTTAAGTTACTGAAATGACGAAAAAAAGCCCCACCAAAATGATGGGGCCTGGTACTTGCAAACATCACGTCTTTTACTGGCGTGCTGCGCGGCAAAATCGGCGTCAGGCGACTCTCACCGGCGAACTGAGCGACAGCGCCACCTTCATCGCTTCAACCATATCGGTATCCACGCAGGTGCGGCTGAACTCGTCGGTTTCTGCTACGGAACTCATAGAGACACCGGCTTTGCGGTAACGCATGGGTGAGGCAACCCGCTGACTGGCTGAGCTGTGAACTTCACTTAAACCAGCATCAATAAACTTCTGCAAATTGCTGAGGCGCACGCCGGCCCCAGCCATAATGATAGGACCCCGGGTCATCCGGTTTAGTTCCTTAAGCAGCGCTAATCCGCTTTCCGCACTTTGCTGCTGACCAGAAGTGAGGATCCTCGCCACACCCAGGTCGGTCAGCTGTTGCAGCGCCATTAATGGACTGTGGCAAAGATCGAAAGCGCGGTGAAAGGTTACCGCCATACCTTCACACAGTGGCATGATCTGCTTCATTCTCGGCAGATCAATATGACCATCCACATCGAGTATGCCCACCACCACGCCGGGAAAACCGAGTTCACGGATCAGGGCGATATCTGATTTTATCTCATTAAATTCACTGTTCGTGAAGCAAAAGTCGCCACCGCGTGGGCGAACAATAGGATGAACGGGCAAGGTGAGTTCCGCCCTGGCCTGTTTCAGGCTACCAGCTGAGGGGGTTAACCCGCCTTCGGCAGGGGCAGCACATAACTCTACCCGATCCGCGCCTGCTTTTTCGGCAGCCAGTGCACAATCGACTCCATAGCAGCATACTTCCAGTTTTAGCATCCCATCCTCCTGTTAATGACTGCTGGCTGGTTGTGTAAATCTTTCCGGATGTTTAGTCTGACTCCGGAACCTGAGATTAATAGTAACGGGAATCACTAACATGGCATGCAATTTTAATGAACGGATCGATCGCCGTCACAGCGATAGCCTGAAATGGCAAAAATATGGTGATCAGGACATCCTGCCGCTCTGGGTAGCTGACACGGATTTTCGTTCACCGGACTGTGTTATTGATGCACTTAAGCAGCGTGTGGAGCATGGGGTTTTTGGCTACGGAAAACCCCCGACAGAATTAATGGAAGTGATTATTGCCCGTCTTGCTGAACGGTATCAGTGGGCGGTGCAACCTGAGTGGCTGGTATTTTTACCCGGCATCGTCAGCGGACTCAACCTGGCCGTGCGCGCTTTTACTGAATCGCATCAGGGTACCCTTGCCCCTACACCCATTTATCCCCCTTTCCGTTCCGCGTCCGCCCTTGCTAAACGCACGCAGCTGAATGCGCAGATGCGATTAGAGGAAAATCGCTGGGTGATGGATCTCGCGGCGCTCGGGCCACAAATGAGTGGAAACGAAAAGCTGTTGATGCTGTGTAACCCGCACAATCCGGGTGGAACGGTCTATCGTCGGGATGAGCTTGAAGCACAGCTGCGCTTTGCTAAACGGCATAATTTGATCGTCTGTTCCGATGAGATCCACTGCGATCTGCTGCTGGAGCCTGGCGTCAGACATATTCCTTTTGCCAGCCTGAGCGAGGACGCCGCGCAGCGCTCAGTGACTCTGATGTCACCTTCTAAGGCGTTCAATATTGCCGGGCTGGGCGCTTCTCTGGCGATTATTCCCAATCCTGAACTGCGCAAACGCTTTACCCAACAGCGCCGGGGGATCGTTCCTGACGTTGATATTCTTGCCTTTGTTGCCGCCACGGCAGCCTGGCGGGACGGTCAGCCGTGGCTGGAGGAAAAACTGGCTTACCTCCGTGAAAACCGTGACCTTATCACCCGCCGCGTCAATGCAATGCCCGGCCTGTCGCTGGTTGCGCCAGAGGCCACCTATCTCGCGTGGATTGATGCCAGCCAGCTTAAGGTCGCCAGCCCCGCGCAGTTCTTTGAACAGCATGGACTGGGTTTCTCGCCAGGGCGTGACTTTGGCGATGACGGGTTTGTCCGCTTCAATTTTGGTTGTCCACGCGCGCTGGTGGAGGAAGCATTAAAGCGGATGGAGAACGCTATAAGAGCGCTCCCTCGTCAGAACACCCTATGATTCGCTTTCGACAATCTCTTTCAGGCTCCAGGGATGGAACTTGATGGTCACGGTGCCGTCGGTAATCGCCAGGGTAGGATTAGGCAACCGCTCTCCTGCGCCCTTTGGGGCGCTGCTTTTAATGGAGATCCCCTGCTGAGTCAGCCCGCTGTCTGAGCAAAGCGCCAGTGCCCGGCTGCCTAATTGCTCCACATCTCCCCGTAAAACCACTTCTACATGTTCCCAACCTTCGTGGCGATAGAGGCGGTTACCTGGCCAGGGCAGTTCAACTACGCTTATCTCCCACGGCCCCACGCTTAACGGCGACTCCAGTTCAAAAAGGCACACAGGACGGCCATTGATCTCTTTTTCAGAAAACAGGACGCCATGCTGCAAAAAGCCCGTTTTCCAGCGCTCTGCCGTGCTGTTCTGATGACAACGCACCGCAATATGATCGACCTCCAGCTGCGCCAGCACCAGCCCCAGTCGATCCGCTAAATTGTCAAGAGCGTGTAAAAAACGGGGTAAATCATTAGCCAGATCGTTTAATTCTTCTGCATTTTTGCCTGCAAACAGCGTCATTTGCTTACCTTACTGTAGTTTTTCTTAACATTCATTTTCTGCCACCCCTGATTACCGGGCCAGCGTAATTGATGATTACGCCACAATTCATTAAGAACCTGCTCTTTTGAGACGATATTTAAATCAAATTTCCAGTTTAAGCTGGTTCAGAGCCAGGCTAATATTTAGAAAGTGCCATTTAAGCTTCTGTTTTAATTTAGTTAAATTTATACAATGCGACTATTCTTAAATCCTCTACAACCCGTTGTAGGTTATTCTGCATCCTTATAGATTTGTTCTGACCCTCACATCAAGGAAAAGCAAAATGCTTATGTTAATTTTAGTTGCAGTGCTGATTGCAATGATGGGGTTTGCGCTGGTCCGCCACTGGAAGGTAATTAACGATAAAACCACCGTTGCTAGTCCCCATCGCCCCCATCGTGCAGCCCGTCGCCGTTAAAGACTCTGGCGGGAAACAGAGCCGTTTCCCGCCGCCCTCGCCAGACGTTCTCAGGTTCCTGGATAACTCTGCCTGAAATGCAGTATACTTTTCCCCTTCTTTTTTAGCGGTACCAGTGTACAACAGAACCTTGTTGGCTGGCCTCGCTCAGGGTGACGGTCTGCATAAAAGCAGGCTTTTTTAGCATATAAGGTAACTTGTGAATATTCAGGCGCTTCTCTCAGAAAAAGTCAGTCAGGCGATGATCGCGGCCGGCGCTCCGGCCGATTGTGAACCGCAGGTGCGGCAGTCTGCCAGGATCCAGTTTGGTGATTACCAGGCGAACGGCATCATGGCCGTAGCCAAACAGCTCGGTATGGCACCCCGACAACTGGCAGAAGAGGTTCTGAAGCACCTGGCGTTGACCGGCATAGCCAGCAAAGTCGAGATCGCCGGTCCTGGTTTCATTAACCTGTTTCTGGATAAAGCCTGGCTCTCTGCTCAGGTTGACCAGGTAGCGGCCGCGCCTCGTCTGGGTGTTGCGCCCGTCACGCCGCAAACCATCGTCATTGATTACTCTGCACCCAATGTGGCGAAAGAGATGCATGTGGGTCATGTGCGCTCCACCATCATCGGTGATGCCGCCGTGCGCACGCTGGAATTCCTCGGCCACAATATTATTCGCGCCAACCACGTGGGCGACTGGGGCACCCAGTTCGGTATGCTGATCGCCTTCCTGGAGAAGCAGCAGAATGAGCATCACGAAGAGATTGCGCTCTCCGACCTGGAAAACTTCTACCGCGAAGCAAAGCGCACCTATGACGAAGACCCGGAGTTTGCCGAGCGGGCGCGTGGCTATGTGGTGAAGCTCCAGGGAGGCGATGAATATTGCCGTGCCATGTGGAAGAAGCTGGTGGATATCACCATGACGCAGAATCAGCTGATTTATGACCGCATGAACGTCACGCTGACCCGCAAAGATGTGATGGGCGAAAGTCTTTACAACGCCATGCTGCCGGGCATTGTCGAAGACCTGAAAGCCAAAGGTCTGGCGGTAGAGAGTGAAGGCGCCACGGTGGTGTTTCTTGACGAGTATAAAAACAAAGATGGCGACCCGATGGGCGTCATCATCCGTAAAAAGGATGGCGGTTATCTCTACACCACAACGGATATTGCCTGTGCCAAATACCGTTACGAGACGCTGCATGCCGACCGCGTGCTCTATTACATCGATTCGCGCCAGCACCAGCATCTGATGCAGGCCTGGACTATCGTGCGTAAAGCTGGCTATGTGCCGGAGTCCGTGCCGCTGGAGCACCATGCGTTTGGCATGATGCTTGGAAAAGATGGCAAGCCGTTTAAAACCCGCGCGGGCGGTACCATCAAGCTCTCCGATCTGCTGGATGAAGCGGTAGAGCGCGCCACTAAGCTGGTGGCAGAGAAAAACCCGGATATGCCAGCAGACGAGCTGAAAGCGCTGGCTAACACCGTCGGCATCGGCGCGGTTAAATATGCTGACCTGTCCAAGAGTCGCACCACAGATTACATCTTCGACTGGGACAACATGCTGGCCTTTGAAGGGAATACCGCGCCATATATGCAGTATGCTTATACCCGTGTGCTGTCGGTGTTCCGTAAAGCGGGGATTGATGAGTCCGGGGTTACGGGCAAGGTGCAGATCACTGAAGATCGTGAAGCGGCATTAGCGGTTCGGCTGTTGCAGTTTGAAGAGACGATCACTCAGGTCGCCCGTGACGGTACGCCTCATGTGATGTGCGCTTACCTCTATGAGCTGGCCGGTCTCTTCTCTGGCTTCTATGAGCACTGCCCAATCCTGACGGCCAGTGACGAAGCGACAAAGCAGAGCCGGCTGAAACTGGCGCTGTTAACCGCCAGAACCCTGAAGCAGGGGCTGGATACGCTGGGAATCGAGACTGTAGAGAGAATGTAATTTTTTTGCAGATCAAAAAAGGGGACGAAGCGATTCGTCCCCTTTTTGCGTTTCAGAGCGGCCCGGCATCTAATGGTAATTGACCATGACCTGATTACTCAGCACCCGCAAATCCCTGTGCAGCCTGCCCTTACCCTGAACACCATAAACAAAGTAAAGCCCCTGATAAGCTGTCAGGTTACTTAACCCACGCGTTGTCCCACTGGCACCGTCAAGCGGAACGCAGCGCTTTTCCGCACAGAGATGAACCACCAGGCCGGAGGGTGCAGGCCCGGTCAGCACATAGCGCCAGGAGACCTCGGTAATCGCTCCGCTAACGGGTTCTCTGGCCGTCAACGCCGGCGATGAAGCCTGCATGCCACGGTTCTGCAACCCTGGCCCAGGAGAACTGGCCTGCCAGGCGCCGCTGGCGCAGGCGAGTCCCGGCAGAAACGCCAGCAGGCACAGCAGTTGTTTCATCAGTGGCCCCCAATGGTAGAGGTCATGCGGATCTGACGATTATCGGTCAGCTCCAGATTGGAGATCACCATCATCTGCGGCATGTTGCGGCGCAGGAAGCGGGCCAGCAGGGCACGCAGCGGATGGTTAACCAGCAGCACTGGCGGTGCGCCCAGCGACTCCTGATGATCCAGCGCGCCCTGCGCCTGCGCCATCAGACGGTCAGCCAGCCCTGGCTCCAGTCCACCACCGCCCTGCAATGCCTGCAACAGCAGACGTTCCAGCGTGGTATCTAATCCAATAACCTGCACCTCGCCATTTCCAGGGAACCACTGTTGCGTAATAGCACGGCCCAGCGCGACGCGCACCACGGAGGTCAGCTCGTGCGGATCGCTCTGCACGGCAGCGTGTTCCGCCAGCGTCTCGATAATGGTGCGCATATCACGAATAGAGACGCGTTCAGCCAGCAGGTTCTGCAACACTTTATGCAGCGTGGTCAGGGTGATAACGCCGGGAATTAAATCTTCCGTCAGCTTCGGCATCTCCTGCGTGACGCGGTCAAGCAGCTGCTGCGCTTCCTGGCGGCCAAACAGCTCGCTGGCATACTGACCAATCAGATGGTTCATATGGGTTGCCACCACGGTACTTGCTTCCACCACGGTAAAGCCCTGGATCTGCGCCTGCTCTTTCAGCGCACTGTCAATCCAGGTGGCCGCAAGGCCAAAAGCGGGATCTACTGTTGCTTCACCCGGCAGGCTGCCTGCTGCGGTGCCGGGGTTTATCGCCATCCAGCGACCAGGATAGGCATCCCCGCTGCCTATTTCCACCCCTTTCATCAGAATGCGGTAACGTGCAGGCGGCAGATCCATATTGTCGCGAATATGCACAACCGGCGGCAGGAAGCCCATCTCCTGAGCGAATTTTTTACGGATGCTGCGGATACGTCCCAACAGTTCACCATCCTGCTGATGGTCAACCATCGGGATCAGGCGGTAACCCACTTCCATTCCCAGCGAATCTTCCAGCTGGACGTCGGTCCAGGAGGCTTCGGTGTTGGAGGCGGTTTCAATCTGTTTCGGCTGTATTTTGGGTTCAGCTTTAGGCTTACTTTCCTTGCCGCGAAGATACCAGGCAAGACCAAGCAGCGCCGCGGTAAACATCAGGAATACCAGGTTTGGCATGCCCGGCACCAGGCCCAGCAGGCCCAGTACGCCAGCACTCAGCATCATCACGCGCGGATTTTTGAACAGCTGGGTGACCATCTGCTCGCCCACGTCCTGATCGGTGCCCACGCGGGTCACGATCACACCGGCAGCGGTTGAGATAACCAGAGCAGGGATCTGCGCCACCAGACCATCACCAATGGTCAGCAGCGTATAGCTTTCGGCAGCGTGCCCCACATCCATCCCGTGCTGGATGACGCCGACCAGCAGCCCGCCCACCACGTTGATCACCATGATCATGATCCCGGCGATGGCATCCCCACGGACAAACTTACTCGCACCGTCCATCGATCCGTAGAAGTCTGCTTCCTGCGTCACATCAGAGCGGCGCTGCTTAGCTTCATCTTCCCCAATCAAACCGGCATTCAGGTCGGCATCGATAGCCATCTGCTTACCGGGCATTCCGTCCAGCACAAAGCGCGCGCCCACTTCGGCGATACGCCCCGCACCTTTGGTGATAACCATGAAGTTGATGATAACGAGGATGATAAACACCACGATACCGATGGCGAAGTTACCGCCCACCAGGAAGTGACCAAAGGCTTCAACAACCTGACCTGCGGCAGACGCTCCGGTATGGCCTTCCATCAGAATGATACGGGTGGAAGCAACGTTCAGCGCCAGGCGCAACAGCGTTGAAAAGAGAAGAATGGTCGGGAAGGCAGCGAACTCCAGCGTCTTCTGCGTGAACATCGCCACCAGAAGCACCATGATCGACAGCGCGATATTAAAGGTGAACAGCAGATCCAGGATGAAAGGCGGCAGCGGCAGCACCATCATCGAGAGGATCATCAGAATCAATACCGGCCCGGCCATTACCTGCCATTGGGTATCTTTAACATTCGGTAACCGTAATAAAGCGGCCAGATTCGCCATCAGTCATCTTCTCTTGTGGCAAAGTCCAGCGCTTCCGGCACCGGTAAATTGTCAGGTTTTTTCGGGGCCAGGCCACCCTCCAGCTTCCAGCGACGGAGTTGCCATACCCAGGCTAACACTTCTGCTACGGCCGCATATAACGTTCCCGGAATATGCTGGCCAATCTCACTGTGTCGGTACAACGCACGCGCCAGCGGCGGTGCTTCTAAAACAGGAATACGGTGCTCTTTACCTAATTCACGAATGCGCAGGGCAATTTCCCCTGCCCCTTTCGCTACGACTTTCGGGGCGCTCATCTTGCGTTCGTCATACTGTAAGGCGACAGAGTAGTGCGTCGGGTTGGTGACGATAACATCCGCTTTCGGCACATCGGCCATCATGCGTCTGCGGGCTGCGGCACGCATTTGCTGCCTTATGCGCCCTTTAACATGCGGGTCACCTTCCTGCTGCTTGTACTCATCGCGGATATCCTGACGGGTCATGCGCAGCCCCTTGAAGTAGCTGTAGAGCTGCCAGAACACGTCGAAGCCCACCATCGGCGACAGCCCCAGAACGATCAGGATGCTGCACATCGCAATCATATTCAGCGCGTTTCCCAGTGCGCTGTAGGGGTTTTCGCTGATCAGCCGCAGCATATCCGGCCAGTGGCTGCTGATATAAAGCCAGGTCACGCAGCCTACCAGCAGCGCTTTCAATATGGACTTCAGTAATTCAGCGGCAGACTGCGCGGAAAAGAGCCGCCCTAACCCTTTTATCGGGTTCATTTTTCCCAGATCGAACTTAAGCGCCTTGCTGAAAACGAGGCCGCCCAGCAGCATCGGCGCGGCGATAGCGACCAGTACCAGACCGCCCATCATTGGGATCAGCGCAAACACGCCCTGAGTCACAAGGTTTCCCATCAGATGGAACATCTGGCTGGTATCGCTGACCACGGAGTGATTGAATTTAAGCCCGTCGGCCAGCAGCGCACCGATTTTTCGCGCCATAGAGGCCCCGGTCATCCACAAAATAGACAGCCCCGCCACCAGCATCAGCACGGAAGTCAGCTCGCGCGAACGCGGTATCTGTCCCTCTTCTCGTGCTTTTTCTATTCGGTGGGGGGTTGCGGATTCGGTCTTTTCCTCTTCACTGTCTCCGGCCACGGCAGCCTTTCCTCAATAGGGAATTTCAGGTGCCAGCATGCCAAATTGGCGCAGGGATGATGCCGCGAGTAAACGCGTAAAAAGGGGGTTATTTGCGGGATAGTAAAAATAGCAGGAGCTGGCGGGCGCCAGCTCCTGTCACAGACAAGCTTAAAACCCGAGGCTGTCCAGCAGATCGTCCACCTGATCCTGATTCGCTACCACGCCAGGCGCAGTACCGTTGATCTGGGGACCATTCAGCAAACTGTCCACATCCTTCTTCGGACGGGAAGCCTGGTCTGGAATGTTATCCAGCAGCACCATTAACAGCTGGCGCTCAATCTCCTGGATCACATCCATCATGCGCTTGATAACCTGACCGGTCAGGTCCTGGAAATCCTGCGCCATCATGATTTCCATCAGCTGCGCGTTGGTGAAAGCGGTGTGTTCAGGCACGGAGTCCAGATAACCACGGGTATCCGAAACCAGTGAGCGGGCATCTGCCAGTTCAACAGGGTTTTCAAACCACGCATCCCAACGACCTTTCAGCGCTTTCGCGCCATCTTCCATCAGCGTCTGACGTGGCTGTGAAGCCTCCACGCAGTTAAGCGCACGTTCTGCCGCCTGAGCGGTCATTTGCACTACGTAATCCAGGCGGTCGCGGGCATCAGGAATCGCTTCCGCCGCGTCAGCAATAGCTTGATCCAGTCCCAATTCACGCAGGCTGTCGCGCAGCATCCGCGTCAGCGAACCAATTCGGGAGATTATGTCGTTGGCGGAAGCCGCATCAACATTTGGTGTCGGAAGTGTGCTCATCTCGGCTCCTTACATACCCAGCTTTTCGAAGATCTTGCCTAACTTCTCTTCAAGGGTCGCTGCAGTAAAAGGTTTAACGACATAGCCGCTGGCACCAGCCTGAGCAGCCGCAATAATGTTCTCTTTCTTGGCTTCCGCCGTGACCATCAGCACCGGTAACTTGCTCATCGCCGCATCAGCACGAATGGTCTTCAGCAGTTCCAGACCATCCATGTTGGGCATATTCCAGTCGGATACCACAAAATCAAAGCCGCCAGCTCGCAGTTTGTTCAGGGCATCCACACCATCTTCCGCTTCATCAACGTTATTGAAGCCAAGCTCTTTCAGGAGATTACGAACAATACGACGCATCGTATTGAAATCGTCGACCACCAGAAAACGCATATTTTTATCAACCATACTCACTCCCGTTATTTTGTAGCCCGCTGGACGGGCGCTGCGTTAAATACGTAATGCCTGTCCGGCGCTAATTTTGGTCAGCATGTGCTGACTGATTTGGTGAAGATCCACCACTTCACTGGCTCCCCCGAGGGCAATTGCCTCTCGAGGCATGCCAAATACGACACAACTTGCTTCATTCTGGGCAATCGTCCAGGCGCCCGCTTTGTTCATGGCCAGCAGACCGGCGGCACCGTCGTTGCCCATGCCCGTGAGAATGACGCCAACGGCGTTTCGTCCTGCGTGCTGAGCCACTGATTTAAACAGTACGTCCACCGACGGTTTATGGCGGTTGACCGGCGGCCCTTCATTCAGCTTGACCTGATAGTTGGCACCGCTTCTTGCCAGCTCCAGATGCATGGCACCCGGCGCAATGTAGGCGTGGCCCGGCAGAATACGCTCGCCATCTTCTGCCTCTTTCACCGTGATCTGGCAGAGCTTGTTCAGCCGCTCGGCAAAAGAGCGGGTAAAACCTGGCGGCATGTGCTGGGTAATCAGCAGTGCCGGGCTGGTGGCGGGCAAGGGTTGCAGCACATGTCTGATCGCTTCCGTCCCCCCCGTCGAGGCGCCTATCGCTATCAGCTTTTCACTGCTCAGCAGCGGCCCCGCTTTCAGCATCACCGGCGTGCCCTGTGGCCCGCGCAGATGCAGTTTGGCTCGGGAGGCGGCGCGAACTTTGTCCGCTATCATCTGGCTGTAAGCCAGCATCCCTTCACGGATGCCCAGCGAAGGTTTAGTGACAAAATCCACCGCCCCTAACTCCAGCGCACGAAGCGTGACTTCAGAACCTTTACCGGTCAGGGAAGAGACCATCACCACCGGCATAGGCCGCAGGCGCATCAGCTTTTCCAGGAAATCGAGTCCGTCCATACGCGGCATTTCCACATCCAGCGTCAGCACGTCCGGATTAAACTCTTTGATCAAATCCCTTGCCACCAGCGGGTCTGGTGCCGAAGCCACCATCTCCATATCCGCATGGCTGTTTATGATTTCTGTCATCAACTGACGCATCAACGCAGAATCATCTACGCATAACACTCTGATTTTTCCCATTATCTTTCCTTAGTCAGTCCGTAGACTGTCTGACCGCGCAGATAAAATTCTTTACTGATCTGGCTGAAGTTCTCTGAATGTCCGGCAAACAGGATCCCGCCGGGTTTCAGCATGGGGACAAAGCGCCTTAAAATCTTTTCCTGCGTCTCTTTATCAAAATAGATCATGACATTACGACAAAATATGGCGTCAAACTGCCCCGGCAGCGCCCACTCATTGCCCAGCAAATTGAGCTGCGCAAAAGTAATGCTGTTCGCCAGCTCAGGCCGGACTCTGACCATGCCTGAATGCGGGCCGGTGCCACGGAAAAAGAACTTTTGCAGCTGCTGAGGCGAGAGCGTGCGTAGCTCTTCCTGGCGATAAACGCCCGCCAGCGCCTTCTCCAGCACCTGCGTATCAATGTCGCTGGCATGTACCTGAAACTTGCCCGGCCCTGCTCCCAGCGTCTCGCTCAGCGTCATGGCGATGGAATAAGGCTCCTCGCCAGTAGACGCCGCCGCACACCAGACGTTAAAGCTGCCGCTGCGCCGTTTGGCATGTTCTGCCAGAATCGGGAAGTGGTGCGCCTCGCGGAAAAATGCCGTCAGGTTGGTGGTCAGCGAGTTAATAAAAGCCTGCCACTCCGGGCTGTTGGAATCGCTCTCCAGCAGCGCAAGGTAACGACCAAAATCGTCTATGCCTAACATCCGCAACCGACGAACCAGGCGGTTATAAACCATTTCTCGCTTATGATCGGCGAGAACGATGCCAGCGCGCTGGTAGATCAACTGACTGATACGCTTAAAGTGCGTATCGGATAACGGCAGGCGCTGAACCATCTGGGACAGCAGCGTGGCATTCTCCTGCGGTGCTAACAACGTCGATTTTTTCATGTAAGGCTACCCTGCAAAGTGCTGATTAAGGGGTTAAAACACAGCTATATTCCCTGTATGCCGATCTGATGACCTGTGAGCGCGTCCCCCGCGTCCAGTGAAAATCTCGTCACTGCGTTCGACAGGTGTTCGGCTTGTGCTTCAAGGGCTTCTGTGGCTGCTGCCGCTTCCTCTACCAGCGCGGCGTTCTGTTGTGTCACCTGGTCCATCTGGCTGACCGCCTGAGCGACCTGCTCAATGCCCCTGCGCTGCTCGTCCGATGCCGAAGCAATCTCACCCATAATGTCGTTAACGCGGGTGACGGACTGCACTATCTCTTCCATCGTTTCGCCTGCCGAAGCCACCAGCTCTGCACCCTGATCAACGCGACTAACCGAGGCTTCAATCAGCGCTTTAATCTCTTTTGCCGCCTGCGCACTGCGCTGCGCCAGGTTGCGAACTTCGCCTGCGACCACGGCAAAGCCTCTGCCCTGCTCACCCGCGCGGGCCGCTTCCACCGCCGCATTCAGCGCCAGGATATTGGTCTGAAATGCAATGCCATCAATCACGCCGGTGATATCGCCAATTTTCTTCGAGCTGCTGGCAATCTCGCTCATGGTGGTCACCACTTTGCTGGTCAGCGTGCCGCCTTTGTGTGCGGTAGTGGAAGCCTCTTTCGCCAGCTGAGAAGCCTGACGGGCGTTTTCGGCGTTACCGGTTACCGTCGCCGTCAGCTGCTCCATGCTGGCTGCTGTTTCTGCCAGTGACGCCGCCTGCTGCTCGGTACGGGAAGACAAATCGTTGTTGCCAGAAGCGATCTCACGGATGCCGGTTTGCATCGCATTCGTCCCTTCCCGCACGCTGCTTACCGTTTCTGCCAGCGAGTGCTGCATCGCCTGTAAGCTCATAAATAACTGGCTCAGTTCGTTGCGTCCCTGGGTATCAATGGTGCCGCCCAGGTTACCAGAGGCGATGCGTTCAAAATGACCGCGCATCCTGGAGAGAGGCGCAACCACCGCCTTACGAACCCACCAGACCCCTACGAGCGTGACCAGCAGCGAGAGCAGCACCGCCACGAAAAAGATCACTTTTGACTGGTTATAAAAACCTTTACCCGCCTGGTTGGCATGTTCACGCAGAACATCGATATGCTTCATCCAGCTGTTGTACTGCACCTGAAACTTGTTCTGAACGCCCTGCGTTGGCGAATCCAGGAAATCCTGTAGCTGATAGTTCTGCAAATAAGCGATCAGTTGCGAAAGTTCGTGAGCGTAATCGTTATAAACAGCAGTCATCGCTTTCTTCAATTCGATCTCTTCCGGGGTGATTACCGGGATGGCATCAAATTGCTTAAAAGCTTTATCGGCAGTATTCAGATCTTCCTGAGCCTTACTCATCAAACTTGTGACCTGATCGCGCGGTAAGCTCAGCGCTGCACGGGTTCCCGCACGGCTCAGCGTAACGCGCGCGCTCAGCAGGGCAGCCCAGGTTTCTCCCAGCGCTTCACGCTGGTTACTGCTGGCTTCCACTTCACTTAAATTGCGGGCATCCAGGCGAAACGAGTTAAACGACAGCCCGCTGCCCACAATTTGCATCAGACAAAACAGCCCCAGCAAAAAGAAGATTGCGGTAGAGATACGAATACGACTAACCATCAAAACCTCCGGGTGTTGCCGCCCAATCTGAGCGGCGAGCAAGTGCGTCAGAACGTTTCCCAATTATCATTTGAAGTCGTCGCGGCAAGCGCTTTCGGTAAGGCTGCTGCCGGCTTCAAAAGTGGGTTTTTATTTGCCTTACTGCTATTAACGGCCTGGATGACATTTTCTTTACGAATTCTGAACACCGCGACCGCCTGAGTGAGTCGGCTGGCCTGCTGTTCCAGCGCGGCTGCGGCGGTAGCGGACTCTTCCACCAGCGAGGCGTTCTGCTGCGTTACCCGGTCCATCTCTGTCACCGCAGTACCGACCTGGTCAATACCTTTGCTCTGCTCATCAGACGCAGAGGCGATTTCGCCCATGATGTCCGTGACGCGGGTGACCGCACTGACGATATCCGCCATGGTCTCACCGGCGCTCTCTACCAGCACAGAACCGGTATCCACGCGGGCTACGGAATCCTCAATCAGTCCTTTAATTTCTTTCGCTGCCTGGGCACTGCGCTGGGCAAGGTTACGCACTTCGCCTGCCACCACCGCAAAGCCACGTCCCTGCTCACCCGCACGGGCGGCTTCAACAGCGGCGTTCAGTGCCAGGATATTGGTCTGGAAGGCAATACCGTCGATCACGCTGGTAATATCGGCGATCTTTTTGGAACTTCCGGCTATCTCATTCATGGTTTTCACCACGCCATCCACCACCTTGCCCCCTTTTTGCGCTGTCTCAGAGGCGCTCAGCGCCAGCTGTGAAGCCTGACGGGCGTTTTCGGCGTTCTGCTTCACGGTAGCGGTGAGCTGCTCCATGCTGGCCGCCGTCTGCTCCAGCGAGGCAGCCTGCTGTTCGGTACGGGATGAGAGATCGTTATTTCCTGCGGAGATTTCACTGGCGCCGGTGTAGATCGCGTCAGAACCATCACGCACATCGCTTACCGTGCGCACCAGCGCCTGCTGCATATCACGCAGGCTGTCGGCAAGCTGCGTCATCTCGTTGCGGCCATGCGATTCAATAGACTGCGTCAGATCGCCGCTGGCGATATGACGGATATGATCGATATTGCTTTTTAACGGACTCAGCAGAATTTTGTAGATGCCGCTCCAGGCGAGCGTAATAACCGTCAGGGTGATTAGCAGCACGGCCAGCAGCAGCCACAGCGTCTGCTGATATGCTGTTTCGTTTGCTTTAACGCCATTGGCCGTAAGCTGGTTATTGGTCTCCAGCCACTCGTTATAGGTTTTTTCGAACTGGTCCTGATAACTCTGTGTCGGCTGGGCGACAAATTCGGCAAAGCGCCCCGCCTGCATCGCCACTATCAGCTCACCTAATGCATCATGCAGCTGTTGATAATTTGCCAGCAGCGTTTTGACGTTTTCTGCTGATTTGCCCTTTTCTGACAAATTAGCATTGAACACTGCCAGCGATTTATCAGCCGTCTCGAGATCTTCCTTCGCCTGCGTCATCAGTTCTGCCACTGTGGCGCCCGCACCCGTCTGGTTTGCATCCTGCAAATAACGTATCCCCGCACGGTTCACCGTATTGCGTGCCTGCACCAGTGAAACCCAGGATGTGCCCATCGCCTGCTGCAAGGTGCGCAACTGCTGGCTGAAAGCAAAATTGTCTTTGTCATTTTTGACCGTACTGAAAAACAACCCGCCCGTACCCAGTTGCAGCAGTGCAAACAGCACCAGCACGCTGACGAGGCCCGTAACAACCTTTATACGCTTGAACATGATTACCTCTGAATGAACAACAATTGGCACTGTTATCGGCACGATGGAGGGGAACTTTATGCAGTTGTCCGCCGATTGCTCAGCGGACAGACCTCTTACAGGATTTCAGAAATTAAAAGGTTTCCCAGTTGCCTTCGGAGGCAACAGGCGCAGCGGCTTTACGCGCCACGGGCTGAGCCGGACGGCTGAGAGAGGATGCACGCTGCGCTGGCTTGATGCCCTGCTCTTTGCGTACGCGGAATACCGCCACGGCCTGGGTCAGACGGCTGGCCTGGTCTTCCAGCGCGGCAGCGGCAGTAGCGGACTCTTCAACCAGCGAGGCGTTCTGCTGCGTCACGCGATCCATCTCGGTGACGGCGGTGCCAACCTGATCAATGCCTTTGCTCTGCTCATCTGACGCAGAGGCGATTTCGCCCATGATGTCCGTGACGCGGGTGACCGCATTAACGATATCCGACATCGTTTCACCTGCCGTGCCTACCAGGGCGGTACCGCTGTCTACGCGGGTTACCGAGTCTTCGATCAGGCTTTTAATCTCTTTCGCGGCCTGGGCACTGCGCTGGGCAAGGTTACGCACTTCGCCTGCCACCACCGCAAAGCCACGTCCCTGCTCACCGGCACGGGCAGCTTCTACTGCCGCGTTCAGTGCCAGGATGTTGGTCTGGAAAGCAATGCCGTCGATCACGCTGGTAATATCAGCAATTTTCTTGGAACTTCCGGCAATATCGCTCATGGTTTTCACCACGCCGTCCACCACTTTGCCGCCTTTCATCGCCGTTTCAGAGGCGCTGAGCGCCAGCTGGGACGCCTGACGGGCGTTTTCCGCATTCTGTTTCACGGTGGCAGTCAGCTGCTCCATGCTGGCAGCCGTCTCTTCCAGCGAAGCGGCCTGCTGTTCAGTACGGGCAGAGAGATCGTTATTTCCTGCGGCAATTTCGCTGGCACCGGTATAAATCGCATCGGAACCGTCACGCACGTCGCTGACGGTACGCACCAGCGCCTGCTGCATCTCCAGCAGGCTGGCTGCCAGCTGGGCCATCTCATTACGGCCTGTAACTTCAATCGTATGGGTCAGGTCGCCGCCTGCGATATGACTGATATGCGTAATGCTGGTTTGCAGCGGGGTGATCAGCACCTTGCGCAACCCTACCCAGCAGAGCGCAATCAGCGCGACTATCAGCACCATCACCGTGCCAATCACCCACAGCATGTTGGTGTAGGCTGCTTCGTTAGCCGCCACGCCCTGCACGGTGATCACGCTTTGCGCGTTACGCCAGGCAGTATAGGCCGCCTGCATCTCGTTCTGCTTCTGCTCGATGTTCAGTTTGAACATCTCAGGAAGCTGTTTGCTGCTCATCAGATCCAGCATCTGCGACAGCGCTTTTGAGTAGAGATCGTAGTTGCTTTCCAGATTGGAAATCACCTGCGGATCCAGCCCTTTAGTGTTGGGGGTACTTTTATATTTGGTATAACTTTTATCCGCATCCGCCAGTAAACTTTTCCCCTGATCGCTGATAGCAGTCAGAGAGGCGCTGTTGATGCTGTTGGCCGTTTCACTTTGCAGGCGCAGCATGCCGCGGTTCAGGGCGATACGGGTCTGGTTCAGCGCAATCCACGCGTCGGTAAACGCCGCTACGTTGTCACTGGAGTTCTGTGCAATGGAAAAGCTTTCTTTATCGCTGGTCAGTGCGCGAATAAACAGACCGCCGGAGATCAGCTGCATAGAGCCGAAGATCAGCAACACTAACAGCAGGCTGGTGACCACTTTGATGCGTGTAAACATAGGGAACCCTTGATGTATTAAATGGAACAACATCAGATTTATCGGCGCGGGATATTGAAACTTTATGTGGTGAAGAGGGGTTCTGTAAGAGATATATTTTGCTATTTAAATCAAAGAGCAAACATTACTTTAGACTTTTGTAGTTAATTAAAGCTGCCTCAGGCGCGGTATTTTCTCTGTCTGCACCTGAAAAAAAGGGCTGTACGCGTTACGTACAGCCCTCTGTTAGCGTCATGCCCGGCTATCAGGCGCTGCGCAGTATGTCCACCAGGGCCATCTCTTCGCTGTTCAGCAGCTTCTCGATATCCACCAGGATCAGCATACGGTCGCCCAGTGCGCCAAGGCCGGTCAGGTATTCGGTAGACATGGTGACCGCAAATTCCGGAGAAGGACGAATTTGATCGGTAGTCAGGGAGAGCACGTCAGAGACGCCATCCACCACAATACCCACCACGCGCTGTACCAGATTGAGTACGATCACCACGGTGTTTTCGTTATATTCCACATCCGGCTGCGCAAACTTAAGGCGCAGGTCGATGATAGGCACGATAACGCCGCGCAGGTTAGTCACACCTTTGATAAATGAAGGGGTGTTGGCAATACGGGTCACCTGGTCGTAACCGCGGATCTCCTGCACCTTCAAAATATCAATACCATACTCTTCGTCTCCCAGCGTAAACACCAGGAACTCCTGGCCTACGGTTTCGCCAGCAAGTTTAGTGACAGTTGCCATTCCAGTCATAGTTCTACCCTTAATCGGTTAAAGTCAGGCCGCGGCTCCCGCCACACGCTTTTCACGGTTGAGAGACTGTAGTGCCGAAACATCGACAATCAGCGCCACGCTGCCATCGCCCAGGATGGTGGCCGCAGAGATACCCGGCACTTTGCGATAGTTGCTTTCCAGATTTTTTACCACGACCTGGTGCTGACCAATCAGCTGATCTACCAGCATCGCATAGCGCTTTCCGGCGCTTTGCAGGATCACCACGATGCCCTGAGTCGCTTCAGTTTTTGCACCCTGCACGTCGAACACGTTCCACAGCTCCACCAGCGGCAGGTATTCGCCACGCACTTCCAGCACACGCTCGCCTCCGGCCAGCGGATGCAGGTCATCAGCCAGCGGTTGCAGCGACTCCATCACCGCGTTCAGCGGCAGGATAAAGACTTCGTTCGCCACACGTACGGACATGCCGTCGAGGATGGCGAGCGTCAGCGGCAGCAGGATACGGATGGTGGTGCCTTTGCCCTGCTTAGAGGAGATCTCGACATGGCCGCCCATCTCCTGAATATTTCGCTTCACCACGTCCATGCCCACACCGCGGCCAGAGACGTCGGTCACCTGCTCCGCCGTTGAGAAGCCAGGGGCGAAGATCAGCATGCCAACTTCTTCATCGCTCATCGACTCGCTGACCGGCAGGCCGGAAGAGAGCGCTTTGGCGAGAATACGTTCACGGTTCAGGCCCGCGCCATCATCCACCACTTCAATGCAGATGTTGCCACCCTGGTGCTCGGCGGAGAGCGTCAGGTTACCTACCGCGTCTTTGCCCGCAGCCAGACGTTTCTCCGGTGACTCGATACCGTGATCCAGGCTGTTACGCACCAGATGGGTTAACGGGTCAATAATGCGTTCGATCAGGCTCTTATCCAGTTCGGTAGAACTCCCCAGCAGGGTCAGCTCCACCTCTTTGCCGAGCTTGCTCGCCAGGTCGCGAACCAGACGCGGGAAGCGGCTGAAGACATATTCCATCGGCATCATACGGATGGACATCACCGATTCCTGCAAGTCACGGGCGTTACGCTCTAACTGCCCCATGCTGTTCAGCAGGTCGCCATGCGCCACCGGATCCAGCTCGCCTGAACGCTGCGCCAGCATAGACTGGGTGATCACCAGTTCACCTACCAGGTTAATCAGCTGATCCACTTTTTCCACCGCAACGCGGATGCTGGTCGATTCGCTGACTTTCGGCGAGGCCGCTTTTTTCGGCGCTTCGCGTTTCACCGCAGGCGTGATGTCGCTGACTGTCGCCAACGGCGCAGCGGGTTCTTCAACCAGCTCTTCGACCACCACTTCTGCTACCGGCGCAGTGGCACCGGCGGCGGGGAATTTGATCTGCGACTCTTCAATCACAAAGCAAAGCACAGCCACGATGTCATCCTGACCTACAGAGGAGTCCAGGGTGAGTTCAACGGAGGTTTCACCCTTAACCACATCAGAAACCGTGCCCAGATTACCTAACTCTTCCAGCATCAGCGGGATTTCGTTCGGCTTGAGATCGACCAGCGCCAGTCTCAGACCGGCGGCTGCTGCCGGAGCTGCCGCAGTCGCCAGGACTTTTGGCGGCTCAATCACTTCACCCTTGGCTTCCAGGGCCAGCTGACGCAGCATCTGACAGATGTATTCAAACGTCTCGGCATTGGGTTCCGTGGCGGTTTTATAGGCATCCAACTGTTCCTGCATAATATCTTTAGTTTCCAAAAACAGGTTGATGATATCGGTGCTCAGCTGCATTTCGCCGCGACGAGCACCGTCGAGAATGTTTTCCAGAATGTGCGTGGTTTCCTGTAATACAGTAAAACCAAAGGTCCCCGCTCCGCCTTTAATTGAGTGGGCCGCACGGAAGATAGCGTTAAGCTGTTCCGAGTCGGGTTCCTGCGGGTCTAACCCCAACAGGTGTTGTTCCATGTCGGCCAACAGTTCGTCGGCTTCATCGAAAAACGTTTGATAAAAATCGCTGATATCCATGCTCACGGTATCACCTCTGCTGTGAGTCGCGATCGGTCTGAACCGCTGGTGTTGGCTTAACCGGGGCTACTGCTCCCGACGTCGCTTTTTCACCTGCTGGCCCAGCCTCTGAAGGTTGAGGGTCAGGGTTTTTTGTTGCTCCGGACGGTATGGCCGGGGCAACGATTTCTTTAAGCGCGCCAGGATCGTTGCCGATTTGCGTCGCGTCACTTTCCGCGTTTTCTTTTTGAATCTCCACTTCGGTGTCATGGTTCAACACCAGCAGACTGATTCGACGGTTTACAGCATCATTCGCGCCGCGGTTTTTTAATCTCATGGTATCGGCCATGCCGACCACGCGCAGCATCTTGCCGCTATCCAGCCCGCCAATCACCAGCTCACGCCGCGAGGCGTTAGCACGATCGGCTGACAGTTCCCAGTTACTGTACCCACGGTCACCCTTAGCATACTGAAAGTCATCGGTGTGGCCGGCCAGGCTGATTTTGTTCGGAATATCATTAAGGATCGGCGCGATTCCCCGTAAAATATCGCGCATGTACGTCTCCACTTCGGCGCTGCCGGTTTTAAACATTGGCCGGTTCTGGCTGTCGATAATCTGGATCCGCAGGCCCTGTTCCACCATATTGATGATCAAATGGGGACGCAGCGCTTTTAGTCTTGGATCCGCTTCTATCAGCTGGTCAAGCTTTTCACGCAGACGGTTCAGACGAATGTCATCCAGCTTGCGTTTCTGCGCATCCATATCCATGACCTTCTGTACTTCTCCCTTTTTCTGCGTCGGATCTTCTCCGCCGCCAGGGATTACGCTGACGCTTTCACTGCTGCGTGTCCCGCCGGTGATGGCAACCTTCAACGGCGTTTGAAAATATTCCGCTATGCTCTCTCGCTCTGAGGGCGAGGAGATGGAAATCAGCCACATCACCATAAAGAACGCCATCAGTGCGGTCATGAAGTCGGCATAAGCAATCTTCCATGACCCGTGCCCACCCTCATGGCCTTTGTGCTTCTTTTTCTTAACCACAATAATGGGGTGATTGTTATGCTTCATGCGTCTTGATCCGAAGTCTGTTTCGCGGGTGATTTCGCGTTACGGACGTGCTCCTCCAGCTCGGTAAACGACGGCCTGTCGGTTGAGTAGAGCGTTTTACGGCCAAACTCAACGGCAATTTGCGGCGCATACCCATTCAGGCTTGAGAGCAACGTCACTTTTATGCACTGCATCATCTTGGTGGTTTCAGCACACTTCTGCCGCAACACGCCAGCCAGGGGAGAGATAAATCCATAGGCCAGTAAAATCCCCAGGAAGGTTCCCACCATCGCATGGGCCACTGACGCCCCCAGCTCAGCAGCGGGACGGTCGGCGGCAGCCAGCGTATGCACCACCCCCATTACCGCCGCCACGATCCCGAAGGCTGGCAGTGAATCGCCTACCGTTTGCAGTGCCGTCGCCGGAACTTCGCATTCGTGTTCGTAGGTTTCAATCTCTTCATCCATCAGCGCTTCAATCTCAAAGGCATTCATATTGCCGCTGACCATCAGTCGCAAATAGTCGGTAATGAAGTCCACTAATCTTTTATCGGCAAGAATGCGCGGGTAATTAGCAAAAATTTCACTTTCCTGCGGACTTTCAATATCCCCTTCCAGCGAAAGCATCCCCTGCTGACGGGATTTGGCCATCAGGCGATAGAGTAAGGCCATCAAATCCATGTAGACGGCTTTGTTATATTTTGCGCCGCGCATTAATAACGGCAGGGATTTCACGGTGGCTTTAATCGCCTTGCCATTATTTCCAACAATAAAGGCACCGATGCCCGCACCGCCGATAATCAAAAGTTCTGAAGGTTGATAGAGCGCACCCATGTGCCCCCCTACCATTGCATAGCCCCCCAACACCGACCCGAGAACCAGGACATACCCTAAAATAATTAACACAAGCGATCCTTACGTCTGGTGACGTGTGGGTTAAAAATGAACCAGAGGGAGTCAGGCTGTTTCACCGGGCGTGGGCAAAAAAAAAGCAGCGGTTATTAACCGCTGCTGGATTCATTCCACGTGGTGAACACTATTAAACGGCTTGTTTAACCTGTTCATCCAGCAGTTGTGAAATGTTATCGGCAGATTCTACGATAAGTTTACGTCTTTTTACCGCACGAGATGGCGGCTGGCACAGGCTACAGACAAAGCTGCCGACTGGCTGATGTGCATGATTAATAAAGCTGCCGCCGCAGCATTTGCAGTCGGACAATTCAAGCATTCCGCTCTCAACAAACCGGACTAAGGTCCAGGCGCGAGTCAGCGCCAACAGCGGGCCTTCGTCCTGTTGCGGGCATTGCTCGAGATAGAGTCGGTACGCCTTGATGACGGCATCCACACCCTTGCTCAACCCGCTTTTGAGTAAAAACTGCCAGGCGTTACAGAACATCGTAGAGTGGATGTTCTGCTCCCAGGTCATAAACCAGTCAGTCGAGAAAGGCAGCATACCTTTCGGGGGCGGACTGCCGCGCAGTTCTTTATAAAGCTTAATTAAGCGGCCACGGCTTAATTGCGTTTCGCTTTCTAACATTTGCAGACGCGCGCCCAACGAAATTAATTCCATCGCCAGCTGAATATCACGCGCTTCCTGAACAATACTTTTCTCACTCATTAACTCGCCCTCTTTTTCGGCAATTCGTCCGCTTTCCCCGACACGTTGCGTAATAAACGGCTGGATAACAGAATGCCGGTATGGATTTGTTGTAAATCATCCACGCGAGACTCTTTAGTTAAGCGAGTAATCGTATTATGGTCATTAAAACGGAACTGGCACACTAACTGATTCGTTTCAGCCAGTTTTACCATTTCTGGCAGCGTCAGCTGCGAAAGAGCATCAGCCATTGGCTCATCAATGCCCAGACGAAACATTGCAGAGGCTTTTTCCTGATTAATAAGGCGTTGCGCAAGCAATAAATAAGACAAGTTGATGTCGTAAATATGTTTGAGTAATTCTGATGTACCCATTTTTCTTTCCATCCTGACTGACGCTACTTAAACGTTTGCGGATTGCGCCGCTACCTTTGTTACTGCTGGGTAATGCTAAAATGGCAAATAATTTTGTGGCACAAGCCAAACGTTTTGCGAAGCTGCCAGCTGCTTTAATTGCTGCCGTACAGAAAGTTATCATTAACTCATTTTGCCAGTACTGCTCCTGGTCTTCACTCTCATTCCCTGTCCTGGATTTAGGATTTTTCCTGCTGCCTTTTAGGACTATTCTGAAAACAAGGCAACTCTATCCCCTCTGATTTCGACATACAACGAGAGCCAACCGAAATTTTAGATAAAGTGTGACGCAGGTCACACTTTTGGGGTAATTTAACTAAAATAACCCTTCAGCATTGCTGTTGGTTAGTTCACTAACTAATCAATTCTCCCCTTTTTTGTTAAATTTCCTCTCTGACGCTCCGTTTCCAAATGAAAATGATTCCGTTTACGAGTATTAAAGGGAACGGCGATGTGATTCAGATCAATATCAGTTCAAATTTCTGACTTTACAAAAATAAAAAGAATTTTATGCTGGTTAAGGAGCATTAGTCATGCATACAGAATAGTCACATCAGGTGACTGTCAGTTCTGTATATGATGATTGAATTGTGACCTGACACAGGTTTTTAACAGGAAGCGATAACGTTCCGTAAGCCTTGCCAGGCTTGTGTTCAGGCTGTGAAAAGGGATGTAACGGGGAGTAACATAAGGGATGTGAATGTTTTAGAAGGAATTTTACTTTTCACAGTAGTATCGGCAGTTTTCGCTCATTCTTTAGCTTCCCTCCCCTTTTTTCGTTATTTTTCTTATTAATGGCACTTTTTATGACAAATTTAAGACAGGTGTCTCGATTTTTAGCGGTTTTTTGCATAAAAAAAAGGGCGATCTGAGATCGCCCTTATCAAGTCTGGCACAACTTATGCTAGCAGCAGAGAATTCCCCCTTTATTGTACCTGGCACAACCTGTGCCAGAAAAAGAGCATCCTCCCCTGCTGCGGCTGGCTATTTATGCCAGGCGTGGAAATGCAGCGACCTTACTGGCCTCTCCATGCTCCGGGTTGCGGGGCGCCACTGCCTCTAAATCCTTAAGATAACTTTTACGCCAGTGCGTAATATCGTTTCTGCGTAATACCGCCATCATATCGTTGTAGCGGGAGATACGCTCATTCAGGGGCATTGTAGCCGCCTGATTCAGGGCAGCAGCCACTTCGTCACGATCGTAAGGGTTTACAATCAGCGCCGAGGTCAGCTCATTGGCGGCACCGGCAAAGCGAGAGAGAACCAGAACACCCGGATCCTCCGGATCCTGTGCGGCGACATATTCTTTCGCCACCAGGTTCATCCCGTCACGCAACGGCGTCACCAGACCAATATCCGTCAGACGGAATATTTTCATCAGCAGGCGACGGTCAAAGTGCTGGTTAAGGTAGTAGAGCGGTGTCCATCCCAGCGTGCCGTACTTACCATTAATGCGCCCTGCTTCCGTTTCAAGCTGATGACGAATGTCCTGATAGGCCTGCACATCACCGCGCGAGGTAGGGGCAATCTGTGAATAACGAACCTTACCGCGGTGTTCCGGGTAATTTTCCAGCAGCGCTTCATAGGCCAGGAAACGTTCAGGCAACCCTTTGGAGTAGTCGAGACGTTCACAGGCGATGATATTTTTGGCATCACCCAAATCTCTTTTCATCGCGGCCATTTTCGGTGGCAGCGGCCCTTCAGCCATCTCTTTAATGCTGTCCGGCTCAATCCCGATAGGATAAACCTCGGTGGCAAAAGTGTTGCCAAAGGCGCGATGCTGCTTGCCAGTGGTCTGCAACTGCGTCATCAGTGACAGACACTCCAGGAACGCGGTACGGTCACTTTCCGTCTGGAAGCCCAGCAGATCGTAATCGCACAGCATCTCCAGCAGCTCATTATGCGGCGGCAGCGCGTTGAAAATTTCCGGCGTTGGGAAAGGAATATGCAGGAAGAAGCCAATCCGGTTGGTTACCCCCAACTTACGCAGCGCAGCAGCAAAAGGCAGCAGGTGATAATCGTGGATCCAGAGAATGTCGTCTGGCTTCAGGAAAGGCAGCAGGCGTTTTGCCAGCATGGTGTTGACGTTGCAATACCCTTCCCACGCTTCACGCTGGAAATTAACTAAATCCAGACGGTAGTGGAAGGCGGGCCAGATCACAGCGTTAGAAAATTGCAGGTAATAGAGGTCGTAATCATTCTGATTCAACCCAAACGAGGCGTAGGTGACGTTATCCTGTTCAAACAGGCTCATCTCCTCGTCATCTTCACCGATTTCATTGATTTCGCCGTTCCAGCCAAACCACAGCCCACCGGTGGTTTTCAGGGCATCCATAATTCCCACGGTCAGACCGCCAGCGCTGGCTTTTGACCCATCGGGTACAGCGATGCGGTTAGATACGACTACTAAGCGACTCATAACCTTGACTCCTTACCGACGTTGTATCGTCTTCATCTAATTGTAATAGTGTTTGTTCCAGCCAGTGATAAACGGCGTTAACGTCCGCCAGCCGCGAAGTTGCTTCTGTCGGACCCTCGCCCACTTTAATGGTGATGCCGTCCAGGGCATTAATCACGGTAAAACCGGCTTCATCTGTCAGATCATCGCCAATAAAGACGGGCGTTCTGCCAGCAAAAGGAGGCTGCTGCATAAAATCTTTAATAGCAGCGCCTTTATTTACGCCTTTCGGCTTCAGCTCCACCACGCATTTGCCTGGTTGCAGCGTCATCATAGGGAAACGCTCGCACATTGCTTCGGCCAGGGCGAGGATCTCCTGCTGATAGTGCTCCGCGCGGCGATAATGCAGCGCGAAGGCCATGCCTTTGGCTTCAAGTTGGGTATCGGGCATCTTTGCTATTGCATCGCTCAGCAGCAGTGAGAGCGAGCTGGCAACCTCATCCGGCAGGGAGAGACGATCAACGCGGTTTTGAGCATCCCGGCGTTCAGCGCCGTGGACGCCTGCCAGAGGAAGATGGAGAGGAGAAGCGAGCACATCCAGTTCTGCAATCGGACGGCCTGAGACCAGTGCCAGCGCGCCCCCTGATATCCGGGCGAGCCGGGCGAGATGCGCAATAACCTGTTCCGGGATAAACACTTCATCTGGTCGGGACTGGATTGCAGCCAGTGTCCCGTCAACATCAAAGAAGAAAGCATACTGTCCGCCCACGGCTAACCGGGGACCGGACTCATTCTGGGTGTTCAAAGTATTCCTCCTGATTGAGTATGTTACGGCGCTACGTTAAGCAGGCAGTGAATCCGCCTGATAAACGGGCTGGGACAGAAAAATCTGTATGACCCCAACGCACGAGGAAAACGCAACATTATCAGTATTCAGTATAGTGACTGATCCCGACTTTGCCAGGCGAAACGGGGCGACCAGCCTGATTCTGGTTACACAGACTGGCAAATCACTGGAGAAAAATACATAGGATAAAGGCGAAATGTTTCTCTGTATGGATCGGGAAAAGTAGAGCTGGGCAAGGTCAGATAACGCTGATAACGGGATAAGGTGAAGTGAAGTGAAGTGAGGTAAAGAGAATGTGCAGAGAGGGGTTAACGATAGAAGACCTTGCTGGCCACCGGACGATAAGGCAATGCGCAGTTTAGCCGCAGATCAGGCAACCGGTGCCATCCAGAGTGCATTAAGATCCATTCCCTGCCAGTAATTGGACTCTTCCGGGCCGGTAATGCTGTCCCAACAAAATCGATCCGAAAGATCGACCTTTTCTGGCGAGATGGTCTGGTTAGTGACCAGCGAATAGAACGCGCAGACTTTCGGCTGTAGCAGGGAAGCGTCACCGGGTTCTGCCACCACCGCAATGCGCCCGGAAGCCAGGCGAACAACTGACCCTACCGGATAGATACCTACCGCCTTCACAAAGGCATAAAACACTTTCCGATCGAAATGCCCTTCCCAGCTCGCCATCTGATGCATGGCGCTGGCGGGGTTCCAGCCGGACTTGTAGGGCCGGTTTGAGGTAACAGCATCATAAACATCGCAAACGGCAGCCATCCGGGCCAGCAGCGAAATTTCGTTGCCCTTCAGTCCGTGCGGGTAACCGCAGCCGTTTACCTTCTCATGATGATGTAACGCCACATCCAGCAAATCCTCTCCCCCGCCACTTTTACGCAGCAAGGCTTCACCGATGACCGGATGTTGCTTCATAAGGGCGAATTCTGTATCGGTCAGCTTACCCGGCTTGTTGAGGATCTCCAGAGGGATGCCCGCTTTACCGACATCATGCAACAGCCCGGCCATGCCCGCCCGCCGCACCTGTTCTTCATTCAGCTCCAGCTGGCGCGCCAGCGAAACCATCAATGCGCAGACCGCCACTGAATGCAGATAGGTATAGTCATCATGGGTTTTAAGCCGCACCACGCTCAGTAGCGCGGCCGGATGGCGACTGATCGATCCGCCAATCTCATCCACCAGCGGTAACGTGCTGCCCGTGTCTATGGTTCTTCCGAGCCGGGCATCGCTGAACATCCCCATCACCTGCCCTTTGGCATTCAGGCAGATCGCCTGCGCCTGGCCGATCTCTTCATACATACCGCCCCGAGTACACGAAGCAATGTGCTGATCCGATCCGTCCCCGGCTTCAGCTTTATCAGGGCCGCGCCCTTTAGCGAGATCTATCCAGACCTCTTTGATGTCGTTTTCTGCAATGATCTGAATCTGCATATCGGTGGTGAGTAGCATATCGTTATGCACCAACGGGTGCTTCAGCCAGAAAACCTCCAGCTTATGCACATACATTCCGAGCCGCAGTTGCTGTACCTGAATTCGCTTTATCATCCTCTGTCTGTTCCTCCTGTTCCTCCCTTCAGCACTGGTATCGGCTTTGCCGATAAAACCTTCAGTAGATGCAGTCACCGAAGGCACTTTTTACTGGAATTTTACAAATTAACCTGCTGTTCACTTTGTAGCCTGCCACTAAAAGTTCTGGCTGCTGTTCTCCTGGCAGAAGGGCTGAAAACGGCTGCCAGCAATCGCTAAATTTTCTCAGGGAACAGAAGAGTAGAAATTTCTCCTTACTAAGCACTTGATCAGGTGGCGTAATTGATAATACTGTACATATACACAGTAACATTGAGTAATAATAATGAATATCTATCAGCTGGCTGAGGCCCCGCTTTCCCTGACGCTGCCCTTGTATGTCGAGCGCGTGGCCTGTGGCTTTCCCAGCCCGGCAGCAGACTATGTTGAGTCCAGAATTGATTTGAATGAGCTGCTGGTCACTCATCCCAGCGCCACTTACTTTCTTCGCGCTGCCGGGAATTCGATGATCGAGGGCAATATTCACGACGGCGATCTGCTGGTGGTGGACAGCTCGCTGAAGCCGCAGCATGGCGACCGGGTGATTGCGGCCATTGATGGCGAATTTACCCTGAAACAGCTACAGCTTACCCCCTGCGTCAGGCTGCTCTCCATGAACCCCAGCTATCCCTCTATCGATATTGATGATGAACAGGGCCTGAACATCTTTGGCGTGATTACTTACATTATTTATGCAGCGCGGTAGCGGGCCAGGGCTGCCATAAGGAAATGCGGCAGGCAGGAGCTGAGCCGCTTTTTACCGGTGCAGGTTGCAAAAGTAAAACGATCGGTTTACTTTTTAAGGATGAATAAAAAACAAGATATCCTCGAGGCCGCCGAGCGGTTGTTCTATCTCAACGGCTTCCATGCCACCAGCACGGACCGGATCTGCCGCGAAGCGGGGGTCTCCACCAGGACGCTGTACCGCTATTTTCCCTCACGGGAGGTGCTCACCAGTGCGGTTATGACGGCAAGAAGTGAAAGATTCTTTGCCGATCTCTTTCACCCCACGCATCCGGAGGCAGTAAGCCAGCTGTTTATCGTGCTGGGTAAATGGATGCAGGAACAGGGCGCGCTGGGATGCTTCTTTATGAAAGCCTGGGGCGAGTATGCTGAAGAGGATCTTATCCTGGCAGCGCTCGCCCTCGACTATCGCTACACGCTAAGAAAGTACATCGCGGCCTGCGTCAGCCACGCGCAGGGAGAGGAAAACGATGCGCTTTCTGATGCGCTCTGGATGCTGTTTGAAGGGGCTGTTACCACTGCGCTGGTGGTAGGCACAGACGCCGCCCGCCATGCCGGAGACGCGGCCAGTCGGTTGATTGCAAGGCCAGAGGTGAAGCGATGAAAAGCGTCCTGACGCTTGGCATTACCGGCTTTTCGCTGATTGCCGTCAGCTACGGTATGGCCCGCTTCTCCTGGGGGCTGATGATGCCGGATGTGGTACGCGATATTCCCTTCACGCCACGGGTAGCAGGCCTGCTTTCTGCCTGTAGCTTTATTGCTTATTGCCTGACCATCCTCTTTTCACCGCTTCTGGCCAGGCGCGCAGGCCCCCGTCTGATGGCGGTCGCAGCCGCAGGGTTTGCCGCAGTCGGTCTGATTGTGCTGGCACTCTCGTCCGCTCCCGCAGGGCTTGCTGCCGGAATTTTTATTGCCGGTTTAAGCCCCGGCCTCGCCTCGCCTTCCCTTGCCGACGCGGTAAGTCGGGTGGTTAGCGAAAAACAGCAGCCGGGGATGAATACCCTGATTAATGCCGGAACCAGCGCCGGCATCATTCTCTCCGTGCCGGTACTCTTTTTTGTGCCGGGTGGCTGGCGCATGGCCTGCTGGATTTTTGCCCTGCTGGCGGCGTTCTGTGCCATTCCCGCCCTGCGCTGGCTGCCGCGTGAAAGCGTGAGTCTGGGTGAAGAGAAGGGAAGCTGGCGGGAAACCCTTTTTTGCCGGGCGCTGGTACGCCTGATGATTATTGCCTTTGTAAGTGGAATGGCCAGCGCCGCCTGGTGGAGTTTTGGCCCCGAGATCCTGCGTCATCACGTTGGCGTCGATGCCCGTACCGCAAATCTGCTCTGGCTGGTTAGCGGTGCAGCGGGGATCCTGGGCGTGCTGACCGGCCCGGTTGCCTCTTCCATTGGTCTGCACCAGGTTTACCGTGCTTCTCAGCTCTGTATGGCTGCTCCCCTGCTTTTGCTGGCGTTCAGCCACCAGCTGTCAGGGTGGTTTTTTCCTGCGGTTGCTCTCTGTGGCTTGGGCTATATCACCCTGACTGGCGTCCTGCTGGTTTGTGGCGTCTCCGCCCTGGAGAAGGCCCCGGCGACCGGTGCCAGCGTGGTCTTTTTTATGCTGGCCGCGGGTCAGGTTGTTGGCGCCACGCTGTTTGGCCTGATCTCTGCGCAAAGCAGCGCTACTGTCGCGCTGGTGATCTTTTCCATGCTTTCCCTGTCAATGATGTTCTTACGTCCTGCTACGCAAAGAAAATAGCAGATGTCTCTGTCAGCAGGGTTGTCGCTTTCGGGTTACGGGTTACGGGTTACGGGTTACGGGTTACGGGTTACGGGTTACGGGTTACGGGTTACGGGTTACGGGTTACGGGTTACGGGTTACGCACTTTACCCTGTTGAGCTGTAAACAAACTTATTTTTAGCTGTTTAAGTCAGGCATTATTCCGCCATTCCAGGGCCATAAAATAACGCACTCTCACTTGTTAAAGTTAACTGATAAGGCTGCTATTTAATTATAAATGGGACGACAAAAAGTCGAATGCATTAACTATTTTAATGTAATGCGTGCTCTTCAGAGATATTTAAAGCTTACCTTTGATTTATAATAAAAAAAGCTATTACGCCGCCTGATTTTGCTGGAGATAATTTTAAACCGTGTCCAGGGTCACGCTTTAAAGCGTCAGAATAAACCCCGCTACCACCCCGCTCCTATCCTGTTGTAAACAATAATATTAATAACCAGCCGATTTATTAAGTTCTGAAAATTTAACTTATTTCTGCTGCTGCATTTGTAATTTTCAAACCTCAGACTAATACTCAAAGAATCGATTTCCTGACGTTATTAAAAATCCCCTCCTGAACATGAGGACTCTGCGCCTCATTTTAAAGCGTAAAGGACTTAAAATAAAAAAGGTCCTGACCGGGATTTTCGTGGGCAAGTTTATTTTTAGCTGGAATAAAATATGACACCATTTTCATCCTTTTGGCAGGCGGGCTTTGAGGGAGCAGATCATATAACGCGGCAGGGAATACCCTTATCGATGACTTTTACCAATGGGCACCAGAGTAAAGTAGAGGAAGATTATTTTTCACTGGCTGAGTTAGGCATTACCACCGTGCGGGAGAGCGCTGGCTGGCGACAGTGTGTTACCCGTTCAGGTTATGATTTTTCTGCCGTTGAGCGCTGTATAAGGGCGGCCAGAAAAGCTGGCATCCAGATAACCTGGTCGATCTGCCATTATGGTTTTCCGGCGGAAGCGCTGGTTTCTGAGGCGGTTTTTATTCAGCGCTTTGCTGAGTTTTCAGGTGCGTTGGCCCGTTTTCTGGCCCCGTTTTATGACGATGCCCCCATCTATTCTCCGATAAACGAGATCTCTTTTACCAGTTGGGCGCTCTCGGTAGGCTTTTTCCCCTTCTCTGAGGCTGAATCGCTGCCTGAAGGGATGGTTATTAAGCGCTTACTGGTCAGGGCTGCCATCGCCGCCTGCGATGCTATCTGGCTCGCGGACCCGCGCGCCCGCATCCTGCACTGCGACCCTGTTATTCATATCGTGGCTCCCGACGACGCGCTACAGGAATTGGCCCGTTCCGAAAGCGATGCTCAGTACCAGGCATGGGATATGTTGTGCGGGCGTCTTGAACCTGAATTAGGCGGCGCGCCCCGGTATCTGGACCTTATCGGCGCCAACTATTATCACAATAACCAGTGGGAACTCCCCACGCATCGCCGCCTCTGGTGGCATCTGGGCGATCCCCGCCGCGAACCGCTGCATCGCCTGCTCGGCGCACTTTACCAACGCTATCAGCGCCCGATCCTGCTGGCAGAAACCAGTCACCCCGGCAGCGGCAGAGGTGCCTGGCTGAATCATATTACCGCCGAAGTCGCGCACGCTCTGCTACAGGGAACAGAGTTACTGGGAATATGCCTCTATCCGGCGATTGACCGCCATGACTGGGAAAACAGCGATATCTGGCATCACAGCGGCATATGGGATGTCGCCCCTTTTACTACCGGCCTGTTTACAAGAACCTTAAATCAACCTTATGCAGATGCCATTCTTAATGCCAGAAATTTTCTTCAGCATTTTCAGGAACATCATTACCGCATAAGCCGAAAAAGTGAGGAGAGAAAAATGACGCCCCCTTTAATGATAGTGTTCAGCCACCTGCGTTGGGATTTTGTTTATCAGCGTCCACAGCATCTTTTAACCTTGCTGGCCCCCCACTTTCGCATTCTGTATGTTGAAGAGCCTGTGTATGAACAGGGGCCGTCCGGGCTACACCTTTCCCAGCCTGCACCCAATATTACCGTGGCACGCCCTCACACAGCGCTCTCTTCGCCCGGTTTCAGCGACGAGCAGATAGCGGAGATGCGCCCCCTGATCGGCGAATATTGTGCGGATGAAGAGGCCCCATACGTCTGGTTTTATACGCCGCTGGCGTTGCCGCTGATGGAAGCGGTGGAACCGGGTTTAATTGTCTTCGACTGCATGGATCAGCTCTCCGCTTTTAAAGATGCTCCACTCGATTTACTGAGTCGGGAAAAAGAGCTTTTCAGCCGTGCCGATATTGTTTTTACCGGCGGGCCAAGCCTTTTTGCAGCCAAAAAATCGCTGCATAGCAATATTCACTGTTTTCCCAGCAGCGTGGATGCCATTCATTTCGAGCAGGCGCTGGACAGAGGGAATGGCCATCCTCTGCAACAGGAGATGCGCCATCCCCGACTGGGCTATTACGGCGTTATAGATGAACGTCTGGATCTCACGCTGATAGCCGCTTTAGCGACGGCGCATCCTGAGTGGGAATTTATTTATGTCGGCCCGGTGGTCAAAATAGATCCCTCTTCCCTGCCGCAAGCCAGCAATATTCACTATTTCGGCCAGCAGCCTTATCAGGCACTGCCCCAGTTTCTGGCGGACTGGGATGTCTGTCTGATGCCCTTTGCCCTTAATGAGTCCACTCAATTTATCAGCCCGACAAAAGTGCTGGAATATATGGCTGCGGAACTGCCGGTCGTCAGCACGGCGATAAAAGATGTGGATATGCTCTATGGCGATCTTATTTTTATCGCTACTGATACCGCCAGTTTTATCTCTGGCTGTGAGCAGGCTTTAATGATGACGGGGAAAGAGATCCGCAGCATGCGGCAGAGAATGCGGGATATTGTCGGCAGAAGTTCCTGGTTAAAAACCGCCGCACAAATGAAAGATCTGATTGATGAAGCGGCAAGAAAACGCCTACAGCATAAGCAGGCAAATTACCTCGCTGCTGAGGATAATTCGGTTGTTAATCTCTTTTCAGCCCATGAAGAGCGCCCGCTCTCCGCAAAGTATCTGATTCTGGGTGCGGGTCCTACCGGCCTTAGCGCCGCTTATCATCTTGGCGAAGAGGCGGTAATCCTTGAGCGCAACGATGCCGTGGGAGGCTGGTGCCGATCGGTAAACGATCGGGGATTTGTCTTTGATTACGCTGGCCATATTATGTTTTCTGCCGATCCCTATGTGCTGGAGATGTACACCCTTTTATTAGGTGAAAATCTGCACTGGCAAAACCGTGAAGCCTGGGTCTGGATCGATGGCGTCTATACCCGTTACCCTTTCCAGGGCGCGTTACATGGCTTGCCAGCTTCAGTGATTAAAGAGTGCCTGCTGGGAGCCATTGAGGCTCGTTACGGAAGAACGGATCTGAAAGCGGTTCGTGACCTGGCAGATAAAGATTGTTGTGCCGATGGCACTGTTTCAGCAGCGGGCGACTGCACACTTACGCCTGAAGATAAAGAGTGCCCTGATTTCGAGTCGTTTATTTATCGTACCTGGGGCGCCGGCATCGCCAAACATTTCGCCATTCCCTACAACAAAAAGATCTGGAAAGTGCCGCTTAATGAAATGGAAACCTCCTGGCTGGGAGGACGTGTGCCCTTGCCCGACCTGGCGCAGATTATTGAGGGTGCGCTGGAACCTTCTGCCAAGCCGGTGGGGCCGAATGCCCGCTTCGCCTATCCTCTCCAGGGCGGTTTCCAGGCTTTGATGTCAGGTTTCCTGCCGCTATTAAAAGGGACGCTGAAAACAGGCGCGGAAATTGTACGCATCCATCCGGCACAACGCAGAGTGATCCTCTCCGACGGGCAGCGCTACCAGTATGAGTCGTTAATCAGCACTTTACCTTTACCGGAATTAATCAGGATGATGGGAACATCTGCGCCACAGGAGATCAGGGAGGCGGCGGCAGGACTTAAGTTCACTTCCGTACGCTGCGTGAACCTGGGGATCGGACGGGCGAATATTACTGATAAGCACTGGGTTTACTATCCGGGGGATACGCTCTTCCACCGCGTCTTTATGCAGGGCAATGCCAGCCCATTTTGCAATCCGGAAAATGGGTTTGGGCTTACTTGCGAGATGACCTATACCGAAGATTCTCCGTTGCCTTTAACCGGGGAGGCGCTGAACCAGCGCTGCATTGAGGATTGCATCCGGGTGGGGCTTTTTACCGCGGATGATGAGGTGCTTACCGCCTCCCAGACCGATATTCCCTGCGCCTATGTGATTTACGACCATCAGCGTCAGGCAAACGTAACGAAAATTCGACAATGGCTCAGCCAGTACGGTATCACCCTTTCCGGACGATACAGCGAATGGGAATATTACAATTCCGATCATGCTTTTCTGGCCGGTAAAAAAGCGGCAGAAGCGCTGCTCTCCGCATCGACAAAAACAGGAACGCCCTACTAAACTGGATGTTTTATCCGCCATTTAGTGATGTAGAGAAAGGGAAAACATGAAGATTGCTTGCCTGGGGTGGGGATCGCTTATCTGGAAACAGGAACAGTTACCGGTAAAAGGGGAATGGCAGATGGATGGCCCTGCCCTACCCATTGAGTTTTGCCGGATTGGTGAGGCAGGAGAGCTGGCGACAGCAATTTGCGTGAATGCGGCACCTTTACCGGTATTGTGGGCCTGGCTGGGGACAGAGGATCTGGCGGCAGCACGGCACGCGCTCACTCTGCGGGAAGGGATCCCCGCCAGTCGGCCTGATGGCGTTGGCAGCCTGACAGTGACTGAACGGCCGGTGGGTATTCTGGCGGAGTGGGCAAAGGCCAGAGGCATCGAGGCGGTGATCTGGACCGCACTGCCAGCCAGAAGTGATTCTGTGGAAGGGAAAATCCCCTCAGCAGAGGAAGCGATAGCCTATCTCAGTGGACTGGAAGGCGAAAAACGGCACCATGCACGGCGCTATATCGAACGTGTTCCGGCTCAGCTGACTACGCCCTATCGCCGGGCAATAGTTGAGGCGCTTGGCTGGGCAATGCCTGACAACCTTAACGTCTGATACTCTACCCTCGCCGCTTTATGCGGCGATTTTTTTCGCTCACTCTGTTGGTGTCCGCCCCTTTATCCCTTAATAACGCGTAGCTCTCCTTTCTCGCCTCAAAGGCTCTGCGTTTCTTACTGAATTTTTACCGCTCCGCTTGATTGCCTCCGGCGTTTCGCCATACTGTATATAAACACAGTAAAAAGGAGGATCGTTATGTCAGTTACACGCTCTGCTCAGCATTTATTTTCGCTTCCCCCCGCACCTTTTATGGCGCGCCTCTCCTGCCCGGATGGCTTCTCTGCCTTCCGCCAGCGTGAAGTAGATTTGCCCGGTGCGAAAGCCATGTTTTTCCCTCTCAAAGCAGGCAAAACACCATGTTTGCCCTTGTAGACGTTAACAGTTTTTACGCCTCCTGCGAGACGGTGTTTCGCCCGGATCTGCTGGGGCAACCGGTGGTGGTGCTCTCCAATAACGACGGCTGCGTGATTGCCCGCAACGGGGAAGCGAAAAAGCTCGATATCCCGATGGGCGCGCCTTTTTTTAAAATACGCGACCAGATCCAGCGCCATAACGTCACGGTATTTTCATCAAACTATACGCTCTATGCCGATATGTCCCAGCGGGTGATGAGTACGCTGGAGGCACTGGCGCCAGCCATTGAGATTTACTCCATTGATGAAGCCTTTCTGGACGTCTCCGGCATCAGCAACTGCCTGCCGCTGGAGACATTTGGCCATCAGGTGCGTCAGAAGATCTGGCAGGATACCCATCTGCGGGTCGGCGTGGGTATTGCCCAGACCAAAACCCTGGCCAAGCTGGCGAACTTTGCCGCCAAAAAGTGGACCAAAACCGGCCACGTGCTGGATCTCTCCTGCCCTCTCCGTCAGCGCAAGCTGATGGCGCTGCTGCCTGCGGCTGAGGTCTGGGGCATTGGACGGCGGCTGGCGGCAAAGCTGGAAAACCTGGGCATCCACTCCGCTCTTGAGCTGGCCGACACGCCGGTGGCGCTGATCCGCAAGCATTTTGGCGTGGTAGTGGAGCGCACGGTAAGAGAGCTGCGCGGCGAATCCTGTCTGGAGCTGGAATCCCTTCAGCCTGCCAAACAAAACATCCTCTGCTCGCGCTCTTTTGGCAGCCGTATTACCGACTATCAGGAGATGCATGAAGCCATCTGTAGCTACGCCGTCCGCGCGGCGGAAAAACTGCGTGGTCAGCAGCGCTACTGCCGGGAGATCAGCACCTTTATCCGCACCAGTCCGCACGATCCTGAGCACCCTTACTACACTAACGCCGCCAGCTATAAACTGCTGTCGCCGACTCAGGACACCCGCGACATCATCAGCGCGGCAATCCGCTGTCTGGACAAAATCTGGCGGCCAGGCCATCGCTATATGAAGGGGGGCATTATGCTTGGGGATTTTTTCACTCAGGGCGTGGCCCAGCTCAATCTGTTTGATGAGTTCCAGCCCAAACCCCACAGCGAAAAGCTGATGGCCGTCCTGGATAAATTAAACGAGAAAAGCGGCAACCGCGTCTGGTTCGCTGGTCAGGGGATCAAACAGGAGTGGTCAATGAAGCGCGAGATGCTGTCGCCCGCCTATACCACCAGCTTTAAAGATTTGCCGAAAGTGGGCTAAAGGACAAATAGTTCTTACCCGCTGATGCTGAGCAGATAAGGCAGATGCCAGCTCACTAACAGCAATCACGCGCATTTCAGCCAGCCGGCATCGATTATGGCTGCACCGGCTGGCTGCCTTTCGTTAAAGGGCAGCCTCAGCCTGCCGCCGCTTCCAGCTTCTGCTGAATCAAGTGCGTGGTAAAGGTAACCAGATCGGTAAAACCGCCGTTTTGTGCCACTACCTGCATGCCTTCAAGCAACAACGTAATCTCTTTTGCCAGATTTTCAGCCTCGGTAATGCCCGCCTGCTGGCAAAGGGTGCAGAGCCGCTGATATTGCCGCTGCTTATGCGCAACGATCAATGTGCGAACTTCCGGGAACTGATCGCCCGCTTCCGCCAGGGTGTTAGTGAAAGGACAGCCGCGTTGCAGGGTATCATCCAGGTTATCGGTGATAAAACGCACGAAGCCCATAATTTGCTGCTGCGGCTGGTGCGGAAACTGCCTGGCCAGCTCATCAAATATGGCACTGTAATCCTCCGTCAACAGCGTAATCCACTCCTTCACCAGAACCTCTTTTGAGGCGAAATGGCGGTAAAGCGTCATCTTGGTGGAACCCGCTTTCTCCGCAATGGCATCTACCGTGACGCGTACTATTCCTTCCTGAAAAAAGAGTGCTTCTGCGGCCTGTAACAGACGATCGCGCGGAGGCAAACGGGGCTGGCTGAGTCGGGGCATAATAATCCTCATTGCAATGATACTAATCGGTATCGTATGATACCACCCGGTATCGATATATACTACTTAGTATACATCATAATGCGTTCAAAGTGACGTGCTGAATAACCCGGAGCCGTATGAAAATTTCTGAATATACCGCCTGTGACGCTGTTGGCCTTGCAGAGCTTATCGCTAAAGGTGAAGTAAGTTGTGATGAGGTAAAAAGCGCCGCACTGAGCGCAATCGGTAATGTTAACCCGCAGCTCAACGCTGTTGTGGAGTGCTGGCCAGATGCGCCGGACAGCGCGCAGGGGGAATTTCGCGGCGTTCCGATGCTGGTCAAAGATTTGGGCATCACGGTTAAAGGGCGCAAAAACGAACTGGGCAGTCGGCTGGCCGCAGGCAACCTCTCCTCTCACGACTCAAATTTAATGATCCGTCTGAACCAGGCGGGTCTGGTGACCCTGGGCCGCACCGCTACGCCGGAGCTGGCAGCGAGTACAACAACCGAACCGCGTTTCGGTGGCGTCACGCGTAATCCGTGGAACACGGCGTTCAGCGCCGGTGGGTCAAGCGGTGGCTCTGCTGCTGCTGTAGCCTCCGGCATGGTTCCGGCGGCGCATGCCACGGATGGAGGAGGCTCCATCCGCGTTCCGGCTTCCGCTACCGGGCTTTTCGGCCTTAAACCCAGCCGTGGGCGCATCTCTATGGGGCCGGATGTGGATGAAGTCTGGTCAGGCCTTGCCGTGCACGGTTTCGTTACCCGTTCCGTGCGTGATAACGCCGCATTACTGGATGCAGTTCAGGGAAACGTTGCCGGCGATCCCTTCCATATTTCAGCCCCCCGCCAACGTTACTCTTCCTGCGTCACAGAAAGGCCGGGGCAGTTGAAAATTGGCGTACTGACGCACCCCCTGAATGGAAAACGCACTTCACCAGCGGTCGTGGCAAGCCTGGAGGAGACCGTGCGGCATCTTTTATCGCAGGGGCATCATGTTGAGGAGGTGGTGCCCGATACAGGGATGAGCTGGGATGCCTTTGTAGAGATGAACAGCTGCTTCTGGGCAGCCAATACCGCAGCCTGGATTGATGCGCTGGCCGCAGGCAGCGATCGACAAGTGAATGAAGAAACGCTTGAGCCTTCTAATCTGGCGTTATGGCAACTGGGCCATCAACTGACCGCAATGGATATTATGGGCGCAATGCACAGGCGCAATATCATCACCCAGAAGATGGCTGCGTTTTATGGAAAATACGATCTGCTGATGACCCCCACTCTTGCTGATTTACCTTCCCGGCTCGGCAGCTATAACCAGCGCCAGGCTTGCATGGACGGGCGTGAGTGGATGCATCATGTCTTTGATAGCTCGCCCTTTACGGCGCTGGCCAACGTCTGCGGCACGCCAGCTATGTCGGTGCCCACAGGTTTCTGTTTAACGCAAAACTTACCCATCGGCATACAGTTTTTTGCCGGTTTTGGCGGAGAATCTTTGCTGTTCAGATTAGCAGGAGAACTGGAGCAGGCCTTTGCGTGGCAGAAACGCAAACCCTCCGTCTGGGCAGGAGAAGAGATGACGCTTTAAGGGGGATAGTCCGTAAAGGCTGAATGAAAGATATTTGCCAGAATCGCGGTGAAACTCCCGGATTACAACCTTCAGTTTCACCGCGTGACAGATAAATAAGCCCGTTCCGCCAGCAACCAGCCGGAACGGGCATGACGGGCTAGGGTTTAAGAATAACTTTGGTCCAGCCCTCGTCGCGGTCATCAAAATGACGATAGCCTTCAGGCGCCTCTTCCAGGCTCAGACGGTGGGAAATAATCTGTCCTGGGTTCGCCTTGCCCTGATGGATAAGGCGTGAAAGCTGACGGTTATAAGCCTTAACATTTGCCTGGCCGGTGCGGATGGACTGCCCTTTAAACCAGAAGCTGCCGAAATCAAACGGCATTTTACCCTCTTTGGCCATTTCGGTGGCGGCCCCAGGGTCCTGAGGAATGAATACGCCGACGGCACCAATCCCGCCCGTTGCCTTTGTGGAGGCCACAAGGCTGTTCATGGTTGCGGAATTATCTTCATGCCCGTGCTTGTTACAACACTGATAGCCCACGCACTCACACCCGCAGTCGGTTCCGCGGCCATCGGTCAGATCCAGGATCTGCTGAACGGCCTCGTCGCCTACGCCATTAATCGCTGTCGCACCCAGCTTTTCAGCCAGCGCCAGACGATCCGGATGGGTATCCACCACAAACACCTGCGAAGCACCCTTGATGATCGCCGAGTGGGCGGCCATCAGCCCTACTGGCCCTGCGCCGTAAATCGCCACGCTTTCACCAGGCCGCAGTCCGGCCAGCTCTGTAGCGTGCCAGCCGGTAGGGAAGATATCAGAAAGCATGACATAGTCCTCTTCCTTCTCTACAGCATCCGGCGGCAGTACAAGACAGTTGAAGTCAGCAAAAGGCACGCGCAGTAACTCTGCCTGGCCCCCTTCCCACGGCCCCATCTCGGCGAAGCCGTAAGCTGCACCTGCGGTGCCGGGATTGGTGGTCAGGCAGTAGCCGGTAAGCCCCTTTTCGCAGTTTTCACAGAAACCACAGCCAATGTTGAAAGGCAGGCAAACATAGTCGCCCACCTTGACTCTCTCAACACCGTTACCGACTTCAATCACCTGCCCCATATTTTCATGGCCCAGGATCCGGCCCTGTTCAAAGCTGGTGCGCCCCTCATACATATGCAGATCCGAACCGCAGATGTTGGTGGTAGTGATGCGAACAAGAACGTCAGTTGGACGAACAATTTTGGCGTCGGGAACGTTTTTTACCACAACGTCACGAGGTCCGTTATAAATCAGTGCTTTCATTATTTCTCCTCAGCAGGATGATTGAAATTCAGGGGAGTGAAGGTTCTTTCCCTGCTTGCGTTCATCTTAAGTCTAGCCTGCTGATCCAAAGAGACGGGCGCACTGCGGTAAAAGAGGCCGTGGCGGGAGTCTGTGCGTGCGGATACTCCCCCCGGCTATATAAATAAAAGCGGAATATCAGGGCTGACATTCCGGAAGCGATCTCTCTGTAAGGCCAGTGCTGGCGGCGCATCCCTTCGCTGTCAGGGTAAAACAGAACAGAGAGAAGAGAGGCTGATGATAATCAGCGGCATTACCCGCAATAAAAAGAATTTTCTCTGTTACGAAACGTTAATGTCAGGGAATTGCCCCAGCTGTCGGAACAGACCAAACCACTCTTCAAGGTGCCAGGTAGAGGTGATCCGCCCTGCGGTAAGATGGTGAAACTCATGGATAGCAAAGCTGACCTGTTTGCCGGTGGCAGGGATCCCCATCAGGGAGCCAAGATGGGTGCCGGTAATTTCAGCGCGTACGGCAATGCTTCCCGGCGTCTGGATCAGATCATGGATCTGAATATGCACATCGGGAAAGGCTGCAATCAGGCCAAGGATAATGGGTTTTAATCCTGCTGGTCCTGGCCCCTGCCCTGGCGCCAGCGGAATATCCTGCCACTCCGGGGTAACGACTTCATCCAGCAAATCGGGGTTCTTTTCATTAAAGGCGCGGTAAAGCGTTTCAACAGCAATACGTTCTGCTGACAGCTGAGCGGAGGGGTTCATGGTGTTGCTCCTGATGAGTAAAAGATTGCCTGAGCATAAAGCGCGGCCTATCATCAATCCAACAAATAACCGATATAGATAATTATACGATTTATGGATTTCCACGGCATCGACCTGAATCTGCTGGTGGCATTTAATGCCCTGAGTGAAGAGCGCAACGTGACCCGCGCCGCCAGTCGCGTTGGCGTCAGCCAGCCGGCAATGAGTGCGGCACTGGGACGACTCAGAACGCTGTTTGGCGATCCTCTTTTTCAGCGTAGCGCTGAGGGGCTGCTCCCCACAGCCAGAGCCAGAGAGCTGGCGATACCGATAGCGGAGGTACTCAAACAGCTGGAAGCGGCGCTGATTGCCAGGCCCACTTTCGAGCCGGCCAGGGTCAGCCAGACCTTTCGGCTGGGTCTTTCTGACTATGCTGCTGTGGTGCTGCTGCCGCAACTGAGCCATGCCTTACAGGAACAGGCGCCCGGTGCAATGCTTAAGGTCGTGGCTTTCAGCCATCGTGACAGCGCGGTAGAGCTGTTGGATGCCGGTAAAATTGATGTGGCGATTGGCATTCCGCCCACGCAGCAGGATAGCCGGATCCTCTCCCGTCTGCTTTTCCAGGATGAGTTTGTCACCTTACTAAGGCGCGATCACCCCGCTGCCGGTCCGGTGCTGGATCTGCCCACTTTCCTGAAGCTGAAGCATGTACTGGTTTCCCCGGAGGGTGATGGCTACGGCGTGGTTGATGCCGCGCTGGCGCAGCAGGGATTAAGCCGTACCTGCGCGCTGACGCTGTCGCAAATGTTCACGGCGCCTGCCGTCGTGGCCGCCACGGAGATGAGCACCACGGTGATGAAACGTGTGGCGCGCAATGCCGCGATGGCCGATCGGTTACTCTTCTTTCCTCCTCCGCTGCCGCTGCCGGTTATTCCGTTCTATCTGATCTGGCACCGCCGTAATGAGGGTTCTGCCGCACAGCAGTGGCTCAGAGCGCTAATCGCATCGCTGGCATCCTCGCTATAATGGAGGGAATGGTGCAAAAAACGCATCCGGACAACGTAATGAGGTGAAGGTTTGATTAAATACAGCGTGCTCTATCCCGCAACTGAAAATGGCCATTTTGATCATGATTACTATCGTGACGTTCATTTACCGCTGATCAAAGCCAGAATGGGCGACTATCTGCTCTCATACAGCATTGATAAAATCCTCACCAGCCCGGATGGTTCTCCGGCTCCCTACGTTGCCGCCTGCTATCTGTTCTGCCGTTCCACGGAAGATCTGGAGAAAGGCATGGCTGGTCATATTGATGAGATCGTCGGAGACGTGGACAATTTTACCAACATTAAGTCGGTAAAATGGATTGCTGAAGTAGTGGTTTAATCCCCTTTTCAACCATAAAACCCAGGTTTTGCCTGATGCGGGTCACTTAAGGTGATCCGCATTGTTTTTAAAAGGATAGTCAGGGTTCCTCCACCCGTAGCGCTTGATTATCTGCCATTGTTTACCGATCGGTTGGTTCTGATTGCACCCGCAACGTCACCCTCATGGCCTGCTGCTGACTGGCTAAAAAAACGCCCTCTGTTGCGACTTCATGCGGGGCGAGGACGTGGATTAAATGCGCAAATCGACCGCTTTCTGCATAACAACGATCTTTTCATATCATCCACTCAGCTGACTGATGATATACAAACTATTATCGCGCTGGTGATCTCGGGCACAGGTGTTGCCCTTGTGCCGTACAGTGTTATGCATATTGCGCCGCCAGAGCTGCTTATTATTCCGTTAACGGGTAAGTCATTAAGCTGGAAGGTTGGCATCATCTGGAACGCCAGCAAAGAGGATGTGATCCGTGACAATTTTATTGCCAGTATCAGAAAGGGCATTACAGTCGAAAACGGGCAATCACTATAAGCAATGTCCTGACATGTTCACGAGCCACTGGCGCTGATAAAAGGAGATGATGATCGCCACGTTGAGAATTCCAGTCGAGCGACCTGACCAGACTAAAGGCCGGACGGAACAGGCCCGACTGTGGCTGACCGCACGGTACATCCCTGGGTGAATGAGGCGGTGAATACTGCCGCTGCTGAGGGCGTGACGTTTTCCGTGCCGAACCAGTCGGGATTGCTTATCTGTGAATCATCCGTAAATGCCATGACAATCATTTCCGCCTGATACTCTCTGGAACCCCTGTCCTGACAGCCAGTCTGTATGGACTCTGTAATTTTTCTATTTCACAGGCTCCGTTGAGTGAATAACCAGCTGCTGCCTTCATCTCTTTATTAAAAATAAATCGCTGATTTTTCTACCGTATTAACCCGTCATCGCCCGCTACTTATTTTCCTGTCTGCCTTTACCAGAGAGGAACCTTCCCGTTTCCTCAGCCACATAACTACGACCCGTTCCGGTTTACTACCCTTAACGCTGTACTATTTCTAAGGAAAAACTATGAGTTCAATCTCTTCAGGTGGAGTGTCGCAACTGCCCCCACCGCAATTTTCCGGTTTTGATTCAGAAACACTTTCAGGCAAGTCTCAGAACTCTGGATCAACCCAGGGAGGCGGCAGCATAAATTTTAGTGGCCCGGCGGGTACCAGCCTGGACGAGCTGACCAACAGCGATACTAAGAATGACAACGGCGAGCAGATGACGCAGTTGATGCAGATGACGCAGATGATCTTGTCGGTGTTGATCCAAATGATGCAGCAGATGATGAAAGGCCAGCAGAGCGGTGCCGATGGCAGCCAGGACAACGGCCAGCCTGCCAGCATGAATGATGCAGCAACAGCAACGCCAGCAGCGACACCAGCGGCGACGCCAGCAGCAACACCAGCAGCCTCGACCGACAGCCCTCCGGCGACCGGCACCCTAGCCGCTACAACCGGTACTGACACCGGCAGCACCGGCGTATCAACCGGCCAAAGCACCGGTCTGCATCTGCCAGAAAGCATGGTGACACTGGACGGTGCGCTGGCCAAAGCCTCGAAAGCCAGCGGCATTGACGCCGCAACCCTGGCTGCGCAGGTATATCAGGAGTCACGCGGCATTTCTGGTGCCAGCACCGTTAATGGCGGCAATGGCGGTACTGATGCCGGTCTGATGCAGGTGAACGAAAGTACATTCAAAGAGCTACAGCAGAAATACCCGAATGAGCTGGGTAATGCTGACCTGAGCAAGCCCGCGGATAACATCATGGCTGGCGCGATGTACATGAAGGATATGAAAGAGCAGTTTGGCGGCAATGAAGGCGCTGCATTGCGTGGCTATAACTCCGGCCCGCTGAACGTCAATACCCAGGATCTGAGCGATATTTCAAAGTACGGTACCGGCGACTCAACCTACGTTGATAAAGTGCAGAACTTCGCCAATATCATGAAAACTGGCGAGGGTTCTTTACCAGCGTAACGCGCTGCCGGACTTTATTTCAGCATCCAGATAGAAACGCTGAAAATGTCATGGTGTCCGCGATCCGCATTTTGCAGCTCAACACAGCGCCTGTTGGGCTGCTCTCTGTAAAGCATCCCGCAGGGATATGGGTTTGCCAGAACCTGTGATGACTGTTTTATGCTGGAGTTTGATTGCCTGGTTTTACTGGCCGGGGGTATCCGCGACACGCCGATTGCTGATTGCTGATTGCTGATTGCTGATTGCCGATTGCCGATTGCCGATTGCCGATTGCCGATTGCCGATTGCCGATTGCCGATTGCCGATTGCCGATTGCCGATCGTCACTATCAGGCACATTACAGTGGGTGGGAAGGCTCTTGAGGAAGGGTTTTAACTATAATTAATCATCTGAAGGGCAAAATGTTAAAGGCCGTGAGCGGTCACTCACGGCCTTATTTACGTTTCCGTCTTCTTCAGAAGAAGAGTGAACATGGCCCCTTTTTCACCTGCTGCCGGATCGTTCAGGCGATCCTTAAACTTCCGGCATCAGGCTCAGCGGCCAGTTTTTTTGAAACGCCCGACTACAGCAGTTTCTGCTCCGCAAGATCCAGGGCGAAATAGCTGAAGATCAGATCGGCACCGGCGCGTTTAATCGCGCCCAGACTCTCCAGAACCACCTCACGTTCGCTGATAGCACCAGCCTGTGCCGCGAATTTGATCATCGCATACTCACCGCTCACCTGATAAGCCGCCAGCGGCAGATTCGTGTTGTCACGCACGTCACGGATAATATCCAGATAGGCGCCAGCCGGTTTAACCATCAGCGCGTCAGCCCCTTCAGCCTGATCGATTAACGATTCGCGCAGCGCTTCGCGGCGGTTCATCGGGTTCATCTGGTAGGTTTTACGGTCACCCTTCAGTGAAGTGCCTGCGGCTTCGCGGAACGGGCCGTAGAAAGAGGAAGCGAATTTAGTCGAGTAGGACATGATCGCCGTGTCGGTGAATCCGGCCGCATCCAGCGCATGACGGATTGCCGCAACCTGACCATCCATTGCCGCAGAAGGGGCAATAAAGTCTGCGCCTGCATGAGCCGCCGCCACCGCCTGCTTGCCAAGGTTTATCAGCGTGGCGTCATTGTCCACGCCGTGGTCGTGCAGCACGCCACAGTGACCGTGGGTGGTATATTCACAGAAGCAGGTGTCAGACATAACGATCATCTCTGGTACCGTCTCTTTGCAGATGCGCGACATCCGCGAAACCAACCCATTTTCCTGCCAGGCATCGCTGCCGTCTGCATCGGTATGATGCGAGATGCCAAAGGTCATCACCGAGCGGATACCCGCTTTTGCAATGCGCTCAATCTCATAAGCCAGACGCTTTTCAGGAATACGCATCACCCCCGGCATCGCCTGGATAGCTTTGTAATCATCAAGACCTTCTTCAACAAAAATCGGCAGCGCCAGATCGTTGATGCTCAGGGAAGTTTCCTGAAAAAGCGTGCGAAGGGATGGGGTCTGACGCAGACGTCTTGGGCGTTGGCTGGGTGAGTAACTGGACAAAACAACCTCGGTTTAACGGAGAAACACCGGCTGGAACGGCTGCCAGTGAGGAAAATAAGTGCGTTAAGATTATACCTCCAGGCGCAGGCTGACAATCTTTGCGCCCTGTTCCGGCGGATTACGGCACAGAATGTTTATTCCCCTCCGGCAGGTATAAAGCCCGGGAGAGAAGTTGGACAGCGGCTGACTCTCGGGGTAATACTGGCGCTTGCGTTTACTGTTCATCCTCCACTCATTTTACGGATAATTAAGGGAAAGATATGTCTGAAGCCTCATCCTTAACGTTTGTCACGCTGCTTGGCAGCCTGCGCAAAGCCTCACTGAATGCGGCGGTCGCTGCCACGTTGCCACAACTCGCGCCAGCAGGCGTGACGATTTCGCCGCTTGGCTCGGTTGGCGAGCTGCCTCATTATGATGCTGATCTTCAGGCAGAAGGCTTTCCTGCCGCGGTCGTCGCCATGGGCAGAGCAATTGCCGCCGCCGATGGCGTGATCATCGTTACGCCGGAATATAACTACTCCATACCGGGCGCGTTGAAAAACGCCATCGACTGGCTTTCCCGCCTGCCGGAAAACCCTTTTGCCGGAAAGCCGGTTGCCATTCAAACCGCTTCGCCAGGCATGATTGGCGGCGCGCGTGCGCAGTATCACCTGCGTCAAACCCTGGTGTTTCTCAATGCCGATACGCTGAACAAACCAGAAATCATGATCGGTCAGGCTGCCTCACGGATTGATGCTGAAGCGGCTCTTCTGACCGATGAAGATACCCGACGCCACGTTGCAGCCCAGCTGGAAGCGCTGGCCGTACGCGCCCGCAAAAACCGCTAATCTTTGCCGCTGGCTGCTTTTGCTGACAGCCAGCGGCTCACTTTATAACTAAAACAGGCCGATTCACTCAGCTCCCTCCCGCGTCTCGCTATTAGCGTCCATACTGTAAGGTTGAATACTTACCGGGGAGCAACAATGGGATTTTTGGGTTGGACTGCCGTGACTGGCGGCTTGTTATTGATAATGTCACTGGCGTCGGGATGGATAACGCGCGGGCCTGTGACCTCCTTTGCTATCTATCTGGCTACGGGCATTGCCTGCGGGCCGTGGGTGCTGGATCTCCTGCACATCGACATCGCTGCGCATGCTGACCTCACCAGACATCTTACTGAAATTGCTATGGCCGCCTCGCTGTTTATCACCGGGCTGAAGCTGCGCATTCCATTCAGAAGTCAGGGTTGGCGATTAGGGTTAAGGCTGGCGTTTCCGGGGATGCTGCTGACCGTGGCGGGCGTTACCCTGGCCGCCCACTATATTGCCGGGCTTTCCTGGATGTTCTCACTGGCGTTTGGAGCCATTGTGGCACCAACGGATCCGGTGCTTGCCAGTCTGATTTCAGTCAACGATGCGCGTGATGATGACAACCTGCGCGTCTCGCTCTCCAGCGAGGCGGGCATGAACGACGGCACGGCGCTTCCGCTGCTGATGCTGGCCGTGATGCTGCTGACCACTCAGGGTGGCGTTTCCCCAGAGATGTTAGGCGAGTGGGCGCTGGTGGATGTGGTCTGGGCGATTATCGGCGGCCTGGGCATCGGCTTCCTGTTAGGACGATTTGTCGGTCAGTACATCACTCACCTGCGCCATACGCATCAGGATGTGGCGCCTAATGATTTTCTGGCGCTGGCGCTGATCGCGCTGAGCTATACCGCCGCACAGTCGCTGGATTCTTCCGGTTTTCTGGCAGCCTTTGCCGCCGGTGTAGGCCTGCGTCGTGCAGAAATGCGGGTTATTTATCGCCAGCCCGCAGACTGTTTTAACGACAGTGATAATCGTCCCCCCGCAGAGGTGCTGGTGAACCCCCATGTGCGTCATGAAGTGGGGGAAACCAATCCCGCCAACGCCGTCGGGCTGGTAGTGGGCGATGCCCTCTCCTTTGGTGACACGGTAGAGCGGTTATTTGCGGCGGGGATCATCATTGTGCTGGGGATCACCCTGGCGCAGCACTGGGACCCTCAGGGGCTGATAATGGCCGCCCTGCTGTTTGTGGTGATCCGTCCCGCTGCGGTCTGGATAGCCACCACAGGGATGAAAGCGCCACGGGGACAGCGGCTTATTATCGGCTGGTTAGGTATCAGGGGAATAGGCAGCATCAACTACATTGCCTGGGCCTACACCCACGGCGTGGAGGGGGATGAAATGACCAGAATGGCGAATATGGCCCTGACGCTGGTTGTCGCCAGCGTAGTGGTACATGGGATCTCCGTTACGCCCCTGCTGAACTGGCGGCAGAAAAAGCTCGCCGCCAGACAGGCTGATAAAAGCTAAAGCACGAGCGCCGCGTCAGCCTGCATTTTCGTTGCGCGGCGCCTCAAACCCCTTTGGGCTTTCGCGCAGCAGGTAGCTGTTAAGAATACCGTGCTTGATCATAATGCGCAGAATACCCAGGAAGACCAGGAACTCTGAAAACACCAGCGAACTGGCCGCACCGATAGCACCAAACTTCCACGCCATCAGACAGCAGACCGGGATGTTGATCAGGCCAACAATAAACATGACGTGCATTCGCTGCTTTGCCAGGCCGTGTGGAATAAGGATTTGCAGCCCTGCCGGATAGCTGACGTTACCGAAAATAAAGCCACATACCGCTACCCGCAACACGTTTGCCGACTCGTGGAAATCAGGGCCGAGCAGCAGCCGCACTATCAGATCTGCAAAGAAAAACGTAAACACCACGATAAACACGCTGATAGCGAAGGAGAAGGTAATACTCTTTCGCGTTGCATGGATCACCGCGTGCGGATCCTTATGGAACAGATAGCTCACCCGTGGGAAAAAGGCGTTGCCGATCTGTTCTGGTAGCGTGTTTGCCGCTTTTTTCAGGCGGTCAGCTCCGTTGTACAAACCCACCATATAGTTGCTGGTCATGCTGGCCAGGATCAACACGTTAATGTTATTGAACAGGTTGGCACCGGCAATCGCCAGGAAAACATGCAGGCTGTCTTTGATGCGCTGGAAGATCTCTTTCGGCTCGAAGCGGTAAAAACCGATAACGCGCATGGTGACCACAAAATAGAGCGTGATAACAGCGGTAATGGTTGCGGTCACGCCGGGGATCAGCGCGGCCAGCCAGGTATCTTCCGGCGTTTTCACCAGCAGAAAGGTCAGCGGAATGGAACAGAACTGCCCCACCGTAGAGATCAGCGCGGTTTTACCCAGCTTCTCAAACCCCTGCATCAGCCAGCCAAAAGAGAGCAGTTGTCCATAGAGCACCGTAGAGTTAGCCAGCACGATATAGAACAGATTATGCCAGTGCGGGTTAAACCAGGTTGCCAGCAGCAGAAGCGCCAGCGTGCAGGTTCCCATAATCAGCTTGGCATTAAAGGTGGACCAGAAGAGCTGGGTCACCTTCTGCTTGTCCTCGCGATGCATGGCAATATCTTTGGTGGTGTAGACGTTAAAGCCCCAGTCAGAGATGGTGCTGCAATACATGACGCAGGCCAGGCCTAAAGCCAGCACCCCCATGTGCTCCACGCCAAGCACGCGAGCCAGATAGGGTAAGGTAACCAGTGGAAAAATAAACGAAGCGCCACGCAGCCCTAACAGGGAAAAAATATTAATTACTAAACTTTTATCAAATACCTTAGCCATCAGCCATTAACCTTATCATGATGTCATACCGCGCAGAATCTGCCTGACTTTGATCAGATTAGAGTATAATTCTGGCCTTCTTAACAGTAGCCAGTTAGCCGTTGAGCCTGGTTTCAGACTTTTCCCGAAATAATGAATAGAGTGCATAATGTAATCGGGCACGCGTCGGTTATCCGCCAGGGCCAGGTTAATCATCAGCTTAAAGGAGTGGATCAGATAGAGCCGGCGCAATTCCGCCTGCGTTTTTTTATCTTCCACTAAGGAAATTAATTTTTCATAAGAGCAGATAAATGCATCATACCGCTGACGGAAAAAACTGTCGCTTTTTACGCTATTGGTTAATGAGCCGCTGCGAATACGTTGCTTATAGTAAAGGTTCTGGCTGACAAAGGCACTCCGCGCGCGCAGAAATGCTTCCAGCGTAAAACAGTGGTCCTCATGCAGGCGCTTAACATATTTTAAATTAAATGTATTAATAACATCTTTTTTCAGGACGTAATTCCATGTGGCTGAGGTATAGGCACCGGAGCGCAATAATGAACTGAAGACGGCCTGAGGATCCATTAAGCCGAATTCACGGTGCTCCACTTTGCCATAGGTGCGGCCAGAATCATCATCTTCAAACATAAGCGAATTAAAGCAAAACAGCTCAATTTCCGGATGGCGGTTAACGGTTTCGCTCAGCTCCCGGTACAGGCCGTCACAGACCACATCGTCCGGGTCACAGCAGAAAATAAAGTCCCCCTGCGCCATCTGAATGCCGACATCACGGGCGTTGCCCAATCCGCCGTTGGCAATAGTGACGATTTTTACGTTCTCTACTTCGCCATATTTTTGCTCAATCAGGGCCAGCGTATTATCCGTTGAACCATCATTAATAATAATGAGTTCATTGGGCGCAGGAATTTGGCAAAGTAATGAATCTACACATTCAATAATATAATTACTTACGTTATAGGCAGGGATAATCACAGACAATAATCTGGCTGACATGAGTTTTTTCTCTTACTGGAACAGAATGTTTTTAATTAACAACAAACAGGAGAGGAAATCAATGGCGTTTTTTTAAGAAGATACTTATTAAGAATAATGCCAGTCGATAATCATAATCGTGTTTCTTTGTTTCAAGCGTTACGCTTTAAACTCCAGTCAACCCGAAATAAATAAAATATTAATGAATACTCATTCGGGAAAGTGTTTATTTAAAATGAAACTTATCATACTCAAGTGAGCTTAATTTATTTTCTGAAAGACTTATTTATACAATAATTACACCTTCAACCAGGCATCAACAAAACACCATTCTAAGAAGAAGCTGAGCCGGAAAAGATGTCAGACGACTACGTCTTCTAAGAATAGTCTTAACCTGTTCTCCGCGATTGTTATTCGGCCGCATAAAAAAGGCATACTTTACAGCGCCTCTTGCTGTGCTGAACCCGCCTTCTTTCCTGATGCAGTAAAATTCTTCGCAAAATTCGTTACAGATTTTTCCTGCCATTGCACCGCTTCGCCAGACGATCCTGATGGGGATTTGCCGCTGTACCCCCCAGGAAAACAGGATAAATCTGATGGTAAAAACGCTTCTGATTTCTTTTCCGCACACAAAACAGTTTGATGGCGCGAATCATTTTTCCGGCTCTTTATCTGCAATACATCGCTGTTGCTGAAGGATTGTTTGTCATACTTTTCCGGCCCCGGCTGACTCAAAGATGAACTGAATGCGCTGAGCCACTTCTCTGTAGATAAAAACAGAATCGATCGGTCTTTCACCCAGTAGCTGGGCGTAACGGAGAACGCTATAGCATTATTAAGTTCCTGGTGAAGCTGGGTCAGGCGGTGGGACTCACTGTGACAGCAGAAGGGGTAGAAACCCAGATACAGATGGCCGCACTGCCTGAAGCGGGTTGCAATCAGCTACAGGGCTATCTGTTTTCTCAGGCCGTGGCGGAAGAGCATATCGTCGATTTGCTGGCGCAGCGCAAGGCTGGCTGAAGGAGGGAAGCCAAAAGGTGGGTGCTGGTATCAGGGTGATAATATGCTGAACCCATTAGTACAGGGTATTATCCGGCATGCCCGCCCGGAGCCGCTTGATCGCTAATACCGCAGAGCGTGAGCGGGATGCTCAGGCAGAAGAGGAGCAGGATTCAGTCACTGCTTATCAAGTGCAATTTAACGGGTGAACTAAAAGGGCCGCTGCGCGACCCTTTTTCATTACATTCACAATCAGAAAAAGCCCAGCGGCTCTATGCTGTAGCTCACCAGCAGGTTTTTAGTTTGCTGATAGTGATCGAGCATCATTTTATGCGTTTCGCGGCCAATACCCGATTTTTTGTAACCGCCAAACGCGGCGTGCGCCGGATAGAGATGATAACAGTTAGTCCAGACACGCCCGGCTTTAAGCGCCCTGCCCACGCGATAAGCGCGATTGATATCCCGCGTCCAGACGCCAGCCCCCAGGCCATAAATCGAATCATTAGCGATGGCGATCGCTTCTGCCTCATCCTTAAAGGTGGTGATACCTATTACCGGCCCGAAGATCTCTTCCTGAAACACGCGCATGCTGTTGTTACCTTTCAGCAGCGTAGGCTGAATGTAGTAACCGGTAGAGAGTTCACCTTCCAGCTTCTCAACACCGCCACCCGTCAGCACTTCTGCCCCTTCCTGGCGGGCAATTTCCAGATAAGAGAGGATTTTATCGAACTGCTGCTGTGAAGCCTGCGCGCCGACCATCGTCTCGGTATCCATCGGATCGCCCCGCTTGATAGTCTTCACCCTTTTTAATACCGCTTCCATAAAGGGTTCATAGATCGACTCCTGTACCAGCGCACGGGAAGGACAGGTACATACCTCGCCCTGGTTCAGAAAGCCCAGCACCACACCCTCTGCCGCTTTCTCAATGAATGAGGGTTCCGCCTGCATAATATCTTCAAAGAAAATATTGGGGGATTTACCGCCCAGCTCTACCGTAGAGGGGATCAGGTTTTTTGCCGCCAGCTCCAGGATATGGGTACCCGTTGCGGTTGATCCGGTAAAGGCAACTTTGGCAATGCGCGGGTTGCCCGCCAGCGCCTCACCCGCTTCACGACCGTAGCCGTGGATAACGTTTAGTACCCCTTTGGGCAGCAGATCGGCAATCAGTTCAACAAAGAGCGTAATGGAAAGCGGCGTCTGCTCGGCCGGTTTCAGAATAACGCAGTTACCGGCAGCCAGCGCCGGAGCCAGCTTCCAGGCTGCCATCAACAGCGGGAAGTTCCAGGGGATAATTTGCGCGACCACGCCCAGCGGTTCGTGGAAATGATAGGCTGCGGTAAATTCATCAATCTCCGCTGCCGTGCCCTCCTGCGCGCGCAGGCAGCCAGCAAAGTAACGGAAATGATCCACCGCCAGCGGCAGGTCAGCCGCCAGCGTTTCACGTACCGGCTTGCCGTTATCCCAGGTTTCGTTAACCGCAATAAACTCAAGATTCTCTTCCAGCCGGTCGGCAATTTTCAGCAGCGTTAACGAACGAACCTGAACAGAGGTTTTCCCCCAGGCTTCAGCTGCGGCATGGGCCGCATCCAGCGCATTTTCCACATCCTCTATACCGGAGCGAGGAAATTCGCCAATGACCGATCCGTTAACGGGCGAGGTGTCAGAAAAATAGGCCCCCTTCACCGGCGGAACAAACTCACCGTTAATGAAGTTGCCGTACTGTGCTTTCAGCGTAATTAAAGACTCTTTCGTACCCGGATAGGCATAGCGCATCGTGGTTCTCCTCTGGATAAGCGCGCCCTGGCGAACTTAACAATGAAATAACTCGTGATTAACATTATTGCAATAACGCGAGCATGTCAGATTACCAGCCGGGAAACTGTGACCGGGACGTCAGGAAAACAGCAGGCCAGGCTGTCAGTGTGAGATGCCGCACAGCGCACTGCCCACTGCCCACTGCCCACTGCCCACTGCCCACTGCCAGTCAGCCAGGAGAGTGATGCTCTGCGGTAGGGAAAGAAGTGAAGCCGTGCGTGATTCACGCCGGTGACTGGGCGCAGAGAGCAAAGAGTGCCAGCCCGCTGTTAACGTAGCGGCCAGCACTCAATGGGGAGAAAATTCAGGCGAGCTTGCTGAGCTGACGATGCTGCTGCCAGAAATCCTGCAACAGTTGCAGCGGCGTACCGGGTTCCTGCTGATGAACCATCAGGCTGCTTAACGCCTCGCTGCTCTGGCTGTTTTGCAGGCAGGCGGTCATGATCTGGCCGGTAAATTCAGGATGAAACTGCACGGAGAGCGCCTGCGGGGTATAACGGATAATCTGGCACTCCTCCAGCGCCGAGGCAGCCAGCACCTGGGCGCCCGGAGGGGGCTGAATAACCGACTGGCGATGCGAAAGCCATGCGGAAAAATGCACTGGCAGCACGTTTAATAAGGGATCGTGCTGCGCATTTTCGTTCATCTCAAGCTGTTGCAGTCCCCGCTCCCAGCCTCGCGGATTATCATCCACCACGCCGCCCAGCGCATAAGCCATCAGCTGATGGCCATAACAAACGCCCAGCAGCGGCAGCGCCTGCTCCACGGCGCTGCGGATCCAGGCGGCCGTCCTTTCGCTCCATTCAGCATGATCGGTGACCATTGCCCAGGAGCCGCTGAGAATAGCAGCAGAAACTGTACCCGGCTCCGGCAGCGCTTCGCCCAGATCGGGGCGCACAACGCTGTATTCACCAGGCTTCAGGCCCAGCGCGGCGATAAACCAGTGCTGCTGTTCGCCTACGAGATTGCTGACGGCTTCAGGTGGGGCTTCAAGCTGGATAATAGCCAGAGGAAGAGAAGAACGCATAGCGGGGGCCATCCTTATCAATTTCAACGCTCCCTGCCGACAAGCAGAGGCTCCAAAGCGCTATGATGGCACGCTGACGGCGGCCTGTCTCATCACTTTTTCTTTAAGATAAGTCAGCAAAAAGCATAATCTCTGGCGCAACAACAGGCTGAAAGGGCGGAAATAAATCTCCCTTCTGTGCTTAATTTGCTGGCGAATCATGCCATGATAAAAAGGTGATCTCACGCACAACAGGACTCTCTCGTGGCTTTGCGTCATTTTTTACTTATTCTGCTGGTGGTAACCCTCTGGGCCTTTAACAACGTTGCCATCAAATGGGGGCTGATCGACCTCCCTCCGCTGTTCCTTACCCTGATGCGCTTTGTGGTGGTCGCGCTGATTCTGGTGCCTTTTACCCGCGTTAACCGCGCGCAGCTGCGTTATCTGGTGCCGTTGGCCTTTACCTTTGGCTTCCTGCATTTTTCCTTGCTGTTTGTCGGAATGAAATATACCGATGCAGGGACTGGCGCCATTGTGGTGCAGCTCGGCACGCCTTTCGCGATGATTCTGGCAATGGTGATCCTGAAAGAGAAGCTGTCGGTGGTGCAACTGACCGGCATTGTCGTTTCGCTAACGGGCGTGGTGGTGCTGGCAGGCAGCCCGACCATTCCGGCATGGTGGGTGCTTTGTCTGCTGCTGTGCAGCGCAGCGGGTTGGGCTGTCAGTAACATGCTGGTGAAGAAATCTCCTGCCATAAAACCGCTGACCATGACCGGCTGGCTCTCTTTTCTGGCGATTCCCGTGGTCGGGCTGGCCTCGTTTCTGCTGGAATCAGACCAGATAACCAGCCTGATGCACTCAAGCTGGCGTGGCTGGTTCGGCATCCTCTACAGCGCTATTTTCTCGTCAATCATCGCCTATTCCCTTTGGTACTGGCTGCTGCGCAGCTATAACGTCAACCTGATTATGCCCTACTCGCTGCTGACGCCGGTACTGGCCGTGATTTTGGGCGTGGTGGTGCTGGGTGACAGCATGAACATTTTCAAAATTGTTGGTGCGCTGCTGGTGATTGTGGGTACCGCGATTGCGGTAGTTAACCTGCGAAATTTACGCATGCACGCCCGACTGCCGAAGTTCCGCCGCCTGCGTTAGCGCCAGGCAAAAAGCGACTTTCATTGCTAAGGTGTTAAACATCAGCAAAGGGAGAAAGCAATGGATAATGGGTTTATCACCACACTCTGGCAGCAGCTCTGGTACGGGCTGCGCACCCCAGATACGCCGCTGCCAGCGGTAAAGTTTCACGGCGGGGAGCGGTTCTCTTCACTCTATCCGGTAACTGAGCTTGCGGGAACCAGCATGGCGCTGGCGATGCAGGCCGCCGCTGAACTGGTCCATAATTCCCGTCAGATGGAGGTTGATACCCGCCTGGCTTCACGCTGGTTTCAGCAGAGTTTCATGCCGATCAACCGTTCCGCGCCCGCGCTGTGGGATCCCCTGGCGGGGGATTATGCCACGCGTGATGGCTGGATCCGTCTGCATACTAACGCCCCCCATCATCGCGCGGCCATGGAAAGCGTGCTGGGTAAACATGCCGACCGGGCCAGTCTGGCGAAAGCCGTTCGCCAGTGGGATAAAACGGCGCTGGAAGAAGCCGTGATTGCGGCAAAAGGGTGTGCAGCTGAAATGCGTAGCGTGTCAGAGTGGCAGGCGCATCCTCAGGGGCGTGCCGTACAGGGTGAAGCGCTGATTGCGCAGGGGGTAGAGCAGGAGGCCGCAGCACCGCGCTGGCGTTTACTGCCTGCGCGTCCTCTGCTCGGCGTTCGTGTACTGGATTTGACCCGCATCATCGCCGGGCCGGTCGCCACCCGTTTTCTGGCGGGCCTGGGCGCGGATGTGCTGCGCCTTGATCCACACGGGTGGCAAGAGCCGACGCTGGAAGAGGAGATTACTCTGGGCAAACGCTGCGCCAGGCTGGATCTGACATCTTCAGCGGGACGCAGTCAGTTCGAGGCACTGATCGCCGAAGCGGATGTGCTGGTGCACAGCTACCGCGCCGATGCGCTTAGCGGGCTGGGCTATGACAGCGAGACTCTGCAAACCCTGTCGCCGGGGCTGATCGACGTCAGCCTTAATGCATGGGGCTGGAAAGGGCCGTGGCGCAACCGGCGCGGCTTTGACAGCCTGGTGCAGATGGGCTGCGGCATTGCCGACAGCGGCAGGCTGTGGAAAATGAGCGACGCGCCCTGCCCGCTGCCCGTTCAGGCACTGGATCATGCAACAGGCTACCTGATGGCCGCTGCCGTGCTGGAAGGGCTGCGCCAGCGGCGGCTAAACAATACGGGCTTTACCGCGCGGCTGTCGCTTGCCAGAACCGCCTGCCTGCTGATGGAAAATCCGCTTCCGGATACGGAACAACCTCAGGGCCTTGGGCCTGCTCAACCTCACGATAATAATGTTGAAACGGAGATTACCCGCTGGGGTATCGGCTACCGCCTGCGCTCGCCGGTCTGGCTGCCGGGAACGCCGCTGGCCTGGTCGCGTTCAGCCACGCCGCTGGGTTCCGCTCAGCCTCACTGGCGGCAGTAACAGGCCAAAAAAAAAGCACCCCAGGAATGGGGTGCTTTTTTATCAGTGGGAGCAAGGAGATCAGATTTCCCCTTCCTCTTCCAGCTCATCCCGCATCGCCTGAATCGCCTCGCGGCTTAACGCAGCCAGCGTGCGGTAGAAGGCTGTGGCAGCATGCGCTTCGACTTTGCCCAGGAACTGACCGCACCACGGCAGTAAATAGTCATCAAACAGCGTAATCTGCGCCTGGATCTCATCGGCCTGAGACTGATCTTCCAGCCATGATGCCGCCAGCAGCAGCGCGCCAATATGGTCGGCTGGTGCCTCCCCTAAAGGCATACCCCGGCTTTGCAGAAAACTGCGGATCTCGCTCTCCTGCGGGCCGTTATCCCAGTGCGATCCGTAGGGCGGCACCTTGCATTCGCTGCCAACAAACAGCGCATTGTAATCAGCAGCCAGCGACTGCGGATCGCTGTTTTCCTGCAAGCGGGTCAGCAGTTCATCCTGCTCCAGCGGCCAGTGCTGTTGCAGCTTGCCTTCGCGCAGCATCGTAAACAGCGGCACCAGCAGCGGATCCTGAGGCTGGCGATTATAGAGCGAGCCAAGAATACGGCAGATGATGGAAAATTCATTCATGTCGGGCAATCCCTTCAGCGGTTATTCGTGACAGTGTCACAGTTGAGCAAATTCAGTAATGCTTTTTCCGGTCCGCTGCTCCAGGAAATCCAGCAAACGGCGCGGCGAAACATTTAATACGCGATCCTCCGGGAAATCCACTTCCTTCATGATCCGCAGGCAGTGTTCAAAATTGCCCAGCGTGAAGGCGGTGTGGGAATCAGAGCCGCAGGAGATCCATCCACCGGCATCGCGCACGGCGGCAACGATAGCGCGGCAATTAGGCTCGCTGCCCGGCCGGGAGGTGGTAAAGGAGGAGTTGTTCAGCTCCAGCGCTACATTATATTTCGCCGCCGCTTCAGCCACTGCCGGGATATCGATCGGGTATTTCGGGTTCCCCGGATGGCTGATGATATGCACGTTGCCGCTGGCCATCGCAGCAATCATCGCTTCAGTATGGGTAGCTTTATCACGCGGGGCAAAGACCGGCTCGTGGAAGCCAGCCACCACAATGTCCATGGCATCCATCATCGGGCCGGTACAGTCGATCTCCCCATGAATATTTTTGATATTGGCTTCGATGCCGCGCAGGATGCCCACGCCGTCCACCACGCGCGGCCAGACGCGCATATTCACAAAATGCCAGTAGTGTGGCGCATCCGCCATATCCGGGCCATGGTCGGTGATGGCGAGCAGCTTCACGCCACAAGTTTGCGCCTGAACTACATAATCACGCAGCGTGCTGTAGGCATGGGTGCTGGCAACGGTATGCATATGAAGGTCAACGGGGTACATAGATTCTCCTTTTGGCTTAGGGCAAGAATAGCATTCCTGCCCGGCAATGACTCAATATCCGCGCTTCACATCCACCAGACCGGCAGGCATTTCGCCCGCTTCCTGCTGAAGAACGGATTTAGCGATGTAGTCCATAGCTTCTTCTGGCAAGGTTACAGCGGCATTATGGGGAGTGATGGCAATATCCGGATGCGCCCAGAAAGGATGCTGCTTATCCAGCGGCTCGCGGACAAACACATCCAGCGCCGCCGCCCTGATCTCCCCTGCCGCCATCGCCGCCAGCAGATCCTCCTCAACCAGATGCGCGCCACGCGCCAGATTGAGCAGGAACGCCTGAGGTTTCAGCTGGCTGAGCAGCGCACGGTTAAGGATGCCTTCCGTTTGCGGCGTATTGGGTAAGAGATTAATTAAAACCTGGGTTCCGGAGAGAAACTCACCAAGCTGCTCTGCACCGTGAAAGCTGGTGATGCCAGGCAGTTCTTTCGGCGAACGGCTCCAGCAGCGCACCGGGAATCCCCATACTTTAAGGCTCTCTGCCACGCTGCTTCCCAGTACGCCTGCCCCTAAAATGCCGATGCTGAACGCTGCGCGGGACGGGTTTGGCAGCGACTGCCACAGCGCCTGCGCTTTCTGCTGCTGATACTCCGTAAAGCGGCGGAACCAGCCGAGCACGTGATAAACCGCATACTCCTGCATCTGCCGTGCCATGCCGGTATCTTCCAGACGAAACAGCGGAACGCCTTCGGCCAGCATCTCCGGATGCTGGCGAAGCTGCCCGAGGATATCATCCACGCCCGCGCCAAGCGCAAACACGCCCTTCAGCTCTTTACGGCCCTTCAGCATCTCTACCGGCGGCTGGCGTACCAGCGCATAGTCGGCTGGCCCCGTGTCGCCCGCCTGCCAGGCACGAATACGCGCCTGGGGAAGACGCTGCTGTAAGCCATTGATCCACTTCTCTGCATTAAACGAGGGGTGATAAAAAATGATATCCACATTGCTCTCCTTTTTTCTTCAGGCTCGGGGAAAACCAGCCCTGTGGCAAGCTAAATTGTTGCGTTGCTCACACTACCTTAGCGGACGGGTCGCGGGCCTGGATAAGCTTGCGCAGCAGCGGCATCAGCAGCAATAAAACCAGCCCCACCGCCGCACTGCCCCACCCCAGCAGACTGAAGATATGGCTGTAGCCGGGATTGGTCAGCGCTGGCGTACTGCCGCTATTTTCCGGCATCAGGCCGGAGACATAACCCGCCAGCACCGAGGCCACTCCCGTCACCATCATCCAGCAGCCCATCATGATCCCCTGATAGCGCACCGGCGCCAGTTTGCCGATCATCGCGTAGCCTATTGGCGAGATCAGCAGTTCACCGATGCTTTGCAGCAGATAGCTGACAGCAATCCATTTAAAGGCGACCATGCCGTCGCCGCCAGCCAGCATGATGCCGAGCGGCAGCACCAACATGCCCAGGCCGATAAAGAACAGCGAAGAGGCAAATTGCAGAGGAATATCGATGCGCCAGCCGCGCTCACGCAGATTGCGGAAGCCCAGTGCCAGCAGCGGACCACCAAAAACGATCGTCAGCGTATTGATGTTCTGCACCCATTGCGGCGCAACCTGAATGCCCCAGACGTTAAGTGCAATATTGTGCTCGGTGAACAGCATCAGCCCCATCGGGGCCAGCTGATAGAGCGTCCAGAACACCAGCGACCCCATCGCCAGCAGCAGATAGGCCGCCATCTTACGCTGCTCTTCACGCGGACGATGACGCAGCGTGGTAATGCCCAGCAGCACGAAGATTGCCGCGCCCAGGCCGATAACAAAGGTGCCGGTAAAGTCAGCGTGCGTCAGCATGATACGGATCAAGGGCACCAGCAGCACCAGCACAGCCAGACCAATTGCCATGCGCAGGCGGAACTGCTTTTTAGTGACGTGCAGCAGCGGCGTATCGATATCGGCCAGGATTTTCCAGCGCATTACCGAGATAACAATCGCCACCGCATTGCCGATAGTGGCAAACAGGAACAGTGCTTTGTAATGCTCCGTGAGCTGGAAATAGCCCGCGCCGGTAAAGCCGATAAAGAAGCCGAGGTTCATCCCTGCGTAGTTCCAGAGGAACGCACTTTCACGGCGGTTATCCTCCGGGGTGAAGCGCTGGGTCAGCATCATATTGATGCAGGTCACGTTCAGCCCGCTACCGGTGAGGAACATAGCCAGTCCCCAGTAAAGACCTTCGGCGCTCTGCCCGGATAAGACCCAGCACCCTGCCACCTGGAGCACCATACCCAGCACAAAGAGGTTACGATTACTCAGGTAGCGTCCGCCAAGGTAGCCGCCAAACAGATGCAGCCCGTAATTGAATGCACCAAACACGCCCATCATCGCGTTGGCCTGCCCTTCGCTAAAGCCAAGACGTTTGGTTGCATAGAGCACCAGCGTGGAGTAGAGAACTGCAAAGCCAAGCGTGGCGAATATCTGGATAAAGAACAGCGCGCTGGTGCCGGAAGGCGACGCTGCTACAGGACGTGGTAAGGAGGTGTTCACATCAGACCCCGTGATTATCTTGCCATTTAAAGCGCATTATTATGCACGCTGCGCGGTAGAATGCGCGCCTGATATCCTGTTTCGCCGCCACAGCTGGCTCTTTTGGCGATTTAAGCAGCGATCTGTTCTAAAACTGGCTAAACGTGCAGAAAAGGCGAGAAAGAGTGTTGACCCGCGTCCTGCTTTTGCCTACATTAGCGCCCGTCAGCAACCTGGTTGCGGCATAAAACGGTGAGGTGTCCGAGTGGCTGAAGGAGCACGCCTGGAAAGTGTGTATACGGCAACGTATCGAGGGTTCGAACCCCTCTCTCACCGCCATATTTAAAGAGAAAGTCTGAGCGAAAGTTCAGACTTTTTTTTGCATATCACTCCGGAGAGAGGGGTGAGAAGCCTCGACAGGGTTCGACAAAACGGCAGGAGAGCCGTTTTGCACAGCTCTGCTGCCTGAAAGGCGAGGCACATGGAGGTGCCTCGTGATCCCCCCTCTCTCACCGCCATATTTAAAGAGAAAGTCTGAGCGAAAGTTCAGACTTTTTTTTGCATATCACTCCGGAGAGAGGGGTGAGAAGCCTCGACAGGGTTCGACAAAACGGCAGGATAGCCGTTTTGCACAGCTCCGCTGCCTGAAAGGCGAGGCACATGGACGTCCCTCGTGATCCCCCTCTCTCACCGCCATATTTAAAGAGAAAGTCTGAGCGAAAGTTCAGACTTTTTTTTTTGCATATCACTCCGGAGAGGGGGGTGAGAAGCCTCGACAGGGTTCGACAAAACGGCAGGATAGCCGTTTTGCACAGCTCTGCTGCCTGAAAGGCGAGGCACATGGAGGTGCCTCGTGATCCCCCTCTCTCACCGCCCTATTTATTCAGCGAAACGTCCTGCCCGGCCGTAGCAGCAATATCCTTAATGGCCTTAACCTGTGCGGTCTCACTGTTTATATCACGACCTGCGGCGAGCATGGTATGACCGCCGCAGGCTGACTCTGTAACCTGCTGGCCATGGAACCAGGCTGCTTTTATGCTCACTTACTCTTTATTATTTTCAGTCCGTTCAGAACCGGCAGTGCTGGCCACGCCGATTTGACGCGCGTTATGAATAAAATGGAGAGTTTATGTCGACATCTTTTAGTGGTCTGCTTCGACCCTTATTTACCTATCTCAAGCAGGAGCCTGCCATTCGCGGCGACGAGGAAGCATTTGAACTGGTGATGTGGTCAGATCTGTCGCTCCGGTTTTTACATTATCCCCAGGAGCATATCACCCTGAGCTGCCTGCTACCTTTCAGGGCAAACGATGAGAACGCCACAACTCTCCTTTGGGAACTGTTGCAGGCTAATTTAATGAACGAACAGTCTCCCCCTGTTGTGGTGGCGGCCTCGGCCATCAGTGAGGAGATAGTCATATGGTCACGTTTACCCATGAGCGCGGCAGAGCCACAGGCTTTGATTGCACTGTACGAAAATATAGCGCTTTATACGCATACGCTGGGGCAGCGTCTGGGCATTGTCAGTCAGCTCACTCCTCATGAATCTGGAGCAGAATGATGATGCGCATATTCAATATCGGCAGCAGTCGTCAGACTCAGCAAAGTGGCTCTTCCACCCAGTCTGCTCACGAAGTCCTTAGCGCTGCACAAATGCAGGCATCCGGCCCCTTTCAGCGTCAGGTCAGGCTGGTTTCAGCTCAAACACTCCAAAGCATGGATCTGGCAGCGCAAACGCAACAGCAAGTCCGGGCACATTTAGGCCATGGCGGTAATCAGTGGTTACCTCTCGTCGCCGACAAGGGCGAAAGCGCAATGCGCGGTATTATGGCAAGCCGTGCCTCGGAACGCTTTGGCAATGAAGTTCGCGAACGCTTTGCACAAAGTTTTCCACAGTCCGCATCTGGTCTCGATGGCGCCTATGCCACGGGACATACTGCGCTGAGAGTGCAAGGGGGACATTGTCAGGAGTTTTCCGATCTGGCCTATACGCTTCTTGCGGCCAAAGGGGTCAATAAACCCGTGGTGAATGCGCTCTACGATAACGATCATGTATTGGTGCTGTTAGGGGATAAACGGCAAGAGGATCCGGTGTTGCTGGATGCCTGGCAGCATCTTCCCATTGTGACCACGCTGAATAACAGCAAGCTTGATCCTGGTAGGCTTAGTGTTATTCAGGAGCGAAACGATGCGCGTCCCGATCCTCATGCACAATGGGCTTTGCGCCATGTCCGTACCATGAGCCAGAATGAAATTGAGCATATTCTGACTACAACGACTTATCCGCCTGTCGGGAAAAAATTCGTGAAGCACATGGTAGAAAGGCAGCGCGGACAAGAGCCGGGCCGTTATGATGTTCGCTCGCTGGCAAAAGATCCCAGCACCCATTACACCGATGATAGCGCCCTGACGGGCAGAGCCTTCGATACTATGTCAGCCTCATCGCTATCCAGCGCCCGGCGTACTATTGAGAAATATGAACGCGCTGCAACCGCAGATCCTGACGGTTATGGAAAGGCCAAACGTATATAAAAAAACACATTACCGCTTTCAAAAGTATTCTTTGTTTCTGCGCTTTTCATACCTGTGAACGACACGCATAACCCATCTGCATAAGCAGATGGGACTCTGTATTCAGAGTAAAACCCGTGGCGGGAAAACCAGCCAATAAAATCGACCTCGCCAGAGCCGGAAGTAATACAGGCACTGCGCCAGATTTGTCCGAAGCTCTCGACGCGTAAGCGATGCGAACTGATGGGTGTGGCCTGCCCCCATGATTTGAGCTTCACTGCTGCCGCCGCTGTCGCAGATCCTTAACCTGTTGCTGGATGAACTGCTGGGCCTGCCTGCAAGACGTACATCGAAACGTGGCCCGACCTCCCGGCTTGAGCAACAGATCGAAGCGATCCGGCAGATGCCGATGACGAAGCAGAAGTTTGTGACGGTGATGCTGGATAACGTGATTGGTAAAACGGATTAGTTAACAGACGCGGAACTGAGGTGTTGGAGCACCCCAGCCCGCTGACCATAAGCAACTAAGAAGGATGGCTACGCAGGATATTAAGCCAGAAGTGAGTATTTCCAAAGCGTTACGGCGGCTGAAGGTGGAGTATACCAGCATCCGTTACGCAGACCGTAAAGATATGACCATGTGTTACAGCCGCTGCCCCAGCCTGAACCTGAAGGGCAACTGGCTGGCAGAGGCCGGGTTTGGGAATGATACCCCGGTGACCGTGGCGGTAGAGGTTGCAAGAAGAACAAACTGGTTAAAAAGTAAAATGCCAGCCGCAGGTGGGCTGGCATTAGAGGTTCAAGATTGATAGTTTTCATACTCCCAAAAGTCAATTCTGCTTAATTTAAGCGCTGCTTCGGACCAATCCTTATAGTCGCATGATGCTATCTGCATTTTTAAATAAGTAATTAACTCATCATAGTTGTATTCACTGACTATGATGGTTCCTTTGCCTGATAAAATCTTATTAATAATCAGTTCGTTTTGAAGCCAGATTGGTGTACAGACCAAAATATCAAAAGATTCAGCACCATTTTGCTCGCTGGGTCCTACCATTGCCCGGCCCCAACAGCCAAAGTTCAAGGGATCTTCTGGCCAATAATTAATTAAGCTATCCTCAAGCTCAAGCGATCTCAATTGTTTTAATTCAATATTCATTTGGTAATATCCAGATGTCCGTTCCACCGATCTCATTTTTCTGATCATCAGTCAAATCCTTACCCAGGGTTGGATTTGTTTCGTTGTCGCTATCCGAATCAGAAGAACATACCCGACCAAACGAGCATTCCGTTGCCTTATCAAGCGCATCGCCGATTCCATTCAGCATGCTATCCAGACCGGACGCAATATTGCCATTGGCCTCCTTGACGACTTTATCACCAGGTCCGACCGGCACACCTGGTACAGGAATTAGCGATGGCGCAGGCACAGCCAGATTATTATTCTCAACAGCAACGTTATCCGGTATACAGTCCGGCGATGAACCCGCTTTTTCCCTATGCTTTCCATGGGTTACAACCGGTTTTTCCTGCTGCGCTTTGATGACCGCACCATTTTTCCCCGTGCACGCTACCGCACTGGTGAACATCACCAGGCACAGCAGCCACCACGCCGCCTTCCTTAACCTTTCATCCCGCTTTCCCTGTTATCGAGGTGATCACAGGGCCGAGGCAGTTGATCATCCGGCTAGCGAATTAAGGATAACTAAATGACTTATAAAGAAAAACCCCGACATCAACGCCGACATTTGGTTTGTCACTTAGGATTTGAAGGCGAGGCCGTTTTCTCTTTCGACATGAGGCATTGCCCTACGCCAATAATAATCCCGCATCCGATTGATATTTCAGCTCCTCTAATTAAGTCATTTCGATAAAAATCAAAATCACCCACTAAAAAATAGGATGCTAAAGATATAAGTACTCGACCACCTACAAGGATAATTAAAAGCCCCACTACCCATAAAGAAACTAATAAAAATAAGAGTTTAATTTTCTTATTTTGCATCACTCTTTTCCTCCAGTTAATGAATAGTGATACTTTTTCCTTCTGAATTTTTTTGGGTTACTTGCATTTTCTGGAACCCAGCAGAATAAGGGAATCTTGGATCATTATTCATTTCTGGCAATATTTTCCCACTTGCCGGATTTTCCTTAACCTGATTCCCTAAAGGCTGCTCATTCAGATCCCTCGGTGCTGTAAACTGTAAACCCGGCTTAGCCGTCGATATTTTCTCCGCCGCACTGATCAGAAATTAGGGTACTTCGCTGTGTTTATAAGTTAAAATCCTAGCCATGATGGCTGGGATTTATTAATTTAGTGTAGTGGCAATTTGATCGTAAAAGAAATCACCAAAATCATCATAATATGGTTTAAAGGCAGTTTTTTGAACTTTTATACCCGGCGCCCATAGCAGAACTTTATTTTTTCCATCATTGCTACAGTCCAACACAACGTAATCACCATCACCTGTCGAGCTTATAACTACATAATTTTCTGGTAAATTTGATTCTTGCCGTTCTTTTATAGTTAACCATATAGCATCGGGTATACCGGAGTTAATAAAATCTGCTTTGATTACCCCATAGAATTCTTGCCCTGCGATATCCCCACAGCCTAGATTTTTCAGGAAAAATCTATAACTATCAGGGAATTCAACATCAAGAATCTTTTCTGCAAGAGCAATCAAACTTTCTTCTTTAACTCCTTCAAAATCAGCCTCTTCTTGATGCTGATTTATTATAGAGATCGCTTTCCTAACGTTATCAATACTCATAATGACCTACTTTTTAAAATCATTTGATCTTTGCTTCCAGTAATCAGAACGCCATTTATTAAATTCATTACGATCAATGCCTGAAGGTATGCTGTTATCATTAATATGAATAACACTATGATTATCTTTATGAAAACTTTGAGTAACTTCTGCTATCGGACCATCCTGTTTTTGTAGCATATGATGAAGATTTACTGACTGGCCATTTGCATCCAAAGGAGCTAACCCTTTTTCCATCCTTTGGATGTTTGATCTTCCTCTGGAGTCCACTGCGTTAGGATCAAACAGATCATTCCTTTGATAAACCTTATTGCCGTTAACATTGACAGGTTCAGCACTCCAGTATTTACGCTCCTGTCCAAAGTAGTTAACCGAAACGACATCATTACTGGCCTTATTGATCAGCCTCGACGCTTCGGCCACATCACCTTTCTTCAGCGCTGTTTCTGCCGCCCTGATGGTTTTCCCTGCTACATCTCCTGCTCCCGGTATCAGCCCTATCGCGGCCGCAAGATAATCTATCGCCGTATTGGCTTCCGCAAAACCCTTTATATCACCAACAATCGGTACAAAGTCCAGTCCGGTTCCGGCTACGTCCTTCACCATCTGGGTACATGCAGCCTGATCCTGTTCACAGATCGCTTTCTGTGTGGCTTCGTATTTCGCTATCGTGCCTTTCTTCTGCGCTTCTATTGCGCCAAGTGCACTTGCCAGATTG